>JAWKHO010000012.1:0-122063 GCA_041394785.1 Pyrinomonadaceae bacterium | reverse complement strand
GGTGTTGAGATTCGTGTCGCTGACTGCTTTTGTTCCCAGTCTGTCAGGGTGATGATATTCCGTCAGCTCGCTTCCTCCGTTCTTTGTGATCGTTGAAAGAAGTCTCGATCCTGCATAGACGTAGCTCTTCGACCAATCAGGTGTTGTCGACGTTTCGGTGTATTCGTCGATCACAGAGCTCCCGCCCCAGGCATAATAAGTTCGCAGTGAGCCGTTATCAGTAAGCAGTCGTTCTCTTGATGTTCCGTATGTGTTGGTCTCGATATCCGCTCCGGCATCGGCCTTGATCTTGATCAGCCTTCCCGCTTAGTCATACTAGAATCTCTGAAGCGTTCCGTCAGACGCCGCTCCTCTTGTCGTACTTCCCGGGCAACTACAGAGGAGCATGTCTGTAGAGGCGCGTGTCTGTAGGGGTGCGTGTCAGTAGCCCGCGCGTGAGCAAGGGCTTCCGGGATCGGTAAAGTTCATTGTTCTTTAGGTATTTCCGCACAAGATTGCTGTCTGCAGTTGTCGATAACCGTTACAGATGACCACGAAGGCCCTTCTTTACAGTCGGGCTACTGAACAGGCGGGCTACTGACAGAATGCCTACCGGGAATCGTACGAGTATTAGCCGCATCGAATCGGCGGCTTAAGGGTAAGATCATTAGAGTTAGTTTTTGTCGAAACGCCCGACGGGGCTGCGAAGAAAATTCATTCCAAATCTCCCGTCGTCATATAACTGTATGAGATATCCGGAAATTCATGGATCGTTCCGTGAGAGGTATCGGCGCTTGTGTTGCTGAACAAAACTCCGCTAGTTCTTTAGCGACGCAACCTATGCGATGGTAACCAGATTCTGCTGATCAAGATTTCCTTCGGAATGATCAAAAACGGCGTCGAGTTCTTTTTCAACGCTGCCGTGTCCGGTAGGGATCCGTTTTATAAGCGGAGCGAAATTTTCGAAATCGTAAAGGTCGGTATCCAGTAGATGCGAACCCGTTACATTTGAAAGTGCGGTGATCACCGAACTGCGGATATGCGGGATCTCAGCGGAAAGTTCCGTGATCAGTTTTTTCATCCGGGCGCGTTTCAGATTCGGCTGGGTGCCGCAAAGATTGCACGGGATGATCGGAAACTTTCTTTCTGCGGCATACGCCTCGATCTCGTTTTCCTGACAGTAAGATAGCGGACGAATTACGGTATTTGTTCCGGCGTCCGAACGGAGGATCGGCGGCATCGCCTTGAGCTGGCCGACGTAAAACATATTCAGGAGAAACGTATTGATAATATCGTCTGCATGATGCCCGAGCGCGATTTTTGTGCAGTTTTCTTCGATCGCCGTCGAATAGAGAATTCCGCGTCTTAAACGCGAACAAAGTGAGCAAAATGTTTTCCCTTCCGGCACTTTTTCTTTAACAACAGAAAAGGTGTCTTCTTCAACAATGCGGTAATCAACGCCGATGCTTTCAAGATAGTTCGGCAAAACCTCTTCAGGAAAACCGGGCTGCTTTTGATCGAGATTTACTGCCAGCAGCTCAAACGAAACCGGGGAGCGCTTTTGTACATCGAGAAGGAGATCGAGCATCGTATAGCTGTCTTTCCCGCCGGAAAGACATACCATCACCTTGTCGCCTTCTTCGATCATCGAGAAATCGCTGATCGCTTTTCCCATCTTCTTGAGCAGCTTCGTTTTTGTTTTACTTTCTACAAACACCTCTTGATACTTCCTCTCTGAATTTAACCAAGCGCCTAACATCTCACATAAACCCCTTATTTTGCAAGCCTCTCATCTGAGATTACCTTGACATTTCGAGGTTTAACTAAAATAATTTAGCTTATCCGAAATTTCGTATATCCCCCATTTTCCCGTTTTGGAAATACCGAATACCAGTAAACCTATGAAGAGAATAAATTTTGCTTTTAGACAATTGTTGATCGGCCTTCTGATCATTCCAGTTTTTGCCTCATTTGTGCCGGCTCAGGATGAACCGGAAAAACCCGAAGAACGCGTTCTGGGCGAAGTTACCGTAACGTCAAAAATGGCAAATGCCGACCCGGGATATCTCGAGATCAGGGGACTTTCTGATGATTCGAATGCTTTCAGCGGCGAATATGCAACCGTCAACAATCTTTTGTTAAAAAAAGATGTTGCAAATTTTATGCTCCGCAGCGGCGAGATCTATTTTCTGAAAGAAGCAAACGGGCGCAGAAACGGCGCGGTATTTATCGGTGACGGGGAAATTACGCTTGACCCGCCGGTTGAATCCGAAAGGAGAATGCTCAAATTCTTCACGGATAAAACTGAGTTAAAAGAAGAGTTTAGCCAGCTCGTTATGTTCTTCTCGGACAAGACGTTTGAGGCGATAAAGAATTCGACGAGTGCGAAGATGTCGACAAATGGTCCGCAGGCCGGCAAAGCGCGCGACGCCTATCGCGGAAAGGAATCGCTGCTGAAAACCAGCCGTTTCAATTACAACATGTCGACACGGATCCTGATGGATCAGTATGCGCCGGCACGCCGCGGATTTTTCTGGAGTTTTATTGACGGGAAAAAATACAGCAGCCTGGTCTTTAAACTGGATCCGCTGGGTGTTGAAGAAGTTTCGCCTGAGCAGGTTTCGCTGACAAACTACGATTCGGACCACTACGGAATCTGGCTCGGTTTCCATCTGGAAAGCGAATACGAAAAGGGGACGGGAAACAGCAATCAGGACCGTACCGTTTACGATATTACACACCACAATATAGACGTCACGCTGCGCGGTTTGAGAATGATCGCGACAGATGAAATGACACTCAAGATCCGCGCGGAAGGTCAGCGGGTTTTGCCGTTTAACCTGTTCCGCTTTATGAGGGTAAAGAGAATCCTGGATGAAAAAGGTCAGGACGTTGCGTTTATCCAGGAAGACAAGGATAAGGACGGCGATCTTGCCGTGATCCTTCCGGAGACGCGTCCGGTCGGCGAGCCGTTCAAGCTTATTTTTGAATACGACGGTGTCGAATCACTGACAAATGAAGGTACGGGGAACTTTATTTTAAGATCGAGGACAAACTGGTATCCGAACAATGTCGGTTCGCGTTTTCTGGATCGCGCGAGTTTTGATCTGAGATTCAGATATCCGAAACAATATATCCTGGTCGGCGTCGGTGAATTGATCGATTCGGCGGATGACGAAGGTGATCTCAAATTTGCACACTGGTCAACAAAAGGCGTTGAAATGGCGACGGCCGGTTTTAACTATGGTGACTTTAAGAAGCATGAGTTAAACGATCCGAATACGGGTTATGAACTTTCGGTTTACAACAATACCGAGGTTCCGGCTCCGCTCAAAAGTCTGCTGAATCAGATAGGAATGATCGAGAAGCGCAGCGTGCAGATACGGAATGGACAGTCTCGCGATCAATATCGGCGCGATCAACACCTCTTCGATGGCAAAAACCGTTCTTGATGAAGCACTCAATTCGGTAAGGCTTTACGATCACTACTTCGGCAAACTTCCGCACAAACGGATCGCGATGACGCAGCAGCCGAGGATCGGTCAGGGTCAGGCATGGGCAACACTCGTATTTATGCCCTATATCGCTTTTGTCAGTAATACCCACCGGAAGGAATTATTCGGGATCCGGACCGCGAACAATGAATTCTGGAGAGAAGTTGGGCCGCACGAAGTTGCCCATCAATGGTGGGGACACACGGTCGGCTGGACGAGCTACCGCGACCAATGGATGAGCGAAGGATTTGCCGAGCTCTCATCATCGCTCTACGTTCAGTTTGTCTATAACGATACAGATCGTTTTATCAAATACTGGGACGACCAGCGTGATCTGATCGTAAACGGAGACGCGAGCACAAAAGGCATCAAGCCTTATACCGTCGGCCCGGTAACGCAGGGCGTGCGACTGTTCAATTCAAAAGCTCCGGGAACATACCGAAGGCTTGTTTATCCCAAGGGTGCATATATCCTGCACATGCTCCGGATGCTGATGATCGATCCGAAGGCTCAGGGTATGGATAAAGACAAGAAATTCATCGAGATGATGAAGGACTTTACAAAAACGCATTACAATCAGGATGTTTCGACCGAAGACTTCAAACGCATGGTTGAAAAGCATATAACCCCGCAAATGGATCTTTATCAAAACGGCAGCATGGACTGGTTTTTTGACGAGTGGGTTTACGGCACTGAGGTTCCGAGTTATGAATTTGAGTACGATCTCGGAAGTTCGGGCGGTCAGACGATCCTCAATGCAAAAATCACGCAATCAGACGTTTCGGATCGTTTTGTGATGCCCGTTCCGATCTACGTCGATTACGGAAAAGGCTGGGTTGAACTCGGAAAAGCGACGATCGTCGGAAATAAAACATACGAACTCAACAATATCGCTCTTCCCGTCAAACCGAAGAAAGTCGCGATCCTGGCTCTAAATGACGTGCTTGCGACGAGTGTAAAAAATAAAAAATCAAATTAAAACCTAGTCTCATGTGCGGCTTATGTTGTAGAATTTAACAACCACAAAATTCATACAATTTAAGCCGCCTTTTTAGATTTAAAAGCCCGGTTGTTTTATACGGAGGAATATCTATGATCAGAATGGGAAAAAGTTCGAAATTAAGTGAACCGGAAGTTAATGAACAAAATGAGCCGGCTCATACCCCGGCGGTATCTTTCAGCAGCGATTCGCAGTCGCCGAATGCGTTCTCGGAGAGTGAACTTATGGCCCGCGATATAAAAGAAGGAAGATTGAGCGGATTTGTCGGAAGCGGAACCGTTCTCACGGGTGAAACCGTCTTTGAGTCGATGCTTCGGATCGACGGTCATGTAAAAGGACAGGTTTCATCAAAAGACGGCACTTTGATCATTGGTGCGACCGGCCAGGTTGACGCGGATATTATTGTTGGAACTGCCGTGATAAACGGTGCTGTAAACGGCGATATTTTTACTTCCGAAAAGCTAACACTTGGAAGAAGCGCCCGCGTGGTCGGAAATATTCAGGCAGCAAGACTTGTCATGGAAGACGGCGCGGTACTTGAAGGAAACTGCAGTATGCTCAAACCGCAGCAGGATCTCGAAGCGCGAATCGCTGAAAGTCAGAAACAATATTCGACCGGTGAACTCACGAGTATCGAACTCGCCGATGAAGATGAATCGGTTTCGGTAAATGATTTTGACGCGGCTGTTGACGATGCGGATGACGCCGAAGATCTTGAAGAAACGGCCGAAGCGGCAGCGAACTAAATTCATCCGTTTTTTTTAGCGGAAGAAGATACAGAGTGAATACAGCGAATAGAAACGATCCGTTACAAACATTACGGGTCGTTTTTATTTTTACGGCATTCGCCTTCCTGACAATCACCTCTTGCGGGAAACGTCCGGCAGAAACACGCCGCGTGGATACGCCTGAACTCCCGACGGCAAACGGTTTTGCTTACCCGGTCGGGGAAAAGGAATTTCTCACCGAAGCAAAAGACTCAAAGGATAACTGGTTTAATGCGCAGGACTTCGAAGAAAATGATCATCTCGGAGAAGACTGGAATGCGAATTCGGGAGGAGATTCCGATTGCGGCATGAATGTTTTTGCTGCGGCTGACGGATCGATAACTTATGCTGGAGATGCCGGAGCGGGTTGGGGAAATGTCATAATAATTACCCACCGGCTGCCGAACGGTAAAAAGGTCCAGACATTATACGGCCATCTGGAAACGATCCTGCGGTCCTCGGGGAAAGTATCAAAACGGCAAAAGATCGGCACGATCGGAAACGCAAACGGTAAGTATCTCTGTCATCTTCATTTTGAAGTACGCGAAGAAACCTGTTTTTTCTGGGACAAAGTTTTCAACGGCTACAGCCGGGATCGGAAAGGCTGGCTTGATCCATCGGAATTTATTGATAAGCACCGGCCGCTACCTTAAAAATTTTTCGTAGATCCCCAGAAGGGTCAGCGCAAAAACGATCACTACGATCGAGTTGATCAGCGTCGAAACAAAAGAATAAAGAAGAGCATAAGGCAGCTTTCCGAGTTTAAAGAGCAGAAACAAGATCGTTCTGGAAGTAAAGATCGCAAGCGGTATCAGTATCAGGGCGAGTATCATCAGATAAAAATACTTTTCGCCTTCATTGTATCCCTCGCCGAATGCAACGATAAACCCGACGGCAAACAGCGCGACCGCGAGCAAACCGATAACAAATACGATCACAGCTCCCGCAGTGTTGGCAGCCAGCGGAAACCAAATGTATTTCGGCGCGTCCACCTTCTTTGATAATTTCAGGACGAGAATCTCCGCAGCTGCTGACAATACAAAAGCAAGTATGATCCCGAGCGCCGGGAGAAGGACTGCAAAGTCTTTCATAGCATTCTAATTTTGGGGAATTTTTCTTAGTAAGATATTGCTATTTTCGGATTTTGGCAAATTTTTGATCAGGCCCCTTCGATTGCCCGGAAAAACTTTTCAAGCTTTTGCGGATCCAGATCCCCGTCTGTTCTGACGCCGGAGCAGATGTCGAGACCGAACGGCTGAACGGTTTCGATCGCCTCAGACACGTTTTCAGCGTTGAGTCCGCCGGCCAGAAAAACCGGCTTTCCGCATTGACTGACGATCTTACGGCTTAGAGTCCAGTCGTGAATTCTTCCCGTTCCGCCGAGTTCTTTTACGTCCAGATTAGGATTTCCGGAATCCAGCAGCAGCGCGTCCACATGATCCGCGAGTTCCAGCGCTTCATCGACGGAGCTTTCGTCGAGGACATGAATAACCTGGACGAGTTTTATCCCCGGCAAAGCATCACGGATCACCCGATAGTCCCGTTCCTTTAATTCATCTACGATCTGTATCGTGTTTGTATGAACACCGCGGTGGTGGTTTATGATCGACTGCGAATCCGTCTCACTTGTCAGCAAAAATGTACCGATCGGCGGCGGAACCTGAGACGCGATCTCAAATATTTCCTCATCTGAGATCACTCCCGGTCCCGAAGGCATCGCACCGACGAGCCCGAGTGCCGAAGCGCCAAAATTTATTGCTTTAAACGCTTCCTGCTTGTTTGAGATACAGCAGATTTTAACACGAGGTCTCATTATCTATTCTTTCTGACAAATAACGCCCTATAGCTATTATTAAAGAATGTGAGAGAGGAAAGCGGATTATCTTGTTCCAAAATGCTGTCCAGAATTAAAAATAAAAGCAACCTTGCGTACATCCATTTTGGAAAAAATCTATATATTGGTCGCAATCCGCTCTTATTAATACAAACATCTCTAAGAATATGTAAGTTTCCTACTTTAACGAATCTTGCTTTATAAATAGCATGTCCTGTCCAACTTCGATGAAGATAAAGAGTGTCATCATCCAGAAAAGCAAACCAATGGTCATCCATACATTTCGGAACAAGTCCATACGAAATTTTTTCAAATTCTTCTTCCGTAAAACTGTAATTTAACCTGATTCGAGTGCTTGTGTCGGGAAAGGGATATAAATTACTCCAGGAATCTTTTGTAGCCTTTGGTCGATCTTCTTCCATCTCACCTTTGTACCTTTAAACTTTTTCACTTTTCCACTTTATCACCCTTTCACTTTTTCACTTTCCCACGATCTCATCCATCACATCAGTAAACTCCCAAAGCCCTTTTTTCCCGACGATCCATTCCGCCGCTACTATCGCACCCGACGCAAAACCTTCGCGCGATCGGGCAATGTGTTGCAAAAGGATCTGATCGGCACTTCCGTCAAACCCGACACGATGCGTTCCCGGTATATTTCCCGCTCTTGTTGCAGAAACACTGAAGTCTTCCTCGATATGTTCGCTGACAATATCTTTGAGTTTCAAAGCCGTCCCCGAAGGTGCATCGATTTTTCGCGAATGATGCTGTTCTTCAAGAAAAACTTCGTAATCTTCAAATTTTGAAAACAGCTCGGCCGCATGATCAACAACGCGGTAGAATAAATTTACGCCGACAGAAAAATTCGCGCCGTAAACAAAAGAACCGTCATTCTCATCGACAAACCGCTTTACAAATTCAAGATCATCATTCCATCCCGTGGTTCCTTCAACTAACGGAACACCCGCCAGACAGCAAGCTTCGAGATTCTTCTTTACCGCACCGGCCAGCGAAAAATCGATCACTGCGTCTGAGTCTTTTAACCTTTCGGCCAGTTCGCCGGCAGACAGATCCGAATCCGCCTCGTCAATTACCGCGACGATTTCATGCCCCTTATTTTTTGCAAGTGATTCAATGAGTTTCCCCATCGCTCCGTATCCGATAAGTGCTATTTTCATAAGAATATTTTTTACCGCAAAAGAGGCAAAGATTTTTAGGAATTGTTTTAACCGCAAAGGACGCGAAGGACGCAAAGGTTTTTTCGGTAGAAGAAATTTGTTCTTTTGAACTCTTTAGGTTTTACTTTGCGTCCTTCGCGTCCTTTGCGGTTAACCCTCTTTTCTTCCCAATAAATGCCTCACCAGATTCTCATAAAGCACAACAGCTTTTTCAAGATCTTCTTTCAATACAAATTCATGCGAGGTGTGTGCGTCGAGGATCGACCCCGGTCCCAGTAGAAGCGGCGCGCCCCAGTTTGTCAAATAAGGGATGTCCGTCGTAAAACGCACGACCTTTTGTTTAAATCCCTCGACCTCCAGCATTTTTACCGGCAGACTGCACGACATCGTTTCCAAACTCGCACGTCCGGCGATCGCTTTTTCTAATGCTGCGACCACGGGCTCAAGCTGCGAAACCATGCGGATATGCAGACCCGCCTCGGCAGAAGGAGGGACGACATTTGTTTTCAAACCACCTTTTATCGTACCGATATTCAGCGTTGTCTCGCCAAAAAACTCATCTTTCGGAAGATCCGCTTTCAAAATATCATGAAGTACATCGAGGATCTTTTCGATCGCCGATTCGCCCGTTTCGGGATAGGCCGAATGCGCCGCTTTTCCCTTTGTTTCAAGCTTCATCCGCAGCGAACCTTTCGAACCGATCGCCAGATCGAGATCGGTCGGTTCGCCGTTTATCAGGTACTTGCAGTTCCCGGCTGCCGGATGATCATTTGCCGCCCTCGCGCCGGCGCCCGATTCTTCTTCGTCGATCGTGTAGAGCAAACCGATATTATTGATTCCCTGCGCGCGAAGATTTTCCGCGGCGATTATTTGCGAAGCGATTATCCCCTTTGCGTCGCACGAGCCGCGGCCGTATATCTTTTCGTCGTCTTCCGCAGGCGGGATAAACGGCGGAACCGTATCCATGTGGGTCGAAAGAAAAACTTCGGCCGAATCCGAAGCCCGGGCGATGACATTTTTCCTCCCGTCTGAGACTTCCTGAAGTTCAACTTCGTAGCCAAGCGAGCTCAGATATTCGCCCAGAAAGTTTCCGATCTCCTGTTCCTCACCGGAAACGGAAGGGATCTTCATCAATTTCTTTGTCAATTCAAATACATTCATAAACGGTGGCTTTCTACTATAATCCAATTTGTAAAACCGCGCAGTCTTTCACCTTTTCACCTTTTCACCTTTTTTCCCTTTTCTCTTTGCGCAAAACCTCAGCCAACCAGCATCGTCCCGGTTCCTTCGTCGGTAAAAACTTCAGAAAGCAGCGCATTTCGCCGGTTGCCGTTGATGATATGGACCGCTTTTACGCCCAGTTCGAGGATCTTTGTCAGGCTTTGGAGTTTCGGGATCATCCCGCCGGTCGCCCGCCCGCTGGAGATCAGCTCTTCCGCTTCATCGGCGGTGATCTGCGAAAGCTTTGTCGATTCATCATTCGGATCGAGATAGATCCCGTTGATATCCGATAAAAGGATCAGTTTTTCCGCACCCAGTCTTACGGCGATCTCGGCGGCGATAGTATCCGCATTGATATTAAAAATGGCGCCTTCAGAATCCGCACCGAGCGAGGAGATGATCGGCAGATAATGATCGCTGAGCAGCAAACTGAGCAGTTTTGTATTGATCTCGAGTATATCGCCGACATTTCCGAAATCGATCATCTGGCGGTTTCCGGTTTCGCGGTCGAGTATTTCCTTCGGCGGACGTTTCTGTGCATTTACGATATTTCCGTCGATGCCGGAAAGTCCGACGGATTCGATCCCGCGCCGCCGGAAAGCAGCGAGCACTTCGGTATTGATCTTTCCGGCAAAAACCATTTTTGCAAGATCGAGCGTGTCATCATTTGTTACACGCCGGCCTTCGATGATCGTTTGAGCGACACCGAGTTTTTCGGCCATTTCGGAAAGCTGTTTTCCGCCGCCGTGGATCACGCAGATCCTGATCCCGACCTGATGGAGAAGCGCGATCTCTTCGACGAGCGACGCGAGAATTTCTTTATCTTCCGTAACCTTGCCGGAGAATTTTATGACAAAAGTTTTGCCTTTGAATTTTTGAATATAAGGCAGGGCTTCACGCAGAAGTTCGAGTTTGTTGCTCATAGTTTTATTTCCTTAAGAGAGTTTGGCCGCGGATTTCGCGGATGGACGCGGAAATGAGAGAATTTCCCACAGATAAACACGAATAAGCACAGATTTATGAAAAGAAAACCGATGGATTTTCATCAACTTATAAAGGTTAAAAAGACAGTATTACACCGGCCTTACCTATAATCTTTTTTCTTATTTCCTATCCGCGTCCTTCCGCGAAATCCGCGGCCAAACTCTTCTCCCCATCTGTGTTCATCCGTGTTCATCTGTGGATAATTTGATTTCTTCGATCAGCCAATGATCTTCGCCATGATCGCTTTCTGGATATGAAGACGATTTTCCGCCTCGTCGATAACGATCGAATTCTTAGAATCGATCACCGCGTCTGAAACTACAACGTTTCTTCTCACGGGAAGACAGTGCATAAATACTGCGTTATTCGTCTTTCGCATCTTCGCTTCGTCCACGATCCAATCATCGCGATATTTCGCGCGTTCCGCGATCGCTTTCTCCGCATTGCCGTAATGATGAAAACTCCCCCAGCTTTTTGCGTACACGACCTCCGCATCTTCAAACGCCTCATTTACATCGGTTGTTACTTCAAGACTTCCGCCGTTTGCCGCCGTCTGTTTTCTGATCTCGTCCATCAATTCGCCGTCAAGCTCGAAACCTTCAGGACGCGCGATCCGCAGATCGTGTCCGAATTGCGCGGCGGCGAGCGCAAAGGAATTCGGAACCGCCATCGGCAGCGGCTTCGGGTGCCAGGCCCACATCATCAAAACTTTTTTCTTTTCGCTGCCGAATTTTTCGCGGATCGTCATCATATCCGCCATTGACTGACACGGATGATGCATCGCCGATTCGAGATTGATTACCGGTTTTGAAGAGTACTTTTCAAACGCTGACAAAACCGGATCGGTCCGTTCGAGCTGCCAGTCTTCCAAGTTTGCGAACGTCCGAACACCGATCGCCGAAACATATCTTTCGAGTACCTGAACAAACTCCTTCAAATGCTCCGTTTTGTTTTCGTCCATCACAACATTTTCACGATGTTCAAGCGTCCACGAAGTGCCGCCCGGTTCGAGAAACACCGCGTTTCCGCCGAGTTCGTATATTCCAACCTGCATCGAGGTCCGTGTTCGTAAGCTCGGGTTAAAAAAGACAAGCGCGACCGATCTTCCGCTAAGCGACTTCTCGGTATTTTGTCCGCTCTTAAATTTGAGCGCGGAGGCAATAAAGTCCTCAAGCTCTTCGCGGGAAAAATCAGATGTTTTTAAGAAATTTGTCATGTAAGTTTTGTTTTTCAGTACTGCGAACGGCAGTTAGCGCCTCTATCAAAATTCAAGTCTAATGTTCATTACGCTGCTCACTTTCGTTCGCTGTACTGATATTTATATCCCAGATAAGCAATGAGAATCTTTCCACAGATGAACACGGATAAACACAGACGCGGAAAAAAATCTGCGTGAATCCGTGTTCATCTGCGGCTAACTTTTCTCCAACACCTCGATAAACATATCGATCTCTTTTTTTGTTACGCACATCGGCATCAGCAGACGCAGCACATTTTTATCGCTCGAAGTTCCGGTAATGATCTTGTTCTCCAAAAGTTTTGAGTGGACCGGCTTACATTCATTTTCAAATTCAATTCCCAGCAAACATCCCTTCCCATGAACTGCGACAACCCCTTCGATCTCCTTCAACATCTCGCGCAAATAGTTTTCAATCTCCGATGCGTTTGCGATCATTGAGTCTTGCTCGATCGCCTCAAGAGTCGCCACAACGGCGGCCATCGCGATCATTCCCCCGCCGAATGTCGTTCCGAGATCGCCGTTTTTTATACTTCCGCCGATTTCTTTATTTACCAGACATGCCCCGACGGGAATCCCGCTTCCGAGCGATTTTGCGAGCGTGATGATGTCCGATTCGACATTGCCCGAATGCTCGCTACCGCTAAAAAACCAATTTCCCGTTCGGCCGATTCCGGTCTGCACTTCATCAAAGATCAAAACGATCCCGAATTCATCGCAGATCTTCCGGAGTTCACGGAAAAATTCCGGCGCAGCTTCGCGCATTCCGGCCATCGACTGGATCGGTTCGAGCATGATCGCCGCGGTTTTATCGTCGGCAATTTCGCGGACGCTTTCGATGTTTCCGAACTCCGCCGAGTAATGTTCGGGAACGTTGGGTTTGCCGATATCGCGGTATTTACCTAAGAAAGTGGCCGAGATCGAATCCGCCGTCCGGCCGTGAAATCCGCCGGTAAACGTGATTATCTTTTCCCGTCCCGTAAACAAACGCGCCATGCGCATCGCATTCTCGTTTGCTTCGGTGCCGGAATTACAGAAAAATGCGCTGGTCATCGAATCCGGCGCAACCGCAACGAGCTTCTCCGCAGCCTTTGCGCGGATCTCCGAATAGACGAGATTTGAATAGAACAAAACCTTCTCGGCCTGTGTTTTTATCGCTTCGACAACATGCGGGTGCGAATGTCCGGTTGCGCAAACGGCATGGCCGCCGTAAAGATCGAGATACTTCTCCCCGTCGCTTGTCCATATCCACGAACCCAGCCCGCGTTCGACAGCGATATTCATCTTTGCGTATGTCGCGACCTGAAACTTCTCTTCAAGGTCTTTTATATCTTCAAAATTCATATATTCGGGGAACGCAGGCTGCCAGCCTGCAACGAACGCGAAAGCGTTCGAAGTGACGCTTTAATGTTCGAATATCGATAGAGAACTCTTTCGTGCTGCCGCACTCATTGCAGGCTGGCAGCCTGCGATCCGGATCATTACGGATTACTTCCGGTCAGGACCAGCCCCGTTTTTTCGTCCAGACCGTGCATCAGATTCATATTTTGCACGGCCTGTCCGGCAGCGCCTTTGACAAGATTGTCGATCGCTGAAAATACTGCGATATTGCGGCCGTTGGCGTGAACCGCGATATCGCAAAAATTCGTATTTTTTACCCAATTGATATTAGGCGAATTTTCTACGATTCTGACGAAAAAAGAATCGCGGTAAAAACTCTCGTAAATTTCTTTGAGCGCTGCGGTCGGGATCTCTTCTTCGGTTCCCATATAACAAGAGGCAAAAATTCCTCTCGCAACCGGCAAGCTGTGGGTCATAAAGACCAGATCACTTTTGAATTTACCGACCTCACTAAGGTGCTGCTCGATCTCAGGAACATGCTGATGCGTAAACGGTTTGTAAGCATAAAAGGAATTCATCCGTTCCGGATGATGCGTATTTGCGGCGGCTTTTGCACCCGAACCGCTCGAACCGGTTTTTGCGTCGACGATGATCTTTCCTTTTAGTTTAGGAGAAAGACTCGACCGTTTATCACCATCGGCACGCTTCCTTACGGTCGCGTTTCTGCCGTGAGCGATGAGCGGTGCTAGTGCCAGCAAAGTCGCTGTTGCAAAACATCCCGGATTCGCGATGTATTGTGCATCTGCGATCTTTTCGCGGTTTGTCTCGGTCAGGCCGTATTCAAATTTTTTCTGTAACTCATCAGCGGTGTGCTCGATATTGTAGAATTTTTGAAAAACGTCTTTATCATCGATACGGAAATCCCCCGAAAGATCGATCACTTTCACGTTCTCCGGAAGCTGCGGGATCAGGCCAAGCGCCTGTCCGTGCGGAAGCGCGAAGAATGCGATATCGATTTCTTTAAGCGTTGCCGGATCGTCAGGTGCTTTTTCAAACGCAAGATCCGTTAAACCGAGCAAATTCTTATGAACGTCGCTTACTTGCTTGCCGGCGTGTTCGTTTGCAGTTACGAGGACGATATCTGCATTCGGATGAAACAGAAGTATCCGCAGGAGTTCGCTCCCGCCGTATCCCGAGCCTCCGAATATCGCGATCTTTATTTTGTTATCCGAATCATTTTCCATAATTTGCTAAGTCACTGCTGCGGAGCGATGCAATACATGTCCAACTCGTCCGTAAATTACGCTGCTCATTATCGTTCGCGGTACTGATTTTGAAGTCGCTTACTTGTCCTGTCAGTACTGCGAGCGATAGCGAGTACCGCAATAGATTTTCAACTTGTCTGTAAATTACGCTGCTCACTTTCGTTCGCTGTACTGATTTGGACGCCGATCGATTTTCCCGATCAGTACTGCTACCGATAGCGAGCGTCGTGATAATTGTTCAACCCGCCTGTATATCGTGCTGCTCACTTTCGTTCGCGGTACTGATTTTGATTCTATGCAAAAACCAGTTCCTCTTTTTTCGCGAGATTTACCAGTTCAAACAAGCGCTCACCATCGCGTTTTGCGTTTCCGGCGTTTATCCCGTATTCCGTCTGCACAAAATCCTCGCCCATCTGAGAATCGGTGACTGACCCGGCGATGACGTCTATGTTTATCCCCATTTTCCCGAGAATCGTCATTCCGCCCACTACCCCTACGTAATCCGAAGCACAGAATACAAACGAAGAGATCGCCGATCTGATCTCCGCGTCCAGTAAAACCGAATCCACCGAATATCCGCCGACGATCCCGTCACCGAGCTCGACAACGATCAGATCCGGACCGAATGAATTGAGATGATTGAGTATTGCCTTTGCGGTCGGCGCAAGATCGCCGCAGTCAACCGTCGACGGAAGCCCGCAATCGAGAAAACTCGCCGTCTTAAAAGCGCCGTGATCTTCCATATTCAGCGTGTCCCGCAAACAAGCGATCCCGGATAATTTCGCTCCGCAAACCTTGAGACCTGCGTGATGAGCCTGCTTGATGAGTTCCGTCGCAGCTACGGTTTTTCCCGAATTCATGCAGGTTCCGGCGATAATGATGATCGGCGCCGATTCACGCAGAAAATCCGATCCGCTCAGAGCCCCGTCTTTAATGTTGAGAATGGGCAGATGAAGACCGTTCGTGTCGGAAGCCTCACCGCAAGGGAGGGCTCCCGCAAACTTCTCGAGCAAAGGATCTCCGCCACGCGAGCCCGCGCTCACGCTTGGGCTGCCGACACATATCCCTAAAACCTCGACCTCGATAGCATCCGAAAGTGAAGAGTGGTGCCCGGTACAAACTCCGATCACGCCGCCCATGTTCAGAAGATGAAGTTTGTCCCCGGCCTTTACTGACTGCGGAACATCTCCGACAAAACCCTTTAGCGCGCGCCGTTTTCCCAAAACTCCCGCCAAAATATCGCCGCGGTTTATCTTCGCCAACCGGCCGCTCGGAAGTTCCAGATTTCCGTATGTTACCGATTCACTCAGCGCGCGAACGACAACCACATCGCCGTTTCGGGGTGTGCTGTTTTCGTCAACCACGTTGACCGATTTTGTTAAATTGAGGGGCGCTGTCGCCGAACCAATTTTGTCTATTTGTAAAACTTGCATTGTTCTTTCGTCTTAAGAATTTTCACCACAGGGAATCAAAGCGCGTGGAGAAAATTCTTTGATCTTTTGATCCCATAAAACTCCGCGACTCAGCGTCTCTGCGGTGAAAAACCTATTCCATATTTCTAAGCCGCAATCTCAAAGCCTGAAGCTTTATAAACCCTTCCGCGTCGATCTGATCGTAAGCACCGGCGTCGTCTTCAAAAGTTACTACGCGCTCCTTGTAAAGCGAATTCGGCGAACGTCTTCCGCAGATCGTTGCGTTTCCCTTATAAAGCTTAATCCTTACATCGCCCGAAACCGTTTCCTGAGTTTGAGAGATCATCGACCGCAGGATCTCGAATTCCGGTGCGAACCAAAAACCGTAGTAAACCGATTCGGCAAATTTCACACCGAGCGAATCGCGAAGCCGCATAACCTCCCGGTCCATCGTGATCGATTCAAGCGCTCGATGTGCCGTCTGGAGAATCGTCACTCCGGGCGTTTCGTAGATCCCGCGGGATTTCATTCCGACAAAACGGTTTTCGACCAGATCCACACGGCCGATACCGTGCTTTCCGCCAAGAAAATTGAGCTTTGCGAGCATGTCGACGGCACCGTATTTTTCACCGTCGATCGCCGTCGGTTCGCCTTTTTCAAACGATAAAACGATCTCTTCGGCTGTTTCTGAAGCTGTTTCCGGAGATTTTGTCAGCAGAAAAATATCTTCAGGCGGTGCCGCCCACGGGTCTTCAAGAATGCCGCCCTCGTATGAAACGTGCATCAGATTCCGGTCCATCGAATATGGTTTTTCGGCGGTCGCCGTCACGTTTATCCCGTGTTCAGCACAATAGGCGATGAGGTCGGCACGGCCTTTGAACTCCCAATGCCGCCAGGGTGCGACGACCTTGATATCAGGCTGAAGCGCATAATATGTCAGTTCAAAACGGACCTGATCATTGCCTTTTCCGGTAGCTCCGTGAGCCACTGCGTCGGCTCCCTCTTTTTGGGCGATCTCGATCTGGCGCTTAGCGATAACCGGACGAGCCAGCGAAGTCCCGAGCAGATAGACACCTTCATAAAGCGCGTTTGCTTTAACCGCCGTCCAGACAAAATCTTTGACAAACTCTTCCCGCAGATCTTCGACATAGAGCTTTGAAGCTCCGGTTTTTAATGCCTTTTCTTCAAGGCCCTCAAGCTCTTCGCCTTGTCCGACGTCTGCGCAATAACAGATCACCTCGCAGCCGTAAGTTTCCTTCAGCCATAAAAGCATCGCCGAAGTATCGAGTCCGCCCGAATATGCCAAAACTACTTTGTTGATTTTCTTGTTCATAAAATAAGGGGTCTTTGGTCTTTGGTATTCTTTACAAAGTCCAAAAACCAAAGGCCGAAAACCTATCTCTCAAATATTTCCCAAACCTTCTTTACTACTATTTTCTGCTGCTTAACGTCTTTGACCGCGATGAAGATCGTGTCATCTCCGGCCAAAGTTCCGACGATTTCCGCGATCTTTGAGCGGTCGATCAAAACCGCGATCGCCGACGCCACGCCGGGTTCGCATTTTACGACGATCATGTTGTCTCCCGCAGTATCCATTCCAAGAAGACCGAATGCATTCGGTTCGTGGTTTGCCTGGGGTGGAGCATAAAATCCGTTTATCTTCACAACTCCGAGTTCATCGAGATCGCGCGAAACGCTGGACTGATTTACAAAGATCCCGTCTTTCTCAAGCAGTTCGCTTAAGTCTTCTTGCGTAGAAATATTCTGTGCCGTGATCAAATCGATTATCTTTTGTTGCCGTTTTGATTTTTTCATGACAATTTGCAAATATACATGTTATGCACGGTTTATGCATAACTAGTGCATAGATGCATAAATTAGAGGGAATGTTGGAAATTGTCAAATGAGTGATAAGAAAAATTTGTGGGGCGGAAGGTTTACCGGCGGAACAGACGAGAAATTTTATAATTTTAACCGCTCGTTTGATTTTGACAGACGTCTTTTTGAAGCCGATATAAAGGGTTGTATCGGTCATTGCCGCGGGCTCGAGAACGCCGGCGTTTTGACGCCCGAAGAATCAGCGGCGATCGGCGATGGTTTAAACGGCCTTCTTGATAAAGCCGCTTCGGAAAGTGATTTTTTCAGCGACGATTCTGCCGAAGATGTCCATTCTTTTATCGAAACCAATTTGATAGAAATGATCGGCGACGCCGGAAGAAAACTCCACACCGGGCGGAGCCGCAATGACCAGGTCGCAACTGCGCTGCGGATCTGGATGCGTGAATCTCTTGACGAACTTTCGGCCGTTCTCAGGCAGTTTCAAACAGATCTTCTCGATCTGGCAGATAGCAACGCCGAAGCGATCATTCCCGGTTACACCCATCTGCAAAGGGCGCAGCCGGTTCTGTTTGCCCACTGGTGTCTTGCATATTTTGAAATGTTTCGCCGCGACGGACAGCGGCTTTTGGAAGTCCGCGCGCGGGTTAACGTGATGCCGCTCGGCTCCGCTGCACTTGCCGGCACGTCATATCCGATCGACCGCGACGAGATAGCGAAAGATCTCGGGTTTTCCGAAGTTTCAAGAAACAGTCTTGACGCAGTTGCGGATCGCGATTTCTGCGCAGACTTTGTTTTTGCCGCATCCATCATAATGACCCATCTCTCAAGACTCGCCGAAGACGTGATCTTATACTGCACAAAAGAATTCGGTTTCTTTGAATTGTCTGACAAAGTGGCGACCGGATCGAGTCTGATGCCGCAAAAAAAGAATCCCGATTCGATGGAACTCGTCCGCGGAAAAACAGCGCGGGTTTTTGGTGATCTCATCAGTTTGCTGACGATGATCAAAGGATTGCCGATGGCTTATAACAAGGATATGCAGGAAGACAAAGAAGCCGTTTTTGACGCGTTTGATACGGTTTACGCCTGTCTTGAGGTCTCCTCGATCGTCCTCAGGAACATCACGATAAACACAAAAACGACGCTTGAAGCGGCATCGACCGGTTATCTCAACGCAACCGAGCTTGCCGATTATCTCAGCCGGAAAGGAGTTTCTTTCAGAAATGCTCATGAGATCGCCGGAAAGATCGTTCTATCCGCGATCGAAAAAGGCGTCGAACTCGAAGATCTGACGCTGGATGAAATGAAAATTTATTCCGAGGTGATCGAAGATGATGTATTCCCGGCACTTTCGATCGGGGAAACTCTGAAGACAAAAAATGTGAAAGGCGGGACTGCGCTAAATCGGGTCGAAGCTGCAATAAAAGAAGCAAAAGAATATCTTCGTGATCAGATCCCCCAACAAAAAAATTAATCTGCGGTTTTCACGCCGCGGGAATTGATCTTTGAAACATAGGTGTTGAATTCGAGGCCTGAATCAGTAAAGACGCCGCGCATCACCGATTCAACGCGATTCGCCGTTTCACTATTTTCGCTGAACATAAAAACACTCGGTCCAGAACCCGAAATTCCGCCGCCCAAGGCCCCGGCTTCAAGACCGGCGTTTTTCAGTTCGTCAAACTTCGGGATCAGGACTTTTCGCACGGGTTCAATGATTCGGTCTTCGAGCGAACGGCTGATCAGTCCGTAATCGCCGTTACTCAATCCGGCGACAAGCCCGGCGATATTGCTCCATTGCTCGACGGCGACGGGAAGCGATATGTTTTGTTTGAGGATCTCGCGGGCATCGGAAGTTCGAACTTCGATCTCGGGATGAATAACGGTCGCGAATAATTCGGGGAAAGCGACTTCGGCAATATCGAGCGGATCTTTTGAACGGACCAGCGTAAAACCCCCGTAAATACATGGAGCGACATTATCCGCATGACGCGAACCGCTGGCGAGTTCTTCGCCGCCCATTGCAAAACTGACGAGTTCGGTTTTTGAAAACCTTCGGTCAAGAAGTTCGTTTGCCGCAAACGCCGCGCCGGCCGCGCTCGCCGAACTCGAACCGATCCCGCTTCCGGGTTTTATATGTTTCGTGATGCCGGCTTCAAAACCAAAATCCGCATCAACCGCATCGAGCATCGACAAAAGCACTACGCCAGCAACATTTCTTCCGGCTTCAGTCGGCAAACCAAATCCGTCGTGATGAACGATCCGTACTTCCTTTTCCGGTATCCGGCGAAGCGTCATTTCATCAAACGGTTTCTCAAGTGCAAAGCCGAGACAGTCAAAACCGCAAGCCACATTTGCCACCGTCGCAGGTGAAAATACCTTTATTTCGTCCATATAAATCCCGCCGCTGTTTTTGCGTCCGGGAATCATTTATCATACCTACTTCGATTGTCGGTAGATCACCGAATTCCCCGGAAATTTATGCGATACTTTAGCACAAACAGAAAGAGTTCACATGCCGGCTTCAAAACCGCCGCACTTCGCGGGCAGCCTTCAGACATGGGGCTCTATTTCCCGGAACAGATCCCAAAAACAGACTGGAACCGTCTCCGCACGCTTGAAAAAGAAGAGATCGCCTTTGAGGTGATCCGGCCTTATACCGGCGACGCTTTTGATGATGAGACACTTTTCAGGATCTGCAGCGAAACGGTAAATTTCGATTTCCCGCTTGTAAAGATCGACCAAAGAATTTCGACGCTCGAATTGTTTCACGGTGCTACTCTGGCGTTTAAGGACGTCGGTGCAAGGTTTATGAGCCGGTGTCTTCAACATTTTACAAAAGAATCAAACGATCGGACGCTTGTAATCGTCGCGACTTCGGGCGATACCGGCGGGGCGGTAGCAAACGGCTTCTACGGCGTTGAAGGCGTTGACGTCGTCATCCTTTTTCCAAAAGACAAAGTCTCAAAGATCCAGGAACTCCAGCTGACAACACCCGGGGATAATATCACTGCGATCGAGATCGACGGTACATTTGACGAATGTCAAAAACTTGCAAAGACCGCACTCGCCGATGAAGACCTTAAAAAAGCTTTCTTTGTAACCTCCGCAAATTCGATAAACATCGCCCGCTGGCTCCCGCAGCAGTTTTATTACTTTTATGCGCTCCAGCAGTGGAATGAGGATGAGCCCCCGGTTATCTGTGTACCGAGCGGAAATTTTGGAAATATCTGCGCCGGGATCCTGGCGCACATTTCCGGACTTCCGGCAAAAAAGCTCATCGCAGCAACCAATTCAAATGACGTCATTCCGCGCTACATTCAAAGCGGAAAGCTTGAACCGAAGAGATCGGTATCGACGCTTTCAAACGCCATGGACGTCGGCGATCCGTCAAATTTTGTGCGCATCCTGGAGATCTTCGAAAGAGATTTCGGACAGCTGAAAACCGTTCTCGATTCAAAAAGTGTAAGTGACGGCGAAACGGCTGAAACGATCCGCAGCGTTTATAAAGAAACCGGTTATCTGCTCGATCCGCACGGCGCCGTCGGCTACAGCGTCCTTGCAGATCATCTAAATGAAAATGAAGGCGACAAAGGATTTTTCCTCGAAACCGCACACCCGATAAAATTCGACTCGGTCGAAACAATTATCGGCGGGAAGATCGACATGCCGGAATCGGTGAGGGGACTGTTTAGCCGTACGGGGATCGCGGTAGAAATGGATTTTGATTACGAATGCTTAAAGGAATTTCTGCTGGATATTCCGGGTAACTAGTTCTGTAAATTATGAGAGTCTTAAAATTCGGCGGCTCTTCGGTCGCCAATTCAGAAAACATTGAAAAGGTTGTAAAGATCGTCCTTAAGGCCTGCGAATCTTCAAAATGTATCGTCGTTTTATCGGCGATGCAGGGCGTTACGGATCTGCTTATCAGTTCGGGCAAACTGGCGGAAAGCGGCGATGAGGATTTCCGTAAAAATCTGAATGAGATAGAAGAGAAACACATCCTGGCGATCCGCGAACTTATTCCCCTCGCTGAGCAAAGCGTGGCGCTGAGTTTTGTTAAAAAACGGATAAACGAACTGGAGAATATCTGCGAAAGCGTTTTTCTGCTGAAGGAATTGAGTCCGCGCACTCTGGATCTGATCGTTGGGATCGGTGAAGTTTTGTCAACATCGATCGTTTCCGCAAAATTTGATTCTCTCGATGTCGCAAATAAGCTGATCGATTCTAAAAAACTGATAAAGACCGATTCAAACCACGGATCAGCAGCCGTCAATTTTCAGGAAACAAACTCGAACATTTTTGATTACTTCAAGATCAACGAGGCAGACCTCTATCTTGCGCCCGGCTTTATCGCGTCTGACGAGAATGGCCGGCCAACAACGTTAGGACGCGGCGGTTCCGATTACACGGCAGCCATTTTTGCAGCCGCGGTTTCGGCAGAAGCGCTCGAGATCTGGACCGATGTCAGTGGAATGATGTCTGCAAATCCGAGGATCGTCCGCAAAACGCGGGCGATCTCTCACATCACTTATCGTGAGGCAATGGAACTCTCGCATTTTGGCGCAAAGATAATTTATCCGCCGACGATCCAGCCGGTGATGGCAAAGAATATTCCGGTTTTTGTAAAAAATACTTTTGCACCGGAAGACCACGGAACGATAATCGAAACCGAAAACCGCTCCGCCGACAACATCGTCCGCGGAATAACAAGCATCGACAACATCTGCATCTTGAGTCTTGAAGGCAGCGGAATGGTCGGGATCCCCGGATTTTCAAAACGGCTTTTTGACGTGCTTTCAAGAGCAAAGATCAATGTCATTCTCATCACGCAGAGTTCGTCCGAACATTCGATCTGCGTGGCAGTAATAGAAGAAAGCGGCGACATCGCAAAAGCGGTGGTCGATGAAGAATTCCGCTACGAGATCCTGAATGAAACGATCGAACCGTTGAAGGTCGAAACCGGGTATTCGTGTCTCGCACTCGTCGGCGACAATATGAAGGCCCATACCGGCATCTCCGGAAAAATGTTTGCCGCTCTGGGCAACAACGGTATAAACATCAAAGCCATCGCGCAGGGTTCATCCGAAAGGAATATTTCAACGATCATCGCTTCGAAGGACGTTCATAAAGCCGTCAACACACTCCACGAAGCATTTTTCTCCGACGGCAAAAAACAGATAAATTTGTATATCGTCGGAGTCGGAACCGTCGGAAAGAAACTTCTCGGACAGATCCGCAAGCAGCGTGATTATCTTAGCGACAAAATGAATCTGAATGTCCGGGTCGTCGGACTGGCAGACAGCAAAAATGTTTTATTTGACCGCGACGGGATCGATCTTGACGCATGGCGCGAGCAGCTTTCCGTCTCGGCGAAAAAGTCGACTGACAAAAGCACGTCGGAAGAGATCGTAGAACTGATCGCCCGGGAAAACCTGCGAAATTCGGTATTTGTTGACGTCACCGCAAGCGAAGACGTAGTAAAAACTTACCCGTTCCTCCTTTCCGAAAGCGTCTCGGTCGTCGCGTGCAACAAGGTCGCGGCATCAGGCGAATACAAAAATTATCTAAGGCTAAAGAAACTGGCGACAGAATATAACTCGAATTTTCTGTTTGAAACGAACGTCGGCGCGGGTCTGCCGATCATCGGTACGCTCAACGGACTGATGCAGAGCGGCGACAATATAATCCGGATCGAAGCGGTGTTATCCGGAACGCTCAATTTTGTTTTTAACAACTACGATGCGACAAAGAGTTTTGCGAGCGTCGTCCGCATGGCGCAGGATGAAGGCTATACCGAGCCCGATCCGCGGCTCGACCTGAGCGGAGCGGATGTCGCGAGAAAAATAATAATTCTGGCCCGCGAAAGCGGATTTGCGCTTGAAATGTGGGATGTAAACAATAAAGGATTTCTTCCCGAATCTTGTCTTACGGGCAGCGTTGAAGATTTCTATTTCGAACTTGAAAAACACGAAGAGTACTTCAAGAGCTTGTATAACGACGCCGCCGCCAAAGGTCTGAAGCTAAAATATCTTGCGTCTTTTAACAGCGGAAATGCTTCCGTCGGACTCGAACAGATCGGTGAAGATCACAATTTCGCCAATCTTTCAGGTAAGGATAATGCAGTGTTGTTTTACACCGACCGTTATTCGGACTTTCCGCTTATCGTCAAAGGTGCCGGCGCCGGTGCGGACGTCACGGCAGCGGGAGTTTTTGCGGATATCATCCGTGCATCGAGGCGGTAGCGGCTTCTGCTTTAAGATGTTTCCTCATTTCAAGCGCTGGCGGCGGCACTGCGGTTGTTCCTTCGTTCAGGAAACCGGCAAATTTTTGCATTTTTCTCAGACAATTCGGGGCGATCTCCCGCAGAATTATTGACTTTGAGTCTTGAGGTTTTTATACTTCCCCAATCGTTACACAATTTGTAAGCAATGATCAGGCGTAAGCACCGGTATCTTTTCGGCTTGCGAAAGATCTAAAGCCTGTTTTTGTATCGAAAATTAGAAGCTCAATAAATCTATGAAAACTCATTTAAAACCAATTGTCAGAACAAGTAACATACTTCTACAGGAGATCGCGGGTGAAACTTTGGTTTATGACCTTGCCAGGAATAAGGCATTTTGCCTGAATGAATCTTCCTCGCTTATTTGGAAACTTTGCGACGGCACAAGATCGGTCGCTGAAATTGCAGAACAGGTCAGCAGAAAGATGTCTTCGGTTATCACGGAAGATTTTGTGTGGCTGGCGATCCAGCAGTTTAAGAATGACAACCTTCTTGAAGACAACGATTTTGAGATCCCGGTTTTCGGCGGAATGTCGAGAAGGGAAGTTATCCGTAGGGTCGGTCTCGCGTCGGCTATTGCGCTTCCTCTGATCTCCGCGATGGTGGTTCCTTCGACGGTTTCGGCTCAGGCGAGCTGCATCCCGGAGAGTGCGGCTTGTACGCCGGTTTACGGCACTCCCTGCTGTCCAACCCTGGTTTGCCGTTCGATCACGATGTATGCACCTCAGACATGCGAACAGCCCCTGATCATCAATTGATCATTTGTTCATCTTGAAAGAACCCCGGCAGTTTGTCTGCCGGGGTTCTTTTTTGCCCTCAGAGTGGCAGCGCTTTAATGGAATATCTTTTTACGGCAATACAATATTTTGTGGATTAAGTATTGCCAAAATTTTTCTTCGATCGGCTGGAATCAGCCGTTTTTCAGTTCACCGGCCAGCCTGCTTCCCTTTCGAAGAAAGTTTTCCAAAAGGATCTTTCGCCAAAAGTTCCCCGCATTTGGCGGATACTTATCAGGCTCTTTCAGCATCATGTCAGCCATTTTCAAGAGGTTCTTCTCAACATTTTCTTTTTCCAGACTATGATTCTTATCGTGTTCGCGGTAAATAACCAACGATTTCTTCATCATCGTTATCGGAAAGTGTCTCATTATGCGGCAGAAAAATTCGAGTTCATCACAATAAGCGATGTCTTCATCGAACCCCCCGACCTTTTGGACTACCTCACGGTGCAGGATCACACAGGATGTCTGCGAGTTGTACCAATGGAATGGATTCGAATTCAATTCGTGAACAAAACTCACTTCGCCCCCGGGGATCTCCACGATCTCTTCATTCTCGACCGCAAAATCGGAACCGTATCTCCAGACGCTACGCTCTCCTGTCGTCTCCGAAAACATCTCCAGATGACAGCCGATAAAGCGCGCGGCGGGAAACAACTTTATCGCCTCCCATTGATACTCGATCTTTTGTTTCTCCCAAATGTCGTCCTGATCGAGTAAGGCGATCCATTCATTCTTACTTTTGCGATACCGAGGTTTCTTGCGGCCGGAGTACCCTGCTTCGGCTGATCAAGAACCTTTGCGCCCAATTCCAGTGCGATCGCCCGGGAATTATCCGTAGAATTATTGTCAACAACCAATATCTCGTCTACCTTGAGAGTTTGATCCTGAACACTTCTAATCGCCTCACCGAGATATTTTTCTCCGTTAAATACGGGAATCACAACCGTGACCGGCACCTTACCCTGAGCGGGTTTATTGTGGCGAAACTCGCGCTTTGTTACTTTTCGCTCTTTCCGGTCGCTCTGTTCAGAATCGACTCCTGAGAAGATCTTTTTGGGCCTGTCGCGTTTATTTTTTTCTATCACCAATACGCTGTCGTAATAATGAATCGAGTTTACAGACGAAGTAAAATCGTTTTTTTTCAGCGTTTTCTCGACGGAGTGGAATGCGTTCAACTGATCGATAAGATCCTTCGAATATTCGATGAACGTCTCCGGATTTTTATGTCCGCCGCCAAATTCCGACCAATATGACGTGTGCAGATCTTCACACAAATAAACGCCGTCGGGCTGAATATGATCAAATAATTCCTCAAAGGTGATGATCTGTTCGTTCATCAAATGACCGCCGTCATCGATCAAAATATCAACCTTCGGGATCGTCTCGGTAATCTTCAAAAGGAATTCCGGATCTGCCTGAGAACCGATCATGACCCGCACATTTTCTTCTTCGTAATTTTTGCACTCCGGATTTATATCGATACCGTAGATATTTGCTTTCGGACCGAAGTATTCCTTCCACATTTGAAGACTTCCGCCGTAATAAACGCCGATCTCCAATACGTTTATTTCTTTATTTCTAAACCTGCTGAAATGCCGGTCATAGATCTCGAGATAATGATCCCACTTTTCAACGTATCGGCCCTTGTTCTTTTTAAAGTACTTCTCAAGGTCATTCATTTTTTTAACTCTTTTCACGGCTCTCTAAACTAAAAAACCAGCATAAGGCGCGCAATTTATCGTTTTGATCTTCGGGAATCAGCACTATAACATTTGACGTTTTTATAGGAAAGAATAAGTTGCTTTCCGCGTCCGGCGGCAGCCATAAATTCCCCTGTGTTTTTCTGTCAGTTTTGTTGTATATTTATCGCACAAACATATACGAAGAGAATTTTGCGGGACAGAGATCCGGTTTTCATGGATCTTTTTGTACGAGTTGCGGAGAAAAGTGTATCGACACCTCCGTGATCAAAGTGCTTCGTATTGTTTTTATTATTCAATCGGGAGAAATATATGACATTTGAAACAAGACCTTGCGTTCGTACGAGCGAAATACTTACACAGGAAATTGCAGGCGAAACCTTAGTTTATGACCTTAAGAAGAGCAAGGCATTCTGCCTCAACGAAACTTCATCGCTGATCTGGCATTTGTGCGACGGGCAGCGATCCGTAAAACAGATCTCCGTATTACTCACCGAACGTTTGGGAACGGAAGTTACGGAAAATATGGTTTGGCTGGCGATCGATCAGTTCAAAGCTGACGGTTTGCTTCAGGATAATGCCATCAGCAACCCGGCATTTAAAGGGATGTCGCGCCGGGAAGTTATCCGGAATGTCGGCCTAGCTTCAGCGATAGCACTTCCGTTGGTTTCTTCCCTGATCGCTCCGACAGCTGCAAAAGCTCAGAGTTGTATCGCGATCGGTCAGCCATGTGCTCCGGCCGGAATACCATGTTGTGCGCCGTTGACCTGTATTCCTCAATCTGTGGGTGCGGTCTGCCTCCAGATACCGGTAATAAACTGACCACCATTTATCCGGGCCGGGAATTTTGCAGATCTACTGCGGATTCCCGGTTTTTCCTTTGTCTTCAGCGCGGGCAAGAAATGTCCGCTTCATTCTTTCGCGAAAGAATTCGCCGCTTCCCGGAGGATAATCTTCCGAAGACTCCAGCATTTTTTCCGCAACTCGGATCTGCATTTCCATCAGTGCACGTTGATCGTTTGATCGGTTATCCTCGTGTTTTCGGATATAAGCCAGATTCTTCTTTACTGTAACTGCAGGAAATCGCGCGAGCGCACGCTGAAAGAATTCGAGATCCTGAGCAAGCGGAAAAGATTCGTCAAACTGACCGACGGTCTGGAAAACTTCACGATGAAAAATCGTCGTCGGGGTCATCATCAGAAACCATTCGAAAAGATCATTTGTATATGCGGGACAAAAGCTGTAATCCCCGTCGATAATCAGCCGTTCCGGATCATCGATCTCGGGCTTTTTGCCCGGCTCTGGTGAAATTATTTTTGGCCCCGGTTCGATCAGAAATCCGAAATCACTCAGAACAATCCGCGCCTCCGGGAATTTTTCCAACGCCTGCCATTGCTCTGCGATCTTCTGCTTATCCCAAATATCGTCAGCATCCAGAAATGCGATCCACGGTCCTCGGGCGGCTTCAATGCCGCGGTTGCGCGCGGCCGACGCTCCCTGAATCTGCTGATAAACCAATTTTGCGCCCAGTTCTTTTGCTATCAGCTGCGTTCCGTCCGTGCAGTTATTATCGACCACGATGATCTCGCTTACCGGAAGTGTCTGCCGGAGGACACTCTCTATCGCCTCGCCGATATATCGCCGTGAATTATAGGCCGGAATGACTACGGAGACTGGTGCTTTTTCCATCGCTCTGCTTTTTGGTTATCCGCCATGCCTCAGAAAAACGAGGAATGAAGTTTTTTGATCACATTGCCGACAAATTCTTCTTTCACCACAAACGTAAGATTCACATCCGACGCCCCGTGAGAGATAAGAGAAATATTTGTGTCTTCGATCGTCGAAAAAATCTTTGACGCAAGGCCCGATGAATCACGAAGTCCTTCGCCAACTATGCAAACTACCGCATGACCGCGTTCTACTTCCACATCTCCAAACCTCTCGAGTTCGGCAACTATCTTTTCCAGCGATGTTGTATCGTCAAGCGTCATTGCAACCGAAACTTCAGACGTTGATACAACATCGACAACCGCGCGGAAACGTTCAAAAACCTGAAACAGCGCTGACATAAAGCCATACGCACCAAGCATCCGGGCAGATGTGATCCTGAGGATCGTTATACCGGTTTTATGGGCGATAGACTTGATCCGGTTTGGCGCGATCCCGCTTTCGGCAAGAACAAACGTTCCTTTTTCCTGCGGTTCGTGGGAATTGCAGACTCGCACCGGGATAGAATGATCGACCGCCGGCTGGATCGTTTTCGGATGAAGAACTTTTGCACCGAAATATGCGAGCTCTGCTGCTTCGCTGTAGGAGAGAATATCGATCGTTCTGGCGTCTTCGCAAACCCTCGGATCGCACGTTAAGACTCCTGTCACATCCGTCCAGATTTGAATTTCCCTTGCGTTTAGCGCAGCCCCGATCAGCGCGGCTGAATAGTCCGATCCTCCTCGTCCAAGTGTCGTGGTTTCACCCGCCCGGTTTCCGGCAATAAATCCGCCCATGATTGGAACCTCGCCCGATTCAATAATTGGCAAAAGCTCAAGTCTTGTAAATTCTTCGGTCTCATCCCTGAGAGGTTTTGCCGCACCGTATTCGTCATCCGTTACGATCAGACGACGGGCATCAACCTGTCTTGCATTTATCCCGTTCGCCCTGCAGACGCCGGCGAGAAGACGCGAAGAAAGCTGCTCACCGAAGGAAACCACCGCATCTTTTAACATTTGCAGCGGCAGACTCCGGCGTTCGGCACGAAGAAGCAAGCCCGAAAGATCGTCTTTTGCGAGCTCAAGTTCTGCGAGAAATGCTTTCTGCTCCGTCTCATCGAGCAGGTTTTCGGCAACCGCCTGATGACGGTCAAAGTGTTCGGCCAAGGATGAAAATCCTTTGGCGGAATCCCCGTTCTTTGAGAGTTCAAACGCACCAAGCAGCGCATCAGTGACCTTCGCCATCGCCGAGGTAACAACTACGGGCGAGTTCTCTTTCTCTCCAAGAATAATACTTGCGGCACGGGTAAAAGCTTCGGCATCCTTTACGGATGTGCCGCCGAATTTCATAATTGTCGGTCTGTTTTCACTCACTTTTTTGTTTGATAAATTAATTTAAAATTCCGGTCTTAGCAATCGAAGCAAAAGATCATTGCCCGCCGGAGGTCTCTTTTTATGACCTAACCGCACAAAACAGCGCCGCCGTTGACGTTTACAATTTCACCCGTAATATGGCGCGACCAATCCGACGCCAGAAAAATTATTGAAAGCGCCACGTCATCCGCCGTCGCCACGCGTTTCAGCGGAATTCCCTCGACAACCCTCTGAACAAAATCGGCGTCGTTAAAAACTTCATCATTGAGCCCCGTATCGACCCAGCCGGGAGCAACCGCGTTGACGCGAATTGCCGGCGCGAGTTCATTCGACAGCGCCTTGGTAAACGAGATCTGTCCGCCTTTTGACGCCGCATAATTTGAATATCCGGCTTCTCCCCGCTGTCCTGCGGTTGATGAAACGATGACGATATTGCCCGAGTTTTGCTTTTTGAAATGTTCGCTCGCCGCACGTGACACCGTCCAAGTGCCTTTCAGATTTGCATCGATCACGCGGTCCCATAGTTCTTCGCTCATCTCGTTTACCGGCGCTCCTTCCCAGATCCCGGCGTTTGCAACCAGAATATCGAGTCCGCCGAATTCTTCGATCGCTTTGTTTACAAGCGCTTCGGCTTCATATACTTTTGCCACGTCCGCCTGAAATGCAGCAGCACCAACGCCCGATTTCTCAGCTTCCCGGACGACCTCATCCGCGTCATCTTTGCGGCTCAGGTAATTAACTACAACATTCGCACCTGCTTCGGCCAAACGCAGTGCTGTTGCACGTCCGATCCCGCGCGAAGCGCCCGTAACAACCGCGGTCTTTCCCTGCAGTAAATAATTCGGCAGTTTCTTTTCTACGATCTTATCGCTCATAAACTATAATCGTGATCCCAAACGCAAGAAACCGACGGAGGTCAAATTCCTCCGGTCGCTTCCAGCCTGTCACTTAATACTCCTTTTAAAATTTCGTTCATCTTCTCCGTATCGCTTAAAAAAGCATCGTGTCCGTCATTCGATTCAAACGTGATAAAACGCGAGTCAACACCGAGCGACCGGAGTTTATCGTTAAATCTTTCGATATCTTTCGCCGGAAAAAGCCAGTCACTCGAGATCCCGATGAGTGAGACACGGGCCTTGATCCGGCCGATCTCGTCATCGCTTAACTCAAACAGATCCATTACTTTTGTGATCAGTTGATAGCTCTCATTTTCAAACCGCTGATTAAAGATATCTCCCTGATAATCCAGATATCCGGCGACATCAAAACGGTTTTCGTGATCCTCTTCCGGCAATTCACCGTTGCGATTCGGATTTCGCGCAAATCTTTCATCAAAAAACCCGGCAGACTTATACGAGATCATCGCGATCTTTCTCGCCATTTCGATATCGTTTAACCGAAGCGCCTGTCGTTGCAGATGGTTCAGCGCCAGTCCCATCGATGAAAGCGGACTCGCACCGATCGCCACGCATTTTTCGGCAACCTCCGGATGATCGGCGGCAAACTGCAGCGCAAGCATCCCGCCGACGGATCCGCCGACAAGTGCTTTGAGTTTTTTTATCCCGAGATATTCAAGAAGCCTGAAATTTGTTTTTACAATATCTCTGGTTGTAACAACCGGAAGCTTCTTCTTCCACGATCCGTTCCTTTTTGAAAGTACGGCGGCGCTCGTCGAACCATAACAAGAGCCGAGATAGTTGACGCAGACGAACGCATATTTGGAAGTATCGAGTCCGAGCCTCGTTCCCAAAATATCCTTCCACCACTCGGCGATCCGCGAACTCCCGGTCAACGCATGAAACACCAGAACGGCATTTGACCGGTCTGCATTCAGCTTTCCGTAAATCGAACAGCGCAGATCAAGCGGCCTGATCTCTACCCCGTTTTCAAGCCGGAATGGTTCGTCAAATGTAAAATCTATTTCAAACATTTTTAGCGTTGCCACAGAGGGCACAGAGTTCACCGAGAAAACTAAAAAAATCCAAGACACCTGATCTTTTTTGGTGCTATTCGAAAACAAAGACTTTGTCGTTCTTCTTCTTTGCTTTCTCTGTGTTCTCTGTGCCCTCTGTGGCTCAACCCCTTTAAGCGTTTGCCGTCTGAGTTTCCTCGCTCTGACTCAGTTTCAGCGCATTTTCGATATCTGCCAGAATGTCGCGGATATCTTCGATGCCGACGCTCAGGCGGATCAGATCGGGCGTCACTCCGGTCGTCGCCTGTTCCTCTTCGGTCAGCTGCTGATGAGTTGTCGAAGCCGGATGGATTACCAACGATTTTGCATCACCGATGTTTGCCAGAAGACTAAAAAGCTCGACCGAATTGATAAACTTCTTACCGGCTTGATAGCCGCCTTTTATGCCGAATGTGACAAGTGCGCCTTTTCCGTTGGGGAGATATTTATTCGCGAGATCGAAATACTTGCTTGATTCGAGTCCCGGATAATTTACCCATTCAACCAGGTCGTGTTGTTCCAGAAATTTCGCAACTTCCAGCGCATTTTCGGAATGACGCTCGGCTCTAAGGTGAAGCGTTTCGGCCCCCTGCAGAAGTAAGAATGAACTGAACGGCGAAAGCGCCGCGCCCGTGTCCCGCAGACCCTGAACTCTCGCTTTCAGGATAAACGCCAGATTTCCGAATGCCTCGGTGTACGAAACTCCGTGATAGCTCGGATCCGGCTCAGAGAATTCCGGGAAACGACCGCTCGCCTGCCAGTCAAAGTTTCCGGAATCGACGATGATCCCGCCGATCGTGGTGCCGTGTCCGCCGATAAATTTTGTCGCCGAATTGAGCACGATGTCCGCACCGTGTTCGATAGGTCTGACAAGTGCCGGTGAAGGCGTCGTGTTGTCGATTACTAGCGGAAGCTGATGCCGATGCGCGATCTCAGCAAGTTTTTCAATATCGACGATATCTAGCTTCGGATTGCCGACCGATTCGCTATAGATCGCTTTCGTGTTCTCGTTGATCGCAGCTTCGATGCCTTCAAAATCGGCACCGTCAACAAAATGAAATTTGATCCCGTATTTCGGCAATGTGTGATGGAACAGGTTGTATGTTCCGCCGTAAAGAGACGTTGTCGAGATAATCTCGTCTCCCGATTTTGCTAAGGTTAAGATCGTCAGCGTTTCGGCGGCCTGCCCGGAAGCGGTCGCTAAACCGGCGATCCCGCCTTCGAGTGCCGCGATCCGCTGTTCAAAAACATCGGTCGTCGGGTTCATCAGGCGCGTGTAAATATTACCGAATTCCTGAAGCGCGAAAAGACGCGCAGCGTGATCCGCATCCTGAAATTCATAGCTCGTTGTTTGATAGATCGGAACTGCTCTCGATCCCGTTGCCGGATCAGGGGTATGTCCGGCATGGATCGCCGCGGTATTGAAATGATATTTTTTTGTTTGTTCTGACATATTTTTTTAAGTGACGAGAAAACAGTGACAAGATACAAGGAACTCTCCTTTTTTTGTCACTTGTTACTTGTCACTGTTATCTCTCCTTATTTTTCCGGCAACTTAAACTTTTAAACGAAAAAAAGCCTTCGTGCTGAAAACTGCACGAAGACTTTTTTATGATCTTTCGTCTGAGTCGGAGAAATTCAATTTCTCCGAGACTTTTAGCAGTTTTTTTCGTGGAGCAAGTTGCCTTAAATCGCCACGTTTGTAAAATTTTCAACCACACATTTTGACGCTGAAAAGCAGAAAAATCATTCAGTCAAGATATTTCTCTTTTCATCAATGTATGCGATAACGCTACGACAACTTTCAAACTCTTGTCAACTTCGCTTTTAAAAACTTGTTTTCGATTCTGATTGACAGCCTCAAACCTGCCCCTGATCAATCCCTGTTAAACATAATGTTTGCAGATGTTTATAAGTTTTGTTCTTTTCTAATCCGTAACCGCTCCGAAACTGCTGCTCGAGACAAGTTTTGCATATTTGCTGATCACACCGCTTCGGTATTTTGTTTCGGGAAGTGAAAACCCGGCTCGTCTTCTCTCAAGTTCTTCACCGGAAATGTTCAGCTGAAGCAGTCTTTTACCAGCGTCGATCGTGATCATGTCTCCTTCTTTCACCAATGCGATATTTCCTCCGGCCGCGGCCTCGGGAGCGACGTGCCCGACGACCATTCCGTACGTCCCGCCGGAAAATCTTCCGTCCGTGATCAGCCCGACCGAGTCTCCCAAACCGAGGCCGATTATCGCCGAGGTCGGCGCAAGCATTTCACGCATTCCCGGTCCGCCTTTCGGGCCTTCGTAACGGATCACGATCACATCGCCTTCGTTTATCTTTCGCGCAAGGATCGCCTTCATCGAAGCTTCTTCAGAATCGAAAACGCGCGCCGGACCGGTAATTTCTTTGCTTCTTATTCCCGTTATCTTTGCGACCGCACCTTCTTCGGCGAGGTTTCCGCGCAGGATCGCCAGATGCCCTTCATCGTAAACAGGATCATTCCATGGTCTTACAACCGTTTGACCTTCCGGGACCTGGCTTGAAACGCCCACGAGATTTTCGGCGATCGTCTTTCCGGTGATAGTTTTTGCGTCGCCGTGGATAACCCCGTTTTCAAGGAGGATCTTCATAACAAGGGGAATCCCGCCGGCTTTGTGCAGATCGGTGGCGACGTATTGCCCCGAAGGTTTTAGGTCACATAAAACCGGAACACGTGCGCGGATCTTTTCAAAATCATCAAGCGTGAGTTTTACTTCGGCAGAGTGGGCGATCGCCAGAAGATGGAGCACGGCGTTTGTCGACCCCCCTGTCGCCATTACAACGGCGATGGCATTTTCAAATGCTTCGCGTGTCATGATATCTCTCGGAAGCAGATCGTTCTCGACGGCGTTTGCCAAAACCCGGGCAGACAATCTTGCGCTCTCGGTTTTTTCTTCATCTTCCGCCGCCATTGTCGAGGAGTACGGCAGACTCATTCCCATCGCTTCGATCGCTGAAGACATCGTATTCGCAGTGTACATCCCGCCGCACGAACCGGCACCGGGACAGGCGTGTTTTTCGATTTCCGTCAGTTCCTCTTGACCGATCTTGCCCGCCGTAAACTTGCCGACAGCTTCAAATGAACTAACAACCGTCAGGTCCTCGCCGCGAAGTTTTCCCGCCTTTATCGTCCCGCCGTAGACAAAAATCGAAGGAATGTTGAGACGCGCAATGGCGATCATCGCGCCGGGCATATTCTTGTCGCATCCGCCGATCGCGACGAGCCCGTCAAAAGATTGCCCGCGTGCCACGATTTCGATCGAATCGGCGATCACTTCGCGCGAGATCAGAGAGTATTTCATCCCCTCGGTGCCCATGGAAATTCCGTCGCTGATCGTGATCGTGCCGAAAACCTGCGGCATCAGTTCTGCCTCGCGTGCGGATTCGATAAATGCATCGGAGAGATTTCCAAGGCTTAAATTACACGGGGTGATCGTACTGTAGCCGTTTGCAACGCCGACGATCGGCTTACTGAAATCTTCATCCTTAAATCCGACGGCCCGGAGCATCGCGCGGTTTGGCGAGCGTTCAACACCATCTGTAATGGCAAAACTCTTTCTCTTTTTTCCCATTTTTGAAAATCACCTGAATTTTTTATGAAGTTTGTCGAGTTCATCGATACTCATATTCCCGCCGCAGAGTATTAGTACGACATTGCTCGCCGGCGAAAAATTACCGCGAAGTTTACTGGCTGCGGCGACGGTACAGGAAGCCGCGGGTTCGGTTAATACTTTTGCGCGGTCGAGAAGATAAAACACTTCATCGACCGCTTCCTTATCGCCGACCACCGTTACGCCGCTTAAATACTTGCGGGCAAGATCAAAACATAAATTACCTACACGCTGCGCGCCAAGAGTTTTTGCGACCGAAGTTATTTCCGGAAGCGTTATTACCATTCCCGCTTCAAGAGCACGAGCCATGCTGTCTGCTCCTTTTGTTTCGACTCCCCAAACCCTGACATCAGGTTTCCGGTTCTTTAGTACCGCTGCGATCCCCGTCGACAGTCCGCCGCCGCCGACACTGACGACAACATCGGTGACGTCGGGCACGTCTTCGAGGATCTCCAGACCGATGGTTCCCTGTCCGGCGATGATCTCCGGGTCGTCGAATGGATGAATATTTTCGTATCCCCGATTCTCGAATTCTCTAACGCGGGCGAATGCTTCCTCAAGATTTGGAAAAAGCAGCACTTCAGCTCCGAGCCTCCGGGTTTCAGCAAGATAACTTTCGGGTGTAAATTCGGGCATCAGGATCAGTGCTTTTGAACCGAGTATTTTTGCGGCGTATGCCACTGCCTGCGCATGATTTCCGCCGCTTACCGCAACAACGCCTTTTTCCCGCTGCGCCGGACTAAGCGAAAGCATTTTGTTAAACGCTCCGCGGACTTTGAACGCGCCGGTCTTCTGGAGAAGTTCGAGTTTCAGATAAATGTTTGTGTTAAAACGCCGGCTTAAAACTTCATCATGAAATACCGGCGTCCGGCGGATAAAAGGACGAAGCCTTGAGGCGGTTTTTTCGATTTCACTGCTCTCATAAAACGGCACTGAAGATCGTTTTTCCGCAAGCGCCGTTTTTATGACCAGAGCACCGGGTTCAAACGAATTGTCAATTTTGCGCGAATCTAACATAAGTTTTTTGGTAATATCGATGTCTTCTGCTAAACCGCATAAAGCCAATCGCTGAATCTCGGATCCCGTCCGGCGGTCACATCAAAAAACGTCTGCTGGATCTTTGCGGTGATCTCCCCACGGCTTCCGGAACCGATCTTCCGGCCGTCCACCTCGCGGATCGGAGTTACCTCGGCTGCGGTGCCGGTAAAAAATGCTTCGTCCGCTTCAAGAAGATCGTCGAGTTCGAGCGGCTTGACATTTTTTTCGATCCCGAGTTTTTCGGTGATCTGTAGAACCGCGCTTCTCGTAATTCCCATCAGGATCGAATCGTCGGCATTATTTGTAAAAACTTTTCCGTCTTTGATCACAAAAAGGTTTTCACCCGATCCCTCAGCGAGATTTCCGTTTATATCGAGCAGCAGCGCTTCGTCAAAACCCCTTGCAAAAGCCTCCCTCACCGCGAGGATCGAATTCAGATACTGCCCGCATGCTTTTGCCGTAGTCGGCAGCATGCTTGAATGGAATTTGCGCCACGGAGAAACGGTTACGCGGATCCCTTTGTCAAGACCTTCCTGTCCAAGATAGGCGGCCCAGTTCCAGGCCATTATCGATACCTCGACCGGACATTTTGCCGGATGGACACCGAGCGTGCTGCTTCCGAGAAAACAGATCGGTCTGATATAACAGCTCTCAAATCCGTTTCGCCTGATCAGCTCGGCAGTCGCTTCGCACAATTCTTCCTGCGCGAAAGGGATCTCAAATCCGTAAACGGCAGCGGATTCAAAGAATCTCTCAAAATGTTCTTTCAGCCGGAATACCGCCGCGCCTTTGTCTGTCTTATAACAGCGGATCCCTTCAAAAACGCCGCTGCCGTAATGAAGTCCGTGAGCGGAAACGTGAACATTCGCCTCCTTCCAGGGAAGGAATTCTCCGTCTTTCCAAATCCAATCGATATTCTCAAATGACATTTTTTTGCTTGTTGGTTCTAGTTATTCGCCTTATTGACTAGTGCTTTTTCTTTCAGCCACGGCATCATATTTCTCAATCTTTTGCCTACTTCTTCGATCGGATGATGTTCGCCTTCCTTTTCCAAACGACGGAAATTCTCTTTGCCGTTATCGCATTCGCTCATCCATTCATCCGCAAACCGGCCGGATTGAATTTCGCCGAGGATCTTTCTCATTTCCGCTCTTGTCTCGTCCGTGACGATCCGGCTTCCGCGCGTCAGATCTCCATACTCGGCGGTATTTGAAACCGAATAGCGCATATTTTTTACCCCGCCTTCGTACATCAGATCGACGATCAGTTTCATCTCGTGAAGACATTCAAAATACGCCATTTCAGGTGAATAGCCTGCCTCGGTAAGGGTCTCAAAACCGGCCCTGATCAGCGCCGTCAACCCGCCGCAAAGAACCGCCTGTTCACCAAAAAGATCCGTCTCGGTTTCTTCCCTGAAATTTGTTTCGATTATTCCCGCTTTTCCGCCGCCGATGGCCGAAGCGTAAGAAAGACCGATCTCCTTTGTATCACCGCTTACATCCTGATGGACCGCAAGAAGACTCGGAACTCCTTTCCCGAGAAGATATTCGTTTCGGACAAGATGTCCCGGACCTTTTGGCGCAACCATAAAAACATTCACATCTTCGGGCGGAACTATTTTTCCGAAATGGATGGAAAAACCGTGCGCAAACGCCAGATATTTGTCTTTTGTCAGCGCGGATGCGATCTCGTTTCGGTAAACAGTCGGAGCGATCTCATCCGGAACCAAAACCATTACGACCTCTGCAAAGTCAACGGCGTCTGTCGTGTACAGGACCTCAAGCCCGGCAGCTTCCGCCTTCTCGCGCGAGGCGCTGTCTTTCGGCAATCCGACGACGACCTCACAGCCCGATTCCTTCAAATTATTTGAATGTGCAAATCCCTGCGAACCATAGCCGATCACCGCAACGCGTTTGTCTTTGATCAGCTGCTGATCTGTATCCCGGTCATAATAAATTTTCATATTGGTAGTTCCTCACTTAAATTTTCGTTTCCGTGTTCAAAAAATACTGTCTGATCATCCGAAGAAAATAGCTTATTGATCGCTACGCACCCGGTCCGCGTCAGGTCGTTTATCCTGAACGGTTTTAGGAGTTCGATAAATCGCTCGACCTTGTCGCGGTTTCCCGAGGCTTCGATAATTATCTGCTCGTGGGAGATATCAACGATCTTTGCGCGGAAAACATTGACGAGATTCAAGATCTCCTGTCTTTCCGTGCCCGAACCGGCGCTTACATCAATCAGCGCCATCTCGCGTTCGATATGCGGAAAACGCGTTATCGACTTTGCTTCACGCACGCGAACAAGCCGAGTACACTGTTTTAAGATCTGATTGATAACGCGTTCATCGCCGCGTGTGACGATCGTGCACCGCGAGACGTTTGGCTCCATCGTTTCTCCAACCGAGATCGTTTCGATGTTGTAGCCGCGCGACGAGAACAGATTCAGAATTCTCGATAATTCCCCCGCCTCGTTTGCTACGAGTATTGAAATCGTGTTTCGCATATTTTTGTTTGTTAAATCCGCTTCTATTTGAGGATCATATTGCGCGTATCCTGCCCGGCCGGAATGATCGGAAAAACGTTTTCCTCTTTGCTGACGACGATATCCATGATCGTCACGCCCTCATGGCTCAAACCGTTTTCAAGCACTTCTCTGAGCTCCGCAGGTTTCTCAGCGCGGAGTCCGAGCGCGCCGTATGACTCGGCAAGTTTTACAAAGTCAGGCGAGACCGAAAGATCGACCTCTGAATACGCACGGTCATAAAACATCTCCTGCCATTGGCGAACCATCCCGAGATAACCGTTGTTCATGATGATCACCTTGAGCGGTATCTTGTATTGAACTGCCGTAATGATCTCCTGATTTGTCATTTGAAATCCGCCGTCTCCCACTATGGCGACCACCTGCTGTTCTTTAAGCGCAAGCTGCGCGCCCATCGCCGCCGGAAGTCCGAAACCCATCGTTCCGAGACCACCGCTGGTCAGCCACTGACGCGGACGTCTAAGCGGATAAAACTGTGCGGCCCACATTTGGTGCTGCCCGACATCGGTCACGATCACCGCATCGCCCTTTGTTACGCGATACAATTCCTCGATCAGCATTTGCGGCTTGATCTCAGACTCGGAACGTTCACAGATGAGCGGAACCGAATTACGCCAGCCGTTTAATTTTTCCCACCATTTTTTCCGGCTTGCGCGGCAGTCCGTTAAAACTTTTTCTTCGGTATTTTCTAGCAGTCCAGCAATTGCCCGAAGCGCACTCTTTGCATCGGCAACAACCGAAAAATGCGGTGATTTGATCTTTCCGATGTTCGAAGGATCGATGTCTATATGGATTATCTCCGCGCTTGGAGCAAATGTTGCGAGTTTTCCCGTAACGCGGTCATCAAAACGGACGCCGACCGCAAATAGCAGATCGCTTTCCGAGACCGCCATGTTTGAAGCATAAGTACCATGCATTCCGAGCATTCCGAGACATTGCGGATGAGCTGTCGGAAATCCGCCAAGCCCCATCAGTGTCGGGGTTACCGGAACGCCGAGCAATTCGACAACTCTGAGAAGTTCCGCTGCAGCATCTGAGGTAACGATTCCGCCTCCTACATAAAACACCGGCTGTTTTGCTCCGAGCAGTTTTCCCGTAACTTTTTTTATCGCGTCCGGATCCGGATTTGCAGCAGATGATTTCAGCGTATCCGGGAAATATTTTTTAGGATTTTCAGACAGTTTAGCCGTAATATCTTTCGGCACATCGATCACGACCGGTCCCGGTTTTCCTGAGGAAGCGATTTCGAATGCCTCATCGATCACCGATTCGAGATCGTCAACGTCTTTTACAAGATAGCTGTGTTTTACAATTGGAAGCGTGATCCCGAAGGTATCGATCTCCTGAAACGCGTCGGTCCCGATAACATCGCTCGGCACCTGTCCGGTTATGACGACCAAAGGGATCGAATCCATATATGCGGTAGCAATTCCGGTTACGGCGTTCGTCGCGCCCGGTCCGGAGGTGACCAGCGCGACACCGACCTTTCCGGTTGCTCTCGCATAGCCTTCCGCAGCATGAACCGCGCCCTGCTCATGACGAACAAGATAGTGCGTGATCTCATTGCGAAAGCGCCAGATCTCATCGTAAATAAACAAAACCGCTCCGCCGGGCAATCCGAAAACGGTATCGACGCCGTTTTTGATCAACCCCTTCACGATGATCTCCGCTCCGCGCAGAACGCTTTTTGAAGCGCGGTCGGTTTCGCATTTTGTGTCCGGAATTGTTGCTAGTCCTGCATTTATCGTCATTTTTATACAAAAAAAAGTCATTATTCGGATATTGCGAATAATGACTTTCTCTAAACCTATATTCGAGAAATACATTATCCGCTAAGGCGAATAATGATGACGATGCTGATATACACGTAAATCGACGGCGCAATGGCAAGTGCAATTGCTTTGACGTCAATTCGTGTGTTTGGATTTTCGTGCAGCATCTTTTCTCTGGATTCAGAAAGTACAGGAACTCAAAATCAATGTCAATCAGGAATTTATATTTTTCGTGATTTTATAACTATTTTTTATAAATAAACCGCTCTGCCGATGTCGTCAGGATCGAAGCGGCCCCGAAAATACGGGGTGTTCGACTTATCTGGGGTTGTTCAACATACTGAAATGAATATCTATCCCTTTTCGAACTTAGGACTTTTTCTGAACCATTTTTGGGAATTCGCTGCCGCAGCCGGGTCTTTCTTAAGTTCTGAATTGAGCCGTTCAAGATCCTCCGGGCGGTCGACGTCGTACCAAACCGGCAGCGTTTTCAGTACCAGCTTTTGCTTTCTTATATTCGCTAAAGTCTGCTGAAACGTATTCTCGGTACTCCACTCAACGCCGGCGAATATCTCTCTTACAGTAATGCTGAAGCCGATCAGATAAAACCCTCCATCCTCCGTTTTTCCCATAACCACATCCGCGCCGTCTGCGAGAGATTCAAATGCCTGCTCGATAAGATCCGCGGGAAAACTCGGGCTGTCAGTTCCGATCATCACCGCACATTCCGACCCATTCCGGAATCCAAACCGGAATGCGCCGTCCATTCTTTCTCCGAGATCTCTTCCGTCTTGTTTCACAAACAGGTGCCGGGAACTGAGGATCTCTTTCAACTTTTCTTCTCCTTCCGCCGGCGTAAATGCAATGATCGTTTCGCACTCAAATTTTGAGATCTTATTCTCGGTGTCGCAAAGAAATGCCTCCGCAAGTCCGGCCGCCTCGGATCGGGTAAGAAAAGGCTGCATACGGGTTTTAACCTCGGCGAAATATGGAACCTTTGTCATGACGATTATCGATCTTTTCATGTCAGGAATAGATACGTGTTGGTTGACTATTTATTACTTGCTGAAGCGGTTAGCGAATTTCCCGGTTACTTGAATACTGAAAATTAATGACGGGATCCGGGCCGCCGCTTCTGCTTTGCTCGCCCGCGGATCATTGGAGTCTGAGAATAACTATACCGCAAAATCGAATACCGGGGCATCAACGGTAAAATCCCTGCTCCGATTCCGGCGGGCACGACCTGTAGATGGCAATAATGTCAACCAAAACCCGGTTTCGGTTTCCGGCGCCGTCCGATGTATTCTATTTGGGATCCGTTTTAGTAAAATTGTTTTGGTATCACACTCATTTAAATTTATGAAAACGAAAGAACAACTCGAAGATTACCGGAAAGGCGGAATAGGCGCTTTAATGGATGAATATGAGCGCGCTGCACTTGAATTGATAAGCCTGCTTGAAAATATCGGCGAAGACGATTACGTAAGGATCGTCGATCCGGAAACCGAAGATTCTGATTGTCATTCGATACAGACGATGATGAATCACGTTGTTCACGCAGGATACGGATATGCCGATTCGATCCGCCGTCATTTTTCGATCCCGCATAAACCGCTGGGTGATGAAAGACCGCAGATATCGAAATCCGATATCACCACCGAGATCGAAAAAATGCTTCATTACACTGCCGAAACTCTCGATGGAAAATGGGAAATGTCATACAGAGAAATGAACGGATTGATCATTTACCGAACCGAAAGGTTTAGCGAGAATATTGAACAATTATTGGAACACGCGGTAATGCATATACTGAGACACCGAAGACAGGTGGATAAATTTATGCTGCAGATCGAGGGAGAAGCTTAGTGCGGGAAAAGACATTAGATCAATACAAACCGGGGGCGATAGGTTCAATACTTGATGAGTACGAGCGCGCCGTATCGCAACTAAAAATAGTTCTGCAAAATATTAGTGCGGAGGATTATGAACGGATCGTTGAAGGCGAAAGCGAGCATTGCCGCTCTGTCGGAGTAATAATGAACCATGTTGTTCGTGCGGGCTATGGATATTCAAACTATATCCGTAAGGCTTTGTCAATCGGGTATTCCTCAATCCAGGACGGAAAAATCCCGCAAGGTGAGATCTCTTCCGAGCTCGACAAGATGATGGCATATTGCGTCGCAACATTTGAAGCAAACCCGCCGATAACCGATGAGCAGCTCGAAAGTGTTTATTTCGAAACACGATGGGGTGTTCGGTACAACATCGATCAGCTTATGGAACACGCCATCGTTCACATTTTGCGGCACCGCAGACAGATCGAAAAATTCCTATTAAAATTCAAAGAATAAATTTATGAGCTATTACAAAGAAGAGGATCTTGAACGCTTTGGCGAAGTCGGCAAATATTCACCCGAATTATTTGAAAAATTTATGGAGTGGTATCAGGCATGCCAGGAAGAAGGTGCTTTGTCCAAAAGGGAAAAAGCTCTGATCGGTCTTGCCGTATCGGTCACGATCCAATGTCCATATTGCATCGATGCCTACACAAACAGCAGTTTGGAAAATGGCTCCAATATGGAGCAAATGACCGAAGCGATGCACTTAGCCTCTGCAATTCGCGGCGGTGCGAGTTTGATCCACGGTGTTCAATCGCACAACGCTCACGATAAGATTTCGATGTAAAAGACCGCTTGCTGAATTGATTTATGACACAAACCGCACAGATCCAGATCACCAGACGCGACGGCCGGCCTGCAGTTCCGGAATCGACCGTTTCGTTTGAAGACACGCTCGGGAGGAATGATCTGGATCTTCGTTCCGCGGCTGTTGAGGTTCTTCAGGTAAATGTCGGCAAACTCTGTAATCAAACTTGCAAACACTGCCACGTTGACGCATCGCCAAGCCGCACTGAGATCATGGAGCGCGAGACTATCAATGCTTGCCTGAAAGTCTTACGCGAAAACCGGATCCCGATTTTAGACATAACCGGCGGTGCTCCGGAATTGATACCGGATTTTCGCTTTTTCGTTTCTGAAGCCAAAAAGATCGGTGTCAAAATAATGGTCAGGCACAATCTAACCGTAATGTTCGAAGACGGTTTTGAAGACCTGCCGGAATTCTTCGCAGAAAACAAAATCGAACTGGTCTCTTCGCTGCCGTATTTTACGGGTCTTAAAACCGATGCTCAGCGTGGAGACGGCGTATTTGAAAAATCGGTTAAAGCGCTTGGCAAACTGAATGAGGTCGGCTACGGAAAAGCCGAAGGACTAATCTTAAGCCTTGTCTATAATCCGGTCGGAGCATTTTTGCCGCCCGATCAATCCGCCATCGAGGCGGATTTCAAACGCGAACTGCGGACGCGTTACGGAATTGTTTTTAATAACTTGTACACGATCACGAATATGCCGATCGCGCGGTATTTGGATTGGCTGAGACGTTCCGGAAACGAAGAGAGTTACATGAGAAAACTTGTTAGCGCATTTAACCCCGGAACGGTCGAGGGTCTGATGTGCCGCAATACGCTGAGCGTAGATTGGCGCGGAAATCTGTTCGATTGTGATTTTAACCAAATGCTCGAGATCCGGGTCACACCGGACGTGCCGCAGACGATCTTTGAGTTTTCGATGGAAGAATTCTCAGGCCGCGAGTTGATGACAAATTCTCACTGTTTTGGCTGCACGGCAGGTTCGGGTTCAAGCTGCGGCGGGACGGTCGCGTAGATCATCGAATCGCGCTTAATTCCTTGTTTATCAATTCTGTGAGCGGATGAAGAGCAGGATCTAGTTGACGGTTTTCGAGTTTACCGACTTGCACAATTCCTATTCCGGCAGATGTTAAAAAGATCTGATCAGCCTTAAGCAGAGATTCAACACCGGCTTCAATTTCTTTCACGTCATATCTTTCAAGGATCAATTCACGCGTGGTTCCCGGAAGGCATCCTGTTTTCAAGTCCGGTGTAAACAGCTCTTTATCTTTCGCCCAAAAGACATTTGCCATACAGGCCGACGTTACCGATCCGCGTTCATTTAAGCGCACCGCTTCATCAAAACCGCTTGCTTTTGCATTTTCGATCGCGAGTAAATTTTCAAGATAATTGCAGGATTTCACACCGGCAAGCGGTGATCTGGAATTTACCGGAAAAGGCGAAACGGAAAGCGAAATGTTGTGAACTTTGGGATTTGGCTTTGCCGTTTGGATCAATATGCCGGTATCAGGATTAACTTCTTCATTATTCCAGATCCGGTTCACCGATCCGTCAAAAAACGTGATCCTGGCTTTTCCGTTTACTACATGATTTTTTCCGATCAGTTCGATGAGCGATCTTTTTACCCGGCTATCGCTGAACTCAGCCAGATCTATTCCGGTCTTTGCAGCATTGGCGGATAATCTTGCCCAGTGTTTTTCAAAAAGAAACGGCTCGGAATCATAAATGGCAACCGTAGAAAAGATGCCTTTACCATAGAGAAATTGATTTGAAATTGATGAAGCTTTGGCGTCTGAAGCAGGAATTATCTGATCGAGAAAAACGACGAGGTCGTGCATTTAGCTTGCTACGCGGCGTTTTTCGTCAACCGCTACGGGGAATACAAGCCGGAAAGTAGTTCCCTCCCCGACCTTGCTGGTTGCAGAAATAGTACCGGCGTGCTCCTGAACAATTCCGTAAGAAACTGCCATCCCAAGTCCAGTACCGCTTCCGACTGCTTTTGTAGTGAAAAACGGATCAAAAATCTTGTTGAGGTCATCTGGTTCGATCCCGATACCGGTATCGGAAACTTCGATTATCAGCTGATCTTCGCCGAGATACTTGGTCAGAAGTGAGATCTCACCGCCATTGAGGATGGCATCGCGTGCGTTTATGATCAAATTTGTAAATACCTGCTGAAGCTTGCCGGCGTTGCCCATCATTTTCGGAGGAACGCTCGCGTAGAGTTTTGTGATCTCAATGTGCGACTTTCTCAGCTGAGGTTCGAGAAGCTGGAGCGTATCTTCAAGCAAATGATTGACGTCGAGCTCGGTAAACTCCGTCGCATTTCCGGTCCGCGAGAAATTCAGGAGGTTTCCGACAATGTTCGTAGCGCGCTCCGTCTGTTTTTGAACTTTCTGTAGCAACGCATGTTTCGGATCTGTGTCCGGGATCATTCCCATCAGCATTTGAGTGTAGCTTGAAACGCCGGTCAGCGGAGTATTTACCTCATGCGCGACACCGGCTGCGAGCAATCCGATACTCGAAAGCTTCTCATTCTGCTGAAGACTTTCTTCAAACTTGACGCGCTGCGTCACATTCTCGATGACGACGATCGCGCCTTTTTGATCCTGCGACATCGATCGAAGCGGTGCGATAGCGACGTTTAATGTCAGCGACTCGCCGGAAGAATCCCGTGTCTGAAGCTTGTATGCATTGTGTATCTCGGTCAAATGCCATCGGTCCTCTCCGAGAATGCTTTCGATCTTCTGCGCAAATCCTTCGTCAAAGATCTCTTTGATCTCGCGCCCTAACGACTGTTCCGCACTATAGCCGAGAATATCTTCAAACGATGAATTGCAGCGGGTAATACAGCCATTTTCGTCAACAGCGATGAGTCCGACGTTTACAGACTCGACGATCGACTCATTAAATTCCTTAAGCAGCGCAAGTTCTTTTGCACGCGCTTCTTGTTCCTGATAAAGAATACTGTTTTCGATTGCGATCGCGATATATCCGGCCGCCGTCTGGAGGATCGAAATATCTTCAGAAGACAGCAGCGAGCCGTTTTTTGCACGCCCCAAACCGATCACGGCAACCATTTTTCCGCGGACCACACACGGGACAAAATAATGAAGTTCCTGTCTGACGATCCCGTTTCCATTCCCGTTCCCGTTGCCATTCGCATTAGTATTTTCGATCTCAAGCGTTGCAATTTCATCGGCCCGTACAACACCTTTTTTTGCCGATTTCTGACGGATCATCGTACGGAAATCATTAGGCATTTCGTATCCGTCGCTTAGTCCGACAGACTTCCCGATCCGATAGCCTTCGTGTGATCCGGCGTCTTCAATAAATACGGCAACCTTCTCTACGTCAAGCACTTGCTGGAGTCTTTCAGTTAAGGAGTTGAGCAAAGGATCGAGTGCCGTGGTCGAAGACAGCGTTCTGCCGAAATCCAGCAGACCGCGGCGGAGATCATACTTTTCACCGTAAAAATAACGTTCTGTCCGCTCCTGAAGAAAATTCTTCAGCGGCTCGGATAGTAGAACGATCGCCGCCATTGCAACTACCGCGATCAGGCCGCGAAGAACAATCTCCGTATTTGATAAGTTTTCACCGATCGCCAGAAATACGAGTCCCAGCGCGATCACGCCGATCATGCCCGAGATAGCCACCGTTGTCAGCGCATATACGAATGCCCGCCTGACAACTACGTCAACATCCATCAAACGGTAACGAACCACCGAATGCCCGAAGCTAAACGGGATCAGTGCAAGCGGAAGGATCGTCAATGCGGCGGTAACACCGTCTTCGGGCAGGTAGACAAACCGCTTGGCGATCTGAAAAGTGATTATCGGGAAAACTGCTACCAGTGTTCCCCACATGGCCCATTTCAGTCTCTGTCTGACAACCGTTTTCTTGTTTTTGATAAATCGCCAGATCAATATTCCGGCTCCCAATGAGATCCCGATGATGAAATGATAGAGATTTGCAAGGTCGAGATTATTTATCAGATCGAAGCGGTCCGTTAGGTTAGCCAGCCAGATCGAAAAGCTTTCGCCGGGGACAACATGATATCCGAGTGAAAGTACAAGCGCGGCCGCCGAAATAAGTGCCGCCGGTACATAAAGTGCGTAGGTCATCCAGCGCGGATCATCAAAGACCTCGCTTCTTACCGGATACCGAAGACAAAAATGCAGGAATAGCGGCACAAAGAACGCGAATGCCATGTCGTCTAGCAGCCTGACGGCAAGATCAAAGTCTTCGCCGAGTCCGATCGCCCGGTAACTGTGAAAGACAAAAGCGACCAGACAAATTGATGCAAAATGCAGCACGAACGGAGAACGACTGCCTTGCTTGAGAAGTACAAAGACACCGATCGCCAGCCATATTGCACCGACAAAGGACAGCAGCACTATCGAAGGCGTCCACCGCGGCTGGCTATCGATATTGCGAAGATCTGCGTAATAGAAGTTCTCTGAAAATGAATAGGAAGGTCTTTGATAAAGATACGTGAGATTTCCGCCGACGCCGGCCTGTTCGAGATAAATGTAAATATCGCTGACACGAACGTTTTCTTCGATCTGGTCATCTTCAAAACCGATACCGATCAATTTATCACCGGCCGCGAGTCCCGCCCGATACGCGGAAAACCCGGGTTTGACGGTTTCGGCATAAATGCCGTCGCTCTTGTGGACCCAAACTACGCCGTCGGTCGGAGGAAGCTGATTGTACGCCCGCTGATGAAGATTTAGTGCACCGCCGGCAACGAACATCACCGTCGCTAACAGCCAAATCAAACTCCAACTTGTAAGTACTTTCCCTTTCATCAATTTGAGGCAAACTATTCCGTTTTAACTGAAAGGCAATAGTTGTTCCACTAACATCGAATTAACGCTTTGCGGAAAAAACACCTAAAATTCGACTTCATACAGGTATAAAAGGACTAATCCGCAAAAATCCCAATCCATTTATTCCTCAATAAATCCAAGATTATGGAAAAAAATAACCGCAAATATGGGCATCAAATACAGACAAATAATAATTTTTATCCGGTACTGTCAGCGCCTATTTACGGTTATCAGATATTCTTTTCAATTCTTAATGTTCTGGATCAGAATCTTACCAAGATGCCGCCGCGAAGGATTCTTCGCTGCGAATTCAGCATCAGCAAACCTTCCTGCATTTCGAGCCCGCTTCGCGCGTCCAGAATGTTCTTGGCATCCAGCACAGCTTCGGCATCGATAGGAAGTCCCCAGTTCGGCAGATCCTGTGTAACCATAACGCTCAGACCCGGATCATAGATCGCCAGTCTTCCTTCAAACGGATCGATCGCAAAAACAGTCGCATCCGGAGAAAGCCGGTAGATCGTCCGAACGCTCGTTCCGGATTTAAAATCAGCACTGATCTGTCCAAAAAATGTTTGAAAAACTGCTTTATCAAATGCATTTGCCGGATCGGAAATGACATTCTCCGAAAGTTTCTGACCGTTTCCGAACGAATATCCGGCGGATGCATTAAACGTTCCGTTGAGCCTTCGCGAATAAACTACGCGGACACCATGAGCTTTTCCGTGCTGCGAACCAACAAGATCTCCGATCTGATCGCGTCCGAGACCGTCAAACGGTAGATTTGAAAGGCCGACACCGCGACCGATGACTGCATCAAAAAATACGTTGGCCTCAATGCTCGACCGCTGATCAACGATCCGTTCTATACCAAATTCAAGCCGGCGGTTTTTATTCATCAGAGGTTTATCGTCTTTCACAACGATATCTTCAATCGCAACCGGCTCACGGAAAAGCACTTGTGTGTTTTCCAGATCGATGACGCGCTGCCATGTGCGCGGCTCGGTTTGAGTGGTGTATGCGGAACGCACGCGCGTTTTTGAATCCACATCAAACTGAAGCCCCAATCTGGGACTCAACGATGAATCGCCTCCAGCTCCGAGAAATTTCGAATAATCTACCCCGAATACAACGATCACACCTTCACGCACTTTCCATTGATCAAGCGCCTGGAAAGAAGCCTGGCTCAGCAATTCACTGTCGCCGTTTCTTGCTACTGTTCCCAGATTTGCGATAGATCCTTTCAGATTTACACGGTGATTGTCCTTCGGGCGAAAACTCAAGCTCGTTTCAAAACGCTTTGGAGCATTCCTGCCGGCACCGATCTGTCCCGCAAACATTATTTGCGCACTATCGCCGATCGGTCTCACAGTTGCGAAATTCATCGCGGTTATCGTGTCGTCGCCGACATTTGCAACGTAAGTTTCGACAACGGTTTGTCCCTTACGGGTTCTGTTTTCTTCATCCACGACGAGCCCGATATAAGCATCCGCGTCATCCGAATCGAGTGCGACATTGTCTTCATCCGGATCAGCAATTCCGACCGGAAGCTCACCCTCACGATTCTGGTAGATCGATCTTCTGGAAGCCGCCCGGATTCTCCATTTTGAACTGTTTCTGTCGGCCCGTTTTTCAGGAAGTGTTTTTCCGCTCCCGGAAGGCTCGAGTTTGAAACCGTAAACCAGTTCCGATGACCGTCCCACCGTAACTTTGTTAAGCGTAACCGGATTAAAACCCTGGGCAACTGCAAGTATCGTGTACGTTCCCGGAAGAATTTTCGCAAAGAATTTACCGCTAGAGGTTGCCGTAACTTGCTTTAAGAGTTTTGAGGTTCCTAAACGAAAAACTGCTACCGTCGCGTTAGAGATGGGTTCACCCGAATTATCGCGCACTACTCCTTTGATCACGCCGAATTTTGCCCCGCCTTTTTCAACCACAACCTCAGCATGGGTCTCGTTGGCTAAAAATATGAACGCAAACATTGCGGTCAGCAAAGCGACAGGAATTCTAAAGTGATTTCGTTTTGGCATAATCAAAGTACTACCTCAAACAAGTTTCGGGGAGAACCTATTTTATTGGAGTTGTCTTACGATGTCCCAACACAAAATTGGGGCAGTTTCTCATAACAACTCATTCTGTGTTGTAAAATCAAGCGTGTCAAGCAAAAACTCGTGGAATTTGCGGGATATGATGTCTTAAAGCTTGACAAAGTTTGCCCACAGGCTAGAATGATTCCTGCGTCTTTATTGGGTTTTATGCCTGAGATTGAAGCGGTTTTACAAGAAGCGGAGATATGGCTGAGTGGCTGAAAGCGGCGGTTTGCTAAATCGTTAAGGGTTTTATAGCCCTTCACAGGTTCGAATCCTGTTATCTCCGCCATTTTTGTACAGATTTTGGATCTATTTGCCGGCTATCAAATTTTAAGTTTGGTAGCTTTTCTTAGTTTTGGCGGCAGAAAATGTACATTCCGGAATTCTTTCGAGAAGAAGATGAAGAAACTCTGATCGCATTTATGCGCGAGTTTAATTTTGCGACGGTAGTAACTGCAGAGAATGAAGTCCCGACGGCAACGCATCTGCCTTTTATTATCGAGAAACGGGATGACAAGTTAGTCCTTCTGGCCCATCTTGCCAAAGGCAATCCGCATTGGAAAGAATTTAAGGATGATAAGATTCTTGTAATTTTTCAGGAACCGCATGCCTACATTTCCCCGCTGCTTTACGGTGAAAAAGGTAACGTTCCGACCTGGAACTATGTCGCGGTTCATGCGTACGGAAAAATAAAACTTCTTCAGACTCCTGAGGAAAACCTGCAGTTTCTGGAAAAGATGGTTGAGGCATTTGACCCTGATTATTTTAAGACGGATTGGAATGAGATCGCCGGCGGCATTAAGCTGAATATGGCAAAAGGCGTGATCGCCTTTGAGATCGAGGTAACTGATCTGCAGGGAAAAAAGAAGCTCAACCAAAACAAGCCGGGAAAAACTGCGGAAAACGTTATCGAAGCTTTTAGTAAAAGCAGTGATAATAACGAAAGACTGATATCAAGGTTTATGAAAGAGGTTCATGAGTAAGCCAGAAGATAAGACGAATTATTTGATATGACTACGAGAGTACGTTTTGCACCATCGCCTACAGGCTATTTACATATCGGTTCTGCCCGAACGGCGCTTTTTAATTATCTTTTTGCGCGGAATACGGGCGGGAAGTTTTTGATCCGTGTCGAAGACACAGATCAGCAGCGTTCGACCGAAGAATCGCTCGCATCGATAATCGACGGTTTACAGTGGCTCGGTTTCGCGCCCGATGAAGAGATCGTTTTTCAATCGGATAATGCCGAAAAACACCGCGCGGCTGCTTTGAAATTGCTTGAAGAAGGCAAAGCGTATCGTGATTTTACGCCAAAAGAAGACCGCTCGGATAAAAATATCAAACAGGATATTGCAGACAAAGCACGCAAGCAGGGCGCCGATAAAGATATGCGGGACAACGAATACCGCGAGCTGTCGAAAGAAGAATCTGATGCAAAAGCAGAAGCCGGAGAGCCGTTTGCGATTCGTTTAAGAGTTGCCGAAGAAGGTAAAACTTCCTTTGAAGATGCGGTTTACGGTCTGCAGGAAAGAGACTACGCCGATATCGAAGACCTTGTATTGCTGCGCAGCGACGGTCATCCGCTTTACAATCTCGCGGTGGTTTGTGACGACATCGAAATGGACATTACTCATGTCATTCGCGGACAGGATCATCTGACAAACACGCATAAGCAGATCCTTATCTACGAAGCTTTAGGCAGAAAAAAGCCTGTTTTTGCTCATCTTCCGCTGATCCTTGCCCCGGGCGGAAAAAAACTTTCGAAACGTATCCACGGCGAGATCGTTTCGATGACCACTTACCGCGACGCCGGTTTTATTGCCGGTGCATTTCGTAATTTCCTTGCCCTTTTAGGCTGGTCGGCAGGTGAAGAGCAGGAGATCTACAGCCTCGATGAACTCATCGAAAAGTTCTCACTCGACCGGATCCATCAATCAAACGCTACGTTTAACTTCGACGCAAACAATGAGCGCCGCTGGACTGACGACAAGGCGATCTGGATGAATGCCGAATATATCCGCACGATGGACCTGAGCGAACTTATCCCGCTCGTCCGCGAAGAAATGCGAAATGAAAAACTCTGGCGCGAAGAATACGACGACGATGACAAGGCGTGGTTTGAAGCGACGATCGATCTGATCCGCGAACGTTTTTATACGCTCAAAGATTTCAGCGGACAGGGACGCGCGTTTTTCAGCGAAGATTTCGACTTTGATCCGGCAGCGATCGAAAAGAATCTTAAGAAACATCCCGATCTTCAGACATTGCTGCCTGAATTAGCGGATAAACTCGAAACGGTTGTAGATTTCTCGCACGACAATATCTTTGCGGCGGTCAAAGAATTTTGCGAAGAAAAAGAAACAAAAGTAGGCGTTGTACTAAACGGCGCAAGAGTGGTCTTAACCGGACAAGCCGTCGGACCATCAATGGTCTCGGCGATCGAACAGCTTGGAAAGGAAAAGACCGTTATGCGGCTAAAGAGTCAGGTTGCCTGGAACGAATGAGTAAACAATAATTCGAATCCACAATCTGCCCATCTTCTCAAAAAAGCGAATACTCGTTGACGTCCTTTTTCTTTTTTGAGAAGATTTCTTTGCGAGGACTGAATGCATATAATAACGCCCACCCGTTTAACTCAGTTTTGGAACGAGCATCCGAGCGCCGAACAACCGCTGAAACGCTGGAAAATATTGCGAAGAAAGCGCGTTGGCAAAATATTGTTGAAACGCGAAATGATTTTCCACACGCTGACATAGCGGGAGAATGCACGATTTTTAATATTGGCGGCAACAATTTTCGCATAGTTACAAAGATCTATTACCAAGCGGGAACGCTTTTGATCCGATTTGTATTGACCCACGCGGAATATGATAAAGGAGCGTACAAAAATGACTGCAATTGTTGATAAAAATATTTATGGAAAATTATTGATGAAAACTCTGCCGGTAATTATTACAAACGATACCGAACTAGAAGAAATGACTGGACAGCTTCATGATCTTGTTTCAAAGGGGATTCGTGAGAATGGGTTGAGCCCGGAAGAAGATAAATTGGTGCAATTGCTCTCAAGATTGGTTGAGGATTATGAAGAAAAACATTATCCGATCCCGGATGTACCACCAAATGAAATTCTTAAGTTCTTCATCGATGACCGCGGAATGAAACAAAAAGACTTGGTACCGGTCTTCGGTTCAGAAGGAATTGTTTCTGAGATCATAAACGGTAAGAGACCAATAACTCTAAAGACAGCAAAGAAGCTACAAGAGTTTTTTGGCCTCTCTAATTATGACGTGTTTGTTTGATCTGGATCAATCACTTGATGTTTTGGGTCATGTAAGATTATTCCGAAAAAACATCAGCAGATCTACTTAAAACCGTATTCCCAGGATCTTCCCTTTTTCTATCTCGATCAGCATTTCGTTTTCCTTGTCCTTGAATCTTATAAGCGTCTCTATACCGTTTATCGTCACGGATTCGATCTCAAAGTCTTTTAGTTCTCCGCCGATCTGCGAAAGGATCTCAAGGTGTTTTTCGATCGGGACATAGTTCAAAAAGTCTTCGGCAAAGTTTACCTCGGCAAATTTTTTCACCGCATCCTTATCCTGAGACGTGATCGTTGTCATCAATCCGCGGATCAACCCAACATGCGGATGATTTTCAAGTGTGGTTTTAACCGGTGGCGAAGTGTTTACTTCGATCACCGGTTTGTGATCTTTGCTGAAGATCGATCTTGCGATCTCGACCGAGATCGCTTCAAACTCGCGCCGCATACTGTTTGAAAGCAAAATGATCGTTACCTTTTCTTCCGTGTAGCGGAGAAAATCGCAGAAAAATATGCCGTTTCCGCCGTTGTGCGCTATAAGCGTTGTTTTCCGCGGCGTCGGGAAAAGTGCCCATCCATATCCGTAGTAAGTTCCCGCATTTGCGCCTTCCTCGATGTGCCGTTTGTAATACTGTTCCTTTGCGTTCTTGTTCAGGATCTTGTCCGTAAGCAATGCCTGATGCCATTTGTAAAGATCTGCGGTAGTACTCAGAAGTCCGCCGTTTCCGAGAAGATTCCAAAATGGAGCATTGCTGTCCCATTTTTTCTCGGTCGGTCTTCCCCACTTGTTTTCGCCTTTGTAGCCAACGGCGATCTGCTGGGTTTTCCATTTAGGGATCGTGTAACCGGTTTCTTTCATCCCTGCCGGAGCAAATAGATTTTCATTCAAAAACTGTTCGTACGTACTGCCGGAAACTTTTTCGATGATCGCCGCCAGAATGCTGTAGCCGACATTTGAATAATCATACTCTTCGCCCGGCTTCGAATTTAGTTTCGCGCCAAAGGCACGCTTAAGAAATGCTTCTCTTCCGAGCGCTTCATAGTCGTCGCCAATCGCCGGAGGCAGCCCGCTTGAATGCGTCAGAAGCTGATGAATCGTTATCGCTTTTTTGTCGGCAGGCAGATTTGAAAAGTATTTATCGATCGTGTCAGAGGGTGAGAGTTTTCCCTGCATTTCGAGTTTTAATATCGCTGCGCCGGTAAACTGTTTGGTTACCGAACCGATATCGTAAACGGTATGCTCGCTGCATTTTGTTTTGTTCTCGCGATCGGCGAATCCATAGCATTTGTTAAAAACGCTGTTTCCGTCGCTGACCAAAACGGAGCCGCTAAATCCTTTATCGCTTAATTGTTTTAAGAAATCGTCGATCGCCTGTGTCTTGATTTCAGTCCGGCCCGCGCCGCCATTACCCGCAAAGACAAACACAGGAAGCAGCAGGGAAATGACGATAAATACCAATTTAAATTTCTTTTGCATTCTGAACTCCTTTTCGTTTTACTGGCGTTAATAGTATAACCAGTTGTGAATCGATGAATTAAGAGGCTGTAAAAACTTTGTTAACGATGTAAATTCAGCGAGCGGCCGATAATCCCATACGGATTGGAACGCGGAATTTTTCTTCTGTAATGATACAAAAATCCACGGCACAAATTTTGTCGGCTCTTAAATTAGATATTAAGGAAGCGGCAGCCGTACCAAACCCATGAATGAAAATAAGACAGAGATCCGGCACGCAAAACGTCAAGACATCCCTGCGATCATTGAACTCATGCGTGAATTTGCTGAATTCGAATCCCTTCTCGGGTTTTTGGAGGTTACGGAGAAAAGCCTGGCGGATGTAATTTTTGGAGAAGACCGATTTGTAAATTGCCTGCTGGTGACAGATGACGATGTTCCTGTTGCATATGCGCTTTACTACCGGTCATTTTCAAGTTTTCGCGGGCATCGCAGCGTTTATCTTGAAGACATTTTTATCACGGCATCTCATCGAAGTCGCGGTGTCGGCGAACTTTTATTGAAAGCGGTTGCAAGGGCCGGAAAGGATTTTGGCGCGGTACGAATGGATTTTCAGGTTTTAGATTGGAATAAGCCGGCTGTCGATTTTTATAAAAAACACGGCGCTGTGATCGACAAGGATGAGCGTCATTTCAAATTTACCGATGAAGCTTTTGAAAAACTTTCGGGGAATTCCGGCTAGTCAAACTGCTTCTTAAATTCGGAAAATTCTGCGCGAAATGCTTCAAATTCTGCACGAAGCTCATTTAATTCCTGTTTCAATGATTCGCTCTGAGAATTTGAAGATCGAGGCGCCGGCGTATCCGCGACAAACGTTTCAAGATCGATCTCGCCGGACAGCAAATGCATAAAACGGCCTTCCTTTTGCCCCGGCTGTTTTGGCAATTCGACAACGAGCGGTTCTTCTCTTTTGGTAAGACCATCAACTGTTTGATGAACCTCATCAAGACCGGAAAATTCATATAAACGGCCGGTTCGCTGATTTAATTCGCCGAGTGTCTGCGGGCCGCGAAGAAGCAAAACGCAAATCACCGCAGTTTCAGCCTGATCCAGATCAAGAAGTTTTGGCAAAAGATGTTTGTATTTCTTTGTCCGGCTTCCGCTGCCGAAAAACAGATAAACGATGTCGCGTTTTTGCAGCGATTCAAGCGCCTGCTCGACAGAATCTTCATCGTAATCGACAACCGGAAAACGATTCGATTTCTGATTACAGGCACTCGTCAATGCGTTCAAAGTCAGGGGATAATAATCAGGAGTGGCATTTTCCTTTTCAATAAGGCAGCCGATTATCCGTGCTTCTATTTCGTTTAACTCGATGAACATAGGTTTGTAGAATAGCGCATTTTTGTGTTTATGTTTATCGGAGAGAAGAAGAGATTATGTCCCGCGAAGGCGCAAAGAAAAACATAAGAAAATCCAGGGTATTTTTGTGTATTTAAGGTTTTAGAACTCTTCACAACAAGTAAGTTCAACACCCTCTTTAAGAATCCGCTCTGTTTTCATTATCACTTTGCGTCTTCGCAATTCCTTTTCTTCTCTTCTTTGCGCCCTTTGCGCCTTCGCGGGATTCCTTTCTTCTTAATCTCCCTTTGCGTTCTTCCCGCGTTTACGGGAAAATTTCTTTTTGAATTTAAGTGAATATTTTAATCCCGCGAACAGAATCCGAGATCGAGTTTGCCTATGAAAAACTTTCAAAGGCAATTGTCTTAGGCTGCGACACCGAAACCGGCGGACTCGATCCGCGCTATGGCGCACTTTATTCGGTACAGTTTTCAGACGGCGATCTGAATGTGCTCGTGCCGAATTCCGAAGGGGTCAGGCTTGGAAAACTTGCCGAAATTCTGCAAAATACCGCGATCACAAAAATTTTTCATAATGCGAAATTCGATCTTGGTTTCTTGCAAGCAAACGGTTATCAAACTAAAAATGTTTATGACACGATGATCGCCGAAAAGGTTTTAACCAGGGGCGCAAACCAATCGGTCTCGCTCGCCGAAACGCTCTATCGTTATTTCGCCGTCGACCTTGATAAATCGCAGCGAAAGAAGTTTGGCAGAAACTGGGACAAAGTTTGGACGGACGAACTCGTCCAATACGCACTCAATGATGTTGCCTATCTTCCTAAACTGATGGAAGAACAGATGCGGTGGATGGAGAGTCTCGGTCTTGATGCCGAATATGGCATCCAGATCGAAAAGGTCCTGAGCGCGATCGACCAATAGAAGCGAAAACCGGAGCAGACAATTACAGCTATGAAGTTTTTTCTGACAACTTTTACGATCCTGCTTTTTTTATTAATGACGAATAGCACCGATGCACAATCACCGAAAAATTTAGCCGAGATCTGGGACAAAACCCACATTTCAAACAAGTTTCCGTCTAACGTCCGCCACCGAGATCTCGAAAAGTATCTGGAAACGCTTAAAGGGCTCGATATCGATATCAGCGAGATCGGCCAAAGCCATGATAAGCGGCCGATTTATCAGATCAATTGGGGCAAAGGCGCAAAGCGCGTTTTTATGTGGTCTCAGATGCACGGTGATGAGCCGACAGCAACTTCTGCGCTGATCGATATGTTTGCTTTTCTTCAGAAAAACCGAAACAGACTGAAATGGGTTAAAGAGCTTGAAGAAAACCTTTCGATCCGTGCGATACCAATGCTCAACCCCGATGGGGCCGAAGTTTATAAACGCCGCAATTCGCAGGGAATCGATATAAATCGCGATGCGCGGGCGCTTGAAACTCCGGAAGCTTCGCTGCTTATGAAGATCTTTCAGGAATTCAAACCGGAGATCGGCTTTAACCTTCACAACCAGCAGGAACTAACGACGGTCGGCGAAAGCACGCGGCAGGCTTCGATATCCGTTTTAGCGGTTCGCGCAAATCCAGAAACCGAACTTTCCGAAGCACAGCACCGAAATACCCGTATTTGCGCACTGATCGTTGAAGCACTCGAGCAGTTTATCAAAGGAAATATCGCGAGCTACGATGATGAATACACCGAAAATGCGTTTGGCGATACATTTTCTGACATGGGGGCGCCGGTGATCCTTATTGAGACCGGCGGCCTGTTTGAAAAAGATGAAATGTATTTGACGAAGCTGAATTTCGTGGCATTTCTGACGGCGCTTAGATCTTTGGCAGACGGAAGTGAGGCATCTGCCGATCCGCGGGCATACGAAGATCTGCAGGAAAACGGCGGAGGAAAACTCCACAATTTTATTTTCCGAAATGCGACCGTGGTAAGTTTTGAAGAACAAGAAGAAGAACCGGCCGAAAAAACCGCGGAATCCGGTATTGAAACAAAGCCTGCAGAATCGCTTGTAAAACCTCAGAAAACAATGGTCTTTAAGCCGTACGTTGCTGACGTTGCCATGAACCGCGAACGCCGCCGGGCCGAGATAACAAATCCGCCGACATTTGTCAGACAGATCGGAACTCTTTCAGGACACCGCGGCTTAACCGAATTTGACGTCAAAGGTTACTACATGATCGCCGGAAACGGCGTTGTAAAAAACGGGCGTGCCGGAGAGTTTCTTTTCTACAAAAACACACGAAAGATAGACTGGAACGCGAAAGATCTAAAGACAAAATTTCCGCCTGATGCGATCTTTTCCCGAAGTCAATGGGTTGTCGGAGAAAAGCTTTTTGTAAAATAACCGGTATCTTTAAGAGTGAAAAAAAAGCATCTTACAGGTTTTTCAAAAGACGAACTCACCGAATTCGTGCGTGAACTCGGTGAGCCGAAATACCGCGTTGAACAGATCTTCAAGGCACTGCACAACAGGCGGCTTTCGTCTTTTGATGAGATCACTGATCTGCCGAAAGCCTTTCGCGAGAAGCTTAGCAAAACCGCAAGCATTTCGGAATTGACCGTTGAATCGCGGCATCTTTCTGAAGACGGAACACGGCGGTTTCTGATGAAAACCCATGACGGATATCCGGTGGAAACCGTCTTCATTCCGACCGAAAAGCGGGATACGATCTGTTTTTCTTCGCAGTCCGGCTGCGCGCTTAAGTGCGATTTTTGTCTAACTGCGAAGCTCGGCCTGCTGAGGAATCTGACAGCTGGCGAGATCATTGAGCAGATCATCATCGTACTCAACGACGTTTACCGCGAAGCAACCGAAACACCTCACGGAACAAATCTTGTAGCAATGGGCGCCGGCGAACCTTTTATGAATTTTGCGAATTTGATAAAAGCGGTTGGGATCATAGGAGAAGAAGACGGTCTGTTTATCGTGCCGAACCGGATCACCGTCTCAACCGTTGGAATTGTTCCGAAGATCTATGAATTTGCCGCGATTGAAAATCGTCCGCGGTTGGCAATATCGCTTTCGGCACCAAATGACGATCTGCGAAACCGATTGATGCCGGTAAATACCCGATGGGACCTTTCGGAATTGATGACGGCGGCGAAGGAATTTGAAAGATCGCTGAAACGCGGTGAACGATTTACGTTTGAGTATGTTCTTCTGGGCGGCGTTAATGACAGTGTTGAAAATGCGCTGGAACTTGCGGATTTGCTTAGTAAATACGGCTTGTCGCGCGTAAAGATAAATCTCATCCCGCATAATCCGGCAGATCCTCTTGAGTATCAACCGCCGGCGCCGGAACAGGTTGAGAAATTCAAGCGAACCCTAGGGCAAAACGGCGTTTCGGCCTATGTCAGAAAACCGCGCGGGCGCGATATCTATGCAGCCTGCGGACAGCTTGCTGCTAAGAGTGAACCGAATTTTGTAAAGATCGCATAAAGTTTTATGGAAATCTTTATCATCGGAGGAATCCTGGTCGTAATAATGGTTATCGTTTCGACGACCATCAAGAAAAGTGCTGCCGCGGCCTATCAGCCCGAGACAATTGAAACCGAAGACTTCAGGATCGAAAAACCCGAAGGTTTTCTCTATCCGCTTCGTGATGTGCCGGATTTTCCGTTTGAAGCATATTCAAATACTTATGGAGAAAGATCGACGCGAAATATATGGCAGGCCCGGGTAAGATTGAGAATTTTTGAAGACTCGGATCTCGAAGAATTTGTGCGGCAAATAAAAGATGGGATTGAGACTGTCGATTCCGAAAAGTCGCTGGATGATCTTCCGGAAGGACAAAGCGGAGTGATAATTCGCAGTAGAAAAACGGACGATGAAGTGGATTACAGGATTCTTCGTAAAATTATTGAAACACCGGATCACAGAATCTTTGAACTTAAAACGACGCTTCTTGAACCATATTCAGATGATTATTCGGATAGGATATGTGAAATGATGCGGAGCTTTTTGGTAAAGTAAATATCAAATCTTTTTTAAACCGGACAAGGACAAATTGCATCAACTAAGAGATCACGGAATAAATTCCCTCTCGAAAAATATTAATTACTTGTTATGAAAAAATATCTTTTTGTCAGTACATTTTTTGTATTTGCGCTATTTTTCGCCGAAAGTGTTTCGGCACAAACCGTCAGCGGATCGATAAACGGTTCCGCAAAAAGAGGACAAACGGTACGCGGAACGATCGTTTTGGATATTCCCCGGGGACTGCATGTTAATTCCTACCGGCCGAAGAGTGAATATGCGATCCCGACGCGTGTTACTGTCAGCGCATCGGGTGCAACGGCAAACGGAGTTACATATCCGCCCGGAAAAATGAGACGTTTCGAATTTTCCGATGAACCGATCAGTGTTTATGAAGGACGCGCGGTTTTCGGTTTCAAGCTTACGGTTCCGAAAGGATACAGAGGAAATTCGGTGATCGTAAAAGCAAGCGTAAGATATCAGGCGTGTACGGACGAAGTTTGCTATGCTCCAAAAACCAAAACTATAAATATCCGCGCCAGCGTAAGATAAGATCTGAGGGATTTATATCATTGGTAAAGCCGCGGTCCGGCCGGGATCGCGGCTTAATTTTTTCGTCCTATCACAGACATCAGCCGCCCCGTTTTGCCAAACTTTTTCTTTTCCACACGATACGAGAAAAACAGATCGGTGCGCTCCATCGTGCAAAAAGGCGCTGTAAAAATATTGCGGAGTTCCACACCTTTCGCAGTAAGCTGATCTCTGTTTGCAACATGAAGATCGATCAGCGCATGTCCCGGCCGTGTTTCTTTAAAAAGCTTGACGCTGTCGGAAAACCGTTCTGCAAATGCGTCGATCACATCCCGGCCGATCTCGTAATTCGCGCAGCCGGCCGCCGGTCCGATCGCACAGACAAGATCCATCGGGTCTGAACCGTATTCCGCTGTCATCCTGTCAATAGCTTTTGAAACGATCGATTCAACGGTTCCGCGCCAGCCCGCATGAACGGCGGCAAAGGCGTTTGTTTTCGGATCGCCGATCAAGACGGGAACACAGTCGGCCGTTTTCACCCCGATCAGTACTTTCGGCAGCATCGAGACCAACCCGTCAAACTTATCGATCGTACTCAAGACATCTTCCGCATTTTTTACGACCTTTACTCCGTCTCCGTGAACCTGCCAGACCGAAGTCAGCGTAAACTCATCCTCAAATGTCTCTAAAAACCGTTTGCGGTTCTCAAAAATGTTCTCATTTGAATCTTCATCAAAACCCGCCAGATTGAGATCGCCGGAAGGGAAGGGTGAAACGCCGCCGAGCCGGGTTGAAAACCCGTTTCTAAAACCGTGTTCTTCCAACTCTTTACAAACCAAGACTTTTACGCCATTCTTTTCTCGCCAGAAAAATCCGGATTCTGAAAGATTGGTGTCATCATTTATGATCATTTCCATCGGCACAGACATAATTGAAGTTTACCGCATACGCGAAACGATCGAAAGAACACCGCGGTTTGTCGAACGCGTTTTTACAGAAAAAGAACGTTCATATTGCGAATCAAAAGGCGCGGCGGCAGCGCAGTCATACGCCGGGCGGTTTGCGGCAAAGGAAGCATTCCTTAAAGCCCTGAAAACCGGATGGCGCGGAAAGATCACGTGGCATGACGTTGAGATCAGCAATGATCCGGAAGGTGTACCGAGTTTTGAGATCAAAGGCGAAGCGCGGAGGCTTTTGAATGAACTCGGTGCAAGCAGCGTCCATCTTTCGATCTCTCATACGACCGAACATGCTACGGCGCAGGTTGTTTTTGAGAAACTTTAATTCGGAAACCTAAAAATACAGAGGAAAAGTTAGAAATGTTTAATAAAATTTGCTTGGTTACAATATTTGCGATCCTGATATTAGGCTGCAGTTTTACGGAAAAGCTGAAAGAAGAAACGCCGATTGCGGAAAAACCTGTGACAGAAGATGCAGCAACTGAGACGTTAAAAAAAGGCGACAAGGTTGTTGCACTTTGGTCGGCGAAAACATATTACGACGGTGAGATCCAGGAAATCGGGTCGGACAACGTCAAAATGACCATCAAGTGGGACGATGGTTCAACTCCGACGGAGGTTGAAAGTTCAAATGTTTTCCCGATGCCGAAAGACGGTGCAAAACCAAAAGTTGAGGTCGGCGATATTGTTTTGGCGAAGGAACAAAATTCAACAAGATGGGACGGGGCTAAAATAACAGCGGTAAACGGTTCGGATTTTGATGTAAAACTTCTTGACGGCGATACTTCAAAAACGCTAAAAGGCAGTGAGGTAATAAAGCTGCCGGCTTCAAATGCTGAGATCTTCAAAGAAGCTAAATCTTCAAATGACTTCCTGGAAAAAGCATATGCGAAAAGTCCTACACCTCCTGAGAATTATAAAGCGCGAAAGGGCGATATGGTTCTCGCACTTTGGTCGACGAACTCCTGGTGGTCAGGCAAGGTAGAAGCCGTTAAAGGCGACAAGATCACGGTGGCCTGGGACGACGGTTCGAGTCCGAGTGACGTTGAAACTGCCAAAGTTCTGCCGTTTCCAAATGCTTCGAACACAAAACTACCGGAAAAAGATCAGTATGTATTGGCAAAACCTGAATCGGGAACCAAATGGGTGTACGGGCAGGCGGTCAGCGTTGAGGGCAATGCCGTTACGATAAAAGATTCGAGTAACAAGGAACGAGAGCTAAAGGCGGGTGAGGTAGTTCCGCTAAATTAGGAATCGTTCGACCCCTTCAGGGTCGGAATTCATTTTTATAATTGTCCCGGGGTTCCGCTTCGCTCACCCCGGGCTGTTTTCTTTTTCGCTTTCAGTGAAAGGAAGCAAAACCCGAATCGCCTACGATTATCTATTAAGCACATCCGAGGCAATTCGGAACTTCTATTAATTCCCATCCTTCTCAGACGCCGGGATCACCACTGCACTCGGAAATGTGTCAGGTGAAGTGTGTAGATGCAAAACCTTCCAATCTTTTCCGAACTTCTTAAAGACGAGTGTCATTCTTCCTGTTGACTGATCTACTTCACCTTTGAATTCCTGTGTTTGTTTCCATTTGCATGAAACATAAGCGCTTGTCGGGCTGAGAATCTCGATCCGCAAACCCGTGATCTCGAGCATTGTATTCTTGCGGTCCTGATAAGAGGATTTACGGTTGTCATACATATTTTGCCAGCCGATCGTCGCACTGCCGTTGTAATTGAAGAAAAGTGTTTTTTCGTCGTTGTTGTAAACGCTCATCACTTTATCAACGTCAACCTGATTGATCCCTTCAACCAGTCTGTCAAAAGTTTCCTTAACCTCTTTTTCATTGGCTTTTGCGAGCGCTGCTGCACTTGAAGCCGAGCGCTGTCCGAAACCCGATATTGAAAATGCTAGAATAAGAAACAAGCTCAAAGTAAAGTATTTGACCATTTTAAGAACACCGCCTATTGATTTGATAGAATTATTGCACTACGAAGTAAGGTGTATTTTATTAGAATTTAGTTTTATACAAAAACGATGAAAGAATTTAACTGCCCTTCCTGTTCCGCGCCGATGAAATTTAGCGGAGGTGAATCGATATTCCAGACGTGTGAAGCGTGCCATGCGCCGATCGTCGTTCCGTCTGATATTTTTTACCCAAAAGATCTGCAGATCGCTTCCGGGAATTTTGCGACACTGGCAAAAGACGTGGAGGTTGATGTTGAACAAGTTACAAACGAACTGACGCCGGGTGATGAATTACCGGCCGAAAATGAAGTTTTGGATCCGGAAGCAAAGATCGAAAAATTTGAAATCTATCAGGAAAAGATCGGGACAAATTCCGCGCAATCCAAAAAGGCCGTAGATAAGATCATCACTGCGAAGAACGAGTTTGATATTTCCGCCCCGGCGTTGCCGGAAAGCGAAGAACAGTCCGACGAAGCCAGGGGCCGAAATGCCAAAGCTGTGCTGGAGAGAATTAGAAATGAACTTCTGAGCGGTGACAAGATCGAAGCGATAAAAATTTACAAGTCGGTATTTGGTACGAGCTTAAAAGAAGCGAAGGATACGATAGACGAGATGGAACGCAGAGAATTTGAAGCAAAGCAGAGAAAGTAGTTGGAGGCAGATCGATGAATAGTTTGGATTTTCAGTGTCCCTCGTGCAAACAGGTTTTGCAGTTTTCTGACGGCGATTCCTTTTTTCAGGATTGCCGCTATTGTAAGGGTAAGATCATTGTCCCTTCGAGCACGGTCCATTTGATGGAACTCGAGATCGAGAATGAATCGGGTACGTCGCTCAGAAAGCAGAAGATCCTGGAATCCCAGCCAAGACCTACGCCCGAAGATATTTCCGAACTTCAGGAATACCTGCTTCGCGAACAGGCGGATGAGGTAACCGAAAGACCCGTTCCGATCGATCGGCCGCGAGGGCTGGCAAAACCGAAAGAAGCACCGCGATCTCAGTTAATAAAGCTCATCTTTTATATAATATTCGCGATAGTTCTTTATTACTGGTTCACCGGTTAACACTCAGGAATTTATTCAAGGCTCCATCTGCAAGCTCATCTGTCACGTCACGTCGTTTAGAAAAGATTCCCGAGGTTAACAAAGTTTATGACGGAAACCTTTAAATGTCCTTCCTGTTCCGCACCGCTTGAATATGAAGGAAATACTTTCCAAAAATGCACGTTCTGCGGCAGTAACGTCATCGTTCCGGCTGAGGTATTCAGGCATTCGCAGAAAAGCACATTCGAACAATTCGATTTTTCTTCTCTTACGGGAAGAGCGCTGAAGATCGCGGAGATCCAGCAGGAGATCGAACGCGGTAACAAGATAAATGCGATCAAGATGTTTCGCGAAACTTTCGGCGTCGGGCTGGCTGAGGCAAAGCTTGCTGTTGAAGCGCTCGAACGCCGCGAGGGGCTTGATATCTCAAATGTCCAATTCCGGACGGTTCCGCTGCAATTCTCTGACGCGCAAAAATCTTACGCTGTAAAAACCGTCGGACGCTCGATCTTTTTTGTTGCGATCATGATCGCGGCGATCACGCTTCTTTCGATCGGCGTGATATTTTTCGTTGTTTTCTACGCTGCAAGCTCGGGAGGTTCAGATGGGCCTCCGATCCCGTTCTCATCGGGGACTGAGGCTGCTGAAGAGATCTTTAAGATCGGCGGCGAAGGAACGGGACTCGGAAAATTTAAGGATAACCGCAGTATTGCGGTGGACGGTCAAGGACGAATTTATTCCGGAAATTATCAGGGAGGAAGGATCCAGGTTTTTGGCCCGGATGGAAAATTCCTGACAAAATGGGAGATGCAAGACAGCAAATTCCTGATGGATCTCGCCGCATCTCGTTCGGGAATTGTCTATGCCGCAAATACAAAAGGCATTTTTTCCTATGACGGAAAAACAGGAAAGCTTCTCAACAAACGTATTGTAAATCGCGTCAGTGCTCTTGCCGTGACATTCGATGGAAAAATAATCGCGACCATAAACAAGGGGATCTTTGTTTTCAGTCCGGCTTTAGAACCGGTTACGGAATTTAAGGACGCGGGGAAAACCGCGAGTGCGGAGTTTGGTTTTGAGCAAGTAGCGGTAGACCCAAACGGCGTGATCTATGCGGCAGATTCCAGAAACGGTAATTTATGCAAATTCTCTTCACAGGGAAAATTCCTCAACCGAATTTCGACGGAGGTTCGTTCCCCACGAGGAATCGCGGTCAGCAATAACGGAAATTTATATGTTTCCGATGTGAGCAATATCTATGTTTTTGATGAGAACGGGAAAAAGTTGTCGTCATTTAAGACCAATCAGGCTTTTGATCTCGCGTTTAACTCCGAAGACAGGCTTTTTGTAGCGTCCCGTCCGTATGTCGTGCAATATAAAATAAATTTGGGTGAAAGCGAATAGATAACTAGTGAAGCCCGAATTTCAAATTTGATGCGATCAATGTGATTAACAAAACGCCGCTGATTCCCAGCAGCAGATTTAGAACAGTGCCAACCGCCGGATAAAAGTTTTTTGTTTCCTTCGAAAAAAAACCCGCGATCCCTATGATCGCCCCGACAAAGTGCATTGCAGGCGCAAGAATTGCAAAAATTGCTCCACCGATTCCGAATGAAGTTCCGAAAGTTCTGCTGTAAGTGCCAATGATCATTGCCGCAGCGATCACCGTTATCCATAAAGCCGGCACCGCAATACTTATTACAACCGATGCGATTCCAAGCTTTGAATTCCTTTTTACTGATCCCGAAAGCTTTGGCTCTTTCATTTTCTCAGATTAGAGTTGTTACGAATCAAACGTATCTGCAAACTTTGAATTCAGAATACAGCAAAAAAAATGACGGTCAAGAAAACCGTCATCAAAAAAGACTATTAGCCGAAGTTTCACTTGCCAGTAACTTTTAACATCGTCAGCAGAAATTCCTTTATTTCAGGATGGATCTCGGATTTAAACTTTCCGACGAGTATTACGGCCGAACTGCTTTTTGCGATCTTTGAGAGATCGCTTCGGGTAATCTTATATGTGATTAGTTCTGAAAATAGTTCGTCTGATGCACTGGAAGTGTATTTGGCGCCGGTGAAAACGATCTTCTCTTTGTCGTTTACGATGATCTCCACCTTGCCGTCTTTTAGTAACTGTTCGGTTTTCCCATACGCACCGACCCCGATGCTGAAAACATCCCCGCCTTTTTTTATTGTGTCGCCCTGATAGTCGTAACCGATTGCGATCATTACCTGTTCCGAATCTGCACCGTCATATACATTTAAGAAACAATATGGAGTCCCAACCCAGCCGTCATCCTCGTCTTTGTCGTAAAAATAAAGCAAACCGTTTTCGCCAATTACCGGTTTTCCGTTGCCCGTGCGTGCCAGCGGACCGTCAAACCAGGTCTCGATACCGATCTTCGCATCGGCATTTGACTGCACCGCCCTGCGTTTTGGAGCCGCACGTAATTCTTCAGCCCGTTTCTCATTCAGCGCATTTATCCTTTCTTCTTCTGCCTTGCGTTCCTTTTCCGCCCTTTCTTTCCGAAACTCCCATGCCGGTTTAAGATCGCTGATTGACCAGACGCCGCGTTTCTCAGATCTGGCAAGTGCTTCGGTTTCTTTATACGACGTTTCAAGCACCGAAGGAAATTCACTATCCATCCGCACCGCATAATACCAGGCGGCTCCGTCACGGATCATTTGCTGACTAAGATCGATCCCGTTGAGAAAAACCCGGCCGAGCATTTTTTCCGAAAGGATTCCGGTTGTATCAAATGAAACCTGTTGATTCAGAGCAAGCTTGCTGAGGTGATCTCTAACTGCAGTATGAAGCTGCTGCTCCGGTTCAGGAACTTCTATATTTTGAAGTTCGAGTGTGATCCTAACTCCCGGCTGCGGTTCGATCGTCACGGTTTTCCCGTCTATGATTCTGGTCACCGTACCGTTGAATCTACCCTGCGCATATGAGGAAAATGCTGCAAACAGCAGAATTGCTGCCGCACAAAATGATCTTGAAATATTCATAAAGCCCTTAAACGCTACCTTGAATCGAGATCATATTCGCGCAAACGCCGGTAAAGCGTGGAAGAGGAAATACCGAGGAGTTCCGCAGTTTTCCCGCGATGCCAACCTGTTTTGTCCAATGCCGAAATTATCTGTTCTTTCTCAACATCCTTCAGATTCGCCGGCGTAGAATTCTTAAAATTGGTCGTCGAGTTGGATTGTGATTGGTTATAGGTAACGTTGATCTTCGGCTCGTTGGTATTAAAAACAACCTCAGGCGGAAGTTCCTTATTTGTGATCTTTCCGTTGTCCGAAAGCAGTACGGCCCGTTCAAGGCAGTTTCGCAACTGTCTGACGTTTCCGCTCCAGCTGTATGCCGTGAGCGAATCAAGTGCCTGACGCGAGATCTCGGGTACCTTTGGTCCGGCGATCTTTTGAAGTAAATGTCTTGCCAACGGTTCGATGTCTTCCCGCCTTTCACGCAGCGGCGGAATGTGAATCTCAAAACTGTTAACACGGTAAAGCAGATCCGACCGGAATATGCCCTCGGCTACAGAATGTTGGGGGTTCCGGTTTGTTGCTGCAACCAAACGAACATCGACTTCGACCTTTTTTAAGCCGCCAACTCTAAAGAATGATCTCGTTTCTAATGCGCGCAAAAGTTTCGACTGCAGCGGAGCCGGCATTTCCATCATTTCATCCAGAAAGAGCGTGCCGCTGTCAGCGATCTCAAAAAGTCCGAGTTTTCGCGCTCTGGCACCTGAGAAAGCCCCTGCCTCATGCCCGAACAGTTCACTTTCTAAAAGCGTGTCCTGCAGAGCGGCGCAGTTAAGATCGATGAACGTTTCCTGCGAGCGCGGACTCAGACGATGGATCGCCTGCGCGATCAGTTCCTTGCCGGTACCCGATTCTCCCGTTATCAATACGGATGTTTCCGACGGTGCAACTCTCCGAACAAGCCGAAGGATCTCTTTCATTTCGGGAGATTCCGCTACTATCTCCGGCATATTTTCATTGCCGCGGTTGATCTGAGCTTTGAGACGCTGATTGTCGATCTTTAGACGCTGCTTTTCGGCAGCCTGAGTTACAAGCGCTGCGAGTTCGGTAATTCTGTAAGGTTTTGTCAGGTAATCGTACGCACCGAGCTTCATAGCCTCGATCGCAGTTTCGACAGTGGCCTGTCCGGTAAGCATGATCACTTCCGGCGGATTTTCGCGTTTGTCGCAGAGCCTTCTAAGCAGCTCGATTCCATCCAGGCGCGGCATATTGATGTCGCAAAGTATGACGTCGAAATTCTTCTGTTCAAGCAGTTCCCACGCAAGTTCACCATCGGAAGCGGTTTCCACGTCGTGACCCTGCCGACCCATTTCCTTTTGGACCACAATTCTTAAATTTCGTTCGTCATCAACTACCAGGAGTTTTGCCATATTTTTCCTTATCTAAAAATTAACCGGGATAATGCGAGGGTAAGGATGAGAAAGTGATCTGAATGCGCTTTGTACGGCCTATTAATTTATCTGTTCGTCAGTTTCTGTCGGTAAATAAATGGTGAAAGTCGATCCGATACCTTCCTTCGATCGAACGCTAAGACGCCCACCGTGATCGGTAATTATTCCGTAACAGACGGCTAACCCAAGCCCTGTTCCCTTCCCAACTTCTTTGGTTGTAAAGAACGGTTCAAAGATTTTCGGAAGATCTTCCTGATTGATACCCATTCCGGTATCGGCTATCTCGATCGCAACCTGTCTTTTTTCTTCGAAGGTTCGAAGCGTCAGCTTTCCGCCATCCGGCATTGCGTCGATCGCATTTGTCGACAGCGCTATAACTGCCTGCTGGATCTGGCCCTCGTCTGCGTTTACGAGCGAGATTTCAGAATCGAGACTCAATTCTATTTCGATCCTGTCGCCGCGTTTTTGGTGACGCAATAATTTTGCCGACGCACCGACAAGTTCGTTTATATCGATTGCAAAACGATTTCCGGTCCGGCCCCGGCTAAAATCAAGAAGTCCGTTTGTGATCGACTTGCATCTGAATGATTCATCACGTATCAACCCGAGATATTCGCTGAGATCATTGACATCTTGTGATTCGCCAAATGTTCCTTCAGCAACACGCGATTCCAGTGCTTCCGCGCAGGCGGAAATCGTAGCCAATGGATTGTTGATCTCGTGAACAACTCCGGCGGCAAGCCTTCCGACCGCGGCTAGTTTTTCCACACGACTTGCCGAATGAATAGCTTCAACCCGGGCCGTTACGTCTTCGCCGATCGTGATCACATGAGTGATGCTTCCATTCTCGTCCCGCATCGGCACTTTGCTTACTACCCAGTGTTTCGAAGCACCGTCCGGATCGGTGGTCTGCTGTTCGATCCGCGCGATCTTTCCGGTTTGAAATGCCTCTTCGAATTCCGAACGGAGTTTATTTGTTGGGTATTTTGAAAGTACTTCGAAGACGTTTCGTCCGATGACAGAGTCCCGGGGTTCCCCTTGTGTTCCGATTTCGCGGTGTTGGTTCCACATCACGATCCGGTAGTCACGATCGATGACATATAGTGAAACGGGCAGCGCGTCTAGTACCGACTCAGTAAATTTCCTGTGTTCGTCTTTTGCCTGCTGAACCGAAGAACTAAGAGCGGCTTCATAATGTGCGGAAAGATTGAGACTCATCGCGGCCATTTGTGTTGATGAATCGATCAATTGCTGAACCGCATGGGTACATTCTTCGGCTTCACGAAAAGCGGCGATAATACCGCCTTTTATCTCACCGTCGATTTGAATCGGAGAAACAAATTCGTATGTATGATCATCGCCTTTCAAAAACAGTTTCTCGTCATGGTCGTTGGAAAAAGAAACCTGAGGAGGCAGAAACGACAGCCAATCATTTATCCGGTCTCTATTAAAAACTTTTGAATTCTTTATTCCGTTGGAATCGTAAGCTGAAAAAACCAATCCGATCTTCTCGAGCTTTACAAAAACGCCGCACATTTCAGCGTCGGCACCTTCACGAACTTTTTCCGCGATCTGGCTTGCAACTTTTGTCGGATGAACCGTCGAAAGCAGTCCGCGCCCTAAATCTGAAATAAACTTCAGTTTTGATGTAGAATCTGAATCTACATTTCCATTGGTCAACTCGTTACTTGATTTTATTTGTGATTCCGGAGGCATCATGTTCTGCAAATACTTACGACAAACTTTGGGGAAAGTGTTACATCAGAAAAGTTGTGAGATGAGGGCAGCGCGGGTTCGGAGACACGCACGATTCCTTAACTATAAGTTAAACAAGTTTCAACATTTTGTCAACGGTTTTACCGTTTGATTTGGATCAAAGTTGACACAGACCTTAAAACGTTCAAAAATCAGTAGTTTCGTTATGAAAAAGTTCAGTCTAAAACTCTTCAGATCAATCAGTTACACTGGGTTTTTGATTCTTGCGATGACCTTTTTCAGCGGCGGAGCCATGGCGCAGGAGATCGTCGATAAAACGGTGGCAACGGTCAGTGACGGTGTCCGCACGGAATTGATAACTTATTCCGATCTTCTGTGGCAGCTGGCAATGATCCCGAATGTCCCGATCAGTCCGGCAGATTCAGATGATCTTAACCGTGCCTTGCAGGTCATTATCAGACAGCGACTGATCGCATTGGAGGCCCGAAGGCTCCCGCGTGAACAACCGCGGAAAGAGGAGATCGACGCCGAAATTAAGAGAATTCTTGATCAATTCCCGACAACGGCGAGGTTTATTCAAAGGCTGAACACAGTCGGATTTGATTCTATTGACGATGAGAACTTTCAGAGGATGATCGAAGACCGGGTTTCGATCGAAAAATACGTGGATTTCCGCTTCAGATCGTTTGTCGTGATCACGCAGGAAGACGAAGTTAATTACTATATAAACGATTTTACACCCGAATTCAGACGGCAAAACCCCGGCTCGATTCTTCCGCCGCTTGATCAGGTACGTGAAAGAATTATCGAGATTTTGACCGAAAGGCGTGTGGAAAGTGATATAGAAACATTCCTCGACAATGCCCGCGACCGATCGGAGATCGTTATCCTAAGCGATGTTTAGGACTCATTTTCAAGGATCCTTTTCGCCTCAAGGAGATCCTTCATATGCTTTTCTGTCAAGATCGGGTATTTCAGATCAACCCCCTCAAGTTTTTGGGCGATTATCTCTGAAACTGCCAGTCTCATATACCATTTGTGGTCAGCAGGGATCACGAACCACGGTGAATCCGCTGTGCTTGTATTTGAGATCGCATCAGCATAGGCGTTTTGATAGTCATCCCAAAATCCGCGTTCTTTTACGTCAGAACTCGAAAACTTCCAGTTCTTTTCCGGTGTATTTATCCGTTTCAAAAACCGCTGCTTCTGTTCTTCTTTTGAAACATTCAGGAAGAATTTCAAGACATGGGTTCCGTTTTGCGCCAAATGATCTTCAAATGCCCTGATCTGATCAAAACGTCGATTCCAAATATCGGGATCGTACTTCAGATCATCCGGCAATTGACTTGATTCCAGAATTTGCGGATGAACACGTACGATCAAAACGTCCTCATAATAGGAGCGGTTAAAAATTCCGATCCTTCCTCGCTCCGGCAATCTTTTCATACACCGCCACAAATAGTCGTGGTCGAGTTCTTCCGAAGAAGGCTGTTTGAATGAAAAGACCTGACAGCCCTGCGGATTCAATCCGCTCATCACATGTTTTATCGTTCCGTCCTTACCTGCAGCATCCATGGCCTGGAAAATGATAAGCAATGAATGTTTATCATCCGCATACAGAACCCGCTGAAGTGCGTCGAGACGTTTGACGTTTTCTTTGAGGTCTTCCTCGGCATCTTTTTTATCTGTATAATCACCCGTGAAATCGGTTTTGTGCTCTTTAAGATCCAGTTTTTCGCCTTCCGGCACAAGAAAATTTTCTATATTCATAGTTCTATTTTTACCGCAGTTCGGGACAAACGCGCAATAATGATCAAACCAATAGAATTTCGAAAATCTCAGTATGCCCGCCGTTTGGGCATGATTACAACAACCGGGTTCCTGCTGGTTTCCCTGTTGATCTTACCTGTTCTCGCACAACCCAAACTCAGTCCGCAAAGGATCGAACGTGCCGACGGCAAGGTTTTCAATTTAAACCTTCCCGCGGACTACGAGATCATACCCGCCGCCGAGGGTATGAAAAGGGTGAGGTTTTTTGCAAAAGCACCGGACGGACGCATTTTCGTTACCGATATGTTTAATCTTACGGATAACGAGAAAGGCAAAGTCTACATTCTTGACCAATTAGATAATGAAACCGGAAAATTCGGGAAAGTATCGACCTACATGTCCGGCCTTAAAAACCCTAATAGTGTTGCATTCTATACAGATGAAACGGGTCAGAGCTGGTTTTATCTTGCTGAAACCGACAAGTTGACGCGGCGCAGGTTTACCTCCGGCGAGATCGAGCCGACGGACGTTTCTCCGGAGACACTTGCCACGTTCCCGGCTTACGGTCTGAGCTATAAGTACGGCGGCTGGCATTTAACGCGAACTGTAGTAATCGGGGGAAATGGAAAGTTGTATATCTCAGTAGGCTCGAGCTGCAACGCGTGCCGCGAAAAACAAAGTGAACCAACCCGGGCAACTGTAGTAGAAATGGATCCTGATGGCTCGAACCAAAGAATCTTCGCGCGCGGTCTTCGAAATGCTGTAGGAATGCTCTGGCTTGGGAATCACCTGTTTGCCACCGTTCAGGGCGCGGATCATCTGGGAACAAACAAACCCGATGATACTTTCCATGCGATACGAGAAGGAAAGGATTACGGCTGGCCGAAATGCTACGAATATCGCAGGCGGATCTTTCGCGACAGATTTATCACCGGAGGAGGAAATTGCCGCGGAATTCCCGTTACATATTCTGCTTTCCCGGCACATAGTTCCGCAATGGGATTTGATTATTTTGATTCGGAAACTTCGGATGAAAAGATCCGCGATTCGTTTTTGATCGCGCTCCACGGGTCAACGGACAAATCCCTGAAAAAAGGCTACCGTGTAGTGATCGTCAGAAAAGGGCTTCCGCATGAAGACTTTATTACCGGGTTTTTGGAAAACAAGACGGTCCATGGAAGACCGCTTGATATTTTTAAACTGACCCCTGATTCCTTTTTGCTGAGTGACGATCATGACGGCGTCATCTATTTGGTAAGGCGCAAACCCGTCTAGATTCTCCAGTAGTAGGGAAAATTTCGGTCACTCACGGGGCAGCAACTTCTGTATGTTTTTACAAATGTTTGACCGATAAAAAAATAATCCCGGTCTTAGAAGCAAGACCGGGATTATTTATAAAATTAAGAAACGATTTTGAAAGTATTTACTCTTCGCTTCTCTTCTTACCTTTTACAACTTTGACGTGGACCGTCCGGCGTCCCCATTTTCTGGCTTCCGCACAACTTGGAACCCAAATATCCAAAACGCGCCCCCTGATCTTGCCGCCTGTATCTGCAACAACATAATGACCGGTATATTTACCGGCAGACATGTGAATTCTTGTACCTAAACGGAGCACCCGGGTATCGGCAGCGACTATGCCGCGGCGAACAGATCGCCCTGATGCCGTTTTTCCGCGAAGACAGTAAGCTGTTGCCTTGAAAGCACGTGCAGATTCCATCGTTTCTGCTTCAGCTGCATTCTCTGAATTGCCCCCGTCTACTTCAACTTTTATATCGTATTTCTCAATCGTGCTGTCTGAATTTTTATTATTTTTATCTAATAGTACTTCTGTATTAATTGCCTGTTTAAAATTTTCCTGAGCTATTTCCTGCGATGCACTCGCTGAGCTGGTAACGGCTTCGACTTTCGGTGCAAAGTAGTTAATTCCTACTAATAATGCGACCAAAAAGAGAAGCGCGCCCCCTCTGGCTATGTTTCTCATTGATAAGTCTCCTGTCATATAAATTTTCAGCTTATAATAACAAAAAAGCGTCTTTCGACACTTTATTTCGTGGTTAATTTTAACCAACAGCTATTCTATTAGCTGAAGTTCTTACGGTTATCCGTAAAATTATTCAGCCATTTCCTGACCAAATAAACGCTAATCCTACCACAGGCGTCAGTGCTTGTCTAGATAGGGCAGTCTGAAATGCCGTTACGTCCGGAGTTAAATCGAAGACGGCGTGTGGACTAAACCAGGCTAATTTCGTATATTTCAACCACTTCTCTTTTTTTTACGGCAGGAGAATTACCATAAATTATGCAAGAACGTAGAGTCGGAGAAAGATACAATATTTCGTTTCCCGTGCGGCTTGTTTGGAAAGACGAGAATGGGAATCAGATGACCGAAGAAGGTTTAACCGAAAACGTCGGACCAAAGGGCGCATTGGTCTATTTGCCGCGGTCTCTTCCTCAGGTCGGCAGCTCAGTAAATTTAGTAGTCACCGATCAGGCCGAAGAAGTGTCCGTCACTGCGGAAGTTTTGCGGGTTGAAAGAAACGCTTCCCACCCGCTGGCTGCGCTAATGCTGACTAAGTCGATAAAGTTGTGGAAGGAAAAGGTTTGCGATTATGCTGCACAAATAATTGCGGATCAGGAACCCGAAGAGTTGGACGATTGGTAAGACCGCAACTTTGATTCCAAACCCGGGCGCCGCCTTTTCTGTCGGCATGCCCCCAAAATACTCATGAAAATATTAGTGTTAGGTGCCGGTCGGATGGGATACGGTGCAGCTTATGATCTTGCCTTCAATTCTCCGGGAGTTGAGGCGATCACAGTCGCGGATCAGGATCTTGAATGTGCCGAAAATCTTAGAAAAAACCTGGACTCCCATTTGGTCAGAGTTGTCCAACTCGACGTTTTAGACCGCCAAAAAACCGTAAATCTGATGGAGAACCACGATTCGGCGATATCGTGTGTAAATTATTGGTATAACCTCGAGCTTTCTAAGATCGCTATCGAAACAACTACGAATTTTTGCGACCTGGGCGGCAACAATTCTATTGTTGATCAACAACTGTCACTTGATGAAAAGGCGAGAGCGGCCAACATAAATATTATTCCTGATTGCGGTCTGGCACCGGGAATGGTTTCCGTTTTGGCGATGCACGGGGCCAAGCGTTTTGACGAACTGGATAAAATTCACATACGCGTCGGAGGTTTACCTCAAACGCCAAAGACGCTGCTCGAATACCAGCTCGTTTTCTCGGTTGAGGGGCTGATCAATGAGTATGTAGAAAAGGCGCGAGTAATCCGAAATGGCAGCATTATCGAGATCGATTCGATGACGGAATGCGAGCCGCTCTCGTTTGAAGGGTTTCCCGCACTTGAAGCATTTCAAACGTCCGGCGGAACTTCGACGCTGCCGGACACGTTTCTCGGGAAAATAAAGGATTTGGACTATAAAACGATTAGGTACGCGGGTCACTGTGAGAAATTTAAAACTATGATCGATCTCGGGTTGTGTTCAAGCGAAGAGATCGATATCGATGGCGCCTCGATCAGCCCGCGTAAGGTCTTTGGCAAACTGCTTGTGGACCACCTCCCGGCAGATGAACCCGATTATGTTCTGGTTCGGCTCGAATTCGCAGGCATAAAAGACGGCGAATCAAAAAAACTGAGCTTTGATATAGTTGATAAACATGATGATTTGACCGGCTTGAGTGCGATGATGCGCACGACCTCATTTCCTGCCTCTATCATCGCTCAGATGATGGCGAAAGGTGAAGTGGAAGCACGCGGTGCAACTCCGCAGGAGAAAGTTATAAATTCAGACCGATTCGTAGAAGAATTGGCGCGCCGGAATATTATCATCGGTCAATACTGATTGATCTTACGAGCTTATCGTAAAAGTAAGAAAAACACGCATGAAGTACTTCTGGATAGTTCTCGTTTCGCTGATCTTCATAGGTCTGTTGGGAATACTTTGCTCTTATTTTATCGTGAGGCAGGTCAGATCCTTTAGTTCTGAAAAGATAAAAAACTCGATAGGTGAGATCCCAGATGAAGAACCTCCGCCTGTTGTGATCGTTTACGGTGCTGCCGTCTTGAAAAACGGAAAACTTTCAAGTGTTCTTTATGACAGGGTTTACGTCGCAGCTGAACTCTATAAAGCAAAAAAGGTTAAGAAGCTTCTGATGAGCGGCGACAATTCCCGAAAAGAATATGATGAGCCGACGGCAATGAAGAACGCCGCGATCGAACTTGGCGTTCCGGAAGCTGATATCGTTACTGACTTTGCAGGCCGCCGTACGTACGACACATGCTATCGGGCAAAAGAGATCTTTGAGATAAAAAAAGCCATCCATGTTACGCAGAAGTTTCATCTTCCGCGGGCGATATATCTTTGTGAAAAGATCGGAATTGAAAGTATAGGCTTAAAGGCCGATCGCCAGCGGTACCGCGATGAGGATGCCTGGAATATTCGGGAATTTCTGGCGGTTGTAAGTGCTTGGTTTGAGATAAATTTTGTGCCGTTTGAACCGATCGGCGGAAGAAAAGAGCCGATCGATCAATAGAAAAGGAACTTGTTCAGAAGTTAAATATCTTGATTGCTAAAAAATGACGGCATTGATAACGCGGAAGTTGCAGTTCCAAAATGAAGAAAAGCCGCCCGATTTTGAGCGGCTTCCTTTTTTTGCGTTTCAAAAAAGCAACTTAGTTTAACCCGGCTAATCGCGGCGGGGCCTTTCTTTTGAGAAGCTTGCGCAGTTTCAACCGAGCCTTGTGGAGCTGCGACTTAGAGGTTCCCACCGAACATCCCAGGATCCTTGCTACCTCTTCATGTTCAAATCCTTCAACGTCGTGGAGCAGAAACACATTTCTGTAGCCATTCGGCAATTGTTTGACTGCATTTTGAAGAGCGATCTTGTCAACAACCGGCATCTTGCTGGGTTTCTCTGAACCTCTGACGATTTGAACAGGGGTTTCGCCCTCGTCTGTCGTCTTCTCAAATTTTACCGTCCTTTTTCGGAAATGCATTAAAACCTGGTTGACTGTTAGTCTGTGCAGCCATGTCGTGAAGGCGGAGTCGCCACGGAAACTTCCTATCTTGCGGTGAAGTTGAATAAACACATCCTGCGTAAGATCTTCCGCCTCATTGGTGTTTTTCAACATTCGTAAACAAATTGCATATACCCGGCGATGATGACGATTATAAACTTCTTCAAATGCCATCATGTCGCCCTTTGATGACGCCTGCGTCAGCTCGTAATCACTCAACTTTGTAACATCAACCTTTGGAGTCGTTGTTTTGCTTTGGTCAGCAAGCGCTACATCTGCATTTTGTAAAATTGGATAATTTAAAGTCTCTGTTGTTGCCATTTCTATTTTCCCCCTTTCTTCACTAATGCTTTAATCAATTGCTGTGCCACAAACCAGCATTAGACATTCTTTTATGGACCATCCGATTTTATGTGGTTTTTATTCCATTTTTCTATGGCATACATTTGTCTTCGTTATACATCCAAAAGTAGATTTAAACCAAACCGTGTACTATTTGACGCATTTAATACACTTAATGGCCGAATTTCGTACAGTCTCATAGTGTCTTACGCCTGAGGTCCGGGTTAAGTTTGATTTTCAGAGCCTTTTGTTTGGATCTTACGCGTGATAAACTCGGTCTTCAGACCAGAGCCGGAATATCGTTAATGACAAAACGTTCTTGTTTTAGTTTCACAATTTTATTCATACTGACCTTCGGATCTCTCACGCTTTTCGGTCAGAACACGGTTGAAACCGTGACTGAAAGCGTAGAACTTTCCGATAAGGAAGGGATTCCGGTAATCATCAAACATCTCCCTGATTGGGAAAATAAACAAAAAGAAGCGGTCTTTTTAAAGACAAAAGATAGACTACATGAAGTTCTCGGAGAAAGGCCGATCTTCCAAAATATTGATTTTGTCGATGACACCGAAGCCGTTACTGCGGAATACCCTGCCGGAAAACTTCTGATCGTTGAATATGGAACTCCGCAAGCTTCATCGGAAACTGACAAAGTAATTAAACAATATCTTTCCGGTCCGGGCAGATCATCTGAAGCTTTCTACAAACGCATCGGAAATTATAACGTTTTTCTTCTGGACGGTACGGATCAGGCGGCGGCGGATGCACTATTTGAGCAGATCAAGTACGAAAAGGTTATCCGTTGGCTTAACTATGATCCGTTTGCTGAAAGCCGTGCCGAAAGAGCTTTTATTGAGGAGACGAAAAGTCTGTTCATCGGAACTGTTTTGGCGATCGTAACGCTGCTCCTTTTCGCGGTCGGGATCGGCATAATTGCCGGATTTATTTTCTATCAATTCCGTCAAAAAAAGCGGCTCGAATATACGACGTTCTCCGACGGCGGCGGCTTGACCCGGCTGAATCTTGATGATCTTACGCCGGAAACCGGCCCGGGTAATCTTTTGAAAGATTAGATTTCGCTATGGTAATTTTTCGACCAACCTCGCAATATCAGAATGATCATTAAAGAAATGAGGAGAAATCCTGATACGCGGCCCGCGGGCTGAGATCACCACATTGTTTTTCTCAAGTTCTCTGAAAACATCATTTGAACTGAGCCCTTTCTTATTCACAAGACAAACAATTTGTGATTTTTCGCCATTCATCCGCGAACTTATGATCTCATATCTTTCGCGGGGAAGGATCTCACATAAATGGTCCGAAAGTTCTTCAAGATGATTCTCGATCTTCGCCTCGCCGATTTCATTTATGAGTTTTAAGCTCTGCTCCAAACCGTAAAACAATGAAGATGTTCCGGTTCCCGTCTCCCATGCTAATGCGTTTGGTTTGTAAGCTTGTTCGTAATCGCTAAAATCCCACGGATCTAATACGCTTATCCATCCTACCAGGGTCGGCTCGATCCTTTCTCGCGCCCGGTCACTTAAAAACAAAAATCCGCAACCCTCCGGGGAAAGAAGCCATTTATGGCTCGCGCTGCTGGCAACGTCTATGTATTGTGAGGGAAGATCGATCGGCATCGTTCCAAACGCCTGAATAATATCAACACAAAAAAGGGCATCCGCCTTTCGCGCCGCATTACCGATCCTCTCCAGATCCGCCCGAAATCCTGTGGAAAACTGTACCGCACTTATCGAGACTACTTTAGTATTATGGTCGATCAATCCGATAAACTCATCGATGTCGATCCTCCCGTTGCGCTCGGGACATAGTTTCAGATCAACACCGTAAGTGTCTCTGATTCTTCTCCACGGATAAAAATTCGCCGGAAATTCTTGTGCGAACGTTACGATATTATCCCCTCGTTCCCACCTAACTCCGTTAGCTACGGTTGCAAAACCATCTGATGTGTTTCGCATAAATGCGATCTGCTCCGGGCGAACGCACAACATAGCAGCAATTAAACCGCGGGCGCGATCTTTTGTATTGACCCAATCGGGATAATTCGTCGAGCCGTGAAGTGAAACATCCGCCAGCTGTTTGTTCACCGCTTCGATAGTTTTTGACGGAAGAGGGCCTACGGCAGCACAGTTTAAATAAACAGTTTCCTTCAGTATCGGAAACAAACTACGGATGTTTTCGTCCACGTGTAATCTCCTGTTCCGGGTCGTTAAAGCACTAATCAACTATTATTGTCGAAACCGCTTAAAAATTCTAACCGGCTTGCGGGTTAAAAACGATCCGTGTCCTACCTAATTGACAAAAGCTTGTAATTGCAGATAATTTTGGAGTCGGAAACAAGTTTCCAACTTCCCAAAGCGTTCCACACATCAAAAGCACGAAATTATGTTCAGCGTAAAACAAAATAACCGGCCCGATTTTGGGATGGTATCGGCAAAAGATGATAGCGATATACAGATCCATCAATTCAAACGCGCTTCTAAACAGGGGATCTGGACCGAGAGTTTAAGACTCCTCCGCGACATAATTTTGATCGTTGCCGTCTTTGTATTGTTCGGCGTATTCATCGCTCAGCCCGTCGTGGTTGAAGGAACTTCGATGGTTCCGCAGTTGGAGAACGGCGAACGATTGATCGTCAACAAACTGGTTTATTACAACATTAAGAGCGTAAATTGGGGACATCTCAAGCGCGGAGACATCGTTGTTTTTTGGTATCCGGAAAACCCCGATGAAAGTTTTGTAAAGAGAATTATCGGCTTACCCGGTGAGGTTGTGGAAGTTCGCGATGGTAAAGTCCTGATCGACGATAAACCGATAAATGAACCGTATCTTACTGAACTCGAAGTGAAGGAAATGCGGGACTTTGAACCCGTTATCGTCGATAAGCATTATTATTTTGTCATGGGAGACAACCGCGGAGATTCATCAGATTCACGGGAATGGGGATTGGTTCCGGAAAAATATATCTACGGCAAGGCATTTTTCCGGTACTGGAGACCCTCAAAATTTGGGTTTATAAACACCAGACCTGACTCCCTTGAAAAGGAGAACACAAAGCCCGCTGACAAAAAGCAAGAGATATCCGGGGAAGATTCGGATTACAGAGCGTCTGAATAACTAAATACGGCGATATAGAAGTTTCGGTGGTTGATTGTTTTAGCAAACAAATTTAAGCTAAACCAATCAGCCACTTTTAGTTTTGAATAATTCATGAATTTATCTGCAAAAGCGATTTTAGTTCTTGAAGACGGCCGCTCGTTTCAAGGATTGTCATTTGGAGCTGAGGGAGAGGCGTTCGGTGAGATCGTGTTTAATACCTCAATGACCGGTTATCAGGAGATACTTACTGATCCGAGTTATGCCGGTCAGATCGTTTGCATGACCTATCCGCTGATCGGAAATTACGGGGTTAACGACAGTGATACGGAATCGCGTCGGCCTTGGGTAGATGGATTTATTGTCAAAGAATCTAGCGGAATAAGTTCAAACTGGCGATCGAGCGAGACGCTTGACGCTTACCTGAAGCGTCACGGGATCGTCGGGATCGAACACATCGATACTCGTGCTCTTGTCCGGCACATCCGGGATAAAGGAGCCATGAGAGCCGCAATTTCAACTGTCGAACCCGATGAACAGAAACTCATTGCCCGGGTGATCGAATCCCCCGTTATGAAAGACCGTGAATTGGCGAGTACCGTCACGATCGGAAAAAACTATGAGATCGCGGCTGAAGGAGAAGCAAGATTTCATGTTGTTTGCTACGATTTTGGCGTAAAGACAAATTCGCTCCGGAATTTTGCAAAACTGGGATGCCGAATTACGGTCGTTCCGGCGGAAACAAGCGCCGCAGACGTTCTGGCTTTGAAGCCAGACGGAATCTTTCTGTCAAACGGACCAGGCGATCCTTCGGCAATGACCGACGTAGTGAAAGAAGTGGAAACACTGGCGACGAGTAATGTCCCGATATTTGGAATATGCCTTGGCCATCAGATCCTTGGACAAACTTTCGGAAGCACGACGTATAAGTTGAAGTTCGGCCATCGCGGTGGAAATCAGCCGATCAAAGATCTTTTGACGGGACGGGTCGAAATTACTGCGCACAATCACGGGTTTGCGATCGACGGCGAAACGCTTCCTGAGAGTTTGGAATTAACACATATCAATTTAAACGATAAAACCGTTGCCGGCCTGAGACATAAAACGCTGCCTGTCTTTAGTGTTCAGTATCACCCCGAGGCCGCACCGGGACCGCACGATGCCGAACATCATTTCAAACGCTTTATCGACCTGATGGAAGAAAATAAGTCTGCAATTACTGCGGCGGGTTAATTATTATTTCGGGATTCATCCTGACGATCTTCATTCCTGCCTCTGCTTTTGCCCGGCAGGAGATCAGGGCTTTTTCCTTGTTGCCGTTTTCGATCCAAACCTGACAATTAAGACAGTCTCCGTTCCAGCAGAAGTCACCAAACGAGATCGATTCCAAAGAAAGGTACTGGAAACACCTCAAAAGAGTGTTGTTTTCCGGAACACTTACGGCTTTGCCATCTATCTCGATCTCGATCAGTTTCTCAAAAGGTTCGAAGAGGTCAGTGTTTTCCATGAATATCAAACTATACTTTTATTAATCAGAATCAATTGTTAAACTATCTCACACGAAGGAGAAATTGACTATGTCCCTGGTGATCTACACAAAACCCGGTTGTCCTTATTGTGATAGGGCGCGGGATCATTACAATGAAAACGGAATCGAATTCACCGAATTCGACGCTCAAAACAATAAGAAATATCAAAACGAAATGCTTGAATATTCAGGCGGCGATCTTACTGTTCCGGTAATAGTTGAAAATGGAGAGTATATACAATCGGGTTGGGGAAACCCGCCTCGCGGCTGAACGATCAGCATCTCATAGTCGGCAGTTTGCCGACTCTTTTAATTTTAAATTTTCTTCATTTTGCCAAGGCATAGTCAATAGATACCAACCAATTTTGTTAGAACGGATCGATAAAGTCTCTTATGGTTGGAGATAAAATTCACCACTACGAAATCCTGAAAAAACTCGGTGCCGGAGGACAAGGCACAGTTTATCAGGCTCTCGATACAAAACTTGACAGACTGATCGTGCTGAAAGTTTTGCCGCCGGAACTCACTTCAAAAACTGCCAATTTTACGAGATTTGAGCGCGAGGCGAAGTTGTGCTCGCAGCTCGATCATCCGAACATCTGTACGATCTACGATTACCACGAAGACGACGGAACTTTTTACATCGCGATGCAATATATCGAAGGTAAAAATGTTCGCGAACTGGTAGACGGCAAACCCCTTGAATTAACCGCGGCGCTGCAGATCGAAATTCAGGTCTGCGACGCACTTGCGTTTGCACATTCAAAAAACATCATCCATCGCGACATCAAGGCCGGCAATGTGATGGTCAAAGACGACGGGCAGGTAAAGATCCTCGATTTCGGATTAGCGAAACTCCTCCAGGAAGATCCGGTCGGCATACCTTCGGAACAGATCGATCTCACTGAAATGGGTATTCCTTACGGGACCGCAACCTATGCGGCGCCTGAACAGGCAAAGGGTGAGAAAACTGATCATCGGGCGGACATTTTTTCGACCGGTGTTTTGCTGTATGAGATGCTGACGGGAATTTGGGCTTTTCAGGGAAAGACCGTGATCGACGTCAGACATCAGGTGCTTTATGGAACCCCGCAGCCTTTGTCAGAGATGCGTCCGGAGGTTCTCCCGCCGAAACTCCAGCAGATCATCGATAAATCTTTGGCTAAAGATCCTGCAGACCGATATCAGGACATAGCTGACATGAGGGATGATCTGAAATCCGTTTTGCGAGAGATCACCGGTGTTACGCTGTTGCAAAATGAAGCTTTTAAGGCGAAACATCTTGAAAATGCGAGTCCTGTAAAACGAGCCTGGAATTGGCTGACCGGTAAAACCGGTTCTGACAATTCTGCGCAGCCTGCGAATTCAGTATCGATTACGCCGACATACTCACCCGATGTCACCCTGACATCCACCGGAAAGGAAAAGAAAACGGTCGCGATCCTGCCGTTTAAGAATATGAGCAATGATCCGTCGGCAGATTTCTACGAATTTGCGCTGGCTGACGCGGTAATAACCGAACTTGCCAAAATAAGATCTCTGATCGTCCGCCCGAGTTCGGTGATAGCCAAATATCAGGGAGACGAGATTGACCCGCGTGTCGCCGGTAAAGAATTGCGTGTCCATGCCGTATTGACCGCCGGATTTATCAGCGCCGGCGACAGAATGCGTGTAACTACTCAACTGCTTGACGTTGTTACCGGCGACATCCTTTGGAGCGACAGAATTGATGCCGAGGGTGAAGACATCCTCGCGCTTCAGGACATTATCGGTCAGCATATTTTGGATGGACTCAGACTCGAACTCTCCGACGAAGAACAGGAAGTCCTCGGTAAGAAGCCCACCGAAAACGCAGAAGCGTATGAACAATATCTGCGCGGAAGAGACAACTTCGGCCGCTTTATTTTCCGAACCGTCTCAGCCGAAGATTGCGATGCGGCAATTGAAAATCTAAAGCTTGCCGTAAAACTCGATCCAAACTTCGCTTTGGCCTACAGCGGACTCGGCGCCTGTTATGCAAACCGGGTGTTTAAGGGGATCGGATCGGCCGATGATTATGGTCTTGCCGAAGAGGCGTTTGCGCAGGCGTTCAAATTCGACCCGAATGTTTCAGAAGCCCGCGTTTTGATGGTTATGATCCATATGGCGAGGGACGAAAAAGCAACCGCACGTGCCGAGATCAAGAAACTCCAGGAAGAATTTCCGAATGAGGCGCCGATCTATTTTGTAAAGGGCGTAATGCATCGCCTCGACGGCGAATATGATGAGTCGCTCAGCAGTTTCGAAAAACTCGCCCGTCTTGATCCGGCAGCATTGGTCATCTCCAGTTATAACCGTGCAAGGATATTCACCTATAAGGGAGACTTTGAGAAGGCATTCAAAGAGCTCAACAAGGGCGCAAGAGTTGAGCCGAATCACCCGCTGATCAGAACCTTTCGTTCCAACGCGCTTTTTCATCAGGGAAATGTTGATGAAGCGATTGAGATAATTGAAGACGTGCTTGATAAAAACCCGCGAATGGAGGGTATCCGACCGATGTTTGCGATCTATCTGGCCGCAAAGGGCCGGACCGAAGACGCACTCAAGCAGATCACACCCGAGGCGATCAGTATTTCAAAGGCCGATCATGATATGGCATATTGGCTGGCTTCGGCATATGCCGTCATGGGAAAAACCGTTGAGGCGCTGGACTGGTTTGAACGGGCGACAAAATTGGGTTACGAAAACAAACCCTGGTTTGAAAAGGATAAGAATCTGGATTCGATCCGCGGCGAAGCAAGATTTCAGGAGCTGATGTCCCGGATCCACAGTACTACTTAATTCCCGCCGACAGCAGTTGGATCGAGTTCAGCCCCGATTCCTTTACCTCCGGCCCCGCGGCTGCGGTAGGGACTTTCTTTGCTTAACTTGTAATTCTTCATGTCCTCAAACCCGATCTGTCTTATCGATGAAGGATAAAAATTTGTCCGCCCAAGTGAATTTTGGTCTGCTCCGACGATCACATTGTTTTCGATAACTGAACGCGGAAAATACTTATTGATCGATCCGGTTCCGACCGAACTGTTGTCGCCAAAGAATCCGTAATCATTGTGAAAAACAATATTGTTGCGAAAGATAAAGTCCGAAACCGGTCTTCCGTAGGCATTTGTAATATTGCCGTTTTGGATCACGGTGTTGTTTTCGATCGTCAAACCCTTCCATTCGGTCGCGATCAAAAAGTGTCCGCTGCCGCCCCATTTTGATCCGTTAATGTCGTCAAACAAATTGTTTCTGATCGCAAGACCTCTGCCGCCCGCACCTTCTGAACCGTAGACGTTGATAGCGTTTCCCGAACCGCGGACGATATTGTTTGAGAACTCGATGTTTTCGATAACCACGTTGTCGTTATCAGCGCGCGTCGTAAATACGATCGCGGTACCAACCTGACCCTTTGCCCAGTTGTTGGTCATCAAATTGTTCTCAACCCTTATATTCCGGCCGTTTTTTATCTCAAAGATATTCTTAACAACCCAATCCTGCGATTTCCATTCAAGCGGTTTATTTATGTGATTGTCTTTGACAAGACAATTTGTCGGAATAAGCTTCAACGGCGAACCGCCGCCGCCGAACAATATTCCGATCGCGGCTGCTTCAAGATAGTTGTTTACGATCTCAACCGGACCATCTGTTGACCATACGGCAACAGCCTGACTTTCATCGCCGATTCTCTTTATATTCGAAATGTAGCTGTTTGCGATCCTGATATGACGGCCATTGGCGGCGATCCCGCGCCTTTGACCATACTCCTCGCTCCCGTGAATATAAACCCGGTCAAACTCAATGTGATGAGGCAGCTGTCCGATATTTGTCTCTTCGCTTGTGCCGATCTGGACGATGTTCCCCACGCCTTCCGGCGTCGGCATAAACTCGATCCCCGTAAAACGGTAATGATGCGCACCGTTTATCGCTGTGATCACGGGCGAACCCTTCACATCTGACCGAAGCTTCGGAAGAAAACCGCGATATTTTTTCGGCTCGATCCTTTTTCCGGACGGCGGAAGCTGAGTGTCGCTTGCTGACGAACGGATAGTTATAAACCTATCACCCGGCTTATTCGGCAGCTCGAAAGCACCGGTAAATTCGGTTCCCGCCTCGAGAAGAATCGTGTCGCCCGGTTTTGCACGGTTTAGAGCAGTTTGAAAACTTTCGCCCGCTTTGACAACAATTTTGTCGCCCTGAAAATTCGGATCAGCGAGGTGGGAATCGCCGACCGTTTCTGCCGAACCCGAAAAGTTTTTGTTCAGGATATAACCTGAAGCGGCGGCGAGAGGCAGCAGGATCAGCGCAGCAAGCACGGCAAGCCGAAGCCGGTTCGATCTCTCACGTTTTTTCCGCCAATTCGGGTTTTCAAGTCTTTTCATTTCATTGCGGAGCAGCTTAAACAAAAATGCTGCTTCCCGTTAGTAAAACAGCCAATAACCGACAAGTTTCATATATTCCCCGGCGACCAAACGCCATCCGCGCGGGGTCAGCCACCAGGTCGAAAGTCCCGCGACCACTCCTTCCGAATTTGCCGAGACGATACCAAATACCGCGCCGCTTTGTCCGGCAGTTTTGTCAAAAGACCATAGAGCGCGCCGTGAATGATAACGCGATGTAACAAGCAGCACCTTCGTCCACTTTTCTTTTTTGATCTTTTTTACCAAAAGACGCGCCTCAAAGATCGTTCCGCTGACCACGGGCTCTAAGATCTCAATGTCTTCCGGAGAAACCCCTTTTGCGATAAGTTCTTTCCTTGCCAATTCTACAAAACGCGGATTTCTCTGTTCTGCCTGCGACCAGCCGCCGAACGCCCCGTCATCCGTCAAAACGATCTTCTGCGAAACTCCCTCGCGGTATGCTTTTGCGGCGCGGTGCGTGCGTTCGACATACGCTGAAGATCCGCTTAAAACAACGATCGCATTGGCTTTTGCCAGTGGTTTCTCAAGGATCAGACCTTTCGCCAAAAGCGGTGCGAGAAAAACCCATCCGACAAAAAGGATCAGCAGCGACAAAAAGATTTTCAAATGCCAGCCCATATTACAACTGCGCGCTCATGATATTTCTGAGTTCTTCGATCTTCGCGCTCCAACTCTCGCTCTTTATGGAATCTGAGATCGTCTCCCGAGGCGTTTTGTCATGAAGCGCTTCCTCAACCATTTTGAGAAATTCTTCATGATCCCGGCCGATCCGGCAATGACTGAGAATCCGCACCTCAGGAATGTCGGTTGAAATCACGTTCAATCCTGCTGCCAGATACTCTCTTACTTTCAGCGGATTTGCCGCAAGTGTTAACTCATTGATCTCAAAAGGGTTGAGCGCGACGTCAAACCCTTTGCAGAAATCCGGAAGCGATTCGTACGGTTTTCGGCCAAGCAGGTGAACATTTCGAACACGGTCGAGGATCTTTATTTTCTTCTCGGCGTCAACGGCGACCTTTCCCAGTAAAACAACGGAACCTGTGGAATATCTTTCGGCGACTTTTTTGATCAGTTCAAAATCAACCCAGTCCGCGAGCAGCCCGTGGAAACCGATAACCGGCTTTGGCAGGTTCTTTATTTCGTCAGGGATCTTAGTTTTTTGATCAAGACTTTTTCTGAAATGATTCCAATCCGTTCCGTGCCTGATAACAAAAGTCTTCTTGTTAAATTGCTTCTTATCTTCAAACAGCTTTTCTGCAGAAACTATAACCAGATCCGAGCGCCGGAAAAGATCTTCTTCGATCTCTTTAAGTCCGGCTGCGACACCGGTAAATTCCGTATAATCGTCTACGCAGTAATATATCAGTTCTTTCTCACCGAGCGTTCCGGCGAGCAACCCCGCGGCCGGATTAAAAACCATATTGACCGGTGCGTCAAACTGTAGTTTTCGCATCGCCTTTTTTACCTGCCGTCTGAGCGCATTTTTATTAAAATTCCTGATAAACGAACTCCCGTAACTCGGAACCGCAAGCGGGTTCAGTACAAAAATATTCGGCTCTGCCTCTCTGACGGGTTCGGTAAATCTCTTCAGTTTGGAAACAATTCTTTTTACATCCTTTGAAGATGCGGTCGGCATTCGGTTTGCGATCGCGTTGATCCAAAGGATGCGGTTATCTTTCGAAAGCTCACGCATCAGATGGGTTTTGGATAGCGGGTCACCCGTCCAGTCGTGACTAAAACACAAAATATCCCGTCCGACGAGGGTTTTTGCGGTTCGCGTTTCTACAGCTTCGGTTTCGATCGGGCTTAACATCTATTTTTTACCGGCGATCTTTTTGATCCCGGATTTTACCGACTTCGGAAGATTTCTGTAAGTTTTCAACCCCAGATTTACAATGCTCTCTTTGGCATCGTGAACATGAAGAAAACTGAGATCCATTTTATAACGGTAAGCATGTACCAGATCGCCGCCGAATCTTCGCAGAAACAAATGCGAGCCTCCCATGCTGTATTCGGTAAACTCGGCCTCGCACGCCCATTCTATCGAGCGCCATCCGATCAGATCGTTGGGTCGTAGTTTTTGATATTCCACCAGTGAATTATTCGCCGCATACTCGATCATCCCGCCCCGGCAAAACCGGTAATAGCTGCCGGCAATTACCTTGCCGTCGTGTTTGGCGATCAGCGTTTTGCGGTATTCAGTCTGATCCTGGGCAAAGCTGAAGTCTTTAAACGAATCGGGTTTGATCTCTTTACGCTTGTTCCAGTCAACGTGGATTTCATAAAGCTCGCGGAGTTCGTCTTCGGTTTCGAGTGTCTTTACTTCGAGCTCCCCTTTACGGATAACTTTTCGGATCTCGTTGCGGCGTGTTTGAGAAAACTCCTTAAAAAGCTCGTCAGCACCTTTCGTCAGATCGAGCATTACTACGGAATTATCTCCCCCGCAGATCTTCTCGCGAAATCCGAGATCTACAAATTCAGGCACCGGATCCCAGGTATAAAACTCAATAAAATCAAGTTTCTTATCGCCGATGCTGCCCAGCCCTTCAAACATCGTCGAAGCTGTATCACGGAGGTCGATGTCCTTACGAAAAGCCGCCTGAGGTCTGACCGCCATTCCCGATCTGAAGTTCTTTTCGTCAATAACTCCGGTGATCACTCCGCTTATCCGTCCGCCTTCATCCTCGGCAAGAATCGCCAATCGTTCGCCGCCGCGAATAAAAGGATCCACCATAAAATTCGGTGTCGTGTAATGCGTTGGACGATGAGCGTTTTTTAGAAACTCATTCCAGCGCTCCTCGAGTTGCGGATCCGGATATTTTGTAATTACGATCGGTTTCATATTTTACCTGGCCGGACAGCTTATTTCGACGTTTTCGCCCTCGATCATCTGACGATGCCATATCTCAAAGTTGAGCAAAAAGAAAAGACGAAGCGAGTGGTCCTCACCTGCATCGTGTGTATTTACAAGCCTGCGAATAAAGTCCTTTTCGAAAATACCGCGTGACAGAGCTCTTTCGCTGAGAACAAACTGATCGAGCAGATATCGAAACTCATTTCTCAGCCAATTCCCAATCGGAACCGGAAATCCCATTTTCGGACGCGTCAAAATTTCATCCGGTAAAATTCCCTTCATCGCCTCACGCAGTATCCATTTCGTCGTCCTTCCGCGGATCTTCATATTTACCGGCATTCTGGACGTGTACTCAACAAGTTCGTGGTCGAGAAACGGAACTCTCGATTCGATCGAGGCCGCCATCGACATCTGATCCTGTTTCATAAGGAGTTCGTGAAGATATGTTTTTGTGTCGCAATAAAGGATCTTATCAAGAAGCTCAATTGCATCGTTTTCTTCAAACCAGCGCTTTTGAAGGGCGAAAGGATCCGTGTCGTGAATTTGCCGTATCGAATCCGGCGACAGAAGTTCTTCCTGCATCGACCTTGAAAAGATCGAAAAATTATCAAAAAACAGACTTTCAATATCGGCTTCGCGGGTCAGAAACGTACGTTTCAGCTTGCGGCTGACCGATCCGGGAAGTGTCGAGACTCCCGATCTTACCGCGTTGCGAAGAAAATCCGGCGCAAATGTTTCGTACTTTTCGCCATACTGAAGAAGTTTTAGTGTTTTTGCGTAACGGCCATAACCGGCCATCAATTCATCACTGCCTTCTCCCGTCAGCACAACTTTTACATGCTTCTGCGCGAGTTTTGAAACAAAATAAAGCGGCACCGAAGCGACAAATCCCAGCGGTTCGTCTTCATGACGGATTAGATTCGGAAGTTCCCGGAAAAACTCGGCAGGCGTCAGAAGCACCTCGTGATGATCAGTTTTATAGGCTTTAGAAACAGTTCGCGCGTATTCGAATTCGTTCGCTTCCTTTTCGTCAAAGCCGACGGAAAACGTCCTGATCGGCTCGTCAACCATCTCCGCCATCAGCGCACATATCGCCGATGAATCGATCCCGCCGGAAAGGAACATTCCCAAAGGAACGTCCGCCATCAGCCGTAATTCGACAGATCTTCTGAATCTCTCGCGCCATTCATCGATATATTCACGATCCGAAATTCCTTCGTGTTTCGGCTCATAGGAAATATCCCAGTATTTTTTTATCGAGATACGGCCGTCTTTCCAGGTCAGATGATGTCCCGGCATAAGCCGCTTCACACCTTTATAAAGCGTTTGATCATATGAAGTTCCGTGGTTTGCCAGCTGGTCTGGCAAAACTGCGTAATTCAGTTCCGGCTTTACGGCCCCTGCTTTTATCAGGGATTTTATTTCCGACGCAAAGAAAAAATTTCCCTCTTCGTCGTAAACATAGTAAAGCGGTTTGATACCGAGCCGGTCACGTGCAGCAAAAAGCTGTTTTTTATTCTCGTCCCAGATCGCAAATGCGAACATTCCGCGGAGTTTCTCAACGCACGCTTCGCCGAATTCTTCATAAAGATAAAGGATCGTTTCGGTATCAGACGTTGTTCGGTATTTATAGCCTTTCGATTCGAGCGCGCCGCGATGATCAGCGTGATTGTAAACCTCTCCGTTGTAGACAAGAACGCACGATCCGTCTGAATTAACCATCGGCTGATGTCCGTGTGCGACATCCACGATACTCAATCGGCGGTGACCCAATCCTATGTTTCCTTTAACAAATACGCCGGCATCATCCGGTCCGCGATGTGAGATCTCATCACGCATCGCACACAAGACCGCTTCGTCAGCCTGACGATTCGAGCGCGCCGAATATGCTATTCCGTTAATACCGCACATTTGTTAATTGAGAAATTGGAACCGAAATTTAAGGTTAGTATTTTGAGGGGGAACTCAACTACGTCACTATTTTACTACACTCACAATCATTTAGCTAAAGTTTTGTATTCATCGACCCACTTCCAGCGGACGCTTTCCCACAGATACTTTTTTGATTCTTCTTTAGCCCGGGCAGCTATCGCGGCCGCCGATCCTTCGTCTTCCAAAAGTTTCAGCGCCCCGGCCGCCAAAGCCGCGTGATCATCTGTTTCGACGAGGATCCCGGTCGCCGAATTTTCGACGATATACGGGATCCCGCCGGCGTTTGTCGAAACCACGGGAATTCCGGAATAAAATGCTTCGATAACGGAATTCGGCATATTGTCGATATTCGGCGAATTCAGATAAATATCCGCCTCGTCGTAGATCCGTCCCATTTCGTCCGGCGAAACCTGGCCGCGAAACTCATAGTTTTCGAGTTCAAGTTCTTGAGCAAGGTTTTCCAACGCGCGCTTCTCCTTTCCGTCTCCGACGATGATCAATTTTGCATCGGGAATCTGGTCCTGGATAATTCGAAAGCTGCGGAGGATACACGCGACGTTATAAAGTTCTTCAAAATTCCGGTTCGATAAAAATACGGGCTTAAATTTTTCGCGCTTGCGGAACTTCAGTTTTTCGGTGTCCACGAAGTTAAAAACCGCTTTGGCCCGTAAACCAAATTTTTCAAAAATATCCACCAGATATCCCGAAGGAACTACAATGCTGTCCGCCCGTCTTATCACCGGTATCGCCGTTCTCTTCCAGTTTTCGAGGTGATCTCCGGCCTCGCCGCTGCGGTAATTGAGGATCGTTTTTTTACCAAAGAGTTTGGCGATGAGGATCGCCGGTGCCGGTGCGAGAATAAACGAAAAATACGAGGCGGAAAAAATATGGATCACATCGTATTTCGGAATTTTCACAAGCAGATCGAAAATATATTTTATCGAGGTAACAATGGTCCTTGCGCCCGTTATCTTTTGAAGTGCCGGCAAAAACCGCGGATTTACCGGCTGCAAATGTGCTTCTACCTCATCATCCGATCCGAATTTTTCAAGGATCCGTGATGCCTGCACGGCCTGTCCGCCGACCAGCGGATACTGCGGTGCGACGATAAGGACCTTGATTTTCTTTTTCTCGTTCATTTGTTTTCCGAACGAAGCCAGCTTTCGAGTACAAGAATGAACCACAGCTGCCGCGGCGCCCAGTTATCTTTTTCGCTGCGCTCGAGTAATCTCACGGCGTTCTGCGTCTTGATCCAGCCCATATTATCAAGCATGGAATCTTCCATCAGATCGAGAAATTTTTGTTTCCAGCGGCCCGTCAGCCAGCGTTGTACAGGAACTCCGAAACCCTGTTTTTTGCCGGCAGCGAGTTCAGGGCTGATCCTTCGTCTGACGATCTCGCGCAATACCGCTTTGAGCCGTCGGTCTTTCAGCCGAAGTGAAAACGGAAGTTTTGAAGCAAACTCCCAAAGCTCTGAATCCAGAAACGGTGACCGCGCCTCAAGCGCATGGAACATCGTGCCGCCGTCCACTTTTGGGAGATATTCTCCGACAAACCGCGTTTTCAGATCGTATTTCAGAAAATCCGAAAGCAGATCTTCGCCTGAAGTAAGCGGAATTTCACGGTGCGGAAGTTTGATATCGGTTAGCCTTTCGCCAAGCAGATCGTTGTTTTCAAAAACCGGCAGCCCGTCGCGGTTTCGGGTTACGGCGCCTAAACCGCCAAATGCATAACTTAAAAACGAGTTTGCACGCCTGACCGGTCCGACCTGCGGCAGCGCGCCTCCGGCCTTTTGAATTAATCCGGCAAAAACCTCCGGTGTTTTTTCTGCAACGCGTCCGGCGAGCTGAAAATGAAGATGTTCCGGGTAACCGAGAAAAACATCGTCGCCGCCATCGCCGGTTATTAAAACGGTCGCATGTTTTTTTACTTCGGCGGAAATATCGAGCAATCCGAGTGCTGAAGCACACGCAAACGGTTCGCCGTAGGCATCGATCAGGTTATCGAGTTTGAGCGGATTTTCAGCAGACATTTGAAGGATCTCATGCCGGATCCCGAGCTGTTTTGCGGTCCTTGAAGCGACAGAACTCTCATCCCATTCGTCGCCCGGAACGCCGACCGTAAATGCCGTCACATCTCCGCCGAGTTTTCCGATCGCCCAGCAAACAAGACTCGAATCTATCCCGCCGCTGAGCAATGCGCCGATCGGAACGTCTGCCTGGAGCCGTTTTTCGACGGCGCTGAGAAAAAGTCTTTCGGTTTCCTCGACCGCTTCTTCAAAAGATACAGTTTCATCCCGCACATCGGATAATTCCCAATACCGGGTCGTTTTTACTTCGCCTTTTTTCCAGGTCAGGATAGTTCCGGGTGATACTTTTTTTATGTTTTCATAGATCGATTCCTGATCGGTCAAGAAGCCGAATTCGAGATATTCTGCGACACCGTTCACAGAAATTTCTCCGCCATATCCGGCCCGGTGGAGCGCACGAACCGTTGAGGCAAAAGCAAACCCGCGGCCGCTATCTGAGAAGATCAGCGGTTTTACGCCGAGGCGGTCGCGCACGAGATAAAGCGTTTGACCGTTATCGTCCCAGATCGCAAACGCAAACATGCCTTCTATCTTTCCCGCAAGTTTTTCAATTCCCCACTCGCGGAAACCGTGAAGCAAAACTTCCGTATCGGTTTGGCTTTTAAATTTATATCCTTTTGCTGCAAGCTCTTCGCGCAACGTTAAAAAGTTGTAGATCGCGCCGTTAAAGACGATTCCCGTTTTGCCGTCCGCCGAGATCATCGGCTGATGTCCGGCGGCGCTGAGATCAAAGATCGACAGCCGTCTGTGGCCAAGAGCCGCATTCGGCCAGTATTCTTCGCCTTCATCATTCGGGCCGCGATGTTTTAACACGTCGAGCATCACGCCGAGGCTTTCCCGTGCCCGCGTATGATCCTTGTTTCCGACAATTCCGGCGATTCCGCACATAAACTTTCAGCAAAACCTAATCCGCCCCGTACAAACTGAGCGTTTCTCTGACCTGTCTTGTGGTTGAAAATACCTCGTTAACCCGTTTCTTACCATTCGCTCCGAATTCCGCCGCTTTTTTTTCATCCGCCAACAGCTCACCGATCCGGTCGGCCAATGCGTCAACGTCATTTGAATCTACCAAAAATCCCGTTTTGCCTTCTTCAACCGCTTCGCTGGCACCGCCGACATTTGTCGCGATAACCGGTTTTCCGGCAAACATATATTCGAGTATAGAATTCGAAAAACCTTCGGCTGTCGAAGTCAGCGTACACAGGTATGACACGGATAAGAGTTCCGGAACCACATCGCAGGAGCCGATAAAATGTGTGAATTCGGCGATCCCGAGATCGGCTGCCAATTTCCTGAGGGATTCTTTCCGTTCGCCTTCTCCGGCAAATATATAGTGCACATTTGAAAATTTACCCTTGAGGGTTTGTGCTGCAAGCAGCAGCATCTCCTGATTTTTTACATCATGTCGAAGATTCGCAAGATGAGTTACAAATTTGATCTGCGGATCACCCGGCAAGTTAAGAAGTTTGCAGATCGTTCCGCGGTCGGTTTCCGCCGGGGAAAGCCTTTCGGCATCTATGCCGTTATAAAGGACAAATATCTTTTCAGAAGAAACTCCGCCTTTTTCAAGATAGCTCTTTACCGAACCCGAATTTGCAACGATCCGGTCGGCGATCTTAAAGATATAAGTCTCGACCTTTTTCTGAAGCTGCGTGCGAATTCCTTCGGTTTCACGTTTTGAGGCTATTTTTAGCGCCACTCCGGCGCGTTTTGCCGAAAGTATCCCGAAAACATTTGTATAGAAATCATGTGTCTGAACAACGTCTATCTTTTTTTCTTTAAGAAAACGGCTGCATTTTTGAACTTGTCTGAGAAAATTGAGATCGAAAAAACTGCTTAAACGAAATTCCGGAATTTCTGTAATGCCCGCATCTTCAAGTTCTTTTAGCAGGACACCTTCCCGATTTAGTGTCGCGGTAAAGACCGTATGTTCTCCGTTTTCGGCAAGGAGTTTTGTCAGCTGGACGGCCTGACGCTCAGAACCGCCCTGATGAAAACTCGGTATAAATTGGAGCACGTTTTTTCCCATCTAATTATCGGAAAGGCACAGATCTTCGAGCGGCAAAATTACCGCGATCGGTCTCTTTATAGTAACAGGCGGAAATAAGATTGTCGGTCTGACAGGGAGACGATAGACGAGTATCCTAGACATCGGTCGGAGTTTTCAGGATGTATGAATTCGTTTTATTTTGCGGCAGCGATACGCTGAAAATATCGCTTTCGGTCCTGACGTGAAGCTTGTTCCCAAAACGCCGGGCAGTGGCGTATTCAACGTGTTTCGGATGCCGGATCACGACGCGGCCGTTCAGTGAAAAATTCGTTCCGCCGATCATCACAAACTCCTCGGGCAACTGGTCGCCCGAACTAAGCCTTGCCCAGAGGAACCGGAAATCGGTATTAAAGAATTCGGTTCTGATCGTCGCACCGTCGGCAAAAACAAAAAGATCCTGATAATCACGATAGTTGATCACAAAGGCCCGGCCTCCGGCAACGGTCGTCTCCATCACACGCGGATCTTCAAAACCTGTTTCGCGCGGCAGCATAAACGTAAAAAACTCCTGAGGACCGGTCCCTTTTGAAAGAAACTGCAGAAATGGTGCGCTTTCCCGGCTGCCGTATGCTTTTGATGACCAGCCTTCCCTCTTACACCACATTCCGTCGTCGCCAAAGGTAAAGAGATCGAGTCCGGGATCGCCGTTTCCCGAAACTGCAATATGTTTTTTCCCATCCGCATCACAGGCTATGACCGCGTCGCGACCTGCGTCGAAATGAAAGTTTTGCTGATATCTGTGGTTTCCAAGCGCTTTTACAAAATCGCGCATGATCCAGTATTCGTTCTTGAGGAACAAAATACTCCTTGAATGCTCCACAGAAATGTTCTCGAGTTTTGCGTAACCGTCATGAGAAGCTTCCACAAAATCAAAACGGTCATGCGAATGCCATTTCTCGAGGTTCGGCTCGGCTCTCGTTTCCCAGGAGAATTTGCCGCCGAATTCCGAAGACGACCGGTTATCGATCGTTAAGGTATTGTGCGCTTCGCTCGATCGAAAATAGTCACGAAGTTCTTTTGATTTATGATATGTGTATGTCCCGGGATCGATCAGCATCGTGTTTCCGCCGACTGACAGCTGAAATGAAAGCGTGTCTGCATGTCCGTGTCCGCCGTTTAACGAACCGATATCCCCGGCGTCAAACATCAGATAATTATCGGTTTCGGTCCAGCCGTCACGCATGATGAAATAGCCGCCGTTGCGAAATGCCATGGAATTCGTTTCGGGATAGAAAGATTCAAGCATATTGAAAATACTCACACCGCCAACTCCAAGCAGCCAGAGCACTTCCTGAGAAACCCCTTTTGAGACGTACTTAAGATCGCCGCGGTTAAATACTACTGCGCCAAGCGCCAGCGAGCCGCGAAAATCATCTGCAGCTGCCGTCGTCAGCGGAAGACATCTTCCGCCGTCATCGTCACCGATCAGCGGTGTCGATCCGTCAGGCCTTGTCGCGAACATCATAAAATCAAGCAATGACTGGTTCCTGCTCTCAAACTTCTCGATCAATGCTTTTTCAGCATCGTCGCCATTTAGCCGCGAAAGAATCAGAAAGTGCAGACAAAAATCTGCAGTATATTTCTGATACCACGTAGATTGCTCAAAATACACACCGTCTTCGAGAATCTGATTGTCAAGTTCCTTCAGAAGCAGCTTCTTCCCGAGCGAACGCCATCGGTCGCCGTGCTCCAAAAACGGAAGCTGCGTACCGAGGTAATAAAGCCCAAGCGCCTCACCCGTTAAATGCGTGTTCGGGCTGTAATACGTCGAGAGATACTGCTCGATATGCATCCCGTGTAAAAACAAATACTTAAGCGCTTTTTGGAATACGCCCGGCGTAAAGCTCGGCGAATCCTTAAAGAAATGGAAGGCCCAGAGCCACGACATCGCCCGGAATGAAACTTCCAAACTGCTTGCCCAGTTTATTCCCATACCGGGCGGGTTTTGTTCCATCCAGCTGTGGAGATGTCTGACGAAAACCGAGGCATACCGTTCGTCTTTTGTATATAGGTAGGCTGCACCCAGCTTGAAAAAATGCTGATGACGATTGAGCTCCCAAATTATCTTTTTGTCACCGGTTGATTTCGTGTCCAGATCGTCAAAGAGTTTCCAGTGCTGCATCGGTGCCTGGATATCCGAAAGAGGTTCGTAATGCCAATCGATAGGGTCGCCGAAATCCAGGTCTTTAAATCCAAGCAGGTCAAATTTGTCGTTTGAAATTTTTGCGGCCTCGGAAACGATGTCCTCGATCGCATTTTCGCCAAAGAGGTCACAAAAAGCTTCGATCGTTTCTGTACTGTCCTTGAATGACGGAAAGAAACTCCGGCTCCCGTTTTCATAGAACTTCCTGTAGAGTGCCTCAGCGGTAATAATTCCATCGCTGAATTCAGACCGGTCTACGAGTTTGCGCAGTTCATCATCGGTCGGCAGGTTTCCGCTCAGACCGATCTGCTCGGCGTACGCGGAAATGGTCTGTTTGCCGCGTGTCCGGATCTCCGTCCAGCTGCGACCTTTCAACTTTTTGATTTTTTCAAGAGGATTACTCATCATGTGATGCCGATCTTTATTGTCTTTTATTTCCTTTCTATATCTCGCAGCGTGGCGGATCCCTGATCCATGATCGCCTTTAGCCGATGATCCCGGTATTTGTTCGGATCGCCTTTTTTTCCCTCGATCGCCGCAAATACCATATTTGCTGCTTCACGTGCCGATGCAAAGTGGACCCTGTATTTACCGGTTCTCTCCCCGTATTCAATTATTTCACTAAAAAATCTTGCAGCATCTTCGCCGATCGCGGCCTTTTGATCGTGTGCAAAAAAACCGTGACAGTAGAGCTTTATAAAAACCCATTCGGGCTGACCGTTGACTGTTATATTTGCACTTCGCCAACGTCTCATTCGGCTATTGTCCGCCGGCTGATTTGCCACCAGCGCTCCGTCGTCGATCCGCGGCACCGGAATGCCTTTGATCGTCCTCGTCCAGTTAAAAACGAGCGGTCCAGTAAATATAAGTGGTAATTGGGGTAATATTCCATTAACGCTTACGGAAATGCCGCGTTTGTGCGGAACAGCCTCTTTCATATTTCCGCCGCATTCGTAGATCTTATTGATTATTTCAACCTGTGACTGATCAGGAGCTGAAGGAAGCGTCATATCCGCGTAACACCCTGTATCTGCAAGAATTTGCATTTCTTCATCGACACCGCAGAAACGTCCGCCGCATGAATTTGCAAGCGCCAGATTTCCGTGGACAAATGCATAGCGCGGAATCCCTTCGCCGTCAAAACGCGAAAGACACTGATGTTTTTCTGCGATTTTATCGCGAAACTCCGTTAATTCGCGGCGCAAATTTTCTGCCGTATCGGGTTTTTCGACACCGTGATGCAAGTGAATTTCGACCTCTCCGAGACCTTCGGACTGCATTTCGGCGAGTTTATCTAAAATTCCCGGATCATATTGTTCGGCCGGATAGAAATTTGTGTGACGGAATTTTGTTCCGTCCGCGTCTTTTACGGCTTCCCCCGTCTTTCGGGCCAGCTTATGATACTTTTCAAGCTCTCTTTTCTGATCGTCAATTCCGAGCAGACCGTTCGGGCTCCAGGACGGTTCAAAATGATCTGCGATCGTAAAAATTATCTCCTGCTTTCCGAACGCGTTTCTACCGAGGAAGTTCTTTGTCCGCTCAAACGGATAACGGACAAGCCACGGCAGATTCCATCGCAATTTTGTTAACAGTGTTGTTTCCTGAGAATTCATCTTGAAATCTTTTGGACGAAATATGAGGGGGTTTGATAATTCGTATCGCTGAGCTCCCGCTTAATTTCCATCGAATTTTTTGCAAACTCTTTTTTTAAGAATCCTTCTGTTTGAAAAACTTCCTTTCCTTTCCAGAAACCGCTGCGAAGTTGTTTTCCGGTCAAAAGATTCCAGGTTCCGATAAACAAACAGATCAGAGGATATGCCGCCTTTTTAGGATGAAGATCTCCCAAACCTTTTTTTAGCATACCAAAATAAAAATGCGGTGCATGCGTCTTAAGTAAAAACACGCCTCCCGGTTTCAGCACCCGCGATATTTCGGCAAGCGTTATCTTATTATCCATGTACGGCAGCGCAACGCGGCACAGAACTACATCAAAACTTTCATCGGAAAACGGCAGATCTTCTCCCGCTCCCTGAACAAATTTTATTTCTTTTTCCGCTCCGAATTCGCTTACAAAATGCGGGCCGATCTTACCAAGCTCCTCACCGATATCAATTCCGATGCAAAATGACCGTCTCTTTTCGGCAAATGCGAGCATTTCTTGTCCGGGGCCACAGCCGATATCCAGAATTCGATCTGCGGGAAGCTTTCCTAACGAATCAACGAGCAAATTCCGGGCTTCTTCGCTTCTTTGCGAATATTCCCGGATCACCGATCGCGCGTAGTCGTGATAATAACTCGTTTCGCTCATCGTTAAACTAAAACAACTAATAGACTTATCCGTCCACAAACCTCCGGTGCCAGAGTTCGAGCATCCACAGGACCCAAAGCGGATGAGAATGATCGCGGCGGCCCGCGGAATGTTCGTTAAGAAGCCGTATGATGTATTTCGGATCAAAATAACCGCGTTCGAGCGATTTATTTTCGAGCAGCGTACCGCGGATCCGTTCGCGAAGCTGATCATTTATCCATTCATTGATCGGAACGCCGAATCCCTGTTTTTCGCGGTAGAGAATTTCATCAGGTACGATGCCGTCAAGCGCCTTTTTAAAAATGTATTTTGTTTCCGTCCTCTTTAGCTTCAATCCGGCGGGGATTTTTGTTGTAACAAAATCTATCAATTCCTGATCGAGAAGCGGGACGCGTGCTTCAAGCGACGCAGCCATACTCATCCGGTCAACTTTAGTTAAAATATCGCCGGGAAGGTACGTTTTGCTGTCCAGATAAAGAAGATTGTCTATAGGATCGCCGGTCGAAACGCTTTGCGCAATACTGCGAAATACGCTTTCAGAAGACCGTCCGGCGGAGAGATTCTCACGCAGTTTTTCCGAATAAAGTTCCTTTTTCTTCAGTTTTCCGAACTGCGAGATACTGTCGATGTAGCGGTCAACGGCATCAAGCGAGGTGTTATACAGAAAATTCCTTCCCTTTGCGCCATGCGGAAGCGATTCGCTCAGCGGTTTCAGCAGTCCGCTTCTGATCGCTTTCGGCAATTTTTCGAGACCGCTTCGTTTTTTGTCTATCAGATATCTTGTGTATCCGGCAAAAAGTTCGTCTCCGCCGTCACCGGATAAAACCACTGTTACAAAATCCCGCGCCATTTTTGAAACCATGAATGTCGGAAGCGCGGAAGAATCGGCAAAAGGTTCGTCAAAATGCCACACCAATTGATCGATCTCATCTACCAGATCGGGGGTGACGACAAACTCATGGTGCTCCGTCTTAAAATGCTTTGCCGCGATCCGTGCGTATTTTAGTTCGTCAAAGCTGTCTTCATTAAAGCCGATCGAAAAAGTCTTGACGGGTTTATTGAGAATTTGCGACATCATCCCGACGACCGCAGACGAATCCACACCGCCTGACAAAAATGCACCAAGCGGAACTTCGGAGATCAGGCGAACTTTTACCGCATCACGTATTTTCTCTCGCAGTTCGTCGATATAACCGGATTCGTCTTTGGTTTCTTCGATCTCTTGATACTTGAAATTCCAGTATTCTTCGGTTTTTACTTTTCCGCTGCTGAAGGTCAGGAATTGACCCGGGGGAAGTTTTTGAGTATTTCGAAAAATACAGAAATCTTCGGGAACGTAGCCGAAGGTCAGATATGCATCAAGCGCATCCAGATCGATCTCGCGCGAAACACCGGGGTATTCGAGAAGGCTTTTTAATTCCGAACCGAAAACAAGATCTCCGTTTGGAAGCAGCGAATAAAAAAGCGGTTTTTTCCCGACACGGTCGCGGGCAATAAAGAGACTTTCGTCTTTTTCGTCCCAGATCGCAAAGGCAAACATTCCGCGCAGTTTTTCCAGACATTTCGGTCCGAATATTTCAAATGCATGAATTATCGTTTCCGTATCGGAATTTGTCTTAAACCTGCAGCCGTGTGATTCCAGTTCGGATCTGAGCTCCCGGTAATTGTATATCTCGCCGTTAAAAACTATAAATTTTGAGCCGTCTTCGTTGTATATAGGCTGCTGTCCGCCTTTGAGATCGATTATCGAAAGCCGGCGCATTCCGAGTGCGGCGCGTCCCCTGACGGTTGTTCCTTGTTCGTCGGGACCGCGATGCGTGATCACACTGCACATCTTGTCGAGCAGGATCTCCCGCTCGCTACCGCGCGCATCTCTGTCTTTTGTAATAAATCCGGCTATTCCGCACATAATTCTGATTTAGTTCTAATCCGTTTGTCCGCTAAAAAAGTCTTGCTGCCAGATCAAACGGCTGACGGAGAACCTTTCTTAGAAATTCTTTTTCATCATCATCGATCACGCTAAATGCATTTGCAGTGAAATAGTAAACGGGTCCGAAGATCAATGCACAGATCCCGAGATAAACGCTTCCGCCGAAAAAGCCTCCGAACCTGCCGATTCCGATCGACGTCATTATCGATCTGCTTTGCGCGAGGCAGTAAGGAAAAAGCGTATCTTTTGTAACCCAGTAAAAAACAAACAAAACCGCGGCGGCGATCGTGGTTGCAGCGGCGATCTTCCCGATCGTCTTAAGCCGGTAAACATGTTCAAACTTCAGATCGAGGAGTTTTCTGATCTTTATAAACGTTACGATGCGTTCAAATACGATACTGGCGACGACGATACCGATCATTCCCCGGAGATCGAAATTCTGGATCCCAAACCACAGTGCACCGATTATCCCGATAAGCAGAAACGCTCTGAATTTGAGAAGAAACCGTCCGACTTCCTCGTAAGCGCGGGCGATCGGATCTAGCATGACGACATAAAGCGGCAGAAGCAGAATGTTTATCTTGAAGATCGGAACGCTTTCCAAAAACTTCTCGGTAAAAAGTGTGATAAACAGCGGAGCTGCGAGGATCATCAGAAATGCAAAGATCGGCAGAAACGTCAGCGCTATCTTGTTCATAGCGCTCACCGCGGTTTCGATTATTTTCGCCGTCTCCCCGCGGCTTTGAAGTTCGCTCATCCGCGGAATGAGCACCGAACTTATCGATTCGTAAAGCATCGTGATCAGCGGAAACTCAAAACAGCCGTAAGCATAGATCGCATATTGCGATGGAGAAAATCTCGCCTCAACAAAATAATTATGAATATTTGACTGCATTATCCACAGCACGCCGGCAAAGCCGAACGGGAGTGCATAGACGAGATGTCTTTTAAAGAACGCGGGCTGAAATGTGGTCCAATATTTCGGGAATCTTGAATTTAGATACCAGAGCAGAATAACGATCTGAAGCGCCGCCTGAACCATCGCCGCATAAAGGATCGAGTCAACCGTTGTAAAGATCACGACGGCGCACGTCATAAAGAGCGTCTTTGTAAACTGCGAAAGAATTATAAACGTCGTCGCAATTTTCGGTTCCCGGTTGGCAACCGCAACCACTTCGAGAAAGATCCCGAATATCCAAAGCCAAACAACAATACCGGCCTTTGGAGCGAGGCGGATAATCTCCTCATTGTTCGAGATCAATCCGAGAATTTGCGGGAAAAAGAACAGAACCGCGCATGCAGCCGCACCGGCTGCAAAATTAAAGAGCAGTATGTTGATGATCGTTCTCGGACGGTCTTCCTTTTCGCGCGAAAGGTAATAATACACGCTCATGCTCACGCCGAGCGGCAGGATCCCGACGAGATCCATGATCACCTGAAAGATAAAACGATATGTTCCGACCTGTTCGAGCGTAAAAAATCTTACGACAAGCAGAGGGAGCAGAAATGCAAAAAAGTATCCGACGACCTTGGCGAACAAAAGCCACGCGCTTTGCGACTTTAGCGACGGGATGTTTTGTTCTTGTTCGCTCATCTTTGGTGTCTGAAATATCCGGGCAAAAGATCGGTTACTTTACTTCTGCGCGCTGTTAGGGGTGATAAATGAAAATTCGGCTGGTCGAAATTTTTTGAATAGTGTTACGGTCAAACGAGGTGATAACCGCAAAAGCCATTTTATCAGAGTTAGTTTTGGTTTTCTATAAAACGCATTGGCTTTATCAAGATGAAGAAACGCTTCGGAATATCTCCCTTCGATCATAAAGCGTTTGGCTTTTTCGAGTTCAACTTCCGCCTCGCTGAACGCGAGTTGATGATTCCAGACCTTTAATTCTTCTTCGGTGAGTTCATACTTTTCCTTAATAAAATGAAGGATCCTCGTGTTCCTTTCGGCGCGCTCGACATTGTTTCCGGAAAGACTCGTCGAACTAACGCGATATTTGAGCAAAACTTCGCGCTGGTAGCCGATCTTTACACCGTTTTTGGCAAACCGAAACCACAGATCAAAATCCTGCGCACGGGTTGAACGCGAATCAAAAAGACCGAATTTTTCAAGAACCTCTCGTTTTAGTAATGTTCCCGAAGTGATCACATTGCAGCTGCCGTCGATCAGACTTTTCGGGGTGACTTCTCCGTTTGAAGGAGTCGTTTCCATATATGTTTCACCGGAAGAATAATTCTCACCAAAGAATTTAGCGTCGCAATAAACCATATCGAGGTCGTTTTCTGAAAGAAATCGAACCTGCGACTGAAGAAAATTCGGATACCAAATATCGTCGCCGTCGAGAAATGCGGTCAGCCGTCCGCGCGATAAACAGATCGCCAGATTCCGCGCCTTTGAGGCACCGGCATTGTCCTGTTTTCCGTAGATTATCTTATCGAAATACGGTTCGAGCTTTTCTTCAAGTTCGGTTGAATCAGCAGATCCGTCGTCAATCAAAATTATCTCGAAGTTTGTATATGTTTGGGAAATTACGGAGTTAAGTGTGTCGGCAATAACGGAAGAGATATTATAAGCGGGAATAATTACGCTTATTTCGGGGGGATCTTCAGGTACAAATTTACCGACGCGCTTTTTCGTCAGACGCGTAAGTATCTTTCTCGATTGTGATAGGTTTTCTTCCATAAATGCGCTGAACCGCATTTTCGATCAATCGGCTGCGGATGAATGTTTTGCGTGGGTATCGTACCATCCCGGCAGCGGCCGGCGGGCGAATCTTTCAAGCTGTGCGATAAAGTCCTTTCCTTTTTCGGTTTGAACGAGATAGGAATAATCTCCAAACAGCCAATAATACTTAAAGATCCGGCGGTATTCGTTGATCACAGTCTCCTTATCCCGCCATTCTCCTTCGGTATCTTCGCCAAATGGTCCGGACGCGCCCTCTTCAAAGATATGGTCGTTTTCTCGGCCGTCTTCGTCTTTATATTCTACATGCCAGTCGGTCACATCCTGCTGGACCGCTTTGAAACGATCATAACCGAGTTCTGTAAAGAGTTTGAATTCCCGTTTTAGTTTCTTAAAGATGACCTTTTCAGAACGGATCGACACGTAATCGGGTTTTTCATTAAAATCTCTCAGCGCGCGGAGACAAAGGATCTCATCGCCGACGATGTCTGCTTTCAGGTAAAGAGGGATTCCGTATTCTTCGAGGCATCTGCTGAAATTTACGGCGCTTACTTCAATTAGTTTGTTTGTCGTTCCGAGAACCTCATTGCGCCCGGCAAAATCCTTACAAGTGCTGCCCCAGAGCGGATGATCTTCATTCTGGTAAAACTTAACCCTACCGTCGGGATGGGATGCTGCGTGTTTTTCCGTTATCGCACCTTCGACGATTATCAGTTGACCTGATGCGATATGTTGAGCAAATCGATTTTGGCAGAAACTGACATTGTTTGGATCCGCTTCAAAGGCGATCACATTAAAACCTCGTTTCAAATAGTAATCAGTGTCCTGACCGGTGTTCATACCGACATCGTAGATCAGGTTTCTGACTTTTGGCGTGGATTTCATAATCGTACACAAATGGCTAATAGGGAGAGATTTACGGAAAGCGGTTATTTATGTATTTTTCTTTAGATTTGACCACACTAAGATGCGGTTGTTTCATTCTCGCGGATCGGCTCCCATGCGGCATATTTTTCGCCGCGAAGAAATTTGAAGAAACCGAAAAGCGACGCAAAAGTTGTTAAAACAAAATAATGAAGAAAGGCAAGGCGTCCGATCCTCAGTCCGGCTTTTGCTGCGAGCCACGTTAAGAAAGCAGCGGCATAAAAGGCGATCTGGACGGCAAAAACAAGCAAAAAGAATTCCGAGTAAACACTTAGTGCTGCGGATGAAAAGAACGCGGTGATCAAAAAAACCGGCACAGCATAGCGGAGGAGTTTGTGGGAAAAAAGTTCGACAGCGTAAAAACCGCTTCTAAACGGATTCATCATTCCGCGGTTGCGCCAGAGATCCGTAAAGGTTTGCGATATCACACGGATCCGCATCCGCATTTCCTCGCTCGTTCCCTGGTTTGTCACTTCCATGCAAACCGCATTGGGCTCATAGATCGAGCGAAACCCCTGTTTATAAACTATCGTACAGATCAGAAAATCGGAGCATGCTTCCGGGTACATCGGCTGATATGCGGATTTCCTCACCGCATATAAACAACCCGAAGCGCCGATCAGCGAACAGGCATCGCTTTCACTTTGCTTGATCTGCGTTTCATAATTCCAGTAGCTTTTTGCTCCTTTTCCGATATCCGAACCCGATTCATCCACATATATCAGTTTTCCCGCAACACAACCGACGGATTCATCACCAAAGTTCGGCAATATCTGCGTTAAAACGTCGCTCTGGTAATTTGTCGTCGCGTCTGAAAAAAGGATGATCTCACCCTTAGCGCGGGCGACCGCTTCGTTTTGCGTGAAAGTTTTGCCTTTCCGGCCAGGCTGGTGAAATAGTATGACGCCGCGGTCTGCAAATCCTTTGACGATCTCATCGGTCTTATCCGTCGAACCGTCCGAAGCAACCATGATCTCGAGCTTCTCTTTCGGATAGTCGATCTCAAGTGTATTCTCAAGCTTCTTTTTGATTACGCTTTCTTCGTTGTAAGCAGTGATCAGGATCGTTACGTGAGGCCGGATATCTTTTTTATTAACTTTTTTCGGCGAAATTTTGGCAAGAAGGTAAACAAGTGCCGGATAGCCCGCATAAGTAAAAACCAGCGCAGCTATAGATATCCAGAAAACTATCTCGAGTGTTACGTACAAAGTCATTTTCAGGCAGACCGGATGCTCCAGCCCATCAGACCATTTGAAAGGCTGGATTTTCCCGTTTCGTCTTTCAGACCCGTTTCAACCATATAGATCCTTCTAAAAGCCACAGCATAAGCGATCGCATAATAGATATACCAATTGTACGCTACTGCACCAAAAAAACTCGATACCATAAATCCAACAACACTCGCCTGCATACCGATCGATAAGAAATAGTACCAGTCTGTTTTATCGTTCGTAACGCGGGCGCGCTCGATCGCGGCCAGTTTTCGCAGCGGGCTCACGAGAAATATCAGGTAGGCGAGTAGTCCGAGGAGGCCGAGTTCCGCTGCAACCTGCGTATAGGCGTTGTGGGTTCCGAGATGGCCGATACTGATGATATTAAAATTCCCCATCCCGATTCCCCACGGGTGTCTGCCGCTGACCAATATCGATTGCCAAAGAAGTTCGCTTCGTTGTCCGCGGGAACCGACAGGGTCAAGACTCGGAATAAATATTGAGAGGATCCTGATACCGTAATTCCCGGGTGCGAGCAAGACCGTCAGCGCGCCAAAGATCGCCGAAATTATCATCGCGTTCAGACGGTAGCCGCGGCTGAGTTTCCAAACCAACACCGCGGACATCGCAATAAGGCCGAGAAAGCCGCCGCGGGAATATGTGACAAATATTGCAGCAGTGAATAATGCAGCCACTGAAAGATAGAGTGCCCGCAAGAGATAGTTTTTGCTTGCTATTCCCAAAGTTATGGCGATCGGAAGCATCATCACCAGATGCAGTGCCATGTCGTTAGGATTTTCAAACATGCCGCCGATATCCACTTCGACGCGGTATCCTTCAACCGTAAAGACGCCCGCCATATATTTTGACCAAGCTGAATAGCTGAGGTAAACCGCGATCGAAAGCGAAAGCAAAATAAGTCCCATCAGCCGTTTTCGCGTCCGCACGACATTTGCCATGACGATAAATATCAAAACGGCTTTGATAAAGATATCGTTAAACGTTTCAAACGCGAGACGCGGGCTAGCCGAAACAAAAATGGTGACGATGCCGAGAAGCGTCATTACAAGAATGCACTTTACCTCGGTTGACATCATCGTCAGGTTTCCTTCAGTTGCAAGCTGTGTCGGAATATAGATCGCAAGCGTTGCTCCGGCAACGTAAAACGCCATCGAAGATAAAAAACCGAGCTGCGGGATAAGTTCGTACGGACGAAAAAGAACAAGAACCGAGAACGCAAAAAGACCGGCATAAGTTAAGCTGTGTCCGTTTCGGACCAGCCAGTTATCACCGGAAAGAAGCTTTTCATCTTTTGCGATCTGTTTTTCGCGTTTTGCGATCCTCGATCTCTCAGCACTCGTTACATCGTCGCGAACATCTCGATCAGCACCGCTTTGTATTCCTGACTCCGGACTAACGGCTTCGATCGCATTTTCTTCAGCCGAACGGCTTCGTGAACCGGAAACCTCAGCACCGATCGGCTGTCCTGCGGAATCCGTTGCCCGATTCGGAGTATCTTCGGTTCTTTTATTTCCTGAAGGTTTAAGACCGGAATTGTCTAATCTTTCATTGCGGAGATCGTCTTTTTGTTTTTTTGGAGGAGCTAAACTTTTCTGCTCACTGCGTCTGTCCACACCATTTTTTCCCGGTGAGCCAAGCGATTTATAATCAGGTCCTTTGGTGTCGTTGGCAGGCATTAGAAATTTCCGGCGGCATTTTTAGGGGGCGTATTAAGATTTCCGGACTTACAGATGTTTTTGAGCTAAACGCGATCTCCCTGATTTACTGACGATCATGGATTCCCGAGGAGGCCAGGATCCGGCTTATTGCTCAGGGTTAAATAAGATTCTATCAGAAAGATGGTTAATGGCTAATTGAGAATACAGGCGGGTCCGCACCGGGGGATCAGGCTACGATCTTTTCTTCCTTATCGATCGCTACGATCTTTTGAACCTTTTTCTTTAGGACTTTTTCAAACTGCCGGGCTTCGTTGACATCATTGAACGACAGCGACTGCAGATTTGATTCGATACGCTTGCGGTAATCGGATACGAGCGAATCCGATACTCCGAGCTTGTCAGCTACTTCAAGCTGAGTTCCGCCATCCGTTGAAAGGTAGCAATGCCACAAAACATTTACCATCCGTGTATATTGCTTTGCCTTTCCGCGGACCGATTTATTAAGACTCTTGAGAAAGTTTTCGACAAAGCCCGCGGCTTCCGTTTCGCCTTCTTTGCGCATCACTTCCTCTTCAGGAGTTTCCCTCAGATCGGCCGGATCAAGATCGAGATTGTAATCATCGTCCCGGTTATTCGGTGCCGTTATCGGTACGAGATAGATGTCCATGATCGGCAGACGCTTCATTACAAGACCGCGAAGGCTTCTGACATTGACTGGTGAATCGACCGCTTTAAAAACCCGGATGATGAGTTTTTCGAGTTCAACATTGCTGATAACGATCTGCGCGTCTCCCGTGCAGCCGACCATTCTTGTGTCGCGGTTATGAAACGAAACGCTTTTAACGCGCTCTTCGAGTTCTTGCTGATTTCTTCGCGATTTGCCGTCTTTCCATTGCGCAAGACCGTAAATCCTGTCGGCGAGCCGTCTGTGTACATTCGGATTGTCAAGATTATCAAATCTCTTAAAAGTTTCGCTTGTCTGAATCAGCGTCGATACTCTTCTGGCGAGCCGGTAGGATTCCGGATGTCTTTTACGTAATTGGGCGGTGAGCAGGTTTGTGAGTTCGATTTGCGAGATCTCGCCCTCGATCTCCGGATTTGTCATATCCGTATCGAGGTAATGCTGAAATCTTTCTTTACTTAATAACGCAACAAATAATTCCTGCGTCATGTCGGTATAAACGTTGTGTCTGCCTTCTTCAACAAGAAAGCCGGCACGCTTTGACGCTCTTACCAGAGGATGTGAGGAAACGATGCGGTGCAGTTCTTTCCAGATCTGATTAACGTCAGATTTCTTCAGACTCTCCCGCCAGTCGCCCACATTGATCCTTTTATAATGTAAGCTTTTTGAGTCTTTTGCCTTTTGTTTTGTTGAACTCATATAAACCCTTCCGATTATTAAGTTGTTTGATTTTTTTGCCTTTTGCCTTTTGCCTTTGTGAAAACACTGAGACTTGCCTTGCAGAAACCGGATCACTTTCCCGAGCGAAAACCGGTTGATCAAAGTGTTTGCATTTGTTTGTGTAACAAACTCTGTGATTGGGTAGAAAATTTTTGCAGAATTAATTGCCGAGCAAACAATTAATTAGTAGATGTGTGTTGAGACTTGAATTGCTCAACTGACTACACTTTAGATATTAACAATTATTCGCAGATTGAGCAACACTTTTTTTGATTGTTGTGCATTGTTTATCATTCACCGTAAATGAACTTTATAAAGATGTTACAGGATTGCCGCTAAAAAAGTCCGGGAATTTTTGTCAATTTTAGTGAAATTGTTTTGGAAGTATCAGGGTATTGTAGGTTTATTTTTACTTAGTACGAGTTAAATTTATCGCGTGCGCGAAATCCCGCAAAAGTCGGGAATTTCCGGTTAAATAGATCTATGTTTCTGGTAAAAATGATTGGCTTTTGCAAAAACTCTTCGTGCCCCGCCTCACAGGTCCTGTTGGAATTTGAAAACGGCGGACTATCCCCGGATAAACAACGGTCAGTCGCAAAACACATCGGGGAATGCGATTTCTGCAGCGCGGAAGTGGAACTTTATCATGACTATCCTCAGATCGATGAAACTGTGTCACCGACCGAGATCCCTGCTCCTCTTTTTGAACTTGCCGAATCGCTTTTAAATAACAGGCATAAAGACAGCAGCTTTCTAAACAAGCTGCTTATCGAGGATCCCGGCCTCACCTTAAATGAAGCCTGATAATTTGCTCGAAAGGATATCTCAAATTTGAAATTTCAAATCTCAAATTGGAAATCCGAAACCTCAAAACTAAACTTCAAAAATCTGAAATCTCGACTCTGATATCTGAAATTCGAAATCTCACATTTTGAGTCTTAATTCTGAAATTTGAGATCTGAAGTCTTAATTCTGAAATTTGAAATCTGAAGTCTTAATTCTGAAATTTGAAATCTGAAATTTGAAATCTCACACCTAACTTCCGCAGATCTCATCTATCGCTTCGGCATATTTCTCATCGATCACGCCGCGTTTGATCTTTAGCGTCGGTGTCATTTCGCCTTTGTCGATCGAAAATTCATTCGGCAGGAGATAAACTTTCTTCACTCTTTCGTAATCGTTCATCTCTTTTGTAAACCCGACCGCGTCATCCTGAATACGTTTGATCACGTAGCGGTTTTCACACAATTCTTCGCGCGTGCCTTTGGCGTCGATCTTTTCGTCTTTGATCACCTGCCTTACCGTTTCCCAATCCGGCACGATCAATGCGCCGACCTGTTTTCTCCCGCTTCCGACAACAACCGGCTGCGCGATCAATGGACTCTGCTTGAGCAGACTCTCCACCTGCTGCGGCGCTACATATTTACCGTTTGATAATTTGAAAAGATCTTTCTTGCGGTCAGTGATATAAAAATGTCCGTCTTCGTCTTTATATCCGATATCTCCGGTGTGATACCAGCCCTCTTTATCAAGCGCCTTTTCCGTTTCCTCGGGCTTGTTGTAATACTGCTGCATCACGACCGGACCGCGGATCAGCAGTTCGCCGTCTGATTCGGCGATCTTTATTTCAATACCTTCAAACGGTACGCCGATCGATGCGACCTTGCTGTTGTCCGGACGGTTTGCGCAGACGATACAGGCTTCCGTCATTCCGTACCCCTGAAGGATCGGAATTCCGGCGGCCCAGAATGCGTATGAGAGTTTCTTTGAAAGCGGCGCACCGCCCGAGACAAAGAACCTGATGCTTCCGCCGACTCCCTCACGCCATTTTGAAAATACAAGCTTGCTTGCGAGCGCGTGTTTTGCAGCCAATCCCGGCGGCACCATTTTCCGTTTTTCTTTCTTATCCCAATATGCCTGTCCGACATCAAGCGCCCAGTTAAAAAGTTTTGTTTTTACGCCGCCCGCCGTTTTCCCTTTCTTAACGATCTTGTGATAAACCTGTTCGAAAAGACGAGGAACGGCTGTCATTATTGTCGGCTTAACTTCCGCAAGAGACGCCGCCAGCTTATCAAAAGAATCACAGTAATGGATCGCGACGCCGTTTGAACAAAGCACGTAAAATACAGTTCTTTCAAAAATATGCGAGAGAGGAAGTACAGAAAGAGAACGGTCTGTACTCCTGATCGGCAGTCCGCCGGAGATCGCGATTATGTCAGACGTAAAATTCTCATGGGTGAGCATCGCGCCCTTCGGTTCGCCGGTAGTTCCAGATGTGTAAATTATCGTCGCAAGATCCGTTGGCTCGATCTTTGCCAGCTGATCTTCAAAGATCTTCGAATCGATCTTTTCAAGCTCTTTCCCGCGTTCGATCACGCCTTCTAGAGACATCGCCCGATTGTCGTTTTCGGGAACCGCATCTTCGTCAAAAAAGATAAGTTTTTCAAGACGCTCCACACTCTGAAGCGCATTTTCGGCATGCTTTAAAAGTTTTGCACCCGAGATAAAAAGCATCTTCGCGCCCGAATCTTCCAGGATATATCTGATCTGCTCAACGGCCTGCGTAGTATAGATCGGAACGTTTACCGCGCGGAGAGAAAGAATTGCAAGATCCGTAAGTGACCATTCCGGACGGTTTTCAGAAATGATCGCCACACGATCGCCCGCCTTCACTCCCATCGCCGAAAGCCCGAGCGCGATGTGCTTTATCTTCTCGATCACCGCCTCGCCCGAAAGATGTTCCCAGGCCTCTTTTACCCGATGGTTCAGCGCATCAAACTTGTTGTGGCGCCGAAACGACTCCAAACAAAAATGAGGTATCGTCTGCGGTATGTTCTCAAAACCAAGTAAATTCTCAGCAGTCATTTAAATGTTCTTATTCCCAAAAGCGAATCACGAAAGAGCGAATCACGTATTACGTCTTTCCCGTTCGCCAATCATTACAAAGTTGTAAGTTTAAGTCCAATTGTATTTTAGCAATGATACCACGAAAAATCTGTCGCTTTCTCAAATGAGAAAAGGGTGGTGATGCCAAAATTCCCGCGTCAATCAAACTTGAGCTTTCCCGAGGGGATGTGTTCACCGAGAGTTGACCTTCCCGAGCTTGCATAATGTCTTGGTTTAGAGTCGGATTCTTTAGCCTTGAGAAGAGAAATTGCGTAGTTGCGCTTTCTCAAATCATCGGGATACTTCATCAGATCGAGGATGGTGGCAAAGATGTTTTCGTGAGATGCCTTGAATTTGGTATCAACTTCGCCTTGTAAATTCCCGATAATAAAAAGCGGGACGATCGCTTCACTTTTTGTCACACCGCAGTGCGGATAATTCACACCATAATCTCCAAGCGTCTGACCATGATCACCGGTGTAAATATAGACCGTATTGTTTGGCAGATTATTGTAGTCCCGGGTCAGGTTCTTAAAGAAACCTTCGAGATTGTATCTGATCCCGTTGTCATAGGAATTAATAACCGCAGCTTGCTCTTCGGGCGAGGCATCAACCGGAGAACCGTCAAAGCTCGGCTTCCACACGGCGGCTTCCTCCGGAAAAGAATTTTTGTATGGAAAATGAACTCCCCGTTTAAATACAAAAATAAAATTGCCCGATGATGAGGAAGTTATCCGGTCTATCGACTTTGCAATTTCGAAATCTATATCGCGTCCGTTCTTTACTTTCCTGTAGAAAAAGGACGAATTATATCTTTCATCTACATAGGAAATACCGTCTCCTTCCATTTCTCCCCAGATCGAATCCATCTGCGCATCCATGTAGAAGGTCTTGTATCCCATCGCTTTTGCATACTGAAAGATCAGCGGCACTTTTTTTAAGCTCTCGTCACGATCCGGAAGTTCGTCAGGCCGGAATCCGGTAAGCAGCATGTCGTGTGAAACTATGCTGCAGGTAGAATTTGAGACTGCGATCCCCCAATTGTGGATCAACCCCCGTTCTGACAGATCATCCAGAAATGGTGTTGTTTTTCGTTCGTAGCCGTTGAGACTCAGATGATCGCCTCGGAGAGATTCAGCGACAACAAAAACTATATTGTTTGCCGGACGTTCGGATCCCATCTTTTGGGGAGTTTCTACTTTCTGTCTCTTTCCGCGGTATGTAAACGCGCGATTGAATAGGTATGAAAAACCGGTGCGGGGAAAAGCCGAAAAAGAAACCGTCGGAAGATTATACAGCGGCGTATATCGATCAATCCGAAAAGTCATTAAAGAAAACACGAGAAACAAACTTAGATTTATGATCAATCCATAATATGTCAGTTGTTTCGTCCTGCGTTTCACAAATATCAAGAACAATAAGAATATTGCTACCGGCAGAATTGCCCACGGATCATAAAATGATGTTATTGCATAAATTCTTTGTTCCAAGGTCGTGACAACACCAATTTGGATGTCCGTTTGCTGTGAGAAACGTCCGAATGCGTTTTGATAACCATATTCAAAATTAATGACGAGCAGGAACAGAAAAAAATAGAGAATCTTATAGACCCAGTGTGAAGCCAATGATATGTAGCAAAAGACGTAAAAACAGAAAAGTGAAAATACAATAATTATCACCGCCGATATACCAAACCAAAGATCCAAAAACAAAAGATCGAGAATGAATGACCGATAATTGGTCTTAAAAAACAGGCGCTCAAAGGCGAGCACGATTACAAAAAAGGTAACGGAAAACAAGATCACTCTATGATCTAATCCGGCGGGATACTTCTTTTAAGAAACTCTGATTATGCTTTTTCATATTTGAATATGTGACCATAATCGATCAAGGTTTTTCGAACCACCTCCGAGGAGAACTTAAATGCCACAAAAAGGAAATTTAGAGACATTCCGAGTTAGTATCGAAAGTTGTGGAATAGGATACGCTATTTTAACAATCTGTTCCACAACTTTCGATACTAACAAAATTCTCTATTACGAACTTGAATCCAAATTTATGTAATCGCGATTGAGGCGTAATAAATGGGAGTCGTTTTGATAAAAATTCAAGTTTCACCCATTTAATTTAGGATGAATAAGCACAGCTCAAACATTGGTGCGATAATGTACGAGTGCTTATTTTCAGGTTAAAAAGATTATTAATTACAAACTAGTAATGGTATATTCGTGACGATTTGAGCTCGGTTGGGGTTTTGTATTCGCAGCTTCCTGTAGATACAGAAGTCGTGAATCGTATAAATGTCATCCCAACTTTTCTTGCAAAACAGAAACTAATAAGTCTATGAAAACCACCACAATGTCGCTGCAAGTCGGTCCTAGCACCATCGATTACATGTTGCGCCTCAAACCTGCAACGTACGAATGGATTCGTTTGGACATCAATGATAACTGCAACCTGAAATGCGTTTACTGTCATAATTCACGTTCAGAGATTTATTGGATCCGGAAAAGTTGGGAAAATTCTTGGAAAACAATGTGGTTGAAGTTGAAAATTTCCAGATCGGATGTGGAATGGAACCGACCGTTGATAAGCGCCTAACGCAATTCGCTTCACTCATCGGACACTCTAAGGCTCGTCCGAGATCTGAGTTTCAACTGCAAACTAACGGGCTGCTTCTTCACAGACGATCATTCAAAGTTGATGGAAGCGAAGCAGGGCTTACCGAGCTCTCTGTTTCGATTGACACTATTAACCCTGAGATTTTTAAGATATTACGAGGCGGAGCTGATATCCAACGAATTATAGATAATCTGTATGAGTTTAGGAAGAACCTCCCCGAAGTAAAACTGCAATTATTGCAACTATCAACGAAGCAAACATTGATCATATTGAAGAGTTGGTTGAATTCGGATTGGATCTAGGCGTGAAAACCTTCGTATTAAGAGAGATGTTTCATGTGAGATTATTGCCTTCTACTGTAAATCATCGAAAGATGCGACCTCTGACCCTGCGTCGCGGTAAAGTTTCGCGAATTAGAAGCAATCCATCAGTAAATACGGCGAAAAGGCATATTTTCATTCATGGAAAAATCGGCTCTATTTAAAACGATTATTCCAAAAATACTGGCCAAGTGCGCGTACTTTTGGCGCAAATTCGTTCGAAAAATATTAAGGTACTGCTGAGTAAATGTATTAGGGCTAGTCATATACATTCCTCGCACAAATAGCTCGGTTGAATCTTCTCTACGCCATAATCGCTCTACTATCATTCGATATCACAGTAGCACATGAAAACGATATCGCTGCTCCCTTCGAAAAACCGTAAATAAATCAGTACCCGCTCTAACTATACTGATTCCTTTAGCGCTGCTTTCGATTCCAAGCAATAGTACGTTTCTCAATTCCTTCGCTCAAGAACATTGAACATATTTCGGGAATAATTCCATTATTTTTGCATTGTTAAGATCGACCCTTCTATTATCACTCAATCGCGCTGGCAAATATTCAACGTCAAAGTGAATGCCGGTAATATCTTTAAGAGCTTTATCAATTATTTAAACGATCTGCTGATTAGAACTGACATTATAAATATCGGAATCGTGAAGATCTTTTTTGGTACTTAAAGTCAGAAGTTTTGCTACGTCTTTGACATAAATGTAATCTCTAACATTTTCACCGTCACCATAGATAGTGATCGGCTGACCCCGAACAATACTTTCGAGGGTTGTGTTTATAAACCAAGACCCTTATCGATATTTTGACCTTCTCCATAGACGTTTGAAATTCTGTAAATGTCATAATTCACACCTTCCTTTACTCTGATATATTCCAAAAAACTCTCGATAGTTCTTTTTATGATCCCGTATGGAGAATACGGTTCGGTGCGTGATTCTTCGGTCAAACTGCCTTGTTGAAAACCGTAGATCGTGCCGCCGCTTGAGGCAAAAGCGATCTTTTTAACATTTGCTTCAGCAGCCAGTTCGATCAATTGCAGCGATGGCAGTAAATTTTTTTCGATCTCGATTTGCGGAGAATCCCAGCTGGAAGAAGGGATCGTATGTGATACGAAGTGATAAACAAGGTCCTTTTCACGCAGCGCCTCTTTGAGGATCTCTCTGCTGCTAAAATCTCCGGGAAGGTAGGAGACTCCCGCCAGCTTCGGTTGAATTTCAGACCTGTCTAAAACTGTCACTGAAGTTTCGTTTTCACTGGCTAACAATCCTGCCAGATTTCGTCCGATAAACCCGTGTCCGACGATCAGTACATTTACCATATAGAAATTCCAGTGCGGCTCCGATAATTCGTGTTAATTTATCGCGTCCATTGTGTTAACGCAAACGAAAAGGCGGGTCGGCAAACATAGGGCTACCGGATAACAAATTTCCCTGAGATGTGGTATATTCTCTTTTCTTATAAATACAAAAGTAAAAGGGTCCCGCATCGAAACGCTGAATAGCACACGATTTATCGCGAATTTGTAGTCTAAGAAACATTTTCACGAGATCGGAATCAAAAGCAAACTGAAATCAAAGCGATCAGATTGCACCCAATAAATCTCAACTTGATCATAAATGACGGATACAACCCCCACGATCTCAAAAAATATCGTAATTTTCACTTCCTGCACGGAATACTGGGGCGGCAGTGAATATCTATGGGCGCAGACAGCTGAGCTGCTTGCTCAGAAGGGCTACAAGATTCATGTTTTTAAGCTGGCAGTTGATCGCACCAACCCTCAAATTAAGAAGCTTATTGAACTCGGATGCGAACTTACGGATCTCAATGATTATCTGCCGAGTCTTTCCCGGCGGGTTTGGAATCGCTTTTTGACGTACCATGCGAAACGAACTCTTCCGCATTATCAGAAGAGATTTATAGCAAAAAGGGTAAAAAGCTTACGCCCGGCTTTGTTCATAATTTCCCAGGGGGTAAATTACGACGCGCTTCCGTATGTTGAACACTGCCGCCTTACGAGAATTCCTTACGTAATAATTTCGCAAAAGGCGATCGAATATTCATACCCGATCGACTGGACCAGAAAGATCGCAAAAAAGATCTGGAAAAATTCCTCCGGAAACTATTTCACCTGCCAAAACAACATCGAGATCACGCAGCGGCAGTTTGGCATTAAAATGGATAATGCTGAAGTGATGCAAAATCCGATCTCGATAAAGATCGATGAGCCGCTTCCGTGGGACTTTCCGGAAGATGATGTCTTTCGCATTGCATGTCCCGGCAGATATTATTTACTGGATAAAGGCCAGGACCTCCTGCTCGCCGTTTTGGCACAGGATAAATGGCGCGCGCGAAATATCGAACTTTCGTTTTACGGTAAGGGAGCAAATGAAAAAGCCCTGAGAGATCTGGTAAATTATTTTGATCTTAAGAATGTTCATTTTAAAGGACACGTTCCGGACGTCAGATCGATCTGGAAGGAAAATCAGGCGCTGATCCTTCCCTCAAGAAATGAAGGTCTGCCGCTTGTCACTATTGAGGCGATGATGTGCGGAAGGGTGCCGATCGTTACCGATGTCGGCGGTCACACCGATATCATAGAAGATAACGTGACGGGCTTTATTGCTGAAAGCGCCAATGAAAAAAGCGTCGATGAAGTACTGGAAAGAGCCTGGCAGAGACGGAACGAGTGGGAAAAGATCGGAACGATAGCAGCTCGGGAGATCCGTAAGGTTACTGCCGATGATCCCGTGAGGGATTTTGCTGAAAAATTGGAAACTCTTATTGCTAAAAGCCAGGTGCAAATCCCTGAGTGATCTTTCAAAAATATAAAATCCTCATAACCAAATCGAAAGGTGAATAGAAGCTTCAACGCAGTGGCTCTTTTGTAGGTTTCGACATTTTTTCAAAAGGTCCAATCGTAAAAACTCCCGGATCCTTCTTTGCTACTGATACCTAAAAGCATGACCAAACTTAATCATTGGCGCCTCAAAAAAGTATTGGGATAGTTTTGCAAATGAAAAACAAATTAGAGAAACAATGCTTATTAAAAAAAACCACATCAGACCGAATTCGATTTTTCCATTGATCCCAAGAAACCAATGAATCGAATTCAAGACAAACATATGGGTGAGGTAAATAAAATACGATATAGCACCTAACTCTATTAAAACCCGGTTTCGGAAGAAATGTCTGACCACACCTTCTTCTCGTGCCACTAAAATAAAAATCATTAAGGCGGTGTAAAATAAAGCGACGATTAAATAGAAGACAATTTTCAGCGATGCGAAATAATAGAACATGAGAACAAAAAGAAGTCCAACGAGCAACGGAAACAAGAATTTGAGTTTTCTTCGATGTCTTACAATAAAATCCGAAGCACTGCTTGAACGAACTGCGATCGCAGTTAACGCCCCCATCAAAAGTGAGTCAGTTCTTGTAATTGTTAGCATGTGAAGCGCAAGTACATTTGTCGGGTCAAAATTAGAAATAACGATGCGAAAAAATAAACAGCTTATAATGATCGCGAAAAATAGCGGTACGAGATATCTTCGTGGAAAAAATCGAACTATCAAGGGTAGTATCAGATAAAATTGTTCTTCAACTGCGAGTGACCAAGTTGGCGCTAAAGGGGGAGCTCCGAAAGAGTTATAGTATGAAAAGAATAGATTTTGAGTGTATGTAAAGTAGGACCAAATGGGATATTTGAAAGTAAATATCCAATCAGGCAAATCCATAATGCCGAAGGTTCTTGCGAAGACTAGTAAACAAAATAGGATCAGAAGAGCGTAGTATAGTGGAAACAATCTGAGTGTTCGCCGAATATAAAAGACCTTAAAGTAATTTTTGGAATCCCGATGATCAAGTAGAATGCCGCATATAAGAAATCCGGATAAAACAAAAAACATGTCGACGCCAGTTGCACCCAAACGACTTGCGGAAAACAAGAAATGAATTAGTGAATTATCTCCGTCATATTTTGCCCATTCTACAAAGTGATAAATGAGTATGAAAACCACTGCCAATCCGCGTAGTCCGTCAAGTTCAGGTATTCTGCCTGTAAATTTGTGAATAATCGCCGATGAATTATTTTGATTATCCAAATTCATCATATTAGAGAACCTCGAAAATACTGCACATTATTTCGGCACTGGATGCTCTATTATTTTTGAAGGTTCTGTATTTCCCGGCTTGCGTTTTATGCTGCATAGAAAACTACGATGTGATATGCGCAAATGCGGCAGACGCTCCCAATGAAGTATTTCAATCTGCATAAAAAATTCCGAAAACCACCGAATCCATTGATCAATGTTTGGAAGGACCATGTCTTTGTGTTCTGTGCCATTTTCGTTTAGGCTCCAGATAATACCGTTTACAAAAAACTGAGATTCAGGAATCGCCGCAGGCGTATTGAACTGCGGAAGGTGATTTTCCGTAAAGTCCGAAATATCGAAAAAGGTAAGAAAGAGTTTTCCGTCGTTATTAGTATATGCTGCCAGGTTACGTACTGCGGTATATATATCGCTTAGGAGCGGAAGATATGTCCAAGGTTGACCCGTACACGAAACCAAATCCCACTTCCCTTCCCATTCATCTACTCTTTTTCTTAAATCTATTTTTTTAAGTTCAATATCCGGGTTGGCTTTGCGTGCCTGATTTAACATCGGTTCAGACTTGTCGAATCCGGTACGCTCAATCTTAGGAAAACAACTGAGGAAATAGCCGGTGCCGCAACCGGCATCAAGCCATTTTGTATTTTCCTTTAATAGCGAACGTAAGGTCTCAATATGCTGTTTAGTTTCAGGCTTCCAAATTTCATTATTGATCCATATATCATCGTAGCGTTCTGCGTATTTTTCACTATAGACGGGTTCATTAGAGTTAGAAGAATTCATAATTGATGTAGTTAGCAGTCTATCTGTTAAATATTTTTCTTAATACCGAGCGAAATAAATGCCCTGATTTTAGACGCCTAAACAGTTCGCCAACAAGCTGCCTATTACTTAAAGTTAGGTCGGACATGTTGGGTTCCAAAATTGCGGGTACCGAGGTTGCAGCGTCTGGCTCAGTCGTTAAGTCTTTAGAATTTAAATCTTGGTGGAAAGGCGGGGGAATTGGATGACGAATAACTTCTGCTTGACCATTACCCGTATTACTGGTTTTTGATCTCGCTAACACTGCTTTTCTTGAAACCCACCCTTCTTGGAAAGGAGGGTATCTTATCAATTCAACAGTTTCAAAAAAAGGCGTCATCAATCCAATTACATGTTCTACGTGCGGAGCGATCATACAATCATGCTTTTTCTTTGTCTCTTCTTCGATCCATGACCAGATAAAGCCGTTTATCTGGATCTTCCCCGGATAAATCTTATCTACAATCTCTTCAAATGTTACAAGTTGGCCAAATCGGAAGTCTTCAATATCCATCACCGGTAAAAGAAGGTCTCCTCCGTCACTTAGCCAATTAATCATATTAGTCGTTAACGTTTCAAATTCAGAGAATGAATCGAAATAAGTGTACGGCAGCCACATACAGCTAACCAAATTCCATTCCGCGTTCCATTCCGGATATTCTTTTCTGCAATCTCCTTCCTTAAAGAATATTGCATTCGGGTTGGCTCGTTTTGCTTCTTCCAGCATAAATGGCGAAATATCGAGGCCGGCGCGTTTTATATCAGGAAACTGACTTAAGAAATAACCCGTCCCGCAGCCGACATCGAGCCATTTTGTTTGAGGTGAGAGCAATTCTTTTAGAACGGAGAGTTCAAAATCAGAATTCACCTTGGATAATGGCTCCAACAGAAATCGATCGTTATACTCCTTGGCGTATTCAGCTGAGAAAATATTTAAAACATCTGTTTTATTCATCGTAGTTGGCGTTATTCCTGGACGCCTTCATTTATTGACCATATTAGCCCGGTCTTGGGTATCATTAATGACGACGGGACAAAAAGAGAACAAAATAATTTAGTTGCTTAATACTATTCTGCTAAAAAACTACTTCCAATCCGCGTTTAGCGCAACCAATTGATTTAATATTTT
>JAWKHO010000011.1:0-129717 GCA_041394785.1 Pyrinomonadaceae bacterium | reverse complement strand
CCAAAAGTTCCGAAATTATCTGTTTTGGTATTGAAACGACCATCCTAAAATGTATCACGCTCAAAAAACACTGTCAAAATTATATTCCCCGTAAAATCAACTCCAAATCGCTGTTTTGGGAACGGGGCGGATCACTCTTACTTGCGCTTTTTCGACGAAACTTCTCCAATAAGTGCCTCTTTTAGCACTGCCCGAACATTGTCAACAAATATAAAGTTCAAATCGCGGGCAATTTCCCGAGGCAGATCCTCCAAATTCCTTTCATTTTGAGCGGGTAAAATCACCGTTTTGATCTTTGCTCTTCGTGCCGCGAGAAGTTTTTCTTTGACTCCTCCGATCGGGAGCACGTTGCCCCGCAGCGTGATCTCACCCGTCATTGCTACGTCTTTTCTTACCGGTCGATTTGAGAGAATCGAGATTAGCGCGGTTGCCATGGTGATCCCTGCTGACGGTCCGTCTTTCTGAATCGCTCCTTCAGGCAAATGAACATGTATGTCGTAATTCTCAAAATCGTCGATATCAATGCCAAAATCCTTTGCATTCGCTTTGGCAAACGAAAAGGCAGCGTGTGCCGATTCCTGCATTACCTCTCCCAGTTGGCCGGTAAGCACCAGCTTCCCTTTTCCCTTTGTTTTGATCGCCTCGACGAAAAGGATCGCGCCGCCAACCGCGGTCCACGCCAATCCGGTAACAATGCCGACCTGATTTTTCTTTAGCGCAACTTCAGGAAATACTTTCGGGGTGCGCAGGAATTCGCCAATATTTGTTTTATTTACCCTTACCGTTTCAAAGCGCTTTCCTTTGACCGCCTTTTTGCGGGCGACCTTGCGGCAAACCTTCCCTATCTCACGTTCCAAATGTCTCAAACCTGCCTCAAGAGTGTACTGACCGATCATCGTGATAAGTGCCGTGTCCGCAAACTTTATATCTTTTGATTCAAGTCCGTTCTCTTCGATCTGTTTAGGAACAAGATGCCGCTTTGCGATCTCCAATTTTTCTTCTTCGGTATAACCCGTGAGTTGGATCACCTCCATTCGATCAAGCAACGCGGGCTGGATCGTGTCCAGAACATTTGCGGTCGTCATAAACATAACGTTCGAAAGGTCGTACGTCAGGTTTAAGTAATTATCCCGAAATGCATTGTTTTGCTCCGGATCCAGAACTTCAAGGAGTGCCGAAGACGGATCGCCGCGAAAATCTGCGCCGACCTTATCGATCTCGTCGAGCATTATCAGCGGATTATTCGTCTCCGCCTGCTGGATCGCCTGAATGATCCTTCCCGGCATCGCACCGACATAGGTTCGGCGATGACCGCGAATTTCAGCTTCATCATGGAGACCGCCGAGCGAAAGCCGCACAAACTTTCGGTTGAGCGCGCGGGCGACAGATCTTCCAAGCGAGGTTTTTCCGACACCGGGAGGTCCGACGAGGCATAAGATCGATCCCTTTGGCTTTTCCTTCAATTTCCGCACGGCGAGCGCTTCAATGATCCGTTCCTTTACGCGCTCGAGTCCGTAGTGATCCTCATCGAGAATGTCCTGAGCTTTCTTTAAGTTTAGATTGTCTTTTGAGTTTTTTGACCACGGCAGACTCGTCATAATATCGAGCCAATTTCTCAAGGTAGCGGTCTCGGCTGTATCGGGATGCATTCTTTCAAGCTTTTTGAGTTGCCGTAAAGTCTCTTCTTCGGCCTTTTCAGGCATCCGTGCTTCCCTGACTTTTTCGCGGTAAAGTTCTATTTCTTCAGTTAGCTCGTTTCCGTCACCGAGCTCTGACTGGATCGCCTTAAGCTGTTGCCGGAGAAAATACTCGCGTTGAGAGCGATCGATATCTGCACGTGCCTGAGTATTGATCTCCTGTTGAACCGTCAAAACGTCTATCTCTTTATTTAGGAGCTCATTTACACGTCTAAGCCGCCCGATCGGTTCGGTAATATCAAGGACGCTTTGCCCGTCTTCTACCCGCAATTCAAGATTTGACGCGGACAGATCGGCGAGACGTCCAGCATCTTCAAGATTCGAAATTATTGCCAAAACTTCGGGCGAGATATTTTTTCCGAGTCCCGCCGCCTTTTCCATCGAATCACGGACATTTCTGACAAGAGCTTCAACTTCCAGTGAATCGACGGGTGTCGTCGGCTCAGTAATCGGAGTGAGTTCGCTCGTTACAAATTCTTTATCGGTTTGAACCTTGTCCACATGAGCACGAGAAAGCCCCTGCGTCAGGATCCGGATCCGCCCATCCGGCAGTTTCAGCATTCTCATTATGACCGCCACTGTACCTACTTCGTAGAGATCTTTCTGTGTCGGATCTTCTTTATCAAGATCTTTTTGAGAAACGAGAAGGATCATTCGATTCTGGCTAAGTGCCTCATCGACCGCACGAATAGATTTATCGCGCGATACAAAAAGCGGCACGATCATAAACGGGTAGATTACAATATCCCGCAGAGGCAAAACCGGCAGGTTCGACGGTATCTGCATCAGCGTTTCGCTGACGTCTGCTTCACCCAATTGTTCAGTAAAATCACCTAATTCATCCATAAGCTAAATAATGTTAATTAAAAAAATCCCAAAGGGCAAAGACGTATTAGAGTAAGAAAAGAGTAAAGTAATCGCATGGATTCGGGTCCGGAACCGAGTCCAACAACATCGATTTATGTAAGTAGAAACTGGCGAACGTTTTGAAATCGAGGCAGACGGCGAAAATCGTAATCAGAGCGGCTGTTCAACTGCTGATGTTGATCGGGATCTTTATCGAACGCCGCCGCCGGTCAATAAGCTTTGGCATTAAAACACGGAGCGTTCCATTTACAAGCTCGGCAGTTGTTTCATTTATATTTATTGCCCAGCGTAAATTTATATGCCGCTGAAATTTTCCGAATTGACGCTCGCAGCAAATGTATGAGGTCGCCTTGCTAGTAGTTGTACCGTGGCGTTTCTCTCCGCGAATACAGATATCCTTCGAAGTCACCGTCAGTTCGATATCTTCCGGTTCAATTCCGGGCATATCGATCGCGATGCAGATCGCTTCTTCAGTTTCACAGAGATCGATAGAAGGCGTGAATGTGCCGCACGCCTTAGTGCCTTCAAATTCCAGAGATTCTTCAAGGACCGAAAATAACTTTTCAACACGCTGCTGGATTTTTCGAAGTTCGGCGGCTTCAAACTTAACGCGGGGCGCGGGAATTAAACTGGTACGAGGTCTGCTCATTTTCAGATCATTTACTCTTTTTCTTGGAAGATTTTGTCGGTTTTTCCGAAGTTCTCGACCGGACCAAGTACTTCAATTCGTCCATGAATTCTGAAACGTCTTCAAATTCTAAGTACACCGAAGCGAATCTGACATACGCAACTTTATCCAGTTTTTTCAATTCTTTCATTATGATCTTCCCGACCTCACTTGTTAAGCGTTCGCGGTCGGGCGAATCCTGAACATATTTCTCAACTTTGTCGACGATCTCATCAAGTTGGTTAAGAGATATCGGCCGCTTTTCGATCGAACGGAGCAAACCCGACGTGATCTTATTGCGTTCAAACTTTTCACGTCTTCCGTCCTTTTTTACGACCATATACGGAATTTCGTCGATCCGCTCGTATGACGTAAACCTTCTCGAACAACCAAGACATTCACGCCGCCGGCGAATTGAATCTCCGTCTTTTGCCTCACGGGAATCTACAACCTTATCTTCAAGTACGCCACAAAATGGACAACGCATAATTTCCTTAAGTTCTTGTTTGAATCAGTAGAATCCGAATTTTACCCGGCTGCTTCGGCCTCTCATCTGCCGGAAGCGGAATCCGCCGGATCAACTGTCAGATCAGATGACAATAAGTTTTTGAATCGTGAATAACTAATATCACCGTGCACAAAATAGTATAAACCAAAAATTACGGCTGGAGCGAAATATACGAGATGCATTGCGATAGAAACTGCTGCAGCTTGCTCCTGAGCTACATTCATAAAAATCAGTCCGCCGGCGGTTGCCGCATGAAACGCACCGGCAGCGCCTCCCGGAGTCGGCACAACTGATCCGATTGCTGCCCATCCCACTATGAAAAGCGCGTCACTGAAATCCAGCGGAAGATCAAACGCAAGAAGCACCAGCCAGGTGGGCAGCGCGATCGCCAGCCATAACAGAACGGTCCAAAATGTAACCGAAACTATCTCGCGCCAATCTCGGAGGATTTCCAAGGATTTTGCCAGCTGTTTAAAGATGCTGACAATGATCCTGGCAATTTTATCCGGGATGAACTTATGAGAAGTTACCCGTTCAACCCGGGAGATCACACCCGGCGAAACCCGCTGGTAAACATACAGCGCCAGAATCCCTGCAAATGTACCGCCAAGAAGAATGTAACCGACGGTTTTAATATACGCCAACTCCTTTTCCCGCCCGGCAGGCGCTTCAAACCACAAGAGATTTAACGAAAAGAAGCAGATCAGCGAAGCCAGGTCAAACACTCGTTCGATCCCGAGCGTAACCAAGGCCGCAGAAGGCCGCACGCGCTTGTCGCGCATCGGAAGCCACATCGGACGAACTATTTCTCCGGCCCTTCCGATCAGAAAAACAGCTGTAAAACCGACTGCCGTTGTCGCAAAAAGTTCTTTAAGCGAGGTTTCGGTAATCGGTTCAAGAAGTACCTGCCACCTTTTCGCGCGCAGAAGATACCCGGCACAAATGATCAAAACGGCGGAAATTATATATACCGCCTTTGCTTTGCCAAGGCTTTGCGCAACGAGGTTGAGATCCAGGTCTCGTCCGAAGAACCAGAAGATCGAAACGGCGATCAGGATCAAAAGGATAAATTTAAGGTGCTTTCGCAAATTAGTTCTCTGCCGGTTTTTTTGTGTATTACTAAAAATTTAGCGAAGAATGAAGTCGTCACTCCGATACGAGAAGATACCGCACTTTATCGGCTGACTTCAATGCTGTGTTATCTTAAAAAACTTACGGCTTGTCCGGATGTAGTTGGAACTTTTCATTTTGGTGTTCGTAAAACATCACTAACAAGGCAGACACATCGCTTTGTTGCTTTGAAAAAGAAGCGATCGTTTTTTGGAGAAAAAAATTTGGAGGCGTTGGAAGTAGGGGTAAAAGACAATGGTGCCGAGCTGGTGCGACGTTGCCGGAAAGGTGATGGTGCGGCATGGGAAGAAATCGTTTCGACATTTTCGCGTCGGATATTTAATCTCGCGTATCGTTTCACTTCGAATGTTTCAGCGGCCGAGGATTTGACTCAGGAAGTTTTTGTCAGGATCTACAACACGCTTGAGCAGTATGACGCTAATCAGGGCAACTTATCGAATTGGCTGATGCGTCTGTCGCGGAATTTAATAATTGATGATTACCGGAAGCGACAGCGTAATCCGCAAAACTCAATGGCCGATACGGTCGATAAGCATAGCTTTCACCTGCGGGCAGTCGGAACTTCCGCTCAGCGTGATGTCGAAAGACGAGAGCTTTGCAACCAGGTACAGGAAGGTATCGATAAATTACCTGAAGATCTTCGAACATGCGTGATTCTTCGCGATATTGAAGAGATGACTTACAAAGAGATCGTTGATGTATTGAATATACCCGAAGGAACGGTCAAATCGCGGATAAATCGCGGAAGGATCGAATTGGCAAAAATACTGCGACGAATGCGTGTTGTTGAGATCTGATTGTTGCAGGAAAACTATACAAGAAATTATGACCGATATTTTGTTCCTCAGAGATTTCGAAAAAGCGTGAAAATAGGCGGGTTGGTTAGTTATGAACTATCAAAATAAAGAGATTCTAGGATGTTCGGAGTTTGAAGAGCTCCTGAGCGATTATCTGGAAAAAAATCTTGACGCGGCAAGGCATAAGCTCGTTGCCGCGCACGCGCTGAAGTGTCCGCTTTGCCATAGTCTATTAAACGAAGTAAGAGATGCACTTGAAATTTGTCATGAAATTACCACTCCGGCAGCACCGCTGACGAAACTGGAAGCGCGTGTACTATCGGCAACCATGCCTCAAACAGCAATGAGCTGCGATGAGTTTGAAACCCATCTGACGGATTATCTGGACGGATTTTTGTCCGCATCGAATTTTCACAAGTGGGAGCGCCATGCAGTTCTTTGTGAACAGTGTACCGATCTTCCCGGAGAGGTCGTACGTTCAATAGCCGCCTGTTACACCTATAAGATGGAAGAATTTGTGGTCCCTGAAGGGCTCCACAACCGAATCATGCAGGCAACAGTCGGCTCACTGAAAGCCCAGCCAATTAAGCCTTCGTGGACCGCGCAAACCGTAGAGTGGCTCAGGGAATTCAGTTTTCCGGTATCGGTACCACAGTTTGCTCCGGTTGTAATGATGCTTGTTTTTGCGTTTCTTGTCTTTAGTCAAACCGGGTCGGTAAACGGATCGATCAGCGGAATGTATCAAAAGAGTTTTGAAATGGCCGGACAAACGTATAAGCAAGGGACAGATCTGGTGCTTGGCGGAACAAAAAAAGCGCCCGCAAACAGTGAAGAGAAACCAAATGAAGGAACCTTTATTAAGGACAGCAATAAGTAAATGAATTGTGCATATCACATCGAAAATGTCGCGGGCGTCAATTGTAATGGTTGTGGAAAACCATTATGTCCGTCCTGCGACCACCGTATTAAAGGATTTCCCTATTGCCAGGATTGTATAGTCGAAGGTGTTGAACTATTGAGAAATAAACAGTCTTTGGCCTATGTTCCGATCGTTAGGAAACAAACATCCCCGTTCATAGCCACGATCCTATCACTGCTTTGTCCGGGACTCGGAGCGGCATATAACGGACAGACGTCAAAAGCACTGATCCACTTTCTTGTTTTCATCGGACTCTTTCAAATGGCGATCATTTCGGGAGGAATGGCGATTTTCGTTCTCGGTTTCATAGGTATGTGGTTGTATGCAGCGTTGGATTCCTGGAGGACGGCGCAGATGATCAGATCGGGTGTAACTCCAAATTCGGCGGAAGATGTCCTGGTTCAGAGATTTTCAGGAAATGCAAAATTGTGGGGCATAGTTTTAACGATAATCGGAGTGTCTTTCGTACTTCAAACATTATTCGATTTTAATGAGATCTTAACGCGTTTTATACTTCCCCTTTTGCTGATTGGTTTAGGGATACATTTATTGCGGGCATACATATTTAAGTCAAGAGGGTCATCAGATCTGAGCGGATTTAGTAAAAACGACCATTCCATTTACTATTCCGGCTCGTTGAAAGAATCTGAGTTTTCGGGTGACGAATTCAATCTTTCCGATGACTACCCAACGCGGATCCGCAATAAAAATTGGAAATAAAGATACTATATCTTGTATTATGGGAAATAAGCTGCTTTTGATAGTTTAATATTAACGGCTGCTTTCGGTGATAAAATGTCGATTAAGAGGATTTATAAATTATGCCAATATCGTTAAAAGCAGTCGGTAAATGGGGAAGCATTTTTGCAATTCTGGCTTTGGTAATCACATTGTTGAAGCAGATTATTGCATTTATAAGTTTCCTTACGATGGCAATAAAGGTTATAGTTGTGTTGGTTTTTGTTGCGCTCCTTATTGGTGTTGGACTTTTGATCGTTGGTTCACTGAAAAGAAGCAAGAAAACCGAAAGCTGATAAATCCAATCACGGGAACGGTATAAATGCTGGATCGGAAAGTGATTTGGCGGCATAAAGTGCTTGATTTGATGAGTGGTTTGTGTTAGTTTCCCTTTACACGTAAAAAATAGTTAGTACTTAATTTCTATATCCCAATTACAGCATACTTTTTTTGTTGGTTATGTACGTTGTACTTTGTCATACGTTTTCATTATAACTTTGGGAACACTATCTTTACGTGAACAAATAAATACTGGAGTCAGATCCAAGCTTTATGCGAAAAGATAATCGTTATTACACTTTCCTTCTATCCCACACTACTAAGGAAAAAATTTATATCCGCAGATTGGAGATCTCAAAAAAGATCCTCCACACTTCTGCTGCGAGTGCAGTTCTAATTATCGGACTTCTGTCGTTTGGGATGTACGGGTTTGTTCAGGGGAGCGGTTTTGGTCTAACAAGCGCCATTGCAAATAACACTGCAAGTTCGGGTGTCGTTACCGAAAACATGATGGCCGTAAGACCGATTTCCAAAAACAATACGATAGATTATTCCCGTCCTCAGAGTTCAGACGAATACGCGTTGAACAGCGGTGGGCCCTCTGACTATAAATTGACGACTACGGCTTCGACCGGGGAAGAAACCGAAATAGAACGGAGACTTTCCGAGATAGAGTCGAAGAGCAACCCGGAGTTTTTGCCAACAATATGGGCACATCTTGGCAAGATCAACAACGAGTTCGGCTTTCGCAGAAACCCGTTTGGCGGACGCTCATACGAATTCCACTCAGGCATGGATATAGATGGGGACCGCGGAGATATGGTAGTAGCTCCTGCAAATGGTACGGTAGTCAATGCCGGCTGGCTTGGCGGTTATGGACGCATGGTTGAGATTGACCACGGTAATGGTCTCACTACCAGATATGGTCATCTTTCTAAGCTAGAGGTTTCATCCGGGGACTTGGTACAAAGAGGCCAATTGATCGGTTTGGTTGGATCGACAGGACGGTCAACGGGACCGCACCTCCATTATGAGCTCAGACTTGAAACCAAACCGGTAAATCCACGAAGGTTTCTTCCTCCAGAGCCCAGACTTCAGGCTAGAAATTAAAAAATAGAGAACCGCTTGGTTCTCTATTTTTTTTGAACTGACCGGCGACGCTAGTACCTCAGTTTTATATACCTCATTCCTTTTTGGATCACGTTCTGACGCCGACGCACACGTTTCGGATTTTTCTTGGGATTAAACACGTTTAACGGACTGGGGATCATTGCAGAAAGATACGCCGCCTCAGACGCCGAAAGATTTGACGCCGACTTCTTAAAGTAAAATCTTGACGCTGCTTCTGCACCATAAATACCGTCGCCCCATTCGATCACGTTCAAATAGATCTCAAGGATCCTTTTTTTGCTCAGCTCTCTTTCCATAAAGTATGTGATAAGCGCCTCCCTTCCCTTTCGAAGAAAATTTCTGTCCTCCGACAAATAAAGATTCTTCGCGAGCTGCTGCGACACAGTTGACGCCCCCCTCTTGAAACTCGGCATTCGCGGAATCCAATCATTCGGGTCGTAATCCCCGGCCGCTTTGGCCTCTTTCTCCGCTTCTTTAACGCCTTCGTCCCATGCTTTTTCGATCGACTCCCAGTCGAATCCATTATGATCAAAAAATCTTGCATCCTCTCCCGCTAATACGGCACGCTGAAGATTTGGCGAAATCGCCTCCATCGGCTGCCATATCATCACCTTACGAGGTGTTTTGCCCTCGGCCTGGGCCTCAGAAATCCGGAATTCGATCATCGAAGTAGTTGTTGGGTTTTCGGTTCGAAGTTTCGAAATGTTTGGAAATGTAAAAAATTCCCACAGCAGCCAAACTGCGACTGCTCCAACCAATATAAAGAAAAGTATTTTTGTCCAATACCACATACGCATTATTCTCAGTAGTTTATCTTACCAGAATACAAAAGTAACGATTTCATTTACGGTCTCCCAAAGAACCTGCAAATGATACGAATTCCAATCATAAATATACGATTTAAAAGAGTGGTGCGGTTTACGTTCGGGAAAACGTAAACCGCGAATTTGACGGAAGGCTTAGCTGTAGGCAAAGCGGAGAAGATAGGCAAAAGGCAGATTAAATGGGTAGGGCAAAAGTGCTGATTAACAAGCTCTCCGCATGTTTACTTAGTAAATCGGCACAAGAATCTTTTCATTCGGACGACTCATTCCAATCTTGCGTGCTTCACGTTCGATAGTTTTCGGATCGTCATTCAAGTTCTTAATTTCTTCTTTCAATACAATAGTTTCAGTTGTCAATTTTTCGATCTCGGAATTTAGGACCGTATTCTCAGTTAGCTGTTCGCGCATTTCAGAAAAGGCGCGGAAGTTAATTGCCAAACATAACAAAAGAGTTACAGAAACGATCACCGTGAAAACAAACCACTGGGGCGTTGCGCTTTTCGAGCCTTTCTTTCCATTTGACCGGTGATTCGGTTTTGAAAAGAACTTGTCGGATCTATTCCAGTATGTATTTTCGACCTTGCTCAAGCAGCACCTCCAAATCTTCCTTAGCTTCGCTTTCTGCGTATACTCTGACAACCGGCTCGGTTCCGGAAGGACGCATCAGCATCCAACTCTCATCTGCAAACAAAAACTTGACACCGTCAGCCCTGTTAATTTTTTCAATCCTTCTGCCTCCGATCTCCGAAGGCTCTTTGAGAAGCTTTTCTTCCAGACTTCCGGCAATTTCATCGGTCATCCGAACACTGATCCTGCCGGACTCAAGATTTCCGATCCTTTTGGTCAGATCGTCAAACTGCTCGGTCAAACTTGCACCGCGTGCAGCCACGGCTTCGGCGGCCAGCAGACAGGCCAGAATACCGTCCTTTTCCGGATAATGACCCTTTATTGAAAGACCGGCAGATTCCTCACCGCCAAGAATGATCTCGTCTTTGTTTATCAATTCACCGATGAATTTGAATCCGACCGGTGTCTCATATAATTCTATTCCGCGTTCTTTCGCTACCCGGTCCACAAGATGCGTCGTAGCAACGGATCTGGCGATACCTTCTTTCCAGCCCCTGCTTTCAGCCAGATAATCCGATAAAATCACTATCAACTGGTTTGGCGTTATAAATTCACCATTGCTGTCAATTATTCCGAATCGGTCTCCATCTCCGTCTGTTGATAATCCGAGTGTCAGATTATTTGAAACTACGTTCTCCCTTAATTCAGCAAGCTGGCTTTTACCCGGTTCGGGAGGCATGCCGCCAAATGTTACGTCCCGCCAATCGTGGAGTGTTTCGACTTCCAAGCCGCTGTTTCGAAGAATCTTATCAAGATAACCGCGTCCGGTACCCCACAGCGGATCATAAGCGTATTTGCCGGCCGCATTTTCAATCACGTCAAACCGGATCTTATTTTTTAGATCCTCAAGGTAATCCGGATTCGGATCAAAGCTTTCGATCGAACCTCCTGACGAGTTATCACTGCGTGCTCTACCCTCAATCAGGTTTTCGATCTTCTTTGTGATATCCGGCAGTGCAGGTGCGCCGTCAGAAGTTGAAAACTTGATCCCTTGGTACTCGGGCGGATTGTGTGATGCGGTAAAATTAATTCCGCCGTCAGCTTTTGTCGCCCGAATAGCGTGCGAGATAGTCGGTGTTGGCGTCGGTCCCTGACAAAGAAGAACTGCCAAGCCTTTGTCACGTGCAATTTCAGCAGCAACCTGAGCAAACATCTCGCCCATAAAGCGTGAATCATGGCCGATCACTACTTTTGGATTCCCGGTATCAGAATATGTTTTCAAATAGCTGCAAATTGAATCGGTTACCAGTCTGACGTTTTCGAATGTAAAATCATCGGCTATTACTGATCTCCATCCCGATGTCCCAAAACGAATCGTCATTTCTACACTATTCTATCGCTGAAAAATCTGCTTAATCTGCTTTTACTCCCTATTTCAACTTTAGAACAGCCGTTGAATAGCTTTTACGAGACAAACCTTGGAATTACTGCTTAACTGCTTCCTTGAGGGTGACCAGAATTTAACACAAAACTTTTAACAATGTAAAGAACTATTTTTGTCACGATATCCTAAGTAAATTGAACTACTTACAGAGAATTCCTAAAGTAATAGCTAAATTTAGCGCTTAAGGTGAACGTATAGTGAACAAAAATGTAGATGATTTAGATTCCCCAAGGAAAAAGCCACTCGCAGCCAAATGATAATTATTTTGCAAGATATAAGGAAAAACCTGATTAAGCTAGTGTTTAAAAGCCGGGACTCATATCGAACTTGAGCTTGTAGGACATATCTTTGACCCCGTGCTTCGTGTGTCACAATGACATCTCTATCGGGATATTCTAACGATAGTGTCATATCGTTACAGTACTATTTACCTTAGAAACAGCTTTATCTCGCGGTAAGTTCAACCATTGCAACATTTCACTCTTACGCCGCCAGTGGCATAATTTTTGCTTTTAATGAGGCTTGTTTCTGCGCTCGACATTAAACTAACGAATCTCAGATCAAAGTCAGGTACTGAACCTTTATAAATGTTAAGGGCTGTGATTCCTGATTTTTAGTTTACGCAAAGTCGCAGCCCAATGCGAAACATCGGGACGCGGGAAATTATTTAGAATTGCTTTTTATTAGGATTAATTAAATTTGGAGAATAGAAAATGAGACCGATTAAACACTTTGAAAAGGGACTGACATACGTAGCGAAAGGCGCGTTTAATGCGATCCGCTCGGTAAACAAGTACAAACCGAATGAATCTTTCACGCCAAAATGGTCAGATAAACCGCTGCTTAAGTCGTGGCAGAAATCAAAACCGACACTGGGCTTTCCGCGAAAAACGGATTCGCTCTGTCCAAACTGCGTAATCGAAGCACGAGAGGAGATCCTGAGCGGTGAAAAAGAAGTTTCGATCCTTGTAAACGATAAAGTAGGCGAGATCAAGGCAGAGATTATTGAACGTGACGGTCAGATCTGGATGATCAAAGATTGCCCGAAACACGGCCACTTTGAAGACCTGATGGCGATCGATTCAAAGTTCCTGGAGCACATTGAAGCAAACTTCCCGGGGCGTGATATTCAGGCACATAATGATGAAAAGCTTCATAACCATGGTTCTTCAACGATCAAATACGGCCGCGGTGCCGTTTTGACCGTCGACCTTACAAATCGCTGCAACATGATGTGCGACCCTTGTTTTATGGACGCCAACCAGGTTGGATTTGTACACGAACTTTCAATGGAAGACGTGAAAGAGATCCTCGACAATGCGATCTCGATCAAACCGCGCCGTCAAATGTCAGTTCAATACTCCGGCGGTGAACCGACACTTTCTCCGCATTTTATCGAGTCGATCCGTTACGCGCGAAAAGTCGGATACAATTCGGTTCAGGCGGCGACAAACGGAATCGAATTTGCTAAATCAAAAGAATTCTGCCGCGAAGCTGCGGAAGCCGGTCTGAGATTTGTTTATTTGCAGTTTGACGGGATCGGCAACGATGCTAACTCGCATCGTCAGGTCGGAAACCTTTTTGATGTAAAACTTCGCGCGATCAACAATCTGCACGAAGCCGGTGTTGACATTGTTCTTGTAACAACGCTTGTTAACGGCATCAACAATGACCAGGTTGGAACGATCGTTCGTTTTGCATTGGACAATCCGAAGAAGATCTCATTTGTGTCATTTCAACCCGTTTCGTTTACAGGCCGAGACGAACACATCACCGAAAAACGCCGTTTGCAGCAGCGATATACGCTTTCGCATCTTGCGCAGGACGTTCAAAAGCAGGTCGGCATCACAGAGCCGAATCGCGATTGGTTCCCGCTTTCATTGATGGGTGCATTTGCGGATTTCGCGGATCTCGTTCACGGTCCTGAAGCCGATTGGGGACAAGTTTCCTGCGGCTGCCACCCGAACTGCGGTGTCGGAACGGCTGTGATGATCAACAAGGAAACAAAGGAAATGGCTCCTGTTCCGCAGTTCCTGCACATCCCGGGTCTTGTCGAAGATATGAAACACATTACCGATACAGCACGCGGCAAGTGGTTTTCAAATATCATGATGGGATTGGCACTTCTTAAAAACTACAATCCGTACGGTGCACCGAACAGTCTGACGCTTGGCGGCATCTTTAAGAAGTTTGACAAGTCTTTCGGACTTTCCGGTAAAGATTACGGAAAAGTTGACGGTTCAAGAACGCAGGAAGACATCGAAAAACGTCGTCAGGATCCATGGAACTTCCTGTTTATCGCAGGTATGTGGTTCCAGGATCTCTTCAATTACGATTTCCGCAGAACCGAAATGTGCATCATTCCTTACGGAACACAGGAAGGCGAGATCTCCTTCTGCGCATACAACACCGGTATCGGTTGGAGAAACATCATTGAGCATATGCACCAGAATGCTACGGTTGCTCAGTGGTACAAAGAACATGGCCGTCACGAAGTATTTGCGCGCGACAAAGAAGTTGCACTGACAAATGACAAACATGATCTTATTCTGAACGCGACCGATCTCGAACGTCCGAACAAGCCGGAAATGGAAGGACCAAAAACCGCCGCTGAAGAAATGCAGCAGATGCGTAAACTCTACAACCAGATGGTTATGGAGAAGAACAACATCAAAGGCGACAATTTAGTTCAGATCGGTGGTATCGAACGTAAGAAATAAGTTTTTTTCAAATTAATTAATCCTAAATTTTGCCTTTCAGGTCAATTCGCACCTGAAAGGCATTTTTGTAAACGGACATTCAGAATTTTTCGCCTTATGAGACAGATAGCGAAATAACAGCCGGAACGGTGGCGAGATTGTCTTTTCTCATTTTCGAAGGAGAATGCATGCTCGTTTAGACTTTGGTGAATTCATGATTCGCATCGAGTTTGTAAAAAGTTCTGGCCTGCAGTCCTTTAGTGACTTTGATATCGCCGTCACCGACAACTCCGATGTGAAAACGTTGAATTCCATTAGAATCTGTATAGCGAAGAACGATTAAACTGCCATTGTCTGCAGAAGCCTTCGTCTTATCGAAACCAATCGCTAGGGAGTTTTTACCGACCTCTGCAATCCCTCCTCTTCTGCAAAACCCTATCCCATTATCGCGAACTTTCGCTCTTTCTTTACCGTGTAAGTTCATCAGTACGATGGCGACAGCCCCATCCCCTCCTTCGGCGACACCGCCTTTTCCCGCATAAGCAACTGCATTAGCACCGGCTATCGCATGCCCCTCCTCTCCGGCAAAGGATGCGCCCCACTGACCGCCCTGTGCTGTACCATTATTTCCAGCAATCGCTATCCCGTTTGTAGATTCAGCTTTTGCGTTACCATTTTCACCGACAACTGCAAGTCCATTGCTTGATGTTTCCCTTGCATTACCGTTTGGCAAGAAATCATCCATTCTAAAAACAATGCTGTCGATCGGTTTCGTTTTGATCTTCTTGTTTTCTACTTTTTGACTCGAAGCAATTAAGTTAAGTTCTTTTGTCATGTGCAGATTCTCCTACTTTATTAACTGTAAAGTTCCTTTAAAATTCCCGACCAAATCCATGCGGATACCCGCCCAATCGGGAAAGATTTCGGGATGATAACATATCAAACTGTTACTCTGATAAGGTCGACACTTTTCTTCTTGAGCAAACTACCCTGTTATATTTTTGCTGCAAGCAGTGCTTGCCATATCGGATAAAAAATAGTTTAATTGTTGTTTGCTCAAGCGCATGCAATCAGAGCAGAAAGGGGTTGATATCAGTTGGCTTACGTAGAATTAAATACAAATGAATCGATCGAGAATGCACTTAGGCGATTTAAGCGTAAAGTTATTACCGAAGAGATCATAAAAGACTACAAGAAACACGCGCATTTTATTCCGCCGGGACAGAAAGCAAAGTTGAAATCGGCTAATGCCCGCAAGCGAAATAACAAGCGTCGTCGTATGCGTCGTTCGTTCAACAACAATCGTCCGGGAAGATAACCGTGATGAGCATTTTGATTTTCACACGTGGCGTGCTTTGAGAGATCATCGCACGCCGCGTTTCGTTTTTATATGAAAAAATCTCCTCGAATCCTGATTACAAACGATGACGGTTATCATTCTGACGGGATAATTGCCCTCGAGAATGCTCTAAGTGACATCGGTGATGTTTACGTAGTAGCTCCTGCTTCAGAAATGAGCGGCGCGTCACACAGTCTTACACTTTCGCGGCCTTTGAGGATCAGACAAATAGACGGCAGACACTGGACCGTTGACGGCACGCCCACTGATTGCGTTACACTCGCGTTAAATCAGATACTTCCGGAGGATGAACGACCCGATATCTGCGCCTCCGGGATAAACCACGGTGCAAATCTGGGCGATGATGCGACGTACTCAGGTACTGTAGCCGGTGCACTCGAAGCAACGATCCTCGGTGTTCCGGGCCTTGCATTCAGTCTGACAGCTAACAGAAATCACGACTTTGTTGAATCCGCAAAGGTTGCAAAGTTGATGACCGCAAAGGCACTTAACGACGGGATACCTAAAGACACTCTCCTAAACATAAATGTCCCGAAGGGTGTTCCGAACGGGATCAGAATCACAAAACAGGGATTTAAAGATGCAAGACCCGTTATTTCCGAGCATATCGATCCACGCGGAAAGCCTTACTACTGGATCGGTGAGGTTCGCGACGGATTTATCGCCGAAGGCGGAACGGATTTTGAAGCGATCGACGAAGGATTTGTTTCCGTTACTCCGATGCGCAGTGATCTGACAAATCATGCTGCGATCGAGGAATTGCGCGTCTGGGAAGTTTAGGGGTTTGGCGCTTGATACGGTGCCGATAGTAAAGCAGTGCTGTCTGGGATAACTTATGTTGTATTTTCTTAAACGATCAATTCAAATTTAATAGTGGACGAATATCAAACACCCCGCGAGCAGATGATCGAACGTCTGCGGGAACATTATAAAATTGAGGATGAACGCGTTCTGGAGATCATGAGCCGAATCCCGCGGCATCTTTTTGTTCCGGATGCAATGAAGTTTCAGGCGTACAAGGACAATGCGCTCCCGATCGCCGCAAATCAGACCATCTCGCAGCCTTATATAGTTGCAAAAATGACCGAGTTGCTGGATCTGACGCCTAAAAGCCGTGTCCTGGAGATCGGCGCGGGCTCGGGTTACCAAACGGTCATTCTGGCGAGTCTGGCAGCCAGAGTTTATGCGATCGAAAGGGTCGATGTTTTGACAAAGAAGGCGCAGGAACGTCTCGACGAATTTGGGATACGAAATGTCACGCTGAAATGTGATGACGGCACGAACGGGTGGAAGGCATACTCGCCGTATGATTCGATCCTGGTCGCGGCAGGAAGCCCGGTTTTGCCGGAACCTCTTTTGAGCCAATTAAAAACGGGCGGAAGGCTCGTAATCCCGATCGGAGAGGAACCTAAATCTCAAAAGTTGTTTCGGTTTACAAAAACCGATGAATCTTTTGAAACGGAGGATTTCGGAGCCTGTTCGTTCGTCCCGCTTATCGGCGAACACGGGTGGTAAAAAGGGTAAGATTTGATAAAATATTTTGACCTTGAATCGTGATCTGAGTTGTTCTTAATATGGAAATTATTTATCAAATACTGGATTTTATAAAGCCGGATAATCTTATTAACTGGCTTCTGGATCTTCTCGGTGTTTATGTTTACTTCGGCTTGTTTTTTATTGTTTTTGCCGAAGTCGGTCTCGCGGTCGGATTCTTTTTACCCGGTGATTCCCTTCTCGTCGTTACCGGGCTGATGGCAAAAACCCTCCCGGACAAACTCAATATTTATCTTGTTTTGATCGCTTTTTTGGCCGGGTCGTTTATCGGCGACAGTACCGGTTATTGGACCGGCCGTTTTATGGGGAAAAGTTTGTTCAAACGCGAAGATTCGTTTCTCTTTAAGCCGAGCCGGGTTCAAAAAGCAAACAAATTCTTTGAAAAATATGGCGCAAAAACGATAATCCTCGCCCGGTTTGTCCCGATCGTCAGAACCTTTGCTCCGCTCGTCATCGGTGCGTCGGGACTTGCGTACGGAAAGTTCCTGACATACAGCATTCTCGGCGGTTTGCTTTGGATCCTTTCGATGGTTCTCGCCGGATATTTTCTCGGCGGATTAGTTGAACAGGCGCTCGGGATCAGTCTTCAGGACCACATCGAAAAAGTGGTTATCGTGGTAGTGTTTTTATCGCTTTTACCGCCGATCATCGAGTATCTGAAGCACAGATACGGGAAAAACAGCGAAACGGATGAGCATGTCGCTGATGCAAATGTTTAATTTGCCGATGCGTTTGACTGTATGACGGCTATTGCCGTAAACTCTTCAAGTTAGTCGGGGCGTAGCGCAGCCTGGTAGCGCGCACCGTTCGGGACGGTGAGGTCGGAGGTTCAAATCCTCTCGCCCCGACCACATATCAAAATTAAATCGGCTTCTGTTAATTCAGAAGCCTTTTTTCTTTGATCGGCACAATAGAGCTGTTTGAGTACCCGACTATTTTTTGACCGACAAAAATTAGTCTCACCAAAATGCCTTTCACTAAAGCGTGAAATTGTAAATGATCACTCCGGAAACCATGACAGCCTGCCCGTTTAATGTTGTCGGCTGAAACGTCGCTTCGAGTGCAGCTTTTTCCGCCGCAGGTCGGAGAAGTGCATCCCCCGAGGTTGCTTTTGCCGAGATCACTTTTCCTTTTTCGTCGATCACTACTCCAACGCTGACTTCACCCGTGATCTTTCCGAGTTTTGCAGCCGCCGGATATTTTGGCGCGGGAAGATGTATTGCGCTTCCATTGAGCACGCCATTGTCAATAATTTGACCATCCGCGGTATCGGTGTTCAACTCCACATCCGCGGGTGCGTCAAATTCTTCTATCCCGAAACTCTTTATGATCGAAGTATCGGAAAACAGAAAATAATTCTTACCGGAGGTCGTATATACTTTCATTCTCCCGGAAAACTCAGCCTCTCCCTCTGATGTTCGGAAAACCGCGGTATGGTTTAACACGGACGAAAGCGGGGTATCTTCTTCAGTTGCTGAAACCGAGTCTACAACCGCAAACGAAACCGGCTCGAGCCCTTCGTCTTTCATCGCCTGAAATTCGAGTTTGAGATATCCGATCACGATTTCCATGTTGCCGAACGACGCAACAGTTTTCGGATGTACATATTTAGAGATCGTCCCGATATCCTCATCGAGCACGGCCTGAAAATATTCCATTGCTTCCTTTTCAAGTTTATCGTCAACCGCAACGCCGCCAATTCGGGCGACACTCGCCGGCGTGTTGCGGGCACAAATTTCACACAATATCAATGTGACTATGAAACCCAAGACAATTCGTTTGCTCATCCCGGTTCTCCTTTTATTTATCAATTAGTTTTATGATCAGTTTTGCTTCATCGCTTTTCCCGGTCAGCGGTGAAAAATTGTAGATATCCTTATCATCTCCGTCCTTGCTATCGCGAATTGAGATCTTAAATGCACCGCCTTTTCTGCGAATAAGTTTTCCCCATCCGCCAAGCGTTTTGACATTTGTAATGCTGCTCTTCTTTACGTCAAAAGTATGCTCGTTGCTGTCGTCTTCATATTTAACGCCCTGATTATTTATATAGAGCGACCCGGAACAGCTGTAAGAAAAAGTGACGTCATGTCCGTGCTGAACCCGGAAAACAGCGCTCCCGCCCCTGCTTAAGGAATCACGCATATACTTTTCGGCCTTTGAAAAATCACGCTTCCCGTAAAGGTAGGCAAATCCCATCAACTGATACGCTCTCGGCTTCGAAGGATTTGAAGCGATCGCCGTTTCGAGCGTTTTTATCGAAGCATCGGTATTCTTCTGCTCGTCAAACTGCTGGATCGCTTTGTCGAGCAACTCCTGATAACTGTTTGAGGCCGATGTTTTGGCGACCGTCGCCTTGATCGCTCCACGAAAATTGTTTTTTACTGCGATTACGACGGACGGACGCGCTCCTGCTTCGATCAGTTCTTTTTCGATAGAATCATTGATCCGGAAATCAACGCCATTGTCATTGATAATTTCGACAATATCGGTGTCACGATATTTTTTAGACTTAAGAACCTTAATCAAATTCTCTTTCTTTACAGGGTCGCCGATATACCGTTTTTGTGCTGAAGTATTTTGAACTAACGCAAAAGTACTGATCAGAAATAACGCCAATACTAAACTTCTAAAAATCATAACCTCACCTTTTACTGCTTAATTGATTTCATCCGCCATTTTTTTATACTTTTTCGATTCCTTGCTGTTTCCCATAGCCTGATAAGTTTCCGCAAGGTCCGTCAAAAAATGTTTCTCGCTCTGTTTGTCATTATTATTTTGTGCGATCGAAAGCGCCTGGTTAAGATTGCTGAGTGCTTCCTGATAGCTACCGGCCGCAAAGCTCGCTTTTGCAATGATATGGAACGCATTCATCCCGATATACATCCGGAAACCCGGATCAGCCACACTCTGGGCCGTCTTTACTGCATTTTCAGCATTGATCCTCGCCTGTGCCGGATTTTTTTGATAAAGATTTGTCCAGCCCATTTGAGCAAATGAATTTGCCGTCATTTTCTTATTTCCAAAGGCTTCGTTGATCTGTGCTGTCTGAGTAAACGCTTTGAGCGCCTTTTCAAAATTACTGGTCTGCAGATAACTGTTGGCGAGACTTGCGATAAGACCGGCGCCTTCGATCGCGTTCTTCCGTTTTTCGGCGATCGAGTACGCTTTTTCAAGATAAGTGATAGCGGCATTGTGCTGACCGAATATCGCATTTGCAAGGCCGATCCCGTGAAGGATCTGGATCGTCTGAACGGATTTTCCCCCTGTCAAACCTCTTGACTCAACGTCATTTATTTTCTGAAACGCCAGTTCTCTTTGTCCAGTCCAGGCATAGATGAAGATCAATCCGGCGAGTGCCTTTCCTTCAACATACGGGTTTTCGCCCGGCTGGAAAAAAGTAAGCGCTCGTTCGAAAGAGTTTCGTGCGTTAGCATAACTCTGCGGATCATTTGAAATTCCGACATACGCCATCCCCAAGCTTGCATAATTGTACGCTTCGCTGTTCCGGTCATTTGCTTCACGCGCGAGCTGTATTCCGCGGTTTAAAACTCTGACGGCTTCGCTGTGATCCCCTTTGGCAGTTATAACCTCTCCAAGCGTTCCGACCAGGTAACTTTGTGCGGGATTTTCATCGCCGCGTACGCCGTCCCTGATGGCCGCCCGCAGATACTTCTCGGCGGATTGAAGATCTCCCATCCGGTAATAGAGGTCTGCTAAATTATTTACCACGAGTTCATATGAGAAATTTGAAACTCTGCTGCCGGCGCTTTTGTAAACATTGAGAGCCTTGAGCCGATAATTTACTGCCGTTTCCTTCTCACCGTTTTCGTCGTTGATCCTTGCGAGGGATTCGAGAACTTCACCGATGATCGCCGGCTCGTTCATCTGCTGCGCTATCTGCAGCGCCTGATTTCCGTATCTTACGGAATTCTGTCCGTCGCCCAGGTTAAAATATGCAAGTGCGATACCGTAGTTTGCCCGAACCTTGTCGTCATTGTCTTTGAGGGTGCTCCAGATCGATAGCGACCTCTGATAATTGCTGACAGCTTCGCTGAGATTTCCCGTAAACCGGTAGCAATCGGCAAGTCCGCTGTAAGCTCTGGCTTCATCCATCGAATCGCCGCCTTTTGTCAAAAGAGATATAGCCTGTCTGTAAAAGTTTATCGCCTCGGCAAATTCATTGTTATCTCGAAGCAGTGCGCCGATATTATTAAACATTGCGGCCTGTCCGGCCTTGTTGCCCGTTTCTGTATACAATCGTGCGGCATCCTTATAATTTGCCAGCGCCTGCACGGGATCTCCGAGTTTTTTCCAGGTTTTTCCGAGGAAGACCCTTGCCAGCGCCATGTAGCTCTTGTTCTCAGGCCGTGAATACAGATCGTAAGCCTGGCCGAATTTTTCCAGCGCGAGATTTAAGGATTGCGGATCACCCCGTTCGTACAGAGCATTACCCTGATCAAATGCTGCCTGGGCAGCGGCAGAATTCCGTTGTGCAAAATGTGCCTGCGGTGAAACAAGAAACACGAACAGCGCGAAGATCAGGAGCCTGAAGTTTATAGATCTTTGTCGGCTGAAAACAACCGAATTGACGGCGGCGATAGTTGGCAAATTTTCACTTTTCATTTTCTTGTCATTGCTCCACGCAAATAAATTAGTTGTCTGAAAGGTTTGGTGTTTTTCGAACCGTCGGCTTCTTTGAACCGCCGGTTAGTTCTCTCTCAAGGTCCGACCTGGTGTTGTTGCCTTGTCTTCTAGTCGGCTGCGGTTTCGGCGTTGCCGCGCGGGTTGGTTGCGGTTTCGGGGTGGTTTTTGTTGTCGGAGCTTTTTTGCTCTCTGTCGAAGGCGAATCTGTGTCTTCTACCGGCTGCAACGGTTCCGGAGTAGGCAGCGGAGTGCTCTCGGTTGAAATGACCTCGATCGCCGGAGTTGCCGCCGTCTTCGTCTTTTGTGAATCGTTCACTTCTTCGGCCGGTTTGTTGGCTGCTTCCGTAACATCGGATTTATCACTACCCGCGAGGAAAAACGGAATCGCCGCCGCAATACCCAAAAAACCGATCAAAACCACGGCGCCGACCGCTGCGCCGGCTATGTGCACCCACGTCAGTTTTTGAACAAATGAATTGAAACCCGACTGCTCTCCTTCGGCTGCATCCGCAAGATGCACCTCACCGGTTCCGACAGTACCCATCCGCGTCGGTTTTACAAGCTCGGAATCCGTGACGGGAGTCCCTTTTACGCCGAGTCTGGTTTCTTTTATTTCCGGCTTTTCGTTCTGCGGAGCAGCAGTTTCGCCAAGTCGCGTAGCCTTTATTTCCGCTGCGCCTGTGCTCTCCTCAAACGGATTCGGAATCCCGGCCCCTTCACCAGGCGCATTCTGATGATCAGCGAGTTCCGCGATATTTTGTTTCGCAGAATCGAGTTCGAGGGTTTGGGATTCCGAAATATTTACCGGAAAATCTTTGCTGTTTACTTTGTTTGGCGCTCTATCGGAAGTTTCTGTACGAATTTTACGCTGAAACACGCTTTGCGATCCGTAAACGCTCGACAGCGATTCCGGATCCATGTTGTAAATGGCGTCAAGAAATTCTCCGCCGTTTTGAAATCTTTCGGCCGGATCTTTTGCGACCGCTTTCATGATCGCTTCTTCAAGTTCTTCGGAAATGTCAGGGTTCAATTGTCTCGGCGGAGCGGGCATTTCTTCCGTATGAGCCTTCATCAGAGCAAATTCGTTTTCGAAGACAAACGGAAGCCGTCCGGTCAATACTTCATAGAGCATCATGCCAAGGCCGTAAATATCCGAACGCGCGTCGGTTTCCTCGCCGCGAACTTGCTCCGGCGACATATACTCAAGCGTTCCGATAATGTTCCCGACACGCGTCATCCGTGCCGAACCAAGCAGACGCGCGATGCCGAAATCCAGAACCTTAAGCTTTCCGTCTGTTGTCAGCATCATGTTGCTTGGTTTGATATCGCGGTGAACGATCCCGAGTTCATGGGCATAATTTATGCCGTCGAGCGCCTGGCAGAATATCGGAAGCGCTTCCTCCGGTGAAAGACTTCCACGGCGCTGGAGCATGTCTTCAAGTGTTTCGCCTTCAACAAATTCCAACACCATGTAGAGTTCATCACCGTCACGAAAAAGACTGAAAAGCGTCGCGATATTCGGGTGATTCAGTTTTGCGAGTGTGATCGCTTCTGAGCGGAACCGCTCAACAACTGATGTCTGGCTGGCCAGTTCGGGGCGCATTACCTTGATCGCAACCTCGCGGTCAAGCATCGTATCGACGCCTTTATAAACCATTCCCACTCCGCCTTCGCCGAGTTCACTTAGTATTTTGTAATTGCCTGCTATTTTTCCGATCATTGCGCTATCGCCTTTATTTCACGTGTTTGCCTTATTGCTCCGCCCGATTTTTGTTTCTCCTCAGGTTCGATCCTTATGATCCCGACACTGACATTGTCGTGCCCGCCGTTGATCTTCGCCTGATTGATCAGGTCTTTGCATGCGTAATAGATATCGTCTGCCTCAAACCAAATTCTCGCTATCTCTTCATCGCTAACCATGTCGCTCAGCCCGTCAGAGCAGAGTAGAAACTCGTCATACAAATTCACTGGAAGCGGAACCGAAACCTCTACATTAACTTCGGGTTTTGTTCCCAGTGCCTGAAGGATCACATTTTTGTCCTCGTGATTAGCGGCTTCTTCCATCGAGAGAATTCCCTGCTTTACCAATTCCATCACTTCTGAGTGATCGATCGTCAGAAGCTCAAGATCCCTGCCGTTCATGTGATAGAGCCTGCTGTCGCCGACGTGTGCCGAATAGGCTCTGTCTTCAAGGATCACAAAAGCGATCACTGTAGTGCCCATTCCGTAGTACTTTTCGTCGGAAACCGAAGCTTCATAAATATCTGAGTTTGCCTGTTCGATCGCTATCACAAGCGCATCGTCCGGAGAATGATCCCGGTCGCCGTAGTAATAACTGCTGATCAATTCCACCGCCATCTTGCTGGCGATCTCTCCCGAGGCGTGGCCGCCCATTCCGTCAGCAACTACGGTCAGCGTACCGCGCCGTTTTAACATCTCGTCATCCCTCGGAATTATGTGGCTGACGCTGTCTTCATTCGTTTCGCGGACACAACCGACATCGGTGTGGATACTGGCGGTGATATTTTTCTTCAGATCTTCCTGACGAAGTTCCCGGGTTTTAAACATTATTCTTCTTCCTGCATCGTAAAGGTGTAAACGCTCTTTCTGCCCATCGCTTCTACCTGAACGTCTTTGTCCTGATAGCCTTCACGCTTTAATGTTAAGTTGATGACCGATCCGATCGGTGATGACAATTCATATGGTGTTTTCCCAATAACAGTGCCGTCGCGAACAACATCGGCACTTCCTCCGATTACATCTATCTTTATTTTGAGTATTCTTTTTTCCGACGTTTCCGCCGTAGCGACTGAAATTTGAGGCTGTTCGTCCGGATCCTGTCCGGACGCGGGCGTCGGTTTTATCTCATAGTTTGTTCCGTTTTCAGTGTCCTTTTCCGGCAATTCGTAGGCACTCTCTTGGTTAGCGGGTTCGGGCGATACCATCGAACTTCCGACCCACAACCCAAACACTACGATAAAGATGAATACGAACAATCCGGCGACACCGGCAGCCAACCGCAACAAGATCCGGTATTGATTTGACCGCGATGGAATGCCATTCCCGTGCGAGGCCGCCGCAACACCCGCCGGCATGCTTTCCCCGCTCAGTTCGGCTTCGCTCGTTTCGGCCACCAGCCCGACGTCTGAACTAATCTTTGCACCGACATTTTCTTTGGAGTTTGGAACCACACCGTACTGAGCCTCCAGTACACGCTTAACATCGGATGAAAGATCTGCCGCAGTTTTGTAACGGTTGTTCGGATTCTTGTTGAGACATCGCTTGACGATATCGGAGACCGAAACCGGAACAGCAGCGTTGAGCTCCATTATCGGCCGGAATTCTGCGGTTTCTATTTTCACGCACAATTCCATTAAAGTTGTTGCGTGAAACGGACGCTGTCCGGCAAGCATTTCATAAAGGAGTACTCCGAGCGACCAAATTTCTGTGGTTGGTGAAGCTTTCACGCCCCGAAGCTGTTCAGGTGCAAGATAACTCGGTGTCCCGATTATGCCGCCGGTCTTTGTCAGGTTTGAACTGACCGAATCTTTGGCAATGCCGAAATCCAGCAGCTTTGGAACACCGCTTTCCGTCAGCTTAATATTCTGTGCCTTGATGTCGCGATGAATTATTCCGTTTGAATGTGCAAACGATACCGCTTCAACGATGCTTCGAAAAACCTTCAGTGCTTCATCTACCGCGAAAAACCTTTTTTTTACAAGATCTTCCAGACATTCTCCGCCGACAAATTCCATGAATATGCACAAGCGCCCGTCAACTTCCTGGAAATCATAAACTGTGGCGATATTGGGGTGATGCAGTATCGAATGTACCCGCGCTTCATTATTAAAACGAGATATGAGCGATTCATTAAGCGATCCCGAATTTAAAACCTTGATGGCGGCGGGGCGGTTTAACCTGCGGTGGATGCCTTTGTAAACCTCGCCCATTCCGCCGACGCCGATAAACCCCTGAACGAGGTAATCGCCGATCAAATCATTAGTTTTAAATCGAGTATTCATAGTCATAAATTAAACCCAAATTTGAGTGCTTTTGAAGAATCGACCGGTTTCCCGTCTTTAATTTTTCATAAAAACGTTGTCTGACGTGCTGCTTTTATAGCACTCCCGGTCAATCTGAACGCCAGACCTGTTGCCGGAGAGACGCTGCTGATATTGACCTGTTTCTTCAATACTCCCGGCACAAATTCAAGCACTTTACAAGAAACGGATCAGCGGTGACAGTAATTATCAGGCTATGATCGAGCCGCCCGCCGATCCATTACTGCAGGTTTCTATTCGAGCATCTCCTTTCCATAACGGATCGGAATCGCATACCGCAATGCATCCTGATTGCTTCCTGCAAAGAAAATGCCGATCACTTTGCCCTGCGTATCAAACACCGGACCGCCTGAATTCCCTGCTCCGGTTGAACCGGTGGCAAGCTGAATGACATCCCCGATCTGACTGACGAGCACCGTCTGACCATCTTCCTTCTTGTCGCGCAGAATATTGCTCACGGAAGAAAGAGTTACGGTCGGATTCGGTACGGTACGGATCTGCGTGTCTTTGTTGAACATATCCTGTGACTCGACAACGCCGTATTGTGCTGCGGTCATCGCCGGATAACCCATAATTACAACTTCTTCACCTTTCTTTAAGGTGTCGTAATTATCAAAAAGCTCTACTTTTTTGAGTTCGCCCGGCTTATCAACTTTTATCAGTGCAACATCATGCCGGTCTGACGATTCGACGAGCTGAGCGTTCATCCGCCTGTCTTTACCCGGGAATGCCACTTCGAGCCTGATATTTTCGCCGGAAAGATTTGCGGGAGATTGAATACGGGTATTCCGGAATGTAACACCGCCGCCTTGAGTATTTGCCGGCACCCAGCTCATCGGCGGATTTGCATTCAGTGAAACGATCTGTCCCTGCTGATTGATAACAACGCCCGGCGGTGTCTGCTGCGGAAACGTATATGCCGTTTTCCAGGTAGCCGCTACGTGTCGGTTGGTCAAAATAAAGCCGTCGCTTGTCACGACAAAACCGGTACCCGATCCAACTGAACCGATCGGCTGGTCGTCCTGAGTTTTAAGATTGTCATCTACCAGAACCGGCATGTAGCTGTCGTCCTGCGCGATGTAGAGAGGAACCGCGAGCGCATTTACGCTATATGGCTGCTTCATTTGCTTGGCGATCTGCGCAACCAGCGAAGCGGGAACATACCGGTGATATACCTGAGCTTTTGTTGAAGGGTTTACGAGACGCCAGGCGCGCTCGATCTGCACCACCGAATCCGAGTATTTATCGGCGATTGAACTCGCCGCTTTCGGCGCACTCATTTTATCGCTTTCGATCTGGTCTTCGAGCTTCTTGGTCTTGATTCCCACCTCCGTCGTTTTGGCGTCGATCTCAGCCTGCAGATTGGCCTTTTGACGGGCGTTGTACCAATATGAGCCTCCGACAACGACACCAAAGAGAAGCAGGATCCCGACTGCGGCAACGGCGGCGATCTTCGCAAAATTGCTTCTTTCCTGTTTTTTGGTAGCTTCCACATTCTGACCGATCATCCGTTCAACAGTCGCTTTTCCGACCGTCGCTTTTTGCGCCGGAGCCGTAATGACGCTGTCAGAGCCAAGTGCGCCTCCGCTGACCTCCCGCGTTGCCGGTGCCTGTCTTCCGGTTTCTACCACGCGGGTCGGTTTTGTTGCACTTGCCGGTCGCGGTTCTACGTCAAACTGAAATTTAGGTCCGCTTGGTCCGAATTGAACCGAGTCACCCGGCTGGATCCTGACGGTTCCGGTAATTCTTTTGTCATTTACAAAAGTTCCGTTTCGGCTGTTCAGATCGGTGATCAAAAAGCCTTCCGGATTGTTCGGATCGCGTTCGATCTTTGCATGCTCCCGTCCGACAAGATCATCGATGTCCGGATCAAACTGAACGACCGAAGACGGATCTCTCCCAAACAACAGTTCGTTGTGGTGTTTTAGCGCAAACTCTTCAACCTGATTGGCCTTTGAACCCATCAGGTGCTTGATAATCATTCTTTCCATTGGTCCACTCCTGTGAAATTCTCACTGTTTCTTAACAAAATCTAAGTATTCTTTTTTCAAAAGGTTTCTGCTAAACTTCCCAAAAAATCTCTGGAAAAAACCCGATTTCTTTTCCCTATGTCCAGTAACGCAACATTTTTGGGGAAAACGGCTCAAAAAAGTTTTTTGATTTACAAAAATTTCAGGACTGGTACGCAGCTATGACTCAACCGCCGATCACGAAAGACGCTTTTCCTCACGGCGATTCTGATCTAGAAGAAATTTATCCGTATGTTTATGACGAATTGAGAAGGCTCGCGGCATATTACATGAAACAGGAAAGGAGCAATCATACGCTTCAGCCTACCGCCCTTGTTCATGAAGCTTATCTGCGACTGTTTAAGCAGGAGAATCATGAATTTACCAGCCGCACCCATTTCATAAGCGTTGCCGCCAACATGATGAGACGGATCCTGGTAAATCACGCCGTTCGCAGGAACCGGGATAAGCGGGAAGGAAAAGCGCTCCGAATTACGCTCGACAGGGCGGTTGATTCATTTGCCGAAGATAATTTGGATCTTTTGGCGCTTGATGAGGCGTTAAAGCGGTTCGGAGAAATTGACGAACGCGCCGCAAGGATATTTGAACTCCGTTTCTTCGGCGGATTGACTGTTGATGAGATCGCTGAAGTCGTGGATCTCTCCGCGGCTACCGTAAAACGTGAATGGTCTGTCGCGAGAATTTTTTTACGGCGCGAACTCTTTGGCAGTACAAACTGACGCGTGTTTAGCTTTTCGAATTCTCCCTCCCTTTTAACATCCGCCCGAAATACTGATATAAATTTTATATGGCGATCCTTATTGCAGAAGACAATCCGATCCAACGAAAATATCTTGGAGAAATTCTCCTTCGCGAGTTTCCTGATTCGGCACCGATAATCGAGGCGGAAGATGGCGAAAGCGCGATCAGCCTTACGCTCGAAAACAAACCGGAACTGTGTATTCTCGACATACAAATGCCGAACCTGTCGGGTGTTAAAGCGGCGCGCAGAATCTGGCGTGAATTTCCGGAAGCGAGAATAGTTTTCTGGACGCAGTTTCCGCACGAGATCTATATAAATGAGATCCGGAAAATAACCCGCGAAGTTGACCCGCAACCCGCCTACGGTTTTATTCATAAAAACAACCCCGAGCAGCGTCTTCTCCGGTTTGTTGCAACCGTACTCGAGGATGGAGCGGATATGATAGATCCTGCTTTTAAGGATTCGTTCAAGCGTCCGCTGCTTACCGAATTTGAGGCTGAGGCATTGCGGTATCTTGCGCTCGGTCTTTCGAATTGGGCGATCGCAAGAAAATGCAGTTTGTCACAGCGCGGCGTCGAAAGCCGTCTTGCAAATCTCTACGAGAAGTTGTTCACCGACCTTTCGGAAGGGACAGCCAACGAGGCATACGATAAACTTGCCTATAATGTAAGAACGCGGGCGTTCTTCGAAGCGCTCCGGCGGGGATTGATCAACAGCGACGAACTTGACAAAAACGAACGGGAACTTGCTGAATGGATCTCCCGTGATCAGGAACGATTTATGAGCGAAAAGAAATGATCGCAAATCCGTATCAACTTCTTCACTTCAGCATCGCGGACACTTGATTTTGACGAGAAACATACCAAAAACAACTCATTCCGGCTTTTTTCGGTATTTTGCGCCTTCAGTTATTTTATTGCTTTTCGCTTCGTTTGTTTTTTATCTGTCGATTCGGGCCCAGAATCAGCCGGCGGAAGCCGCAATAGAAGAAAGGATCTTTCAGTCTTCGCTAAATCTTCATCAATGGGGTTCGATAAACTCCTTTCACGGGCTGCCTTCAGAAAGTGTAAATGCCATCTCGCAAACTCTCGACGGCTTTATATGGTTCGGAACCGACAACGGCCTTGCAAAATTTGACGGAAGAAGAGTGCAGACAAATATGTTTCCGGCACTTGCCTCCGTTCAGATACTTGATCTTAAAACGGACACGGAAGGAACTCTGTGGATCGCGACAAAAAAGGGCGCTTTCTTTTACAGGAATGAAACCTTCGGGAGTTTGAGCGAAACCTCAGATTATACGGTCAACTCGATCTACATCGACAATGACGGCAAAACTGTTTTACTGACAGACGGTAACGGTTCCGTTTTCTCCTGCTCCCGTTCCGGGGACACCGCCTATGAAGTAAAGGTCTTTTTAAGAAAATCGCTGCCGATTACAAGCATCTCGATCTTCAATGGTGATACGATCATCGGCACTTTCAACGACGGTCTTCAGAGTCTTAACAACGGCGATGCGGAAGCATTGGCAACAAGACCGAGGCCATATTATATAAACGCGCTCGCCAAAGACTCGGATGGAAATCTCTGGATCGGCGCTCGTTCGGCTTCCGGAACCGGCTTGTTTCTCTCTGAAAAACTGCCGGAACTCAGGAGTATCGGAGAGAATCTCGGAACAATAAATACGATTGCCAGCGGAAACGCCGGAAATATGTGGATCGGCACCGAAGACCGGGGCGGTTATCTTTTCGAAGATCAGGCATTCAGAAAGAGATTTACCTTTGAAAACACTTCGGGAGGATTGCGGTCCAACAAGATCCTTTCAACGTACGTTGATCGTGAAGGCGTCGTCTGGTTTGGAACGGACAAAGGTGTCAGCAGGTATGATCCGCGAAGCCCGAAAAATGAAAGGATATCTGAAGATGTCGAAAGTAATTTTGTGAGAACCCTTTTCGAAACTAAGGAAGGGAAACAATACGCGGGTACAAATCGCGGTCTTTTTGAATTTGATGAAGTGAATAGCGGCTGGAAAGCAGTCGGAGGATTTGAGCGGGAAACGGTTTACTCACTCGCTGAGTTTGGCGAAAGCAATTTACTGATTGGCACTCAAAGCGGACTTTACACACCGGAAAACGCTGCGGCTGCGGGTAGTAGTCGATCAAGACTCACGTCAGAGATCACACGATCGATAACGGAATTTAAAGGGAAGATCTATTTTGCGGCTTTCCAGCGCGGGCTCGAAACTATCGAAGGCAGCGAACAGAAGCTCGTCTTTGAGTCGAATATTATCAGCCTTCATAATGCAGACAACAAGAATCTTTGGTTAGGAACGGTAAACAAAGGAGTTTATGTTTTTGATGGCGGGAAGACAATCCAGGTGCCGCAACTCGGAATTCTCAATGAAACAGTGATCCGTTCGATTACGGGAAATGCGAAAGACGGAATTTGGTTTGGAACCGAAAAGGGCCTCTACGTTTTTAAGGAAGGACAGATTACTCAGATCTTAGCGGGAAACGAGATCCGGTCTGTGATCCTGACGCGCGACTCTAACAACGGACTGCGCGTTTGGTGCGCTGCAGCGAACGGTTTGTTTAACCTTGCATACGACGAAACATTCGGGTGGATGTCTTCACGGCTGGATATCGAGCAGGGATTGTCTTCGCAGAATGCGTTTGCGGTGCTCTCGGCAAAAAACGGATCACTTTTGGTAGGAACAAACCGCGGTATTGTTCGGTACGAAGCCGGAAATACAAAACCGCTCTTGGTCGCAAGCAGGATCGTCAGCCAAAGACTCCATCAACCGAAAGAACTTGAAACCGGGATCGATCTTGATTATCCGCAAAACAGTCTTTCGATCGATGTATCGGCAATAAGCAGCCGCACTTTCCCCGAACAGTTTCAATATTCGTTTTTGCTGTTTGATGACAAGAACAAATTGATCGATAAACGTTTCGGCAGTGATTCTCAGTTTCTTATGGAGAATCTCGCGCCTAATAAATATCACGTGGAAGTTCGCGCATATGATCGGAATCTGATCGTGTCGGACCCTTTGAGATTTCGTTTAACGGTCGAGGAGGCGCCTTTTCCGTTGATCGCGACAATCCTTGGCGTATTGCTCGTGATAGCTTTAGCGGCACTGATTTGGGCAATCATCTCTCAAAGGAAGATCTTCCGGACGAGCAAGCAGCTCGTAACTGCTAACAGAGAGCTTAATTCGGCCCGGCTCGATCTTGAGAACGAAGCGGAACGCGAACGCCACAGAATTTCCCGCGATCTTCATGATCAGACACTTGCCGATCTTCGGCATCTGCTCTTGATGGCGGATGAAGTTTCGACCGAGAAAGCTCCGGAGTTTCGTAGCGAGATCGAAAATGTATCAGATGAGATCCGTCGGATCTGTGAAGATCTGAGTCCGTCAGTGTTAGAAAATATCGGTTTTGCCGCAGCGCTTGAATGGGCGCTTGGAAACGCCGTCGACCAGGTAACACAGGAATCACCGATCGCCACTGAATTCCGCTGCGGAGAAAATCTTGAGGCCGGGCTAAAACTTGATCGAACAGAACAGCTCCAAATTTACAGGATAGCTCAGGAAGTTTTGAGCAATATTGTAAGACATTCGAGACCCACAGAAATCACATTGACCGTTCAGAACTCCGGAACTGAGGGTCTTAAGATGAAAATTGAAGACAACGGGATCAGTTTTGACCCCGAGCGGGTTAAGAAAGGTCGCGGACTCTCGAATATCGATGCCCGGGCGAAACTTATCAAAGCAGACATAAACTGGAAACGCCGTCCGTCAAAAAAAGGAATGATCTTCACCTTAGAGAAATAATGTGGTTTCCCACAGCACTCATTCAGTGTCTGCACGATTGAATCCGGTTTATCAACACGTTTCATCAATTCCCGTTATTTACGAAAATAAGAGGCATAAAGAAAATGATCCGGAAGCGATTCAGGATCATTCGTTGGATTCGCGTTAGAACATTGCGGTCTGTCCTTTAAGTTACGACAAATTTATCCAACGCTTTGCCCTACCTATCAATCCGCATTCGCCGCGATGTTCTAACGCAAAACAAAAAGTTTACAGGTTTTTCACCTCACTTCCTCACATCCGCTCAAACAACACAACCAATTAACATCTATTTAATGTTTGATTAATGCCGAGTTAATACTCTCGCTTTATCCTCTCTATTTTTAACAACAAACCGCTATAAACGCCCTGATCTTGTGGGGACGTCTGATTTTTGCATATAAATTTGGGAGTGTTAACAAATGTCACTATTTATTGATCTTGGTCGATTTGCATCTAAAAAACTTTTTATCAAATCACTTATTTTATTATCCGTCCTTTCCGTCGGCGCGCTCGCACAAGAAAGCGGCGGTCTAACCGGCCGTGTGATCGATGATGTAACGGGAAATCCGCTTCAGGGCGCAAGCGTTTCGATTGAAGGAAGCGCTCTCAATACCCAAACCGACCGCAACGGGACTTTTCGCTTGCTAAAGATCCCAGCCGGTTCCCAAACGTTAGTCGTTTCTTATTTGGGTTATGAAACAAATTCGACATCGGTAAATATCGAATCCGGGAACATATCATCGATCGACACAAATCTAAAGACAAGTATTTCGGTAAGCGTCGATGTTTCTGCCCCGATTCTTGAAGGACAAGCAAGGGCTCTTAACCAACAAAAAGAAGCCGATAACATCATGAATATCGTCTCAGCCGATCAGATCGGAAGATTCCCCGATCCGAACGCTGCTGAAGCTACTCAGCGTATCCCGGGTATCACGATCGAGCGCGACCAGGGTGAAGGCCGTTATGTACAGGTTCGCGGAACCGAAGCCCGTTTGAATTCCATGATGCTTGACGGCGAGCGGATCCCGTCACCTGAAGGCGATGTCCGGGCCGTCGCGCTCGATGTCATTCCGGCAGATCTTCTCGAAGCGATCGAAGTATCAAAGGCTCCAACGGCTGATATGGACGCTGACTCGATCGGCGGTTCCGTAAACCTGGTTTCAAAGGGTGCGCCATCGAAAACCCGTTTATCTCTCACCGCAGGATTGGGATACAACCGTATCGCAAATGATTATCTGCAAACATTTAACGGCACCCTCGGAACACGATTTTTTGGCGACAAGCTTGGCGTTCTATTCGCGGGAAGTTATTTGAACTCAGACCGCGGTTCTGAAGGTTTCGAGGTCGCCTACGACGACGGTGATCTCGATGAGCTCGAACTGCGGGATTATACCGTAAATCGTAAACGCTGGGGTCTCAACCCGACTATTGACTACCGATTCTCGGAAAATTCCAAGATCTTCTTTAAAGGAATTTACAATCAATTTGACGACCAGGAGTATCGCCGACGCACAAGATACAGGATTGGCGACGACAGAATCGAGCGTGAATTAAAAGACCGATTTGAAGGTCAAACGATCACTCAGGCATCTTTCGGGGGTGAACACCTTCTTCCAAACTTCATGCAGATCGACTATAAGGTTTCTTACGCATTTGCAGATGAAGCCGAACCCAATCGGCTTGATACTACGTTCAGACAGCGCAACGTCGATTTCAATCCTAACGTAACCCCGAATTCGATAGATCCCGATAACATTCAGGCAAACCCTTTGAATGAGAACATCAGCGCATATACATTCGACGAATCGGTACGCGAAAGCAATCTGACGAATGAACGCAATTTCAACATGCATTTCAATGCATCGATGCCGCTCCCGACTTCATCAGGGTTTGCCGGAATACTAAAATTCGGCGTCAAGAACAAATTTAAGAAAAAATATCGCGACAATAATGCAACGATATTCGGCTACGATGATGACGATGATGCTCCGGTATTCGATCAGGTTCTTGATAACAATTTTGTACTCGGCACATTCCTCGACGGGCTTTATTCGCAAGGAAGTCAGTTTGTTTCTCCTTCGATCGCAAGACAGATCTTGTCTAACCCGCTCGCCGAATCGGAGATCGATCATGAAGGCGATTCCGCAGATTACCGTGCACGCGAGAATGTTTTTGCTGCTTATGTTCAGACAAACCTGAATTTCAGCGACCGTTTCCAACTTGTCCCCGGAGTAAGATATGAGCGGACCGACGTAAAATACACCGGAACCGAGATACTTTTCGACGAAGACGGTGATTTTTTTGCAAGACGCGACATTCCGGGTGAAAACACATTTAACAACATCATGGGCTCGATCCACGCAAAATACCGAATGACAGATAAATCCAATTTGCGTGTCTCATTTACTCAAACGCTTGCCCGTCCGAATTTCCGCGATCTGACACCCTTCCAGCTCATACTTGAGGAGGATCTTGAACTCGAACGCGGCAACCCGCTTCTTGTTCCGACAACGTCAAATAATTTTGACGTACTGGCTGAACATTATTTCAGTTCGGTTGGTGTCGTATCCGGCGGATTCTTTTACAAACGACTGAAAAACTATATCTTCCCGTTTACCTTTGAGGAGGATCGTCCGATCGGAGGACCAAATGGTCCGATCGAAACATTCGACATTATTCAGCCTTTAAACGGTGAAAGTGCTTCTCTTTACGGATTAGAACTTGTTTTCCAGAACAGGTTTACATTTCTGCCGGGTCCGCTAAATGGTTTAGGTGTTTATGCAAATTACACCTTCGTTACTTCAAATGCGATCCTTCCCAATGAGGATTTCGGTTCGCCGGGACGCGAATCTATACTTCCCGGACAGGCAAAGAATGTCGCAAATTTTGCGTTCTCTTATGAGAAATACGGATTTTCAGGACGGGCATCGTGGCACCTGCGGGATAAGTATTTGAGTGAAGTTGCAAGTGATCCGGCAAACGATATTTTCATCGACCGGCACCTTCAGCTTGATGTAAATATCAGCCAGAAGCTGACAAAGAACGTCCGCGTATTTGCCGAGTTTATAAATTTGACCAACGAGCCGTTCAAACGGTATGAAGGAAATTCTTCAAGACCGGTTCAGGTTGAGTATTACAGGTGGTGGGCAACATTCGGAGTTAAATATGACTGGTAAACCATAATTCAAATGCTCATATTATGTTGAGTGGTTTTTTACATTTCCACTCAACATTTTTTTATTACATTTTCGAAAATTCACTATGAAACGAAGAGATTTTATTGTCAGCGCCGGGGCGGGCAGTTTGGCACTTACATTCAGCGGATTCAGCAAGCGTGCGCTGGCGCTCGGAAACGAGAAAGTCTTTACGAGCCTGCGCGCAAAAGGCTATGGAGAATTATTTCCAGCCGCGTCAAAAAATACGGGTGAAACGCTGATCGCATTACCGAAGGGATTTGAGTACAAAGTGTTCGGGAAAACCGGCGATCTGATGAAAGACGGTCTGAAAACTCCGAAAGACCATGACGGAATGGCGGCATTCTTCAGAAACGGAGAGATCCGGCTTGTTCGCAATCACGAGATAAATGATGACGTCCCGAAAGAAAATATTACGCTTGCGCCGGACAATAATTATGACCAAACGGCGGGCGGCGGGACGACCACGGTTGTGATCGATTCCAAAACACTTGAAATAACGCGCGATTTCGTGAGCCTCAGCGGAACGTTGAATAATTGTGCCGGCGGCGCGACACCATGGGGAAGCTGGATCTCGTGTGAAGAAACGACATATGGAAAAACGGTTTTTCTCGAAGACGACGATGACGAAGTGGAAAAGCAAAAGGTCGGCGGATTTGATAAACCGCATGGATACTGTTTTGAGGTTCCGGCTTCGGCAAACAGTACGGTCGCGGCAGTTCCGCTGAAAGATATGGGACGATTTTCACATGAGGCAGTCGCTTTTGATGCAAAACGCGGCATCGCGTATTTGACGGAAGATGCGAAACCATCAGGTTTTTATAGATTCCTGCCAAAACGTTTTAACAGACTTGCCGAAGGCGGCACCCTTCAAATGCTTGCTGTAAAGGATCGTCCGAATTTCGACACCACAAAGGGGCTAATAGAAACGGATTTTGATGTAAATTGGGTAACGATCGACGATCCCGATCCCGAAGAAGCGGATACGAACGAAACTGCGGTTTACGAGCAAGGGAAGGCAAAGGGAGCTGCTAAGTTCAAAAAACTAGAAGGCTGTTTTGCGGATAAGTTCGGAAGAATATACTTTGTTTCCTCAAGCGGCGGTGACACGGGCGGCGGACAGATCTGGCTTTATGTGCCGACGTCAAAAGACGAAGGCCGTCTGCGACTTTTGTTTGAAGCTCCGGACCGCGAGCTTCTCGATATGCCGGACAATGTCTGCATGTATCCGAACAGTAATTTCTTATATATCTGCGAAGACAGCGATTACGTCGGCGTCGGCGGCACTCCGGAAAACTATATTCGGATACTTACTCCAAGCGGAAAGGTAGCAGATTTTGCGCGGAACATGACACCGGGATTTGAAGAAAGCGAGTTTGCCGGAACGTGTTTTTCGCCGAACGGCGATGTGCTTTTTGCAAATATACAGGAGCCCGGAATGACGCTCGCGATCTGGGGAGACTGGAAGAACTTCAACAGCTAGTATCAATCGCCGAATTCGCGGACGACCTGGCTGATCGATTCTTTTGCATCGCCAAAAAGCATCCGGGTGTTTTCTTTAAAGAACAGCGGATTTTCGACTCCCGCAAATCCCGACGCCATCGAGCGCTTCAGCACAAAAACTGTACGTGCCAGATCGGCATTGATGATCGGCATGCCGAAAAGCGGACTCGATTCGTCCTCACGGGCCGCCGGATTTACAACATCATTTGCGCCGATCACGATCGCAACGTCATAGTTTTCCATCCCGCGGTTCACTGCTTCCATCTCGAGCAATACATCATAAGAAACGTCAGCCTCGGCCAGCAACACATTCATGTGGCCGGGCATTCTTCCGGCAACCGGATGAACGCCGTATACAACTTCAGCGCCATTTTTCTCGAGCAGTTTCTGCAGTTCTTTGACCACATGCTGAGCCTGCGCGACGGCCATTCCGTAACCCGGAATTATCAATACACTCGATGCTGCCTCAAGAATATAGAACGCATCTTCGGCTACGATCGGTTTGATCGTCCCTTCGATCTCGCCTTTTGACTGTTTCGCCGAACCAAACCCGCTGAAAAGTACATTAGAAAGCGAACGGTTCATCGCTTTACACATGATCTGCGTCAATATTATCCCGCTCGCACCAACGAGTGAACCTGCCACGATAAGGAGCAAATTGTTGATCGCAAAACCAGCTGCACATGCCGCCAAACCCGAATAACTATTTAAAAGCGAGATCACGACCGGCATATCGCCGCCGCCGATCGGGATCACAAACATTACCCCGAAAATAAACGAAAGCGCGATCACCACATAGAGATAAGTTTGATTGGTCGGATCAAGGGCAAAAAGAACGCCAAAGACCAATATCGATATCATCAGTATGCTGTTAACGATCTGCTGCCCGGAAAAAAGCACGGGTTTTCCGCTTATTTTTTCGCTCAGTTTTCCCCAGGCGATGATACTTCCGGTGAACGTTACACCGCCGATGAGTATTGAAAGGAATATAGTTGCTGCGGTAAACCGGGGGATCACGGCATCGCTTAAGGCTGCCCACCCGACCAGCAGGCTTGCCAATCCGCCGAAACCGTTGAAAAGCGCCACCAGTTCCGGCATAGCCGTCATCGCCACGATCCTCGATGCTGCGACGCCGATCACACTTCCGAGCGCGATACCCAGAATGATCCACTTATAATCGATGATTCCCTGGTTCAGAAGCGTTACAACAACCGCGATGAACATACCTGCAGATGAGATAAAATTCCCGCGGCGCGCGGTCGCCGGCGAACTAAGCTCTTTCAGCCCGTATATAAACAGCGCCGCCGAAACAATATATGCAATGTTGATCCAGATGGTTACCATATGATTATTGCGCGTCTATTTCTTCTTAAACATCCCGAGCATTCGATCGGTCACGAGATAACCGCCGACGACATTTATCGTCGCAAAAACAACGGCCGCAGTTCCGAGTATCGTCGGTAGATTCGAATTTCCATGATCCATACCGGCCGAAACCATCGCGCCGAGCAAGGTTATTCCGGAGATCGCGTTGGATCCCGACATCAAAGGAGTATGCAGCGTCGCCGGAACTTTGTTGATCAGTTCAAAGCCCAGAAATATCGAAAGTATCAAAATGAATGCTAAAAATACGACGTCCATAAATTTTCCTTCTCCTTGGGTACGATTTGAAGAACTATTCTGCAGCAAAAACACAAAGGCGACGAAAGCGAAATGAGAACGCTCTGCTATAGGTTTCTAATTACTTCGTTTACGACTTCGCCTTCATTTGTGATCACACATCCTTTGACGATCTCGTTATCAAAATCGAGCTTTATGCTTTTATTTTCTTCATCCCAGATCTCGCCGATCAGATTGACGAGATTCGCCGAGTACATCACGCTTGCATCTTTGGCGACAAAGTTTGTCCAGTTTCCGTCGCCGATTATCGTCACACCGTCTGTTTCGATCGTTTCTCCGGCAACCGATCCTTCGACATTTCCGCCGTTTTCCGCCGCCATATCAACGATCACGCTCCCGGGTTTCATTTCCGAGATCATATCTTTTGTTACAAGCACCGGCGGTTTTCGTCCAAAAACCTGAGCGGTTGTGATCACAACGTCCGATTCGGCTATCTGCTTCTTCTGCCCCGCCTTTTGAAGTTCGATCTGTTCGGGCGTAAGTTCAACCGCGTAGCCGTCCTTCGTTTGAGCCATTTCGCCAAGATCGATCTCTAAAAACTTTGCGCCGAGTGATTGGACCTGTTCGGCAACAACGGGGCGGGTGTCAAATGCGACGACCTTTGCTCCAAGCCGTTTAGCGGTTGCGATCGCCTGAAGACCGGCAACTCCGGCGCCGATGACAAAAACAGTCGAGGGTTTGAGCGTTCCTGCCGGCGTCATCATCATCGGCATGATGCTCGGCAGTTTCTGACATGCAAGGATTACCATTACGTAGCCGGCAAGATTCGCCTGCGAGCTGAGAGCATCCATTTTCTGCGCAAGCGTCGTCCGCGGAATCATTTCCATGCTGACCGCCGTTGTATTGTTCGCACGAAATTCCTCGATGAGTTCTTTTTCATTGAACGGATCGAGAAAACTTATATGAATCGCGCCTTTTTTTAATTGTCCTATTTGATCTTTTTCCGGCTTGCGGACGCGGAGAACGATGTCGGAATTCTGAAGGATCTCCCCCGTATCGGCTTTAAGAACCGCGCCGGATTCCTGATATTCCTCATCAGAAAAGCCCGCATTCTGTCCCAAGCCTTGTTCGACCTCAACTTCACAGCCGAGGCGTATCAGCTTTTTTACGTCATTCGGAACTATCGCAGTACGATTCTCGATCGCTCCATTTTCTTTTGGAACACCAATGATCATAGATTTTTAAGTCTTTGTGGGTTTTCGGCTTATGATAACAGACATCATTAAAAAATGACCAGCATTTTTTATTCGATCTGAAAAGTAGCGACGCTCGTCGGGGTTTCAAAGCAGCGAACCTTGTAAACCTGCACGCGTTCGTCACCGATCCGCGAGTTGAGATACTCGCAAATATAAGCCGCAAGGTTTTCGGCGGAAGGATTTAATTCTTCGTCAAACGGCGGGAGTTCATTGATATTCCGGTGATCGAGATAATTGACGATCTCGTCTGCCGCATCTTTGAGATCGCCGAAATCGATCAGCAGTCCGATATTGTTCAGCTCCTCCCCGCGGGCAAATATCTCGATCTTATAATTATGGCCGTGAAGATTCTCACACTTCCCCTTATACCCGCGAAGCTGGTGCGCGGAAGAAAAATTGCGTTCGATCATTACTTCGTAAAATGATGGCATAAAATTTACAAAATTATCTTGCGATTTGCAAAATGCACATGATTCTATTCCATCTGGCCTTGTAATAAGGGCTTAAATTAACGAAATGTCCCAAAGGGACTACTGAAAATAGCCTGGCTATTCATCGCCACGAAATACGGCAACAAACCTCTTTGTCCCAACGGGACTTCAGGAAATAGCCTAGCGATTTATCGCTAGGAACGGCCGTAACAATTCGTTAAGTCCTGAAAGGATGACAGAAATCAATCAAAAACATATTTCTCATCATATTCCAAACCGTTTTTCCTGACAAAAGCCAAATATTCATCCTCAAAACTGTGGTTCTTATGATGTTTTGCCTGATTGTTTATATAATTGGTCGTTCGCTCCAAATCCGACACACCGATCGAAAACGCTCCATAACCTCGTTGCCATTCAAAAAGTTTCAACTCGGGATAAGTCTCATGCATCCATTTTGAGGAATTCCCTTTTAGCGATTGCATTGCTTTCGAGATCGATATTGTGGAAGGCAATGAGACCAATAAATGAATGTGATCCTTCATTCCGCCAACCGCAATTAGTTTCATTTTGTTCTTTCGAGCAATCCCACCAAAATATGGATAAAGCCGTTCGGCGATCTCCGGTGAAATTAATTTCCGTCGTTCCTTAGTACTGAAAACACAATGGAGGATTTGGTTAACAAGTGATTGAGGCATTATTCTGTCGTCCTTTCAGGACTCGTATGTTTTTTTTGATTTTTCCCAGCGATAAATCGCTGGGCTAATTCCATTTATCCCATTGGGATAAGGAAAAACGAAACTATTCACAACCCGATTGGTTCGTGTGTCAAGAATTATTCAAACATCGCTTCAACATCCCTCAATTCCGTCGTGATCTTGGTTTTCGGTAAACTGCTTAAAAACTCTCTTCCGTAACCCTTTGTCCGCAAACGCGAATCAAGCAGCGCGATCACGCCTTTATCCGTTTTGCTTCGGATCAAACGTCCGATCCCCTGTTTTAACGAAATGATCGCATTCGGAACGCTGTATTCGAAAAATGATTTGCCGCCGTTTTCGTCGATATACCGGGTTCTGGCAGCGACTACAGGATCACTTGGAACGGCAAACGGAAGTTTATCGATGATCACACACGAAAGCTGTTCTCCTCGGACATCAACGCCCTGCCAGAACGACGATGTTGCAAACAAAACCGCATTCGGAGTTTCGCGGAATTTCTCGAGGAGCCCGGCTTTTGACATCGAACCCTGAACAAAACACGGATAGTTGACACGCGATGAAACGAGTTCGTAAAGTGCATTCATCGCGTAGAAACTTGTCGACAAAACGAATGCGCGGCCTTCGGTTATCCGGATCAGCTTCTCTATCTCGCCCGCCGCGAGCTGAACAAACTCGGGAGAACGAGGATCGGGCATCACGCGCGGGAGATAAATGATCGATTGCTTTTCGTAATCAAACGAACTCGGTGCTAAAAGCGTGTCTGTTTTCTCATCCGAAAGACCGAGACGGTTTTTTATAAAATCGAATCTCCCGTTGCTCGAAAGCGTCGCCGACGTAAGTATGCACGTGTCCACTTTATCGAAAAGCTTTTCCTGCAAAAGATCCGAAACGTCGATCGGCGAAGCGCGCAGAAATATACCGCGGCCGCGCCGTTCGAGCCAGTAGACAAAATGCTTCTCGCCCTGAGAAACGATAAATTCCAGATCAAATCGTGTCTGCCGAAGCCGCTTTACCAGCGATTCAGCTTCGGGGATCTTTTCGCTGTAAACATCGACCGCGGTAACAAGACGCCCGAAATATTCATCCAGTGCAAAATAAGCTTCACCGAGTGCGGTCGGCTCAATCTCACCACCGCGAGATTCTCTCGCGAATGAATTCGGGATCAGTGGAAATCTGCCTTCTTTTCCTCGTCCTTCATGAAATTTTGCCCAAAATTGTTCGGCAACGCCGCTGATCCGTGCCGCGCATTTTGCTATGTCATTTACGACGACCGCATCCGTGATCGGCAATGAATTTGCATCCCGGACGAGTTCATCGATCTGAAAACTGGAGATCTGAAACCCGAAATAGTCGGAAGCGATATCTTCGATAAGATGCGCCTCGTCAAAGATCACAGCGCCGTAATCGGGAATAACCCTTCCGTATTGATTTCCCCGCACATTCAAATCGGCAAAGAAGAGATGGTGATTGACGATGACAATATCCGCATCTTCAGCCCGCTGGCGCATACGCGTCACAAAACACGGCTCAAAATCCGGACATTTCTGACCGATACAAGTATCGCTTTTCGCGTTTATCCTTCCCCAAAACGACAGATTCTCCGGAAGATCGATAAGTTCCGCCTTGTCTCCAGTTGAAGTTTCATGAACCCAATGACGGATCTCCTCAAAATGATCCATTTGATCGAGTCCCTCGAGGATCGGCTGATTTTCGGCCTTTGCGATCCGGTAAAGGCACGCATAATTAGAACGCCCCTTCATATATGCCGCTTTGAATTTCTTCGGCATCACTTTCTTCAGGAAAGGAATATCCTTTTCCATCAGCTGTTCCTGGAGATTTTTTGTTCCGGTGGAGATCACAACTCGCTGATTTTTACCGAGGGCAGCAGCGATTGCCGGAACCAAATAAGCCAGTGTTTTTCCCGTTCCCGTTCCGGCTTCGACGATCAAATGGCGCTTTTCATCAAACGCTTTCATAACGGCCGATGCCATTTTTATCTGACCCTCGCGGTGTTCGTATTCCTTGTGATGGGCAGCGATCAATCCGCTTTCGCCAAAAATATCTTCCACGTGTTTTCCTGACCTAAATTGAAACTTTCAGATGACTTGAGAATATGAGTATGCGAATCATTGTATTGTTAATTCCGGCCGCTGTCTAAACATCCGATTTTATTTTCGTGTAACGCTTGTGTCCGGCGATAAATTTTGACTAAAGCTTTGTGGATTTGGTAAATTTTAAACGAGCTGTTCTGCTCGTTCAATGAATTTAACATCATTTTCGTTGCCAACTTTCCCACGGCTTATTAAACTCTTAGTATCTTAAATATGAATCAAGATTTATTGGAATTTGCCCCGCACGATGAGGCGCAAAAGACCGAAACTGCTGCGCGGATCTCGGTTCGCGATCCGCAATTTTTGTTTAACCGGGAACTCAGCTGGCTGGAGTTTAACCGCCGGGTGCTGGGTGAAGCGCTCGATCCGGATGTTCCGCTTCTTGAACGTCTCAAGTTCCTTTCTATCTTCTCGACGAATCTTGATGAGTTTTTTATGATCCGTGTCTCCGGTCTGAAGGAACAGATCGCCGAAGGAATCAATGAGTTGTCGCCGGACGGCAGAACGGCCGGCGAACAGGTTCGCGAGATCCGGCAGATACTTCGTCCGATGCTGATCGAGCAGATGTTTTGTCTGAACGAAGAAATTCTGCCGCAGCTCGCTGAAGCCGGGATTTCGATCTCGTCCTACAAAGATCTCAACGGTAAGCAGCAAAAAAACCTTAATGACTATTTTCAGGCGCATATTTTCCCAATGCTTACGCCGCAGGCTGTGGATGAGAGTCATCCGTTTCCGTATATTTCAAATCTCAGTGTCAATATCGCCGCGGTTGTAAAACCCGACAAAAACTTCGACCACGGAAAACTAAGTCATCTTTTTACCGGCAACAGATTTGTCAGGATCAAGCTCCCGCCGAGACTTCCCCGCCTGATCCCGATCGATGATGACGAGAATCGATTTGTTTCGCTCGACGAAATTATCGCCGCGAATATAAAGGCTTTATTTCCAAACATGAAAACAAACAAAGCCAGTATATTTCGGGTCACCCGCGATGCCGACATCGAGATCCGGGAAGACGAAGCCGGCGATCTTTTGCGAACAATGGAGCGCGAACTTTTATTCAGAAGAAGGTTCAGTTTTCCGGTAAGACTCGAAGTCGAAGCATCAATGTCTGAAAAGATGACCAATTATATCGCGAGCTCGATCGGTTTGACCGAAAAAGACGTTTATCGGATAAACGGCTTTGTCCATATCCCCGATCTGATGTCGCTATATTCGATCGAACGCCCGGATCTGAAGGATCAGCCGATCTCCTATTCTATTCCAACGGCACTAAAAACACAGGATGATGTTTTTGAAACGATCAAGAAACAGGACGTTTTTGTTCACCATCCTTACACTTCATACACGACGATCACCGATTTTCTCGAAGCCGCGGCGGAAGATGAAAAGGTTCGCGCTATAAAGATCTGTCTGTACCGGACCGGAAAAGATTCGCCGATCGTAAAATCGCTGATGAAAGCGAGCAAGAACGGAAAACAGGTGGCCGCACTTGTTGAACTCAAAGCCCGGTTTGATGAGGAGAACAACATCGAATGGGCTCGGCGCCTTGAGAGCGAAGGCGTTCACGTGATCTACGGTATGCTCGGGCTAAAGACGCATTCGAAAGTTATGCTTGTTGTCCGGCATGAAAATAACCGTTTAAGGCGTTATGTTCATATCGCGACCGGAAATTACAATCCGATCACTTCGAGACACTATACGGACATGGGTTTGCTGACCGCCGATGAAGAGATCGGTGCAGATGCTTCAGATCTTTTCAATTTTCTCACAGGATATTCTTATCAAACCGAATACCGCCAGCTTCTAATCGCGCCGATTGATCTCCGCGAAAAGATGCTTGAACTGATCGACCGTGAAACAAAGAACAAGTTAAAAGGAAAACCCGCACGAATCATCGTCAAGATCAACAGTCTGACCGACGACAAGATCGTCAGAGCACTTTACCGGGCGTCACAGGCCGGCGTTGAGATCGATCTGATCGTCCGCGGCATCTGTGTTTTAAGACCTGGAATCGAGGGTTTATCTGAAAATATAAGGGTCGTATCGGTGATCGGAAGATTCCTCGAACACAGCCGCATCTTTTATTTTGCAAACGGCGGCGAAGAGGAACTCTATATCGGAAGTGCCGACTGGATGCACAGAAATCTCGACAGACGCGTCGAAGCGGTTGTTCCGGTAAAAGACAAACGGCTTGTTAAATATATTAAAAATGAAGCACTTAGCGCTTATCTTAAAGACAACGTAAACGCGCAGATCCTAGACAGCAGCGGGAAATATTCCCCGATAGAGCGCGGCCGGGACGAAAAACTCTTTGATTCTCAGATGTTTTTTGTTGGAAGCGACGTATAGATCTTAACTGCCGCGGCAATTCACTCCGGATCGCAAAAACACCTGATTTTGGTGTTTTCTATTCGCTTTTCGTAATTTATGTTTTCCCGTCTAATAGGTTAAAATATTAGATATTTCTGCAAACAGAACGAGGGAATTATAACGTGAGCGATAAAGTTTCGAATCTAACCGAGTATATCAACGAGCATTTTGGAGCCAATGCCAGCTACGTAGAAGGGCTTTACGACAGATTTACAAGCGACCGAAATCTGGTCGATGAATCATGGAGAACTTATTTTGACGAACTGCTTGGCGGAACCGACGCCGACGGGTCAAACGGCAGTCCAAAAGGCGCGCCACAGCAGGAGAAACCCGCGCCCGCAGTTTCCGCTCCATCACCGTCGGATCCGCAGCCGAAAGAGACGCGGGTTCCGAAAGGCGTTGAAGCCAAGCCGCTGACAGGTGTTTCAAAAGTGATCGTTGAGAATATGGACGAAAGTCTGACGGTTCCGACGGCTACCTCGGTCAGAAATATTCCGGTTAAACTTCTTGAAGAAAACCGCAAAGTTATAAATGAAAACTTGAAATCGCGCGCCCTCGGGAAAGTGTCGTTTACGCATTTGATCGGCTGGGCGATCATAAAAGCAGCAAAAGAATATCCGTCGATGAATAACGGGTACGGGATCGTCGATGGAAAACCTTCGCGTCTTGAAAGCGAAAGCGTAAACCTCGGCATCGCTGTCGATATCGAAAAAAAGGACGGCTCGCGAAACCTTCTTGTTCCGAATTTGAAAGGCGTCAATGAAGGTACATTTTGGGAATTCTTTAACAAATTTAATGACGCAATAACAAAGGCCCGAACCGGCAAGCTAACGCTTGATGATTTTCAGGGAACGACGATCTCACTGACAAATCCGGGAACGATCGGAACAGTCGCTTCAACACCGCGGCTGATGTCCGGTCAAAGTGCGATCATCGCAACAGGTGCGATCCAGTATCCGGCGGAATATCAGGGAATGCCGTCCGCCGCGCTCTCGCTACTCGGTATCAGTAAGATCATGACGATCACCAGCACTTACGATCACCGTGTGATCCAGGGAGCTGAAAGCGGATTGTTTTTGAATCTAATACATGAATACCTTGTCGGCAACCACCGTTTTTATGACGAAATTTTCGAAAGTCTCGAAATTTCCTATCCGCCTTTACGCTGGGCGGAAGATTATAATCCCTCGCTTTTAGGCGGCGACCATCTGCATGAACAGACCGTAAAACAGGCAAAGGTACTGCAGCTGATCAATACTTACCGCAAACGCGGCCACGTACTCGCCGATATTGATCCGTTGAATATGACAAACCATTATTCACCGGACCTCGAACTCGAGAATTTCGGCCTGACGATCTGGGATCTTGACCGGGAGTTTATAACCGACGGACTTCACGGCAAAAACCGTTCGACGCTTCGCGAAATACTTTGGGTTTTGCGACGGGCGTATTGCGGAAAGGTCGGGATCGAATATCGCCATATCCAGAGCCGCGATGAAATAAACTGGCTGCGCGAAAAGATCCGTCAGGAATTTGTCGATACCGAACCGCTTTCGAGTGAAACACAGAAAGAACTTCTGCTGAAGCTAATCGAAGCCGAACAATTTGAGCAGTTTCTTCACAGAAAATATCTTGGTCAGAAACGATTTTCGCTTGAAGGATGCGAAACGGTTATCCCGCTTTTGGATCAACTCGTCAACCTATCATCGGCGCGCGGCGTTAAAGAAATTTACATGGGTATGGCGCATCGCGGAAGATTGAATGTACTGGCAAATATCGTAGGTGATGCGAATACGGGAGATATGGCCGAGCGTATCTTTACTTCGTTTGAAGGAACATCACATCCGAGTTTTCCTGCCGATGAAGGCGACGTCAAATATCATCAGGGAGCGGTAGGATCGCGCATCACACAAAGCGGAAACGAGGTCAGGATCCAGCTTTCATGTAATCCGTCGCACCTCGAATTTGTTGATCCGGTCGTCGACGGTATGAGCCGTGCGCGGCAAGATCAGCTTCTTGAAGGTGATGAGGAACGAAAAGAAGAAGTGATCGATCTTGTTTTACCCATCGTCCTTCACGGCGATGCCGCTTTTGCGGGTCAGGGGATCGTAATGGAAACGCTTCAGCTGGCCAGCCTCCGCGGATATAGGACTGGCGGAACGATTCACATTGTTATCAACAATCAGATCGGTTTTACTACTTCTCCCGAGGCCGGAAGAAGTTCTATTTATTCGACCGATGCCGCCCACATCACGCAGCTTCCGATCTTTCATATAAACGGAGATTCTCCGGAAGCGGCATACCGGGTAGTGCAGATCGCGCTCGAATACCGCCAGCGGTTTAACAAGGATGTCGCGCTCGACCTAGTCGGCTTCAGAAGACTTGGTCACAATGAAGGCGATGAACCGAGCTACACACAGCCGCTGATGTACCAAAGAGTTAAGGCGCACCCGGGAGTCAGACACGTCTATGCGCAGGAATTGATCCGAAGCGGTGTGATCACCGAAGACGAGCTTGATGAGATGACAGACAAGGTCGTTGCCAAATATGAAGATATTCTGAAGAAGGCAAAAGAGATCGCTGCGGACAAAAAGAAGGTCAAAGAGCTCGCTCCGCCGATTCAGGACGAAGACGGTTCAGCAGTACTTGAAACCGCGATTTCGAAAGATGTTTTGGACGGCGTTACTGAAAAGATCTCGATCATTCCTGACGGGTTTAATATAAATCCGAAAATGGTTGGCCAATTGGGACGCCGTTCTAAAATGGGCAGCGGTGAGACCCCTATGGATTGGGGATTTGCCGAGGCGATCGCATTTGGCTCATTAGTCATTGAAGGATTCGATATTCGCTTAAGCGGGCAGGATTCCGGGCGCGGAACATTTTCGCATCGTCATTCCATGATGTACGACACACAAACCGGCAACATCTGGTGTCCGCTTTCTGAACTTAGAAGCGAAGCAAATTCGGGAGCACGGTTTAACGTTTTTGACAGTTCTCTTTCAGAATCTGCAGTTCTTGGTTTTGAATATGGTTACGCGACAGTTGCAAAGAATGCGCTGGTTCTCTGGGAAGCCCAATTTGGTGACTTTTCAAATGGTGCACAGGTGATAATCGATCAATACATTTCATCTTCTGAAGATAAGTGGAAAGAGCAGAACCGTCTTGTGATGCTTCTGCCTCATGGTTTTGAGGGACAGGGACCCGAGCATTCTTCCGCCCGTCTTGAACGGTATTTGCAGCTTTGTGCGGAAAATAATATGCAGGTTTGTTATCCGACAACACCGGCGCAGTATTTTCATATGCTCCGGCGGCAGGTAAAACAGGAGATCGTACGGCCGCTTATCGTTATGACACCGAAGAGTCTTCTCCGTCTGCCGGCAGCTTCGTCAAGCATTGAGGAACTAACCAGCGGCGGTTTCCAGCCGGTTATTGATGATGCCGCGGTTACCGATAGAAATGCTGTAAAACGTATCGTCCTTTGCAGCGGAAAAGTTTTCTACGATCTCGAAGCGGCCCGTGAAGAACAAAAAGGCGAGGACGTTGCGCTTATCAGGCTGGAACAGTTTTATCCCTTCCCGGCTGCAAAATTGTCAGAATTGTTCACTTCCTACAGCAATGCGAAGGAAATTTTATGGACTCAGGAAGAACCTAAAAATATGGGCGGCTGGCACTTTGTAGAGCCTAGGATAAACGAGATCAAACCGGAAAAACTCGACCTTCGTTATGTCGGCAGAACCGCATCGGCTTCACCGGCGACGGGATCGTACGTTATTCACGGACTTGAGCAGGATGAGATCCTGGACGAAACGCTTTCGGTCTCCGAAAAAGGAGCCCCGGCCGCAAAATAACATGAGCCGGAGTGTAAATCGCGGTGTTTTGAGTATCGAACACCATTCCTGAAAATATGATCAATCGAAGAAACCTCACAACATCGATCGTATGGGTTATCGGAATGCTTATGTTTGCAGGATGTGAGCAAATTTCCGAAGCGCCTTCGGATTCCCAAAACACACCCGCAACAGAAAAAATTCAGCCTGTTGCTGCGGAAAACACCCCGCAGGCTTCGCAGCTTACAAAATCTTCGACGATCAAGATCGCCGCCGGAGGAGATATTATGCTTGGTTCTCCGGTGCCGGATGACAAACATATGCCGCCAAATGACGGCAAAGACCTCCTCAAACCGGTCGCGCCGATCTTCAAAGCCGCCGACATCGCGTTTGCAAATCTCGAAGCTCCGTTGGCAGACGGCGGTGTTTCGCCGAAATGCAAAGAAGAAAAACCGCTTTGCTTCGCATTCAGAATGCCGACGCGATATGCAAATCATCTGAAAGCTGCCGGACTGAACGTGGTAAGTCTCGCAAATAATCACGCCTTTGATTTTGGTAATGAAGGCAGGTCATCAACGCGCAATGCACTCGATAAACTTGGAATCAAGCATGCCGGAAGTGATTCCGGACAATTTTCCACCGCATATATGGAGGCTGGCGGCAGGACCATTGCTGTCATCGGATTTGCGCACAATAAGATCTCGCTTAACGTTAATAACTTGTCTGCGGCAAAAAATGCGGTTGAGATCGCCTCACGAAAAGCTGATATCGTGATCGTCTCTTTTCATGGCGGCTCGGAAGGCACTGCGGCTCAGCGGGTTCCGTATAAGAAGGAGATGTTTCTTACCGAAGAAAGGGGTAATTTGCGGCTTTTTACAAGAGCTGTGGTCGACGCCGGCGCGGATCTTGTCTTGGGTCACGGTCCGCACGTACTTCGCGGCATGGAGATCTACAAAGACCGTCTGATCGCATACTCTCTAGGAAATTTTGCGATCTACGGATGGTTCAAATTATCCGGCGCTACTGCGAAAACCCTCGTGCTTGATGTTGAAATTGACGGAGAAGGAAAATTTGTCAGCGGAAAGATTCACCCGTTCAAGCTCGTCAGCTGGGGATTTCTGACGCCGGATAAATCAAATGCTGCGACACAAATTATCCGGAGACTCTCGCTGCTCGATTTTCCGAAAACCGCTCCGGTCATTTCCGACGACGGATCGATCTCACCCGCAGCCTGATCCTGCCGGTCTATTTACTCTCCGATTTTGATTCGATTTGTTTAACCAGGCGTGCGGCGTGATTTCGCGTAATAAGCGGCACGCGTTCATCATCGGTAAGAGATTTAAGAAACGGAAGCATCTGAACCGGATCAGCGATCGCATTTCGTCGCAGATACGAATCGAGGCCCTTCATCAATTTTGGAGTTTCAAGCGGCTGATTCTGGCGCGCAACATCAAAGTCAAACATCCAGACGTCCTGGGTCGCGATCTTTCGGTATTCTTCGGCAAGAAGTTTTACGTCAGCAATTTCCGTCCAGTTAAACTCCTCGGTTCGCTGTTTCCCGTCTTTTTCCATCCGCAGCTTGATGGTTCCAAGATGTCCGTAATCGCGAATATCAGACTGAAACTTTTCCGAAGAATCGAGAAAATTAACTGCTCCCCAGAGTTCCTTTAGTTTTTGAAGGGTCGTTTCCGAAAGCTCAAGCTTGTCGGTGAATGTTTCGTCAAAGTCTTTTTTTTGAAACTTTACGGTTCCGTGTCCCTGCTCATCGTGTTCGATCCAGATGCGGGCCACAATAAATTCGGGCTTTTCAAATTCGTAGAAATATACAGGAACTAAGGCTTTTGGATCAGATTCGGTTTTTTTCGCTTCCGCCGTCGGTCGGGAGTTCTTTTTCAGAGGGGTTTCCTGTGCGATTACGGAAACGGAAAGGATTGGAATCAGCAGAAGAAAAAAAATTGCGCTTCGAATTCTCATGGTCATTCAAATCTTACCGAAACCACCTTGGAAACGCCAGCTTCCTGCATCGTTACTCCGTAAAGCGCTCTCGCTGCTTCCATCGTCCGTTTGTTATGCGTGATGACGATGAACTGTGTGTTTTCGGACATTTCGTCAATGCTTTCAACAAATCGCCCGACATTTGCATCATCAAGAGGTGCGTCAACCTCATCGAGCAGACAGAACGGAGAAGGATGATACTTGAATATCGCCAAAACCAGTGCGATCGCCGTCATCGCCTTTTCACCGCCGGACAATAAGAGCATATTCTGAAGCCGTTTACCAGGCGGCTGTGCAACGATCTCGATACCGGATTCCAGTATATCGTCGGCCTCGATCAGCGTCATTTCGCCCATACCGCCGCCGAAAAGCTGGTGGAAAAATTCCGCAAAATTCTTGTTTATCGCTTCAAAAGCATCGCGGAATCTTTGACGCGAACGTCGTTTTATTTCCTTAAGCGCATCTTCGGCAGCTTGTATGCCGTCAACAATATCCATGCGCTGCGCAGTCAGGAATTCGAGCCGTTCTTCGGTTTGGCTCAGTTCTTCAAGCGCGAGCATATTTATCGCGCCAAAATTATCGAGTTTTTCCCGGAGCGACTCGGTTTCCTTTTTCGATTCGGCAAGATCAAAATCCTCATCGATCTCGCTGTTTTCAACCAATTCCTCGAGCGAAACGTTCAGATCCTGAACACACTTTTCATCCAGATTCTTAAGCCGCGTGACGGTTTCAGCCTGGTTTATTTCAAGACCCGCACGTTCATCGCGGGCCATCGCCGAATTCTTGTTCAATTCGCCGAGTTCGGCAGAAAGCTTGTCCGATCTTTCGCGTGCTTCCTTAAGTTGTCCGATCGCTTGCTGTAGTTCGGATTCTTCGAGCTTCAACTCGTCTTTTGCGCTAAGAATCTTCTGCTTGAGCTCTTCATTGAGATTCGCGATCTCGATCGCCCGCTTCTTATTTTCTTCGTTCTCGGTGTTCTGCCGCTCGAGTCGGGAAGCGAGTTCGGCACTTTCCGTTTTGACACGATTAAGCGCATTTTGCGTTGATCGTTTCCTCTCGGCAGCAACCTCAGCACGCGTCCGTTTTTCACCAAGGATCGCATTCTCTTCGTCTACGGCGATCCTTATCTTCAGCAGATCCGCACCAACCCGTTCGATCTTCTCCTCGGAAAGAAGCCTAGCCTTTTCAGCAGTTTTTGCGTTTTGCTGCGATTCGACCCTGCGTTTCCCGATCTGCTTTATTTCATTTTCGATCTGCAAGGTTTCGTCGGCTACAACTTTCTTATGTCTTTCGGCACGTTCGATTTCCTGAGCGAGCGATTTTGAATGAATTTCCTGCGACAAAAGTTCACGCTCGACTTTTACGATAAACGCCTGCAGATCAACGAGTTTGTCTTCCTTTGAAGCCAGGATCTCGCGCGTTTTTTCATAGTTCTTTTCGGCGCTTTCCGTCTCTCTTTTCGATCTTTCAAAATCCTTGGCGAGTTCACGCAGCTCACGCTTGAAAGCGAGTAGCGAAGAATTCTTTTCTCCGGCATTGGAATTTCCACTGATATAAAGCTTTCCGCCGATCACCAGATCGCCGTTCAATGTCAGAAAGATATCGGCTTTTTTGCCGTTGATCTTTTCTACGTTCTCAATGACCTGTGCTGACATCTCCCTCGGAAATATCTTCGAAAGTGCGTCTTCAAAGGCTTTTGAAACTCCTAAAAAACTTGAAATTGAGTCCCCGCTGCCCGAAACGCTCCCGCTTTCAAGCTTTGGATCAAATATCAGAACCGGAATACGCCCGAGATTATTTCCGTTTAGAAAATTCACGACCTTTTGCGCATCTTTTTCGGACTTCACCAAAACCGTCTGAAGATAATTCCCAAACAGATTTTCAACCGCTTTTTCAGCCTTTTGATCGACACTGAACTTATCCGCAAGTATGCCGAGAAAATCGACGCCGATCTTCGATTGTTCTGCAAACAGCTTTTGCACGCTCGGCGCGTAGATCGCTCTCTTCTCTTCAAGTTCGTTTAGAGTTTCAAGCCTGTGCTTTCTGCTGCTGAAAAGTTCACGCGCCTCATTCAGGGTCTTTTCTTCAGCCGCAAGCTGAATTCGGGCCTTTTCCGCCTGACCTGCCAGGACCTGTTTTTCGTCCTGAAGTTTTTCAAGCTTTTTCTTCTCATCAGAGACGCTTTTTTCGAGTTCGGCGAATTCCGTTTTGCGGGCGTTGAATACTTCATCAGCGCGGTCGCTCTCACGGCGAAGTCCTTCGATCCGTTCACTCAATTTTTCAAGTGTCGCTTCAAACTGCCGTTCAATTTCAGCAAGCCGCTCGACCGCCGCTGTATGTTCTAAATGGCTGTTGCGCTCGGTTTCAAGCGCTCGTTCGATGCCGCGAAGTTCGTCGATCTTGGCGCGGTAAAGTCCCTCAGCTTCAAGCAGCGTCGCCTGTTCTTTTTCGGCACCTGCGATCTCTTTTGTCTCTTCTTTTTCGAGCCTTTCTATCTCGTTCGCCAAAAGTCGGAGACGTTCCTCGGTTACCTTGATCTCGGAATCCAAAACCGTTGACCGGGATCTCAGTTCAGCGATCTGTTCTTCCTGATATTTTCTTTCTCTTTCCGCACGGTCACGGTTAAGCGCATTTTCGGCGTGCTTCGCACGAACCTCGGTCAGATTTTCTTCGCCGCGGCGCGCTTCAGCGGTCGCATTACGAAACGCCTCATCACGCTCGGAAACTTTTGCCAGGATCTCGCGCTCGATAGCGTTTGCGTCGTTCAGTTTTCCGTGAAGATCCTTTACCGCCTGAGAGAGATGTCTGCCTTCAGCGGCATAAGTCTGTTTGAGCAGTCTGCGGAGATCTTCGCGGAGGATCTTATATCTTTTGGTTTTGTTTGCCTGTCTCTGAAGGCTCCTGGTCTGCTTTTCGATCTCCGAAACGATGTCGGAAATTCTGCCGAGATTTGTTTTCGCGGATTCGAGCCGTGTTTCGGCAGCCCTCTGACGTTTTCTGAATTTGGAGATCCCGGCGGCTTCTTCGATCAATCCGCGGCGGCTTGACGGCTTTGAAGAGAGGATCTGACCGATCTTTCCCTGCTCGATTATTGCGTAATGCGAACCGGAAAGACCTGTGCCGGCAAAGAGATCCTGAATATCCCGAAGCCTGCAATTTTTCCCGTTGAGCTGATATTCGCTCTCGCCCGAAAGATACAGGCGGCGGGCAACACTGACGGCTTCACCCGGTGCAAAATCAAGTGCGAAATTTCGGGGTTTCCAGCGCCGTTTTGCTTTTACTTTTTTCTCTACAGTTTGGATCGAGCCGACCTGTGCCGCCTGAACGGTTTCATACTCCTCTTCTTCAGCTTCATCCCCGATCACGATCGCTTCTGCATTGACTTCATCGTCCGAAGTCATCTCTTCGATGTGTTCGGCCTCTATTACATCAACGTCGACCGCATTTTCATCGATATTCCCAAGCTTTTTATCAATATCATCGAGTTCTGACTCTTCGGAAACATATTCGGTTTCATCCCGGACAAGGTGAAGCACTACTTCGGCCATTCCGCTCGGATTCCGTTTGCTCGTCCCCTGAAAGATCACATCCTTCATCTCTTCACCGCGGAGAAACTTTGCGCGCTGCTCGCCGAGAACCCAGGACATCGCGTCGCTGACATTCGATTTTCCGCATCCGTTAGGGCCGACAACGGCAGTTATACCGTTTCCCGTGAAGATGATCTCAGTGTAGTCGGCAAAGGATTTAAATCCGGTGATTTCCAGGCGTTGAAGTTTAAACATATAGTGCTGTATTGGGGAACTAGCCCTATATTTTGTGGTTTTAGGAGATTAAAATCAAGTTAAAAACGTAACATTCTCGCGGTTTTTAAATTTCTATAATAAAATGCGAGAATAGCGGTTTGGTTAATCGATGGAATTGCAGGAACTTATAGAAAGAATGCTCCGTGGAGAGATCCGTGCGGTCGCCCGGGCGATCTCAAAAGTCGAGGCTTCGGCATCCGATTCGGCCGAAATGATGAAGGCGGTTTTTCCGAAAACCGGCAATGCTACCGTCATCGGGATCACCGGTTCGCCGGGAGCCGGCAAATCTTCGCTTGTCGATAAACTGGCGCTTTTTTACCGCGGGCTGGATCAAAAAGTAGGTATTGTCTGCGTCGATCCCTCAAGCCCGTTTTCGGGCGGCGCGATTCTCGGCGACCGGATCCGCATGCAAACGCTGGGTTTAGATAAGAATGTCTTTATCCGTTCGATGGCGACCCGTGGAAATCTGGGCGGATTAGCGCGTTCGACGGTTGATGTCGTGGCAATTCTCGACGCGGCGGGTTTTGACACCGTGATTGTCGAAACGGTCGGGGTCGGACAAGACGAAGTTGAGATCGTTAAAGCTGCGGATGTTTCGGTAGTTGTTCTTGTTCCCGGAATGGGTGACGATATTCAGGCAATAAAAGCCGGAATTATGGAGATCGGAGATGTTTTTGTAATAAACAAATCTGACCGCGAAGGCGTATTCAGAACCGAGAAAGAACTCGAATCGCTTCTTTCATTAGCGCACAGACACGATTTCTGGGATCCGCCGATCGTCAAGACCGTGGCGACCGAAAATAAAGGCATCGGTGAATTGTCCGAAGCCATCAAAGCCTATTCCGATTTCCAGAAGAAGGGCGGAAAAAGCCTCGAAAGAAGAACGGCGATCGCCAAATGGCGTCTGCTCGAACTTTTGCGCGAAAAATTATTGGCCGATGTTTTGCAAAGGAACGGAACAAGTGAAAAGCTCGATGAAATTGCGCTCGAAGTAGCCGAGAAGAGGCGCGATCCGTATTCGGCCGTCGAAGAATTATTGAAATGAAAATTGATCATTTAGGAATTGCAACAAAGGAAATAGCCGAATCGCTGAAATTTTGGCAGGATTCGCTGGATCTCGAACTCGTTCATACGGAACTGGTTGAAGACCAAAAAGTGCGCGTTGCGATGCTTCCACTCGGTGAAACAAATATCGAGTTGCTTGAACCGACGTCTGACGATTCTCCGATCTCAAAGTTTTTGGAGAAACGCGGCGGCGGAATTCACCATATCGCGGTCGAAGTTAACGACATCGAAAGCTCGCTCGCGAAACTAAGATCTAACGGTGCCAGACTGATCGATGAAACGCCGAAAATCGGCGCGGGCGGTTGCCTAATCGCCTTTGTTCATCCAAAATCATCAGGCGGTGTTTTATTGGAGTTAGTACAGAAAATTAAGGAGTAAGAAACTTGAGTAGTAAAGCGAAAATATTGGTTTTATTCGCGGTGATTATAGCCGGCGGATTTGGGTTGGTACTTTGGAAAGGTAAATCCGGCGGACACGGCGGAGCGCTCACAAAAGTAACCAAAGAAGAAATGGAAATGCTGGTCAAGGATCTCAATCCGATGCAGCAGCGTATGCTTGCGGAGAGTCCCGACCAAAAGAAAGAACTTGCAAAGAATTTGCAGGAATTTCTTGCCATTGCCAGCCAGGCCCGAAAAGAAGGATATGCAAATAAACCTGAAGTAAAAGAAGAATTGGAATATATGCATAAGGCGATCCTCGCGCTTAGCTACGACAAGGTGAAAAACAAGGACAAGCCGATGCCGCCGCTCAGTATGATCACTGAGGCTCAGGTAGCGGAATTTTGGGGCGAAGACCCGGCAAAGGCCGCAGAAAAGAAACAAGGCGAGGTTCCGCCAGGAGGCATGCCGCCTCAACAGCCGCAGCAGCCTCAGGGACAGCAGCCGCCTGCCGATCAGCCTCAGCCCGAACCAAAAGAAGACGCAAAAGAAACTGAAGCTCCGGACGCGAAACCGTCACAACTCGTCATCGCTTCATCTGCAGAAAGCGAAGGCTTTTTTGCATCGCTGATGGAAAAGATCGGACTCGGTTCGGTTTCGCAAGCAGCAAAGGTAAGACGGCACGAAGCAGAATTCAAAAAATTCTTAGATGCTCAAAAGAAACTTGAAACCGAAAGAGGACAGCGACCGGCAGGAGTTGAAATGAGCCCGGAACAGGTCCAGCAAATGCGGGATTCGTTCGCACGATTTTCAATTTATGCCGAAGAAGCCGAATCGAAAATGGATGAACTCGGCGAAGAATTTGCAAAAAAAGTAGAGTTTCAGACAAAGATCCAGCAGTCACAGCTGCTTGCCCAATTATATGCACGCGATAAATTGGTTCCGCAGCTTGAAGTTACGGAAAAGGACATCGAAAAATACATAGCCGACCATCCGGAGCTCGTCAAAGAAAAGAAGGCAAAAGCGGACGAAGTTTTGAAAAAAGCTAAAGACGGCGGAGATTTTGCGGAATTGGCCAAAGAATTCTCGGAAGATCCGGGAAGCAAAGAAAACGGCGGTCTTTATGAAAATGTGCCGATGGGCCAAATGGTCCCGGCGTTTGAAAAAGCAGCTGTTGCACTTCAGCCGGGACAGATCGCACCGGAACTCGTCAAAACAAAATTCGGTTATCACATCATCAAACTGGAGAAAAAAGGTAAAACAAAAGGTGCTGACGGAAAAGAAGTTGATTCCTATGATGCCCGGCACATTCTGATCTCGACAACATATAAAGATCCGTCGAATCCGATGCAGCAGGAAATGCCGCTTGATGCTTATGTGGACGGACTTTTAAAGAAGGAAAAGCAGGAGAAGATTCTGGCCGAGATCCTGAAGAACAACCCTATCGAAGTGGCAAGCGACTTTACGGTCGAAGCGCCGCCGATGCCTCAGCAGCCGCAATTGCCTCCTGGTGCTCAAATGCCGCCTCAGCAGCAGCAACCTCCGGCGGGAGGCGACGAAAAGTCGGTCGAAGCTCCGAAAGAAGAGCCGAAACCGGAGAGCGGCGACGCGAAAGAGGATAAGAAATAAATGGCAAAAGGCAGTCGTCAGGTCTGCCTGGTTCAGAAATGCTATTTGGCGACTATAGAATAGAAGTGATTCCGGATACGGAATTCAGACTCGACGGCGGGGCAATGTTTGGCATTGTCCCGCGCGTTTTATGGGAAAAGAAAATCCTGCCCGATGAATTGAATCGCATCCGGCTAAACATGAATTGTTTGTTTGTCGAGACAGCCGATGAAAAGATCCTGATCGAGACCGGAATCGGTGAAAAATGGAACGAACGGCAGACAGAGATTTACGGAATATTTCGCAAAAAACCATTTGCTCAAAGTCTCTACGAAATAACAGGATATAAAACCGAAGATATTTCGATCGTCGTAAATACCCATCTTCATTTTGACCACGCGGGGGGAAATACTGTTTTGAGTGAGCAGTTGGCGGTGAGCGGTAAGCAGTTTGAAAAGAACCAAAGACCAGAGACCAAAGACCAAAAACCGGTTCCCCAATTTCCAAATGCCCGATATTTTGTCTCAGAATCCGAATTCAATGCTGCCGCGAATCCGCATGAGAGAGACCGAGTGAGTTATCTTCGGGAAAACTGGCAGCCGGTAGTTGAAAGCGGCCAGCTTGAATTAAAACCGGACAATTATCAGGTTGTTGAAGGTCTTAAAATGCAGACGATTCGCGGACATTCTGAAACAATGCAGACCGTAAAACTCAAGCGCGGCGGCAAAACGCTATACGGATTCTCAGATCTGATCCCGACAACGGCACATCTACCCCTCCCGTGGATCATGGGATATGATCTTTTCCCGACCGAGACGCTCGAAGCAAAAAGGAAACTGCTTTCTGAAGCCTTAGCAGAAGATTGGATCTGTCTTTTTTATCACGATCCTGAAACGCCGCTTTGCAGGTTGGAAGAGGTTGACGGAAAAGTAGTACCGAGAAAAATTTAGAAATTAGCCGAGGAAACCCAAGTGAAAAGATTTACATTTCTTTTAGCAATACTTTTATTTGCAATGACTGTACAAGTCACCAGTGCGCAGTCAAAAAAAGAAAAAGACCGCGCATCATTTATCAGCAACACAAAACTTTTGGAAAAGAAGCCGTTTGACGAGAATGCCGGCGCCGCAAGAAACTGGGGCTTTAAGTATGTTGCCGACACAGATGAGGTCAGCGTAGTTTTGTGTTCGGGGACGATGAAGCTAATTCCGGAGAAGAAGAATAAATTCAAATCCGAACTCCTGATGCAGTTCACTTTCGGAATGGCAGTCTTCAAACTTGAAAACCCCGATCAAAAAGACGATGAGACGGCAGCACAGGTAGCCGGACTTGAAAGTATGCTCAGGACATACGAAGTGATGCTCGCAGAGAACGAAAAAGCCAAATCGCCCGGTATGGATGATCTTCTGATAAAGCGGAACGGCGGAGAGTTAAAGGGGCTTGTTGAGTCGGGTGATTGCAAAGAGAAGTAAATTTGCACTGATTGTGCGTTCAGCGAGATTTAGAATCGATCACCTATTATCTGAGACAACGACATTTTGTAAAATGCGTCGTTTCTATTGGATAACGGGCAATTTAAGAATCGTAATATTAAAATATCACCTTAGAAATAGATCGGTTTTTGCATCGTGAAATACGAACTAATTCCTGAATTTTCAAAATCCGAGATGGAACAAATCATTGAAAACAATGATATTGAAAAGCTCATTTTTGTTCCGTTGTTTGCTTCTTTATATTATGAAGATAGAGTTTTTGCTAAAAGAGTTTGCATTAAATTAGCTTCTCACTCAACCCCTGATGTTCGTGGTTGTGCTATTGAAGGTTTTGGGCATATTGCGAGAATTGACGGAGAAATAGATGAAAAACTTGTCAGACCTTTAATTGAAAGAGCTTTGTTTGAGGAAAATGAATTCGTCAGAATGAAAGCTGAAGATGCGAAGGATGAACTAAAACATTTTTTAAATTGGAAATTTTAGAAATAACTTATGGAAAAAGTAAATATCGGAATAATTGGCGGCAGCGGTTTATACCAAATGCCGGAACTTGAAAATGTCAGAGAACTTGAGATCGATACTCCGTTTGGTAAACCTTCTGATGCGTTTATCATCGGCGAACTTGAAGGCATAACGGTGGCGTTTTTACCGAGACACGGTCGCGGTCATAAACTAACGCCGACGGAACTTCCCTTTCGCGCAAATATTTATGCGATGAAGCTACTTGGTGTGAATTACATCTTGTCGGTGTCGGCCGTCGGGAGTTTGCGGGAGGATTATGCGCCGACCGATTTCTGCATCCCAGATCAGTTTTTTGACAGGACCCGCGCACGTGCCGAAGAATCCACGTTTTTTGGTGAAGGTATCGTTGGACATATTACGTTTGCCCATCCGGTCTGTGATGAACTGGGAGATATTTTAGAAGCCTCGTGCAAAACGGTTGAGGGTTTGAAAGTTCACCGCGGCGGCACTTACATCTGCATGGAAGGTCCGGCGTTTTCAACAAAAGCGGAATCTGAAACGTACCGAAAGTGGGGAATGGACATTATCGGTATGACAAATCTGCAGGAAGCAAAACTGGCCCGTGAAGCCGAGATCGCTTACGCGACAATGGCGCTTGTTACCGACTACGATTGCTGGCACGAAGAGCACGATTCGGTTTCGATCGATATGGTCGTGGAATATCTGACAAAGAACGTCAGAAACGCTCAGCTGGTCCTTAAGGAAGCGGTAAAACGGGTAGACTCGAAAGGGACCCCGAATCCGTTTGAAGGTGCAACGCAAAGCGCAATATTTACGCAGCCCGAGCACTGGAGCCCCGAAACGGCGAAGAAACTCGACGCTATCATCGGGAAATATAATACGAACAAATAAGAAAAGATTTTTGCCACAGAGGTCACAGAGAGCACAGAGTTTTTAATGAACATGCAGCGGGTCGAACAAGAGGTGGATGACAATAACAAGGGCGAGCGACATTAAATAAAACATAATCCCCTCGATCCTCTTTATCCTTATTTACAAATTCTCGGTGCGCTCTGTGTTCTCTGTGGTAAATTTTTCTTAAATCAATACGATCTCGGAGGACAAATGAGTAAATATTCGATAAACACCTTTCTAAACGAAACCGCCCAGGATGATAATGCCCGCGAACCTTTTGAGCTCGAAAATCCCTATCTTCTTGAAGTAAACCTCAACGGCAGGGTTTGGGCAAAGCTCGGTTCGATGATCGGTTATACGGGGAATGTAAAATTCGAGCGTCAGGGGATAATGGAAGGCGGTCTCGGAAAAATGTTCAAAAAGGCCGTAACCGGTGAGACCAACCCATTGATGAAAGCCGAAGGACAGGGACGTGTATATTTTGCCGACAGCGGGAAGAAAGTTCGCGTTTTGGCGCTTGAAAATGAAATGCTGTTTGTCAACGGCAATAATGTTCTGGCATTTGACGATTCGATCCAGTGGGATATCAAAATGATGAAGCGGATGGCGGGAATCGCGGCAGGCGGTTTGTTTAATATGCAGCTCCAGGGAACCGGACGGATCGCGATCACAACGCATTTTGATCCGATCACACTTGCCGTCAGACCCGATCAGCCGATCTATACGGATCCGAATGCGACAATCGCGTGGTCGAGTTCGCTTCAGCCTGAAATAAAGACGGATATTTCTCTGAAAACTTTCTTCGGCCGCGGGAGCGGAGAATCATTCCAGCTTGCTTTTAAAGGTCAGGGCTGGGTAGTGCTTCAGCCGTATGAAGAAATTTACCGGGTGCAGCAAGCCGGGTAATTCGTAAATCGTTCGCAAGGCCGTCGTCCCGGCGGCTGTCCCTGAGCGCGAGACACGCTCAGGCTTTTTTTATTTTTGAAATATCGGTTTTATCTTACGCGAACATCGGCACGACGCTGCTGCGGCGGACGCATGGACGACAGCGTTGAAACGGCGTGTATTACTTGTCTTTCTTGTCGCCTTCGTCCTTTTCCTTTTCCTGTTCAACGATCGTGCTGGTCCCTTCTTTCTTTATCTTTGGTTTTTCACCGTCGAGGCCGCTCTTGTAGAAGACCTTGTTGCTGATGCCTTTTACGTCGATCGAACCGACCTTTTCGACATATACTTTATTCGAAACTCCGTCAACGATCAGGGTCTTGCATTCGCCCGTAAAAGTATAAGTGTTGGCTGTCGATTCAGAATCAAGCTCTACATCCCTTTGGTTGCAGGAAATTGTCTCGAATTTCCCTGTGTCGGTTAAAAGCAGAGTTCCGCCCATTTCCGGTGTCGAACTTGATGTGTTTGCAGCGTTTGAGTTATTTTCATCCTTTTTCGTCGGGGATGATTCGGAACCGCATGCCGCTGCTGCCAGACCGACCGCTAGTATTAATATGAAAAATTGCTTCATGTCGCTTTCTCCTGTTCATAGAAATATTGAGCAATCATATTAGCATCTGAAACTCCTCCGAGCCATACTTTTGTGCGCCGTAATAACCGCAATTTAAACCTTTGAAGACGAATACGCATCAGAAATATTTGACTAACAACATAATAATAAATAAATTAAGCAATTACTTTAGACGGAAATTTTTGATCATGAAAAAGGCACTATTTGTTTCAAGTTTTATAATTTTATTGTTTTCGGCTTCTGTGTTTTCGCAAACACAGGATGGAAATAAGGATCCGGAATTTAGTCTGGAACAAGTTCTGGACATCGACGCAAATCACAACCTCGACGTCGCCTGGCAGGCGTTTAAGTCAAGAAAAGCCTATAAGGCCGTTTTGATGAGAACCGAGGAGACGATGGCAGCCCACCCGACATATTCGAAGATGGACGAGATACTGTATCTTTCCGGAGCAAGCAGCTATTATTTGTCGATCGGAAAGGGAAAACAGAAGATCGATCTCTCGATGCTGAACGAGGAAGAAAAAAAACGATACGCCCCGCAGCGGCTGAAGGAAGATTCTATTGCTTTTCTCGGGATGCTTATTGAACAGCATCCGGACAGCAAATACAAAGATGATGCTGAAAAATTGTTAAAAAAAATAGAATCAGACGATAACTAAACATCACAAGCGCTGGGCTGAAGAGGGTCTATGAAAAACCTCACGACACTTCTTTTTTCATTTATTCTGGCGATTTGCGCGGCCAGCACCCAAGCGCAGAGCGGTGTTTATGTAAATCCTCAAACGATGAACACATGGAACAATCCCGTTTCATCGTATCTTGATACCGTAATCACCAATCAAAACAACGCGAACTTCTTTAACAATCAAATGTTCGCGCAGATGGCGTTCAACAAGATGGTCTTGAATAATCTCAAGATCAAATACGGAAACGAACGCATTTCAAAAGGTCAGGCTTCCGCACGTTTTACACCGCTTGCAAAAAATTCATTTATCGAACAGACCGCGCAGCGGATCCAAAACCCGCTCGAACAGAGGCAGTTTATTGAAGCAAACCGGCAGATGCTGGAAACGTTTCAATCGGCAATGATCCAAAACGGACTTACGCCCTATAATCTTGCGGACGCCCGGTCGCTTGTCTATGTGATCGCGTTTCAGATCCTGAACGATGAGTTTCCCGGACCGCAGAGACTCCGCAAACTCGCCAAAGACAGCAACAAACAAATGCTTGCAGACGCCTATTCGCAGGGAACGCCTGACAGCGAAAAGCAATATGAATACGAGCAAATTGGTATTCAGGCGATTCTTGCTACGTATTCTCAAAGATTGGCTGCACGGCCGGGTCTGACGGCTTCCGAAAAGACACAGGCTGAAAACACCGCGAAAATAAACGCCGAAAATCTGCTTTCAAAAGTTTCGAACATACCGCCGGGTGCGATCGAGATGACTGCCGACGGTTTCGGAAATAAAGCAGATCGTCTCGTAAAAGCGGGAACGGGCTCGACAAAATTCAACCGAAATTCCGAACTGGTCACTCCGGCCCGGAACACTGAAGAGGAATCTTTCAACAGAAGTCTTGTAGATACGTTTGACGCTGAAGTAAAAAAACGCGGCGGGCAGACAAATGATCTGGCATTTGCAAATGCCGTCGCATTTGATCTGGCCTTTCTGGCGTCAAGGGAAGGAGCGACGCTAAACAGTGCGCAGTTTAACTGGATTCTGAATGAAATGATAAGCGACATGACGACCGGACAGCAGGCGCTTTATTTTCAGGGATTGACAGAAACACAAAAACAATCAAGCTATGAAAGTCTGGCGATCCGTTCGGTGAAACTGATGAAGGAATTTTTTGCCATCGCCGAATCAAGAAAAAAGAAACAGACCGATTACTTCGATGCCATCGCCCAGGCAACGGAAAATTCTTCAAAACTCAGAAATCTTCAATTCGACACCTGGAAACTGATGCGCGATGTTTTTCAGCCGCGGAAGATCGATGACTACGAACTGACTGAAACCGGATATCGGAAAATTCGTTAAGCCCCGTGAACCTAAATCAAATAACTGTTCATAGTCCAAACGTAAAGCAATCTGCGGAGTTTTATACAAAACTCGGCTTGCTTATGATCGTCGATTCAATTCCGCGGTACGCACGGTTTGAGTGTCCGGAAGGCGATTCCACATTTTCGCTCCATCAAACTGAAGAAAAGCGGAAAGGCTCGCCCGTCGACATCTACTTCGAATGCGAAGACCTTGATAAACAGGCTGCAGAACTCAAATCAAAGGGATTTGAGTTCGAACTCGATCCCACCGATCAAAGCTGGTTATGGCGTGAAGCGCATCTCCGGGATCCGGACGGAAACAAGATCATACTTTTTCACGCCGGTGAGAACAGAAAGAATCCTCCATGGCGAATCGAATGAAAACCGGATATACGATCACCGCCGAATCACCTTATGATCCTGTTTCTCTTGAACTATTGGATGAATTGTCGGCGATCCTCAAAAAGATGACAGGTTCAAGCGGCAAGCGGTCGGTTGATCTGACTGACTTTACATCTCCCGACGCGGTCTTTATTGTCGCGAGAAACGAAAGCGGCATTCCGGTCGGATGCGGCGGCATTCGCCGGATCTCCGCGCGCACCGGCGAGATAAAGAGAATGTATTCAAAAGAAAGGGGAATCGGAACTGAAATCCTAAAGTCTCTTGAAAAAAAGGCAGAGGAGCTGGGTTATCAAGCTCTCTGCCTGGAAACGCGACGCATAAATAAAGCTGCGATTAGCTTCTACCTCAAATACGGCTATCGAAAAATCCCAAATTACGGCCGTTACGCCGGACGGCCCGAAGCTATTTGTTTTAAGAAAACACTTAAACCGTTCAGGCCGGGCTAGCAATCACCGATTTCACAAAACCTAACTTTCTTTTAGATATTCGAAATCCCGAATCTACCATTCGAGTTCAAAGGCGTAGTTATCCCGTCCACCGCTTGAATCACGGATCTCGACGATCGCCGTATAATTGTTGCTTCTCGACGGCTGCTGGATCACCCTGACGCTGCCGCGTCCCTCGGTTTTATCGACCCTGACATTTACATTTCTATTTGGCAGCGAAGATGACATATTGTATCTTCCGCTTCCGAGCCGCTGTCCGCTGATCGTCCGTGTCGATACAGACCGACCGCGGATGATTATCTGAACGCGGTCGTCAACCGTACCGCTCCACGTCATCATCCCGTCTCCGCGGTCACGATTATTCCGATTATTATTTCCGAAAATTCCGCCATTGCGATTGTTTCCGATATTTCGATTCCAATTAAGCTCAAATGAATAGAAATCGCTTCCGCCGCGTGAATCGTCAATTTCTACAACAGCTGTGTAACCGTTGTTCGCCCTTGGCTGCTCGATGATCCTGACGCTTCCACGCCCTTCCCTTTTCCTGAGGGTTACAACGACATTGTTTCGCGGCAGTGCATCATCAAAATTTGTGCGGATATTGTACGGACTTCGACCGCTAAGCCGGGATACTCTTGCTCTTCTGCCGCTGATACTGATCCTGATTACATCATCAACATTTCCCGACCAGGTCATTTCCGGTCCGCTACTGTTAGACCCGTTATTATTTCCGAACCAGCCGTCATCGTTTCCAAACCTGTTTTCCCAGGTAAGGTCGAACCGATAATTATCGCTTCCGCCGCTTGAGTCATGTATCTCGACGATCGCCGTGTAATTATTAAACCGTGCCGGCTGCTGGATCACTTTTACGCTTCCGCGTCCATCCCGTTTTCGCACCTCAACGTTAACTTCCCTGTTTGGAAGCGACGTCTGAAAGTTGTAATTTACATTCCGTACCCGCTGTCCTTCGAGTGTCCGGACACTTGCGCTCCGGCCCCTGATCGAGATCTGCACCAGATTATCGACATTGCCCGACCAAGACATACCATAATTCTGGGCGGAAGTTTTCAGCCCCCGAAATCCAGAACTATCGGATCCGGTCTCAGCGACCGCCGCGCTGATAAATACAAAAACCCCTAAACATAAAACCGCACCGGATCTCATCATCCCGCTCAAACGCATTTTTTTATCTCCTTTTGCAACGAATTTTTGATCCGAATTTGCGCTCCAAACTACTCCGCAAATCGAAATTTCCATACCAGTATAACCCATTCGAAAAACCGTGTATTTCACACATCACAGATACCGCCTGATAACAATAAAAACGGCGGCATCCTTCCGACAGATCAATTTTGCAAGTAGCCTCCCGAAACCTTATAATTGCAACTTCTTATTATTAAAATAAATATCGGAGCAAATTTAATAAATGTCATTAACAGTAGTAGGTTCGGTTGCGTTTGATGCTTTGGAAACACCTTTCGGAAAACGCGATAAGATTTTGGGCGGTGCGGCAACGCACTTTTCTTTATCGTCAGGTTTTTTTACCGACGTAAATGCGGTCGGCATTGTCGGCAGCGATTTCAGCGACGACGAATGGGCGGTCTTTAAGCGTCACAACATCAACACCGATGATATTGAGGTTGTCGAAGACGGCAAAACGTTCTTCTGGAGCGGCCGGTATGAATACGACATGAACACGGCTCATACACTTGATACCCAGCTCAACGTCTTCGAAACATTCGATCCGAAGCTTTCGGAAAGATCAAAAAACACCCGGCTTCTTTTTCTTGCAAACATCCTTCCGATGCTTCAGAAAGGCGTCAGAGAACAGTCAAATGCGGAGTTTGCGGCAATGGACACGATGAATTTTTGGATCGATTCGATGAAGGACGCCGTGATCGAAACGATGAAAGTTGTCGACTGTATCATCATCAATGATGCCGAGGCGCGACAGCTTGCTGACGAACCGAATATCCATAAGGCTGCAAAAAAATTGATGGACATCGGCGGACTCAAAGCCGTAGTAATCAAACGCGGCGAATACGGCGCTTGTCTTTTTACGGAAAGCGCGTATTTTGCAATTCCGGCTTATCCGCTGGAATCCGTTTTCGATCCGACGGGCGCGGGCGATACCTTTGCAGGCGGGTTTATGGGATATCTTGCGAGTCAGGAGAAGATCGATGAAGACGCGATGCGCCGTGCAATGGTTTATGGAACGGTCATGTCCTCATTTAATGTTGAGGAATTTGGAACCGAACGGGTTGATCGTCTTACACACGAAGAGATCAACGAACGATTTGCCGATTTCAAACGAATCACGCATTTTGAGGAAATTCCGTTTGAAAGAGCGACTTCGGCAACTTAGCCGGCTTGATCAGATGGATTGGAGAGCACAGGAGATCTCGCGAATCCGGAATGCGATAACCGGTTCGCGAGTTTCCCTTTTTTTAGCGCTCAACCTATAATTTTTCTGGAAATTTTTAGAAATAACTTGTACGCGAAGCAGACCCGGTCTTCGCCTTATCCGTATTTTCCGATGGATTCAAAAGAAACCGATAAAAACACTAATCCAAGTTCAACGCGGAATTTTCTGATGTTGGTCGTGATCTTTGCCGCTGCCGCTTGTGCCTCGGTCGGATTCGCGCTGGCGATGACATCTGAGAGCATCGATCCCAATCAAAACTGGGCGCTGATCATTTTTCTGATAGTGTTTCCCTTTGCGGCACTGGCGGTCATCGCCTGGCTTGCGCTCAAACACGGCTCAAAAATGCTGGTTGGAAATTCTAACAAAGAATTAGTTTGGACCGTTGTGTCGCCCGAAAAGCAAAAAGAGAGTCTCAATCGATCGGTCAATCAGCTCGCTTCGATAATGAAGGTGGCAAAAGATCAGCTGAGCGATCTCCGTTCGGCCTACATCGTTGCCGAAGATCTTGCGCTGCGAAAGATCCAGCACGAATCTCAGCTTCCGCTTGCAAGACACGTAACGGTCGGAGGTTCGGATTTTGACGGTGTGTACGTAGATCAGGATCTGATCACTTGCATCCAGGTGGATTTTATTGTCACCCCACAGGTACGACAGGAGAAGATCAATACCATCCTTAAGAAAACTTCTTCGGCAAAGGAAAGCCTTGTCAAAGGGAAAAATAATTCCAGACTGCGACTGCTGTTGGTTTTGGTTACCCAGCTCGATTCTGAAGGCGAGGCAAAACTGCGCTCTTCGCTGGTCAGCAAATTTTCAGCAACTCCGGTGGACGTCGACATACGTCTGCTTGATTTTCTCGGGCTTCAAAAGATCTATTCGGAATAGATAATTTTTGTAGAAACTTAAAATAGATTCATTATGCTTAAAAACAAAGTCGGACTCATATTAGGTGTTGCAAACCAGCGTTCTATCGCCTGGGCGTGTTCGGAGGCGTGCCTTGAAAATGGAGCGAAACTGGCTTTTTCTTATCAGGGTGAGCGGCTGCAGCGAAATGTTGAAAAAGTTACCGCAGACATCGAAGATGTATTGCTGGTGCCGTGCGACGTAACAAATCAGTCAGAAGTGGACGCAGCTTTTGAAGCGATCGATAAAAAATACGGCAAACTCGATTTTGTCATCCACTCGATCGCCTTTGCTCCGCGTGAAGCACTTGAAGGCGAATTTCTAACCACGACACGCGAGGCATTTACCACCGCACTTGAGATCAGTGCTTTTTCGCTGACACAGGTATCGCTTGCCGCTCTGCCGCTGATGAAGGACGGCGGAAGCATCGTGACAATGAGCTATTACGGTGCGCAAAAGGTAGTACCGAATTACAATGTGATGGGTGTTGCAAAATCCGCGCTTGAAGCGTCAACCCGGTATCTGGCGGAAGATCTCGGTAAAAACGGGATCCGTGTAAACGCGATCAGTGCCGGACCGATCAATACGCTTTCAGCGCGCGGAGTTAAGAATATGGGATCTTTCCTTAATCACGTAAAAGAAAAAGCTCCGCTGAGGCGCAATGTTGAGGCGAGGGAAGTTGGAAATACTGCGCTTTTTCTGGTCAGCGATCTGTCGTCGGGAATCACCGGCGAAACGATATATGTTGACTGCGGCTTTAATATAATGGGACTTTAGTAAAATTCGTTTACCCTTCTGCGCTTTACAGATAATTAATATGGCTGACACAGAAAAACCTGCTGAAAACGAACCTTCGATCAGAAACAAGACCAAGAATGAACCAAAGACCGTAGCTGAAGCAAAAGAGAAACAGCGGTCGCTGACATGGAAAATGACCGGTGATGAAGCTCTCTTGCGTTCACCGGAACCGAATGATCTTTTTAAGAGTTCGGATTCGTGGCGCGTATTGCGGATCATGGGCGAATGCGTCGCCGGTTTTGATGACCTTGCAACGATCACGCGCGGCGTTTCAATATTCGGCTCCGCCCGCACCCCCGAAGAAAATGAATACTATCAGGCAGCGCGCGAAACGGGAAGACTTCTCGCTGAAGCAGGCTTTGAGGTGATCACAGGAGGCGGTCCGGGAATTATGGAAGCGGGCAATCGCGGGGCTTTTGAAGCCGGCGGTGTTTCGGTTGGCGTGAATATCGAATTACCCTTTGAGTAGGCGCCGAATCCGTATCAAACGCACGAACTCTCGTTCAAATACTTTATGATCCGAAAGACGATGTTCGTAAAATTCAGCAATGCATACGTGATCTTTCCGGGCGGATTTGGAACGATGGACGAGGTGTTTGAGGCACTTACTCTTATTCAAACGCGAAAGATACGGAATTTTCCGGTTGTTATGTTCGGATCGTCTTACTGGAAAGGGCTTTTATCCTGGCTGACATCAACGATGCTTTCGGAAAAGAATATCAACCCGGAAGATCTGGGGCTTATGTATCTTACGGATTCACCGAGTGACGCGGTGGATTTCATCAAAAAATGCTGTATTGACAACGGTACACTGGAAGCATGATCGCGCTAATACTCCAATTCCTCATCGCGGATATCCCGTATCCCCTTCTTCTCGGCGCGCTCGGCCTCCAATGATGCAAGAGTATTCAACAGAAAATTCTTGTTGCTCGCCACGCTGATCACTGCCGGAAACGGTTCATTTGAACGTGTAAATTCAAATTTCCCTTGTGATATCTCGATGATCTTTCTAAAGGCCGCCATACAGTCCATTCCTTCCGCCTGAGCGTCAACGATCTTTCCGTTGTTAAACGCAAGACTCGCGATCTGCTGATCTGATTTTAAGACAAGCAAACCCGTAAGTCTCGAATTCTCGATCACCTGCACGGCGTCAAATATACTAATCAGCTCAATATCGCCCGAAAGAACCACCTGCGGCCGTTCGACGATCGGTTTTCGCGATATCTCTCCGGATTGACTTGGCATTCTGGCGATCCGGATCGCCTCAAGACCGGAAGCGATAGATATTCTCGGATCCAGCGATTTCGCCTCCTGGAGACGGTCGTACGCCAGATCAAAGTTCGAACGCCGAATATAAATGCTTGCCAGCGCCAGACACTGCTCCGTAGCCTCATCCAGATTACGGTGAAGATTCGCAATGTCGCGCATCTTTTCGCGAAGCGAGATCGAATGCGGGTTACGATCTATCGCACCGCGCAGGAGTTTAAATGCTTTCTCGGGAGAATTGTATTTGATAAAAAGATCCGCATCGATCAAAACGGTTTCAACGGAATCTTCCAATATCGTTACATCTTGTTCGTCAATTACTGTTGCCATATCTCAAAGGGGGTAAGATAACTATGTTTAACATTTATAAACTACCATATTGTGAACGGTTTCGTCATCACTAAAATCAAGAAAAAAGGCGGAACTTAAAACGAAGCACCGCCTTCTGGTTTTTGGTCATTTCGATAACAAGTACCATCAGAACCCGATACGAATTCCGATCTGAATCTTACGCTGAGTCATTGTCCTTGACGGAGTAAGAAAACCGCGTTCAAATTCAGGGCTTCCGGCGTTTTCCAGTCCGATAAAATTTGTCCCGAAGTTATAGACCGTTGCGTTTAGTAAATTGCTGAATGTTATCTGGGGTTTTATTCTGAATCGTTCACCGAACAAAAATTCACGGGAAACATTCAGATCGAGATCGAACAGCGCCGGGCCATTCCCTGCGTTATTCGGTAGATCTCCTCCGCGGCTTCCGATCGGCGCGAGCGAAAATTTCTCAAAAAGCGATTGCGGAAACGGATCATTTGGATGGTGCCAGACGATATCGCCGAGATCCCCCGTGTAATTCGGGCGGTCATTGCTGACGTCATCGAGATTTCTGTCATCGCCGCCGATCGAAATGTTAAAAGGCCTTCCGGATTCGAGTCTTAAAACCGGAGACATCCGAAGTCTTCCCAACCATCGCGGCAATTCCATTATTCCGGAGATCCTCAGCCGGTGCCGGCGGTAAAGCCCGCTCCGCCCGAATTCACCTGCAAAATCACCGGCAATCTGTGCAGAACTCGTATCAGAGAGTCCGTCGTCGCGCATTCTGGAAAGTACGTAAGTAACTCTGATCGATGAACTCAATCCGAATCCGAGATTCTTAAAACGGCGGCGCATCTCGATCGATAGTCCTTCATAAACCGACCTTCCCATCGAGCCCACTTCTTCGATCTGACCGTCAATAATGTTTGAGAACGGAAGTCCGATCGTTGCAAGCAAAGTTCTCCGTGCGATTCCGATCGGCTCAAGCGTCGCAGTCGAGCCGTTGAGCGTGTTTAAATTCACAATGCAAAGCGGCGTACTGCTGTTGCAGTCGGCTCCGGTTTCAGAATTTACATCGCCGTTCGTATCCGCAGGATCTCCCAGAACAAAGCGGTAAATATCGGTGCCGCTCGTCGTGCCGGGTATCTCAATATCTCCAAGCGAGATCAGATAATCGGTAAAATTATCAAAACCTACCGGCACCTGAAAGGCGTTTATATTTCTTTCGCGCCAAAGTCGGATGGTCTTGTTGTAAGTGAAATTTGCTTCAAAGACAAAAGATCTTCCCAGATCACGTTCGAATCCGAGATTGAACTGGTAGCTTTCCGGGATCTTGATATTGCCTTCGAGCGTGCGCGTAAAAATATCCTGAGTAAAACCGAGCCCGATATTATTTATTCCGGGAACCGCCTTTATCTGTTCGATCGTCAGCGGCGCCGGAAACCTTTGAGCCGCGTATATCAAAAATCTGCACTCGTCAAAACCCGCAGCAAAAGAGGGATCAGTAAAACAGCGGGGTTCGTCCGTTGTTCCCTGCAGCAGATTGCTGTCAAACTGCTGACGGACCTGATCAATAAGGAAATCGTCGATCGTTCTGAGAAGCGTCCGGTTGTAAAAGATTCCGGAACCGAACCGGAATACGGATCTTTTGTCTTGGCCGGGTGAATAGGCAACTCCAAAGCGCGGTCCAAAATTGTTTTTATCATCCACGACGCTTTCCCGCTCGTATCTCAAACCGAATCCCAGAGTAACGTTTGGTTTTACTTTCCAATCTGCCTGACCAAAAAATCCGTAATACTTATTATCGACTTTTGAAATGCCCGCGGTGTTCCGCCGGTATCTTACGACCTGATCAGCGAGAAATCCGTCTGCAGATTCAAAATTGAACGTCCCTGTAGTGTCGGGCAGTTCATTGATCGTCGAGATAATGCGCTGAACGTCAAGTCCGAACCTTAAAGTCAGATCCCCGACTGCAAAATTTGCTGTTTCCTGGATCTGATATCTTCTTTCTTCGCGCTGACTGGAAAAACTTCCGGTCGAATTCCCAACCACGACGGTTCCGTTTATCCGTTCTTCTGCATCCGGGTTTTCTTCATCATAGAGTCTTAGAAGAACTACCGGATCGAGCGGATTTTGAGTAACAAATTCAGGTTTAAGCGTCGAATACTGAAAACGCAGCTGGTTTACAAATCCCGAGTTTACAACAAAATTGTCGGTAAAATTATACGAATCCGTATTCCGGATCCGGCCCTGAAGGGTTTCTTCTAAATACCGTGTGGTCTCGCGGTATTGGCTAAATCCGGTACTTCGGCCTGATGCAATGCCGAAGTTTGCATTATGTTTATCCGAAAAACGGTGATCGATCCGACCGGAAAAGCCGTGCCGATATGACGGCGTTCCGACCTGTTTCTCATAGGTGGCGATCAAAGCGGTTCCGCCTGTCTGGTCTGGTCTTGCTGATTCCGGGGCCGTCGGAAGTGGAAGCGGAAACCTTGGGTTTTGATCTACCGGAAGCGCAGTAAAGATTCGTGTCTCTGCCTCCCGATCACGATACTGATATGCGGCGAAGAAGAAAGTTCTGTTCTTAAAATAAGAGATCGGGATCGCGCCGCTGAGCGAAAATCCGGGCTCCAGTTCTGTATATGGCAGTCTGGATAGACCCCGGCGGTTGTTATTGTATGTGTTGGCGTTGAGACCATCGTCTTCAAAGAAAAAAGAAAACTCGCCCCTGAGATCATTCGCGCCGCCTTTTGTCCGGATATTTACGCGCCCGCCGGACGCGCGGCCGTATTCTGCGGAAAATTGATTTGTAATGACCTGTACTTCGGCGACCGCGCCTGCAGGCGGCTGAAATCGCTCGCCTGCCTCGCGGTCATCGTTATTATCCATGCCGTCAATGGTGATGTTTGTCGAATATGCCGCGCCGCCGGATAGCGATATCGTACCGGTGCCGATAATCCGCGTCGGCTGGTCGGTTTCGCTGCCGTTACCTATTCGGTCATCGCTTGCCAGATCACGAATAGAGAGCGGTTCCTCTGCCGTTCCTCCGATAAGATATACGAGATCCAGCACATCATTTGACGGATTCGGCAGGTCTTCGATCTCAGTTTGTGAGATCGCGCTCCCGACGATCGTCCGTCCTTCATCTACTACCGGAAGATCATCATCGAGAATTCTGATCGTCTGTTCTTCGTTTATACCCACAACCGAGAGTGAAAAATTCAGACGGAGCGATTGCGCAGCTGCGCCCTGAAATTCCTTTGATCTCTTTGTTTCGAATCCACCGGCGGAAACCTGCAGAAAGTAAGTGCCCGGCGGCAGTTCGATCAATCTGTAGCGTCCGCTTTCGTCCGTGACCGCGGACCGCTCAGATCCGGTTGAGATCAGCGTCGCGGTAACTTTTGCACCGACGATACTGTCATTGTTGATATCTACGATTTTTCCGTGAAGTGAGAATTCATCGAGATCTTGTGAGAATACTATGTGAGTGAGTGTGAGAAGGCAGAGAGCGAGCGCACGAAGCAGCCCCCCGCCGGAGGTACGTTTCATTTTTTTTCTCCTTTAAATTCATTGATATGAGGTTTGAGGGCTTATTTTGTAATAAGTCCGGGGTGTTTGTAAAGATTTTTTTGGAGAGTATAAATGAAAAACTTAATCTTCTTCTTCAGATTCAGAATGATCGCGGAAACGAAACGGTCTGGAGACGGGGATCAGTGCTTCCGAATCACTAAAGGTCTCTACCTGATTTGAGATCTGATCGGCGTGGGTTCTGAGATATTCAAAAAACCGTTCAAATTCCCGCTGCATCGCGTCCATCTTTTCGCGCATATTGAGAATTATTTCTACCCCTGCGAGATTTACGCCAAGATCTTTTGTAAGTGAGAGGATCACCTCGAGCCGTTCGAGGTCGGAATCTGTATACAAACGCGTGTTGCCGTCAGAGCGCGACGGTTCGATCAGCCCTTCACGCTCATAACCGCGCAAAGTCTGAGGGTGGATCTCGTATATCTTCGAAACCACGCTGATCGTATATGTTTTTACTTTCTTGCTCACTTTCTGCCGCCTAAAACTCTATTTCAGCCCCATCGCCCGCCGCGGGTTTTCGGAATTTGCCTTTTCAAACTGCCTGAGGATCTCCTTTGTTTCCTCGCTGATCACTGTCGGAAGGGTTATCTTTACTTCGACAAACTGATCGCCGCGTACATCTTTATCTCGTATGCTCGGTATACCTCTCTCACGTAGCCTGATCTTCTGTCCTGATTCTGTGCCGGGCGGAATTCTCAGCGTCGTTTTCCCTTCGACGGTCGGCACCTCGATCTTCGCACCAAGTGCCGCTTCGGGAACGCTTATCGGTACCGTGACATAAATATTGTTTCCCTTACGGGTAAAATATTTATGACTCCCGACATTTGTCACAATAAATAGATCACCCGGTTCGGCGCCCAATCTTCCGCCGTGACCTTTCTTCGCGATCCGTACGCGCGACCCTGTGTCAACACCCGCCGGAATACGAACCTTTACCTGTTCTTTCACCGGGGTCACGCCTTTTCCGTGACAAAGTGAACAAGGCTGTCTTCGTCTGCCTGTTCCATCACAATCCTGACATGGCTGAGAAAACTGAAGCCGGCCGCCCTGTTTTCTAACCTGTCCTGAACCGTTGCACGTGCTGCACGTTACAACCGGTCCACCCATATCACCCGCACCATTGCAGCGCGAACACTGGGTCGAACGGTTCACGGTCAGATTTGTCGTAAGGCCCGTAACGGATTCTTCAAATTTCAATGCAAGCGGTATCTCGATATCGCGGCCTTTCTTAGGAAGCGGACGGGGAGCGTCCGGCTCGGCTTTTACACCGCCTCCGCCAAAAAGATCCGAGAAGATATCCCTGAAACTCGACGATTCGGCCGTACTTCGCCCCGATCCTGCCGACGAGCCGGTGTCCCATGAAAACCCCGAGAAATCAAAGCCGCCCGGACCGGAACCTGCCCCCGCACCGGCACCAAACGGCGAATTGATATCCAGGTTGTCGTCGTAATAGCCAAACTTATCAAAAACCTTCCGCTTCTTCTCGTCAGAGAGAATATCGTAGGCTTCCTGAATTTCCTTGAATTTCTCTTCAGCAGCCTTGTCGCCCGGATTCACATCCGGGTGATATTTTCTGGCGAGACGGCGATAAGCCTTTTTGATGTCCGCCGCCTGCGCATCTTTTTTTATGCCGAGTGAATTGTAGTAGTCTTTTTTCTTCGCCATCGATTTAGAATTCAGATCCAGTGGTCAGCGACCGGCAAACCGATGGCTGCCGACCACTGAAAACTGAAAACTATCTATTCACCGTCTTCTTTCTTTTCTTCTTCTTCATCTGAGGAGACTTCTTCAGCATCCACATATTCCGCATCGATAACGTCATCATCCGATGCGGTCGTAGTGTCTCCGTCTCCGCCGGCGCTGGCTGAAGATGCCTGTTCTTCCGCTGCACCTTCAGGCGCCGCCGACTGCTGAGAATAAAGAACTTCGGCGAGTTTGTGCGATGCGGTCTGCAAGCTCTCAAAGGTGTTGTTCATTGTATCGACATCACCGTCTTTGAGCGCATTTTTCGCGTCCGCAATTGCCGTTTCGATCTCACTGATCTCCGCATCACCGAGTTTGTCCTTGCTTTCCGCAAACGTTTTTTCGACGTTGTAAACAAGTCCGTCCAATCGGTTTCTGGCTTCGATCTCGGCCTTCTTCGTTTCATCGTCAGCCGAGTGAGCTTCCGCATCTTTCATCATCTTGTCGATCTCTTCTTTCGAAAGACCGGATGATGCCGTGATCGTGATCTTCTGTTCACGTCCGGTTCCGACGTCTTTAGCCGAAACATTTACGATCCCGTTTGCGTCGATATCAAAAGTAACTTCAACCTGCGGTACACCTCGCGGTGCCGGCGGAATGCCGACCAGATGGAACTTACCAAGCGTCTTATTATCTGCCGCCATCGCCCGTTCACCCTGCATTACGTGAACTTCCACCGACGTTTGATTATCTGAAGCCGTCGAGAAGATCTCCGATTTTCGGGTCGGGATCGTCGTGTTGCGCGAGATCATTTCGGTAAATACTCCGCCAAGGGTTTCGATACCGAGCGTCAACGGCGTTACGTCCAGCAGGAGAATGTCTTTCTTTTCACCGGAAAGCACACCGGCCTGAACTGCGGCGCCGACGCCGACGACTTCATCCGGGTTAACCGATTTGTTCGGATCCTTGCCGAAAAACTCCTTAACCATTTCCTGAACTTTAGGAATTCGTGTCGAACCGCCTACCAGAACGAGTTCGTCGATATCTTTCGGTTCAAGACCGGCATCCTTGATAGCTTTTTCAACCGGCGGCATAAGACGGCTGAGGATCGGCTCGACAAGCTGCTCAAATTTCGAACGCGTCATCTTCATCACAAGATGTTTTGGACCGGATTGATCAGCCGTGATAAACGGAAGGTTGATCTCCGTTTCCATCGTCGTTGAAAGTTCGATCTTTGCCTTCTCGGCCGCTTCTTTTAAGCGCTGAAGCGCCATTTTGTCTGTCGTTAGATCGATACCCTGATCTTTTTTGAATTCCTCGATGATCCAGTCGATAAGCGCGTCGTCCACGTCATCACCGCCGAGATGGGTATCACCGTTTGTCGATTTTACTTCGACAACGCCTTCGCCGACTTCGAGAACGGAAATATCAAATGTACCGCCGCCGAAGTCAAAAACAGCGATCGTTTCGTCGCTCTTTTTATCCAAACCATAAGCAAGCGCGGCCGCCGTCGGTTCATTTACGATCCGCATCACTTCAAGACCGGCGATCTTACCCGCATCTTTTGTCGCCTGTCGCTGTGCGTCGTTAAAATATGCAGGAACGGTGATGACGGCCTTATCAACGGTTTGACCGAGATAATCTTCAGCCGATTGCTTCAGTTTTTGCAAAACCATCGCAGCGATCTCCGGCGGAGAATAATGTTTTCCGTCAACGTCGATACGAACGTCGCCGTTTGAGGCTTTTTCTACCTTATACGGCACTTGCGAAATTTCTTCCTGAACTTCATCAAAACGCCGTCCCATAAAACGTTTGATCGAATAAAGCGTATTTTCCGGATTTGTAACCGCCTGGCGCTTTGCAACCTGGCCAACTAAACGATTTCCGTCTTTTGTAAACGCCACGACCGAAGGTGTTGTTCTTCCGCCTTCGGAGTTCGTTATGACCTCCGGTTCACCGCCTTCCATAACGGCGACAACCGAGTTGGTCGTTCCTAAGTCAATTCCTATAATTTTACTCATCTTCAAATCTCCAATGTCCTAAATCATTTGCTCTCAATTCTTATCAAATTATAAATAGAAAAACTGATCGTTTAACTTGAGCCACTCGAAATTATAAGATGTGAGCGTCTTGTTGTCAAGTATCGTTGAGCGCACCTCTAGCATATTAAAAATAGCGATGGATCTGCTCCTTAATTTCGCTATTTATCGTCTTCACGCATAAGGCGTGCAACGTGAAAAATGTAATGAAACCCTGAAAGAAAGGCGAGTGCAACAACCACGATATAGACGGTCGGCAGGTAAAATCCTTTTGTAGCAGGAAAAACAGCGGCGATCAGGATGAGTCCGACAGCAAAAACCTGAACTGTTGTACTTAGTTTTCCAAGCCAGGAGGGTTTAAAACCGGTAAATCCGGTCATAACGTTTATAGCAGCAGCAACGGTTATGATCAGCACATCCCGGCCGATCACTGCCGCCGTAACCCAAAATGGTACCGGGAGATACTCGACGGGAGGAAATACCTTCGGCAATGTCAAAATGATAAAAGCCGTCGTCATCAGAAGTTTGTCAGCGATCGGATCGAGAATCGTTCCGAGCTCGGATTCCTGATTATATTTGCGCGCGATAAATCCATCCACGCCGTCAGATACACCTGCGATAAAGAAGACAACCAAAGACCAGCCGCTGTATCCGTAAAACAGCAAACTCGCAAAAACCGGAATCAAAGCCATCCGCAGAAATGTGAGTAAATTTGGAATGGTTATGATGTTTGAAGCCATAGAACTTTCTTTTGAGTGTTAGCCGGAAATAATTGGTTTGATTGTATATAGGATGTTAAATGTTATCAATCCGCTCGAAACGCAAAACGGCTGAAACCCGCCGGCCGCCGCAAAAACTGTTTTCGAAGGGCGAAATACCAGTGAATAAGAAATTAGTGTCAGGATCGGTGGAGCGTGATGAGCGAGATCTCGGGCGGACAATGATACCGCGCCGGCACAACAACCGTACCGATCCCACGGGTAATGTAGATCTGAGTATCTTTTCGCTGGTGAAGACCACTGGAGAGTCTCCGGTTTGCAAGGAATTTCTTTTCTTTGTCGCGGATCTTCACCTGTCCGCCGTGGGTGTGACCGCTGAACATAATATCAATGTCGTTCTTTACCGCCTGACGGAGGATCGCCGGGTTGTGCGCGAGGAGAAGCTTCATTTCATCTGCATAAGATCCGTGAAGTGAGGCGGGTACATCGGTCTTTCCGGCCATGTGGTCGTCTACGCCGCAAAGCCAGAATGAAGCGCCCAGTGCGGAAAATCGGAAGCCTTCGTTAACGAGAACATTTATGTTTTCGCCCCGCATCAGATCCGTAACGAGTTCGGCGTCCGTCCAGTGGTCGTGGTTCCCGAGACACGCGAAAGTGCCGAATTCAGACTGCAATTTGCCGAGAACTTCGGCCATCGGTGCGATATATTCACTATCATGCGATACATAATCACCCGTGAGGAGAAACAGATCCGGGCTTAGGTCGTTGGCAATTTCTACAGCTTTTTCGATATGTGCAAGATCTGTAAAAGGACTGTGATGGATATCGGAAAGCTGTACGAGTTTCAGTCCGTCCAGTTTTTTCGGCAACCGCCGGAGAGAGATCGCGATCTCTTCAACAATAAGTGTGTTTGCCTCTTTTAACGCGCTGCGCGCTACTTTTGAGAAATTACTCGCCAGTGCACGTAAAGGAGTGTCCGAACTCACTACAGAGGAAATCCTCTCGGAAAGCTTTGCTTTTTGTGTTCCGGCAAACCTCATATTGTCATTAGAGTGCGATGCAGTAACGCTTCTTTGGTATGAACTCTGTATTAACTACTAGCACTTTGCTCCCGAAAAGTCTAGTTTTACCAGATCACGGCAGCGTCCCAAAACAGGTTGTTTTATTTTCTTTGCGCCTTGGCGGGAATCTTTATGACCGCCTGCCAATATGAACGCACCCCGGCTGACTCTACGGATTCGCCGGAACACCTGCAGCGAGCGGCCAGAAGATCGGTACAAGTATTATCGAAACGATAAAGACCACCACCGTCAGGATCGTACCGATCTTAACAAAGTCCATAAACTTGTATCGTCCGGGTGTGTAAACCAAAACGCAGGCGGGTTCAAGCGGCGTGATAAATGAAAAGGAGGCTGCGTATGTTATTGCGATCGCAAAGGTCCGCGGATTTAGACCGAGCGCGAGGGCGGTTTTTACTGCTACTGGAAGAACGACAAGAGCGGCGGCCTGATTCGACATCGGCTGAGTAAGAGCAACCGTCAGAATAAAGAAGCCGGCAAGTACCGCAGTTCCTCCGTACGCACCAAAATTCGTCTCGATCAGACCCGCGAGAAACTTATCAGTTCCCGTATTTTCCATCGCCACCCCAAAACTCATCATGCAGGCGATCAGCACAAGGAGCGGGAAATTTATGAGTGAATAGAGCTCAGCATAACGGACGGTCTTTGTCGCAAGCAGCACCAAAACCCCGAGCAGTACTGCGATCGTCAGCGGAATATTGTATCCCGTAACAAGTTTCGAAAGCGAAAGCGTTAAAAAGACACCAAAAGCGAGGATCGCCCATTTTCTTTTTTCGATCCGCATACTGCTGGCGGAAACATCTTCAAGCAGCAACATTTCCCTTTCAACTACAAACGGTTCTATCTTTCTGCGGTTTCCCTGTACAAGGAGTACGTCGCCAAATTTCAGTTCGACATCGCTGATCTTTGTGAAAAACGTCTCGCCGTGGTGGTTGATCGCAAGTACCGTCAAATCGTACGCCTGCCTGAAGTTAAGTGTCTGAAGCGTCTGACCGACAAGCTGCGAATCCTTCATCACCATCACTTCAAAGAGTTCTACGTCTCCGCTCTCGAGTAGGTCGTCATTTAATACAAAATCCGCTTTTATCTTCAGTGAAGCGTCTTCCTTGATCCGCAGTATGTCGGCAATACTGCCTTTAACGATCAGAATATCTTCGGAATTGATCTCAATATCCGGGAGCGGAATGATCCTCGAATCTTTGTCGCCCCGTATTATTCCGAGCACGCTCAGATCAAAAGCGGATGCCAGATCTGCTTCACTTAAGGTCTTCCCGACAAGATGAGAATTCGGAAGGATGATAACTTCGGATATATACTCGCGGATCGCGTATTTTTCTGTAAGTGATTCTTCGCCGCCTCGTTTCGGCAGCATTTTTCTGCCGAGAAAAAGCATATAAAGCATTCCCACAGCAACGGTTACGATGCCGACAGGCGTCAGCTCGAACATTGAGAACGGCTCATAGCCGTAACGCTGAAAGGCACCGCTGACCGCCAGATTTGTCGAAGTTCCGATCAGCGTACAGCTGCCGCCGAGGATCGCTCCAAACGCCAGCGGCATCAATAATTTTGAAGGCGGTATTTTCGCCCTGTTTGCCAGCCCCATCACAACCGGCACGAACATCGCGGTCGTCGTTGTGTTTTTTAAGACCGCTGCCGAAACCGCAGCAACGACCATGATAAGTGCCGTCAGAAAAAACTCGCTGTCACCGGCAATTTTATAAAGCCTTCGTCCGATCAGATCCACGAGACCGGTCTTCACAAGGCCTCCCGTCAGCACAAAAAGTCCGGCGATCGTAATGATGATGTCATCACCAAATCCCGAAACGCCCTCTTTTGCCGACAACACACCGGTCAAAACCAGACCGATAACAAGGATTATTCCGACTACATCGACCGGGATCTTCTCCGTCGCAAACAATATGAGCGCGACGAAAAGCAGGATCAAAACAATTGCGATTGGACTCATTGAGAATGAGAATACAGAAACTTTACAATTTTAGAAAGGCAATTTCAGCGGTTTGATACCGAACCATAAATTCATTATTTTTCAGCAACGGGCATCAGCCGAAACACGCAAATATCTGCTGACAGAAGGATGCGGTCCGGCGTCCGGCCAGGGCGGCAGTTCCGGTCGAAAGGCTTTGAAAAAGAAGTTAAAACCCGGACGTTAGAGAACCGGTGTCTTGCAAATTTTGTCCGTAAAACCTAAAGCTTTAAAAGACGCTCGCGAAGAAGACGCGACTGCAGCCGGCTGGAAGAGATCTCCTGTCCGTTTTTCAGAGAAATCAGATATGTACCGCCGGGCATCTGCGAAACCTTTTCAAACATTGTCAGGTTTGCCAATGCGCTTCGTGAAAGCCGGATAAACTTAGCCGGATCAAGACGTGTCTCGATATCTTTGAGACGAAAATTGATCGTATATCTTTTATTTCGGAAGGTTGTAATTTGAAGTAATTCCCCGTCCGCAATGATCGAAACCACTTCGCTGACCGGGATCAGCAGTATCTCTTCACCCGTTTTCACCGGGATCCTTTCAATAAATTCCTTCCGGTTCTCGTCGTAGGCATCCGCCGCACGACGTAAGTTTGATGACTCAATCTCGCGCAGATCCTTCTGCGCAAGACGCCCGTGCGCCCTGCCGATGGTTTGGCGCAGTCTCTGCTTTTCAACGGGCTTGAGCAAATAGTCAACGGCGTTAACTTCAAATGCCTGAATCGCATATTCATCGTAAGCCGTTATAAAAGCGACTATCGGAAGTTGCTTTTCCGGCAGGAGTTTCACAACCTCGACGCCCGTAACCTCGGGCATCTGAAGATCAAGAAGTGCGAGATCGGGGTTTTTCGCCTTTATCAATTCGATCGCCTGAGCGCCGTTTTCCGCTTCGCCGACAATTTCCGCATCTTCAAAACCCGCCAAAAGGTCGCGAAGAAAATTTCGCGCCGGACGCTCATCATCGGCAATCACTATTCGAAGTTTATTCATCGATTTTATTCAGAGAACTTGCGGAACTGCGGAATGCGGGCGATCCGACGGGAATTTCCACCCGTGCGAGACTTCCGCTGAAAACATCCTTCTTAAATTTCAAATTCGCGTCGTTTCCGTAATACGATTTCAGCCGTCCACGGATATTTTCCAAACCGATACCGTTTGACGACGAAAACTCTTTTTCCGATTTCCCGGCGCCCGAATCGTAGACCTCAACGCAAAGCGAAGCCGACTCGCCGGTATTTAGAATTTTTGCGGATATTTTTACAGTCCCGCCGTCTCTGTTTTCGGAGATTCCGTGTTTTACTGCATTTTCAACAAGCGGCTGCAGGATCAAAGAAGGGACGCGCATATTCCCCAGATCTTTAGGGACGTCGATCTCAACGGTCAGCCGTTCTTCAAAACGGGCCTTTTCGATATCGAGATAATTTTCGATCAACTTTATTTCTTCACTTAAGGTGCAGAACTCGCCGCTTGAACTCAAAACACTTCTGAGCAGCTGTGTGAGCTTCATCAGCGTTTGAAACGCCGTTTCAGGCGCTGTTTGGATCAAATACCCGATAGTCGTCAGCGCATTAAAAAGAAAATGCGGATTCACCTGCGAACGCAAGGCCGTCAGCTGCGCCTCGGTCGTCAGCTTTGTGTATTCCTGTTCGCGAAGCTCCCGCTCGCATCGTTCATGAACGATCCGAAGCGCATCGATCCTCCTTGCGGTCAGGAGCGAAACCGCTTCGAGCATTTCAACTTCCTCCGATAGAAGACGCCGCCCGCCGACAAAGTTCTGCAAATGGATACGGTAAAACGGAGATTCGTGGGTCGGGATAAAAACCTGTGACTTTTCGCGCGACAGATCGACCGAAGGCAATGGGGCTTCAAGTTCGTTTTTATAAACTTCTGTCCAGGAAAACTTCTTCGCCGTAAGCGCGCCGCCGAGTTCTCTGGAAACTTCATCGAGCACGTCGTCCGCCAGATCCAACTGCTCTATCCGGTGCGATACATCTTTCTGCATATCCTCATAATTGATCCTTTTTAAGAGGATCTTGTCGACGAGCCAAACTGAGAATTTATGCAATCCGGGATACGTCAGCGCTGTTGCGATCCAAAGCATGAGCAAAACCGCAGTTGCCAAAGCATCATCATCTCCGTGGGAAGTATGAAGGTATCCGAGCGGCTGAGCGACAAACACATACAGAGAAAAGGCCGTTAAGGCCAGAAGAAGCAAGGAGAGTGCGCGTTTCAGAAAGAGATCGGCAAACGCAAACCGGTAATCCTGAACAAGGATCGCAAGAACAAGAGGAAGTGATGATTGATGTGCAACGAGCTCGATCAGCCAGTTTGAATCTTCCGTCTTCGAACTCAAATGGAGCGCCGAAACGGCGAAAACCGAAAGTGCCGCGATCCACACGGTCTTGTTTTCGAGTTTTTGTTTGTAATTAAAAAAAAGTAGACCGGCAACGAGTGCAACCGATCCGAAGGTCAGCAATCTGAGAGCGAGATTTGAAGGTGCCGCGCCGCTCGTAAACGCGCTCTGAAAATGAAGAAACGATGCGAAGACGCTGAGTGCGTATGCCGTAATTGTCAGAACGCGTGAATTCTTTTTCTCGTTCTCGGCAGAATTTACCACGACCGAAGGAAGAAACCCGAGCGCCGAATATGACAACGCGACCATAAATGGCGGGATAGGATTCTGCGCAAAGTCGCGCCAGATAACTGCAAAAAGTTCGCCCGCGTTCCAGAGGATCCCGAGGGTTCCGGTCAAAAGCAGCAGCAGATCGATCTTTGAATCCTTTCGCCGGTGCTGCATAACCATCACGAGCAAAAGCGCGTAGAGCGCAAGCCCTACGGCAAATCCCAAAAGATTGATAAGTGATGCTGAATTTAACGAATCCATTTCTGCTGTGCCCGGCTGCTGCGGTGTAAAGTTAGAATTTTACATTAGCAAACGGCCATATTGCCAGAATGGCGGCAGCGAAACGAAAAACGGACGGTTGGGATTCAGCGGCGAGAAGTCTCTCGCCGCTGATCGAATATCAGCGAAGATTTGCCGCAAGACCGATCTTTTGAACGGTTTCGCCGCTTGCTGCAATATTTAGCGGAACCTTCCATTCAAGCGATTTGATCAGGCAAACACCGGTATTGTCTTCGCGGCAGTAAAAAACCGTTAGCTTTGCCTTAAGATTTGCTGATCCTGTTTTGGTAATTCTAAACGGCACCGAGAGGGGCAATTCCTTAAACTTGTCGTTTGGTTTTTTGATCTCAACATTCCCACCGTTCTCAAATGAAATATTGTACCGCTGAGGGGCGTCCGGATTCAGATGAAATCCTTCGGGGAGCGAAAGATCGAATTCGATGGTCGTCTCCGTGTTCACAGCGATGGCCTTGGTTTTCAGCTCAATTTCGTGGAGATTTGGCGAATACTCCGAAGTATCGCTCCGCATTTCGTCCGGCGGTGTCAACCCCTCGATCTTTAATGTCGATGCCGATCTTGTTTTCAGATCGACGACGCGGATCGCCTGATTATTCGTATCCGCGATGTATAATTTGCCGCGAGCGACGGAGATCCCGCCGGGCTCGTAGAAGGTTGGCGACGTGCCGTCTGTCTGCCCTTCTTTGCCTGTACCCAAAAATGTCTCAACACTGCGCTTCGCGGGATCGAGGATCTTTATCTTGTCGTTGTAGGTATCCGCGATCAATACCTTCCCGTCATATAGTTCAACGCCCAGCGGATGCTGGAGTCTCACACTGTCACCCCTTCCGTCTTTATCGCCGAAAGAGAAAAGATCCCCGCCGGCAAGCGTTTCGACGGTTTCTCTTTCCAGATCGATCTCGCGGATGATATTTGATTCGCTGTCTGCAACGTAGAGCTTTTTGCCGTCTGAAACTATCCCCGAAGGTTGGGCAAATGCCGCTTTCTTTATTTTGCCGTCTGTTCTGGCTTCCCAGCGGCTCCCGGCGTATGGTTCCAGATAATTTTTACTCAGATCAAGACGCCAGATCTGGTGCGAACCCGCCATCGCAATATAAAGATCTTTCCCAACCAGCGAAAGATCCCACGGAGAACGGAGCGCGGTTTCAAGCGGTTTTCCGCCGATCCCGGTAAAACCGTCGAGTGTTCCCGTACCGCCGACCGTCGAAACTTTCTTTTCTTTTAGATCTATCTTCCGGATCAGATGATTTTCCGTATCCGCAACATAGAGGGTATCGCCGTCAACGGCCATTCCCTGAGGTTTGTTAAACCCTGCCTTCGAAAAGTCTCCGTCTTTTTTTGACGGCTCACCGCCGCCGATCGTTTCGATCAACTTCCCTTCGAGATCTGTCACAACGATTCGGTTGTGATTCGAATCGGCGATAAACAGCCTTTCAGAAACGGGGTCCGCCAGCACTTTTCCGGGAAACGCCAGAGGCAAATTCCCTACCTTTGCCCTTTCAAGCGCATATTCAACCGGAGACTCGTCGAGCTCTCCCTTTCCGCGAAATTCCGCAACGGTCTTTTCTATTGAATCGTCGAGCGTTTCATAATGGCCTTCACCGCTTAATGAGCCGACAACATATCCGGCCGGATCGATCAGAACAAGTGTCGGCCAGGCTCTCACCGCATAAGCGTCCCAGATCTTAAAATCGGCATCGTTGACGACCGGATGTTCTACTCCGTAACGCAATATTATATTGCGTATATTTTCGATATTTTTTTCGTTGTCAAATTTTGCAGAATGGACACCGATCACAACAAGCTGATCGGCATATTTTGCTTCGAGCTTTTTAAGGTCGGGAATGATGTGAATGCAGTTTACGCAGCCGTAGGTCCAGAAATCGAGAAGCACGACCTTGCCTCTCAGTCCGGCGACCGAGAGCGGCTTATCGGTATTCAGCCAGCCTTTTGCGCCTTTAAATTCGGGAGCGCGGACCTTCTGCGGCTCGTTTATGTAGCCGCCGTAATTCAGCTTCATTTGATAGGCATTTACAGGAACTAGAAAAAGGCTCAGAACAAACACGGCTATGCCGCTGGCTCTGAAAACTCCCGGGAAATTGTTTTCTTTTTGCATCATAGATCTCACCTGCGCCGCCGTCGCAGCCGCATCTCACAAATATCTATGAAACCAATTTTTATTCCCTTAAGGTTTGAGACGGCGGCCTGCTTTCAGACTACCAGGAAACACTTCCTTCTTTTGAAGTGTCGATCTCTTCCATTTGCTCGCCTTCGTTAAAAAAGAAAAGTTTCATTTGATCAAACAGATATTCCTGAGAATCCGGATTCGATACATCGAGCCCGAAATGATTTATCACCTGCTTTTGTTTTTCGAGCCACTCTTTCCAGCAATCGGCGCAGGTCGTCGAACCGATTCTTTCACCGAGCTCCGTCGGTATCGGAGCAAAACCGATCGGTTCAGTTTTTCTCGCGCATCTGGCGCATTCAAATTTATCCTTAGAAAATAAAGCCATTATCCATTCTCCTTATATTTTCGGTCTTTTCTCGATTTTAGATTCACGGATTTCGTTTATCAAGCCGCAGAAAATTCCGGAACACAGTTCAAAAGAAATGCAAGCGTTTTGATATTTATCTTATCCGCCCAGGTGAGTGATCTAACCAGCCGCTCTGATCGCCGCCAAAACATCCTCATCCTTCGGTCTGAAAATCCCGAGTGATTGAACGTCGTGGCTTGCGACCTTTCCTTCCTTATCGATCACCACAACCGCCCGTGCCGATTTTCCCGGTATCCATGAGCCGGCATCATATTTACGCGAAACCTCTCCGTCTTCGTCCGCCAAAAGCCGTAGCGGCAGCTCGTGTTCCTCGGCAAACGACGCATGAGACCGGCTCGAATCCGTGGAGATCCCGACAACTTCCGCTCCGGTAGCAGTATAATCTTCCCAATTGTCACGAACGGAACAGAGCTGTTTTGTGCATACGGGCGAATTATCCGCCGGGTAAAATAAAAGGACGACGACCTTTCCGCGATGATCGGAAAGTTTCCATTCTTCTCCGTTTCCGTCTCTCAGACTAAATTCGGGCGCTTTAGATCCAATTTTCATAAGTTTTCTACTCCAAATTCGGTTTAGGAACCCGCGTTCTCCTGCGGTCTCGTCATCACCGCAACAGTTCTCAGTATTCTCCTGCTCATATTCCCCGCCGTAATTACAAATGATGCGAGTTTTGGAGAAAAAGAGAATCTGTGAAACAGCGAACATATCAGAAGTCTTCTTTTTATCAACCTCGCGTGATCCGTTTCGTAACGCTCTTTAACCGATCTTACACTTTCGGCGCCGCCCGACTTGTATTTCTCGCCTATTATCCTTGCAAGAAGTTCGCTCGATTCCAGCGCCATTAGCATTCCGCTGCCGGTAAACGGATCGATAAACGCCGCTGCGTCGCCGATGTTGATCAGGTTTTCAGCTTCCGGACTATCATTTCTCCCAAAACTTTGGATCGAAACTGCCAGCCAGTCAAAAATCCTTTCAGCCGAACCGAGCGTTTTTAGTGCTCTCGGATTTTTAAAGATCACCTTTCTGAGAATTTCATCGGCATCACCCTGACAGGCTTTGGCAATTTCCGCGTCGACGATAAAACAATGGTTTGCCCGCCCGTTTTCGATATGGCTCAGACCGCCGTAACCGCCCCTGAAAAAATATATTTCGCACCGTCCCGGCTTCATCCCGATATTTTCGAAATGGGTTTTAAATGCGACATATCTTGCGCCGTTTCTGTTTTGCTTTGGTCTCTTCTTTTCTACAGCCAGCCTGTTTAAAATTCGCGAACGTCCCGTTGCGTCGATCATCAGATCCGCAGAAATTTCCCGTTCCCTTTCGTTTCCATCCTTAACATATACACTTCGGATCCAATTTCCTTCACGCCGGATCTTAAAACACCGCGCGTTTTCGACAACATTTACGCCCAGCCCGCGAGCCGTTTCAAGCATCGCCATATCCATCTCATACCGGCTGATACTGAGCGCGCCGTTTTTCCCGTTAAAGAACCAGCTGCTTGGAACCGAAAGAAAACGGCCGTCTTCGGAGTAGAAACGCGTTTCATGGATCATGTCTCCTCCGGCGGCATTTATCTTTTCGCTGATGCCGAGATCCTCAAAGTGTGAGAGACATTCGGGTGAAACAAATTCGCCGCAAAGCTTATGACGAGGAAATTTGTCACGTTCGACAAGCGTCACCTTAAAACCGCTTCCTGCGAGGCGGATCGCCAGACTCGCGCCGGCAACTCCTCCGCCGGCGATCAAAATTTTCTTTCGATTTTTCAAATCATCTTCCAAACGCATATTCAAACGCCCGACTCCAAAATCAAACGAAACGGAAATGATCTTCTGACCTTGAGATCGCGTAGCCCGGACCTCAATGCGAGTTCTTCGAGTTCCCTGGGCTTGAATCCGCGTAAGACAGATAACGCGCCGTCATCGCGAACCAGTTTGCTGATCATCAGCAGTTTTGTGATCGCCCGAAACGATCCGTACGCAGCAGGATGACGGTGAAGATCGATGACAAAGATCTTTCTCCGTGCCGCATGCGAGATATTCCTCAGTATCTCAGTGATCTGATCATCGGTGAAATGATGCGTAAAAAGCGAACATATAACGTAGTCAAATGAATTCCGGGCGAAAGGAAGCTGCAAAACGTCGCCGCAAACCGCAGTTATCTCATAAGCCCCCCGCGAACTTTCGAGGATCGTTCCGGCGGCAGTTTTGCTCAATTCCAGCCCGCATAATTTTGCACTTTTGCCGGTTCGGCGGGAAAATTCCCCGCAAACGCGGAGCAATTCACCCGAACCTGCTCCGACGTCCAAAACGGAAAATTCCCGCAGATCTTTCCGTTCGATCTCCGCAAGCAGACTGTTCTTCAGCGCCCTTCGGTCACCGGCGTAACGGTTGATCAGTCTGATCTCTTTGAGAAAACGGTCGTATTCATCCTCCGTATAATCGCCGGTATCGATCCTTTCCGGTTTATTGCTCCTTTTTTTGAATCGACTGAACATCAAACTTTCCCCAAAACGATCGCCGAATTCTTTGAACCGAACCCGATGCAGTTTGCAAGAGCATACCGTACTTCCTTTTCGACGGCCTTATTTGGCGTGTAATCCAGATCACATTCTTCATCGGGAACGTCAAGATTTATCGTCGGTGAAACAATGCCTTCATTCAGCGCAAGTAGTGCCGCTGCGATCCCGGCGGCCCCCGATGCACCCTGCGGATGCCCGATCTGGGATTTTGTCGCCGATGCCGCGATGCGGTAGGCATGATCGCCAAGTGCAATTTTTACCGCCTTTGTTTCGATCCTGTCATTTATTTCCGTAGAAGTTCCGTGAAGATTTACATAATCGATCTCTTCGGCACGGACACCGGCATCTCCCATCGCAAGCGTCATCGCGCGGGCGGGTTCAACTCCGCTTTCATCCAGCCGCACCCGGTGATAAGCGTCGCACGTCGAACCGTATCCTCTTATTTCCGCGTAGATCTTTGCGCCTCGTTCTTTTGCACTTTCGAGCGATTCCAGAATAAATATCCACGCGCCTTCTCCCAAAACGATACCCGATCTGTCCATTGAAAACGGGCGGGATGCGCGCTCAGGCTGATCGTTCCACTCGCGCGTCAAAACGGTCATTAACTTAAATCCTTCAAATATCCCTCTGGCGATCGGTGCGTCAGTCCCGCCCGCCAAGATTCGGTCGGCTTTTCCGAGTGAAATGTTTTGTGCCGCGTAGCCGATCGCATCTGTCGAACTCGTGCATCCGGTAGAAACGACATGCGAGAGACCGTGAAGGCCGAATTTCATCGAGAGTTCCGAGGACAAGCTGCCGTGAGTCGAACTCGGGATCGTATAGACACTCGCTCTCTTTCCGTTGTCTAAATACCACGCCTCATATTGTTTTTCCGTAAAACCGAGACCGCCGCCGCCGGTTCCGATGACGACGCCGAATTCGCGGCGATCCTCAAGCGTCAGGTTTTCAGTTCTGATCTTTGCGTCTTCAAGTGCTTCACGAGCGCCAGCAAGTGCAAGCGGAACCGTTCTCGGAAGATGACGCCGGTCCCGCTCCGGAATTTCGGCATCGGCGTCAAAATCTTTTATTTCAGCAGCGATCTTTACCGCTGACTTGCTGACGTCAAACCCTTCGATCCTTGAAACGCCGCTTGCACCGCTTATTAAACCCTCTCTGAACGCGGCGGCTCCGATACCGATCGGTGTGACACAGCCGAAGCCGGTTATCACAACCCTTCGCAATTGATCGATCTTTTTAAACATAGAATCACCGGACGTATCTACGGCTTGTCTGAATACTTTTATTCTATGACGCTTTTCGTTTTAATGGATTGGTTAGATTCTAAAAAGTTGAGGGTAACAAAGAAAATCCGCAGTACGAACAGCAGCCGTCCCGGTCGATTAACTCAGAACTTTCTCACCAGAATAACGCCGAGGATGACAAGTGAAACTCCGATTACGCGCTGAATGTTCACTTCTCTTACCGGTACGCCAAGAAAACCGTAATGATCGAGCAGCAGGGTGATGAGCATTTGTCCGGCGACGACCAGACTGAACGTCAGGGCAACCCCGATCCGCGGCACTAAAATTACCGTCGAGGCTACAAAAAAAGCGCCGAGCAGTCCGCCGGTCCAGGAGATGAGAGATGCATTTTTAAGCGATGCGAGATCGCTGAGTGATTCACCCGTCGCGATCAAATAAATAAAAAGTGCGACCGTCCCGACGACAAACGAGACAAATGCAGCAAGGATCGGACTCCCGGCATAATCCGCCAGTTTACTGTTGATCCCCGCCTGAGTCGGCATCATCATTCCGGCAACGACGGCCAGAATTATAAAAAAATATGTGCTGTACAGTGCTTTCATTTGAGCCTAATATTTGATCTTATCCGTCTTTTCCTGCCAGTTTGCAAAAACTTTCTGCGCCTCTACGCGGAGTAAATTTTCCGTTTTGATGCTGCGGTCAGATGTTTCCCGCGAGATCTCGTTGTAAATAAACTGATCGTCAAAACCGGCAGCAGCGGCGTCCTCGCGAGTTCCGGCAAATATCAGCTTATCGGGTCTTGCCCAGTATATCGCGCCTAAACACATCGGACAGGGTTCGCACGAACTATAAAGAATACATCCATCGAGCTGAAAGGAATTAAGCGCCGCACACGCCTTGCGGATCGCTACTACCTCGGCATGCGCCGTCGGATCATTGAGCGATGTCACCTCATTCCAGCCTTCGCTGATTATCACGCCGTCACGCACAACAACAGCACCAAACGGGCCTCCGGCATTGCTGTCAATTCCGTTTTGAGCCAGTTCGATCGCTCGTCTGATAAATTTTTTGTCTGCTTCTGACATCGGTTAAATATGCTTATTCTTCTTCGGGTTCAAACGATGCTTTCCGTGCTGGTTATAATTGTATTTTTCGACGATCTCTTTTGGTGCGATCTCCGTCGCGATCTGCCAGGTGATGTCCATCTCGGCATTTGTCGTTGCAGTTGCCAGACGTGATTCCTGCATCATCATTATGCTTCCGTAAAACACAAAGAGCATTCCAACCAAACCGATCGGGATCGGGATCCACGCATAGTGATTGAGGAGTCCGACGACGCCGATCGTCAAACTCGTCAGCACAAACATCACCAGGCTGCAATAGAAAACAAAGAGCGCCTTTTGAAGCATTCGCGTCCGCGTTGTAACTTTATCGAGAAGGTCAAAAACAACCTCGATCCGTTTGCTGTAAAGCGGTATCTCTGCTTTTTCGCTTGTCGTCATGAGTTCATTTAGCCGCGAATCCAGACTGCGGGCGCGGTCGATCACGCGTCCGAGCCGGGTTGACGTCGTCAGAACTAGCGTACCGCTCGCCGAGATCAGCAAAGCCGGTGTGATCATCGCGGTCAGAAAACCGATCGTTGAAGAAAGTGCACCGGAATTCGTGTCGGTCAGATTTTGCAATATAATAAACAGCATATTTCTTTTTTAAGATCTGCGGAGAAGTTCAGGGCTCGCCTGACTCAGACTTTAATTATCCTCGAATACTGTTTCCGGGATCTTAATTAACAAAAATTCAGCGCTTTCTGAAGCGGACTATATTATGACCAAAACAAAAGGAACTATAGAAGTTTTACAGCACGAAAGCAACGCACTCATAAACAACCCGCTCGGTGATCCGCACGTCCGCGATCTCTATGTTTATCTTCCGCCGGATTACGATCAAAATGATAAGAATTATCCGGTTGTATTTTGCCTCGCCGGTTTTACCGGACGCGGGAAAATGATGCTCAATGATTCCGCATTTTCGCCGAACCTGGCAGAACGGATGGATAAACTCATCGCCGAAGAACGCGTAAAACCGATGGTCGTCGTGATGCCGGATTGTTTTACAAAGTACGGAGGATCGCAGTTTATCAACTCAGGAGCGACCGGAAATTATGAAGATCATTTAATTCAGGAATTGGTTCCGTTTGTCGACGGGAATTTCAGGACGATCAATGACAGAAATTCCCGCGCCGTTATGGGAAAATCTTCCGGCGGCTACGGCGCGATGATCATGGCGATGCGTCATTCAGATGTATTCGGCCTCGCTGCTTCGATCAGCGGCGATTGTTATTTTGAGCTCTGTTACAAATCGGATTTCGCAAAAGCGTTTCGTGGTATCGCCGGCAATCCGAAGAAGCTGATTGAAAAATTCTGGGATGAGGAAGCGCCAAAAAGCAAGCATTCTTTTGACGGTTTGAATATCATCGGAATGAGTTCGTGTTATTCACCGAATCCGGATACCGAGTGGGGATTTGATATACCGTTTGATCTTGAGACAGGTGAGATACGCGATGACGTTTGGGAAAGATGGCTGGAACACGATCCGGTCGAACTGGTCAAAGATTATGCAGAAGAACTAAAATCGCTCCGGTTGTTCTTTATCGACGCCGGTACGCGGGATGAATTCGCTCTCGATCTCGGGGCCCGCATTTTAGTGGAAAGGCTAAAAGAACACGGGATCGATCATATTCACGAAGAATTTGACGACGGTCATTTCAATATCAACTATCGTTATAACCGGTCGCTTGAACTGATCTCGGAAAGGATCGAACCGTAACAGAAAATTTGCCCGCGAAATACGCGAAAATCGCGAAAAGTAAAAAAAGTCGAAAGGTAGAAATATGGAGATTCAAGAGGATCGGACAAAAAAGCCCCTTCTTTCCCGGGAGCGATGGCAGCGCTTTGTTGGCAGGCTGGTTGATGCTTAACAACTATTCATTATTCATTATTCACTATTCGCTATCCACTAATCACTATCCACTATTCACTTATAACCCGCTCCACTTCCTTATTCATCTTTCCGGTCAACATATAAAACATCATTTTGTAATCCGAAATGAATGACCACAGCGGATATTCGAAGGTTGCCGGTCTGTTCTTCTCTACAAAGAAATGCGCCGTCCAGGCAAAACCGTAGCCGACGACAAAACACAGCGGAATATAGAGAAATGTCCCGCTTCTGAGAAACCAGATGAGCATGACAAGCCCGAGACTTGTTCCGACAAAGTGCAAATAACGCGTCAGCGGTTTGCTGTGTTCAAGCACATAAAAATCCCAGAATTCTGCGTATGTCTTGATTCTTTCTTTTTTCATACTTAAAACATTGTTCTGACGATCTCGGAGAGCCCGATCCCGGCGACAACACCGGCCGCATTTGCCCCCAAACCAAGGACTATAAAGACCACGAAAGCGATCAGCGAAGAAAGCGCATAATGAATCTGACGTCTTTTTTCGAGCAAATGCGCTGCGAGAACTGCAAGAGCTCCCGCTCCGACCGAGACCACGACAGCCCAAACCGTGAACAGAACCAGTCCGTATTCGGCATCCGATCCGCTGTATCCGTTCATCGCGATGATCATAAACGCGAACATAAAGAACGCGACCGCACCGATGATCGCGGTGGTGAGCAGAAAAAGCAGAATTTTAACGACCAGGCTCATAGATTTTTCGAAAGTCTATATCAACCTGCAGCTATTTTCCAGATAATTCTGCCCCGTTTATTTATGCTGCCTTTTTGAATTCGGTTTCGCGCTCCGCGTTTTGAACTACGCGAATTTTCCCTGCCCAGCCCAATTTTTCAAATAATCGGATCGTCATCCAATTCAGATCGAATTCATACCAGGCAAGCCCGTGCCGGGCTGAAGACGGCTGTGCATGATGGTTATTGTGCCAGCCTTCGCCAAAAGTTAAGAGCGCAACAAACCAGTTGTTTGTCGAATCGTCGTTTGTTTCAAAACGCCTTTTTCCAAATAGATGCGAGAGCGAATTTACAAACCACGTCGAATGCCATCCAAAAACGGTTCGTACCACAACGCCCCATAAAACAAGTCCCCAGCCTCCGGCGGCATAAAGCAGGATCGCCGAAATTATTGTCGGAAGATAGAAATACCTTGCTATCAGCACCTGACCTTTGTCTTTTAGCAGATCAGGTACATATTTTTTTGAAACCGCTTCGTCATGATCCTGCGCCGTGCCCTTAAAGATCCAGATTATATGCGCCCACCAAAATCCGGGTTTCGTCGAATGAGGGTCTTTGTCCGTTTCGGTATGTTGATGATGGATCCTGTGCGTTGCCACCCATTTATACGGTTCGTTCTGCAGCGACATGGTTCCCAGTATTGTCAGTAAATACTCAAGCCATTTTGGCGCCTTAAAACTCCTGTGCGTCAGAAGCCGGTGATACCCGATCCCGACACCAAGACTCCCAACGATCCAGTTGCCGATCAGCATGATCGCCAGATTTGCCCAGCTAAAGTAAAAAACCGAAGGTATCAATAAGATATGAAAAGACGAAATTATAACGAGATCGCGCCAGTTTATTCGCTCGCGCGGTTTTCTAAACTCTTGAATGTTCTGCATTTATAAAGTTAAGCGATATGGTGAACTTTCTGCAGCTTAAGAGTAACAGACGAAGGAGGGATCAATCGTAATAGTTTTGTAAGAAGGACAATTCGCGTATTACGCGTCTTTCGCAAATAGTTCCGCGAATTTTTCTCTGTCGGTCGGCGGAACCTTTGCAAGCGACATATTTTCTTCAACGTGGCCCGCGGAAGACATTCCGACAAGTGCCGATATTACACCCGGCGTTGAACGGACAAACTGGACGCTGGTCTGTGCGTCGGTCGTTAAACCGTCGAGTGTTTCGCGGATATGGATCGGCACACCGGCAGTAAGTTTTCCCTGCAAAATAGTCTGCGATATCATCACCGACATTCCGAGATCATTTGCCGCGTGAATCGCCGGAACGGCTTTTCCGTTTGCCGATTGGTTCGGCAAAACATACGCCTCAAGCATCCCTAAATTGTATGGAAGCTGGATAAACTTAAAGCCGTGTTCTCTCCCGCCGACCTGCTCGGCGATCTGTACAAACCGTTCGAGCGAATGATAATCCTGCTCGTCGGGTCGTGCGCGAAATCCGCGCCAGCTTGCCACACCGTAAAAATTTATCTTCCCGTTCTTCCGGTTTTCTTCAAGTCTTTCAAATGCGCCGGCGATCATCGCTTCAAAAACCGGGCGCTGAACTCCCGCGCGCAGCTGTGTTTCGGGATTGTGAATATAGAAAAGATCGAGTCCTTCGATATCCATATTTTGAAGCGATTGATCGATCTGAATCTGAAGATAATCCGGCGTCATACAATGGCTGTCGGCAACGAGGTCTTCCATATTTGCCGCGCCTGTCTTAACGAATGTTTCTTCGAAATATTTTCTGACGTCGCCTGCCGGCTCATTGTCAAAAGGCAGAAAACCGCCCTTTGTGGCGATAAACAGTTCGCTCCGGTCGAATTTCCCTGCCAGCTTTTTAAGCGCTTTCCCGATATTCCTTTCGCTTCTCTGAAAACGATAGTTTGAAGCCGTGTCGATCACATTTCCGCCCGATTCGACATATTTGATCACGGAATTTTCATACTTTTCATCAGTTGCACTATCCCAGTTTCCGAGATAAGTGCCGATACCGATCGAAGATAAATTGAGTCCCTGCGCATCGCGAAAATGTCCTTCCGCGATTTCGGAAAAATGTTTATTGAAGTCTCTGGTTCCTGTTGGCGTGGCAAAATTCATACTTTTCTAGAAATTGTTTTTATAACTCCAAAATAGCTGATAACTGAAAGATCATAGATAGAAGATGTCCGTTCCTATTTATCAGCTATTATCTTTTATCTATCATCTGCTCCGAATGTAAAAGCTGGTCTTCTATTATCTTAACGATCTCTCCGAGTCCTTCTGAATCGACTTCGCCGAAATCGTCCAGCTCGTCGCTGTCCACATCAAGCACTGCACAGACATTTCCATTCCTGTCGAAAACCGGCAAAACGATCTCAGACCGCGTGGCGGAACTGCATGCGATATGTCCGGGGAATTCGTCAACGTTTGGCACGATCACCGTTTCCCTTGTGGTATAACAATGCCCGCAGACGCCTTTGTCAAAATCGATCCGCGTACAGGCGAGCGGTCCCTGGAAAGGCCCCAACACAAGCTGGTTCTCTTTCACAAGATAGAATCCAACCCAGTAAAACCCGAACGCTTCCTTGAGGACCGCCGCAACATTTGCAAGATTTGCCGTCAGATCGGTTTCTGATCCGATCAGCGCGGCGATCTGCGGAGCGATCTCGGTGTATCTGGTTTTACGGTCTTTTGAACGTGAAAAAGCAATACTTTCAGCCATAAAAAAAAGTGTAGAACGGAAAATCGAAAATGGAAAGTTAATGCCCGTTCATTTTTACTAATTCATTTTTCAGTTTTCCTCGCGCAGGTGATAAGTTCTAATTAATGTTGGAAAAAGAACTGGAAACCGCCGTTCGTCTTGCGCGCATCGCGGGTGACGAGATAATGACGATCTTCCATAAAGGATTTGAGGTCGAAGAAAAGACCGAAGGCGCCTTTTATTCCGAACCCGTCACGATCGCCGATAAAACATCGAGCAGGATCATTGTTGAAGGATTAAGCGCATCGTTTCCGGATGACGCGATCTTATCGGAAGAAGAACCGGATGACGTTAAGCGCCGCTTGTCAAAAGACCGCGTTTGGATAATCGACCCGCTTGACGGTACAAAAGGCTTTACGGAAAAAGCGGGAGACTTTGCGGTTCAAATATCACTTACCGAAAACGGCGACCCGGTTCTCGGCGTCGTTTTTCAGCCGATTAAAGAAGTTTTGTATTATGCCGTAAAAGATCAGGGTGCATATCTGATGGAAAACGGCGATACTCCGGTAAAACTCAAGGTTTCGGATATCGCCGATTTTAATAACATGACTATCGCCGTCAGCCGCTCGCACCGGAGCAAGGTAATGACAAAACTCGTGGACCATTTCGGATTCAGGAATGAGTTTCGTCATGGATCGGTCGGTCTCAAAGTAGGTTTTCTGACTCAGCAGATCGCCGATATCTATATCCATCTTTCGCCGCATACAAAATTCTGGGATACGGCCGCACCGCAGATCATTCTCGAAGAGGCCGGAGGAAAGTTGACGGATATATTTGGAACCAGGATCCGCTATGATCTGCGTGATGTAAAGAATCACAACGGGATTCTTTCGACCAACGGAGTTTCCCACGCCCGATCGGTCGAACACCTGAGGTCTTTGCTGACCGAAGTGGGACGGTTTAAGATCGCCCGATCGGGTTAAACCGAGCGCGCCGCGCAAGATCTACTGTGATTTTTGAGTATCACTTTCCGGTATGTGACTCCGGTTTCTTCGAATAAAAAAGCAGCAAAGCAGACCGATAAGCGGCGAAGTAAATGCCATTCCGGCAAATGCGTAGACACCCAGAAATGCCGCTGTATTTTCATCCGCTGCATATGACAAAACCAATACCGCAGTGATCAGAAGAAAATAGTGGACAACTACGCTAACCAGCGCTGACAGCAGATAGTTCCACGGCGAATTGAGCTTGTGCTCAAGAAATGCGATCGACAAGCCGGTCAAAATAAACGCTGCAAAAGAAAAAGCGGCCAGGGAAACAATGACCGCGGAAACAGAGATCCAGATGTCTTCAAGATGATCACCCGCATGAAGCGGATCCAAAACGGTTCCAACGCTTACCGCCAAACCGAACGCCGCAACAAGGATCCCCGGCAAAACGAAATGGAGTATTGCCTCGCTGATAAAAGACGTCAGTAAAGCGCTGAAAATTCTCTTTTTCATCGAACAACCGATTTCTTAACGATCCACAAAAACAATGCATCAGGAAGGATCTTCCGGAGAGTAAGGATCATCCGTGAATTTGCTGAGTAACGCAGTTTCCAGCTTCCGTCCGTAACAGCATTATAGATCACTTCGGCGACCAGACCGCCGTCAGGCGCATTTTCTCCCGCCTTTTGCAGGTTTGGAAGTGTTTTTTCGATAAACGAATCGTATGCTGTTAGTCCTTCCTTTTTTGTCAGATCCTGCGAGCGGTCATAAAAATCCGTCTTAATCGGACCCGGCTCGATAATTTTTACCTTGATATTAAAAGGCCTCACTTCATACCGGAGAGACTCGGAAAAACCTTCTACACCCCATTTTGTAGCGTGATAGATACTGTAAAGCGGAAACGTGATCCTTCCGCCCATCGAGCTGACGTTGACGATCATCCCTCGCTTTTGCTCGCGGAAATAGGGCAGGATCTCGCGGCAGACATTCATCACGCCGTAAACATTTGTTTCAAATTGTTTTTCGATCTGCTCCGTCGTCGCCGCTTCGAAGGCTCCGACAACGCCGTATCCCGCGTTGTTAACAACCGCGTCGATCCGTCCGAATTTACTCAGCGTTTCTTCGATCGCGCTTTTTATTGAAGCCGGATCAGTTACATCGAGCCTCATGCACTCGACGTCAATGATGTTTTGGAGATCTTCCGCCTTCTCCGGGGAACGCATCGTCGCCGCAACCTTCCAGTTCTTTGTCTGAAAAAGTTTTACGGTTTCTTTACCGATGCCGCTCGACGCACCGGTCACTAGAATGACTTTTTCCATAACTTCAAGATTGTAAATGGAATTGGTCAATTCGCAAGTGTTAACATAGACAAATGAAATTCCTTCATATTGCGGATGTCCATCTGGGCTGTACGCGTTACCATCTCGAAGAAAGCCAGCGCGATTTCTTTGACGCCTGGATCGACGTTCTAAATAAATACGCCGTCGGCGAAAATGTGGATTTTGTAATTATGTGCGGCGATTTTTTCCATAAACGCAGTGTTCCGCCAGAAACCATGAATTACGCATTTGCCGGTTTGAGCATGCTCAAAGACGCCGGCATTCCGGTTGTCTCGATCGAAGGAAATCATGATCAAAAACACAATGACAGCGATTACAGCTGGCTTCGTTCGCTCGCAAACTGGAATTTGCTATATTTGCTCGAACCGAAAATTACAGAAGGGCAGATAAAATATCTGCCCTGGAGCGACGAAGACAAACGCGGCGGCTTTATCGATATCGGAGGTGCGAGAATTTTTGGTTCCGACTGGTTTGGAGCATCAGCCAATAATGCGATCCCGAAATTGACGGAATCGATCGGAGAAAACCGGCGCGAAGGTGCGTTTCACATAGTGATGCTGCACACTGACGTAGAAGGACATCAGACGCATCCGATCCCGGCGTTGACGATAGAAAATCTCAAGAAACTGAGATCGGTAACGGATTACGTCGGTCTCGGTCACACACACAAATGTTATGAGATCGAAAACTGGGCGTTCAATCCCGGCTCACTTGAAATTACGGCGATCGATGAATACAACGAAGTTCGCGGTGCCTGGCTTGTTGAGGTTGATCAGGAAAATAATGTAAGCGCCAAACACGTCAGAGATTATGTTCAGCGGCCGTTTCAAAGAATTCCGTTTGATGTCGATCCGTTTGAGGACACAAAGGAACTGACAAAGCAGCTGCTCAAAGATGTAGAAAATAAGATCAGCCCTCCGGACGAAGTTTACGGCAGAAAACCGATCGTCGAGATCACGCTGCGCGGCCATCTTGGTTTTCCTAATTCAAACCTCGAGCTTGATAAGATCCGCCGGAAAACTCAGGAGATCTCGGATGCTCTGCACGTAAAGATCAGAAACCATTCGGTACCGATAGAATACGGGGACGATCTTGACATAAAGGAGCAAAGCCGTGAGGCGATCGAATTGAGTGTTGTCGAAAGGTTTGTCGCGCAGGACAAGCGTTACAAAAAACACGCAAAACAGGTAACCGACACAGTAATCGGTGCAAAACGCATGGTGCTGACAGGTGAATCCGCCGAAAAGATCGCGGATTTCCTGGCGGTAAGTGTACGCGATATGGAATCGAAATAACCGGGGTAAAAGATCCTGAAAGTGTCCGGGAATTTTTATCCCTATTAGAAAAGCAAGCTGTTTATGACTGAAGAGCGAAAAAAAGTTAGAGGTATCGATAATCTCGCGATATTTCCTCTGCCGCTGGTCTTAATGCCTTTTGAGTTACTGCCGCTTCATATTTTTGAACCGCGCTACCGTGAAATGCTTAGCGATGTTCAGGCCGAAAAGAGTCTGTTCGGAATATCGCCGCTTGAATCTTCGGAGGTCTTTTCCGGAAAACCGAAAACCGGTTCGATCGGATGCGTTGCGGAGATACGCGATGCCCAGATAATGGATGACGGTCGTTCGAATATTCTGACGATCGGAGTGATCCGGTACCGGTTAAGAGGCTACCTGGAAACCGATAAACCTTATCTGATCGCAGACGTGGAGTTTTTTGAGGACGATCCGCCGGAAACCGGCCTGGAAGAAACTGCGGACGAGGTTTTCGAACTCTTTACCCAACTTGCAAAAACCACATACAAGATAAGCGGACATGCGGGTGAACTTCCGGAGATTCCAAGGGCCGAACCCGAACAAATGTCTTTTCTCGTCGGTGCGGCGTTTAATCTGGACAGTGCGATGAAGTCTAAAATGGTTGAGATCCGTTCTACAGTTCAGCGTTTGAATGTGTTAAAAGGGTTTCTCTCGGAGGCAGTATCAAAAGCGAAGGAAACGGAGCAGATAAACCGGATATCGCGGACAAACGGTCATTCAACAAGAAAGATAGATATTGACGGCAACTGACCGCACCGGACCGATACTGATATCTATTCACCTGCCAGACTTTCCTGTAAAAAGTAGATGACGCGCTGATCATAAAAATCAGCTTGCTCGAGTGTTGCGTTTGTCAGGTCAAACCCCGACGGCGCAAGATCCGTAAATGCCCGGACCTTTGTGTTTTGCGGAAAACAGCTGCTCAAATTCGAGGTCGTGGTTTGAAAGTATCGCGCTCCGGGTCCGGCAAGCAGAAGTACATTTCTGTCCGCCAGCGACTTTGCATGTTCACACGCGGTTGTTCGATCGTATGTGCCCCTGAGAAAGTAGATATAGGAACCGCCTTTTGCGAGCAGCGATGTTATCGAACTTCCAACCGGATATTTCGACGTAACTATTGATGCGATAAGATCATTTGAAGAACGCGGGACGGATTCAAGCGCGATCGCTCTTATTGCCGGGTCTTTCGCTGCGGCGGCGATCCCCGTTATTGCTCCCAGTTCTATGCCATAGATTCCGAATTTCTTTCCAACAAGCGGTTTCCCGTCTGCTGTGGCAAGCGTCTTCAGGAATCCAATTGCGCTTAGAGTATCTCCTACTTCCGATCCGCCAAAAGTAGTTTTTTCGACCGGCGGATCAAGACCATGCCCTCTCATGTCAGGCATCAGAATCGTAAAATTGGTCGTTTCACTTAGCTTTACCCCAAAATTCAACAAATGGGAACGGTCCGTTCCGTATCTGTGAAGAAGAATTACTGCGGGTGCATCGGGGCTTCCGCGCAATAGCCACCCGCGGGCAGACGTTCCATCGCTGTTAGGCCACGTCTCGTCTGTGATTTGAGCACCGCGCGAACTGAGCAGCGCGAGTTTTGCGGGAACAACCATGTACTCCGATTTTGGAGCGATCGCGGAAGCATAAACGAGCCAAACCCCTCCCGCCAAAACAGCGGCGAAGAGTAAAACCGCTACCGGAAGCAGAAGATTGATAAAGCTTTTTATGAGACGCTTTGCGTTTCGCATTGAAGATTAAACAAGTCGACTTAGAATCAGAGAAACAGGAGAACGATACAACGTGAAGGGGATCGGGAGTGTCATAGAATGGAAAAGACTTTCAGCGAAGTCTTCAAAAATGGTACCATATTTGAAGACAAAAAAGGAAGGAATTTGACAAAAATGAGAGTTTATCTGATATCGTTTTTAATAATTATTACATCTGCATTTTTCACGGTTTCAGGACAGGTAAAGGTCGCATTTGATCCGGAAAATCCGGCGAAGAGCGGTCGTCCGATCCAGTTTTTTCCTTTGTCTGAACTTAAAGAAGGCATGACGGGCACCGCCCAAACCGTCTTCAGCGGCAGCAAACCTACCGGATTTAATGTTGAAATACTTGGGATAGTACCCGATGCGATCGGACCGAATCAGGATATGATAGTCGGACGCCTGTCGGGCGGCGGCGCGGATCGAACCCATGTATTTGCCGGAATGAGCGGCTCGCCGGTTTATATAGACGGGAAATTGGTGGGGGCGATAGCGTATGCCTTTCCTTTTGCAAAAGAACCGATCTGCGGGATAACGCCGATCGAGCAGATGATCGAGATCTTCGAAAATAACCGGGAGCAGACAGGTAAGCCTAAAACTCCGAAAAGCTTTTCATTTTCTGAACTCGCTTCCGTGGAGCTGCCGGGCGCGAATATGGGAAATACGGCGGCGAACTACATGCTCAAAGGAAGAAACAGCAGTCTGCCGGTGCAGGCGCTTGCCGGGCAAACTTTTCAGCCGATCGCCACGCCGATGACATTCAGCGGATTTTCGCAGGAAACTTTGAACCAATTTGCACCTCAGCTGATGAGTGCCGGATTGATGCCGGTCTCTGCGCTCGGAGGTCCGTCAAAGATCGGCGGCATGAAAAAAGCCGATGAAAACACGCTTCTCGGCGGTGATTCGGTAGTAATGCAGCTGACGCGCGGTGATTATTCGCTTTCGGCAGCCGGAACCGTGACACTCAGAGCCGGTGAAAAGATTTATGCATTCGGACACCCGTTTTTGAGTTTAGGTGTATCCGATCTTCCGATGTCGGAATCACACGTTGTTACGGTTGTACCTAATGTCAATAATTCTTTCAAACTTTCAGTACCGGATGCCATGGTCGGAAGTATGACTCAGGATCGGGCGACGGGTGTATTCGGAAAACTTGGCGAAGTTCCGGGTATGATTCCCGTAAACCTCAAAATGCGCACGAGCAGAAATCTTGAAAAGGCTTACAACTTCGAAGTGGCAAAAGACGACTTTTTGACCCCGCTTTTGGTAAACATCGCTGTTTACAATTCGATCGTTGCAAATGAGCGGACGATCGGAAGTTCCACGGTTCAAATTTCGGGTGAAATAAAACTTAAGGGAAATGCTCCGGTAAACATCGAGCGAAGATATGGCGGTTCGCAGGCTTCGCAGTATGCTGCGGCCTCCGTTTCAACGCCGATCGCCGCACTTCTGCAGGGACGTTTTGACGATCTTGATATTTCGGGAATAGAAATCGAGTTAAGATCGGATGATGATTCGCGAAGCGCGACGCTGGAGAGAGTGGGTGTAAACAGATCCGAGGTCAGGGCCGGTGAAGCCATCGAGATCCAGGCGGTTGTCCGCTCGGATTCCGGAAAAATGTTTATTCAAAAGATCCCGGTCGTTATTCCTGCCGACACGCCGCCGGGAACTCTAACAATCACCCTCGGCGACGGTAATTCGGTTCAATTTATGTCCGCAGCGACAAAGTTTACTCCGAACAATGTCGGCGAGCTCGTCCAGATGCTCAATGAGCTTAAAAAGAATGACCGGCTTTATGTTCAAATCCACCGTGTGACAAAAGGTGCGGTGATCGGAGCAAGCGAATTGCCCAATCTTCCGCCGTCTGTTCTGGCTACGATCAATAACACAAGAACCGCCGGCGGTGTTGAACCGACGGTCCAATCGCTCGTGTTGGAGGAAGAGATACCGCCGGCCGATTTTCTTATTTCGGGACGACAGACGATCTCTATAGAAGTCGTAAAATAACAAAAAAAAGCGGCGCAGAATCTGCGCCGCTTCTCATTCTTCAAATCTGTCTTTCCTTACATATCAAAATTGAAGCTTACAAACCCGGTCGCTTTGACGGGCTGGCCGTCTCGGGTGAACGGCCGGAATTGCCATTTAACAATAGCATCCTTCGCAGCTCTTTGAAGCATCGATGGTCCTTCTGTGTTCTCAACTTTTGAAACATTTCCGTCTTCATCGACAACAAATTCGACCTTAACAACCCCTGTCATACGCATCGTACGCGCCTGACGGGGATAAACCGGGTTGACTCTTTTTGTCGCATAACCGATCAAAGATCCGACGGTCAACGGCGAATCGCTCAAAGACTCATCTTCCGGATTTTTATCCGTACCCGCAATTGCCGTGTCGGACGTCATCTCCTCTGATCTCGCAGTCTTAGTATTTTCCGGAGTTTCCTTTGCCGTTTCCTCATCATTTCGGGCTATAGAATTTTCAAACTTCCGTTCGGCCGAACCGATCACGCGGATCGGACGGTCAGTCGGGCGAGGCGTATTGGTTAAAGGTAACGACTTTTCAGATTTGGTTTCGGCTTTCTTTTCCGGTTTCTCAGCCGGTTTATTTTCAGCAACATCGGTCTCGTTCGGCGCTGCCTTGTCTTCTTTTACAGCCGGTTTTGATTCGGTCTTTGTTTTGTTTTCGACAGGTTTAAAAGCGGTTTCGTTATTTTTGCTTACCGGGTCCGGTGTTTTAGCAGTTCGTTCAACTTCGTCGTCGTCGAGAAAGTTTTCCTTTTTCTCGCTTACAGCAACGATCTTTGCATCAGGAGCTTCGATCGTTTTGTCATTTAGCGCATCAAAAACCGTGCTTCCCGAACTGGCGATCTGCTGTCTTGCAAAAAGGATCTCGTTTTCCCAGCGTTTTGCGTCATAGGCATCGCGGGCAAGATTGCCTCTGGCGTTGCTGGTTTCTTCAAGAAGCGCCATCGAATTTGACGTGAATCGCTTATCTTTGCCAAGCGTCTTTGACTGCTCTACGATAAGCTCCAGCGTTTTCCTCATCTGCTCGAGATCTTCTACGGCATAGGAAGGCAGCTTTTCATCCGACACTTGCAGACCGAGCGACTGATATCTTTTCAGCTGCGTTTTCGAACCGCTGACCACCTGTCCGGCTACGGCCAGATAATCCTGAGAAGAATCGGACCCCTTTGAATCAAACAATTCAGTTAAGAACTTCTGCGTGCGCTTGTAATCACCTTGTTCGAGATAGGCATGCATTAAAAGAACATTGATCATGCGGTGGATCGTCCGATCATTTGTCTCGTTTCGTATGTTTTCAAGCTCATAGATCGCGGCGGTATAATTTTTTACAACGAGCTGCGCCTTTGCCTTTGAAATGCGGTCGCGCATAACGTCAGCGGTTGTCGGAGCTTGGGCTAAAATTGTTAGTGATGTTGCTGTTAAGAGTATTATTGAAAAAAGAACGGTATTCACTTTCGGCAGCATATTCAGTCTCCCTAAATTCTTTTAGACTTGATTTTCCCCGAAACGGGTCTTAGTTGATTGAGTTACGACTTCCAAGAACCCCAAATGTGCGTTTATTATGCTTTCCGGAGAGAATTTATGCAAATCTGCAATCAAATTCGCTTATCGATATTATTACCTTTGTTAATTCGCAAGGCTTTTGACGATCTTATCCCTTATTTGGTTTGCTTCTCTCTTGATCGACGCTTCATTCAGCGTCAGCAAACTCCGGTCTAGCATAATCACTTTCCCGTTAACGACAACGGTTCTTACATCCGAAGCCTTCGTCGTATAAACCAAATGCGAATAGAGATTGAAGTACGGCGTTTGATGAAGCGTATCGAAATCGACAACAACTATATCGGCAAGTTTCCCGGCTTCGATCGAACCGATACTGTCTTCCATATGAAGCGCACGGGCTCCGCCGATCGTCGCCATCATAAATGCCTCTTCAGCTGACACCACTTTGGGGTCTTTTGTGAAAACCTTGTGGAGTTTGGCGGCCGTGTCCATTTCTTCCCATAGATCGAGATCATTGTTTGAGGCTGCTCCGTCCGTTCCTAATCCGACGCGTAAGTTCTTCGCAAGCATCAGCGGCACGGGAGCCACTCCGGCTGCGAGTTTCATATTTGATTGCGGATTGTGCGCGATCCCGGTGCCGTGTTTTTTTAGTATTTCGAGCTCTTTTTCGTTTGCCTGAACTACATGCGCTGCGATCGTTTTGTCAGTAAAGAATCCGATCTTGTCGATATATTCGATCGGACGCATTCCTTTATTTTCAATGACAAACGCCGTCTCGGTTTCGGCTTCGGCAAGATGCATAACGAGTGGTGCGTTCAATCGTTTTGCGAGGACGCTCGACGCCTTCAGATGTTCTTCGGAAACGGTATAAGGTGCATGCGGTGCAACGGCGGGAACTACGAGCGGATCGTTTTGCCATTTTTTGACAAAAACTTCGGTTCCGGCGAGTGCTTCGTCAAAGGTTTTATAGTCCGGTGAAGGAAAATCTATGAGGGTTTCACCTAAAACACCTCGCAAACCCGCTTTTGAGGTTTCATCGGCGATCGCATCTTCAAAATAATACATGTCGCAGTACGTAGTGGTACCGCCGCGGATCATTTCCGCCAAACCGAGCCGGGTACCGACCCGCACTAAATTCTCGTTTACATTTTTCGCTTCGGCAGGAAATATATATTTTGTCAGCCATTCCTGAAGATCAAGATCATCCGCGATGCCGCGAAAGAGCGTCATCGGAATATGCGTGTGAGTGTTTATCAGCCCCGGAATTACAACCCGGCCGCGGGCATCGACCTTCTTTTTGCCGCTGTATTTATTTCCGATCTCGCCGTGGGTTCCGACAGCAACGATTTTTCCCTTTTCGACTGCTATCACGCCATTTTCGATCACACGCCGACTCTCGTCCATCGTAACGACGGTGCCGCCGTGGATCACAAGATCGACAGATCGTTTTTGAGAAAATACGGAATCGGGGAAGGCAAAAGTCAGGAAAACTGCGGATAAAAACAGAAACTTTTTCATATCGAAAACTACTACATTCCAGGGCCTGAAATCAAACGCTAAAGCGGGCGGATATCCAAGACCGTGAAGTGCGGCGTAAGCTTCAACCAACTCCAGCCATAGGTACGGGGAACGGTAGTGACCCGACTGAACGGAAACCTATATGGCTCACAGACAAAAAAGCCGCTAAAAGATCATTCTTGCAGGTTTGCTATATTCGAACACCTCGCTACCGCTCAGCGTACTGATGTTGAACTTCGGGAGATCTATTTAATTTCACCTTGCCCGGAATCTCCATGATATTGCAACGCCTCAGAATAATTTGTGCCTTAAATACAGGGAACGGTACAGACGCGGCAAGATCGAATCGTACGAACAAAGACCAAAGCGAAACGCTCGGGATGAAATATTTTCACTTCAAAAACTTCGTATCAAAAGCCCTCGGCAGAAGTTCCTTGCTCGATATCGTTTCTTCCTCATTGTGAAGATTTGCCAGCGTCACCGGAACATCTCCGCAGAATTCCCATATTATCTGCCGGCAGACTCCGCACGGCGGTGTGAGTTTTTCCGTATCAGCAACGACGGCGATCGCCTCAAAATCGGTCTCGCCTTCAGAAACTGCTTTCCAGATCGCCACTCTTTCCGCGCATACAGTCAAACCGTAACTCGCGCTTTCGACATTGCAGCCCGTGAAAATTTTTCCATCTTTTGTAATCACCGCCGAACCGACTTTGAAGTCCGAATAAGGGGCAAACGCGCGCTTGCGGACATCTTTGGCCGCCTCTACAAGATCATTTGTAACACTCATAAACTCTTTACTTTATAATTTTGAAATTTACGCGCCCGTGACGTGAATTGCCACGCCGTCATCAAGGAGTTTGCCGCGGACAAGTCCGCTGATCTGTTCGAGCACGATCTCGCTTTCGCCGCCGTCGGGAATAATGATGTCGGCCTCGTCTTTTGAAGGTTCGACATATTTTTTATGCATCGGACGGATCGTATTTTCATATTGCGCAAGCGTCAGTTCGAGCGTGCGGCCGCGTTCCTCAATGTCACGTCTGATCCGGCGCATCAGCCGTATATCGGCCGGCGTATCGATAAAGATCTTAACGTCGAGCAGTTCGACAATCTTCGGCTGCGAAAATATCAGAATTCCTTCGAGAATTATGACGGGTTTTGGTTTGACGACGAGATTTTCTTGTTCACGCGTGTGCGTTGCAAAATTATAAACGGGCATTTCCACGGCTTCGCCTTTCCTGAGCAACGTCAAATGCCCGGCGATCGCTTCAAAATCCACCGAATCGGGATGATCAAAATTTACCCGGCGGCGTTCTTCAAGAGAGATCTCCGCAAGATCAATGTAATAGGAGTCCTGCTCGATAAGAAGTACATTTTCCGCACCGACCCTTTCGACAACCTTTTTTGTTACCGTTGTTTTTCCCGAACCGGTTCCGCCGCAAATTCCAATTATCATAAAATCATGCCAGTTTTCTTAAAACCCTTCTGAGCAGCGCCTTGAAAACTTCCGCCACCTTTTCGCCGGTTTCCATCACTTCCTCGTGATCGATCGTTTCATTCGTGATCCCGGCCGCGAGATTTGTGATGCAGGAGATTCCCATCACCCGCATTCCCTGATGTCTCGCAGTGATCGCCTCGGGAACCGTGCTCATTCCAACCGCCGATGCACCGAGCATCCGAAGCATTCTGATCTCTGCCGGCGTTTCATAAGTAGGACCGGAAAGTGCACAATAAACGCCGCGCTTTAAGAACGAGCGCACGCGTTTATCAGTGCCGTTCTCATATCTTTCCTGCGCGATCAGTTTTGCTTCATCATGCGCTATCTCCTGAAGCTGGCGGTCATAAACGTGCGTCATATCAGGAAATCTTGGACCAAACCTTTCGTCATTTTCTCCGCGCAGCGGATTTACTCCCATCATATTGATATGGTCGCGGATAAGCATCAGCCTTCCCTGCTTGAAACTTGTCAAAACGCTTCCCGCAGCATTTGTGATAATTGCCGTTTTTGCTCCGAGACGGCCGAATACGCGCATCGGAAAGATCACCTGATCCATTGAGTAACCCTCGTAATAATGAAAACGACCCTGCTGAACCGCAACCGAAACTCCTTCGATCTCCCCGAGGATCAGCTGTCCGGCGTGTCCCTTAACGGTTGAAACCGCAAAATGCGGGATTTCGCCGTACGGAATTTTCACGGCGTTTTCGACATCTTCGCCAAAGCTGCCCAAACCGCTGCCCAGGACGAGTACAGCTTCGATATCGCGGTCGAATTTCGAACGTATAAAATCCGCTGCTTCATTAGCGTTTTCGTAGTTCATAATCACTCAGATAAAGAAAATTCCCATTTTCGCAGATCCGTTTATTTTTTTGTTCTGTAAGGTATCCCAAGTGCCTTCGGAGCGCGGGACAATCCGATAAATCCAGCCAATACAATAATTGTGAGTACGTACGGGAGCATTTCAATAAACTGCACGGGTATATCTTCGCCGCCGATCTTTGCCCACGACGAACCCTGGATCTGGATCGCCAGTGCTTCCGTCAGTCCAAAGAAAAAACATGCAACGAGCACAGGTATCGGGCGCCATTTCGCAAGGATCAATGCCGCCAGCGCGATAAAACCTTTTCCCGCAGACATTCCGCGCGTGAAAAATGAAGATTGTCCGATCGACAGATATGCACCGCCCGCCGCCGCAAGGATCCCGCTGAGAATTACGCCGGTGTAACGCATCGTCTGAACCTTAACTCCTGCCGCATCAGCGGCTTCAGGATTTTCGCCGACTGCTCGGATGCGAAGACCAAACGGCGTTTTGTAGAGCACATACCAGGCAAGCGGAACCAGCAGGAACGCGAGTATCGAAGCAATGTTGAGTCCGAAAACTTCGGGCAGAAGATATTCCTTTGGAATTTGTTCGGTGGAACCAGCCGAGTCATAGATCGCGCTCGACAAAAGTGCCGGAATTCCGAGCATCAGCACATTTATCCCGAACCCGGCAACAACCTGATCAGCTTCAAACTCGATCACAACGACCGCAAATATCAGCGCCAGCAGACCGCCGGCCGCGATGCCGCACAAAAACCCCAGATAAGGATTGCTGAGTTCGTATGTCACGACCGCCGCGGTAAATGCACCGCACAGCATCAGCCCCTCAAGCGCGATGTTGATAACACCCGAACGCTCCGAAAACATCCCGCCAAGGGCGGCAAAGATCATCGGCGTCGCAAGACGGATCGCCGAAAAGATCAGGATACCGATGATGGTAATGTTTAGTGTTTCGTTCATAGCTCGTTATTCGCTTTACGCTTTTCGCCGTTCGTACTCTACTCGTTGCACTCCTTTTGTCACTTGTTACTCGTCACTCGTCACTCGTCACTCGTCACTATTTACTGTACTTCTGCAGCGCCGCGACAAACAAAATGATGATCGCCTGGAGCACTTCTACGAGGTCTTTTGAAACGTATCTTGTAAATGCATCTACAAATATCCCGCCGCGGAGGAGGATCGCAAAAAAGATCGCAGCGATAAATACTCCAAGCGGATGATTTCTTCCGAGAAGCGCAACCGCGATACCCAAAAACCCCCATTCGGCGGAAAAGCCATGATAATAGTTGTGGCGGAAACCCATAACTTCTCCGATCGCGACCATTCCTGCCAAACCGCCGGAGATCGTCATTGCGATTATTATCTGTTTCTTTGGCGAAATTCCGCCGTATTCAGCGGCGCTCGGGCTTTGGCCGACGGCTCTCAGTTCGTATCCCCATTTTGTCTTCCAGAGAAAAACATAAACGAGAAAGCACATCAGTATGGCGATCAGAAATGAGATATTGAGTTTTACGTCTGCCGGAATAAATGAGAAAAACTGATTGAGCTGCGGGATCGTTGCCGCATCGCCGATCTGAGCTGTTTGGAGGATTGGATCACCCGGGATCTTATAATGATACTGTGTAAAATAGCTGACAAGTGCGATCGCTATAAAATTGAGCATTATCGTATTGATAACCTCATGCGAACCGAATTTTGCCTTTAAATATCCGGGAATCGCTCCCCACAATCCGCCAACGATGATCGCAGTTGCCATGCAAAGCGGCACAAGAAGAATCGCCGGCAGCGCGGCCCAAGACCAGTCCTGTTTATCTCCAAAAACATCGACGACCCTCCCGCCAAACTTTATTCCGACCCAGGCCGTCGCAAACGCCGCCACATAAAGTTGTCCTTCAGCCCCGATATTTAAAAGACCGCACCTAAATGCGACCGCAACCGCGAGTCCGGTAAAGATCAGCGGCGTCGCATAAAATAGAGTTTCGGTTATTCCCCTTGCGGAGCCGAATGAATTTTCGAGCAGCAGTTGAAACGTTGTTAGTGGATTATCGCCGATCAGCAGTATTAAGATGCCGCCTATCACAAATGCAGCGGTGACAGCGATTAGCGGATACAATGCTTCACGAAAAATCTTCATTTAGACGGTCTTTAGGCGTAAACTTTGAAAATAAAGCAAACGATTTTGACATTGGAATTTTGAAATGCGCTCTAAATATACCTTTTTCAAATCAAAAATGTCACCTAAAAAACCGAGAAAAGTGAATTTCACGTTACATTTTCGATTCTGATTTTCAGACTTGACAATACTACACTCAGATTTTATTATGTACACAGACTAAGCACAATGGTCTAAAATACAAGGAATTAACCTAAGTTTTTAGGAGGGTAAAGAAAATGAGCATGATCAAATATGATCCTTTTAAGGAATTGAGAAGTTTGCAAAATGAAATGAACCGTATTTTTCATTCAAATTTCCCCGCACAGTTTAGCGGCGAAGAAATGGCTTCAGGCGGCTGGGTGCCGAGCGTTGATATTTATGAAAGCGAAGGCGAGATCGTCCTCGAAGCGGAACTTCCGGGTATGAAGCGCGAAGATTTTGACGTTTCGATCGAAAACAACGTGATAACACTCAAAGGCGAGCGGCATTTTGAGAAAAACGATGAAGGTGATAATTACCACCGTGTTGAACGTGCCTATGGCTCCTTTACAAGATCTTTCAGCCTGCCGCGTTCGGTTTCAGCGGAAAGCACGTCTGCCGAATTCAAAAACGGTATTCTGCGTGTGAGTCTGCCGAAAAAAGAAGAAGCAAAGGCACGTAAGATCGAAGTTAAGAGTGAAGACACCGGTGCAAAGGTGATAGAGGCAGAAGCAAAGGCCGGAAACGCGTAAAGAAGTGACAAGTAAACGGTGACAAGTGACTAGAATGATATTCTGACTTGTCACCTGTCACTCGTCACTTGTCTCTAGTTAAAGATAATTAGCTGCATAATAAACCAATGAGATTTGATAAATTTACGATCCGCGGTCAGGAAGCAGTTCAGAATTCGATCGGCGTTGCGGAAAAAAGCCAGAATCAGCAGGTCGAACCCGAACATTTATTGATGTCAATGCTTGATCAGGAGCAGGGCGTCGTGCGTCCGATCCTCGGAAAGATCGGTGCAAACCGCCAGAAAATAACGTCTGAGATCGAAGCTTCGATCGCGAAATTTCCAAAAGTCTCGGGCGGTCAGCAGTATTTCAGTCCGCGGATCAACGCGATCTTTGCTGAAGCTCAGAAAGTAGCCGAAAAGATGGAGGACGAATATATTTCGACCGAACATCTGCTTCTGACGATCGCTGCCGAAAAAGATGGAGACGCCGGCAGGATTCTCCGCTCCAACGGCATCTCGGAAGAAGATATAGCTTCCGTTGTATCCGATATGCGCGGCGGTTCAAAGATCACTGATCAGAATGCCGAGGACAACTTTCAGGCACTTGAAAAATACGGCCAGGATCTTACCGATATGGCGCGGAAAGGAAAACTCGATCCCGTGATCGGCCGCGACGATGAGATCCGCCGGACGATCCAGATCCTTTCAAGGCGACGCAAAAACAATCCAGTTTTGATCGGTGAACCCGGTGTCGGCAAAACGGCTATTGTAGAAGGTTTGGCCCAGAGGATCGTCTCGGGAGATATACCCGAAACGCTTAAAAACAAACGGCTTGTCGGTTTGGACCTCGGTGCGATGCTTGCCGGTGCAAAATACCGCGGCGAATTCGAAGACCGCCTCAAGGCAGTCTTAAAAGAGATCGAAAATTCCGACGGGCAGATCATATTATTTATTGACGAACTTCATACACTTGTTGGTGCGGGTGCCTCGGAGGGCGCGATCGATGCTTCAAATATGCTGAAGCCGGCGCTCGCGCGCGGAACGCTCAAAGCCGTCGGCGCTACAACTCTTAATGAATACAAAAAATACATAGAAAAAGACGCGGCACTCGAGAGGCGTTTTCAACAGGTTTATGTTTCCGAGCCGAATGTCGAGGAAACAATATCGATCCTTCGCGGTTTGAAGGAGAAATACGAAGTTCATCACGGCGTAAGGATTACGGACGCGGCGATCGTTTCCGCAGCAGTACTTTCAAACCGGTACATCGCCGACAGATTTTTGCCCGACAAAGCGATCGATCTGATCGACGAAGCTGCGTCTCAACTAAGGATCGAGATCGATTCGCTTCCTGAAGAGATTGATGATATTGAACGCGAGATCCTCCAGCTCGAGATCGAAAAACAGGCGCTTGGCCGCGAAACCGAAGAAAAAGCCCTGGCGCGTCTTGATGACATTGAAAAACGCATCGCAGATCTTCAGGAAACTTCTTCGGCGATGAAAGCAAAGTGGCAGTCTGAAAAAGCGGAGATCGAGAAAATGCGCACCGCAAAAGGCGAACTCGAGCAGGCAAAACTCGAACTCGAACAGGCCCGCCAGGCGGGTGATCTTAATAAGGCAGCGGAACTTCAGTACGGCAGGATCCCCGAACTTGAAAAACAGTTGAGCGACGAACACGAACGCCTCGAAGATCTTCAATCCGACGGGGTAATGCTCAAGGAAGAAGTGGGCGAACAGGATATAGCCGAGATCGTTGCAAAATGGACCGGAATTCCGGTTTCAAAAATGCTCGAAGGTGAAATGCAGAAGCTTCTCAACATGGAAGACAATTTGCGCCGACGCGTGATCGGACAGGACGAAGGGCTGCTTGCCGTGGCAAATGCGGTCAGGCGTTCGCGTGCCGGACTCCAGGATCCGAACCGCCCGATCGGTTCGTTTATTTTCCTTGGCCCGACCGGCGTCGGTAAAACCGAAACGACACGCGCGCTCGCCGAATTCCTTTTTGACGATGAAAAAGCCATGATCCGGCTCGATATGTCGGAATATATGGAAAAACATGCGGTTGCCAGAATGATCGGCGCGCCGCCGGGATATGTCGGTTACGAAGAAGGCGGGCAATTGACCGAAGCGGTCAGGCGCAGACCTTATTCGGTAATTCTCTTTGACGAGATCGAAAAGGCGCATCCCGATGTCTTCAACATCCTGCTGCAGATTCTTGATGAAGGCCGTTTGACGGATTCAAAGGGCAGAACTGTCGACTTTAAGAACACGGTTTTGATCATGACCTCGAATCTCGGTTCGCGCGAAATTCAGGATAAAAACGAATTGGTCGATACATCGACAAAAGATATGGTTCTTGGGGTTCTCAAAAACCATTTTCGTCCCGAATTCCTTAACAGGATCGACGACATCGTCGTCTTTGATCAGCTAGGCAAGGAAGAGCTCGCCAAGATAATCGATGTTCAGCTCCGGCGTTTGCACAAGCTGCTTGCCGAAAAGGATCTGACGATCGAACTGGACGATTCCGCAAAAGACCTGCTCCTGAGTGAAGGATACGACCCAAACTTCGGAGCGCGCCCGTTAAAACGGGCGATCCAGACGATGATCCAGAATCCGCTTGCGGTAAAACTTTTAAGCGGAGAGATCGAATCCGGGCAAACTATAAAGGTCTCGGCAGAAAACGGCGGGATGGTGTTTACACCGGTAGGTGCAAAGGCAGCGGCGTGAACGCGGTAGGCGGTTCGCAATTCGCGGTTCGCAGTTCGCAGTTCGCGGTTCGCAATTCGCGGTCCGCGGTTCGCAGTTCGCGGTTCGAGAGTTCGAATTCAAAATCGGAATTACGTATTGCGGATCGCATGTTGCGTATTGCGAATCGCGTATTACGAATCGCGTATCGCTTATCGCGAATCGCGTAATACGTACCACCAATTACCAACTACCCAAGAACTTTGCTACTCTAAAAATGCAAACATAATTTAATTACCACAAATATCAATTACTAATAAATGGCATGGTTTAGGAAAGACAAAATGAACGAACAGGAATTTAACAGCGAAGAATTTGGCGAAGAGCAAGCGGAAGATTTTCAGGTCAACGACAAACGCAGGTTTTCCGAAAGCGGCGACCGGATCGAAGTTGAAGTAAAAGACGGGTCGGCAGCACAAATGGCGGAAGAAGACCCGCCGGCTGAAACAAAATCGCCCGAAGTATTAAAACTTGAAAACGCGCTTCGTGAGATCAGCATCCGCTGTGAGGCGGCCGAATCAAAACTGCAGGATGTGCAGAAGAGATTTGAAGAAGAAAAAGCGAATCTGGAGGCTGAAACGTCGGAAAGACGCGAACGGATGAAGAAATCGCTCGAGCAAAAAGCCGATCAGGGAAGATTTAACTTTCTGACAACTCTTTTGCCGGTTTTGGACAATCTGAATCTCGCCATAAACGCAAGCGAGACAGATGCTTCGTTTGAAAATCTGCTTGCCGGCGTAAAGGGCACAGCAAGAAGTTTTGAACAGGCGCTGATGAATGTCGGCGTCGAACCCGTCGCGTCGGTCGGTGAAATTTTTAATCCCGAAATCCACGAAGCGGTTGACCTCGTCGAAACAAGCGAAGAAAACGAAGGAAAGATCATGGCTGAATATGCACGCGGTTTTACGTTTAATGGCCGGCTTCTTCGTCCGGCGCGTGTGCAGGTCGGAAAGGCTTCTTAGTTAAAATCATTTCACATTCACGGGCGGCGCCGATGAAAAGGCTTTTATTAGTTGTAACCATACTCCTCGCCTTTTTGTCGGCGCCGGCTTGCAGTGAACAGGACGCGGCAGAAAAAATACCTGAAGCCGCAAAACCGGAACCGGCCGCGGAAAAAACACCGGACAAGTCAGAACCCGTCCGGAGCGTTTCGGAAGTCGATGTTCCGCTTCTGGCAAATAAAGGCGTTTCGGAATTTGATGAGATCTTTGGCGAGGCGGTAAAAGTCACAAAGATTACGGACCGGCCGGATCTGATGCCGGGTGAGTATCGTGAATACAGAGTTGCGGGACACCCGAAAGGATTATCGGTCAGATTTTACAAAGACAGCGCAAAGCGTTTTAACCTGCTCCTCGGCAAGCCTGAAAGCTCGTCGGAAGAGGCATTGCTCGATATTTTTAAGATCGACGTTAAAAAATTAAAACGCACGGCCGGCGATCCTTTATCGGAAACGTGGAAAGGACGTTTGGGAAAATTGAATTTTGAGACCGCGTATGCCAAACGCGGCAAAAGCGGCGGCGATTTTGTAATGCTTCACGCCGAAGTTTCAAAGCAGTAGATAAATGACAAAAACAGAAAAAGAACTCGCATATCTGCGCGGGCTTTATGTTGACGAAGCCTGGACCACAAAATTTACAAATATTTTTGACGAGAGTTTTGACTTCGGAGAAAAAGAGACTTTTCTCTATCTCAACGCCGGAACCGGAAACCACGCACTCGCTGTTAATCAAAGAATTGAGGGAAATTCCCTTTTGTTTGCGGTTTGCGAAAACGAAGATCTGCAGAAGATCGCACAGGGAAAAGCCGTTACATTAAACGTCAGTCTGGATTTCTCGACATCTATGCCGCTTGGGGAATCCGAATTTGTACTCGGCGATGCAAGCTTTGTTAAGTCAGAAGATCTTGAAGAATTTATCGACAAAATGACGAAATTGAGCGGCGGCGGGATCGCATTTTTTCTTCCGACCGCAGGAAGCTTTGGCGAGGTTTTTTCATATTTGTGGGAAGTTTTTGTTGATCTCGATATCGCCCGAAAGGGCACCGAGATCGAAAAACTGATCTCCGGCGTTCCGCAGGTTTCAAAGATCGAAGACCTCCTCAAAGCGCGGAAATTCAAAAAGATCAATTCTTCGACAAAGAACGAGTATCTCGAGTTTGAAACCGGGAAAGACTTTGTCGAATCGCCACTGGTCCGCTTTTTCCTTCTGCCCGGATGGCTTGAATTTTTGAGTGAAAATGAAAAAGAGCAAGTTGTCGAGAAACTTGCTCAAAAGATCGATGAAGAGCGCGATGGACTCAGTTTTCGCTGCAGTATAAAAGCTACGCTCGTAACCGCCAGGAAATCTTAAATTACGCTCAAAAGCTTTTAAAGCTATACCGCGAATTTATAGGCAACAAGAAATCTAGTTATTTAGGGGTGAGAAATCGGTGTCTAAAGTATAGTGATCTTAAATGAAATTTCTTATAACTTGCCACTAGCTTTAGCTAGAGGAACATGATGCAAAAAGACAATTGGCTTAAGCCAAATTTACACAAATGCTTATTCCGATTGGCTTTAGCCTAAACAAAAGCTTCGGCTGAAGCCAAGAAAGAGAGGAAATCTGACTCCACTAGCTAAAGCTAGTGGCAAGTGAAAAATAAAGTATTACTTTTTAAGCACTACCGCAATTTCGGTACTATTCCATTAAACTCGCCGTAGAACCAGTTTTATAAAGGTCCTAAGCTTCCTTTGCTTCCGCGCGGCGCCGCATTTCCGACATTAATTCGTCGTCCGAAACCTCCGCAATTTTCGGTGCTTCAACTTCGCTCAGGCGTTTCTTTTCTTCTTCCTCACCGCGAAATTCTCGTTCCGCTTCTTCCAAACCTTCCTTGAACGCGCGGCGACTCTGACCTATCGATTTCGCAAGTTTCGGCAAACGGCTCGCGCCGAATAGTAAAAACAGCGCTACGACGATCAAAATAATTTCTGTAGTTCCTAACATATTGTATTTCCTTCTTGATTGTTAAAACTTCGACTTTCCAATAATACCGCTAATCCAAACAAAATACACGCACCGCGAAAACAAAAAATTATTCATCCGAAGTTTCGACGATCGCGCCAACGGCGGTTAGCTTATCATACATTTCTTCCGCTTCGCCGGCATCCGCCATGTCGAGCGTGATGACCTGTCCCTCCGAAACGGCGTTGATCAATTCTTTGGATTCATCCTTTGAAAATTCCAAAGCCTCGACCAAAATTTCGATCATTTTTGTTTTATTGATGCCGGTATCCCAGCCTTTTATCTTTAGCTTTGCCATACCTTTAACCTCTGAAGCGATCGGTCGCATCAACCAGCGCCGATGTAATTCCCTTCTCGGAGATCGAATGTCCCGAATCGTCGCAAACAATAAGCTCCGCTTCCGGAAACGCAGTTTTCAGTTCCCACGCCGAAACCATCGGACATACGACATCATATCTTCCCTGTACGATAACGGTCGGGATATGACGGATCTTCCCGACATTTTCGATGAGATAATTCTCGGTCGGAAAAAATGAATTGTTCATAAAGTAATGACATTCGATCCGCGCCAGCGAAAGGGCTTCCTGCTCGTCTTCCCAATGATCCATCAGGTCCTTGTCCGGATAGAGTTTCGACGTCGATCCTTCCCAAACGCTCCACGCGCGTGCCGCAGAAACCCGCGTCTGCCGGTCTTCGCTGACCAGACGTTTGTAGTATGCAGACATCATATCGCCGCGTTCGTCTTCAGGGATCTCATCGCGATACCGCTCCCAAAAATCCGGAAAGATCTCGCTCGCGCCGTATTGATAAAACCATTTGAGTTCCTTCGGACGCGTCAGAAAAATTCCGCGCAAGACCAATCCGAGAACCCTTTCAGGATGCGTTTCCGCATACGTCAGCGAAAGTGTGCTTCCCCACGAACCGCCGAAAACATACCATTTTTCAACGCCGAATTTTTCGCGGAGTGTCTCGATATCGTTTACCAGATCCCACGTCGTATTTTCACGAAGCTCGGCATGCGGTGTTGATTTCCCGGAACCGCGCTGGTCAAAAAGGATTATGTGATACGCTTCCGGATCAAAAAATCTGCGGTACATCGGGATCAAACCGCCGCCCGGTCCGCCGTGAAGAAAAATGACCGGAATTCCATCCGGGTTTCCGCACCGTTCATAATAGATCGAATGAATATCGGAGACCTCGAGCATTCCCGAATCAAAGGGCTCTATCTCAGGATAAAGTTGTTTCATACGGGAAATAATACAGGAATAACACAGCGCCGTTCAAACGGCAGTCGGGATTCATCCCGCTGCCGCCGGAAGTGCCGGCGTGAAAATTTAAGATCCCTGAGTTTGGAATAAAATCCGCACTGCTTTTTTGGATCTTGTGTGAACACCGCGAGCGGGATAAAACCGCTCATTTTTTTGAAAAGATCCCGGTAAAACTCGCCGGCACATTGACGTTAAAACCCATCGTTATTCTACGCGAAACCCCTGTTTTTATTGAATCCGAAAAACCCGCCCCGGTTCGTCTAAGTATATGCAAAACCTGGTGTTTACTTTATTTTGCAAATGCCGGGTTTTTGCGAAATATTTGCTTGTTATTAGCACTCCGTTTTGCTATAAGAAAATCCTAATTTTAATACCGTCAGGAAATTTACCGTTTACGGAGGAAACAAGCGGAATATGTATACCTATGCAAAATTTCGTAATGATGCGCTCGTTATCCAAAAAGTGAAGGACGAGACACTCGTATTTGATCAGGCGACAAAAAAGGCACACTGCCTGAATCAAACATGTGCTGCAATTTGGGAAGCCTGCGACGGTTTTTCATCGGAAGAAACGATCTCAGCGAAACTCGGACTCCCGGTCGGATTTGTTGTTTCGGCACTGCACGATCTGAAAGACGCCGGCCTGCTTGAGGAGAACGAGGATCAAGGCTTTTCGCTCCCGCCTATTTCGCGACGAAGAATGCTCATGAAAACAGGCGCAACCGCCGCGGCAATTCCGGTGATCACCGGGATACTCGCTCCAAAGGCGGTTCAGGCGCAAAGCTGTCTCGGATCGAATCAGACATTTGAACTTCCGGGGCCGTATGCGGATGTTCAAACCTGTGTAGACGCACTCGTTGCGGCGGCGCAGACAACCTGCTGCGGCGGCACGCTTAATCCGCAAGCCGGATTCGAGTTCGGAACAGTTCCGCCGCTATGCCGCGGAAGATGTGTCTAAGCGTTGTTTAACAATTTTGCCATTGACTGCTTCGTTGTCAAAAAGCTATTCTGAGATCCTCAAACACTAGAGAAGGAGGTGATCAAAAGGTTTTATGAATAATGATTATAGTGAGGTGGCTGAAGCCTAACCTTTATAGTGAACAAGTGGATTGTAAAGGTGATAGTTTCAGGCTAATCCAAACAGTCTACCGAAAAGCCCTGTATCTAATATTTTATATTGATGCGGGGCTTTTTTATTTGATGATAATGAAGGGAGGTGAGATCGGGATTAAGATGGATTTTTGTAGCGTTCTAAATTCTGTTTCAATTCAATAACCTATAACGTTAAGAAGAAGAATTGATATGACAGAGAAGGTTGTTTTTGACAAAGCGCTTGAGGAGGTCCAGTCTGTAAAGGCAATGACTGGAAAGCACGGGATTTTGGCTCCGTAGATCAAGGATTTAACCGAAGCTGCGCTTGAAGCGGACCCGGAAAGTCACATGGCGTGCTGATGCCGCAGCAACCCCCTTTCCGGCAGTCCGGAACCTTTCTTTTTCCTCTAAGATCTCAACCAGCTTGGTCCGATCCTGCCGTGTAATCACCATCCGCTTCGACCGACAGGATACCGCATGATCTTCGGCTGCCAATACGGCTAGCGGCTGACTTTGTTGAAGAAGATGTCGCGTGCCCGGCCGTTGCCGGCCTTGAAACCGGTAATATTCCCTTCCTTATCACGACTGAATACGACCTGCGTTACCGGCAGCGTTCCGGAGAAGGTGTCTCCGTTGGTATGTGTTATCGTGACCGGTCCGAAGCGGCGGTGCCGGATGACGAGCTTTCCGTCTTCAACGCTCAGGTTATAAAAGGTCTCTAGTTCCTCGCTGAAATAGCGGCCTGTGAAGCTGTTGAGATCCACTGACGATTTCTCTACTACGCGTTTTCCGGGGTGCTCTCCACCCTGTTGAAAGGTGATCCCATCTACGGCTCCGTCCGCTCCCGCGTTGAATGTGATCTTGGCCGGAGCTCCGACCACGTCGAAAGTGGTCATCGAGGTGGCTTTTAGCGGAAGCGCAGGTTGGCCCGCGATCTGCAGACGCAGTTCACGTCCCTCAAGCTCTATGGACAGGAGAAGGTTCCCGAGCGTCGTCATCTCGTATTTGCCGGCATAGCGGCGAAGCGCCGCCATCGGCACGTTGACATCCGCACCTGCGGACGCGGACTGACTCTCAGGCGCCTTCATGTGTTCGGCAAAGAAAGCGTCAGCCACAACACCCGCTATCCCACCGGGAACGCCCTGGTAGTTGCTGAACACGACATAACCGGCGTCCAGATCCGGGTAGTACACGAACGTCGAGCTGTGCGCGATATCGTTTCCGCCGTGCTGCCACCGCTTCATACCGCGATTCGTGTCGATAAATACGCCGTAACCGTAATTTGAGGGCTTTCCATCGTTGAGAACAAACGACGTCGTCAACTCCTTTATCACTTCGGGCCCGCCGAGCTTCCCGGTCTTCAGATTGCTCATCCACTTAGCGGCATCACCAGGCGTTGTATATATGCCGCCGGCGCCCGCCGAAGCATGCAGATCCCTCACTTCGCGAAAGCCGAAGTCACCCGCGATATACCCGACTGAGCGTCCGGGTATGATCTGACCCGGATTCGCGCGCACCCGGGTCTTGGTCATTCCCAGCGGCAGGAAGACCTCATCCCTCATCCACTCCGCGAACGGGCGCCCGGTAACTCGCTCTATGACAATGGTCGCCAGGCTGAATGCCGAGTTGTTGTAGTTAAACTCTGCGCCGGGGTCATTCTGCAGAGTTGGTTGCCGGTTGATCACCTTGATGGCTTCGTCCGGAGCGATGTAATCACCCTCGAGTATCTGACGTCCCTCTATCAGAAGCGTATTAATAAACTCGCGGTATCCGGTGGTATGCGTCAGAAGATGACGCACGGTGATCTTCTTTCCGAAATCCTTTAGTTCGGGAATGTGCTTCCGCACATCATCGTCCAGAGAGAGCTCACCCCGCGAGGCCAACAAGGCAATGGCGAAGCCGGTGAACTGCTTTGAGGAGGAACCGATGTTGGTTGGCGTATCTGCGGTGAATGGCATCCCGTAGGTCAGATCCGCGGCGCCATAACCCTTAACGAAAACTAGTTTGCCGCCTTTGATCACTCCTACAACCGCTCCCGGTGTGTCTTTGTACAACTGCGACGCGGCCTGATCTACCTTGCCTTCCGGTGTGGTCGCCACCGGCTCGGAACGCGTAAGCTGCACCCGCACCGGGCCGCCTTTGCCCGCCGTCGCCGGCGTAACCTCGATCACATAACGGCCGGCAGTTTCGGTCGTGAACGCAAACGCCTCCGGGCCGCCCCGGCCCACGCGCGCTCCCTTGAACACCGATTTGCCTGCCGGATCTGTGACCGAAACCGTTGCGTCCGCCCCGTCCTGATCCACCCGGCCGGCGACGAAGTGACCTTTGGCCAGATCCAGTTCGTATTTTAGTGAGCCGTCCGCGGCCAGCGTTGCATTAACGGGCGTACCAACCCGCAGCTGCGACGATTGTTGGGCATGGACGCTGCCCACGCACAGAAGAAGGAGCGCAAAACCGCCCGCAATGTAGTTTCTCATGTAGTTTTTCATGTAGTTTCTCATGACCAATTCCCGGGCCCCCGGTCATGTGAAGGAAGATGTTAGTTTTAAAAGAGAGTACACCAAATCCCGCGGCGTAACAACGATCCCGCCCGATCGCGAAGATGCGCTTAAAGAAATGGCATATGATCCCACCCGGGTATGAAAAGAAAATCGGGGTCTGACCCCGTCAGCAATTCCACTTAAGAGGCTGAAGTCTAACCTTTAAAGTGAAAATTGTGGATTGTAAAGGTGATAGTTTCAGGCTAATCCAAACAGTCTACCGAAAAGCCGCCGGGTCGAATGACCAAGGCGGCTTTTTCAAATTTGTAATTCCGGGGCAGAAACACGACCGTTAGGGAGTGTGCGCGTCATCATCTGAGAACTTCCCGTCATCATCTGAGAACTTGAAGGTAATTCCGATGCGCTGAAATTCAGGTTCCCTACATTAATATTCACTGAAAACACGCTTCCTTACGGTCGCGTTTCTGCCTTGAATCCCGGGCGGAAACACGACCGTCAGGGAGTGTGCCCGTCGTCATCTGAGAACTAAACCGTAATTCCGATACGCAGAATTTCAGTTCCCGCCATTAATATTCACTGAAAACACGCTTCCTTACGGTCGCGTTTCTGCCTTGGATTCAGGACAGAAACACGACTGTCAGGGAGTGTGCCCGTTGTCATCCAGGATTTCGGGTTAAAACATTTGAGGCTGAAAACCCGCAATCCTCCCTAACCGATTTTTGTTCGTCACTTTCAGTGACAGAATATTGGTCACATCTTACCCAGCGATTCTCGCTGGGCGGCGAAGCGGGGTTGTTTGTCACCTTGGGTGACAGGAATAGTAGGCATATTTCCGCTTCGCGATGTTCTCATATAAAATACCTTCGCCGATGGAAAACCATTCTCAGATCATCATTTATCAGCCCAAAGACGGGCAATTCAAACTGGAAGTTCGGCTTGAGAATGAATCCGTTTGACATACTCAGTAGCTGATGACGGAGTTGGTTCAGGCGACGGTGCCGAATATCAATATGCATTTGAAAAGCATATTTGAAGAAGGTGAGTTAGACGAAGGGGCGCCCATTAAAGATTTCTTACAAGTTCAAAATTAAGGAAACCGGAACGTCGAACGCAATCAGAAGTTCTGCAATCCTGACGCAATAATTCCAGTCGGCTAACTATAAGACCGGCAGCAGTGACAAGCTTTAAAATGCGGAGAAAAATATGAGAACAGCTTTGATAGTTTTGTTAATCACATTTATTTTTACGACAGCTTCCGTAGAAGCACAGCAGAAGAAGCTGAAGATCTATATTTCGGCGGATATGGAAGGTGTGGTAGGGGCGGTTTCGGGTGACCAGTTGAGTCCTTCGGGGTTTGAATACGGGCGGTTCCGGGAGTTTATGACAAATGAGGTCAATGCCGCGATAGAAGGGGCGATCGAAGCAGGTGCGACGGAGATCGTTGTCAGCGATTCGCACGGTAATGCGCAGAATCTGCTGATCGAAAAGCTGCCGAAAGACGTTTTGGTCGTTCGCGGTTTTCCGAGACCGCTTATCATGATGGAGGGGATCGATGAAACCTTTGCCGGCGCGATATTTATCGGTTACCACTCGAGCACCTCAAATCCGGAAGGCGTCCGGGCACATACGATCTCCAGCGCACGGCTCGCCGAAGTAAAAATAAATGATATTGCGATGCCCGAAGGCGGGATAAACGCCGCAATTGCCGGGCATTTTAATGTGCCGGTGATCATGGTTTCGGGAGACGATGCGGCGGTAAAAGAAGTGAGCTCGATCGTCGGGGATATGGAAGGCGCGGTCGTAAAATGGAACTACGGTTTTCACTCGGCAAGGACGATAACGCCCGAAGCTTCATACGCACTGATTCGCGAGAAGGCCAAAACGGCCGTCAGCAGGATAAAGGATTTTAAGCCCTATAAAGTAAAAACGCCGGTAAAACTCGATGTCCGGTTTAAGAGTTACCGCCCTTCGGAACTGCTCAGTTATTTATCGATCATCGAAAGAACGGATTCGCACAGCATCAGATTTATGGGAAAGGATATGATCGAGACGTCAAAGTTTATGGAATTTATGATGACCTACGAAGCGGGACTCGAGCCTTAGATTGGCAGTTGTTCGCGGATCCCGTGTCGAACCAAAAGATAAGACACCAATTGGTAATGTTTATGCTCTTTTTTTGGTGAACATCGCGAAAGGTGGGCTTTCTTTTGGGGCTTAATAAAATTAAGTTAGTTACAGAAAGCAACCACCCCGCCCTTCGGGCACCCCTCCTCAAAAAGGCAATAATATACTTGACTCAGTATATAAGGAGAGGTAGAATTGTTAGATAATATAGAACAAGGTAAAATCTGGAAACCATTCCAGAAAGTTACGTTATGTGACATTATGAAAGCATATTCCTTAGGGTTCATTATGCAGTTAAATATGATGTTTGCGTCGATGCAGGAAGATAACGAACTGTATATGTCTCCAGATGATGAAGCCTTGTCGCCAGAAATACTTGAGAGAGTGGAGAAGAAATTAGCCGAATTTGAGATCCATTTGAAATTCGTAGGCTTGAGTTTTTCTCATATGTATTTAGAGTCATTCCGCTCTAATGTAGCTGCTCTTACCTACGGCGATCTTGCACAGAAAATAGACATATTGAATGAAAGAGTCGATGATGAACTAAAAGAAGTCGTATTTGGTTTTGTCCCTAAGGATCGATCTCTATTCCTGAATAATAAAGAACTGTTTGGAAAAGAAGTAAATAATTCATTCCCAAGCGCAGCCAATGATATCATCGCCGCGGGTAATTGTTATGCGCACGGATTACATACCGCGTGTGTTTTCCATTTAATGCGGGTCGTTGAGATTGGCGCAAAAAACTTAGTTTCTAAGATGCGCGCCGGGAAATATATCTTGACGCCAGTTTCAAAGAATGGTGCAAAGGAAATGGTTAAGAAACCCATTGAGCTTTGCGACTGGGGAACATTAATCAAAGGATTTGAGTCCGCGCTTAGAGAATCGGAAAAAGGCACAAAAACAAATACAAAGAAAAAGGAAACTCTCGCGTTTTACAGTCACGCGGTCGGCGTCTTTAGAAACTTTAAGGATGCTTGGCGCAATAATGTTTCTCATACCCGTAAGGTCTATAAGGCGGGGGAAACAAAGGATATTATGGATAATACACGTCAATTTATGCAACATCTTGCTAGGCGTGTGAAAGAGAAGAAATGAAGCTTAAAAAGAAAATTAAAACAAAAGACGACGGTAAAGGATTTGAACGCTTTGACGATCTGTTACGAAAGGTCGTTAAAGTGCCTAAAGATGAGGTCTTACGCCGGGAGAAGGCGGAAAAGGAAAGGAATGAGCAGGTAAAAAAAGATCTTTAATAATTGATCTGTGTTTGATTTTAATAGGAGACGGTAATTATGGCAGATAACACAACTATTTTACCAAAAGGTACGATCGTAAAGTTCAATGGTTGCGCCCTAGAACTAATAAAAGATACTGAAGTAAAAGGTTCATTTACAATTGACCAAGATACCAATTCTGTAAATGAACCTTTTGTTAATGAAGGCGGGTCTATAAAAGAATCTTCCCACCTTCCGTTAATGCCTTAGCCACTAACGCATATATACAGCATTAGCTTTAGGCATATTTGAATATAGCCAATCGCTAGCTTTCTTCGATAATCCGCAACTAGCCCAGTTAGCCCCAAGCTCGACTACGAGCAACTCGTCGCTATCGTCTACGTAAAATTTAAGACGGTCTCGTACTTCTGTTGCGTCCATACTCGTCTTCACTAGCCACGTTGAGTCTAGGTGATGCCACCAAGTGCCAGAAAGCTCTTTAATTGCTTCGTGTAGGTCTGAGTAATCATTTTGATCGCGGGGCGTATTGAGATCATATCCAATCATAATTGTATTCATTGTTCTTACCTTGCTCTAAGTCGGTTAAGTAGTTTGAACCGCAGATTAGTTATTGATATGATTTGTTTGCGCCAAAACAGGGATCAATAACAGGCTATGAGCTTCGTGCTTCCAACCGACGGATGCATAAAGCTAAAGCTCTTCAACTGTGATCTCTGTGCTTAGATTTGTTGTTAGAGCAAACGGAGAGGCTATCTGAGTCTTGAAGATGTTCTTGACAAATTAGCTTACTATTGTAATCTAATTGAGATAGTACTGTTTGCCCGTTCTAAGCAACAGATTTCAAAACGACCTAAAACGCCATTTTAGGTCGTTTTTAGTTTATCCCACCATATATTGTATGTCAAACGATTTTGTTTCACGTTTCACTCACGAAACGCCCATTTTTAAAGGCTCATATTAAAATCATACAAAACGACACAAAGGCTTCTCAGGTTTCCGCAGGCGTACCGTAATACTAATCTATGGCAACATACGTTATCTACTTAATAATTTCTTGCTAAAATACCGTTTTTACTTTAAAATATAAGGCGTAAACGCGGTTATCCCTTACGTTTCTTTTTGCCACGTTTGAGTTGTTTAGTGCCCCGTTTCATACCCGATCAGCTGAAGATAGGTAACACGTTTTCCGCTAATCGAGTTAAGAGCCTCTAAGAAACGATCTTTGTCATTCCCTTCGCGTTCGTTATATCGAAAGGCTTGTTCTTCAACATACTTTTGAAGATGTTCGGGCGCAACAGAAACATAAGTGCCTTTGATGGTTCGTTTGAGTAATGACCAAAAGTTCTCAATCGAGTTGGTGTGAATGTTATCGCGGACATATTCGATGGTGTGGTTAATGATGTGATGTCTATATTCAGCACTCATCTTTCTATAACCGCCGTGATCGTCAGTCATAACAGTCGAACCAACTTCCACGTTGTCACCGATCATTCCTAAAAGAGTTTCGGTGTTAGCCAATTTGATAACTTTTGCTCTTACGCGACCTTGCCGTTGAACGATACCCATAACTGCGGTCTTACCGCTACCGCCAGTTCGGATTTGCAAGGCTTTACGTTTCTTCTTATGCATATTGACAGCTTTACCGCCGACATAAGTCTCATCGCATTCTACTTCGCCGGATAGCTTCTCTAAAGAGCCGGATTCCATCGCTAAACGGATTCGGTGAAGCATAAACCAGGCGGTTTTCTGAGTAACACCGATAGCGCGGTGGATCTCATAGGAACTGATGCCATTCTTTGCATTAACGATCAACCACATAGCGATTAACCACTTGTCTAACTTTATGGGTGAATCTTCAAAAATAGTGCCGACCTTAACGGAGAATTGCTTTTTGCATTCTTTGTTTTTGCACTGCCAGACCTTACGCGATTTCATAAAGGTATTGTTATCGCTTCTGCAACGCGGACAAATAGCATTACCATCAGCCCATCGGCGTTTAGCAACGAATTCGACGCAAAACAGATCGTCAGAAAAGAAG
>JAWKHO010000010.1:0-133095 GCA_041394785.1 Pyrinomonadaceae bacterium | reverse complement strand
CCTATCCTTTTGTAAATGACGGGAGATTTATGGAATCTGAAGCCGTCGTTGACGGAAAACATGTATTTGTTACAACGGGTATTGGTGTTTCAGGACCGCAAATGCGTTTTCTCGTTCCTCCTGAAGTTGCAGTTTTGAAACTCTACTCGAAGTAAAGCAAATAAGCGCCGGGCATATCGAAATGCAATCGGCGTTACCTAAGCAATCCTTTAACCCGTTCAAACTCGCCGTCATTCGGAGCGGGCGCAAGACCGAGGACCTCGCACATCAAGTTGTAAACCTCGATGTTCTGAAACGGCTCGGCAATAAACCCTGACTTGAACGCATTTCCGTGTGCGATAAAAAGCGCGCGCATCGATTCCAGTTCGTTGTCGTAACCGTGTGAACCGCGGACCGTGTCTATTCTTCCGTCGGCTTTCATCTTTTCAAAACGTTCTTTGGTGGTTAAAACCCATCCTTCATTCGGCACCACGATTATCGGCGGGATCCGTTTATGATCACGAAACCTGAATCGCGCCGGGATCTCCGCTTTCTTGTAGACCGAGGCTTGAGGAGGCAGTTTTGATTTGATCGATTGATAGATCTCGTCCTCTTTTCCTTCGTTTGGAAAGATCTGAACAAATTCACTGACCCAAAATACCCGCTTGGCAAGCGACGTATCGAACATTTCATCCAGTACGATTGAGTTTTTCTGCGGGACCGCCGCCATTCCGTGATCGGAAACGATGATCAGATTTACTTCGTCATAAATCTTTCTTTTTTTCAGACCTTTTAACAGACCGCCGATCTCGGAGTCGACCTTTTTTACAGCTTCTTTTGTTTCCGGGGAATCCGGCGAAAACCCGTGTCCGGCGTCATCTACATCAGAGAAATAAAGCGTGATCATCGTCGGACGTTTTTCAACGGGGAGGTCAAACCAGCCGAGAACGGTTTTGATTCTTTCATCATTTGCAACGTCGCCGTCATATTCCCTCCAGTATGTCGGCCGGACGCCGCCGATCTCAGTTTCCGTTCCCGGGAAGAAAAACGATCCGGCGGTTTGACCCTGTTTTTCAGCGGTAACCCAGATCGGTTCGCCGCCCCACCAGCGCGGATTTTGTACTTCTTCGCGTTTTCCGAGGCCAAAAACCGCGTCAAAATCGGGGTCATACATATTGTTTTCGATAATTCCGTGGTGTTCCGGAAGAAGCCCGGTGGCAACCGTGTAATGATTCGGAAAAGTTTTTGTCGGAAAAGAAGGGATCATCCATTTTGCTCGTACCCCTTTCCCGGCGAGCTTCCGAAGATTCTTTGGTTTGAATTTCTCCAAATAGTCGGTGCGGAATCCATCGATCGAGATCAGTATAACGGTCGGCTTCAGATTTCTAACCGGCGCTTGTGGAAACGCGGGGATCCAAATGATACAGACAGCGAGTAAAAGAAAAACGAACTTTTTCATAATGGCATCGGAACAAAAGGATTATGGGCAAAATTCTAACCTTCGGATAGAAACTTTGTGTTAAATCCGGCGCGGTTTCTTCTAAATTCAGATTTCAGATCTCAGATCTCAGATTTCAGATTTCAAATTTCAGATCTCAGATTTCAAATTTCAGATCTCAGATTTCAAATTTCAGATCTCAGATTTCAAATCTCAGATTTCAGATAACTCTAGTCTTTTCTGTTTTTTTCAGCGAGTTTTTTGACGGCCTGAAAGATATTGTTAAACCGCTCCTCATTCGTCAGGGACAGCGGTGAATTCGGGCCGTAAGAAATACTCTTATCAACATCTCCGGCCTTTATCGAGAGAGTTTCAGAACCCGCATCGTAGACGATCTCGCCTTGTTTCTTGTTCTTTATCTTATCGAATCTGTTTTCGACAAATGTCCGGTAGATCACCTCGGACTCTTCGCGCGTGATCTCTGATTTCCAGGATTTCGTTTCTTGATTATCCATCTCTTTAACCTCAAAGGATATGGATCTTTCGAAAATTTCGATCCTTTCCCAGCTGTCGGTCATGCCGCCGTGATTATAGTAGGTCATTTTTACGTCAGCAGGCATCACTTTCGGAAAACCTGCCGCACCCGAGGGAGGTACGAACCAAGCGGCCGTCGAGCCGTAAAGAAAGAAAACAAAGCTGAATATGAACGCGCAGAAATTCATCTGTTAACCTCTAGTTTTCGATGTTCTTCATTTTAACCGGATTGGATCAAATTTAGAAAGCCGTCGGTGATCTCCGTATATTCAGATCGTGATAAAGATCTTTCGTTTGTAAAGAACCCACATCAAAACATACCAGAGAGCCAGATAAAAAAGTGCGTAAAGCAGCGAAGCGTTTATCGGTGAAGCTAATGGAAGAAAAACGCTTTTGAATACGGCGCTTTGAAGCGATATGGACTTGCCGTCTGCGCCGTCAACCTTGATGAGAATAAGAAACTTTGACAAAAACCCGGAAAAGACAAAAAGTGCGAGTGCATTCATTCCGAAAACGCGGAACGGATAAGCCCATTTTTTATATTCTTTTACGTCGATAACCCAGAAACAGAACCCAAGGAAACACAACGCTAGTCCGGTCGTATAGACCGAATAGGAACTCGTCCAGAGCGCTTTGTTAAACGGGAAAACATAGTTCCAGATCCATCCGAGCGCACACAGCGCGACGCCCGCAGAGAGTAGTCCGCCGGCCTTTTCCGGTTTTGAGATCTTCCGGTTGAGCCACATTCCGGTCAACACGCCGGAGATCGTCGAAGCGATCGCGGGAATCGTTGAGAGGATGCCTTCCGGATCAAATACCTTGCCCTGTTTCCAAATATGATCTTCCGTAAGGATTACCCGATCAAGAAGTGCTGCGAGGTTGCAAACCTTGCTTCCGATATCCGGGGCGATACATCCGGGAACCGGTACAAGCGTCATCAAAATCCAGTAAACTAAAAGCAGTATCGCAGAAAGCAGCGCAAGTTTTTTCCAGTCAAGATAAAGAAAAAGAATAGATGCAATAAAGTAACAGACGGCGATCCGTTGGAGCACACCCGGAATCCGGAGATTTGCCAGATCAAACTTCGGGACGAGTGCAAGAAGTAAACCAAGAGCAAAAATGATAATCGTTCTGCGGATTATTTTTGTAAAAACATCGGCGGTGATCTTTCCGGATTCAAGGCGTTTAGAAAGTGAGAAGGGAATTGCGGTTCCGACGATAAAAAGAAAGAACGGAAAAATATAATCCGTCGGGGTTATTCCGTGCCATTCCGCATGGGCAAGCGGAGAATAGATCGCGTTCCATGTGCCGGGATTGTTGACAACGATCATCCCCGCGATGGTCATACCGCGGAAGACATCAAGAGAGACCAATCGTTCACTCATAGCGGCGGTACCGGCCTATGACAAATATTAAGTGAAAGCTGAGATCTGAGTTCTTGATTCACACGAGTCACATTAATCGTTCGAGCTATTCGGATTTTTCGCCTCCAAATTCTGGATCGCTTTTGCAACTGCGAGATAACGCTTCTCGTTTAAACCCGAAAGCGGGGAATTTTCGCCGTAAGAAACATTCTTCGAAATGCTTCCGGCACGAATGTAGACTCCCTCTGATCCCGCGTCGTAAGTGATTTCATCCGTTTCATCGTTCTCGATCGTGTCGAATTTGTTCTCGACGAATACCTGGTAGAGCTTTGATTTTTCTTCTGCAGATATACTGGCCGTCCATTCGACCGGCTCTTCATCGCTCATTTTCTTGACTTCAAAAAGTATCTGATCTCCTGAAACCTCTATCTTTTTCCAGGCCGGAGCCATTCCGCCGTTTTCACTCCACTTCATCATCGTATTTTCGGGCATTGTCTTTGGAAGCTTTGTTTCAGCAACGGGGTCAGCGGCGCAGCTTGCCGAAAATAAATTCGACACAAATACCGCGATCAATAAGAAAAAGGCAGATGAACTCATTTTTTTCTCCTTTTGTTTGCGTAGGCAATAAAGCTATTTTCCCGGTGAAGATCGGGCGGCTGTTTTCCGCAGCGCGCCAAGCACCAAGTTTCTTATGGTTTTAACCTATAAAGCATTCTCGGGAACGGTATCGTTTCGCGGACGTGTTCGATGCCGCACATCCAGGCGACACAGCGTTCGATCCCCATTCCGTAACCGGCATGCGGAACCGAGCCGTAGCGGCGTAGATCGAGATACCATTCAAACGATTCTTTCGGCAGATCGTGTTTTTCGATCTGCGTTTCTAGATATTCAAGATCCATCGCACGTTCGCCGCCGCCGATGATCTCGCCGTAGCCTTCCGGCGCCAGCAGATCGATCCCAAGCGCGCATTCAGGTCTTTCAGGGTCGATCTCAAAATAAAAACCTTTGATCGCGGCCGGGAAGTGGTGGACAAAGATCGGCTGATCAAATTGAGCCGAGAGATAAGTTTCATCAGGTGCGCCGAAGTCTCCGCCCCATTCAAATTTATTTTCGAGTTCGCCTTTTTCAAATCCGGCCTGAAGGATCTCGACAGCCTGATCATAATGAACCCGCGGGAACGGCAATTTGATATTCTCAAGCACTGAAATGTCGCGCTCAAGTGTTTCAAGATCGCTTCGGCGGTCGCGCAATACCCTTTCGACGACAAAGACGATCATCTCTTCGCCGAGATTCATCATGTCCTCATAAGTTGCATAGGCAACTTCGGGTTCGACCATCCAAAACTCTGTTAAATGTCTGCGCGTCTTGGATTTTTCGGCGCGGAAGGTCGGTCCGAAAGCGTAGCTTTTTCCGAATGCCGCCGCGGTTGCTTCATTATAGAGCTGACCACTTTGCGTCAGATATGCTTTGTCATCGCCAAAATACTCGACCTCAAAAAGCGTTGTCGTCCCCTCGCATGCCGCAGGGGTAAAGATCGGAGTATCGGCGAGAATAAAGCCTCGTTCGTCAAAGAAATCCCTGACGGCTTTGATAACCGTATGACGGACGCGTAAAACGGCGTGCTGTTTTTTAGAACGGATCCAGAGATGACGGTTATCCATGAGAAACTCGGTTCCGTGTTCCTTGGGTGTGATCGGATATTCACTGGCGTTCTGGACGACCTCGAGATCCGCTACATCGATCTCAACACCGATCGGCGAACGCGCGTCTTCTTTAACATTTCCGTGGACGATCAAAGAAGATTCCTGTCCGAGTGATTTTGCTTCGTCAAAAATTTCGTCGGATACGTTTCCTTTGAAAATAACGCACTGCACGATTCCCGTTCCGTCGCGAAGCTGCGCAAAAACCAGTTTTCCGCTTGAACGCGAATTATAAAGCCAGCCCTTGAGCGTAACTTCTTCGCCGATCTTGTCTTTTAGTTCGTTGATATATGTTTGATTCATTTGCTTTACTTATCCAAAATATTTTCTATCAAATTCCGCAAATTTGGAAATCTACCGATGCTAATACAAGCATCACGGACGACTGCAAACATTGGTTCAATATATTGCACATAATGGGTTTTCCCAAAGTTTCCCGCCTGATTTGAAAATGTACCGATCGCTTTAAGGCACCGCTGAACGGTCATCAGATCGAATTCATGATCAAACTTGTCGGCTGCGATCGGCGGAAGTCCGAGCTTGCCGCGCTGGTCCAGAAAGAACCTCTTCTTGGAATCAAGCCAGTCTTTTTCCGGCGATTCCGTGATCCGGTCAAGCAAAAGGGAAACCAGATCATATGCAGCAGAGCCTATTCTGGCATCCTGATGATCGATGATCTTCAATTCGCCGCTGCCGGAAACCATCAGATTCGCGGCATGAAAATCCCGGTGCGTTAATACTGTCGCACACTCTTCAAGTTCACGCGCAAGGTCCGTGAATTCCTTGTTTATATTTGCTTCCGTTTCTTTGGGAATTGTTTCATTTTTCAAACTCTGGAAATAGTGCGTCTTAAAGAAGTTCAATTCCCAAAGCAGTTTTTCCGTGTCAAATCTGAGCCTTGAAGCTATCGAATCGAGTTCAAATGCATTGGCCGTCGAGTTTTGAATGCGGGCGATCAGAGAAATCGCTTCACCGATAAGCGTTTCGCGGGTTCCACTGCTGGAGGCTTCTAAAACATCGCGAAGAATCGTATCGCCGAAATCTTCGTGATGAACGATCCCGAGTTCAAAATCCGTGTCGAATATCACCGCAACCGGCAGACCGGATCTCAGAAATAGGTTTGTAACATCGATCTGCGGAAGTGTTTCGTCAAATTTTTCCGGATAAATACAGACGATCGACGTCTCGGGGTAGCTTCTAATACGGTAGAATTCGCGGGTCGAAGCGTCGGGTGTCAGCTGCTCGATCTCCGCTTTTATTTCATGGTCTTTGAGATACCTGTCTAAGCGGTCTTTAGCGGAATCTGTAAAAGTCTGAGGCATACCGAATTAGAATTATTGATCAAGCGGAACGACATAGTTGTCATCAACCAACGTACCCTTCATCGCTTTTTGCGGGATCTCGCTGCAATGTTCCAGCATATCACCGCGGACGATGGCGACGTTCCGGTATATTTCGCCGCTCTTTATACAGACATCGTCGCCGATTATCGAACGTTCGATCATCGCACCGTCTTCGATCGTTACATTATCCCAAAGGATCGAGTCTTCTATTTTAGCGGTTTGTGATATCAGTGAATTTTTCCCGACAACATTTCGGTCGGCGCTCCCGTTGAGCATTTTCAGGGTAATGTCCAGATACCGCGGGATCGTCGAAAGTTCAAACCATTTAGCTTTTGTAATATGGGCTACGATCTTTTCACCGTTTCGCAGCGCAGGATTGTAGAACGTCGGCACGATGTCCGAATAAACACCCCTCGGAATATAATCAAAAACCCGCGGCTCTAAAATGTGAATTCCCGTAAACATCAGCGGCGGTTTTTGATCGGGATTCTCCTGATTCCGGGAAGGGAATCCGTCGCCAAAGCCCTTTATCCGGTTGTCTTCAACAAGTACTTCCGTAAACTTCTCAAAACCTGCGTTTTCCTTCAACACCATCGTGGCGAGTGCTCCGGTTCTTTTGTGAGTTTCAAGGGCTTCGTGGATGTCGATATCGGTGATGATCTTGCCGTTTGCGATGAGGAATGTATCGCCTTCGAGCAGATGTCTTGCATTGTCGAGCGCGCCTGCGGTCCCGAGGATCTTTGGTTCTTCGTAGGTGTAATGAATTTTTACGCCGAAATCAGAACCGTCTCCGAGCGCGGCCTTAACGGATTCCGGCTGATGATGGAGGTTTACGACTACGTCGTTAAAGCCGTATTTCGCAATGTATTCAGCAACGTAACCAACGAGCGGTTTACCCAAAAAGGGAATCGCTGGTTTTGTTCGGTCAATCGTTAAAGGAAAAAGCCGCGTACCAAAACCTGCGGCTAAGATCATTGCTTTCATCGTGAATCCGGATCGAGAATATTTGGATTATTTCCGGCTAAATAAGGCTGAATAGATTCCAAAATACCAGAACATCAAAGTTATCTATTTTAACCAATAATTGCAAACTTGCGAATTCGGGTTTTGACGCTAAAATCACCTGTAATAATGACCATGACTCAGAATAAGGCGATCGGTGTGATCGATTCTCCGGCGAACCAAAAACAGATCAGTAAATTTGAAAACGAGGGTTTTGTCGTCTTGAGATTTCCGCAACTCACGATTCAGAGAATTCCGTTGTCCCGGCAGGTTGAAGAAATTGCAGGAAATGTCACGCATTTTGATCTGTTGATAGTCACTGATATTCATTCCGCGGATAGTTTTATCGGGATCCTCGAGGACCACGGTGTCGACCTTTTTTCCCTGGACGGATCCGTAATTTGCGCGCTTGGAGAAGCGGTTGTCGATCGTTTTCGGTTTGTTCAGATCCACTCAGACATCGTTCCTGCGAATAAATTTGAAAAAACTGTTCTCGAGTCGATCGCAAACTACTTTGGTGACAAAAAACAACTCTCCTTACAAAAAGTGCTTCTCGTAAAGGGCGAAGAGATGCACTGCGGCTTTTCGGGCGAGCTTATGAAGATCTGTCGGGAATTTCGGGAATTTAACGTTTACGCGGCCGAGAAGTTACCGGGCACTAAACTAACAAGACTAAATACGTTATTAGAAAACGGCGCGGTTGATGAATTTATATTCTTTTCGGTTGAGGATGTAGAGAGTTTTATCGGTCATTTTGGACGTGAGCAGATCAAAAACGCCGAAGCAGTCTTAACGTTTATCGCCGCAGGTCCGGCCGCATATCAGTCACTGCGCGAAAATGGTTTAACACCGAAACTGACAAAATTCGTCTGATAAATGCCGTATCACCACCCTCCCTCCGGAAAGGTTTCCGGGTCTTTTTGTCCGTGCAATTTCTGTCCGGCTCCTTTTCAGTGATCGCTTCGCTCCGCCGTAACATACAGAAAACGCTGCACTTGATGCGTTCAAGTATTGTTCAAATAAATTACACCAATATTTCAAACTGAGTTTATCCGCTGCGACCTTTCTCTGTGATATAAACCATTGAAATTTTTAGCCATGAAAACAGTGTAACGGGAAAGCTATTTTTTTGACGGGAGGCTGGAGCGATCATGAAAGGACATGCAGAGGCAAGGGAATCCGACATCGTAATTCAAACAGTCGGTGATGAAACTTTGGTTTACGATCTGAAGACAGATAAGGCATTTTGTTTGAACAGAGCGTCTTCGGCCGTCTGGAATGAGTGCACCGGCCGGCATTCCGTGACAGAGATTACAAGTCGGGTAAGCAAAGGATTGGGAAGCCCTGTTCGCGAAGAGTTTGTATTGCTTGCACTTGATCAGCTCTATGCGAGCGGTCTGCTGGTTTCCGAACTTCAAACACCCGCAGAATTTCAGGGTCTTTCAAGACGGGAAGTGATAAGAAAAGTGGGATTTGCTTCAACTGTCGCACTTCCTGTCGTCAGTGCAATAGTTGCACCGAAGGCCGGAGCGGCTCAGTCGGGAAGTGTTGGAATTCTCGCACCATGCACCGGCGTTTCGGGTACGCAGGGCAACTGCAGCCCGGGTCTGACATGTTTTGCGACAGTAACTATATCTACGGGCGTGGGAACAACTCCGACCGGAATAAACCAGTGTTGTTCATCAGGCGCGTCAAATATCGTCAGCGGAACGGCATGCGTATTCGGCGCATGCGGTGCGACGATGTCATGCGCCGGAAATCCGAATGTTGCGGCGCCGAATGATCCCAATTGTCCTGTTTCCACCTGTACATTTTTTTAAGAAATTACATAAAAATATTTTTGTTCACGCGGGTATTCCGTAGGTATCCACTTTCACAATTTAACATCGCGTTTTTAAACCGGTCGATACGATTGTTTATAATCGATTGATTTTAGAAATAGTTTGCGGGAATAAAATTGTGGATCAAACCTCGGTAATATTGTTTTTTGTTGACGGCGTGGGGATCGGCGAAAAAAATGAAAACAATCCTCTTTCGCTGACGGAAAACTTAGAGCCGTTTGACAATTTTGTCGGGATCGATAAGCAGATATTTGCCGATGGAATTCTGATCCCCACTGATGCCAGACTCGGCGTCGACGGCAGACCGCAAAGCGCGTCCGGCCAGACTGCTATTTACACCGGGCACAATGCTCCGCTTCTTAATGGCGGACACAAACACGGCTTTCCAAATCAAAAACTCCGCGATCTGATCGCCAAACATTCAATATTTCTTCAGCTAAAACAAAAAGGAATTGAAGATTCAGTTTTTGCAAACGCCTATGTTTCTAAACTTCTCGGAAAACGGCCGCGGTTCAAATCGGCAACAACCTGCGCGGTTGAAGCAGCCGGAATGCGTTTTAAGACGCTTCCCGATCTGCTCGGACGCAAGGCTGTTTTCCACGATTTTACAAACCGTTCACTGATCGGTTACGGACTCGATGTACCCGAATTCACTCCGAAGGATGCGGCTGAGATCCTCATCTCGCTTGCTTCTGAAAACCGTTTTACGCTTTACGAACATTTCATAACCGATAAGATCGGCCATGATCAGGATTTTGAAAGGGCCGCGGACCATCTTCCGATGATCGCAGAATTTGTTCGCGAAACCGTGAAACGGATCGACCCGAAACGGACGACGCTTATCTTGACAAGCGACCATGGAAACGTAGAGAATCTCTCCATTCGAAACCACACATTAAATCGTGTTCCGACTATAATTTGGGGAAGAAAAATGCGGGAGACCGCCGATCAGATAAATGATCTGACCCATATTACTCCGGCAATTATAGGATTGTTATCCGAATGAATAATTCACAAAATGCGGTGCGTCATGCAAAAAATGACCGGAAAGAAATTTTCGGATGGATGATGTATGACTGGGCAAATTCGGCCTTTTATACGACGGTTGTTGCGGTACTCTTAGGTCCGTATCTGATCAGTCTGGCGCAAAGCGCGATGTGTTCCGCGATTCCGGACACAATGCGTGAAAACCATCCCTGTCAGGACGGGGTCATCTTTGACCTGTTTCTGTTTAACGTTACGCCGAAGGGATTTCCGGCATTTTGTATTGCGATATCCGTGATTTCGATGGTCGTGCTCCTTCCTGTGCTCGGTGCGATCGCCGATTATACGAATTTAAAAAAGAAATTTATGGCGGTTTTCTGCTACGTCGGGGTGCTCGCCAGCTGTTTGCTCTTTTTTGTAACGGGAGAATCGTATCTTTTCGGCGGAATACTGCTGATCATCGCTAATATGTGTTTCGCCGCTTCAAACGTTTTCTATAACGCATTTTTGATCGATATAACCACTGAAGATAAGCGCGATAAGATATCGAGTTACGGATACGGGGCAGGTTATATCGGCGGAGTCGTCATGCTGGTGATGAATATCCTCCTCATCAATAATGCAGAATCGCTCGGGATCTCAAAGGGGTTTGCCGTCAGGATCTCGATACTCGCGGCTTCGCTCTGGTGGGGGCTTTTTGCGATCATTACTTTCTATTATGTGAAGAGCCGTGATCCTGAGAAGGATCTTCCTCATGACAAGAAGTTGGTGACGATCGGTTTCACCGAAATAAAAGAGACTTTTAAAGAACTCAGACGCTTAAAATATACGTCACTCTTTCTGGTCGGATATCTTTTTTATAATGACGGTATTCAGACCGTGATTCTGCAGTCATCAGCATTTCTCTCAAACGAATTGTTTACGCTGGCGGAAAGAAACGCGAATGAGGATCAGGCGTTCCTGCTCGGAATATTTCTGGTTGCCCAGATATTTGCATTTATCGGTGCGATCACCTTTGAAAGGATCGCGAGAATTATCGGAGCAAAACGAACGATCATAGTTTCACTCGCGATCTGGTGCGCGATCGTTATTTTTGCATATGCATATCTCGATTCGCGGTTTCAGGCATGGATCATGGGTGCGTTCATCGGACTCGTACTGGGAAGTGCACAGGCGCTTTCAAGATCGCTGTTTTCTCAGATGATACCGAAAGGAAGAGAATCGGCATTTTTCGGACTTTATGAAATTTCGGAAAAGGGAACTTCCTGGATGGGCCAACTGCTTTTCACGATCGTTGTCGGCGCAACGGGTTCATTCAGACAGGCGATCCTCGCACTTATCGTCTTTTTTGTTGTCGGAAGTGTGATACTGCTGTTTACGGATACGACGCGCGCGATTCACGAAGCGGGAAACCTTACGCCCGATGAAGCGGCAATAGAAAGTTGAGTTTGAATATGAAACTGCGGCGAATATAATTGCGGGAGAAAAGATCTCCGTACGATGCCGAGCATGAGTCAGACAGAAAAAGAAATTTCCCGGGAAGTTGTGTTAAACGGGCGGGCGGTCTCAAGAGGGATCGGAGTCGGGAAAGTTCTGTGTCTCTACGGCAACAAACGTCAGTTTTATAAGATTCGTATCGAACCCGATATGATCGAACGGGAAACGAGACGTTTTCGCGCTGCAGTGCGTCTTGCGAAACTACAGCTTCGTCACCTTACCAACGGAACCGAAAGTGAAGCACACGAAAATCTTGCCAGTATTTTTGACACGCATTTGCTTTTCCTCGAGGACAAGTCGCTGCTCTCAAAGATCGAGACTACGATTAGTGAAGAGATGGTAAACGCCGAATGGGCTGTAAAAAGCGTTTCCGATTCCTATATTTCACGGTATAAACAGCTTTCGGATAAACACCTTCGCGAAAAATACATAGATCTTGAAGATATTGCGGAAAGGCTTTTGACGGCGCTCGGCGGTGGAAAGCGGTCTGAGGTTAGTTTTGGTCAAAATATGGTTATCGTGGCCAAAGAGGTGAACCCGTCAACGATCGTCGAGATCAGTCAGAGCCGGCCGGCGGCGATAGTGACTGAAAACGGCGGATGGACATCACATACTTTTATCTTAGCGCGTGAACTTGGAATTCCTGCAATCACCGGACTCTATGGTCTGATGCGCCGGGTGGGAACCGGAGATGAACTCATCGTAGACGGGTTTTCGGGACAGGCGATCCTGAATCCCGAAAGCGAAACAGCAGAAAAATTTGACAGGGCGCTTTCGGATATTCGTGATGCGGCGGCCACAAAAGAATCATTTGAACGGGATGCGATTACTACGCTTGACGGATTTGAAGTCACGATCCGGGCAAATCTGGATATCGTCGAAGGATATAAGAAAGCGGAAAGTATGGGCGCAAAGGGGATCGGACTTTTTCGCTCGGAATTCCTATTTAATCAATATCGAGGTTTCCCGTCAGAGAATGAACAGTACGAAAACTATGTCCGCGTCGCCGACAAGGTCGGCGCAGACGGCGTCAAGATCCGGACATTTGATCTGAGCGCTGATCAGCTTGCCGGCAGAACTATTGAAATAGAAAAGAATCCGGCGCTCGGACTTCGCGCGATCCGTTTGGGTTTTCGTTTTGAAACAGAACTAAGAAGACAGATCCGGGCCTTACTTCGCGCTTCTTATAACAGAAATATCGGAATAGTTATTCCGATGGTTTCCGAGGTGTCTGAGATGCGCAGAGTGAGAAGGATCATGGCTGAGGAAAAGGAGAAACTTACTGACTTGAATGTGGATTTTGGCGATCCGCAGCTTGGTGCAATGATCGAAGTTCCTTCAGCAGTTTTGGTAATCGACAGTCTGGCGGAGGAATCGGATTTTATAAGTGTCGGAACGAACGATCTTGTCCAGTATCTCCTGGCGGCCGACCGTGATAATGAGGAGGTTTCTGATTGGTTTCAGACGCTCCATCCGGCGGTCCTCAAAAGTGTGAAAATGATCCTGGATTCGGCTTCAAAGCACGATACTCCGGCGATCATCTGCGGCGAGATGGCGGGAACACCGCTTTATGCGGTGATCCTGGTCGGATTGGGAGCTGCCGAACTCAGTATGAACATAGGATCGATAAATCGCGTCGCAACTGTAATTTCGGGAATTGCTCTCGAAGAGGCGCGATCCGTAGCGAACGAACTGCTCGAATGCAAAACTGCAGATTCAGTAGAAAAAGCGGTAAGAGAATTGTTCATTAGCCATTGGGAACACCTTTTTGATGACAGTCTGCTTCCGCGTGCAGTCTAAAGCCCGCTGGTTTAACGCAATTTTGCGTTTGACTCCGGAAATTTAGCCATAATACGAAGAAAATTGTAAAATATCGGAAGATCAGCACTTATTACGATTTTATTAAACCAGTAGGCGTAGCGGTCCGGATGAGTTTGAGGGTTTCGGCTGCTTGTCTTAAGTTTTGTGATCATCGCCGAAAACCTTCCCCCGGGTTTTTTCTTGATAATCAAAGATCACACCGCAGTTTTTGTTCGCAGCGAATTTATTTCAGAAAATGAAAAACAGAAAATACATCGGCTTTGTATTGACTTTACTGATCATCGGCATACCTTCGATCGTTTTTGCTCAGGAAAAGACCGAAAAGACAAAGAAGGTAAATTTTGATTACTCGGCTAATCCTCCGGTCCGCGAAGCAAGCGTTAAGCCAGGTATCATCGATTCGAAGACGGACAAGACAGCGAATAATTCGGGGGAAAAACCGGCGAAAACAATTTCTGGTAAGGATTCGGGGAATTCAGCTGACAAAGATGGTGCGTTTGAAGATCTAACGGAAGACCGGGGCCCGGTCGAATCCGGAAATGTTACGATCGCCAGAAAAACACGCGAGATAGCAAAAAATGCAGCGACTGCCAATTTGCCGGCAACGGAAATTTACAAAGTTGGCATCAGCGACGTCTTGTTTATCAGTTTACAGAACGCAGCGGTAAATGCTTCGAAATACTACACCGTATTAAATGACGGTACGATCGATTATCCGCTTGCCGGAGAAATGGTTTCAGTGATCGGTTTAACGACCGATCAGATCGAAGATCTACTGCGCAAAAAAATAAAGCTTTACGAGAATCCGGAAGTTACTGTGAAGGTTCGCGAACATGCGAGCCACAAAATTTCCGTGATCGGAGCGGTCGAAAGATCTGGGGAAAAATTCCTTCAACGTGAAGCAATGCCGCTTTTTGTTATCCGTGCGGAAGCGATGGTCGATCCCGACGCAACCTGGGTAACGGTAAAAAGAAAAGATCTTGATCCGCAGATTTTCGAACTGACGGATGAAAAATATCAGTCTTTCCTCATTTATCCCGGCGATATTGTCGAATTCGGAAAAGAAGAGTCGAAGCCGGTAGCGTCAGCAGGAAACTTTTATTTTATCGGCGGATTTGTCAGACAATTCGGAAGAAAGGACTATTTTGAGGGTTTGACCCTCACCCAGGCGATCCTCGCTTCCGGCGGCTTGCGCGAATCAAAGATCCGTAAGATCACGATCCGCAGGAAAAACACAGAGGGACTTCTTGAATCCCATAAATTTGATCTGAGAGAGATCAAGGACGGGAAGGTTCCGGATCCGCAGATCGAACCCGGTGACACGATTGAGAGCGAGTATTGATAATCGGCGTTAAGCCGGAAACAATAGGCATAAACGAGAATTGTTATTGTTGAACAATTTTTGCTAGAATATGCCTGCCGCACAGCAGGCAAGTCGGATAATCGCTTTTTCGCGATGAAAAAGAGGAAAGTCCGAACACCACAGAGCAGCGGGCCGGATAATTTCCGGGGGATGCCTCAGGGCATCTACGAAAAGTGCAACAGAGAACAGACCAGCCATTTACTTGGTGATGGGTGAAACGGTGAGGTAAGAGCTCACCAGCGCGTTTGGCAACAAACGCGGCTAGGTAAACTCCTCGTGGTGCAAGACCAAATAGGGAAACGTTTTTTGAGCTGCTCGCTCAATGTCTGAGAGATCAGACGGCGTTTTCGGGTAGGTCGCTCGAGCTGTTTGGAAACAGGCAGCCTAGATGAATGATTATCGTTCCGCATTTGCGGGATCACAAAATTCGGCTTACAGACTTGTTTATCGTGCGGCGGTCTTTTGTATCAAATTAGTTAAATTCAAGGAGCTTTGTAAATCTTATGGCGAATCGTAAGGGAGTTTTCATCGGAGCATACGTGCCGAATGAGTTGAAGGAATCTTTAAAAAGACGTGCAGCAACGCAACATCGCACATTGTCTCAGGAAATAACCCGGATATTGGTGGAAGCAGTTCACGGAAAAGGTTTGCCGAGCGGAAGCGTCGACCGCCGAAATTCAACAACCACACCGCGCCGCCGCGGAACAGATCCGCTTCCGCGCCGCCGTTCTGAAGACCTGCCGTATATAGCGCCTGAAGGTAAGAAAAAAGACTAATTTGGACTTTTATTTGACGATCAAACGCCGCCGTAATTTTATGGCGGCGTTTATTGTTTGCTCGTGAAGTTTGTTAAGATTGAAGCAATGAAGAAAAATCTTATCGGGCTTTCGCTGATCGGGATACTGCTTGGTTTTGCCGGCGGTTTTTTGATTGCGAATGCGCTCAACCGCAGCCAGATCGACAAGCTTCTTGCCGAAAATACGCGGCTGGCAAAAGCGGCGCCGGAATCGTCTCCAAGCGCCGCGGATTCTAGTTTGACGGATGAAGAAATAAACGAAAGGCTCGCGCAGGCGGCGAAAAATCCTGAAGACTTCGGCTTTCAAAAAGGTCTCGGACTCGCGCTTTATAGCTATGCAGCGAAAAAACAGGACGCAAGATTGCTTGCTGAGGTCGCCATACTGCTTGATCGTGCTCACAAATTAAATGCTGACGATTATCAGGTGCTTGTTTCTTTCGGAAACGTGAGCTTTGATCTCGGGCAAATAAATAAGGACGCTGATCGCAATTTGAAAGCCCGCGAACTGTATCAAAAAGCCCTTGCGAAAAATCCGAAGGATACCGAAGTAGTGACCGACCTGGGCCTCACGTATCTTCTCGCCGATCAGCAGGACCTCAAACGTGCCGACGAGAATTTGAGTAAGGCACTCGCGCAAAATCCGAATTATGAGCGCGCTGTTCAGTATATGACTCAAACCAAGATCGCGCTTAGAGAAGCTGACGAAGCAGCGAAGTATCTCGAGAAACTAAAATCGATAAATCCGAATAATCCGGGAATGAGAGAGCTTGAAACGCAGCTCGCGCAAATAAAAGTACAATAAATGAAGTGGTTAATAATTCTAGCTTTGATCGCGGTCGTCATTCTGATGATCGTCTACAGGTACCGCAAGCATATTCAAACGGCTCTGTTTATGTGGCGGACGTTTCGGCAGTTCAGACAGGCAGCCAAACCTCAGCAAAAACAGGTGCCGAAGCGGGACACTTCTGCCGATACACAGCTTGTCCGCTGCCCGAAATGCAATAAATGGACGCCGCAGGGTGAAGCCGTCAAGTTAAAGTCAAACTATTTTTGTTCTCTTGCCTGCCTCGAAGAATCTATGACCAAAAGCTGATCAGGTTCGAAGATCTATTTTGGAATAAAATTATTCAGATACCACGCGATAAGCGTATCGCCGAAGAGGAGTGCGATCACCGAACCGATACCGAGAAATATCCCGAACGGGATCTGTGCCTGAAAGTCTTTTTCTTTTTGACGTGAGATCAGAGCAACACCTGCGATCGCACCGGTAAGTGCTCCGATAAATATTGAGAGAAACACAAGCCGCCATCCGAGCAGCGCGCCGACGCCGAACATCATCTTTACATCGCCGAGCCCCATCGCGTCCACCCCTCTTAAGCGCTTCCAAATCTCTCCGACGAGCCACAGCGAGCCGCCGCCGACCAATGCGCCTAAAACAGCGCCGATCAGCGAAACAAGCCAGATTGGCTGTCCGTGAAGTGCGGTCAGCGGATAATGACCGAGATCACTGAAATACAGTGCGTTTCCAAAGGCGACCGGATAAACGATCCGGACCGCGAGTGCCAGAACGAGGAGCGGATAAGTGACCAAATTCGGGAGGATCATGTGTTCTGAATCGATGAAGACGAGCGAAACCATCGCGGCGATAAATACAAATGCAACTGGAATAAATGCCGTAAAACCGATCTGCCAGGCTGCAAGTAAAAATAAGACACCGGTCAGAAATTCTACCGCAGGATATCGGATCGATATCGGATTCTTACAATTCCGGCACTTTCCTCCGAGGATCAGCCAGCTGAAGATCGGAATATTGTCGTAGGGTTTGATCTTTTCCCCGCATTTCGGACACGCGGAATTAGGGAAAACGATCGATTTTTCAAGCGGGACGCGGTGGATCACGACGTTTAGGAAACTTCCGACGATCGAACCAAAAAGAAAGGAGACGATCAGCCATACAAAATTTGGCAAATTCGTGATCGTTTCAAACGAAGATTGAAAAGCGAGTGTAAATGACATTTAGGATCAGCCTCAAAGAGTGGATATTTATGGCGGTGATTTATTCAGAAAATGCCGGGGAATCGGCACAAAGATATGATACAGCGTAAAGGGCTTTTGTGAAAGGGCATACCGTGATCTTAAAATGACTTTCAAGTCGGAAATAGAAATAGTTTCCGGGTTTGTTGTTTGTGCCGGTGTTTATTTGAACATTTGAAGAATTTACATTCTTTACAAATTCTTTACTTCAGATTAATCATTCATCTGAAAATTCAGACAAAATTGCAAGATAACGTAAATTAATAAATCGGGAGAATCTGCAAATGAGAAATTCGATCATTATCCTTTTAAACTTTGTTATCTGCCTTTCAATACAGACCGTTTTGTCCGCTCAAACCTCGGCAAAAACAGAGATGCCGATGAAATTTCGGGGATCAATGCCGGCGGTCGAAGTAATGGTAAACGGCAAAGGACCGTTTCTGTTTGCTATCGATACGGGCGGACAGGGACAGGCGCGAGCCGATTCTTCACTTGTTGAAAAACTGGGTCTGAAAACGGTCGGACAGGTACAGGCCGGAGACGGGTCGGGGCAGAATGATCTGACGCTCGACGTAGTTTCAATCGATTCGATAAAGCTCGGAGAAATTGAATTTAAGAACATTCGTGCGCTGACACGTGATTATAACCGCTCACCGGCGCTTCCAAAAATCGACGGCATACTGGGATTTGATCTGTTTAAAGACCATCTTCTCACACTCGATTACCCGAATAAGATCGTCAGACTTGAAAAGGGAGCTCTCCCTCAGGCAAACAGCCGGGATATTCTGGAATATGCAGATACGGACGGAATTGCCATGATCGAGCTTGTGATCGGCGATGAATCGGTAAAAGCTCACATCGATTCAGGCAATACGGTAGGCGGATTTATTCTGCCGGAGGAAACGGTCAAAAAACTGCCGCTGACCGGTGAACCGAAAGTGGTCGGTCAGGCGAGAACGATTTCCAATACTATCGAAATAAAACAAGTCAGGTTAAATGGCAGTATCAGAATCGGCGGGATTGAATTTAAGGATCCTCTCGTTACATTTCCTGCACTTCGTCAGGCAAACGTAGGAAGTCAGCTGTTAAAGGACTTTGCCATAACTTTCGATCAAAAGAACAAGCGGCTGAGACTTGTTCGCGGTGAAGAAAAACAGGTTGTCCCGAGGAATACAGAGCCGCTTCTTAAGGAGTTTACCGGAAAATACGGTGTCCGGAGGATCTCGGAGGAGAACGGTTCTCTGTTTATTCAGAGGGAAGGCGGACCACTTCTCAAACTGATCAAAACGGGCAAAGATGAATATTCGCTTGAAAACATTCCGGCAGCGAAGATCAATTTTGTGAGAGATCAGAAGGGAAGTATAACTGCGATTCGTGTGCTAAACCCAAAAGGTGAATGGGAAACAAGTGCGCGGGACAATTGATCGCGGCAGTAGATCGAAAATTCAGAACAGAAACGGTCGGGAAAGTCTGGAGGCGGCGATCGGAATCGAACCGATGAATAAAGCTTTTGCAGAGCTCTGCCTTACCACTTGGCTACGCCGCCACGAGAAGTTGTGATCTTAGACTTGTGAATGGATGAGTTGAGAAATTTCTAAGATCCGGATTTTCAAATCAATACAATTGAAGCGACGTTTTGGATCCTGTTAGAGCATCTATCCACGTCGCTTCCGGAAAATTTGGAGCGGGAAACGAGATTTGAACTCGCGACCCCAACCTTGGCAAGGTTGTGCTCTACCACTGAGCTATTCCCGCCCATCGCAAGAGATAATTCTACATTGCTCGGATTTTTTGTCAAGTAAGGTTCGGTCTAACTGGCGGGGTGACCTTAATTTGCGAATGAATGAGGTTCGGGCAAAGGCGCCAAGACGCAAAGGGAAAAACGGAAGAAAGGACGAAACATGAAAAAGATAAGAGGTTGGAAAGAAATCGCGATGTGACTTTATTAGCTCTGATAATCAGTATCAATTGCTATGTAACTCCGGTTTTCTTCCTTATTCTTCTATTTGCTCCTTTGCCGGAAAATTTTCCAAACGACTCTTCAATTCTCGCTGTGACTGATCCAATATAAGCCCAGACACAGGTTGTAAATAACCGAAGCAAAAGCGCCGAGCAGGTAATATGAGAAAGAGAAGACCGTGACAAACAATAGCGGGAAGAACAGCACCGAATTCATATAAAGCGACCGCCTCAAATTAAATTTGTGCGGTATCCGGACCGAACCTTCAAATGTCTCCGGATTGTTCTTTGAAAAGCGAAAAGTCAGGAGGTTTGAAACGTGGAGACCGATAATATACCCGAAAAGCGTCAGATAAAATCCGAGGACGATCTGGTAGATAAATTCGAGTTTTTCCGTAAAAAGATAAGCAACAAGAAAAAGGATCGCAAAATTAAAAAGCACGTTGAAGACAAATCTGAAATTAAACAGACTTTCAGAATCGATCTCATTGCGGTAATCGGGATTCATTTCGTAGGTTTCGATCACGAAATGCTGCCCGTATTGCTTTTTATGCAGAACTGCTCCCAGAATTGTCAGATAGTAGTCAGCTATCATCAATACCGGGAGCAGCAGTATTTCCGGATGGTCCATCAAATTAGGGTTCGACCGTCAGATTCTTTACAAAATCCCAGTCGCCGCTTGCGTTCATCTTGATATTTCCTACCTTTTTGCTGGCAACGATCATATTGTTCGGATACCAAAGCGGAAAAAGTGGAACATCGCGGCTGATTATCTCCTGAACCTTTGTATAATCGGCTTTTGCTTTTTCACGGTCTAATTCTTTTATCGCACCTTCGAGGAGTTTGTCCACTTCTTCATTGCTGTAACGCCCGCGGTTTCGAGTCGGGCTTTCTTTTGTCGGGATCTCGCTCGTCGCAAATAGGTCTTTGTAAAAGATCGGATCCTGATTTCCCCCTACCCAGCGACCGGTGGTCATGATAAACTGGCCGTTCATAACCTGATCGAGCATCGTTCGAAACTCAAGGCTTTCAATGCTTACCGGGATCCCTACGTCTTTTAGCTGGCTTTGGATCAGCTGCGCATACTGGCTTGTGGATTTATTTCCGGAAGAGATCTTAAAGACGACCTTGTCCATTTCCCGCATTCCGTCGCCGTTCGTATCTTTAAACCCGGCTTCATCAAGCAGCTGTTTTGCCTTTTCAACATTGAAGTCGTATTTAACACCGTCTGAATAAGCCCAGGATTCAGCCGGGAGGATCGAATGAGCGATCTTTGCCTGACCGTCAAGCAGATCAGTGATGATCTTTTCACGATTTACAGCATGGGCGATCGCTTGCCGGACCTTTACGTCCTTTACGGGCGCCGCTTCTGTATTAAACCAGAGATACTGAATGTTCGAACTCGGAAGATTCTCGACCTTCAGATTCGGGCTCTCACCGAGACTTTTTAGCGTATCGGGTTCAAGATTTGTTGCGCCGGGCGCAAGATCGACCCTTCCGGCAAGAAGTTCGGCCTGAAGGGCGTTGGCATCGGCCAGGATCTTGACCTGTATGTTCTTAATATTCGGCGCCCCCTCCCAGCAGCCGTCAAAAGCTTCGAGCTCGACGATATTCTGTGCGGTGTCGAACGATTTGAATTTGTAAGCACCTGTACCAAGCGGCGGATTCGTGTCTGCACCGGAATTTTTGCCTACCGGAGAATCTTTTGGAATTATCGCTACCGGAACGAGATTGAGTTTCATCTGGTTTCCGAGATCTGCGCGGGCGATCTTGATGACCACGGTCTTTTCGTCAGGAGTTTCAACAGCAGTGATTATCGGTGATTTCTTGCCGTCAACTGTCTCAAAAAAAGCTGCTGCCTTCCCGCCTTCCGATTCAAGAAGTTTATCGAGAGTGTATTTCACATCAGCCGAGGTAAGACCATTTCCGTTTTGGAATTTAACGTTGTCCTGAAGCGTAAACGTATAAGAAAGATTGTCTTCGCTCGCCTTGATCTCCTTTGCAAGATCACCGACGTATTCAAATTTTTCGTTCTTTTTTATCAGAGAATTGTACATCAGCGTGCGAAGTCTTTCGGAGTTTGCATCAACGGTGATCGCACCGATCGGATCCAGCGTATTGAATTTACCATCCATTGCGATTGTAAATACCTTGTCGCTTCGGTCCCGGCAGGTGGATGCCATTGAAATGACACCGATCAATAAAATAATAAAAATAAAAAGACGCTTTTTGTGCATCAGTAAAATCCTCCGATTGTAAATTTATAATTTCAGACAGCGTAAACTATAGTGATTCCTTCAGTTCGCGTGTCTCCAGGGAAAGTTCTGCGAGTCTCGTTTCGTCAAAATCAAGCGGCGCGCTAAGCGACCAACGAATTCGCCATATCCTTTCAAGCGATTCATCGATCCGGGTTTCCGGTATCTCACCGGATTCCGCCGCTTGCAGCACGGCATTAAAACCTTCGAATATAGCGTCCGGATCATTGCAGATCAAAATGAAATCGTTGCCGGCCATCAGCGACATTTTCGAGGCGGCACCGATCCCGTAATTCTTAACGATCGCTCCCATTTCGAGATCATCGGTAAGTGCCAAATTCTCAAAACCGAGTTCGTCGCGTAAGAGCTTTGTTACAACGCTGTGACTCAATGACGACGGAAGAAGTTTGCCACTTGTATCAGTTTCTTGCAAATCAAGAGAGGGAAGCGCAGTGTGCCCCGTCATGATTGCTTTTACATCGCCGTCTGCGAAATGTTCGGTAAAAGGAAAAAGATCGGTTTCGTAGAATTCTTTTTTTGAGATGTTTACCGAGGGAAGTTCTTCGTGCGGGTCAAACTGCACACCGCCGATCCCCGGAAAGTGTTTTAAACATCCAAGGCATCCGCCGCTTTGCAGCGCATCCAGATAAACCCGCGTGAATTCGATAACATCCTCTTTTGAACTCCCGAAGGTCCTGCTTTGTTTGGCCATTATAAAAGCAGCTCTGGAATCATCGATAACATCGACGACCGGTGCAAAATTCATATTAAACCCTAAAATTCTTATTACCTCAGCCGTTATTTCAGCAAGGCGTTTTGCATTTTCGGCGTTTCCGTTCGCGCTGACGTCGCTTGCCGATGGGATCGGTTCGACGATCCTTCGCAGCCGGTCGACAAGTCCGCCTTCCTGATCGAGGCTCAAATAAGGTTCGAATTGAAGCTCGGACCGTACCCGGTCGAGCAAAATGCGGGTCTTTTCAGCATTCTTCGCATTGCGGGCAAAAAGACAGATTCCGCCGGGAGCAATTTCAGAGATCAATTTTGAGGTCAGATCATTGAAGTCTTCACCCGGCAGACCGATAAAAAACAGTTGTCCGACTTTTTCTCGCAGAGAAAGAGAAGTATAGTGATCAGAATAAGTTAAAGACATATTATTAAACTAATACCTTAAGACACGAAACCAGCATTGCTGCCGCTTTAAATTATTTCTTCCTTCAATTTTTTAAGAATTTGTTTGGATTCTTCCGGGGATAATTCGTCCGGTTTAAGATCGCGAAGTTCATCGATAACATTTTCATTTGCAACCGCAAAAAGCGAAACCTGCGATGAGACTTTGGTCTTTACGGCATTTCCCACCGCCGCTTCGAGCCCTTTCTCCGTTTGAACCGCGGAATTATCCGAAAACACGGCAAGCTCATACTTTTCAAGCTTTTCTAAAACCTGTTTTGCTCTCAGAATTGTCTGTGGCGGCAGTCCTGCCAGTTTGGCGACTGCGATTCCGTAGGATTTTGATGCCTTGCCTTTTTCGAGTTTGTGAAGAAAAACGATCTCGCCAGCTTCTTCTTTTGCTGTGATCTGCATGTTTTTTGCGCCCGGAAGCTTTTCGGCGAGTTCTGTCAGTTCATGATAATGCGTTGCAAAAAGCGTTTTGGCGGAATGCTCAGGCGAATTGTGCAGGTATTCGGCAACGGCCCAGGCTATTGCCAGACCGTCAAAAGTGGATGTTCCGCGGCCGATCTCATCAAGAAGGATCAGGCTGTTCGGAGTGGAATTGTGGAGGATCGTCGCAGTTTCGGTCATTTCCACCATAAAAGTTGAACGTCCCGATGCAAGATCATCAGACGCGCCGACACGTGTCCAAATACGGTCAACAATAGGAAGTCTCGCTGCTGAAGCCGGGACAAAAGAACCGATCTGGGCGAGGATCTGGATAAGGGCGATCTGGCGCAGAACCGTCGATTTACCGCCCATATTTGCGCCGGTTATGATTAGCAGGCGGTCTGTCGAATTATTCATCGTCAGGTCGTTTGGAACAAAAGGTTCTTCGGTAAACGCCTCGACGATCGGATGCCTGCCTTCTTTTATGCTTATCGCATCGCCGTCATGCAGTTCGGGCGCGACGTAGTTTCGGTGCGCCGCAACCTCGGCAAGCCCGGACAGCGCGTCCAATGCAGCCAAAGCGCGCGCCGTGGACTGTAGTTGCTGTGTTTCTTTTGTTGCGGAAGATCTGACTTCGCGGAAAAGTTCGGCTTCGAGCTCTTTAATACGTTCCTCAGCGCCGAGAACTTTGTCTTCCCATTCTTTGAGCTGGGGAGTTGTATAGCGTTCGGAATTTGTCAGCGTTTGCCGCCGTTCATAATCTTCGGGAGCTCGGGCAGAGTTTGCCTTTGAGATCTCAATAAAATAGCCGAATACGTTGTTAAATTTTACCTTCAGGGAACTGATGCCGGTCCTTTCGCGTTCGCTGTTTTCAAACCCTGCGATGATCTGTTTTGCGTTCCTGCTGACCGTGCGTAGATCGTCGAGTTCAGTGTTAAATCCCTCACGGATCACTCCGCCTTCGGTAAAATTGACAGGCGGCTCATCTGCGATTGATGACGAGATCAGTTCACGGAGCGAAGGCAATTCAAAAATATTTTCCCTCAAAACCTGTAGGAGAAGACTCTCGGCGTCCGCCAATGTCGAATTTATCCCGGGAGTTTTATCAAGAGTCGAGTTTAAGGCCAACAGATCACGGGGTGATGCTGTACCCAAATTCAGCCTCCCGACGAGCCGTTCCAGATCCGAAACCTCCTTGAGCAGAAAGCGGATCTTGTCGCGGAAGATCGTATCCATAAACTCGGCGACAGAAGCCCGGCGGGTTTGTATCTCGCTGCGTTTGACCGAAGGCCTTAATAGCCACGAACGAAGCAGGCGTCCGCCCATACCGGTAACCGTTGAATCGATCACTCCCAGTAATGAGCGTTTATTTGATCTTTCAAAACCATTTGATTCGATGATCTCAAGATTTTTCAGCGTTACGGCGTCAAGTATCATCGAATCAGCGGATTCCAGAAATTTGATCTCACTGATGTGCCTGGCGGTCGCACGCTGGGTTTCAAGCGCGTAGCCTAAACATGAGCCCGCCGACCTTATCGATTCAGATTTTTCCTCTAAGCCATAGGCCGAAAGATCTTTTACTCCGAACTGATCGATGAGCAGGTCCCGTGAAACTCTACTATCGTATTTAGAATCAGATAGTTCCGTAAGAGTAATTGAGGATAAACGTGAAGTATCTTCGGTCGCAAAAAGTGAATCATCGGCAAAATCATTCAGTCGCGCGCGGGACTTGTTAAAACTGTTCTCGACGAGGATCTTTATTGAAGCCGGGAAAAGCAACTCCCGCGGTGCAAAACTTCGAATATCATCGCAAACCTTTGACCATGAATCATTTCCAGATATCTCGGTCGTCAAAAAATCCCCTGTCGAAAGCTCGAGGTACGCGACCCCGAATGAATCGCCGGTACCGCAAACGGACGCCAGATAAACAGGTTCCTTCTTTTCAAGCAGCTGGTCATCTATCGCAGTGCCCGGAGTTATAACTCTTACGACTTCGCGTTTTACAAGTGATTTTGTTTTACTCGCGTCTTCAGTCTGTTCACAGATCGCCACGCGGTAGCCTTTACGTATCAGCTTTGAGATATATCCGGATGCCGCATGATGTGGAACGCCGCACATTGGAATTTCATTTGGTGTGTTTTTCTGCCGCGCGGTCAGCGTGATCTCGAGTTCACGAGCACCGATCAACGCATCTTCGTTAAAAAGCTCGTAGAAATCCCCCAAACGGAAAAGCAGTAAGGTTCCCGGATATTGTTTCTTTAGATCTAAATATTGCCGAAGCATCGGCGTCGGTTTCTGCATAAGGACTGGATAAAACCCGTTTGATCATAAAGAATTTATCACCAATGTTCGGGTATATTCAACTATGCTATTTTGCATAATCAAAAGGATTTGTAGAAAATACCAGTTTGGAGTTTTGAGCGCTGATCGGAATGGAAAAAATTGTTTTTACAAACGGCTGTTTTGACATAATCCATGCGGGGCATGTCGCTTTTCTTGAAGAAGCAAGGGCGCTCGGAACAAAACTGATCGTCGGGATAAACAGCGACAGGTCGGTACGGGCAATAAAAGGTCCGGCAAGACCCGTCGTAGGAGAGATCGACCGCTGCGCGGTTCTTCTGGCTCTTCACTCGGTTGATGAAGTAAGGATCTTTGACGATCAAACGCCTGAAGCGCTGATCAGGGAGATCTCGCCGGATATACTCGTAAAGGGCGGCGATTGGGACGTTTCGGAGATCGTCGGGGCAGACTTTGTGAGATCAAACGGCGGGGAAGTTTTGACGATCGCGTTAAAAGAGGGAATTTCTTCGAGCGTTATCATAAACCGGATCGTTTCAGGACAGAATTCCGAAAACGGTGAGAAAACTAGCTATCCCGATCATCGGGCAGGGCTTATCGAAAACGCCCTGGACCAGCATCGCGAAGTGTTTGAAAAACTCGCCGGGAATCATCGTGGTTCTATAAAGAATTGTGCAGATGTCATCGTTGAAGCATTCAGATCGGGCGGAAAAGTATTAGTTTGCGGAAACGGAGGAAGTGCCGCCGACGCTCAGCATATTGCAGCCGAGTTTGTCGGACGATATGAGACCGAACGCAAGTCGCTTCCTTCCATCGCGTTAACTACAGACACCTCAGCACTTACTGCGATTTCGAATGACTATTCGTTTGAAAACGTCTTCTCAAGACAGGTCGAAGGGCTGGCAAATGAAGGTGACGTTCTTCTGGCGATCAGTACGAGCGGAAATTCGCCGAATGTGATAAATGCGGTTATGACTGCCCGGAATAAAGGGTGCAAAGTAATCGGTTTGACTTCGGAAAAGGGACGAAAATTGGCGGCTCTTTGCGATGAATGCGTGATGGTTCCGGGAGAAAAGACGTCAAGGATCCAGGAAGCGCATATTGCGATAGTGCACATCTGGTGCGAGTTTGTTGACAGGGAATTCACGGGTGATCACTAAAGCATCCTTATGCCGGAAACACTTCAGAACTTCAACGATGTAAAAGTGCTTGTACTCGGGGATGTCATGCTCGATCAATACTGGTGGGGCAATGTTGACCGGATTTCTCCTGAGGCTCCGGTTCCGATCGTCGCGCTAAACAAAAAGAGCACCGTTGCCGGCGGCGCGGCAAATGTGGCAGCAAATATTTCCGGACTCGGAGCGGTTCCTATTTTGGTCGGGATCATCGGAAATGATGCGGAAGGCGCGGAGCTTCGGAAAATTCTACGTTCGATCAATGTATCGGCAGAGAATTTGAAAATATCCGGGCAGCGTCCGACGACCGTCAAAACGCGAATAATTGCAAACAATCAGCAGGTTGTAAGACTGGATCGTGAAGATCCCGATGATATCGAATATGCTCTCGAGGATGAGCTACTGGCGCAGGCGGCGCAGCTGATTCCCCAGACGGACGTTGTGCTTATTTCAGATTATGCAAAAGGAATAGTTACTGCGCGTGTTGTTTCCGAAGTTATCGGAATGGCCAAAGAAAATAAGAAGCCGATACTGATCGATCCTAAGGGAAAGGATTATTCCAAATACACAGGCGCAAACGTCCTGACACCGAACCAAAAGGAAGCCCTCGATGCCGCGGGTCTGGAAAGTACGGACGAAGAAACGATCCGAATTGCCGGCGAAAAGCTTGTTTCCGATCATAAACTTCAGAATCTGGTGATCACCCGGGGTGAAAAGGGAATGGCGTTGTTTGGAAGTACGCCCGGAATGAAACGGATCGAAACAGTTGCAAGACGGGTTTATGATGTAACGGGCGCGGGAGATACTGTCATTTCAACTATGGCGGTTGCTACGGGAGCCGGAACTGATTTTGAGACCGCTTGCCTGATAGCTAATGCGGCGGCCGGTATTGTCGTCGAACGTCTTGGAACGACGCCGGTAAGTGTTGAGGAACTTGAAAAAAACCTCGTTCTCTGATCTAGAAAATACATTAGGAAGCAGAAGTTAAGTGGTGTGCACACATCTTTTAAGTAAGATATGTTAAAAGACTTGTGTCAAAAGTAAATATGGGTAACGTGAAAGCGGTAAGAGTTCAGGCGTATGGCGTAACGGTTGGGGTGGATGTCGAATCCGACCGGTTAGCCGGCATATTGCCAGAACGATTACGCGGAGTTCTTCCGAATGATTTTTCGATTCTTCCAAATCAAACAAAGACCGACCATCTCTTTCAGATAAAAAAGGCGAAAAATAATAAATTCAGCCTTTGGAAAGACGATGAATCGATTATCGCCGATTGCGACGAAGAAATGATGCTCGATCGTTTGGACAGTCAGGTGAGAATTACAATTGCGGAATTCGCTGTCGGAAATGTATTTGTTCATTCGGGAGTTGTTGCGATTGAAGGCAAAGCGATAATGATACCCGCCAGCAGTTATAAAGGAAAAACTACGCTGGTGGCCGAATTGGTAAAAAATGGTGCCGAATACTATTCGGATGAATATGCGGTATTGGACAAAGAAGGATTGGTTCATCCCTTTGCCAAGGATCTTTCAATGAGGACTCCTGATGGCGGAGGCAAGCAGGTCGATACGCCGGTGGAAGAATTCGGAGGATCGGCAGGAAAACGGGCGATTCCGGTCGGAATGGTTCTAGTCATGGAGTTTAAAAAATATGCCCGGTGGAGGCCGGAAATACTCTCCCGCGGACAGGGCGTTTTGGAAATTATCTCTCATACGGTTCCGATCAGAAATGATCCTGCATTTTCGTTAACTGTTCTTAATAAAGTAGTTGATAACGCTGTTATCGTGAAAAGCAAGCGCGGGGAAGTTTCACGGTTTGCTAAGATCCTTATCGACTACTTCACGGAAAACGTAAACACATAACTGTGGAAAATCAGGAAAACGATGCTAAATGGAATGTTTTGCAGGTAAAACTGCAGGAGCATCAGGCGCGGAAAGCGTTCGAAGCATTCGAAAGCGCAGGTTTTCAGCCGATCCTCATCAAGGGATTTGCAGCAGCGAGATATTATCCCGAAAACGTGGGCCGCGCTTCGGTAGATATCGATTTGTGTTTTGATCCGGAGGATTTCGAAAGTGCGAAGGAATTTGCAGTCGCAAATCCGGTTGAGGGCGTAAGCATTGATTTTCACGAAGGGTTCAGACATCTTGATGCATTATCATGGCAGGAACTGTTTAACAGATCGGAAACGCTCGAGATTGACGGAACCAGGATCCGTTTGCTTTGCCGCGAAGATCATTTAAGGATTCTCGCGGTTCATTGGCTGACCGATGGCGGTGAGAACAAAGCGCGGCTATGGGATATTTATTATGCTGTTTCTACGCGGCCAGAAGATTTTGATTGGAATGAATGTCTTGGGGTCGTTAGCGAAAAAAGAAGGAAATGGGTGATCTATACGATCGGACTTGCGCATTTATACCTTGGTCTTGATATATCCGGTCTGCCGTTTGAAAATGAGGCGAGTTCGGTTCCGAAATGGCTTAAAAACGAGGTGGAGAAACAATGGGAACTTAACATTCCTATCACCCCGCTGAGTTCCGTGATGCATGACAGCAAAAGGCTTCGCGAACAGATAAGAAAACGAATTCCGCCGAATCCCATTTATTCGACCGTTTCAATGGAAGGAAGTCTTGATGCAAAAACGAGGGTCTTTTATCAGATCGGCAATTTTTTTATGCGCTTTTTCCCGACTGGAGGGGGATCGTCCGCGGTTATTTCAGACAATTGCGGCAAAAACGATGAGTGTTTCCTCAAAAACAATCTTGGGAATTGATACCGTTATCGGAGACGGAAGTATCTCGATCTGGCGAGACGGCGCAGAGTGCGACAGCCGTTTACTGGAAAGCGGGTCGCCTCAGTCAGAATCGCTGCTCGAAAACGTCAAGACGTCTACTGAAAATTGCAGATGTTGCGATCGGCGAGATCAACTGCATTGCAGTAACACTCGGACCCGGAAGTTATACCGGGATAAGAGTTGGAATAGCGACAGTTTAGGTTTGGCGGCGGCGGAAATTGTCAAAAACTTGGTTTTTCAGTCCTTAAAGTTTTTGCAGCATCTTCAAAACCCTCAGACAAACGCTGCAGAACCGTCTTGTCGTCGGCGGAGAAGATCTGGTAGCGCAAATTTTGAATGGGACGAAGGAATGATTTCGGAAACCGACGTACCGCACATCATATCATTTATCGAACTGAAAGATTTGGTGATTTCGCCTGTAATTACCGATGTCAGGACACATACGATATTGGCAAAAAACGATTTCAACTCGGTTCCTGCTCCTCAAAATATTGCAAGATCAATGTGCGAAAACCTGATCCGCGGCACGATCACGGGAAATCCGGATGATCTGACAGCTATTTACTCGCGTGAGTTTATTGTAAAAAAAACCTGAATAAAGAATCAGCAAGAAATGTCTGAAATAACAGTAAAACGAATGCGTTCTGGTGATCTTGCTGAAGTTAAAGTGCTGGAGCAAGAATCGTCCCTAAGTACTTGGTCATTAAGGGATTACGAAGAAGAGATCACGCGAAAAGGCTCAATATGTTTGGTAGCGCGATCAAAGGAGGCTGCCCCGGAGATCGCCGGATTCCTACTTGCTCGAATGTTCATTTCGACAGATTCGCCCTTAGAACTTTCTGCAAGAGCTAATTCTGACAAATCGAAGAATAGAAATTTTGCAGAGATCAATAATATTGCCGTAAATCCGGTGCGCCGGAGGATGGGAATCGGATCGAAACTGATCGATCATCTTATCAGCGAAGTCAAAACTGAGGTACGTGAGATCTGGCTTGAGGTGCGTGAATCAAATACCTCGGCGATCGGGTTTTATAAAGATCTTGAGTTTTCAAAACAATACGTAAGAAAGAATTATTATGCCCGCCCGATCGAAAATGCTGTTGTAATGATGAGGACCTTGGCCTGGCAAATAAAACCTTGCCATTAACATTAAATTTAAGTTAATATCGAAATACAGCATATTTCGATGCGACGGAACAAAAAGGAGATCTTTAACACCAAAAACGGGAGGAAAAAAACATTATGGACATTGCAACGACCGAAGCGGTTAAGGAAGAACTATTAAAAGAGAGTCAAACATTCAGAGATTTGGTTCACCAGCATGAAACTTACGAAAACAGACTTACGCAGCTTGCAAATTTAACCTACCCAAACGAAGACGAGCAGATCGAAGAAGTAACAATCAAAAAGAAAAAGCTTAGTATTAAAGATGAGATCTATTCGATGATGTCCGAATATGATAAATCTCATTAGATAAAGAATTTTAAGATTTTAGAAAAAAAGAACGGTATCAAAATTTTGATACCGTTCTTTTTTTTGGGTTCTGTAATATCTTAGGTTCCGGTTTCCCAGCTCGACAGATATTCGATCATTTCCGGTGTCAGTTCATCAATGTCTACACCGAGAGCTTTCAGTTTAAGTCCTGCAATTTCCTGATCTACTTCTTCAGGAAGAACATGAACCTTATGTTCAAGTGTTCCTTTATTTTTAACCAGGTATTCAGTTGATAACGCTTGGTTTGCAAAACTCATATCCATAACGCTTGCCGGATGTCCTTCCGCAGCTGCAAGGTTGATCAGTCGTCCTTCGCCCAGAACAATTATGCTCTTATCGAGGCCGTTCATTCTATATTCTTCGACAAAAGGACGTCTGTTTTGAGGAGCGGCAGACATTTCGCGAAGTGCTTCAAGATTAATCTCGAGATCAAAGTGACCGCTGTTACAGACGATCGCACCATCTTTCATTAATTTGAAATGTTCGCCATCGATCACGTGACGGTTACCGGTTACTGTAACAAAAACATCTCCAACTGCAGCAGCCTTGTTCATCGGAAGTACGCGGAACCCGTCCATTACCGCCTCAACTGCTTTGATCGGATCAACTTCAGTAACTACAACATTTGCGCCTAATCCGCGGCCTCTCATTGCGACGCCTTTTCCGCACCAGCCATAACCGACAACAACAAGCGTTCTTCCGGCAAGCAAAATATTTGTTGCACGAATCACGCCGTCAAGGGTTGATTGTCCGGTTCCGTAGCGATTGTCAAAGAAGTGCTTTGTTTGCGCGTCGTTAACAGCCATTGACGGAAACTTCATAACTCCGGCCTTTTCCATTGCTTTGAGCCGGACGATCCCGGTTGTTGTCTCTTCCGTTGTTCCGATGATCTTGTCAGCCTGATCCTGATATTCCTTAAGCAGAGTTGCGACTACGTCGGAACCATCGTCGATGATGATATCCGGCCGTGAATCGAGTGCTAAACGCACATGACGGTTGTAAGTTTCCGTCGATTCACCTTTGATCGCAAAAACCGGAATGTTCCAGTCTGCGACCAGGGAAGCGGCGACATCATCCTGTGTCGATAGGGGATTTGACGCGATCAATAAAGATTCCGCTCCGCCCGCTTGAAGCGTTCTTGCAAGATTCGCCGTTTCGGTTGTGATGTGTGCACAGGCGACGATCTTGATCCCGTCAAGCGGTTTTTCCGCCTCAAATCGTTCACGGATAAGTCTGAGAACCGGCATATCACGGTCCGCCCATTCAATTCGTTTCTTTCCTTGCTCAGCAAGGGCAATGTCCTTAATGTCGTATTGCATTACTGTTCCTTCTTGCGCCATAATTTTATTAAATCCTTGTTCTTCAAATGAATACCATTGACGACGTAATGCAGCGCGTTAACTAACTGATTACGTCATCAATGCAATTTCTTAAAATTTCAAAATCTTCGTGTTAAACTCCGGATGCAGCGCCGTTTGCGGCCGCACTTCTCAAAGCTTCAGTTTTGTCTGTTTGTTCCCACGAAAATTCGTCGCGTCCAAAATGACCATACGCAGCGGTCTTTTTATAGATCGGACGACGAAGATCGAGAGTTTCGATAATGTCTTTCGGTGTTAAACGGAAGTTTTCGCGAACGATCTCTGAAAGTCTGGTTTCATCGATCTTTCCGGTTCCGTGTGTGTCGATCAATACTGACACGGGCTCTGCAACACCGATCGCGTATGCTAATTGAACCGTGCATTTGTCAGCCAATTCTGCCGCAACGATGTTTTTCGCGATGTACCGGGCCATATACGCCGCCGAACGATCGACTTTTGTCGGATCTTTGCCCGAAAAAGCACCGCCGCCATGAGGTGCATAGCCGCCGTAAGTGTCAACGATGATCTTTCGACCTGTCAGTCCGGCATCGCCCATCGGGCCGCCGACTACAAACCGGCCGGTCGGATTAATGTGGTATTTCGTATCTCCATCAAGCAAGTCACTAGGGATCACGGCTTTGATCACTTTTTCCATGATCTCCGAACGGAGTGTTTCATTTGTCACATCGTCTGCATGCTGCGACGAAATTACTACAGCTTCCACACGAACCGGTTTACCGTTCTTATATTCAATAGAGACCTGAGATTTTCCGTCAGGACGAAGATAGGGAAGTTCGCCGTTTTTTCGCACTTCGGTAAGCTTCTTTGTAAGATCGTGCGCCATTTGGATCGGCATAGGCATCAACTCGGGTGTTTCATTGCACGCATAGCCAAACATCAATCCCTGATCTCCCGCACCGCCGGTGTCAACACCTTGAGCGATATCAGGAGACTGCGTGCCAAGCGCATTGAGTACGCTGAGAGTGTTGCAGTCATATCCAAAGTTGGCATCGTTATATCCGATCTCGTTGATCGTGTCACGAATCACTTTCTGAAAGTTAATAGTGGCAGATGTGGTTATCTCGCCCGCGACAACAGCCAATCCGGTTGTGACAAGTGTTTCACACGCCACACGGCTCGTCGCATCTTGTTCCAGGATCGCGTCTAAGATCGCATCAGATACCTGATCTGAAATCTTGTCCGGGTGTCCTTCTGTAACTGACTCAGAAGTGAATAAAAAGTTTTCGTTGCTCAATGTCTTAATGCTCCTTTTTTGAAGGTGTTTTCTACTTAATTATTATAAATACAAAACGAAGAGTTTATCGCTTAAGAAATGCGGTGTCAAAAGCAAATTAGCGACTCCAAAACAGGCCCTATTAATATTTTTGCTGCAGCCAGTCTGCTGCAGTTACCGCGAACCAAAAAAATGCATCAACTCTGCCTTCCTAATCGGAGTGTCTATGTACCGATTAAATTAGATAATCAGAAACGACACCCGAAGGGAAAGCAGTATCCGCACAGACATATTAACCAGATCAAAATACTTCAGTTGCGTCTGATAATAAAGATTATGTGTTATCTGTCCATTTATCCGATTAGTTCCGGCCAGTCGTCGGTCTCTCCCGGTTTTTCGGGTTCTTCACTGTCTGACGCTGTCGATGGGCTTTCCAAAGGATTTGCAGGTGTGTTTGAAATCTCGAATACAGTTTCTTCGACAAAGATCTGACAATCCGAACGGAGCGCGAGCGCAATTGCATCAGATGGGCGGGCGTTGAGAATAAGTTTTCCGCCGTCGGGCTTTAGGAGCTCCACTGTTGCGTAGAATGTATTGTTGAGAAGGTTTGTAATCACGATCTTTGTCACTGAAAATCCCATCTCAACGATCAGATTCCGCAGAAGATCATGTGTCATCGGCCGCTGCGGGACTATTTTCTCAATCTCGAGCGCGATCGCATTTGCCTCGAATGCGCCGACCCAGATCGGAAGGATCTTCTCTGTGTCGACTCCCTTAAGCACGACAATTGGGGTGTTGCTGTTCGGATCCATGATCAGAGCGCCGATTTTTACTTCGATTAACATAATTTATGTGTTCGTGTCCCCTCTGGATTTCTTGTTACGCTAATTCACCGAACAAAGAGTTACGTTTTCCTTCAGTTATCGTTACATCAAATATACCGCCGACACCCTCTGGCGCGGCAAAGAAATTCACTACCTTGTGGCAGGTCGAATGTCCGGTAAGCTGATTGTCCCTTTGTTTAGAAACGCTCTCTGCAAGCACTTTGACGGTTCTGCCGCGGTACGCGTCAAAGATCCCGGTTTGATTTTTCCGCTGCAGAGTTTCAAGTTCGAGAAATCTCTCAGTCTTTATATGCTCCGGTATTTCATTCCCAAGATCGGCTGCCGGTGTACCGGGTCTTACCGAGTATTTAAAGATATAAGCACTGTCAAACTGACTGTAATTTACAAGCTCGAGAGTTTCGTTGAAATTTGCTTCAGTTTCACCCGGAAAACCGACTATCAGGTCTGTAGTAAGCGAAATATTTCTTTTTGAAGACTTAATCTTATCTATTCGCTTTCGATAATTTTCCGCAGTGTGGCCCCGCCGCATGGAACGTAAAACTTCGTCGCTTCCTGATTGAACCGGAAGGTGGACCCAGTTGCATAAATTCTCGTTCTCATCGATCGCATCGACAATATCCGGATGAAAATCTCTCGGAAAGGAAGTCGTAAATTTTATCCGTTCGATTCCGGTAGCCGCGACCGCCCTCAGCAATCGTGAGAAAGGAGTCGCGCCGCTGAATTTCTCGAGGCCGTCTTCAACTCGCGGGCGATAACTGTTTACATTCTGTCCGATAAGATGGACCTCTTTAACCCCCTCCCGGCGCAATTTCAAGACCTCCCTGATGATCTCAGCAGCCGGAAGACTGACTTCCCGTCCGCGTGAGAACGGGACGATGCAGTATGTGCAAAACTTATTACACCCTTCAATTATAGGAACAAATGCGACATACGGAGAATGCCGCTGCGCTTCGGACGTCGACCAGTCGTAATCAGATTCTCTGTCACCGAGATCGACATATTTTTGCTTTTTTCCGGCGGTTTCAGCGATCGCATCAGAGATCCTGCCGACCGCCTTTGTTCCCAAAACGAAATCAACACCCTGACCCTTTTGAAACAGCGTTTCACCTTCAAGCTGGGCGACACATCCCATTACACCAACGATCTTATCTTTATGCTCCGAATGATAAACCTGTCCGATTCTCGTAAACAGCTTGTGTTCGGCCTTTTCACGCACCGAACATGTATTGAAAATTATGACGTCCGCCATTTCCTCGGAATCCGAGATCTCATAGCCGTTAGACTCCAATTGAGTCGCGACGCGCTCGGAATCCGAGACATTCATTTGACATCCGAATGTTTCCAAATAAACTTTCTTCATAGTTAAAAGCTCTGTGAAGACGAGTACCTGATATGGCTTCAAACCAAGATTTCGTTCATCTCCATTTACATACGGATTATAGCCTTTTAAAGGGAGCGATCCAACTCAAGCCGCTCGCTGCGGAACTCAAGCGAATGGAAATGAACGCCTGCGCTATCACGGACTACGCAAATATGTTCGGGGCAATCTCGTTTTACAAAACGATGAAGGAAAACGAGATCAAGCCTGTATTGGGTTACGAGGCGATGCTGACATTTTCTGATATGACCGAGAAAAATGCGTCAGTCAGCGTAGGCGAAAGACCGTACTATCATCTGGTTCTCCTGGCAAAAAACTACGATGGGTATTTAAATTTAAGCTATCTTGCGTCAAAGGCATATACCGACGGGTTCCATCATCGTCCGCGGATCGATCTCAATCTATTGAGGGAACGAAGTGAAGGGCTGATCGGGTTATCGTCAGGAGTAAAGGGACCGGTCGGGCATTTCCTTTTGAGTGAGAATTTTGGGAGAGCGTTTGAAAACACGCAGACGCTCAGGGACATTTTTGGCGAAGACAGTTTTTTCCTCGAACTGCAGGAGCATGATCTGAGCCACGAAAGAAAGATCCGCGAGAGTATTGTTAAATTGTCAAAAGACTCGGGTGTTGATCTGGTTGTTACAAATGATGCTCATTATTTAACCCGGGACGATTCAAAGGCGAACGATATACTCCTCTGTATCGGCGAAGGAAAAACTATTCACGACCCATCGCGAAGTTCGCTGGGAAGCGATCAGTTTTATCTCAAATCCGCAGATGAAATGTGGTCGATATTCGGACGCGAATTTCCGGACGCATTGCACCGGACCGTTGAGATCGCTGAACGATGCAGCGTTGAAATTCCGCTTGAGAACAATCTTTTGCTCCCCGAATATCCGATCCCTGTCGATTCGAAATGTACGAGCACGGATGAGTATTTCAGAGAGGTCGTATATCAGGGATTCGAGCTGCGGAAGAGCACCGTTTTAGATCAGTTGGACAGGCGCGGAGAACTTAACTATCCGTTTGAAGAGTACAAAAAACGTCTGGAAATTGAGCTTGAAACAATAGAGAAAATGGGCTTTCCGGGCTATTTTCTGATCGTTTGGGATTTTATCCGATATGCGCGCCAGAGGGATATTCCTGTCGGTCCCGGTCGCGGTTCAGCCGCCGGGTCTCTCGTGGCATATTGTCTCGAGATCACTGACATCGATCCGATCCAGTACGATCTGCTTTTTGAACGGTTTCTCAATCCGGAAAGAATCTCGATGCCGGATATCGATATAGACTTCTGCGTAAACGGCAGAGCGGATGTTATTGAACACGTCTCTGACTTCTACGGGCGTGATTCGGTTTGCCAGATCATTACATTCGGTACCATGGCTTCAAAAGCCGCGATCAAGGATGTTGGCAGGGCGTTAAATATGCCGTATGCGGATGTCGAAAAGATCGCGAAATTGATCCCACCCCCTGTCCGCGGAAGAAATGTCAGCATCGAGCAGGCTCTCGAACAGGTTCCGGAATTGAGGCAGGCGATCAATGAGGATCCGCTTGTCAGGGAACTTGTTGATCTCGCCAGACGGCTCGAAGGATGTGCAAGACATTCTTCGGTGCACGCGGCGGGAGTTGTCATTTCGCCAAAACCGCTGCACGAATTGGTGCCAGTAGCAATATCGAGCCGCAACGAGGAATTGACCAGCCAGTATCCGATGAACGATCTCGAGAAAGTCGGAATGCTTAAGATGGATTTCCTTGCTTTAACAACGCTTACCATCATAAACAACTGCTTAACTACCGTTAAAGCCAAGCGCGGTGAGGTGCTTAACTGGAGCGAAGTGTCGCTTAAAGATGAAAAAACTATGGATCTCTTTGGCCGCGGATTGACTGACGCGGTATTCCAATTTGAATCCGGCGGAATGCAGGAAATCTGCCGCCGGCTCAAACCAAAAGATCTGGAGGATCTCGCAGCGCTAAATGCCCTTTATCGTCCGGGCCCCCTGGACGGAGGTATGGTAGACGATTTTATCGCCAGACACCGCGGCGAAAAACGCGTCAGCTACATCGTTCCGGAAATGGAAGAGATCCTAAAGAATACCTTCGGGATCCTTGTATATCAGGAACAGATAATGCAGATCGCTCAGAAATTGGGCGGATACAGTCTTGGTGAGGCAGATATGATGCGACGCGCTATGGGTAAAAAGAAGCGCGCAGAAATGGCCATCCACGAAGAAAAGTTTGTCTCGGGGGCAGTAGCTAACGGAGTCAGCATTAAGAAGGCAGAAGAGATATTCAGACTGATGGCGCAGTTTGCTGATTACGGCTTTAACAGGAGCCATAGTGTGGCATATGCTTATGTTGCTTATCAGACTGCTTATCTTAAAGCGCATTACCCTGCTTATTTTTATGCATCTGTTTTATCCAGCGAAGCGGATGACAGCAGCAAAATCTACAAATACTCGAGTGAGATGCGGAATTCCGGCTTAAGCTTGCTTCCGCCGGATGTCAATGAAAGCGATCTCGGGTTTACGCCGCTTGAGGATGCCGTTAGGTTTGGACTCACCGCGATCAAAGGGATCGGTACTTCGACGGTTGAATCCATAATAAAGGCCCGCAAGGACGGCGGACGCTTTACTTCCCTTTTGGATTTTACCTCGCGGATCGAACCCGGTGCGATAAACAGACGCGGACTAGAAAGCCTGATCGGCGCGGGAGCGTTTGATTCTATCTCGCCGGATTTGGAGGACGTTGCCGTCTCACGGGCCCGGCTTTTCGCCGGCATCGATACAGCGATCTCGCATGCACAAAAAAAATGGGATGATAAGATCCGCGGACAGAGTGATCTTTTCGCAGAAATGCAAACTGCGGATACCTTGGCGGATGACCATCTCCCTTTTGCTGCCCCGTGGAGTCAGAAGGAACTCTCAGCGCATGAAAAGACATCGATCGGATTTTACCTGTCAACCCATCCGCTGGAGACTTATAGAGAAACGATCGAAGATATGGGAATTGTCGGCATCGCTGAATATGCTGATGTTTCTCCGGGAGAAAGGATCACGATCGCCGGAATGGTTTCCCGGTATCAGGCAAAATACAGCAAGAAAGGCAACCGGTTTTGTATTTTTCGGTTGGAAGACCAACTGGCCGGAGTGAAATGCCTCGGATGGGCTGAAACATTTAACAAGTATGGTGATATTCTTGCTGATGATGAGTTGCTTATCGTAGAAGGAAAGGTCGAATCAAATGAGGGTCAGGAGATCACGCTGATCGTCGACGAGATCAAAAGGCTTTCGGATTCCGTTTTCGAGAGTTCATCAAAATTATCGATCGATCTGCCGCAAAAAGGCTGCGACGAAATGCTTCTGGGTGAGATCCTTTCTCTTTTGAGCATAAAGAGAGGAAGATGTGAAGTGTTTTTGAAAATACGGCTCGAGAACGGAATTTCCGCTAATGTTTTTGCTGAACCTCTTAAGATCGAGGGTACAAGCGGAATAGAATCAAAACTAAGAGACCTCGGCTGCAGCGTTACCTGGAGCTGAGCGTTTAGACAGGGACAGATTAACAGACCTATGACGGAAACAAACACGAGTGCTTTTGAGCGCGTAAAGATGGCGAGAGATCCGGATCGCCCGTATTCAAAAGATCTTTTTGAAAATATGTTCACGGATTTTGTAGAACTCCACGGCGACCGCAGATTTGCAGATGATTCTGCGCTGATCGCCGGATTCGCGAAACTTGGTGAATTCGAAGTCGCCGTAATGGGACACCAAAAGGGCCGCGATACAAACCAGCGACGTGCGCGAAACTTCGGAATGGCAAAACCGGAGGGATATCGCAAAGCATTACGAGTCATGCAGTTAGCGCAAAAGTTCTCACGTCCCATATTAACTTTTATTGATACCCCGGGTGCATACCCTGGTATTGACGCGGAAGAGCGCGGACAAGCGGAAGCGATCGCGTACAATTTGCGGGAAATGGCCGGGCTCAACGTACCGATGATATCGGTCATACTGGGAGAAGGAGGATCGGGCGGTGCACTTGCGATCGCTATGGGAGACCGGGTTCTTATGATGGAAAACGCCGTCTATTCGGTAATTACACCGGAAGGATGTGCAGCGATCTTATGGAAAGATGCCGGACAATCAGAACGTGCTGCAAATAGCCTTGGGCTGACGGCACATGATCTGAAGAAAAATAACATCGTTGACGAAGTAGTTATCGAGTCCGGCGACTGGAAGTACCTTCAGGATACAGATGAAAAAACGCCTGATACGTCGCATTTTGATACTGTAACGAATAATCTGAAGGACGTTTTGATCAGATCGTTGAAGGAACTTTTGGCGGTTCCGGCCGAAAAACGCAAAATGGATCGCTATGCAAAATTCAGAGATATGGGTAAGTGGATAAGTTGAACGAAAGTGAAGATCCAAAAAAAAGGAAACCTGGTAAAATTTGCCGGTTTCCTTTTTCTCTATTCCGATTTCCCTGCCGCAAGTTAAAACGGGATCTCGTCATCCATTGAACTTATATCCTGTCCCGAGTCGTCATTTGAAGATCGATCAGACGACCCGCTCTGATTCGAGAATTCGTTCGAAGAACCCGAATACGAGTCGTCGTTTCGGGCCCCTCCCGAAAGAAACTGCATGTCAGAAGCATTAACTTCCAGGGTCTGACGGGTATTCCCGTCCCGGTCAGTCCATTCTTCAAGCTTCAAACGCCCTTCAATATAAACCGGACTTCCTTTTTGCAGGTACTTAGAGGCATTTTCGGCCTGCCGTCCCCAAAGCGTGACCTTAAACCACGTAGTAATATCCTGTTGATCCCCGGTTTTATCCCGTCGTTTTTCGTTTGTAGCCATGGAAAAATTACAAACTGCTGTTCCTTGAGGTGTGTAGCGAAGTTCGGGATCTCTACCGAGGTTCCCGACGATGATGATTTTGTTAAAAGACATATTGGTTCTCCAGTTAAAGTGTTTTGCGGCGAACTAAAACTGATGAGTACTTCATCTGTTTGTATGAGTGACCACAGTAATTTAAGATAAAATTTGTACTGATTTTAGACGCATTAACTTAAAAACACAAAGATAAATGTATAGATTGTTGATCGAATTAAGTATTGCTGCCGCTATCCTTGTGTTTGTATTGCCGCGGACCGCGATTTCTCAGAATTCTGCCGATTGGAGATTGCCGATTCACAAATGCTGGTCGAACGAAGCGGACCTTTCATTCCGCGCAAACGCGTCCGATAACGAAAAAACGATCGTTTCGCCGCTTGCTGACGATAAAATTCGTGCTTTTGACTCGCGGACTGGCGAGATACTCTGGGATCTTGAGTTAAACGGAAGACTTACATCTCAAATTGTCGTTGACGAAAAGACATTGTATTTTGCAGTATCACCTCATACGGCAGATATCGATGAGCAGAGGATCGTAAACGTTTCGGATTTCAAAAGGCAAACTCCTCTTCTTACGGCTGTCGATATCGATTCAGGTTTAAACAATTGGACACTCGATTATCTGTCGGTTCCTGATTCGGCGACCGAATTTTCAATCCTTACCGATGAGAAAACACTTTATGTTCTTTCAGGGAGCGGTGAAATATCCGCAATCGAAAAGAAGACCAGATCAATGGTCTGGAGCCGGGAACTAGGTACTTCCCTTTCCGCAGTGCCATTCTATCAGAAGGGCCTGTTGTTTATCGGCACCAACAATAAGACGGTGATCACAATTTCTGCCTTAACAGGAGAAATAACCGGGCAGATTCCTATTGGATTTGAGCCGACGAGTATTGCTGCCGCCGATGGTCTTTTATTCGCCGGCGATAAAGAAGGCAATATTTCTACGGTCGAAATTGAAGGAACAGAATCATATTGGAAGTCATTTGCCGGCGGAGAGATAGTAGATATCAGCAGACTTGGACAGGACATTTTGGTTTCATCAAACGACAATTTTGCTTATCGTTTTTCGGCAAGAAACGGTGCGAAAGTGTGGAAACGAAAACTTTCCGGAAGACTTCTTGGCAATGCCTATCTTGATGGAATGACAGCTGCATTCTTAAGTGTCGGCAGCAGCGAGGTCCTGCTGATCGATCTGGAAAACGGTAAAATTGTTAACCGGATCACGGCTCCCGACGAAGGTTATTTTGTAAGTTCTCCGATCTCAATTGACAACAAGCTGGTTCTGCCGACAAACAAAGGGTTAAAGGCATTCAGCCCTTTATGTTCCCCGAATTCTACGTCCGAAGTCTCGAAATAAGATAAACTCCCACGATCGAAAAGATGACCAGAGGACCAAAAACGGAAAACCCGGGCGACAAGTATCCGCTTGCACCAAATTGTTCAAAGGCATTTGTTATTCCCATAAATAACAACCAGATCGCTACCGCATAACCGAGGGTCACGACATTTCCCTTTCTGCTGAGACTCAATGCAAACGGAGCGGAAAATAGAGTAATGATGAACGGCAAAAACGGCGTTGAGTATTTCTTATAAAGCGAGATCTCATATGTACGCTTGTCTGATTCAGAGCCGCTGTCTTTTATCTTTCGGGAGGTTTCACTGATGCTGAGGTGACTTGGTTTTGTGATGATGATCCCTATTTCATCAGACAATGACCGGCCGGGCCGCGGATCATCTCCCGGATCAGAAACGAAAGTCATCGTCACCGGTTCTGATAAAAAATTGATTTTGAAGTCTGACAAGCGCCCTTTTTCGACTTTCGTTAATGATGTAAGGTTTCGGGTTTTCTCATGAAACGTAAGGATTTCGATGTTTTTTAGGATTGTTTTATCGTTATCGGACGCATTTTGGAACGAAATTATCCTGTTTCCGACAGAGATCCAACTGCGTTCCTGAGAATTATTAGCCTTGTTTCCGCTCCGTATTTGCTGCCGCAGGGCATCCTGCTTCCGGTTAGTCAACGACAAAAACGTTTCCTGCACCGTAAAATTTATCGCACCAATTACAAGCATAAAAACAAAACACGGAACGAGAAGTCTGTAAACACTCCTCCCGGCTGCGGTCCATGTAACGATCTCATTTTGACGTGATTTGATGATGTACGTCGCAAGCGTTGCGATCATTAAAGCAGAAGGTGCGATCTGTATATAAATGAACGGGATCAGATAGATCAAATACGTAATCAGAAGTAACACACCACCCGTCATTTTCCCGGCGAATTTCCAAAGTTCAAACGCGGTAAAAAGCAGGTATATCGAAGTGAGAAATCCGAACGTGAGCAAATAGTTCTTTATAAGGTTCCAAACCAGGTCGAGATCCAGGATCCCTGTTGTTAGATCAATATATGAACTTCTTCTCGATAAACTGTTCGGTTTACTGAAGTTATCCTTAACACGCGCGAATACTTTTGAAGCGGAACCAAATAACCTGCTGTTTGCAATTCGAATCCGCTGTGACAGAAACAGCCACGAAATTACCAGAACGCTTGTAACCAGCGGTATCAAAAAGGCGCTCAGGATCGAAATCGTTTGCGTACGCGCCAATTGTTCTCCAAGAAGCCCCAACAGGTAATAGGCGATCAGACTTATCAACGCCAGGAAGATCCCGAATCCCCTGCCGCCGCGATTAAATTTGGCAACGAGAGCCGCGCCCATAAGTGCAAACAGTAAGGGACTTATCGACAAAAGCAGGCGGCGCTGAAGCAGGATCTGCGAATCGATCCGCTCCGCGCCATCAACCTTCCGGGTATATTGGGCAAGTTCCCAAAGTCCCATTTCTTCAGGTACCTGATCAGCTTTCGAGAGACGCTCGATAAGCTCTCCTCGTTTTGTCTTAACTACTAAACGCAGATCATCTACATGTTCAGATGCTATCTTTGCGGTTGGCCTATCTGTAATCGTGATAACATTTGCGCCGCTGAGCACGATCTCAGAGTCGTCATCAGAGGAATCGATTCGACCTTCTTTTGCCGTTATCAGACGCGTATCCGGGTTTCCTTCTTTCGGGCTTTGATAAATAAAAATGTTCTTCCAGGTGCCTCGAGCCAAATCTCCATCTTTTACGTATACTGTAAACCCTTCGATCTCATTGTTGAAGACCCCGGGCTCGATCGGTGATTCAAGTTTGTACAGCGCAGCCTGAACGGCGACACGTCTGACAATCTGAGCAGCAAGCGGTACACCCTTTAGGTTTACCGTAAACGCAAATACCGACAAAAGCAGACCGAGAAGAACAACCGGCGCGAGAATCTGAAAATTACCCACTCCCGCCGCTCTGATCGCAGTCATCTCGCTGTCGCCCTGCATTCGAGACAAACCTATGATCACCCCTATCAGAGCAGCAACCGGACAAGTAAACGCAATGACACTTGGAACAAGAGCGACCGTCAACTGCCATATCAATGTAGATGGGATCGAGGAACTGAAAAGGACATCGGAATGCTGACCTGCCTGCTGAACAAAAAGGATCACGCTCAGCAGCAGCCAGGCAAAAGCAAAGTAAGGCAAAATTGCCTGCAGAACATACCTCGAAATAAGATAACTAAAGCTTCGCATCTGTGAAATCAACTAAACCGCCGGGCTTGATACTTCTTTGTCCAGAATTCGGGAAACTATTTTCGGCAGAATCCCGGAAATATTTCTCAGATCGCCTATCCTTTCGCTCCCATGCTCGATAAACCGGTCCGGAGAGATCTTCTGCGCAATGTTGAACAGCCTTCTCGAGTCCGCCGCAACTGTAGTGTTTTTACGGCCGGACTCACATTTCCGGCACACAATATCGAAATCGATCCGTAGATCAACTGTTTCGAAATCATCGATCTCGCGGCGGCAAACGCCACACGTATGCCAATCCGGCAAATAACCGCCAAGTTTCAGAAGCCAGTACTCGAAATAAAATCGCAAAGCCTCGAGGTCTTCATTTGTTTTGAAGCTCGATTGTAAGCACGCGCTCGCCATTTTGAACAAACGTTCATTAGGTTCGTGCGGCGGAGCAAACTCGATAATGAGGTCGATCAGATAAGAGAATGTTTTAAGGAAATCCGGATCACTGGCGATCACAAAATATGACCGAATTAATTCGATCTGCTGAATCGAAACCAGCTCGCGTTCTTCCTTCTGGAAATACGAGATTTGAACAACCGAGAGCGGTTCCAGCCCGCCGCCGAATTTGCTTTTCAACCTTTTAGCGCCTTTTGCAACTCCTCGGAACAGTCCTCTGTCCTGTGTCAAAAAGACGACGATCTTATCAGCATCCGCCAGATTATAGGTTTTTAGTACAAGAGCTTCGGATTCAAATAAAGCCATGAACTACCACGGAAGAAAATAGAATACCCAAGCCATGATCAGACTGATCCCGATGAACTGCGCAAAAACCTTCACTCCGTAAACTATCCGTTCTCTTGTGTTTCCGCCAAAAAAAGCTCCGAAAGCCACCGCTACAAAGAAGGCAAAACCGATCAAATAAAGGAAATGGATCATTCTTTCCTCCCGCTGTGAATATCCAACGCATCGATCACAGCTAAATAATTGAGAAGTCCGGCGACTTCAAGAAACCTGCCTCCATATTCAAACGTTGCCCACGAAGCAACATCCAGCGGCGGAGTATTTCCGATAATAACGCTTATTACGGCCCCGAGGCCGCTGCCCAATCTGGCAAAGGCGTTAAGCAAATAAAGAAGAGCTCCGTCCTTAAAGTCAAACCCCGGATAGTAAGCGCCCCCGCTAAGTATCGCGACGATAAACATTGTCCAAATCGTCGCACCGATCAGTATTCCGCGACGCCACTTTCCCTGCTGAATGTGACCATATCCGGGCAGCAGCCACGAAATAAAACCAATTACAAACTGATTATCCATAACTTATTAAATGATACTTTCAGGTCTTCACTATTCTGAAATGGCGGCCGAGCTCATTTTAAGAGCATCAGTTGCCATAGATCAGATATTTTTGCCTTGTTTTCGCAAACGCATTCTCATCAGAACGCCAATTTTCTTTTATCTCATCGATCGTCAAACCATTTTCAAAAGACTCCCGAAGTTTTGTTGTCCCCGCAATAACATCAAAAGGATTCCTGTCATACACGTATTCGTACGGCGGAATTTTCCACTTAAATTCATTCGGATACATATCAAATATCGCCTTTACCATCGCTATACCCGTAATGACAGGTTCAAAAATATCGCGCTCGGTAACGTGAACAAAAACTCCGCCGCAAACTTCGTTCTGAAACTTTTGAAAAGTCGGCAAAAACTTTGTCGGCCGAAAGATTACTCCCGGCAGCTGCAATGTTTGAAGGACATCGGCATAAAGATCCGGATCTATATACGGAGCACCGACATATTCAAACGGTCGTGTCGTACCACGGCCTTCAGAAACCTGCGTCCCCTCAAAATAAACAGTTCCGGGGAAAACGATCGTCGTATCTACCGTCGGCATATTTGGCGAGGGAATTACCCATGGGAGATCCGTATCATCAAAATAAAGATCCCGTTTCCACCCGTCCATTTCGATAACTTCGAGGTCGCAATTTATACGAAACTCCTCATTAAAGAGTTTTGCAAGCTCTCCAGCCGTCATTCCGTGGCGCATCGGGATCGGATACTGCCCGACAAAGGACTCGTGTCCAGCTTCAAGGAGATTTCCTTCAATATCAATCCCGTTTATCGGATTCGGACGATCGCAAACAATCATTTTCTTTCCGTATCTGGCACAACCGATCATAGCGTTCGCCATCGTGTAGATAAATGTATAAACTCGTCCCCCTATGTCTTGAAGATCAAAAACGATCGCATCGAGATTTGACACCATTTCTTCGGTCGGTTCGCGCGTCTCACTGTAAAGCGAATAAACCGGCAGATCGGTTTTTTCATCGGTCCCATGCGCCGTTTCGATCATGTTGTCCTGGACGTCGCCGCGAATTCCGTGCTGCGGACCAAAAAGTGTCGTCAAGTCAATATCAGTGTGGTTGAATAATCGGTCTGCCGAATGTCGAAATTTGTGATCGACCGATGCCTGATTGCAAATCAATCCTATTTTTGATCCCCTAAAGGAATTAGCCCTCTCGGAAACGAGCTTTTCGATCCCTAACCGCACCTTAGCCTTTTGCTGTGACATATTTACGCTTTAATCGCTCAGATATTACTTCAGGATGTTCGCCGGACTGTTTTGGTTCGCCCAAACTATATTAACCAACTATCGGTCTAACTATTTACGGCCGGCAGCGCCTCATAATTATATGGAAAAACCACGATTTGACTCTGCAGCGTTCCAATTAATTCAGACCAAATGTTTTATTGCTTAACCGCCGGTAACCTAAGACCTGAATATGTTCAAACATTAACAGGTATCTGTCAATTTGAGCATTTCATATTAAAGATTTATCATTTATCAATAGTTTATGAAACAAAGAAAACAAAGACCGAAAATCAGGTCGACCACGGTTCTTTTCATCCGCCGCGGAGATAAGGCCGCGATGGCAGGAGACGGACAGGTTACGCTCGGCGATACCGTAATAAAAGGCAATGCGAGAAAGGTGCGCCGGATCTATAACGATGAAGTTCTCGTTGGTTTCGCGGGTGCGACGGCAGATGCGTTCACCCTGTTCAGCAAGTTTGAAGCTAAGCTTGAACAGTTTCAGGGACAGTTGGAACGCGCGTCGATCGAACTGACCAAGGAATGGCGAACGGACAAATACCTTCGAAACCTTGAAGCCCTGATCATCGTCGCTGACAGGAATGATGCTTTTCTGATCTCCGGAAACGGCGACGTGATCGCTTCTGATGAGGGGATCCTCTCTGTCGGTTCAGGAAGCATGTATGCGATGGCGGCGGCCCGCGCGTTGATGAAGAACACGGAGATGGAGGCAAAGGAAATAGCCCGTGAGTCGCTCAGGATCGCAGGAGAGATCTGCATTTATACAAATTCCGACATTATTTTAGAAGAAGTACAATGATCATAAGCTCTTCTGAGCGTTTTGACGTACAGAAATTTACCTATGGCAATATCTTTAGGCGGTAAAATCAAGGAATTCCTGCAGCGGCCGAATCTGGATGATCTGACTCCGCGTCAGATCGTCGAAGAACTCGACAAGTACGTTGTGGGACAACATAAAGCAAAACGGGCTGTAGCTGTCGCGTTGAGAAACAGGATCCGCAGACAAAAACTATCCCCTGAGATCGCGCGCGATGTTCTTCCAAAAAATATTCTGATGATCGGTTCGACCGGTATCGGTAAAACTGAGATCGCCAGGCGTCTGGCTTATCTGGCCAATTCCCCATTCATTAAGATCGAAGCTTCAAAGTTCACAGAAGTAGGTTATGTCGGACGTGATGTTGAAAGCATGGTCAGGGAGTTGATGGATATTGCGATCGACATGACCAAGCAGTCAGCGTTTGAAGACGTTCGTGAGCGCGCCGAGCAAAACGTTGAAGAAGATATTCTTGACGCACTGCTGCCTTCCTCCGGCGGATTTCAGGAATTCGAAAATGACAATAGTATCGATGTTATTGACGACTCACAAAAGCCGAACCTTAAGAGAACTCGCGAAAAACTTCGGACGCAGCTCCGGAACGGTGAACTCGAAGACCGCGTTATTGAGATCGAAACCCAGGACCGGTCTGGCCGAATGATCGATTTTGTCGGGGGACAGGGAATGGACGATATGGGCGTCAATTTAGGCGATATGTTCGGAAATTTGTTCCCAAACAAGACCGTCCGGCGAAGAATGAAGATTTCGGAGGCGCGCAGCTACATGCTCCGTGAGGAACAGGAAAATCTGATCGACATGGAGCGAATTACCCGTGAAGCGATCGAGAAAACCGAATCTTCCGGAATTATTTTTCTTGACGAGATCGATAAGATCGCCGGAAGCAGCAGCGGGGCGAACGGACCGGACGTCTCACGTGAAGGTGTTCAGCGGGATTTGCTTCCGATAGTAGAGGGCACCACGGTCAACACCCGGTACGGCATGGTCAGCACCGATCACATACTTTTCCTCGCCGCAGGAGCATTTCATGTTTCGAAACCTTCGGATCTGATCCCCGAACTTCAGGGGCGTTTTCCGATACGGGTTGAGCTCGAGTCCTTAACCCTGGACGACTTTAAGCGCATTCTTATACAGCCTAAGAATTCGCTTATTAAGCAGTATCAGGCCCTGCTTAACACCGAGGGAATCGATCTCCAGTTTACCGAAGACGCGATCGCGACGCTTGCGGAGATGACCGTGGAGATCAATAAAACCACCGAAGACATAGGGGCGCGACGGCTTCATACACTTCTTGAAAATCTGCTCGAAGAAATTAGCTTTCAGGGCAGCGAGCTTAAAGAGAAGAATCAGACGATTAATGCAGACTTTGTCAGGGAGCGGCTGGGTGATCTCGTTAAGGACCAAAACTTAAGACAGTATATACTCTGATTATACGTATGCTTAGTCCGTCGTTTAACATGCATAACTTAAACAACCCGCTTATTAAACAATTAAGCATCGCCGCAATTCTCGGCTTTTCCGTTTTATTGTTTTCCACTTGTGGAAAACGAAAGCCTCCTCTGCCGCCGGTTGAAAGAGTTCCTCAAAGAGTTGAGATATCGGGACAGCAGGTCGGGCCGAATATTTATCTTGTCTGGCAAATGCCTGCAAGAAACGCAGCTGGCGGGAATGCTCTGAATATCAGCCGCGCTGACATTTATCGTCTCGCAGAACCACTTTCCGCTCCGCTCTCGCTGACAGAAGAAGAGTTTGCTTCAAACAGCACGCTGATCGGTTCGGTCCCGATCAGCGATTCCGATTTCGCATTAAAGGATAAAACATATTCGGACAGACTGGCGTTTGCAGGCCAGCAGGTTCGCCTGAGATATGCGATCAGGTTTGTAAACGCTTCCGGACAGAAGGCGGCATTTTCAAATTTTTTCCTGATCGAACCCACATCAAAAATAGCTGCCGCTCCCGGTTCCTTAGCGGGCGAAGTTACCCAGGATGCGATCCGGTTGAGTTGGAAATCGCCTGAAATGAACGAAGACGGCACTAAGCCGGCAAGCGTTCTCGGATATAATATTTACCGAAGTAAAGGGGACGAAGAATCGAAAAGGGTCAACGACGCACCGATCGCCGTCAATTCTTTTAACGACGAATTCTTCGAATTTCAGATCTCTTATTCATATTTTGTAAGGGCTGTCTCCGTAGGAGCCGAAGGTCAGCCGATCGAAAGTTCCGCGTCCAATACCATCAAACTTCTTCCTAAGGATACTTTTGCCCCGGCGGCCCCGGGATCGATAACCATCGCAGCCGCGCCGAATTCAATATCGATCTTTTTTGCAACAAACCTTGAGAGAGACGTCGTCGGGTACAGTTTGTACCGCACAACCGATCCTTCAAAAGCGAAAAAGGACTGGCAGTTGCTAACTCCCGAACTTCTTAAGACAAATACATTTCAGGATTCAAAGGTTCAGTCAGGGCAAACATATTACTATTATTTGACGGCCACTGACCGTTTCGGCAATGTAAGCCCGCCGTCTGAAGCAGTCAGCGAGGAAGCATTTTAAGCGATATGAAGGTATGCAGATTCAGGTTTGACGGAACTGTCTATTTCGGCGCAATTCAGAATGATGATGTCTTTCATTTCGATCCGGCCGCACGAAATTTTGACGAACTCGATTTCGAGGCAGATTTCCCTCCGCCATTGTCATTGGACGAAGTGGAAATAGTTGCACCAGTTGCTCCATCGAAAATCGTTTGCGTCGGAAGAAACTACGCCGATCATGCAAAAGAACTCGGAAATGAAGTTCCAAAAGCGCCGCTATTATTTCTTAAAGCGCCGTCTGCATTAATCAGTGATGGAGAAAGCATCGTGATTCCCGGGCAGTCTGATCAGGTTGAACACGAAGGGGAGCTTGGTGTCGTTATCGGACGCACTTGTAAAGATATCCCTGATGAGGCGGATCCGTTTGATTATGTTTTCGGCTATGTTTGTGTGAATGATGTCACCGCGCGCGATATCCAAAAGAATGATGTTCAGTTTACCCGCGGAAAATCTTTTGACACATTTTGCCCGGTTGGTTCGCTGATCGAAACAAAGCTCGATACCTCCGATCTTCGTATCACGACCGCTGTAAACGGCGAGATCCGGCAGGACGGACGCACATCTCAAATGATATTTGATATTCCATTTTTAGTGCGATACATTTCAAGACAAATGACATTGAATCCCGGCGATCTTATCGCGACCGGCACTCCTGCAGGAGTTTCACAACTCACCGATGGAGACGTATGCGAAGTTGAGATCGAAGGCATCGGAACACTGCGCAATAGCGTTTCTAAGCAATCATAAATTTTAAGACCACTATACAACGGAGAACATAATGAAATTTTTTATTGATACAGCAAATCTGGATGAGATCAAAGAAGCCGCCGAACTGGGTTTGATCGATGGCGTGACGACAAATCCTTCCCTGGTCGCAAAGGAAGGTGATATTGATTTTAAGGAACGAATCGCCGAGATCTGCGACATCGTTTCTGGCGATGTTTCAGCCGAAGTTACCGCGGTCGATACCGAAGGGATGCTCAGAGAAGGACGCGAATTGGCAAAGATCGCAGACAATGTGGTGATCAAGGTCCCGTTAACCTGGGATGGACTCAAGGCGACCCGCCTGTTCAGTGAAGAAGGAACAAAAACAAATGTAACCCTATGCTTCTCCGCTTCACAGGCGCTGTTAGCTGCCAAAGCGGGAGCCGGTTACATTTCGCCGTTTATCGGACGACTTGATGATATTTCGCAAAACGGAATGGATCTGATCGCCGATATCGTTCAGATTTACGACAATTACGGATTTGAGACCGAGATTCTAGCCGCCAGCATCCGACATCCGATGCATATCGTGGATTGCGCTCTCGCCGGTGCGGATGTTTCGACAGTGCCGTTCAGCGTTTTTAAGAAGATCGTAAAACACCCTCTTACGGATAAAGGTCTTGACGCATTTTTGGCAGATTGGAAAAACAGCGGAAGAAGCTAGGGATACTTCCTCCAATTATAGCTTAGAGAGCCCGGTTTGTTTGACGACAAAACAAACCGGGCTCTCTTTTCGATTTTGACCTTGCGGCAGGAACGCTAACCCGAATTTTCAGAATAGCTTCCCCATACCTCTGTTATCTGATCCTTTAAGATCTGCGCATTTGGATTAAACTCAAGGGCGGGTTTCAGCTTTTCCTTAAAATCCTGATACTCGTCCGAATCATCAAACAGATTTCCGATCTCTTCAAAATACCCGTCAAGCATTTCGTTTGATAAACCGTCGTCGAGATCAAATGATTCGTCGATCCTCACAATTAACTGCGAAAGCGTGCGCAGCCAGGCAAAATTAGGATCACCGAGAAGCATCTCGAGAAAACGTCCGCTTGTTACCGCTCCGTGCTCGCGTTCATACTTTGCGCGGTCGTCATCAAGTAAAACTTTGTGGAATCTGAGAAACAGATCCCTGATCTTTTTCAGTTTCGCTTCCCGTTCGTTAAAATCGTTCTTCATTCTCGTTTATATTCCATTCCGTATCTTCAGTAATTTGGACGTCTTGATTGTATTACGCATACCGTTTGTGTTCAAAAACGAACCGGTTCGGAATAATGCCGGCGAGAATAAATCAGATTTTGACTCGATTCCCCGAAACAGCATGCGCGAATTATTTTGACCATAATCATACTCTCTAACCGGATTCGTGCTAATAAACGCCGACTATTGTAAAATGTTCAGATGTCGCAACTTTACTTTACCGAAACCGGACACGGAATTCCGCTCGTGCTGATACATGCTTTTCCGCTTTCGGGAAAAATATGGGAGGTTAATGCGAAGGCAATTTCAGGAAAGGGGTTCCGCGTCATTATGCCGGATCTCCCCGGGTTCGGAAATTCAGCTTCATCCGAAGAAGTATTATCACTCGAGAGCGCCGCGGAACAGGTAAACCATTTATTGACGAGTCTTGGCATCGAAAAAGCGTTTATCGGCGGTCTCTCAATGGGCGGATATGTCACATTCAATTTTCTCAGACTTTATCCCGAGCGATTTTTAGGCGCTATTTTTTGTGATACGACGTCTTCGGGAGAACCCGCTGAAAATATACCAAACAGATACAGTTTGATCGATAAACTCGGTAAGATCGGCTCGCAAGCCCTGGTTGATGTTATGCTTCCGAATCTTATATCCGATCAAACCAAGGAGAATAATCCGGAGTTGGTTAATGATCTTGAAGAGTATTTTTTGCGGTGCGACCCGACCTCTGCCGCGGCGGCGCTTCGCGGTTTTGTCGAAAGAAAGGATCACGATCATATGCTTTCAGAGATAAACGTTCCGACTCTTCTCATTTATGGTGAATACGACAAATTTACAACTGTCGAAACGGCCGAGAGGATCAAAAATGAGATTCCGAACTCAACGCTTAGCGTTATTAAAGGCGCCGGACATTTTTCTAATCTTGAAAAGCCCGAAGAGTTTAATTCTGCGCTGATCGAATTTCTGACCCGAGAACAAAACGCACAAAAAGTAAATTGACAAACATCGTTACCATAAACACAAGAAAATACGACGGGAGTCTTCACCGAAGTTGGAAAGCCGAACTGATCTCAGAAAACAACGGACTTTTGGAGTTTGTCGGTGTATTTGAAAATGCGGTCGTCCATCCCGATCTTGGCAAAATAAGAAAAGGAACGGTTTCCTACGAATACTACTGGCTTGACCGATGGTACAACGTGTTCCGTTTTCACGAGCCTTCCGGAGAGTTCAGGAATTTTTATTGTAACGTAAATATGCCGCCGGTATTTGAAGATGGAGTTTTGGATTATATTGACCTCGATATAGATATTTTGGTCAGCCGAGATATGAATTTTGAGGTCCTCGATGAAGAAGAGTATCGGCAAAATTCGGCAAGATATCAATATCCGAATAAAATCGAAACCGGCGTCCGGAAAGCGGTACAAAACCTGACAGATCTCATAAAACGCCGGCAATTTCCGTTTAATATACTAAACTCTGATCGCTAAGAATTGATAAATTTTACAAATTAAACTATGCATCCAGAAAAAACCACAGAACCAACAAATAAACTCGACCTGCTTAAGGAAAAATCGCGAAACGCAGAACTCGGCGGCGGCGAAGCCCGGATCAAAAAACAAAAAGATCAGGGGAAAATGACCGCCCGCGAAAGAATAAACTTCTTTCTCGATGAAGGCTCCTTTGAAGAATTTGACAAATTTGTCGAACATCGATCGCGGGATTTTGGATTGGACGAAAAACAATTTCCCGGTGACGGCGTTATAACCGGGCACGGACTTGTAGACGGCCGTGAAGTTTTTGTATTTGCTCAGGATTTTACCGTCTTTGGAGGTTCACTCTCCGAAACCCACGCCGAAAAGATCTGCAAGATCATGGATATGGCAATGAAAACGGGCTGTCCGGTGATCGGTTTGAATGATTCGGGCGGAGCCAGAATCCAGGAGGGTGTCGTTTCACTTGGCGGATATGCTGACATTTTCCTTCGGAATACACTTGCCAGCGGCGTCGTGCCGCAGATCAGCTGTATCATGGGACCGTGCGCCGGCGGCGCGGTCTATTCTCCGGCGATCACCGATTTCAACATTATGGTCAAGGACACTTCGTATATGTTCATTACCGGGCCGGATGTGATCAAAACTGTTACTCATGAGGACGTTTCAAAAGATGAACTTGGCGGGGCGATGACGCACAACGCAAAATCCGGTGTCGCCCATTTTGCCGCCGAAGATGACGAACACTGCCTGCGTTTGACCCGCGAACTTCTTTCTTTTATTCCGTCAAATAACGTCGACGATCCGCCGTTTGTTGCGACAAATGATCCTTCTGAAAGAAGCGATGAATCGCTGAATTCTCTTGTCCCGGAAAATTCCAATCAACCATACGACATACGCGACATTATCCACAACATCGTAGATGAAGGCTATTTCTTTGAAACCCAGGAGCACTTTGCGCAGAATATCGTCGTCGGTTTTTCGCGTTTGGGCGGAAATTCGGTAGGGATCGTCGCCAATCAGCCGGCCTTCCTTGCCGGAGTTTTAGACATCGACGCGTCGATCAAAGGCGCACGTTTTGTTCGTTTCTGCGACGCATTCAATATCCCTTTGATCACATTTGAAGATGTGCCCGGATTTCTGCCCGGCGTCAATCAGGAGCATTTCGGGATCATCCGCCACGGCGCCAAACTTCTTTATGCATTTGCTGAAGCGACCGTTCCAAAGATCACCGTGATCACACGCAAAGCCTACGGCGGAGCATATTGCGTGATGGCGTCGAAACACATCCGGACCGATATCAACTTTGCTTACCCAACGGCTGAAATTGCCGTAATGGGTGCAGACGGAGCGGTCGGAATTCTTTACAGAAATGAGTTTAAGGAAACCACTGACGCCAAAACCTTGCTTGAAACAAAAAAGGCCGAGTTTGAAGAAAAGTTTGCAAATCCTTACGTTGCGGCCCAAAGAGGTTTTATCGATGAAGTGATCGAGCCGAAATTCACTCGTCCAAAACTGATCCGAGCGTTAAATCTGCTGAAAAACAAAAGGGATACAAATCCGCCGAAGAAACACGGGAATATTCCGCTTTGATCACTATTTTAGGATAAACATCTCTATCCGCGTTCTTTTATCAGGAGATAAATGAAATTCCATGAAAAACACGAATTTCGCACTTAAGTTGTATTCCGTAACCTTAACCCTGATTCTGGCTTTCCTGCTCTTTTCGGGTTTTAAGTTTTCCGATTCCGAAAAGACCTTTGATGAAATAACCGTAAAACGGATCAATGTCGTCGAGCCGGACGGGAAGCTGAAAATGGTGATAAGCAATAAAACGAGTCAGCATCCGGGAATGCTTGACGGTAATGAGTTTCCGCAGCGAGAAAGACCGCCGGGAATTATTTTCTTTAACGAGGAGCAGGACGAAGTGGGCGGACTCGTTTATCGCGGAAATAAGGATGAGGGAGCTTCATTGGTATTTTCAGTCGACCAATATAAGAACGATCAGGTGATGCAGATGCAGTTAAATTCAAAAGAGAATGGTGATAACCGCTATGGTCTGCAGATCTGGGAAAGGGATAAAAAACTATCGATGCCCAAACTCCAGGAAACCATCGATATGCTTGAAAAAAAGGGCTTCAACTATCAGCAAAAACTGGAATATCTAAAGGAGCAAAACGGCGGTGAACCGATCGTTGCACCGAGAATGTTTGTTGGAAAGGATTATGACAGGGCGACGGGCATGTTTATCCGCGACAAATACGGCGTGGAACGTCTGCGGGTTTATGTAGATTCGAATAACGAGCCAAAGGTCGAAGTTTATGACAGCACCGGAAAGCTGATACGAGATTTGCTGGATAAATAACCTGCAATCAACTTGCGTCTGCTGACGGCAGTTGATGCAAATTTTGTTCATTAAACGATGAAGATCGAAGTTATCAAGGGTGACATAACCGAAATCGAAGTTGATGCAATAGTTAACGCCGCAAATTCTTCCCTTCTCGGGGGCGGTGGGGTTGATGGCGCGATCCATAGAAAGGGCGGATCTGTGATACTAAACGAATGTATCGCGATCAGAAACTCTCAGGGCGGCTGTGATGTCGGAGAAGCAGTGATCACCGGCAGCGGAAAACTGCCGAGTAAGCACGTTATTCATACTGTCGGACCCGTTTGGAATGGAGGAAAGTCCGATGAAGAAACCAAACTCAGGAATTGTTATATAAATTCAATGAATTTGGCAGCTTCCTGCAACCTGACCTCGATCGCATTTCCGAATATCAGCACAGGAATCTATAAGTTTCCAAAAGATCTCGCATGTGAAATAGGCTTTGACGCGGTTTCATATTACGAAACTGACATAATAAGACGTTTACTTTTCGTATGCTTTGACGAAGAGAATTACAAGCTTTATCGAGCGAAGATAGCCGGTTGAGTTCTTGAGGTCTTCTATCACCATCAAAATAAGCGGGTAGTATGCCTTTAAACAACAAAAAGACAGGGAAAATCACCCTGTCTTTTTTATCTTTTGGTGCCGAGGGCGGGACTCGAACCCGCATGGATCGCTCCACACGCCCCTCAAGCGTGCGTGTATACCAATTTCACCACCTCGGCAATTTCTAAAAACTGATTTTCAAACTGAACTTACTTTTCGTCTTTCTTTTCCGGGGCTTTTTCTTCCGTTTTCGGATCCGCTTTTGCTTCTGGTTTTGCGGCTTCTTTGGATTCCGCATCGGCCGCCGGTTTTGCTTCTGTGTTTGCTGCCGGTTTTTCCTCCGCGGGTTTTGCTTCCGTATTTGCCGCTGCGTTTACATTTCCTGTATTTGCATTTGCCGCATTTGCATCAACATTTGCATTTGTATTTGCAGGTGCCGCCGATTTTTTTTCGGATTGCGTATCAAGCACCGAAACATCACCTGTAAATGCAGGCAAAGAAAGGAAAAGCGCCGACAACATAAACACCGCCGCAGCTGCGATCGTAAGTTTTGAAAGTACTGAAGCCGTTCCTCGCGGATTCAGCGCAGCACTCGAAACGCCGCTTGTAAACAGAGCTCCGGCATCTGTTTTACCGGGCTGCAGCAATACCGAGATCACCAAAATGATACAAGAAAGAAAAAAGACTATATATAAAAACGTTTGCAATTTAATACTCCGGGCCTATTTATAATTTACAATTTTTGCGAAGCTTTCCGCTTCAAGGCTTGCGCCGCCGACCAATGCACCGTCAATATCCGTTTCGCTCATCAGATCTCTGACGTTTTCCGGTTTAACCGATCCGCCGTAAAGAATGCGAACCGCTTCGGAAACGTCTCCTGCCTGCAGTTCAGCGATGACTTTTCTGACAAATGCGTGCATTTCTTGAGCCTGTGCGGGCGTGGCAGTTTTTCCGGTGCCAATTGCCCAAACAGGCTCGTAAGCGATAATAATACGTTCCATATCTGAAACTGTCAAACCGTCTAAAGCACCAACTAACTGCCTTTTTACAACATTTTCGGCATTTCCCGATTCCCTTTCATCAAGGCTTTCGCCGACACACACGATCGCCTTAAGTCCAAAATGCAGACAGGCCTTTGTCTTATCATTTACAGACTTGTCGGTTTCTCCGTAAAACTGACGTCTTTCAGAATGCCCGACGATCACGTGGCTTGCACCTACATCTTTGATCATATCAGCACAAACTTCGCCGGTATTTGCCGAATGATCTGTAAACTGCGAACAGTTTTGTGCTGCGACGCTTATGCTCGAGCCTTCCAGTCTGTCGGAAACTGTTTTGATCGCCGTAAACACCGGTGCGATTATTACTTCACAATGCGTCACGTTCGCGACCAATGATCTTAGTTCAACCGCAGTGTTGACGGCATCATCATGCAGTTTGTACATTTTCCAATTTCCGGCTATTACTGGTTTTCTCATAAGTTTCTGATCAAATCACCTATTATCCAAAGCGGCAACTCCCGGTAATTCTTTCCCTGAAAGATACTCCAGTGTCGCGCCGCCGCCGGTAGAAATATGCGAAACCTTATCCGCCAAACCGGCTTGATTTATCGCCGCAACCGAATCTCCGCCGCCTACCACGGAGAATGCGCCATTTGCCGTAGCTTTTGCCACGGCATTTGCAATCGCAATGGTTCCTTCATCAAACGGCTTTTCTTCAAACATCCCCATCGGCCCGTTCCAAATAATGGTTTTCGCACCTTCAAGCGCCTTTTCAAAAATGACGGCTGTTTCCGTTCCAATATCCAATCCAACCAAACCCGAGTTAGTGAAATCGATCGGCATTTCGCGAAGAGAATTGAGCGGATCAAATGAATCGACTGTTTTATGATCCGTCGGCAGGATCAATTCGACTCCGTTTTCTTCCGCCTGCTTTTGAACTTCAAGGGCGGTCTCCATCATGTCGTCTTCGCAGAGCGATTTTCCGATCGTGTAACCCATCGCCTTGAAGAAAGTGTAAGCCATTGCGCCGCCGATCAGCAGCTTGCTAACTTTCTTTTCTATCAATGATTTAATAATTGGTATCTTATCTGATACTTTAGCTCCGCCGAGGATCGCGACAAACGGTCTTTCAGGATCATCCAGAATTTTACCCAAAACCTCAAGTTCTTTTTCCATCAAGAGACCTGCAGCAGAATTTTCTACAAATTTTGTAATTCCCGCCGTCGAAGCGTGGGCGCGGTGCGCGGTTCCGAATGCGTCATTAATATAGATATCCGCAAGATCGGCGAGTTTGCGAGCGAAATCCTCATCATTTGCTTCTTCCTCTTTATGAAAACGCAGATTTTCCAGGAGCAGTATTTGACCGTTTTCAAGATTGTCAACACATACCCGCGCGGTCGGACCAACGCAATCGTTTGCAAAAAACACTGAGTCTTTTTGAAAATCCCCCTCTCCGGCAGAATTCTGTTGATCACTCAAACCGCATAGATATTCGTAAACCGGCTTGAGCGAAAACGATTCCACAACCTCACCTTTTGGTCTTCCGAGATGCGACGCAAGTATCACTTTGGCACCGTGTTGGGTTGCATATCTGATCGTCGGCAAGGCGCCGAGTATCCGCGTGTCGTCAGATACTCTTCCATCCTGGATTGGAACATTAAAATCAACACGAATAAATACGCGTTTTCCTTTGAGGTCGAGATCTTTGATCGATAATTTCTTCATATTTGAAAAAGAAGGTTGAAACGTGATGTTTCAACCTTCTGTAACACATTATATTAAAGCTTATAAGCCTTTATCAGCAATAAACTTAACCAGATCGCGAACACGGCACGAATATCCCCATTCATTGTCATACCAGGTAAGAATTTTCACCGACGTTCCGTCGAGCACCGAAGTGTTGTCGGCATCGACGATCGAAGAATGCGAATTACCACGGTAATCGATCGAAACAAGCGGTTCCTCTGAAAATCCTAAAATCCCCTTGAGCTCTTCATTTGCCGCATCCTTCAAAACTCTGTTCACTTCCTCGGTCGTTGTCTCTTTTTCTACGTTTATAACAACATCAACCAAAGAAACATTTGGAGTCGGGACACGAACCGAAATTCCTTCAAACTTCCCTTGAAGTTCCGGAATTACGAGCGCTACGGCTTTCGCCGCTCCGGTAGAGGTCGGGATCATCGAAAGACCTGCAGCTCTTGCCCTTCGCAGATCCTTATGCGGCAGATCCAGCAGCTGCTGATCATTTGTATATGCATGGATCGTCGTCATCTGTGCATTCTTGATGCCGAATTTTTCGTGGATAACTTTGGCAACAGGAGCGAGACAGTTTGTCGTACATGATGCATTTGAAAGGATGTGATGGTTCTCGGCGTCATATACATCTTCGTTAACCCCAAGAACAATTGTCGCATCCGGATCTTTTCCCGGAGCGGAAATAATAACCTTCTTTACTGATCCGCCGAGGTGTTTTCCCGCCGTCGCCTGATCACGGAAGATCCCGGTAGATTCAATAACAATTTCGGCACCCACTTCGTCCCACGGGATATTTGCCGGATCTCTTTCACTGAATACACGGAATTCATCGCCGTTAACGGTAATCGAATTTTCCGTTGAAGATATCTCGTGGTCGAGATTTCCCATCACCGAATCATACTTAAGCAAATGTGCAAGAGTTTTTGTGTCGGTAAGATCATTCACACCCACAAAATCAATACTGTCATCATCAAGCGCGGTTCGCATTACGTTACGCCCGATCCTTCCAAAACCGTTAATAGCGACCTTTACTCCCATTGCGTTAAAAAGTTCCTCCAAAATGTATTTGTATTAAGCTTGACGATAACCCAATTCGGAGTAAAGTTCAAAGCCCCGTTTGACGCATTAAAACGATGTGAGAAAATGAATTCTCTTCACGTTTGCGAATATTTTTTTTGAAACAAACGGAAAAAATCGAGCGTACAAATGCTTGAGTTACAGTTGTCAAATATAATAAACGCTTATAAATAATTTGGAGTTTTCAATAATGATATTTTCCTATCGGATAGCTTTGTTTCTATCCTGCATCTTCGCGCTTTGCGCAGTTCCCGTTTCTGCAGTTCAGAATCAGCAGGAAGACATCCAGATCGCGAAGAACACGGCCGTAGTTGATCGATCCGAGGTGGTCTCCGATTCAGCCGATCCGGACAAAAAATCTGCTGCCGCAAAGAACATCGAAACCGGCGACTCAGCTAAAACTCGTCCGGCTTCTCTGGCGAGGGTAGGTGTCAATGCCATGCAGACGAGTTCTTTATCGATGAATGAAGCGATTCGCATGGCGCTCCAAAATAATAATGACATCGAGGTGGCGCGCAGCGACGTTAAAATTGCTGAGTCGAATCTGAGGTCGCTTTTTGGCTTTTATGACCCGACCATCACCATTAATCCGCTTTATTCAAATAACGTTCAGGCGCAGCCGAATATTTTTGCGGGTGCCGATTCGACAGGTGTCGTATCGCAATCTCAGTTTTCAGCAAATACGAGTTTTAGTCATTTCATAAAACCCGGCGGCGGTAATTACAACGTATTTTTCAACAATACGAGAACCCGAACGAGTTCAACGGCCTCGACCTTAAACCCTTCATTTACATCAAGGCTCGGTGTTTCGTTTACGCAGCCGATCCTTCGGAATCGTCAGATCGACCAGACACGCCGCCAGATCAAGATTCAGAAAAAGGTTATCGCACAATCTGATGCGGATTTCCGAAGACGGACAATTGAAGTGATCGCTCAGGTTCAGCGGGCGTATTGGGATCTGGTTTTCGCTCTGCGAGATCAGCAAAATCGTATGGCAAATCTGGATCTATCCAAGGAAAACCTGCGCCAGGTGGAAGCACGAATTGCGGCCGGTGCGGCGGCTCCTCTTGAAAAGGCTGAGGTCACAACGGAACTTGCGAACCGTGAGTCTGATCTTCTTCTGGCTTCGCAGCAGGTTTCGATCACGGAAAATACATTAAAACAGTTACTGCTGAAAGACATAAGTTCACCGCAGTGGTCGCAGAGTTTTGTTCCGACGGATACGCCGGTTTTTAGCGATGATCCTGTCGATCTGACCGCCGCCGTGCGGGATGCCGTAGCAAACCGCCCCGAACTTCAGAATCTTTCGCTTCAAAGCGAGATCAACAAGATCGATCTTGAATACTTCAAAAACCAAGTAAAACCACAGATCGATTTTAACACCAGTTTTTCGCTTGACGGTTTGGCCGGTACAACGGCCGACGGCCAGGCTGGCGTCAGTGTCAATCCGGCATTTGTCGGAGGATACGGAAAGTCTCTTTCGAATCTTTTCAGCACGGATTACCGAACCTTCTCGGCAGGCGTTACGATCTCTTTTCCGTTAAGGAATAAGACCGCAAAAGCTGATCTTGCTACCGCTGAATATCAGTCCGAAAGAATCGCAGCTCAAGAGCGGTCACAGGAGCAGGTTGTTATCGCCGAAGTAAGAAATGCGGTTCAGGCGGTTGAGACATCACGTCAGCGGGTGTTGACATCGCGCCGGGCCCGTGAGAACGCAGAAATTCAGCTTGCCGGCGAACGTCAGCTTTTCGCTGCTGGAAGATCAACCACTTTTCTGCTGTTTCAGCGAGAAAATGCCCTGACAAACGCGCGTAATGCAGAGATCAGAGCGGAGACGGATTACAATAAAGCTCTCGCCGATCTTCAGCGCGCGACATCCACGACATTCGCTGTCAATAACATTGTTATTGATTCGCCGCGGCGAACCGGCAACTAGAATCAGATTCTTTTACAAAAACCTTTGATCCCGATCGATATGGCCGGGATCTTTTTTTGTTAACGCTTTTGTTTTTTGAATTTTGTTTGAGAAAATAATCCGGTGAAAATATCCGCAAAGATCATTGTTTTCAACGAAGAAGAAAATATCGCCGATGTTTGCGAGACGGTTTCATGGGCTGACGAGATCGTTATAGTCGACTCCGATTCGACAGATCGAACCGTAGAGATAGCCCGGAAATACACGGACAAGATCTTTAACAAAAAGTTTGAAGGTTATAAAGACAAACACATTTTTGCCGATTCAAAAACCAGCCACGAATGGATCTTTTGGATCGATGCGGATGAAAGAGTAACACCCGAATTAAAGGATTCGATCCTAAGATTGAAGGAACGCGCCGATGAGTCGCTTCCGGAGGGTTTCAGGATGGCGCGAAAAACCTGGTATCTGGGCAGATGGATCAAACATTCCGGCTGGTATCCGGATATCAAAATGAGACTTTACCGCGCCGATAAAAGCTATTGGGACGGCGTCTCTCCTCACGAAACTGCGAGAGTGAACGGAAAAACCGAAATGCTTGAAGGTGAGCTGCTTCATTACACAAAGAAAAAACTTAGTGAACATCACCGCGTCCTTGATTCTTATACAACACTTGCTGCGGAATACCACCGTAAAAACGGCCGCGAAGTGGGCGGATTCGGGTTATTTTTTAACCCGGTGTTTGCGTTTCTCAGAAGTTACGTAGCGAAACAGGGATTTCGGGACGGGATCCCCGGTTTGATAATAGCGATCTTTAACGCATATAGTGTATTCCTTAAATACGCGAAGATCTGGGAAGATAAAAACGTTTCTGAATGAAGACTGTAATTCTATGCGGCGGAAGAGGGACCCGGCTTGGCGAACACGGAAAAAGTGTACCCAAAGCACTTGTCAGGATAGGTGGAAAGCCGATTCTCTGGCATCTCCTGAAAACCTATTCGAGCGCAGGGCTAAACGACTTTGTTTTGTGTCTCGGTTTTCTCGGCGACCAGATCCGCGAGTTTTTTATCGAACGTTCAGAACCTGTAAAGACCTCTCCGGAGGTTCCTAATGCGGTCACGATAAAATACCGGCCAGGCCAAGAAAATTGGACAATTACGCTCATAAACACCGGTCTCGATACAAATACAGGCGGTCGGATCAAACTTATTGAAGATCATTTGAAAGAAGACCGAATGTTTTGCGTAACATACGGAGACGGGCTTGCTGATATCGATCTGAACAAATTGATAGATTTTCATCAAAGCCGCACCACGATCGGCACACTAACAGCGGTTCAGCCATATTCAAACTTTGGAATTTTGAAGATCGATGACACTGATCTGATCAAAGATTTTCAGGAAAAACCGAGAATTCAAGAGTGGATAAATGGCGGCTTTTTCGTCTTTACAAAAGAGATCCTCGATCATCTTGACGAGGACTGCGTTCTCGAGCAGGCTCCGCTCAGATCGCTTGCGCAAATGGATCAGTTGTCAGCTTTTAAGCATCGCGGTTTTTGGAAGTGTATGGATACATACAAAGACAATCTCGAATTTAATGAAATGTGGAGCGACGGAAATGCGCTCTGGAAAGTTTGGTAAATTATGTTTTGGAAAAACAGAAACGCATTTGTCACCGGTGCAGCGGGTTTTGTAGGCGCTCACGTCGTGAGAAAATTAGTTGAAAACTCAGCCAATGTCTTTTGTCTTCAGAGAGACGAGACACACCCAAATGCACTTGATCTGCTCGGACTCCGCAATAAAGTAACCGTGATCCGGGGCTCGGTTGATGATCTGAACCTGATGGCCCGGATCCTCAACGAAAACGAGATCGATGCCGTTTTTCATCTCGCCGCTCAGGCACTTGTCGGCGTCGCCAATCGTTCCCCGTTGTCAACTTTTGAATCAAACATTCGCGGAACTTATTGCCTCCTCGAAGCTTGCCGCCAAAATCCGATCGTGAAAAGGATCGTTGTCGCTTCAAGCGACAAGGCCTACGGTTCTCATAAAGATCTTCCATACGAAGAAGATTTTGCGCTTCAGGGATTATTTCCCTATGACGTTTCGAAGACGTGTACCGATCTCATCGCACAATCATACGCTGCGACGTTTGACCTTCCCGTAACAATTACCCGGTCGGCGAACATTTACGGTGAAGGAGATACAAACCTTTCCCGTATTATTCCGGGAACCATAATTTCAGTCCTTCATGGCGAAGCACCTATTATCAGGTCTGATGGAACCCCTGTCCGAGATTTTATATTTTCTGAAGATATCGCTCTTGGCTATCTTCTGCTGGCTGAAAATATTGAACTTTCCAAAGGAGAGGCATTTAACTTCGGCTCCGGTAATCCGGTAAACATGCTTGATCTCGCAAATACGATCATCAGGCTTCTCGGACAGGAAGGGACGCTCCAACCCGATGTGAAACTACAGAGCAAGATCGATGGAGAAATAGATGCCCAGTTCTTATCATCTGATAAAGTCAAGGGAAAACTGAACTGGCAGCCTCGCTTCACACTGGAAGAAGGGTTGATAAAGACGATCGAATGGTACTCGGAAAACCTCGGCAAGATCGCCCCTTCGGTTTGAGCTTTGATTCACCGCGTCTTAAGTAACTGCACCTCAGAGTCGGTTTTTCTGCAAATACAACTCACATTTTTTCTTCGACATCATAGAATTGTAACGTCGGTTTTATTAAGCTAAACTACAGTTTAAGAGATTTTTTCACGGAGCATTTCCTTATGAAGAATTTGTTATTGATCCCGGCCGCAATTCTTGTTTTTGCAGGTTATTCCTTTGCTCAAAAGGGTATCGATAAGCAAACCAATACGATAAAAGAGCAAACAAGCACGTCAAAGACGGGTAACGAAACCGCCAGCACATTTAGCTGGGGCAAGGATAAAACAAAAGTAAGGAAACTGCTCGAAAATCCTTACCCGCTTAATTCCCGCAGGGATGTCCTGATCGAAACAGTCGTTGAACAGCTGAAAAACAAGAGTTTGATAATAGATGAAGCCGCCTCGCGTTTTGAGGACGGTCTTATCGTTACGCAGCCGTTCACTTTCTCCAAAGGTGCGATCCTGACAAAAACCGAGCTGAACAGATATGCCGAAGTTCCCGACACGGATTCGACCTGGACAAGAGGAAGGTTCAGCCTGACCATCGAGATAAAATCTCTTGACGGAATAAAAAACAACGTATATGTGACCGCAAAGGTCGAAGGGCGCTCCGGAAACGGGCTGTTCACAGAGTGGTCAACACTTCAAAGTTCCGGAATTGCCGAAGATGAGTTTTTATCCGAGCTGGTGCAAAATATCACCGGCGATCTGTCGGAAGACGAAAGAAGACCTTAAACGAAATATTTCGATGATTCGATATTATAACTTCAGCTTCAACTTCATTGTCGTGTCAGCTTTTGCTGTGTTCGTCCTGTTTGCAGGCGCGCAGAACTCGTACTGTCAGCGTAACGAACCTCTTCCCGACAGCATTAAAGAAAAGATGATCGAGATGAGGATCGAGGACCAAAAAGAGGATTTTAAGGAACTCGTCGCAAGAAGCGAGGAAGTTGTAAAACTAACAGAAGAGATCGAGACCTCATTTAAGGAAAATAACAAGCTGACCTCTGAGGATAAGGAAAAACTCTCTCAGGTTGAAGATCTGCTCGAAAAGATCCGAAAAGAACTCCGAGCTGATAAGGACAAAGAGAAGGTCAACCCGCCAAAATCGATCCTTCTGGCGGTTCAGGCCTTACGGGAAGATACCGTTACACTTCTGGACGAGATAAAGAAAACGTCGCGCCACAGCATTTCGGTAGTAGCAATACAAAGCACAAACGCAGTTCTGAAACTTGTTAAATTTCTGCGGTTTGGAAAAGATTGATCAGTCCTTATATTGGTTAATGCATTTATTTTTACGATCCAGCTTGTTCTCATCGCTTAAATCTCATGTCTTAATTCTTTCCGTGCTCTTCGCTGCCTTAAACTTTCCCGCAATAGCCCAGGATGAAGATGTGATCTCTGTCGATTCATCTCTTGTTATATTGAACGCGACGATAAGAGATAGAAATGGCATCCCCGTTTCCGGATTAGATCGATCCCGGTTTGAGATCTTTGAAGACGGAAAAAAACAGGAGATTTCATTTTTCGAGACGGAGGATACACCGTTCGCGGCGGTAATACTGATCGATACTTCCGGTAGCATGGAGCAGCGGGTTAGTCTTGCACGCTCGGCGACGATCAAATTTCTCGAGGGAATCCGGACTGATGATCACGTCGCCGTATACAATTTCGATTCGAAGGTTTCACTCGTCCAGGATTTTTCAAATCTGCGCGACTTGTCCTTTCGTGCTTTTGACCTAAAGGCTTCGGGCTGGACTGCACTCAACGACGCGATTTATGAAGCGGCGCAGGCGCTCGAAAAACGGCCGGAAAAACGCAGAGCGATCGTGGTCCTTTCAGACGGAGCCGATACACGCAGCGGACGTTCCAGCGACAAGGCCCTGAAAGAGGCGCTTGGAATAAACGCTCTGATCTATACGGTTGATATGACGGGTTTACAGACCGGAGGAAAGGAGAGAATGCAAAATCAAGGAGTCTTAAAGAATTTCGCAGAGAAAAGCGGCGGGATCTTTGTAAAAACTCCGGGCGGCGCAGAGCTCAGGGATGCATTTGAAAACATTGTTAAGGAACTTGGCGTTCAGTACACGCTGGGTTATTATCCGGCAAACGACAGTAAAGACGGGAAATGGCGTGAAATCGAACTAAAAGTCGCGGACAAAGGTCTGGATGTTCGAACCCGAAAGGGCTATAACGCTCCAAAAAACTAAGCGGCGGAAATTCCCGCCGCTTAGTTTTCATGGATCGCTGAAAACCTGCGCTTCAAATATTTGTTCGGTTCCTGAGCTTATCTTTGCTTCTTTCCAATGCAAATCCAACGAGCGCATCAATAACTTCCGAAAAATCCATACCGGTTCCCGCCCACATTTTTGGGAATCCCGAGGCATCGGTAAGACCGGGGATCGTGTTGATTTCGTTGACAAACAACGCACCCGTATCGTTCCGGAGAAAGAAATCCACACGGGCAAAACCAGATCCGTCAACTGCCTTAAATGCTTCGATCGCCATCTGCCTGATCTTTTCCGTAAGTTCAGGTGAGATCAGCGAAGGCACGATAAATTCATTATTGCCCGTTCCGGCATATTTTTCCGTGTAATCCAAAAACTTCTTTTCCTTATCGTGGACAATATATTCACCGGGTAAACTCGCCTTAGGCTCACCATTGCCGATTACCGCACATTCGATCTCCCGCATGTCAAGATGTTCTTCGACAACGATCTTTCGGTCATATTCGGCAGCAAGCTCGATTCCCTTTCGAAGCGTCTCTGAATCGACCGCTTTTGTAACACCGACGGAAGACCCGAGATTTGCCGGTTTCACAAAACAAGGATAGCCGAGTTTTGTTTCTACCTGACTGATCGCAAGATTCTGATTCTGCTCCCATTCGCTTCTTAGAAACCAAACGTATTCACAGATCGGAAGATTTGCATCGCGAAAAAGCGTTTTCATTACGACCTTATCCATTCCGCCCGAAGACGCCAAAACGCCGCATCCTACATAAGGAATTCCGGCCATTTCAAAAAGCCCCTGGATCGTACCGTCTTCACCGTAGGTTCCGTGGAGAACAGGAAATACAACATCAAGCGGGTAAAGCCGATCCCCGTTTTCTGCATCATCAAGCAGTGTGAGACCGGGAAACCTGGTGTCGCCAAGAATTCCAACACTGCATTTTGGGTAGCCGGGAAAATCGTCTCTGAGGAGTTCTTTTGTAGCTTCCGGCAAAAGCTCCAGTGATTCGACAGGATTGAGCCAGGCGCCTGAATTATCAATGGCGATCGGCACAACAAAGTACTTGTCCTTATCGATCTTGTTGATCACCGTAGTCGCAGAACGGACGGAAATCTCGTGTTCTCCCGACCGGCCTCCAAAAACAATTCCAATTCTTATTTTTTCCATATGATGATTAAAGGATCGTATTTCCTAAAACTGAAAGGATCAGTTCCCCTGCCAACTTGGCCGTAATATTGCTTCGATCCAACATTGGATTTACTTCAACTATTTCAAAAGACCGCGTCCCTCCGGACTCATATATAACTTCCAGAGCAAGATGCGCTTCACGATACGTTATGCCGCCGCGAACAAGCGTTCCGGATCCGGGCGCAAACCGCGGATCGATGATATCCACGTCAAATGTCACAGCAAATCCGGCTTTTGCCTGTGATGCAATTTCAATTGCATCCTTAACACAAGCCAGCATACCTCTTTTATCGATATCGCTCATTGTAAAGAAATTATCCCGCATCCCGAGTTCACGGATAAGCCGCTTTTCTCCGAGATCCAGGTCTCTTCCGCCGATATGCGCGCAGAATTGTGGATTAAGCTTTGGTGAAAATCCCTCAAGTTCCACGAGTTCCGGCGCCCCCTTTCCCAATAAAGCCGACAGCGGCATCCCGTGACTGTTTCCGCTCGGCGAGGTTTCGGGAGTGTTCATATCCGCATGAGCGTCAAACCAGATCAGCCCAATGTCTTCGTCCCGTTCCTTAAAAAAGCTCGAGATCCCGGAAAATGTTCCGGCGGCTATCGAATGATCGCCGCCCAGGATAACCGGCATCTGATCTTCAGCAAGGATCAATTTGACGGCTTTTGACATTTCCCTGCATGAGGTCAGTATCTCGTTAAAGTGTTTTGGATTTTCGTCGGCTTCGCTCTTTCCAGCCGGCGGAATTATCTGAATATCGCCGTGATCGACGAGTTCATAACCCAAACTCCCGATGTGTCCCGCAAGGTCATTCCCCCGGAATTCTGCGAGTCTTATCGCAGTTGTCCCCAGTTCGCTGCCTTTTGTTTCGGCTCCGAAACCTAGCGGCACCCCCACCAATCCGATCTTTCTGCCCTTTCCCGGAAAATATCTGTCTTCTGCACCCATTTTAATTCACCTTTTTTCCTTACTAACCTCGGTTCCTAGCTCTGTTCGCCAAAACCGCTCTCAAAGAGGTTGGTGATTTCGTTCATCGCGTCTGACTCATCATTACCATCGATCTCGATATTAATCACCGTCCCTTGCCCCGCAGAAAGCGCCAGGACGCTGAGTATCGACTTTGCATTCGCCTGCGCATTCGTATCAGGCCGGAAAAGCATGATCGAACTGCTAAAACCGCCGGCCAAGCGTACCAGCCTGGCAGCCGCCCTGGCATGAAGGCCTAGGCGATTCACGATCCTAAGTTCTGCTTTGAGCATCTTTCTTCAAATTCTGAGGTTCAAGAAGGCCAACCGCCCGGTAGATCGATTGTTTTCCCTGTGTAACCAAAACCTCTGCCATTTCAGATAAACTCATTTCAGAATTTTCAGTAGCCAATTTCACAACCATCGGCAGATTGACTCCGGTCACTACTTCGATTTCGTTCTCTTTTATAAACATCGCAGAGATATTAGTTGGAGTGCCCCCAAACATATCGGTAAGGAGCAGAACGCCCTTTCCTCGTGAAACTTCATCTATCGCACGTTCGATCTCATCCTGTGCAGCTTCGACATTATCATGCCAGCCGATCGAGACAGACTTGATATGATTAAGGTCTCCGACAACCTGTTCTGCCGCTGCAAGCAACTCATTTGCCAATTGTCCGTGGGAAACTATCACTCCTCCGATTTTTTCATTCATAACCAATTACATCCTTACTTTTGAATATCCCTGTGGACTACTGAAACCTCGAATCCTTCTTCACCCAAATTCCGCGCGATCGTTTCTGCCGTCATTACAGAACGGTGTCTTCCGCCGGTACATCCGATCCCGATTGTCAGGTAAGATTTACCTTCGCGCTTGTACAAAGGCAGCAGGTAGATAAGCAACTCCGTAAATCTCCGAATAGTTTCCAAAACCTCTTCCTGATCTTCAAGAAAACCGACAACCTTAGGATTCGTTCCGGGCAAATTCCTCAGTTTTTTCTCAAAGTACGGATTTGGGAGATGACGAACGTCAAACAAAAGATCAACATCACGGGGAACACCGTGTTTGTGTCCGAAACTAATTAGCTGGATCTGCAGCGGAACACCATCTTTCGTCGCACCAAATCTTTTGACAAGCATCCTCCTTAGCGTATGAACGGTATGATCAGAAGTATCGATAATTAGATCGGCACTTTTTCTGACCTCGCTCATTGCATCTCGTTCGGCCTGTATCGCCGCCAAAAGCCCTTTTCCTTTATCGGCTGGATGCGGTCTCCGTGTTTCGCTAAAACGCCGCTGAAGTACACTGTCTTTCGCCTCAAAAAACAAAACGAACGGTACGATCTTCTTCTTTTCTAATTTTTTGATCTCGCTGGAAAAATCGTGCAGAAAATGACGTTCCCGGATATTTATGACCAGTGCCGCCTTTTCGATCGCTACGACTTCTTCTTCGTTCGGAATAAGCAGTCGGGCAAAAGTCGAAACCATCGTTATCGGCAGATTGTCGACACAAAAATACCCTAGGTCTTCAAAAGCGTTTGTCGCCGAAGACATCCCCGATCCGCTCAACCCGGTCACGATGATAAAGTTTTGATTTTCGGATCGGATGGTGGTAATCGTCGCCATACTTAACTGAGTATTTTATATAAAATCAGGAATTACCGCTAACGGCAGCATTGTATTTCCTGATAAATTCCCGCGTCGGTCGTTTACCCGAGACATTCAGCAAATAAATTCTTACCGCAGTTTCAATTAGAGCAGATACGCTTCGTCCCGGACGCAAATGAAGTATATATGCCGGGATCTCGGTCCCCATAACAGGCACCCGCCTCATTTCTGTACCGAGCCGATCTGATTCGCCCTCGTTTTCCCGGCGTCTGAGTTCGATCAAAAGGTCGACTTTTCTGCAATTTCCCGCAGCATTCTCGCCAAAAACCTCTCTGACATTGATTATTCCCAGGCCTCGTATCTCGAGAAGATCTTTTGTAATTTCCGCAGATTCAGCTTCAAGTTTATTTCCGTTCTTTATTATCTTAACCGCATCATCTGCGATAAGCCGGTGCCCCTTTAAGATAAGTTCTAATGCACACTCAGACTTGCCTATACCGGACTCCCCTGTGATCAAAACGCCGAGTTCATACATTTCGAGAAAAACGCCGTGAATCGTCGATTGCTCAGCGAGCGCTGTTTTTAGAAATGTGGTAACCAGAGAAAAAACTGATGAAGACTCCTGAGACGTTGTAAATACCGGCGTATTCGAGATCCGTGCAAATTCAGCAAGCCCGTTTGGAACGGCCAAGCCGCCCATAACAATGATGCAGGATATTGACTCGAAAGGCAGACCTTCAAGCGCCTGAATTCTCTTTGCGGACTCCAACTGACCGAGAAAAGAAACCTCGCTGTCGCCGATCATCTGGATTCTACCCTTCCGCAAATACTCCGTGTATCCGGAAAGTGCCAACCCCAACCGCTGAACTTCCGGAGAATCGATCCGCGAGCTTTTTTTGACCTCTCCGCAGTTTGGCAGTTCGAGTTTCAGTTCCGAAGGACATTCTCTAAAAAACTCATCAACAGAGATGCTCCGTTTCTTTTTCGCATCCGGATCCATTTTCTAAAAACTATATTGGTGGCTTAAAAAAGTATGAAGTATATTGACAAATCGCAAATCGTCAACGGAACCAACTAACAAGCAAAATTTAATCGCTTTCAGTTTGGTCAGCGGCAGGGACGATTTCGCCGACCTTCTTTGCCTTATGTGAACGGTCGATCACCTTATTCTTAATTTTCAGTGCTTGTTTCTCTATCTTATCAATCGTTTGGGAGAGTGAGTGGTACATATCATCTTCCGTCGTATTTGCCGCCAAAACCTGATTACGCCATTTTACGACAACTTCCGAACGGTGCTGTCCGTGTTCTACCTCAATAATGATATGAGCATGATTATCTTCCTTTCCGAAAAGATGTTTTATCCGGTCAAAATGTTCTTCTACGTGAGATTTGATCGCGGGGGTAACTTCCAGATGTCTGCCGGTATATTCAAAGTTCATGTGATGCACCTCGTGTTAACGTGTTTATATGTTTAAAAAGAACCTGCTCGCAGTAAAACCGAGTTTCCGGTTGAAAAATAGAGATCGTTAAATAACTGTTTTTCGCTCCCTCGATCCCGGAATATTCATTTGATCCCGGTATTTGGCAACCGTTCGCCGGGATATTTTGACTCCGTCTTTTGCCAAAAGCTTTGAAAGCTTATCGTCGGTAAGCGGTTTTCGCGAATCTTCTTCCTCAATTATCTTTTTGAGATTCAGCTTGAGGATCCGTGTCGAAACTTCTTCACCGTCTTCGTTCAGCATACCTTCACTGAAAAATCTCCGAAGTTCAATCACCCCCTGGGGCGTATGCGCGTACTTTCGATTGACCACACGCGAAACCGTGGAAAGATGCATTCCGATCTCCTCTGCGACATCCTTGAGCATCATCGGTTTGATCTCTTCTACACCCTTTTCGAGAAATCCTTTTTGTTTATGAACGATACATTCGACCACCCTGTAGATCGTTTGTCGCCGGTGTTCGATATTTCTCAAAAGGTCAACCGCCGACCGGACTTTGTCTTTAATGAAGGTCTTTGTTTCCCGATTGGTATCTTCCTTGTCAAGCAGCTGCTGATATGTATGACTGATCCGCAGCCGCGGACTGCCATTGTCCGTGAAATAGATCACCCAGTCACCCTCAACCTTTTCAATATATATCTCAGGGGAAACATAGATCGGTTTCTCGGTCGAGTATTCTTTACCAGGATACGGATTCAAAACGCGGATCTTTTCGATCTCCTTATTGAGAGTTTCAAGATCAATTCCTGTGGCCTTTGAAAGTTTCTGAAGCCGGTGAGGCTGCATATCTTCAAAGTAATTCTCGACAAGATTTGACGCTAAACTTTCCGCTTCACCGCGTACTTCCAGCTGCACAAGCAAACATTCCTTAACGTCACGGACTCCGCATCCGACAGGATCGAGACGTTTGACGACCTCACGCGCTTCTTCGACTACCTCAAGAGGATGACCGCACATCTCAGCGAGTTCCTCATCCGTCGCATTCAAGCGCCCGTATTCGTCAAGATTTCCGATAACGCAGATACCTGCTTCTTCAACTTCCTCAGCAATATTGTGGAGGCCGAGCTGCCATTCAAGATGATCCGTCAGTGTCTCAGAGCTCGACAGAAATTGCTCAAAACTCGGGGCATCTTCTTTGTGTTCAAACTCCTGTGTGCGATATCCCGGATCCAGATAGTCTTGAAATTCACGTCCCAGATCGATCTCGTCAAAAGCATCGGAATGGTCTTCATCTGCCGGCAAATCATCTGAACCACTGTCGTCGGAATCTTCTATTGCCGACCTGGTCTCATCGGATATTTCATCGTGATGGCCGTTTTCGTTGGGATCACCGGAATCAGCTGCATCATATTCGGATGGTTCACCGTCGTTATTCTGATCATTTCCGCTTTCATAGTCTCGGTCAGTGCCGTCAGCATTCTGATCGAGTATTTTTTCAGCTATCTCGCGGATCTCGTCATCGGACTGCACTTCCTCCAGGATCGGATTCGACACGAGCTCCTCCTGAATGAGTTCACTGAGTTCGAGCGAAGTCATTTGGAGCATTTCGATGCGTTGCCGCAATTGCGGCGTAAGCACCATTTTCTGTTGTAGCTTTTGTGATAGTTTTAAGAAAGCCATCCGATATACTGCAGTTCAGGAAAGAAGACCCTTTATTTTAGAACTTGGTTGATTATAACCGATAACACCTGTAAAAGTGAAAAATTAGATGATCAAAGACTAAATCTTTCACCTAAATAGAGTCTTCGAACATCTTCATCATCAACAAGTTCCGAAGGATTCCCGCTCCTTAGTATTGAGCCTTCGGCCATAATATACGCCCGGTCGGTAATTCCCAGTGTTTCCCTTACATTATGGTCTGTGATCAATATTCCGATCCCTTGTTCTTTCAGATAGAGGATGATTTCACGGATGTCGTCAATGGCGATCGGATCGATCCCGGCAAACGGCTCATCAAGAAGTATAAACTGCGGCTCTGTCGCCAGGCATCTGGCGATCTCTACACGCCTTCGTTCACCACCGGAAAGTGAATCGCCTCGGGTTTTTCGCACGTGGGTAACGCCGAACTCTTCGAGCAGTTCCTCGAGTCGTTCAAATCGCTGTGTGCGGGTGAGTTTCATAGTTTCGAGGACCGCCAATATGTTTTGTTCGGCAGAGAGTTTCCGAAAGATCGATGGCTCCTGCGGCAGGTAACCGAGACCGAGTCTTGCACGGAGATACATCGGGAGTTTTGTGACGTCTTCACCGTTTAGCGCGATACTTCCCTTTTCAGTTCGCTCAAGACCCGTCATCATATAAAATGTAGTGGTCTTTCCTGCTCCGTTCGCACCCAGGAGTCCGACGACCTCTCCGCGGCCGACGAACAGACTTACATCATCAACGACGCGACGCCGTCCGTAAGTTTTACGCAAATGTTTTGCTGATAATGATTTATCTGGAGCTTCAGAACCGTTTTCCACGAAGATTAGTTTAACTTACCAGGCTTAATTTTATAAACTGTACGCGACCTTCCGGTGTTGTTTTTCGGGTCCTGAGTACCTCCGACAACCCGGTTCTCAGCGAGAAATACAGTCACTTCACGGCCTTCCGACGAACCGCTCTCCGAATCACTCACTCTTGCTGGATTGCCGCGCAGAACGACCGTTTCCGCCGTAGCCGAATACTCAGCGAAATCACCGGATGCGCGCCGCCCGGGTTGCGTAATTACAACATTCCCTTCCATGACGGTTTTCAGGAGTTCATTTTCTTTGTCGAGATAAATAATTGCTGTGCCTACTGAGATCCTGTCATTTCCCTGACGTATATCGACGTCTTTCTCATAACGAATAAGGTTGCTGTCCTTTTGATATACCATTTGCTGCGAAGAAGCATATACGGGTGTTTTTGACCGGCGTCCGGCAACCGTTTGGTTCACGTCATAAAGAAGACTCTGAACACTGCCTTCTGCATAAAATCTTCCCTTTTTTTCTTCAAGAAAGAGTTTGTCAGCGCGAACATAATTATTATCCTGCCAGGCACGGGCATTTCCGGTAAACAGTCCGGTTTGCAGATTGTGGTCAAAGTGAGCCTCGTTTGACGTTAAAAACACCGGCGCATTTACTTTCGTAAATGGCGTTCCGCCGCTCTGTTTTTGGCTGTAATAGGTCACTGCTGTTTTTCCGCGTAATGAAGACCGACTATTCTTAGTATCCCAATCGATCTCCTGCGCCTTTCCTCTGGCCTGTGAATCCCAGACAGTTGGGTCGCCGCCGCGCAAACGGACCGTTGCATCATTTGCCGAGTAGGCGATCCGGTCAGCCGTACCATTTCGGTCGCCTTCAGTAAATTTTGCGCCACCGGTCGCATCAAACGACTCTACATCCTGCGTATCGCGTCTAAAATTCGCACTCAATTTCCCGGCCGTTAGCGTTTGTTTTGTTCTGCCGCCCGACGTCGGGCTTCGGACGACTTTCGAATCTCCGGTCGAAGTACAACTCCTCGCATTGTTCCCGGGAAAAAACTCACAATCAAATCGCGGCGCATTGACCATAGTTTTAAAATTTGAGGCTGATGCCCTGAGCGGCGAGACCAGAAGTTCCGCATTCCCGATCGCTTGTACGGTGGCCAGCTCGTTTCCGCTGCCGCGGAATGTTGTATTTACCGCATCTGCCGTGAGTGTTTTGTCCGCAGCGTCAGGCGAATTGTTTGGTGCGTTCAGTTTGATAGTCGTACGCCCCTGCGTCCTGAAATTACTGAGTGAACCGTCATTCCTGAAATCGAGATCGATCCACTTCGGGGCGAAAAGTGAAAAGCGGTTGTAGTCTGCAGAGCGCACGGGAATAACCACTGCTTCCACATTCCCCAGTGCTTTTGCGTCACGGATCTCAGAACCCTGACCAAAAGCTGCGTTCAACTCCGCGGCGGAGATCTCCGTAGTCCGCTCGGAAGTTTTCTGTCTTAAAAATGCGTTCCGATAAGCTTCTGCGTACTTGATCTTTCTGTCCGCGTAAAGATCCGCCTTGATCACATCGCCTCTAATGAGATCCGGTCCCTGTTCAACCGCAGCATTTCCGTTTAAAAAGACCTTTCCATTATTTTCCTGATAAACTGCGGATGCGGACGTTATTCGTGTCTTTTTCGAATCCTGAACAGTTAGGATTTCGACCTTATCCTTAAGTTCATAGGTTTCCGCGCGTTTATAATACACGGCCGTATTCGATCGTATGTTGGTCGGCTCGCTGTCATTCGGTTTGCTTTCGATCCGGACATTTTCAAAAAGCTCGAGTTTCTCCAATTGGACATTTACGGTTGCGACTGCCCGGCCTGCCTCAAGCTTAGTCCAGCCCGCGTCGCCGGCCGTCGGCTTTTGATGAACAAAGACCTTCCCGCTGAGATCGATCTGGCGAATTTCCTTATCAGAAAAAAGTGCCGTCGCGCGGTCACTCTTAATATCAGCCGGCTTCTTTAGATTTCCATCAGCATTCGGGTCTGGAACGAGCGATATCGCGACGTTTCCGTCTAATCTGATCTTTTCGCCGATCTGATCTATAAATGCACTGTCGGCGTTGATCCGGGCGCTTTCTACCTTAGCTTTTGTTAATTCATCGTCCGCCGATCCGTTTGAAAAGGCAGTGATCCTTACATCTTTCTGAAGATCGAGGGATTTGTTGGCGATATTTACTCTCGCGCCGTAGGATTTTCCGGCTATGTTCTCTCTGGAGAATTCAACATATTCTTCTGCTTCGGCAATTTCCGTTGCTTTATTGTAAGTTAGCAGTTCAGTCTTTACCTTCAGCGAATCATGAGTTTCGATATTTACATCATCCGCAAAAAAGATTTTGAAGTTTTTTGTTCCATCGTCGGCCGGAACGTAGACAGCTTTTTCGGAAGATATCTTGTCCGAAATACTTTCATTCCCGTCCTGAAAAACCTCAAGGTAAACGTTTTCAAGCTCCTGGTGATCATCGGAAAATGTAACCGCCCGATCCGCTTTTATAAAATATTTGGCCACGCCGTTTTCGGATTCGCGGCGTTCGTATCCGTTTACTTCACCGACGACTTTGTCAGAAAGCTTTGTCGGGAATCCCTTCATCACAAATGACGACCGAAAACTTCCCCAATAGAATCCGATCCCGATCACGAGGATGGTGACAAACATCGCAGCTATCGCCAAACCGCGCATGATCAATGGAAGTCTTGCGCGAATTTGATATTTCGGTTTTTTATTGGCGCTGCTCGTCATCAAGCGATATTCTGTATATCTTCTGTTATGTCTTGCCCCCGGGCGTCTGACCAAAGTTCACACTGGTCTGATATCTTTTACAACCAATTGTAATCTCGTATTTCCCTGCCAGGTGTTTACTTCCGGAGTATGAGCCAGTTCGATGCTCTTTTTTGCAGTCAGAGTTTGCCCTTTTGATTGTTCGACTCCGTCCCACCAAACCGCTTCAAACTTCTCTCCTTTCGTCCCCTCAAGTCTCAGTTTCAAATGCTTCTCTTTCATGATCCAGGGTTCTTCAATAAGTTTTAGCTCGCGGGTGACAAAAACGGGTTTCGGATTTCCCTGCCCAAACGGCTCCATTTGATTAAGTTCATCGACCAAACCAAGATCCAGTTTCTTCGCCGGAATCTCCGCATCAATTTTGACCTGAGGTATCAGATTCTCGGTAGAAAGACTTTTCGTCGCATGCGAATTGAGTTTTTCCCTCAGCGTTTCAATGTTTTCGCTCTTGATCTTCATCCCGGCCGCCGCGGCATGTCCGCCGTATTGTTCAAAAAGATCGGCACAGGTATCAAGGCCGTTTAGTAAATGATAATCCGAAATACTCCGCGCCGAACCGTGGCCGATGCCGTTCTCAATCGAAAGGACGATCGTCGGACGATAAAGTTTTTCGGCGATCTTTGAAGCTGCCAATCCGATCACTCCGCGATGCCAGCCTTCGCCTGAGACTACGATGAAGTTTTGGTTAGTTGCGCCGCTGGTTTCATTAAGTGCCAATTCCGTAATATCTTTCTGCACCTTCTGTCTCTCAATGTTTCGTTGATTCAGATATTCGGCAAGTTTCTTTGCTTCTTCAAAATCGCCGGTTTCAAGGAGTTCTACAACGTGTATTGCTGCGTCCATTCTTCCTGCGGCATTTATTCGCGGTGCGATCCGGAACCCGATGTGGTAGCTCGTCATTTCCGCCCGGCATTCCGAAACTTCCATTAACGCTTTTAGTCCGAAATTTCGAGCATTCGGCAAATCTTTCAAACCGAGCGAAACGATGGCTCGATTCTCTCCCGTCAGCTTCATCACGTCTGCGATCGTGCCGATAGCAACAACTTTAAGAAAATGCGGGGCCAGATGTTCCTTTGCACGCTTTCGGAGAAGCGCATGGGCAAGTTTAAACGCAACGCCGACCCCGGCAAGATTTTTATCAGGGTAGCTGCAGTCTCTTTGATTGGGGTTTATTACCGCGTAAGCGTCGGGATTACCTTGTTCTTTTGCGAGATGATGATCGGTCACAATAAAATCAAGTCCGTTTTCCTTCGCCCAGGCCACCGGTTCAAAAGACGTGATCCCGCAGTCGACGCTGATCACGAGTTTGTATCCGCGCTGTTTGGCTTTTTCAAGTGCCGGTATATTTACACCATACCCTTCCTTAAAGCGATGCGGAACATGGTACCCCGATTCTCCTCCAAGGATCTCGATCGCCTTCCTGAGGACGACGGTACCGGTAGTTCCGTCAACATCGTAATCTCCCCAGACAAGAATTTTTTCCTTTTTATCAATCGCTTCCAGGATTCTTTTGACCGATTTATCCATCCCGAGCAGGAGATTGGGTTCATGAAGATGCTCATAAGCGGGGTTTAGGAATCGTTCCGCTTTCGCCAGGTCATCATAGCCTCTTGAAATAAGCAGCGAGGCGATCAACTGCGAAACGCCCAACTCCGCGGCGAAACTTTTGCATTTTTCCCGATCATGCTCCTGGATCTTCCATCGTTTCATAGGACTGCGCGAGAGTTTATTAAGGCTGTTAAACTTGCGGATCGATGATCCCGTACCACAACAATATGAGGATCACTAAGCCGAGAATGATTCTGTAAATGATGAATACCGCCGTTGAGTACCGTTTGAGAAATGCGAGCAGAAACCAAATTGAAAGATATCCGACGATACCTGCGACGATCGTTCCGACAAGAAGCGGTGTAAAACTATCCTTCGGTAAAATACTCCAGGCCTGGTGCAGCTCCAGAAGACCGCTTGCCGTGATCGCCGGAATCATCAGTAAAAAAGAGAACCTGGCTGCGGTTTCGCGTTTTAACCCCGCAAAAAGTCCGCCCATTATTGTCGATCCCGAACGGCTCGCCCCGGGCAAAAGAGCCAGTACCTGTGATGTTCCAACTACTATCGCATCGAATATCCCGACTTCTTTTATTTCCTTTCTTTGCCTGCCGACCGTTTCTGCAAGCGTCAACAGGAGCGCGACTGCAATAAGCATCGTTGCGATAACCCAAAGATTCTTTGTAAATGCCCCTTCGATCTCTTTCTTAAAGACCAGCCCGACAATACCGACCGGGATCGAACCGACAACTATCATCCAACCAAGCCACGCTTCATCCGACATCCATATCGGACGAACGCCGTTTGTGCCCGAAAATCTGTTTCTGCGTCCTGCAATATAAGCTACGTGATCTCTGATAAACGCGACCGAAATATTCCAAATATCGGTCGCGAAATATACAAAAACCGCCGCGAGCGTTCCGAGTTGAATTACCGCCATCGTGGCAGTTATCTGCTCCGGGTTTCCGGCGTACAAATTCGTATAACGGCTGGCAAAGACCAAATGTCCGGTGGAACTTATCGGGATAAATTCAGTCAACCCCTGGACAATGCCAAGGATAATTGCTTGAAGCAGATTCATAGATTAGGTTGACAAAGGATTGGAAAGTGTTCGAGCCGCGTAAATTTTCTTATTTTTACGCCTATTCGTCAACGACCCGTTTTGCTTATTCTCTGTATTTTCTTCCCGAGGCTATCCGATCATACAGCCAGGCCGGGAAGATCTTTCCGGCTCGAACGAACCAGGCAAGCTGCCATGGAAATGATGCAAACTTCTTTTGCTTTTCAATAGCCCTCAGAAACAACGGTACCGCCTGATCGAGTTCCATAATAAACGGCATTTTGTTTTCACGGCCGGACGTAAGCGGAGTTTTTATAAATCCGGGCTGTATGATCGTCACGCTGACGCCGCGTTTCTGCACATCGAGCCTGACGCTTTCAAAAAAAGCGGTCATTCCCGCCTTGCTCGCTGAATAAGCGGCAGATCTCGGCAAGCCGCGGATACCGGCAAGGCTCGAAATTGCAACAAGCTGTCCGCTTCCCTTTTCGAGCATATCTGGAAGTACCGCCGAAACAGAATTGACCGCGCCGATCAGGTTGATGTCGATTACCTTTGCCACGGCTCCGGGTACGAGATTTCTCGTCTCTTCATTATTTCCGCCGATGCCCGCGTTGGCGATCATAATATCGATCTTGCCAAACTCGTTGCGGAAATTCAGCGCTGCATCAAAAATATCGTGTTTATTTTTTACATCACACGGAAAACAGCTGACGGTTCCGCCCATTCCTTCTATCTTATGCGCGATCTGAAGAAGCTGTTCTTTGCGCCGCGCCAGAAGTCCGAGGATCGCGCCGCGTTTTGCCATCTCGATCGCGATCGCTTCTCCGATACCGCTGGATGCGCCTGTCAGAAATACTGTTTTGTCTTTCCAAAAGTCCATAATAGTTAAGCCAAGGGGGATAGTTTAACTAAAAACTATACCACTTGGCATTAACGTACAATTCTTAAATAATGTTTTACGAAGACGGCTCAAATTCAAGCACTGTATTTCCGTCGTGAAAAAGAAACAAATTGCCGTTTTCGATCTTAAAGCTCGTAGTTTTACGGAGATTTTCGAGAAACGGATTTTCTAACGTTTGAGAATCGGGGCACATCCTTTTTGTCTGGAGTATCTCGGAAACGCTCATCGTGTCGGTATTAATTGCAATCGTTCCGCTCACACTATTGCATCCGCCGTTTCCATAGAAACGTCCGTTCAGCTTGTCAAACACGATAAACGCTTTGTTTTCAGCCAGATCATCACCCGCCATTCCTTTTAATCGCCATTTGTAAAGTGAGATTTCCGCGTTTTCTGCGTGTTCCGAAACCCTTTTGCGGCTGATGATCTCTTTAAGATAATACTTAAAACCTGATGTATCCTTCGGCGGTTCCGGCACTTTTTCAATTTCCACCTTCAGGATGTACCTGAAGCCGGATATAAAACGGAAATTCTCAATCTCGTCATAAAACAGATTGAACTCATCTTTTCCCTCTCTCTTGACCTGCATACATGTAGTTGGCGCAACATTTACACAATACGCCCGGCTTTCTGCAACCTCGATAATTTCAGATTGTCTGAATAAACCGGCACTGGCTTCGATTTCAGAGGGACAAATAATGAACGGAAGGGCAGCTAAAACGACAAAATAAATTAATATTGTTCTCATATTTTCTCCGGTAAATATAAATTTTTTATAACATCAGGGCAATTGTGCCCGCGTCCGGAGAACGGTTATAAGCTTTATGACTTGCAGCGGGGCGGAAATTAACAGATCTCGTCAACGTGGCCTCGAAGCGCTTTTAATCCAATTGCAAGATCATCCTGTCTTAGCAAAACATGGTCACGCGAGAATGAAGATATGGGCAAAATCGAAATTCCGGCGTCCGCAAAAACACCGGCTACTTTTGCCATAAAACCGACGACATCAAACGGCAGTTCGACATCGAAACTTAAAAGTCTGAAATTGTGTTCGATTTTCGCGTCACGGATCGCGTGCTTTATGGTTTCGAAGTCGTCGAGATCGAAAACCAGAGTAACTTCCCATCGATCCTTGAAGATCATAAATGGCGACGTCATGCGGGGAGAAAGTTCAGGATTTTCAAGTAGCTTAAACCAATTTTCGCTTGGAAGTGAGATCACGCAATATGTTTCGGGAGCGACTACGACTTTTGCCTTTGCTAAAAACTCATCAACCATTTTCATTAGTTATTCTTTTATTTCTACCAAGAAACTGTCAAACGTTTACTCCTACCGGAATCAGCTGGGAGACGAGCATCGTCCAAATCGCTCCTTTCAACATCGGTCTTAATGCGGCTCGTAAAGACTTCGATAAGTGCAATAATCTGTGCGATAAATTTTGATGCGACAATAAATCCTATGACGGAATAGCTAAATGTTTCGTTAAAACTGAAATCCGTTTTAAATATTCTGACAAAGGGCCGAACGAATTCTAATATCAGCTAAATTCTTTGGTTCCTGCCGACTGCATAGTAAATGATCGCGCCGATGATCCCGGTTAAAACTACGATCAATATCCACACCAACTTATCGTTTTCACCCTTAAAATCCGATTTGGCGATCTCGATAATTGCCTTGATCCAAACAACTATTGAGCCAATCCAAACAGCAATTAGGCCTAAATAAATAATTAGAAAAAAACCGGATTCCTGAAATAGCAACATAGAAATCAAACCTCCACAATTGTCGGGACGATCAATGGTTTTGTACCTGTTTCCTTTTGAATGAATCGTTTCAAATGTATCCGAAGATGTTCTGCCATCCAGCTCTGATCACTCAGATCGCGCATACTCATTGCATTTATCGCCTCGGATACAGAATCTTTCGCACTTTTCAATGTTCCATTAAGCGGATCGATGCCGGCGACTCCCTGAATCTCGATCTTCGGTTCCGAGCGCAGTTCCCTGGTTTTCTTGTCCAACGTAACGACGAGCGAAACTATACCGCTGTACGCCAACTTCTTACGTTCCCGCACGGTTTCCTCTTCGATCTCGCTCATACCGAGTCCGTCAATAAAAGTCTTCCCGACATCGGCATGATCAGCGACACGTGCCGATTCTGAATCAAGCTCTAAAATGTCTCCGTTTTCGATCAGGATCACATTCTTGTCTTCGAACCCGAGTTCGGCCAGCGCGAATTCCTTATGACGATACAGCATACGGTATTCGCCGTGGATGGGGACGAGAAATTTTGGTTTCGCAGTTTCGGTCAGTATTCGCATATCTTCCTGCGATGCATGACCTGAAACGTGTATCAAATTTCTTTTCTCTTCGATCACGTTTCCGCCGCTTCGATATATTGCTCCGATCATATGAGAAATTCTTTTCTCGTTTCCCGGTATGTTGCGCGCAGAGAGCACCACCGTATCCCCTTTTTCGATCGTTAAACCTTTATAGCTCTGCGTTGCGAGATTCCACATTACCGCCCGCTGCTCGCCCTGAGAACCCGTCACCAGATAAATTATCTGGTCTTCGGGATAATGTCTCGAATCGCTGAGCGAGACAGACGTTTCCGCCGGAATATCCAGAAGTCCGAGATCCGATCCGGTTTCGATATTCCGCTTCATCGAACGCCCGAGTACGCAAACTTTTCTGCCGCTTTCGCGTGCGAGATCAAAAACGATCTGCAACCGGTGAAATGATGATGAGAATGTCGTAACAAAAACCCGGCCTTCGGCTGTCTGAAAGATCTCGCGAAGCGCCGGAATAACATCCTGTTCCGACGGCGTCCGTCCGGGCACTGTAGCATTTGTTGAATCAGCAAGAAGAGCGAGAATTCCATCTTCCCCGTATTTTTTGAGCGTTTTCAGATCATAAGGATCTCCGATGACGGGCGAATCATCGATCTTATAGTCTCCGGTATGGATAACGGTGCCGACCGGAGTTTTTATAGCAAGCGAAAAGCAATCTACCAGCGAATGCGACGCGTGAATGAATTCGACCTCAAAACTTCCGATCTTAACAATGTCATTTGCACGGACCCGATGCATCAGTACTTCGTCGAGCATATCGTGCTCGTCGAGTTTGTCTTCCATAAACGCAAGCGTCAGACGCGACCCGTAAACGGGAAGATTAAATTTCTTCAGTAAATACGGGACCGAACCGATGTGATCTTCATGCCCGTGTGTCAGGAGAATGGCCGTGAGGTCGTCGCGATATTCTTCAAGAAAGTCAAAGTCAGGCACGGAAATATCTACACCGTAGGGTGTTTCTTCGGGAAATCCCATTCCGGCGTCGATGATTATCATCTCGTCGTCATAGCGGATCCCCATGCAGTTCATTCCGAACTCGCCGATCCCTCCGAGAGGTATTATTTCAAGTTTCTTCACAATTCTTTATAGTAATGCCCGATCAAATCCGTCTGCAAATTCTCTTTATCCGGATCGGGCTCAAATCTCTAATCACAAAAAAGCGACCCGAGAAGCGCTTCCCACTCATTCTTTGCCAACTGTTCGGCGCGTCGTGAAGGATCGATCTGCGAATTGATCAACGCTTTCCCGATTCCTCCAATTTTTTCAAAACGCGCAATAAGAGACTGATCGGCGTTTTTCAGGTTGTTCATGATAGTTTTACGTTTCTGGGAAAAAGCCGTGCTGACAAGATCCCTGAACAATTCCCCTTTTTCCGCGTCGGCCGAAATCAAAAGCGGCGTAAGACTTACGACCGAACTGGTAACTTTTGGAGACGGGCGAAAGGCGCTGGGCGGAACGTCGAATAATTTTTCCGCATTAAAATACCGCTCTGTAAGAACCGTCAGATATCCTCTTTCCTTGTTCCCCGGTTCGGCAACGATCCTTTCCACCACTTCTTTCTGAAGCATCAGGACCAACTGTGAAAACGCCGAACGATGTTCGATCAGATGCTGTAAGATCGCCGTCGAAATATAGTACGGAAGATTAGCAACAAGTTTTGTCTTATTCGCGGCGCTCTGCAGTGCTAAAAGCGAGCTAAAATCGACCTCGAGTGCATCTTTTTCAATGAGCACAAAATTCTCGAATGATGCAAACTCCTCACGAAGAAGCGGAACAAGTTCGCGATCGATCTCAATGGCGATAACCTTTCCTGAATACTTTACGATCTCCTTGGTGATCGCTCCGCGTCCGGCACCGATCTCAACTACAGTCTCATCTTCCCGCGGATCAAGCGCTGTGATTATCCGATCGGTATATTTCCTGTCACACAGAAAATTTTGCCCCAGCGACTTTTTCGCAAACGCAGGCCTTACGGTCTTTCTCCGCCTTCCATTCTTTTCGGGCATTTGATCACCTATCCGGATATCCGGTAACTTTAATATCCGGGCCATGATGCGTGATCTGAATATTTCTTAGCCGCATCGCACTTGCCAGTACCTGCGATCCCTGACCGCCGATCGCTGTCGGCGCATCTTTTCCGCCGATCACGATCGGAGCAATAAAGAAAGAAATCTTATCTATCAAACCGGCATCGTAGAATGATCCTGCCACTTCCGCACCGCCTTCTACCAGTACGCTTGTCAGATCCCGCTTGGCAAGCTCGTTCAATACCCCCTGAAGATTTCTGCCTCCTTCCGCAATTTGAACGATCTCAACACCTTCATCCCGAAGCAGCGAAAGACGGTCTTCATCTTCGTTGTCTGTAAAGACAAGGGTCGGAACATCTTTAGCTGTCAGCACTAGCTGCGAATTTCGCGGAATCTTTAGCGAATTATCCAGCACAACGCGCACCAGCTTTCGTCTCCGCTTGCTGCCGCTCCGGTCAGTCAAACTCGGATTATCTACAACCGCTGTGTTCGCTCCCACGAGGATCGCATCATATTCATGCCTCATCTCGTGCGCGCGCTTTAATGATTCTTCGCCGGTGATCCAGCGGGAATCTCCGGTACGCGTGGCGATCCGGCCGTCAAGCGAAATTGCTAACTTCAGATGAACAAACGGCCTGCCGGTTTTATGCCAGTGGATAAATTTCTCGTTCAGGATTTCGGCCTCTTCCTTCATCAATCCGGTAACTACCTCAACTCCGCTATCGCGCAAAACATCAAACCCCTTACCAGATACCTTCGGATTCGGGTCTTCGATCGGCGAAACAACTCTTTTGATTCCGGCGTCGATCAATGCCGCAGTGCAAGGTTCGGTCCGGCCTTTGTAAGAATGAGGTTCAAGCGACACATAAGCCGTTCCGTTTTTTGCGGCTTTTCCAGCCTGCTGAAGCGCAAGGATCTCGGCGTGGGTTATCTCCGAATAGATGTACGTTCCTTCTCCGACAACCTTGCCTTTTTCCGAAACGATGACACATCCGACCAATGGACTCGGTGAAACCTGTCCGATCCCGGCCGCAGCGAGTTGAATTGCACGCCGCGACATTTCGAGATCCAATTGTGAGACATCATTATTCAATTAATCGAAAAGTCCTTTCACATAGCTTTCAGCGTCGAAAACCATCAGGTCATCTACGCCTTCACCGATCCCGACATAGCGGATCGGCAGATTCAGTTCCTTCGAGATCGCAACAGCGATCCCGCCCTTTGCAGTTCCGTCCAGCTTCGTCAGTACGATTCCGGTAACATCAGCTGTTTTCATAAACTGCCGTGCCTGTTCAAGTCCGTTCTGTCCTGTTACCGCATCGATCACAAGCAGCGTCTCATGCGGAGCGTCCTGAACTTCTTTGGCGGAAACGCGTTTCATTTTTTCCAATTCTGCCATCAGATTTGACTTGTTATGCAGTCTTCCGGCGGTATCAACTATCAGAACATCCGCCTCTTTTGCCTTTGCCGACCGGAGTGCATCAAATAAAACCGCAGCCGGATCGGTTCCCTGTTTTTGCTGAATAAGAGTAACATCCGCACGTTTTGCCCAGATCTCAAGCTGCTCCGACGCTGCAGCACGAAACGTATCGGCAGCGCAGATCATCACCTGGTTACCTTCGTCCTTGATCCTTTGAGCAAGTTTGCCGATCGTTGTGGTTTTTCCAACGCCGTTTACACCGACAACCATTAGTACATAGGGCTTGATCGAGTCATCAAGGCTCCGTTCATCAGCAACACCTTCGCTCACACTCGATCTCAGTATCGAAAGAAGCTCGCTTGTCATTGCTGACTTTAGTGCTTCAAGATCATTTATTTCCTGTCTTGAAACACCCTTTCGCACCGCATCGAGAACCTGAAACGTGGTTGACACACCGATATCCGTGGAGATAAGCATTTCTTCAAGTTCGTCGAGAAACGCTTCATCGATCTGCTTACGGTTTTCAAAAACAGTATCAAGTTTGTTGTTGATCGAATCACGGGTTTTCGAGATCGCTTTATTGAACCTAACGCCAAACTCTTTTTCAATCGCTTCTTCTTCTGCCTTGAGTTGCTCGACAGATTTGTCCAGCCCCAAAACAGAAGTCGAAAATTTATCTTCGTCCTTTTTTCTCCGCCAAAATGCCATAAACAAAATTACCCGTTTATAAAATCAAAGTTGAAATTATAAACGAGTAGGATATGAATGTCAGTTGTATAAGACTTTTATTATGTGTCAGGCGCGGTAAACGTTCAACTTATCGCCGTTTTTGTGAATCGCATACCCAAGCATGACGGCAAATACGACCGAAAAGTAAAATGTGATCAAGCTGCCGAAGAAAGTTAACGGCGGATTTCCAAACTGCCCGAGGTTGAAGGGCGAGAATACGATCCCAAGAACGAGCATCAGAAATCCGGAAACTGCTGAGAGGATAAATCCCATGAAGAGGATTTTTACATAATCGAACCCAAGATGCTTAATCGTATCCAATCCGATGAGAGGATTCAGGGTCGACCAAAATGACCTTGTATAACCTGCAACGCAGCATGCCGCCGGAAAATACAATAGTCCCCAAACAAATGCTAATCCGGCGAATACCAATAGTATTCCGGCACGCTTTGTAACCTCATAAAACATCGCCTGAGCAGTCTTTTTCTGAAGTTCGTCCGTGTTTTCTATGCCGCCCTCGATGTCTTCCAGTTGAATTCCAAAAGGGTCTTGAGTACGGTCTGTACTTGCGTTCTGGAGCTTTTGAAGATCGGCTGCCCGTTCGGTCTGCATCGTTTCGCCATCTGTAAGCCCCTCTGCCGCACGAGTTTCCCGTTCGATCATCGATCTTCGTTCTTTTGATAATTCGGAGATCTCACGGATCTGTTTGAGATTTAGTTGCGGCTTTGATTCTGCTAACCGCGACAGGTCTTTGGTAGCGTGATTTTCAAGCTGACCTGCAAACGAACTCCAAACCATCCACCCGGCAGCTAAAACAAGAAGTAGAAACAGTCCGAAAGAAGAAATGTATACAGCGAGACTCAGAAAAAACGGGTGCACAACGTCGTCCCAAATCGAAAACCCGTCAAACGGCGGCATAAAATCCCGCGATGTGTAGCCAAGAGAGAAATTATCGATCGTATTTGCCAATACACCGAAGGTAAGTGCATTTGCCAGCAATACACAGATCAAAGCTGCAGACAGCATAAATATGCCTCCAAATCCCGCGGCGCTTTTTCCTAAAGTGAGTATTGCAAAGATAAGTCCTCCGAAGACCAGACTCACGTTGAACTGGAACGGATATCCAAGCGCCTTGCCGAAATCAGCAAATCCAAAACCTTCGGACATCTCATTCTGATATTGAACCGCGCGGTTTCGCTCTTTCTCAACGGCCTTAATCTCGCTGCACATCTCACCGCAGGTTGGACATAGTTTTACAGTACCGCCATAACTTTTCGGACAGATCTTGCAGAACTTGCCGCGGCATGAATTGCAAATATACTTCGCATCGGTTTCAGCGTGATGAATGCAATATGATTCGCTGACCGATTGAACCTTTATAACGGAAGCTTCACTTGCCGCTCCTGCGCTTACGGAAACATCTGTGTCTGAATGTGTGTGCCCGTTTTCTAATGCGAGGTTATCATGCAGACCTTCTGGATACTTTGGATCATGTACGCTGGCTCTAAAGTGTTTAGCAAGCGCCGGTACTTTTCCGGCCTCGAGCCAGCGAAGATTTCCGCGGCTAACTTTATCGGTTTCAAGCAAGGATCGCTCGGCTATCCAATCCAGCAGATCTGCAAACTCCGCCTCATAAATTTCACCGTTTACCTCAACCTGCCATTTTTCTGTCGGATCTATCATCGCGGCTCCCTGGTGCCCATTCATCTATGCTGCAGTTTTTGCAGATTCATCAGCTTCCGGGGTTTTTCGCGCCGGTTTGTGATTGTTCAGTTTTACCCGACCGACACCGATCTGACCATCGGCACATGCCTCTATCAGTGCGTTGACCACATGAATGTCGTATCTGGTACCAACAAACGATTTTATTCTTTCGATGGCTTCGGGAAGCTCCATACCCTTTTGATACGGGCGGTCGATCGTCATTGCGTCAAATGTGTCAGCAACCGAAACGATCTTTGCCTGAAGCGGGATCTCATCATCGCTCAAGCCCTGCGGATACCCCATTCCGTTTACCATTTCGTGGTGCATATACATTCCCGGCAAAAACTCTGCCATCGCCGGAATATTTTTCATGATCTTATAACCCTCTTGAGGATGGGTTTTCATAATGGCGTATTCTTCCTCGGTAAGTGTCGACGGCTTCTTGAGGATCGCATCATCGATGCCAATCTTTCCAACATCGTGCAGCAGAGCACTTATCCTGAGCGTCTCAAGCTCATCTTCGCCCAAATTCAACCGCTGACCGATCGCCACTGAAACGCGGGAAACCCGCTCTGAATGACCCCGGGTATAGTGATCCTTTCCGTCGATGGCAGCTGCCAGGGCTTTGACCGTTCCAACAAAAAGCTCGCGGTTTTCCTTCGCGGCCTGGGCGAGTCTGGCAATATGATCCTCGAGATTCTCGGTCATCGAATTAAATGCCGTTCCGAGTGTCCCTATCTCGGTAATGCTTCGCGTTTCAATCCGATGGGAAAAATCTCCCGAAGAGATCGTCTGTGCTGCAGATACCAGTCTAAGAAGCGGAGATGTCAACTGTCTGGCCAGAATCGTTCCAAGGATCAATGTGACCAACGCGAGAATTCCGCTGATTAGCCAAGTTTGCCGTCTCATTTCTGCAACTGAAACAAGGGCTCTCTCCTCGTCCTGCATGACGATAACGCCAAACTTAAGATTTTCACTGATCACTGCGGTCGAATAAGCCCCGATCATTTTTTTCGTTTCACCTTTATATTCGGTGGTAAACGGTAAAAGTGCAGACTGGATCTGGTTTTTTGTAGCAGCCCATTCCTGGACGATCTTCAGTTCTTTTAACGGCTCGCGGCTGGTAACTCTGGCCGAGTTCGGATGAAAGATCGCGCGCCCTTGTTCATCTACGACAAATATAAGCGGCGAACCGCTTTCCCAGAGCTCGGCCTCACTCATCGGTTCATCAGAGATCGCCTTTGAAAGCCCCTGCAGTGAAGCGATCGCCACCGCCGCACCGGCGATTTGACCTTCAATAACGATCGGCGAGGCAATCGCAAGTACGAGTTCCCCGTTTCGCTTGATCACCTCGGGCTCACCAACCACTGCCTCTTTGTCCTCCAATTGAGAAAGCACTTCGCCGGAGATCTTTTCGATCTCCTGCTGATTGATCGTTTCCGAGCGAAAAGCAGAGAGTGATTCCCCCTGGACAGGTTTTACAAATAATGCGAGAAGGTTTTCATCACTTCGTACATTTGAGGCGATCTTTTCCTGAGTTCGGACAGACAGAAGACTTTCCTTTGTGTCGACAAATTCAAATAATTCCCGGTAGCCGCTGACCAGACGCACATATTTCCTTCCGAATATTTCGATCCGGTTTGCCTTATCGCGGACGAGTTCAGTCTGATAGCGTCCTTCCGCAGAACGAAGCTCACGCCCGCTGCGGTCTGAAAGAAACCATCCGGTTATGAGCAAAGGTACAACTCCCACCAGCAAAAGCGTCAGAAGCACGACATACCTCAATCCTATTTTTCTTTTTTCTTTTTCCATCAGTTTTGTTACGGGTCGAGAGGATGTCCGGCAGGGGGGATTGCCAAAAGTAATTTTATCGCAACGATAAACAAGAGGTCAACTTTATTTATAGTGTTACAATATGTTTAACGCGTTCCGGTTATTCCTGATTATAAACCGAAGCGGCACGTGATAGTTCGGGCACAGCAAGTTCCGGGCAATTTTGATAAGTTGCAGCAGGAGTGCTTGACATTGCTCCAAGCTGATACGTATAGTTTGAGTTTGACAATTTTGCCATCCTAGCTCAGCTGGTAGAGCAACGCATTCGTAATGCGTAGGTCGTCGGTTCAAATCCGATGGATGGCTCCATTTATTACAGGAAAAGCATTGAGGGGTTTCGATCGCCGAAACCCCTCAATGCTTTCTTTTAATGTAAAAACAAAATCTAAACCTTCTTTACGATAACAAGCGTTATATCGTCATTCGCCGGCGCGGTTTTCGTAAAATCCGATAACGACGACTCAATTTTGTCCCGGATGCCGGCGGCGGACCTTGTCAGATTATTCTTTACTACGGTTCGAAGCCGGTCCATACCATATTCTTCTCCGTCAATATCCGCAGCTTCAGAAACCCCGTCAGAGAAAACTACCAGGACCTCGCCGTCTGCTAATTTTGTCGTTCCGAGCTCAAACTCGGCGAGGGGCATTATTCCAAGCGGAAAACCGCCGGATTCGAGTTCTTCAACATTTCCCGAATTTCTCGCAACAAGCGGAGGATTATGACCGGCATTAATATAATTTAACTCTCCTGTAGCAGGATCAAGTTCCGCTACGAAAAAGGTTATAAAACGGTTAGCCGGCGTATTGTACGCCAGATACTGATTTACCGATGTGACGGTCTGCATCAGCGAACTCTTCGCCGATGTTTGTGCATGTATTGCAGCGTGGAGACTCGACATGAGCAGTGCCGCTGCGGTTCCCTTTCCTGAGACATCGCCAAGAGCGATCAACATCTTCCCGTCGTGCTTTTGGATAAAGTCGTAATAGTCACCGCCAATTTCATAACAGGCGAAAGAGATACCCTGTAGTTGATAACCCTCTATATTTGGCGGGGCTGACGGCTGAAACCGCTGCTGTATTTCGGTCGCCAGTTCAAGTTCGTGTTCCATCCGTTCGCGCTCGAATCTTTCTTCCATCAGCTTAGCATTCTCTACACGGATCGACGCGACCGATCCAAGCGCTGTGAGAATATTCAAATGCTCTTCTGTAAACGTGTTTTCGAACGTAGGGCTGTCTGCATAAATGATTCCGAGAACATCTTCCTCATTAACGCTCAGCGGGACAGCCAATACTGATCTAACCCCAAGCAGCGCCATCGTTTGACTCGCAAATTTCGGGTCATGCTGCGCGTCAGAAGTCAGTACCGATTTGTGGTTTACCATGACCTCTTCCATTACGGTTCGGCTTATGCGGACTTCCTCAGGCTGATGATCATCCTTTCCCCGCTCCCTCGCAACTGCGATCTTCATGCCGTCTTCCGCATTCGGATCGCTGAGCATTATGACACATCGGTCGGCAGGAACGGCTTCAAAAACAAGTGTGGCAACCTGATTCAAAGTGTCATCCAGGCCGCTCGCCGAAAGCAGTGTCACCCCTACTTTGCTGATCAGTCCCAGTAGTTCGTTGCGCGAAGAAAACTGAGATTCCAGGATCTCCGAGGTCGGATTCTTCCTTGTTGAAAAAGAGATCGTATGTGCCGGATCAAGCGACTGCGTGCGGTCGGCGATCAAAGTAGCATTCTTTGCGAGCTGTTTCGCCTCATCTTCAAACGTGATGCGGGTTTCTCCGATCTGGATCTCTCCCCCTGGCAAAATCGGGATCGGCATCGTCACGACCGTTCCGTTGTATCTGGTACCGTTTGCCGAACCTAGATCCTGCAGCCAAAAACTATCACCTTCTTTCCTGACCTCAGCGTGCAGTCGGGAAGCAAATGCATCGGGAATACAGATATCGCTCCGGGCCGAACGACCGATTGTCGTCCTTAGGCGCGTTACTGGAAATGTTTCCGTCGTGCTATCCGCGTTTGTTACCAATAATTGAGCCATGTTGGGTTATTACCAGTCCGTTCAGATACCGGATTTATTTTGAATTCTTCGGCTCCGGCGATCCGCTCTTTTTCTTCACATTTTTTGAGCCGTAGACAAGCACCGTTCCGCTTATAACATCATGAAGCGCGCGGCCTTTTTTGTTAAAAATAGAAACAATGTACCCGATACCGCCCGTCAGGATCGTTACCGGATATCCGACAAAATGTCTCAAAATAATAAGGGCAAATCCCGGAGATCCACCATCGAGCTTTGCGATCCTCAACCCGGTGAACATTTTCCCAATGGTCTGACCGCTGAACATCGGAAAGATCAAGAAATTTGAAAGCGAAAGCAGAATCATGATCAGCCAGCCGACGCTATTGATCTCGCTGTTGAGAAGTTTCGCACCATCATTCCCCAATGACCTGCCGAGTAAAAGACTCGCAACCGGAACAGCAATTATGATGATATAGTCGATCATCATCGCTCCGCATCGAAGCAAAAAAGGTGCTTTCAGCTTCTCAGCATCAAAGCCAGCAATTATTTTTTCATCCGTCATTATCATCGCAGGATAAAGCTTTTCTGCCCGTGCACTCATAAACAATTAGTGTCCTTAATTCAACTGAATTCACATCAGCCAACGAGAAAATGCAAAACCGTATCACCCATTTGGATCTTATCGCCGTTTGCAAGTACATGTGATTGATGCGGAGCCAGCCGGACGGAATCACTTCGCGGTGATTTCAAAACAGTGCCGTTTGAAGAATTGAGATCTTCCAGCATAAACTTATCACCGTCACGCCAAATTCTCGCGTGCTTTCGGGAAATTTTCGTTTGAGGATCAAACTTAGACAGGTCAACTTCCGGAAAAATATCCGAAATCGGATCACGCCGACCCAGCAAATTATCATCCTTGACAAGTGAAAACGCCGGAGCATCGAGATCTGATGTCCCCTCAACCAAAAGTTTTGCGGTAAGTCCGGCAGGCGCATACTCCTCAGCATGAACTCCCGGCTGTGCAAGCGGCTGTTTTGCACCGCAAAAGGCACAAAACATATCCGTCGCAACAATCTTTTGTCCGCAGAATCCGCAGAAAACCGGTTGTTCGGCCAGACCAACAGCCTTTGGACTCTCGTCGATCCCGTAGGAGGCGCTTCCGGATTTCAGTCGATCCAAGTGAGAAAGGAGCGCGTCTCTCATTTCCGCGGCAGACTCGAACCTTTTTTCAGCGTTATATTCAACGGCACGCATCAGTATTTGTTCTATCTGATCGGACAACGCTGAATTGATCTGCCTTGGGCGCGGGTGTTTTTGAAAATCAAATATCAAAAGCGGATTGCTCTGCGGATCGGCTCCGGTTAAAAGATGAAACATCGTCGACCCGAGACTATATATATCTGAACGCGGTTCGACATTTCCGCTGAACAATTCAGGCGGCGCATATCCCATCGTTCCTACAGCCGTAACGCCTTTTTCCTCTTTATTGACCCAGCGCGCAATCCCGAAATCGATCAGCATCACTCTGCCGGAATTGCCGTCAACCATTACATTCGCAGGTTTAAGATCGCGATAAACGATCGGCGGTTGACGGTTATGAAGATAGTCAAGAACATCTGCGATTTGACTTCCCCATTCGACTACACTCTTTTCATCAAGTTTACCCTCAGGTGCGGATCGTATCTTTCCGGAGAGATCACCGCCGGAAATATATTTCATCACGAGATAAAACCTTCCCTCTGTCTCGTCATAGAAATAATCATAGATCGTCGGTATCGATGGATGCTCAAGAGACGTCAGCAGCATTGATTCCCGCTTAAAATCGTTGATCGCCTTTTCCTGCTGTTCCTCTTCGATATAGGACTGAACCATCTCCTTGACCGCGCGGAGGACTCCTCCAAGATTCTTGTCATTCGCAAGATAGACAGCTCCCATACCGCCGCCGCCGATCTTTCTTACGATCTCGTAGCGATTGTTTAGTACCGTTCCTTCATCCAGTGGTTTTAGCTTTTTCTTATTACTTCCGTCCGTGTCTTCAACACCGATATTTGGAGTAGTATCGGAATGGGCCGGAACTGCAGCAGAAGGTTCAGTCGACGAAGCAGAACTTTGAACGTCGCGGACGTCATCTGAGGCGGCTATTCCGAATTCTTCGGGAGTAGCCTCACGGGTATCATCGATATTGGACACAGGTTCAGGAGGAAGTTCGGACGACGTTTCCGTTTGATTTGAATCGTCGGTTTGTTTAACTTCAGGATTCGCGGTCTTCTCCAATTCGTTTTCCGGTTCAGTTTCTGCCTGTTCCTTTTCTCCTGCCTCAAGCGCTGCAGCATCAATATGCTTTAGTTCCTCGAAATCTGACGGAACATACCCGATCGTTTTTGAAAGTTCATCCTCGTCAACATTGTCTTCGGCACCTGTTCCGCTTTGCTTTGGTTCGTCCAAAGGCGTTTCAGACGACTGTAAGGGCGGAAGATCAAGACTACCGGATTTTACAATAACGGTCTCCCCTTCAGGATCCGGACCGCTGCCGGTCACGACATCGTCAGAAGATCCCCCTGCATCTGCAATATCCGGACCTTCAGCTTCCGGTTCTGTACTTTCCGATCCGACCTGTTGACCTTCTGACTCCGTTTCCTGGTTACTTTCTTTGGCGGCAATAGCGTCCGAAACGTCCGGAAATGATGGCATTATTACCGTACTGTCTTCAAGAAACCCCGGACCTTCATCAATAGGATCCTCCTGAATTATTTCCGAAGATTCTTCTATCGACTGTTCCGCTTCCCCTGTTACTCTGTCTTCTGACTCAGATTCATTTGCAACAGGATCCGGAATTTCCATATCGGCCGCGGCATAAGTCTGCTCCCCGCCATCCATATCAGCCGATTCTCCTTCATTTTCCGTTTTACCTTCAGGCTCATCAAGCGAATTATCCGATTCACTTGATAAAACTGAGCTATCGATAAACCCGTCAGAATCATCATCTGCGACATCCGTTCCTGAAGGAGCAGCAATATCGTCATGCTCTGATTCATCAGCCTTTAATGCGGTCTCAAGATCGACAAATTCATTCTCATTCTCAGATGGCTCTTCACCGACACTTTCATCATTCGATAACTCACCGGAATCGGGTTCGTCAGGAGTGTCGGCTGTTTCCTCCGGTACAACAACGGGCGCAAGTGCAATTCCGCAGAATGGACAAAAGGCATCCAGTTCTGTCAACTCATTACCGCATTCGTGGCATTGATTCATCGTTTGTATGTAGTAGCTTCGGAGACGTCCTTTTTCGGATAGTATCCGCTAAATATGAAAAAGTTTTTAACTATTTATAACGTGAAATCGCAGGAAAGTCTTTCCAACAATGATTTCATCACCTTCTTTTATTCGCTGAGGATTTCCCGGAATCAGCCGCCGTCCGCGATTAACAAAAGTTCCGTTTGTTGACCCGAGATCCTCCAGCATATGAGTTCCGTTTCGATAAATTATCCGCGCATGTTTTCTTGAAACCTTTGCTTCAGGGTCATGGGAATCCAGATCAACATCAGGAAATACACCGTTGTCTGCGTCCCATCTGCCTATATTGGATTCCTCGGAAGCAAGCGGAAACTCAGTTCCAATTGCCTCTCCGCGTTCGATTACAAGATTTGAATGCACACCGTGTCCGGCGATGGATCCTTCATTTTCAGGCTTCGACAGTGAGCCTACTCGTGTGACTTCTTCCACACCGTCTTCTTCAGCAGGCTGCATCTCGACGAATGGGATACCGACGGAGGTTACGTTTGCAGATTGAAATACAGGTGGTTCGTCATATTCAGTATTTTCAGTTTGTGCCTGGGCCGGATCTTCGGGTTTGTTGCGAACAACCTCCGGTGCTTTATATTTATTTAACGAATCGCCGCACTCGTCGCAAAACTGAGAGCTTCCGAGATTTTGCGTTCCGCAAGCCTGGCATTTTATCATTCTATTATTACCTGTGTGTATGGATGTACCGTAAAAACGTTCTTATTTTAACCCGTAAACGCGTCTTCGTAAATGCTAAAGAAGAATTCGCACTTGCAGACTGTAACTACGGCAGGTATTAGAGTTTAATAATTTAAAACTTTTATCAAATGCAGTATTTCTTTTTTGAAACTCTTTATGATTTTATTCGTAACTAATCTTTGACGCCATTTTACCGATTATTTGCACTAATTTACACTATCTTTACTTAATAAATATTTAATCTCGAGGACAGAAAAACATGGCACTTAGCCGAAAAGGGAAAATTATTGTCAGCGCATCAGTATTAGCGCTGCTTGCAGTTATTATTGTCGTCTCAATTTTTGCAACTCGAAGCGACGCGCCTGAAGTTACCGTTGTTGAAGTAAAACAGAAGCCTGAATTGCGCTCCACTGTGACAGCGCCCGGCGAGATCAGACCAATCCAGTTTATGAACCTGACCAGTGAGGTTCAGGGGAGGATCGAAGAGATCTATGTAAAAGAAGGAGACGCGGTTGAAGCCGGGCAGCAGTTGGTAAGACTCGATCCCAATCAGCTGCAATCTTCGACCGACGCACAGGTAGCCGCTTACGAAGCCGCGAGAGATGATGTTCAGGCGAGTAATTCGCAGGTTACCGCCGCCCAGAACCAGCTATCCCAGTCTCAGCAAGGTTTGAACGCCTCTCAGGCAGCCGTTAACACCGCATTGCAGCAGGTCGCATCGGCCCGCCAGCAGGTTGTTTCAGCACAAACGGATGTTGACCGGGCACAGGTCGATTTGAATGTCGCAAAAAGAGAGCTTAAACGAAACGAAGAATTACTTGAAAGCGGAGTGATTTCCAGACTCGAGTACGATCAGAAGAACGATACCGTCCTGACCGCGGAAGTAGCACTTCGAAATGCGCAAGCCAGGTTCAAGGCCCAGCAGCTTGCAGTTAAAGAAGCAGAGGCGAGGGTTAGTGAGTCCAGGGCGCGGGAAAGACAGCAGGCGGTCGCGGTAAAAGACGCAAACCGGGCTGTGTCAACGGCACGATATAGTTCAAATGCCAGCGCAGAAAGGGCAAATCAGCAGGCGGCGGTACTGCGCGGTTCCAGAAATCAACGTGATAAAACTCTCCAGGTTGCACCGATAGCAGGTGTGATAGCCGAGATTCCGTCAAAAGTCGGGACATTTGCTACAGCAAATCTTTCTTCGACGCCGCTTTTGACGATCGCCGATATGTCGACGATCAATGTTGAAGTAAAAGTAGATGAAACTGAGATCGACAAGGTCTCCGTCGGACAACCGGCAACGATCAAAGTGGACGCTTTGGGTGAGAAAGAGATCGTCGGAGAAGTCACACAAAAAACTCCGCTTGCGGTAGGAAAATCACAGACGTCGGGCGGCTTATCGACAAATATTAATGTTCAGGAAGCAAAAGAGTTTCGTGTTGTCATACAGCTCAAAGAAATGCCGGACGAGATCAAGAATGGCTTGCGGCCCGGAATGAGTGCAACAGCGGTCATCACAACAGACGTTAAAAAGAATGTCGTTGCAGTTCCGATCCAGGCTGTTATCGAAAAGAAACCTGATGAAAAACCCGGTGAAACACCCAATGGCGACGCTCCAAAGCCGGATCCGAAAAAGGAGGAAACCGTAAAGGGTGTTTACATTTTAGACGGAACCAAAGCCAAGTTCCTTGAAGTGACAACAGGTATCACCGGCGAATCTGAGATTCAAATAACGAGCGGGATCGAAGAAAAACAACAAGTGATCACCGGCCCAAGCAGAGTGCTAAATACGCTGAAAGAGGGCGACGTTGTGAAGAAAAAAGCGCCGGATAAGGACGGGGAGAAAGCCGGCTAAGATTTAGTTCCATTATATCCGCGGTGAAGTTAGTATGTTTTTTTCGTACGCAGCCTTCACCGTTTTTATTAGATATGTCAACAAACGTAGAAAATATCGATACTAACGTTGCTGAGATCGCCCATCCTTATAACTCGCTTATAAAAATGCGGGGAATATGGAAAACCTATAGGATGGGAAACGAAAATTTGCACGCATTGCGTGATGTGTCGTTTGACGTTCGACAAGGAGAGTACCTTGCGATCATCGGTCCCTCGGGTTCCGGGAAATCGACATTGATGAATTTGATCGGTTGTCTTGATTCCCCGACCCAAGGCGAATATTGGATCAACGGCGAACAGGTGGCGGAGATGAGCGATGACGAACTTGCCCGAATACGAAACAAAGAGATCGGTTTCGTTTTCCAGACGTTCAATTTGCTGTCGCGTGCAACAGCCCTTCACAATGTCGAATTGCCGTTGATCTATGCCGGCATCAGTTCTTCGGAGCGCCACAAGAAAGCCGTAGAAGCATTAACATCGGTCGAACTGGCAGACCGCGTCACGCACCGCCCAAACGAACTTTCCGGCGGACAAAGGCAACGTGTTGCGATCGCGAGAGCGCTCGTCAACGATCCTTCTATTCTGCTTGCGGATGAACCGACCGGTGCTCTGGATACGACGACCAGTGCTGAAATCATGACGCTGTTTGAACGGCTTCACTCGGAAGGAAATACGATTATTATCGTTACTCACGAAATGGAAGTCGCCGAACGGGCACATCGTGTTATTACAATCCGTGACGGTGAAATCGAAAAAGACGAAAGGATAAGATAATTTATCTCTACCTCCGGTCAGGTTTGATCGATTGAGGAATCCCGGTTCGACGGTATCGATTTTCCGCACATCCTTATCCCCTGGTCAAATGCCAGTGGGGTCAGGTCATCAACATTGCCGGTGAATAAAAAAAAACGGAGCAAACCGCTCCGTTTTTTTTGTCCTAACAAAACCTAAATTCAGTCTTAGGCCGCTTCGTCCATATTGTTTATCAACTCAAGCGGAATTGCGGTTGCTTTTTCTTCTACGATATCTTTAGTTATAACTAATTCTTTGACATCAGTTTGCGAAGGGAGAATAAACATCGGATCAAGAAGTATTTCCTCAAGAATCATCATCAATCCGCGCGCTCCAAGTTTTCTTTCGAATGCACGATGAGCAATTGCTCTCTTTGCACCGTCCGTGAACTTCAGACGTATATTGTCAAACTCAAATTTTCGCTGATACTGTTTGATGAGCGAATTCTTCGGTTCGACCAAGATTCTGACCAGTGCATCTTCATTTAGTTCATGAAGCGTGCCGACAACCGGTAATCTGCCGACAAATTCAGGAATCAATCCATAGCGTATAAGATCATCCGGCTGGAGATTGTTGAACGCCTCCGCCTTCCTTTCTTTGGAATCTTTAACGTCACCCTGAAAACCAAGTGATTTATTTCTCAGTCGGTTGTTTATTACTTTATCAAGGCCAACAAACGCGCCGCCGCAAATAAACAAAATATTTTTTGTATCAACCGTCGTGAATTCCTGCTGAGGATGTTTGCGACCGCCGTTCTGAGGGATATTTGCCGTAGTCCCTTCGAGGATCTTAAGCAGCGCCTGCTGAACTCCTTCGCCTGAAACATCGCGTGTAATAGAAGGATTATCGTCCTTACGGCAAATCTTATCGATTTCGTCGATATAAATGATCCCTTCCTGCGCGCGTTCTACATCGTCACCGGCAGCGCGTACAAGTTTATGCAGGATATTCTCGACATCTTCCCCGACATAACCGGCCTCGGTAAGCGCAGTCGCATCCACAATACAAAACGGAACACTTAATATCTTGGCAAGAGTTTGCGCAAGTAAGGTTTTCCCGGTCCCGGTTGGACCGATCAGCAAAATGTTCGATTTCTGAATATCTACATCGGCGCGCCGTTTAACGAGTTCAAGCCGCTTATAATGTTGATAAACTGCCACTGCGAGACGTTTTTTTCCATCGTCCTGACCTATTACGTACTGATTTAGAAAATCATTTATTTCCTGAGGTTTCGGAAGCGCTGTCCGTCCGGTTGCCGCCTCGGTGCGCTCGTCGTCATTGATTATCTCATTACAAATGTCAATACATTCGTTGCAGACGTAAACGGACGGACCGGCAATCAGCTTTTTGACTTCGTTTTGCGATTTACCGCAAAATGAACATCTCAATATTTCTTCGGGTCTTGACATAGATATATCTCGTACAATTTCCTATTCGTCGGTAAAGAGACTACTTCGCCTTTTCACGGTGTTCAATCACTTCATCGATCAACCCGTATTCTTTGGCTTGATCTGCCGACATAATGCGGTCCCGCTCAACGTCTTCTTCGACCTTTTCATACGGCTGTCCGGAATGCTCGGAGAGTATCCTGGAAGTCATTTCTCTCATCCGAATAATCTCTTCTGCCATGATTCGAACATCGGTCGCTTGTCCGGATGCGCCTCCTGAGGGCTGGTGTATCAGGATCCGCGAATTCGGAAGTGCAAAGCGCTTTCCCTTCGTGCCGGCTGTAAGCAAGAGCGCTCCCATCGACGCGCATTGCCCGACGCAAATCGTCGTAACATCGTTGCGGATGAATTGCATCGTATCGTAAATCGCCATTCCTGCGGTGATCGAACCGCCGGGCGAATTTATATACAAATTGATATCGCGCTCAGGATCTTCCGCCTCCAGAAACAGCAATTGAGCAACGATCAGATTCGCCATCATATCGTCGATCGGGGTGCCAATGAATATGATCCCGTCTTTCAGGAGTCGTGAATAAATATCAAAAGCTCGTTCGCCACGCGAAGTTTGCTCGACAACCATTGGAACTAACGCCATAATTTTATTATCCTTTGAATTGTTTAAGAAACTTGTTTAACTATGAGGTGATAAGTGTTGACAACAACATAATTGCCATCGTCAACAATTTTACAATTTATCCCTCAAAATGCAAACGCCCAATAATCAATGCCTCTCCATGCCGGTTGTCTATCAAATCAAAAGCCTGTTACTTTCCGTCTTTGGCTTCTGGCTTCGACTTTGTTTTTGCCGCAGCTTTCTTTTTCTTTGATGATTTCTTCTTACTATCTGACTTCTCGACCGGCTGCGCCTGATTTTCGTTTACCCACTCACCGTCAGTAATTTTTGCCTTATCAACAAGGACTTCAACAGCGGCACGCGTTCGAAGGTTATTTTCGATCATCGCTTCGCCGCCCTGCTCTTCAAGCATCTTCCTCACTTCATCGGTCGAAACCTGATAATGCTTTGCCATAGTTTCGATCTCATTATCAACTTTATCCTTTCCGATCTCGACTTTCTCGATATCCGCTATCTGTTCAAGCAGCATCGCGCCCCTGACATCGCGTTCTGCCTGTATTTTCATTTGATTGTAGGTGGTTTCGACAAAACTCTGATCAACTTTGCTCAGATCAACACCGCGCTGTGCGAGATCCTGAGCGAAATTGTTAAGCAGAGACTGTGCCTGAGATTCTATCAGCGCATTCGGCACTTCAAATTCGCTCGCCTCGATAAGTTTGGCGATCAGATCGTTTCTAACCCGCGAATCCGAATCGGCTTTTGCCACCTTTTCCATGTCCTCACGCAGTTTCTCTCGAAGATCTTTAAGAGTTTTGAAATCCTCACCAAGGCTTTCGACCCATTCATCGTCCAATTCAGGCAATTCAACCGATCCGACAGACTTTACTTTTGCCTGATATTTGACTTTTCTGCCGGCAAGCGCAGGAGATGAAAATTCCTTTGGATATTCGACTTCGAATTCTTTCTCGTCATCCGCTTCAACTCCAACAAGATTTTCGGAAAACGATTTCTCAATTACTTCATCACCTAACTGAACTTCCAGGTCATTTACTTCGATCGGATCCGCGTTTGGATCATCCTGAAAAGTTCCCTTCAGATCGACGATCACCGTATCCCCGTCCTTTGACTTTCTTCCCTCGATCGGAACAAGTGTCGACTGCTGCTGCCGCTGTTCCTCGATGATATTCTCGATTTCCTCATCCTCTATCGGACGAATCCTTCTGACAGCTTCAAGTCCCTTGTATTTTGGTTTTGGAATTTCGGGCATTACCTGAACATGAACGCTAAACCCGATCGCCTGCGACCCGTTTACTTTCAAATTCTCGGGATCATTCAGATGGAGATGAGGTTCGGCTAGCGGACTCAGCTGGTGTTCCCTGATCGCTTCTGTAACTCTCGGCGGAATCAGCTCTTGAATAACATCCGACTTTATCTCTTCCCTGTAGCGCATCCGGATCACGTCTATCGGGGCCATTCCCTTTCTGAAACCTGGAACCTGCGCTTTACTAGCATATTTCCGGCTAACCGAATCATAAACCCGTCTTACCGCTTCAGGTTCTACTTCGATCCTGATCTCTTTGTTGGTAGGGGATATTTCAATTAATTCTGTATTCATTTAGTAATTTTATTCTATAGAAAACTCTAGCTCGCAAAACAAAAACATTGGCGAGCTTTCAATTGATATTGTTTGTATTTTTATCGGATATGGAAACCGCTTTTTTGTATGAACCGCGCTATTCCATTTTGGTGCCGAGGGCGAGACTCGAACTCGCACACCTTACGGTACTAGTTCCTAAGACTAGCGTGTCTACCAATTTCACCACCTCGGCCAGTTAAATTTTGAAAAATCAAGACAATTTTGAATCTATCGGATAAACGATTGATTGTCTAGCGACCAAACCTTAAGTTCAGACCGTTGAACAAACGCAGTTTTATTACGAAAAACCAAGTCATATAATGACAAGCGGTCAAATTACCTACCCTTATTCTCCCGCTGCAATTTTGCTTTGTAATCCTCTAAGGCACGGTCCGCATTCTCGAGTTCACTGATCGCCGTAGGTTTACGATCCTCGATTCTCTTCTGCTCATCATTGCCGCCGCCCAGGAACAGCTTGTAGCCAACGGTTCCGCCGATCAAAATCAGGCCTATCCAAAAGACATACCAAAAGAGACTTGCGATAATGCCGAAGAGCCACATAAGCACATAAGCACCAAGCCCGACGGCAAGCAACAACACGATGAGTTTCAATATTTTCATTTTGTAAATCCTTTAATGTTAATAGTAAGATTTATTACGAAAATATCAAACGATTGTTCGCCGCATCGGCGATTTGAGAGGACCACAATTGACCGATCCAATGGTAAAGATCAGCGACATTGCCGGTAAGATACCGGCCGAAGTATATGGTGATGGCTCGACCGTCGTAACTGACGTTACCCATGATTCGCGGCAAGCAAAAGAAGGAACCCTGTTTGCGGCGATAAAGGGACACACGATGGATGGTCACAGGTTTGTCGACGATGTTATGCGCCGCGGTGCGGCCGGCATAATTTCCGAACAGGAGCCGCCCGCCGGTTTCAACGGTGTTTGGTTAAAGGTTGAAGACACTCGTGCGGGACTTGCAGCTACGGCAACGCTCGTCCACGGTGATCCGTCAAAAGAATTGAAGCTTGTTGCTGTGACCGGTACAAACGGCAAAACAACCACCACATATCTCGTATTTGCCCTCGCTGAAGCCGGCGGCGAGAAGTGTGCAATGCTGACAACTGTCGAATATCGAACGGATAAAGTATCTGAACCCGCCGTAAGAACAACTCCGGAATCACCGGACACGCAAAGATTTTTAAGAAACGCGGTCACTGTCGGATGTCAGACAGCTGTTATGGAGACCTCATCTCAGGCGATTCACTTAAGGCGTTGTGACTGGCTCAAATTTAACGTTGCGATCTTTACAAATCTTACGCGTGACCATCTGGATTATCACCACACGATGGAAGAGTATTTTGATGCCAAAAAGATGCTTTTTGACGGACGTTTGGGGGAAACTCCGGATCTTAGTGCGATAAATATTGACGATGAATGGGGCGTCCGATTGGCAAAGGAACTTTCGGAACGAGGAAATCGGATCGTCACTTTCGGACAGGATAGTGACGCAGACCTAACTGCGGAGATCAAAGAGGTTTCGTTGGTGCGGGGAACGACATTTTTGCTAAAAACTCCCGCCGGCGAACGGATTATCACATCACCTCTCGTCGGAAAACCTCATGTTTACAACATGCTTTCAGCTACAGCAGCGGGGCTCGAACTGGGTTATGATCTGGATACGATTCAAAACGCGTTTGAAACTTGCGTTGGCGCCCCCGGACGTTTTGAACGTGTTCGGTTCGACGCAGATTTTGCGGTAGTCGTAGATTACGCTCATTCTGACGATGCGCTTGACAATACTTTAAAGACTGCGCGGGAGTTAGCAAAGGCAAGAATCATTACGGTTTTCGGTTGTGGCGGCGATCGGGATAAAAGTAAACGGGCACCAATGGGGGCAGCTGCAGGAAAATACAGTGATCTCGTTATCATCACATCAGATAATCCGCGTTCGGAAGATCCCAATGCGATTATCGAGGAAGTCGAAGTTGGAGTAAAAAGTTCGGGATGTGAGTATTTTGTAAATCCAGACCGGCGGGAAGCGATCCATCAGGCCATTGCAGCTGCCCAACGGGAAGATGTTGTAATAATAGCCGGTAAGGGACATGAAACCTATCAGCTTATCGGCGGCGAAAGCTATCATTTTGACGACCGGGAGATCGCACTTGAAGCACTCGAGAATTTGAACGAATAGAACTATTCAGCCACAGATTCTATTATCGAATCTAGGAATTGCTGCTGAGCTTTGTTTAACTGCCTGAACCGTACGCCAAAACCGATCTCAAATACGTGATTGATAACCTCACCCGGAAACTGCAGTTTCATCCCGTCCCCCAGAGGAATGAATATATTGACGTCTTCGCTATTGTCGACCTCGCCTGAGCAAAGGATAAAGCAACCCAAACTGCTAATGTCGCTTATCGTTCCTTTTTGCCGCCCGATTGCGCCTTCCCATTCAATATCAATATTTACCGGGAAGCGCTGCATCGCGCGTCGTTCGTGCTCTGGTTTTTTATCTTTAGACATCGCTTAAACATTGTCGTCAGTTTTGTAGTACCGCGTCAAGTAGAAGTAAACCGGAAGCCCGAGAAGTATCAACAACACTCCGACAAGTGAGTTTTTAGGATTTGAAAGAACCGTTGTAACCAAAAGCCAGCCCGCAACCGCAACAAAAAGTACCGGTACAACCGGATAACCAAAAGCTTTATACGGTCTTTCTGCGTCAGGGTACTTAATTCGGAAAACAAAAATTGATGCAGTTGTTAGTGCGTAGAATATCCATGAACCGAAAATCACATAATCCGTCAGCGTATCGAAGGAACCGGACAGAGCAAGCATCGATGCCCAAATCCCCTGTACGATCAGCGCACCAATCGGAACCCGGCTTCCTTCTGTTAGTTTTCCAAGAGATCGGAACATCAGCCCATCCCGCGCCATCGCATACGGCACCCGCGCGCCGGTCAGGATCGACGTATGAAGAGTACCAATGGATGATGCCATTAAACCGGCTGCCATCAAACTGAGAGCTCCGGCTCCAAGAAATTTGATCGCAACTACCTGTGCAACTGACGTTTCACTTGAGACTGAAGCGATCTCGGTCGGATTCAAAACGTAAAAATATGCAAAGTGAATAAAGACATACAAAAGCATGATTAGGAGTATTCCGCTGATCAGCGCGATCGGAATGTTTCGCTGCGGGTTTTTAACCTCGCCCGCAACCAGCGTAATGTTGTTCCATCCGTCATAGCCCCAAAGAGCACCAAGCATCGCAGCGGCAAAACCACCGGCAAAAGTAAAACCGGCCGCCCCGTATTTAACGGTATTAGCCACCCCTTCGCATGTTCCGCCGTCATTCATGCCGCTAAGACCGACGAAACTTCCGTCAGCCAGAAAAAAAGCACCGAATCCGATAAGCAGGACCAGCGCAATCTTAATTACGGTAAAAAGCGTCGCCAATGCGCCGCCGAATGAAACCGATGCACAGTTCAATATTGTAAACACAACGATCATCACAACGGCAACCAACTGAAGCGTTGTCAGTTCGTATGCATAACCCAGAATGCTCGTGCTCAATATCGTCTGCTTTAGAGATTGACCCAAAAGATCGTTCGCGAAGATCGCAAATGCGACTGCTACCGCCGCCTGCGAGCCCGTCTTAGAAATAAAGATTTGCATCCAGCCGTACAGAAAACTCCAGACTCTTCCGTAAGCGTCCCTTAAAAAAACATATTCGCCTCCGGCCTTTGGCTTCATAGCGGCGAGTTCGGAATACGTTAGCGCACCTGCAAGCGAGAGAAGACCGGCGGCTATCCAGACAATGATAACCCAGGTCGGACTGCCGACGTTGCACGTCATTACACGCGCCTTTAGAAAAACGCCGGTGCCGATCACATTTCCAACGATAATTGATACCGCCGCCAACAGACCGAGGCCGCGTATCAATTCTGTTTTGTTAAAAGGTTCAGATGTCATTTTGCATTAAATATTTGAAGGTTGGTTTTTGCAATACTACGCTAAATTTCGATTTAAGGAAATACGTATGTGACGTGTTAGAATTCCCCGATGCACTCTCTCAAGATTACCGCCGTTGAATTGGTAGACAAACTGCTTAAGATTTCATTCGAAGAACCGGTATGTATTTTGGACAGCGGCGGCACAAATCACCATGGCTCACATCTTTTGATCGCCGGCTTGCGGCCGATCGAAGTAATTGAAATAAGAGACAATAACGCCGAAACCATTCTCAAGAGATTTGATAAAGACCTCGGCCGCTCGGGCACGGCCGCTATTTTTACCTTATCTTATGATTTCGGATTAAAGCTTCAAAATATTAAACGGACAAATAAGCCGACAAGTTTCTTTGAACCCGACATCTTTTTAGCTGTCTATGACTGCATTTTGATCCATGATTATCGATCCGAAACAACAAGAATTGCAGGAAACCCAAAGAAGGCAAAAGAGATCTGCAAACTGATAGAAACAGCTTCACCGCTGCATCCCGATGAAAGTTCCAGTCTGCGTGACCTTTCCTCTAATTTTTCCGAGAAGGATTATTTTGAAAGGATCGAGACCGTTCGTGAATACATTCGGAGCGGCGACACATATCAGGCAAATATCACCCAGCAATTTACGGCAGATCTCGGGGATTTTCTTTCATCTCAGACCATTTTCAGGCGACTCCGCAGCGCCCATCCGGCGCCGTACTCGGCTTTTCTAACCCGCAACAATGACCATGTTGTAAGTATTTCTCCTGAACGCTTTATCACGGTTTCGGACGGAAAAATCACCGCGTCCCCCATAAAAGGAACCCGGAAAAGAGGAACCACGTCTGAAGAAGATCAAGTCCTGAAAACCGAACTTCAGACGAGTGAGAAGGATCGCGCGGAAAATACGATGATCGTTGATCTGATGCGAAATGATCTCGGAAGAATTTGCGAGTTCGGCAGTATCGCGGTCGAAGAGCTTTGCGCGCTCGAAGAACACCCGTCCATATTCCATCTTGTTTCAACGATTTCGGGTGAATTACGGAAAAACACCGCATATTCAGACATCATTCGCGCCGTCTTCCCCTGCGGGTCGATCACCGGTTGCCCTAAGATCCGAACGATGGAAATAATCGATGAACTTGAAACTGCAAACCGCGGTTTATCGATGGGAGCGATAGGGTATCTGAGCTTCGAACGTAAACTGGATCTCAGCGTTGCAATTAGAACCATGGTAATTCGGGAAAGTTCTGCTGTTTTTAATGTCGGCGGAGGAATAGTAATTGACAGCGATCCGGCGGGCGAGTATGCCGAAAGTCTCATAAAGGCCAGGGCATTGATCAGAGCGCTGAAGGGCCGATAAGTATCTAATCTAAATTCGCATATAACGGTCTTCTGCAGTTTCCGGAGGAACAATTTCAAATTCCTCGTGTCTATATTCGAAAAAGGAGAAATTATGCGACCTGAAATCAACATCACACCATTGATCGACGTTCTGCTGGTATTGTTAATAATTTTTATGGTGATCTCTCCGCTCGAACCAAAACGATTTGAAGCCAGGATACCAAATAAAATAGAAGGTAGTGCACCTGCTTCGCCTCTCACGCTGATCGTTAAGGTCAATAGGGATTCAACCATAGAACTAAACGGCACGCCGGGCATGGGTACGGTCGAAAACCCCGCGTCACTCACAGAAAAGCTTTCCAAAGTATTCTCAGAAAGAACAAAAAACGGTGTCACAAATGTAGATTTGGAACTCAACCCGTCTTTGTCTCCGGACGAAATCATTCAAAAGACAGTATTTATTAAGGCACCGAAGATGGTCCCATACGGAAATGTTGTAAAATTGATCGACGCGATAAAGGTCGTCGGAGCCAATCCGATCAGTCTTCAGATCGACGATCTGGAGTAGTTTTTCGACCGCCGGGAAAAATACTCCTGTGGTATAATTTTACCGCTGTCTCAGCAATATTTGGTTCCGACTCTCCGCTGATCTGTTTCTAGTCAATTTGCGCCTGTGAATTACTACAAATACTTAAACGTCTCGAGCGACGCTTCAACTGCTGAAATAAAATCAGCTTACCGGCGTCTTGCGCGCAAAAAACATCCGGATGTAAACAAAGGAGACGAAAACGCTTCCCGTGAGTTCGGAAGAATTGCTCACGCTTATCGCGTCTTAAGTAACCCGAAAAAGAGAGCGGAATATGACAAAGCCCGATTACGGGAAGAATACAGCTTTCGAAGCAGAGAAGACTCGATTTTCACGTCTGACAATCCACACGCCCGCCGCGCCCGACAAATGGCTTATGAGCGGCGCTATAATGCGATCATCGACCGCATGATCGCCGATGAACGACGCGAGTCCATGGCGATGCAAAAAATTATTTTCCCCGTTGTCGCGTTGTTTTTCTCCACCGGATTCGTTGTTGTCTTCAAGCCGCTGTTTTGGTCAAATTCGTCGATCGTCGGCAGGATAGTACTGCTGACGCTTTTCGCAGTCGGGGTCCTTCATCTGCTAAAACGTCTGCAGGCCGGATTTGAACGCTATACTTATAGTCCGGACAACATTCACGATTCACTCTTAGAAGAGATCGAAGAGGAAACAAGACCCTATTCGCGATTTACAGCGATCGCATTTCTTGTAGGCGGACTTCTTGTTAGTTTCGGGATAGGGCTTCTGATAAGCGGCATGCTCGAATCGTTCGGAACAACACTGATGCCCAGGCTTTTTTCACAAGACCTCCATCCTGAACTGGTTTTCTATCCGCCGATCGCGGTCTTACTTGTAGATGCAATGCACGCATTTGCAACACGTTTTGAGCGCTGACTGATCGCTTGTTTCGCGCTTGACACAAGAATACTCAATCATTATACTTTGTAATTTCGTTGACAATACGAAATCACTTTTTGTTGGGGACATTAAATGGCAAATCATAAATCAGCTAAGAAACGAATCAGACAGAATATAACGAGACGTGCTAATAATAGAAGTAATCGCGCGCGCCTCAGAACCCAGATCAAGTCATTGAGAGATGCTTTGGGTCAAGGTGATAAGCAGATGAGTGAAACGGAACTTCGTCCTACGCTTTCGCTTATTGACAAGATGGTTAACAAAAAGATTTTGCATAAAAATACAGCAGCGCGATACAAATCGCGTCTTACCAAACACGTGAATGCGTTGGCAAGTTAGTTTCTTAAGCTAAAAAGATGTCGAAAAAAGCGGCTGTCCGAATCTGGCAGCCGCTCTTTTTTTTACGGCTTAGATGCCTGAAAGCTCGATAACCAGCATTTCAAGCTGAAGTCTCGGAGTACTAACCGAAGTCTTTATCGCCAGATCGGTTTCCGCAATCCTTTTGAGGATCCGCGTAAACTTTGCTTTGTCGGTTTGGCGGGCGGTCCTTAAAAATTCTCTTTTTGCATTCCACGGCAATTTAACGATATTGGAGATCTGGGATTCTTCGGCTCCTTCATCCATAAGTTCCCGGGCCCAAAACAACCGTCGAAAATTGTAAGACAAAAGTCCTAACAGCATAAGGGGCTCGGCTCCGTCATCAAGGACTTTTTTCATTATCTGGAGCGCCGCACTACGATTTCTGGAAAGAAGTTGATCCGCCAGATCAAAATTCGGGATCTCTCTTAAATTTGGGGCAAGAGCCGTAATTAGTTCATCGGATATTTTTGTCCCGGGAAGTGCTGCAGTCGCGAGTTTTTCGAGTTCGATCGACAGTTTTCTGACATCATTGCCGATCAGCATTACCAAGTGACGAAGCGCATTTTCATCGGCAGTAACGTTTGAATCTTTCAATCTGTCTTTTGCCCAGCTTAGCATCTCAACGTCATTTAACTGAGTAAATTCAACAGAATAGGATTTGGATAAAAGCAGCTTCGAGATTTTCCTGCGTTTATCTATCTCGTCTGCGATAAAGATCAAAACGGTTTCTTTTGAGGGATTCTCAAGATACCTTCTTAAGATTTCCTCATCTTCTTCCTGAATTGTATCTTTTGATTTTGTTGCGGAGACTGCGACTTCCGTAACTTTTATCACGCGCTTAGCATCGATCATCGGAATTTGATCCGCAGTCGCAATAACAGACGAAATCCCGGAATTGACAAGGCTTATTTCCGATTCATTAAAAGCCCGCAGCTGTGATCCCCTTAAAGCCATGTCAGTGACCGTATTAACGGCAAGCGTCCGCAAATACACTTCGTTTCCAAAAAACAGATATACCGGTTCGATTTTGTTCCGGCGCAGCTGGTTCCTTAAGTCCGCACGGCTGAAAACTTTCATTGATCAGGTTCCCTTCGCTTTTCGAACACCAATTCCATTGATTATTGTGGAGACGACCGATTCGGCAAAGGCTCGTGAAATCCGTTCAACTGCCGGATCCTCTTCATTAAAAAAGGAACGCGGATCATCAGAGAACTCAAAAGAATCCCTGAAAACAAAATTCTGATTGTCGTAAAGGATCGTATTCTTTTCCAGGTCCCGGATCGTCACCGCAGAGGTTATTGTAACTTCATAAACCCTTGCTCTTCCCTGACTATCCAAAAGAACACCCGAAAAATTGAAATCACGAATCGTACCTTCAATAACCGCATCGGCTCCTTCACGAGCACCCTGGACCTTTAGACCGCGTCCGCGCCTTATGATTTCCTGCATTACCGAATTTGTAAACTTAGATTCTATTCGAAATCTGGCACCGCGCGCTTCAAACTGAAATGCAGGGACTGCGATCACTTTTATATGCGGCGGGAGCCCGGAATTGGTTACCGGCTTGTAACAATCCTTAAACCCAGACACGGAAAGAAATAGAACGGTTAGAAAAATAATTCTTAAGACTTTCATAATTGCTTCTTGATTTCATCAACCAGTTTCAATGCTTCGGCAACAGATTCAATATCATGTACCCGGACTATCCGGGCGCCGTTCCACACCGAAAGAACATTTGTAGCTATTGTTCCGTTGATCCGTTCTTCCGGCGGCTTTTCTCCAAGGATCCTGCCAATAAATGACTTTCGGGATGTGCCGACAAGCACCGGGTATTGCGGAAATCTCCCGCAAATACTATCAAGTTTCGCGATGATCTCCAGATTCTCTTCAGGTGATTTCCCAAACCCGACCCCCGGATCCAGACAGATTTGTTCAGTTTTGACGCCGCTTTTCTGAGCCTTCTTAATACTACCGACGAATTCCTCAGATATTTCCTTTACGATATTTTTTACCGGTTGCCGTGCAATATGAAGTGTTTCAAACTCACCTTTAGAATGCATCAAGATCAGCCCGGTCTTATACTTCGCGGCTATTTTGCCGATCTGCTCATCAAATCGCAGGCCGGAAATGTCATTAATTATCTCTGCGCCTGCATTTACGGCCGCCTCGGCTACACCGGATTTGGATGTGTCGATCGAAACCGGAACATCAAAACGTTTTACGATCTCGCCAATGACAGGTACAACGCGTTCGATCTCATCACCGGCCGCGACATTCCTGCTTCCCGGACGAGTCGATTCGCCGCCGACATCGATGATGTCTGCACCGTCCGCTATCAGTTTCTCGGCATGTTCGAGTGCGCCTTTTGTAGAATTATATTTCCCGCCATCGGAAAAACTATCCGGCGTAACATTCAATATCCCCATTACGAGGGTCCTGTCGGAACAATCGATCTTTCTTTTAGAGGTCTGCCAAAAAATAGTGTTTTCTGTTTACAACGTTATGCTTTCGGGTACGCTAAATACTGAACTTTCCGTATTTTTTCAGGCCGGTTTCAACATCGATCTTCTGAACACGAAAAGCCCCATCGCCGATCGGTTCGCTCTTATCCATGTCAAGATTCTGAATGTCATACTTTGCCCCGTCAAGATCGAGCATGATTACATCGAGCGAAAAAGCCGAGTCAGTTTCAGCAATAAACCAATGAATATTATCGCGCTCATCCGAGATCGACGAGTGATCGCCCGCAACAATTGTCTTATCTATGGAAGGCTTTACGATCAAATGAGAACCTTGATCTTTGATCCGGTCGTAATGCCTGAGTCTTAACTTTCCGTCCAAGATCAAATGAGCCGAAGCCATATTGGAATGCCCGTGAGGTATGATCGCTCTGCCTTTTCGCATTCCGAAGATCTTTTTTACAAACACGGTGCGGACATCGAGTCCGTCCAGTTTTGGAAAAACCACTGGTTTTGTGTTAACACCCAAATCCGGATATTCAAACGACTTTGCGAGGTTTTCAAAATCAATAAATTTTAGCAATTCATTCAGTTCGATACGATCAAAGAGTCTCTCGATCTGATCCTGCCAAGCCAGCTGTGTGATCTTCTCAATCTTAAGATCCCCGCAAATGGCGTTTAGTTCGATCGCCCAATGATTCAATATCTCCGAGCCTTTTGCCGCAACTATCTTGCTTGTGGCGGGAATGGAAGTCTGTTTGCCGCTTCCGCAACCTGAGAACAACGTCTCTAAAAGCGACACACAAACAGCAGTCCGCAAGAATGTACCTGTAAACTCTCGTCTGGAAATATCGTGCCCGCTCATTTTTCTTATGATCGCAACTCTAGTCGCAATACGATTCTAAAAAAAGGACAAATCAAAGGCTTACGCCTGCGGATTTGTCCTGACCTTATTCCGTTATTTTAGCTACAACTAGGCCGTTGCGGGATTGTTACCCGTGATCGGCGGAAGGATCGGCTTCTTAAACGGATTTTTTGATTCCTCAGGACTGCCATCATCATCCGAACTCGGACTTTCGTCGTCACTTTCAAGTGGAAGACCGGCAACCGCCCTACGAATCTGCACACTTCCAAGAGTTTCATATTCGAGAAGAGCCTCTGCCAGTCTGATCAAGGCATCAGAATTACTCTCGATAAGTTCTTTTGCGTATCCGTACTGCTTCGCGATAATTTTATTTACCTGTTCATCGATTTTGATTGCGGTTTCCTCTGAATAGTCACGGTGCTGATTGATCTCTCTGCCAAGAAATATCTGTTCATCTTTTTTTCCAAAGGTTAAAGGTCCGAGTTCGCTCATTCCGTATTCGCAAACCATTGCCTGAGCAAGATCGGTTGCACGTTCGATATCATTTGAGGCGCCGGTCGTTACATTAGCGTCACCAAAGAATAATTCTTCCGCGATACGTCCGCCCATCAAAATTGCGATCTGACTAGTCAAATATTCTTTTGTATGACTATGTTTATCCTGCTCCGGCAACTGCATCGTGACGCCAAGAGCCATACCGCGCGGGATTATCGACACCTTGTGGACCGGATCAGCCTGCGGTACTTTAAGTCCGACAAGGGTATGACCGGCTTCATGATAAGCCGTAAGTTTCTTTTCCTCGTCTGAAAGCACCATGCTTTTTCGTTCAGCCCCCATCATCACTTTATCCTTGGAGACCTCAAAATCCGTCATGGTTACTACTTTCTTATCCAAACGCGCGGCATTCAGTGCAGCTTCGTTAACCAAGTTTGCAAGATCAGCCCCAGTAAATCCGGGCGTACCGCGGGCTATCACATTGATATCCACGTTTTCATCAAGCGGGATCTTTCTCGTATGAACCTTTAGAATTCCCTCCCGCCCTTTGATGTCAGGACGACCGACCATAACTCTGCGGTCAAATCTTCCGGGTCTTAAAAGTGCCGGATCGAGAACGTCGGGACGATTCGTTGAGGCCATTAGAATAACGCCTTCATTTGATTCAAAACCATCCATCTCTACCAGAAGCTGATTAAGCGTTTGTTCTCTCTCATCGTGTCCGCCGCCTAGTCCTGCTCCTCTGTGTCTTCCAACCGCATCAATCTCATCGATAAAAATGATACACGGAGCATTCTTCTTACCCTGATCAAAAAGATCCCTGACTCGGGAGGCTCCAACGCCGACAAACATCTCGACAAAATCCGACCCCGAGATTGAGAAAAAAGGAACATTAGCTTCACCGGCAACCGCCTTTGCAAGCAAAGTTTTACCGGTACCCGGAGGTCCTACCATCAAGACTCCCTTCGGGATTTTCCCGCCTAACTTCTGAAACTTTTGCGGATCCTTCAGAAATTCAATGATCTCCTGGAGTTCTTCCTTAGCTTCCTGAACCCCGGCAACGTCCTTAAAAGTCACCCGTTTTTGCTGATTGTTAAGAAGCTTTGCTTTTGATTTTCCAAAACTCAGCGCCTTATTGCCTCCGGCTTGCATTTGACGCAATGTAAATGCAAGAAAACCGAATATGAGCAGAAATGGCAGTATTTGGATCAAGAGCAGCCAGCCCCAGCCGCTTGATTTCGGCTCTTCAGTTATCTGAATCGCAGATGTTGAATTTGCCTTGTTAAATTCGGTAATGTTGGCCAAAAGCGTTTCTCTGGTCGGATCACTTCCGATCGTAGTGATCCACTTATTCCCGCTTTTATCAGTGAATTCGACTTTCGACTCACCAAAATCAGCTTTTTTAAAATCCTTGTTATTTATTCGCGTAATAGCTGCGTCGATGGTCAGATCCTCGGGTGCCTTTGTTTGCTTGTTTTGCAGAAACCACACAAACAATAGTGCACTCGAAATAATCATTACCCACAACAGAACTTGTTTTGCTTTTGAACTCAACTTTTAGCCTCCAAACTTTCTATAACTTGAAAATCGCCGTTATGATGAAAGATCAACGAAACGCGTTGTTTTTACGAGTTCCGCAGTCGCGTGAAACTCAACATTTAATTGTAGTTGGCTAAAAATCATTTTTCAACCTTGGTTTGCAGGAAAACCAACTCGCCCCGGCCTTTAATAACGCATTCGCCCCCGGGAAGTTCGACCATTCGCCCGCTCTTCCTGCTATGGATCAGAGAAACAATGTTTTCGACATGTTTAGTCTCCAGGCGCCTGAGACCGCCGCGCTTAAGTGAAAGCCAATATCGAATTATCAGCTTACATCTCGAATTTGTCAGCGCCGCAAGATCTTTTGTTTTCAGCACATCTTTATCACACCGCATTTCTTTTGCAGTCATTTCAATAAAACTCTCAAGTTCGGCACTCTCCTCGGCGAGAATTTGCGAAGTTCGCGCAAGTGTCTCTACGATTCCCGGATTGTAAGTCTTCAGCATTGGAATAAGTTCATTTCTTACCCGAATCCGCCTCAGATTCAGATCATCATTCATTGGGTCGGCTTTGAACGCGACCTTCTTTTTGCGGGTAAAGTCCTCAGTTTCTTCTCTTGTTGCCCAGGAGAGCATCGGCCGAACAACTTTCACTTTTTCTTCATCACTGCAATTTGCGGAACTGAATTTGGCAGGATCCATTTGTATTACCGGGAGCATGCCCGACAACCCTTTGAGCCCGCTCCCGCGCAGTAAATTTAAGAGTACGCTTTCGGCCTGATCATTTTTTGTGTGCCCAAGCAACAGCGAATGCGCCTTCGTTTTTGATGAAACCTCAAGCAGAAATCTGTAACGGGCGTTTCTGGCGCTTTCTTCAACGTTTGACCGGGCGTTGATCTCTCCATCCGCGGCTTCTCCTGTCTTGCTGCCAAACCCCAGCATTTCCGCAAATTCAGAAACCCAACGCGCATCTACGCGGCTCTCTTCTCCGCGCAGTCCGTGATCAAAATGCGCAATAACATATCTATGATTCAGCTTTTTCCTTACTTCAAGCTCATGCAAAACCAGGGCTAAAGAACATGAATCGGCACCGCCTGACACGCCGATGACAAATGTTTTGTTTTCCATTGGGAGACCAAGTGCCCTCCACTCCGTCAGAAAATTTCGCGTGAATTTGTCCATACGATATCTATTAACCGCCGAATGGCTCGTGATTATACCCTTTACGAACTAATATTTCATATAGCATTGAAAATTAAAATGCCGCCGACGAATCCCAACTTTAACGCTGAGATCCATTCGGCGACATTTGCCCTGCCTTTCGGCGGACTCGTTAATTCATGATGAAGATCTGTGTAAAATAATATTTTCCTTCGTCGGTTTTCGCGATACCGATTCCCGATTCCTTCCACATCTTATTTAATAGATTTTTTCTGTGGCCATCAGACAACATCCAGCGTTGTACGACGAACTCTTCAGGGTTTGAAAACCCCTGGCAAAATGCAATGTTTTCACCGATCGATTTCCAGCCGTCCAGTCCAAAGTCGATCGCGCGCTGATCGACCATACGGCCATTTAACCCAATGTGGCTGAAGAAATCATTTCGCGCCATATTTTGCGAGTGTTCACGAGCAAGTTTGGCTGTCTCATCACTCCATGTTAGCTTGGCAAGACCGATCTCCGCTCGTTTGTCGTTTATAAAATTAAAGGTTGTCTTTTCGAGTTCATAATCATCGGATTCCAGATTTTTCTGTTTCGAGCCGCCTTCGGAAGACTCCGGTCTTTTTACAAATCGAATTCCCGGCTTTTCGTCGAAAGGTGCAGCAGCGCTTGTTGATTCCGGTGCGGATGAAATATAACGCACCCGCATTTCGCCCTTGGCTGCGGTCTCTTGCCCTGAAATGTTTATTATTGATACGAAAAGCAGAAGGATCAGCGCGCTGATATAGTACAGCGCATCAACCGGACGGAAAAGCGATCTTGTTGTCATCGTTGACCTCATTTCGGCAGCCAGACAATCTCGATGGTTTCGAGACTCACGGCTTTGCGTGTTCCCGCATCACTGCGGGGTTGCGTTTATCGTTGAGATCGGATCAATCAGTGATCCGTTCAACAAAAATCAAGTAAAGGTTTGAATTTCGGATGAACATTTCACCCTTTTAAACTGAGATGACGAATCTCGACGGATTTCCAGAAAATCTGAAATTTGATCATCTGTGAATGGGTTTTGGATGTCTACGCGCAGCAAGTAGTCTATACCAGATGGGTTCAGCGATTTAGCTTCGTTTTAATACGTTCAGAATCATCATTATTTGACGCATAGTCAAGTGCTTTCTGCCATACTTCCTTAGCTTCGTCCAGGCGTCCGCGCTTCCTGTAAACATCTCCTAAATGTTCAAGAATTGCCGGAGAGGTTGAATTGATACGAAATGCCCGCCGCAGATGATGCTCCGCAAGATCGAGACGTCCGAGCTTGTAATTTGCCCAACCGAGACTGTCGAGATATGAAGAATTCTCCGGCTCGATCCTTACTGCCCGTTCTATCAGATCCAGCGCCTCGATCAAATTTTTATCCTGCCTTAAAAGAAGGTAACCAAGATTGTTCAGTGCGATCGGATATCCCGGAGATTCTTCAAGGATTTCCCGAAGATTCTTCTCGGCGAGGTCAAAATGCATAAACGACTGCTGGAGATACGCAAGGTTTAGCTTGGCTATTTGACGGTTTTCCTTATTGTCCGCGATCGCAGCCGCCTTAAGTATCGAATCAAATGCGGGTTTCTCCTGTTTTGCAATTGTGTATAAGGAAGACAAGAAGAGGTAGTTTGAAAAGTCATCATACAGAAGAGAAAAGCCGGAGGCATCCGGCTTTTCAAAGATAAGTTTTCTGATCAGCGCAGTGCCCTCTTCAACCCTCTTAAGGCTGACAAGTATTGATGCCTCACGGCGAAGGAGTCCGATGTCGTCAGGCGCCCGGACCCTGACGCCTCTAACCGCCTTAAGAGCAGCCTCTTTTTTTCCGGAATCTATCAACAAGTCGATTCGCTGCTTTTCTATCTCGGTATCATTTTTCCCAAACAAGCCACGAGAATCATTCAGAAGCTGTTCAGCTTCAGGACCGCGATTGGCCTTACGCAATGCAGTTACCATCTTGTTGATGACCCTGATCGCGAAATCCTTATCATCGGCCGCAACTCCGGCATCTTTTTGAATTCCTCTGATCGCCAAAGCCTTTTTGTAAGCTGCAATCGCCTCATCGGTCCTGTTTGAATCTGCAAAAATATCTCCGATCGCAAGTTGAAATTTCGAAGCGGAGTATTTGTTCGTCGAACCCGATTTTTCGATAGCATCCTGCAGCACCCGGATTGCGTCATCAGGTTGTTCATTTTTAGCCAGTGTATCTGCAAGCATCTGTACCAAAGACTGATTATCGGGATTTGCAAAAACCGCTTGACGGAGAGCTTCAATTGCAGAGGGCAGCGACTTACTATCGGCATTCTCAAGTGCCTGGCTTAAAAGATCGAGGGCTTCGGCATTAGCCGGATCGTCGGAGATCGCGCGCGTCAAAATTTCAAGAGCCTCCTGAGACTTGCCTGATTCCAAAAGTGCGCCGCCGAGCTTCGTTGAAGCACTTTCGGGCGTTAGTTCACCGTCGCTGCGCATAATACTCGAATAAAAAGACGTCTCAATAGGGTTGGCCGAAGCCAGCCATTTTTTTAGAGAATCGATCCTTTTTTCCTTGTCATTTGTCTCGCCGTAAAGCGCACTAAGAAATGCCCATGCCTCAGCATTTCGCGGATCCAGCCGACCGATCTCATGCCATTGGACGATCGCCTTACCAGCGGCCGTTGGGTCCACTTTCCCGCGTCCCAAATTACTGCTAAGCGTGTAAAGTCTTGCAAGAATGCGGTGCGCTCCGAAATTGTCTTTATCGAGTTTTATCGCGATCTGTGAAAGCATTATGACGTCGTTAAAACTCGGTCTTGGTCGCTGCAGTTCAAGTTCAGCAAGTGCCGTATATCCTTCGGCCAGTTTCGGATCGAGTTCGACTGCCTTTTGCAGAGCATTTCTCGCAAAGCCTTCTTCAGCGATTGCTGTCGACTCAGACCTCGTTCGGCGAAACTTCCACAAATGTCTCTGACCTTCAAGAAGCTTTGCATAGGCCTGTTCACGCGCTTCCCGCGAGACGGTGCCATCCTGCGGAATTGCCTTGATGTTCTTTTCAAGGACTGCAATCAGGTTTGACGGAGTAGGCGAAGCAACCGGCGGCGGCGGATCGCGGCGCTCATTTTGCGCCGCTGTTTTCGGTCCGCTAAGCAAGAAAACCAAACCCAAACAAATAACTGAAAACACTTTATTCATCGCATCTCTCGTCAAACTTCAACACAGTCAACCCGAAACTAAGACTAAAATTACTATTTTCCCTTTTCCGTTCGCTTCTCAGAAATAACCGTTGTAAGTGACTTGGGAATCTGAGAATCCTGAATATCACCCTGGTTCTCAATGATCTGATCGATAAGTTCGAACTTGGATTCATCAAAGTTCTTAGTCATCAATACGCCGTTTCTATCGATTGTCAGCGGATAAGTTCCGAGAAACTCATTTTTGAAATTCTGGAAGAACGATTGCTTCTCAGGCGGCAGCTCTTTCATCTTTTTCGGATTTGGTTCCGGAATTACCGCCCCGATCAGTTCGAGCTGCTTTCGGGCGTCGTCTGCATGTTCGCTGTTCGGATATTCACGCACGATCTGCTGGAAATAGCGCGCAGCCTGATCTGTTTCCTCTTCCAAAACATACGTAACGGCAAGCTTGTAAAGATTTTCATCCATGTAGCTAAAATCCGGATATTTCTCTATGTTCTCCAGATATCTTGACTGAGCGCCTTTGAGGCCGCCTTTCTCGTATTTAACGGATTGCTTGTAGTAGTAATTCCCGACATAAAGATTGTGAAGACCGAGATTATCCTGGACTTCCTGCAGTCGTTCTTCAGCGAGCGGCCTTAGTATTGAGTCAGGGTATTTTTGAAGGAGCGCGCGCAATCTCTGCTCGGCTTTTTTGGCGCGCGTGATATCGCGGTCAGGAAGCCCGATCTGGCGCATTTCTGATTCCGCGATCTTAAGCAAAACCCGGTCCGCGAGCGGATGGGTCGGGAAAAACGTAAGCCAATCCTGATAATTCGCAGCAGCCTGGATCAAAGCACTTGTCGACCCCTCTAAATAAAAGCTATCGGCAACTGCAAGTTTTGACATTGGCAGGTAGGGTGAATCCGGATAGGTAGAAATAATTGTCTGAAACAGCAGCCGGCCGACTTCATAGTTCTTCTTTCGAATCTCCCGAGTCGCTACGATAAAGAGTTCCCGATCGCGTCCCGGAGTAACTGATCCGATCAGTTCTTCATACTCATCGGTGCCGCCGCCAAAAATGCCGAGAAATTTTTTCTTCTTTTTCTTTGTGCGGACCTTTCCGACTTCCGAATTAGGAGTTGCACGAAACTCCGCGGTTTCAAGCAGCGCTTTGTCGACACGGGATTGGTATTGCGCAACATCTTCTTCCAATCGGTCAATATCAGCGATCTCGATCTCTTCCGACCGAGAGACTTTGCCTCTAAGATTGTTTACGTCGTTTTGAAATTTTGACGATTCTTTTTCAAGCGCTACAAGTCTTCCTAGCGGTGTCTCGGGATTGTCCTCGTCATCCCCGTCACGCTTATCTTTCTTCATTACCGAAACCGTGGATTTCAGCGATGCGCGCAACGTATCTAGTTTCTGCCGCATGATCTCCAGCCTCTGGTAAGGGGTCGCATCTCCTGTCTGGGAAAGACCCGGAACAACCAGTGTCAATGCTATCAGGATAACCATCAACGACTTGTTTATTGTGGATAATTTCATAATTGCCTCGTCTTAACGCTAATGTAGAATCGCCTTCGTTTTACAAATATTTTTGGTTTGCGTGTATTTTGTTGAGTCAAACCCAAACCGCAGCCGCATCTATCATCGTTTGAACTGCCTTTGAGGGATCGCCGCCGCCGAAAACAGCAGATCCTGCGACTATCATTTCTGCACCGGCTTCGACAACTTCAGCAACATTGTGTTCATCAACACCGCCATCAATCTCAATTTTCGTATCAAGTCCGCGATCATTTATCATCATCCTAAGCCTTCGAAGTTTATCGAGCGAACTTGAAATAAACTTCTGACCGCCGAAGCCCGGGTTAACGGACATGAGAAGTACAAAATCCGCATACGGCAGCGCTTCTTCCAGCGATCCAAGCGGTGTTCCGGGATTAATGGCAATTCCCGATCTCCCCCCAGCTTCTCTGATCGCAGTCAGCGTCCGGTGAATATGTCTGTCAGCTTCGATATGGACCGAAACCATTCCTGCACCGGCTTCCACAAACTCAACTGCATATCTGCTTGGTTCTTCGATCATCAAATGACAATCAAGCAGCAGATCCGTTGCTTTTTTCAGCGACCTTACAACGGGAAGGCCGATCGTTATATTCGGAACAAAGCGCCCGTCCATAACGTCAACGTGCAGCATCTTCGCACCACCTTGCTTTACGGCAGAAATCTCCTCGGCCAAACGCGAAAAATCCGCGGATAAAATTGATGGCGCAATCTCAAACATAGTCATATTTTCCGGTCTGGTTTTCTTAGTTGCTGTCTACGCTACGCTAGTTGTCTTTTACCGTTCTTCTGGGTCTCGAGTCGGCCGCGGGTTTGGGTTTGTCAGGTTTAGAATTCACCCCTTCATTTTTCTGATTAGACGGATTCGGATTGTTGTTATTTTTCTTATCCGTTGTGTTTTTCTTATCGCCGGCCGGAAGCGGGTCTCCCGGTTTTGTTGTAGTTTTATTGTCTCCGCCGCCAGGGGTTTCATCCGATTTTGATGAACTATCATCGTCAGACTTTTGGTCGATCACGTCACGGGTTTTCTGATTTGTTTCTTTTGGTTTCGTGCGGGCTTTCTTTTTTGCCTTATCTGTTTTTAGTTCAGGAAGATCTTCAATCTCTTCGATCGCCTCCTCGTCGTCTTTAACCTCCACAGGTGTCTCCGCACCGTCCGGATTCGGTTTACTGACTACGACAGAGATGATCAATCCTGTCTTACCGGTCGTACCCGCACGCGGGCGCTGTTCGAGAATAGTATTAGGCTTTTCCTCACTAAAACGCGAAGCGATCTTTTTAATCCTCAATCCGTGCGCCGCCAATTCATCGGAACCCTGGTTAAAGTTTTTCCCGACAAGTTTTGGGATCTCGATCTCTTCACCTTTTAACTGGTAATAGACAACCCCAAACATTCCTGTAAAAAATGTCGCAGCCAGCACAGCAACGAGGATCAATCTGCCGATCGCGGAAGCGCTCTTTTGAAGAAGACTCATATAAAACTCACCTTAAATCAGACTTTGCGAAGTCTATCATTTTTCAAAACAAACCTAAAGGCTAACTTCTAGGCCTCACGGCCCATTACTGCAACAAAAAAACCATCCGTATTGTCACGGTGCGGAAACGTCCGGGCATATCCTCTTTGCGTCAAAAACCGCTCATTGATCGGAATTTTTGCGGGCCTGAACCGAACATCTGATGCGAGAAATTCTGATACCACATTCTCATCTTCATCGCTTTCGAGAGAACATGTTGAATATATCAGTCTGCCGCCCGGTTTAATGACCTTCGATGCGTTTTTCAGGATGTTAAGTTGTTTGCGTGACAACGAGTGAATATCCTGCTCGTTAAGAAAATACTTGATCTCCGGATTCCGGCGAATTGTCCCGGTCCCCGAACAGGGCGAATCTACCAAAACGGTATCAAACGCTTCGTTGGGAAATGGAAGCGATTTTTCCGCATCATACTGCACTATAACGGGATCAATGATCAATTGTCTCTCTAAATTGTCTTTCAAAAGTGCAGTTCGGGATTCGTAAAGGTCCCCACTGACTACAAAGCGGCCTGTTTGCTGCCCCGCAGCAATTCTCGATGTCTTACTTCCCGGTGACGCGCAAAGGTCAAGAATGTTCTCCCGGCCATTCCCCGGAGCCAGATCGGCAACCATGATCGAAGCCGAATCCTGGAAATAGACCAATCCGGCAGTCGCAAACTGCCTGAGTTTTTCATTTCCTTTTCGAACCAAATAGCAGTCGTCCGGTAGTTGGATATAATCCTGCGGGACGCTGATTTCCGCCAAAACCTCAAGAATCGCTGCTTTTGCTTCATCAACGCTTTGATGAAATCTTTTTGTCAATCGAACATACGTCGGCGGCGGCGTTGAGTTCGCTTCTGCGATCTTCCTTGTTTCTTCAAAACCAAACTGTGCAACCCATCTTTCTGTCAGCCAGCGCGGCGTCGAGGTCTCAACAGATATTTTTTCGATTTCATCACGAAAGATGAGTTCCGGCTTTCCCTTCTGTGCACGCCGAAGTATTGCATTTACAAAACCGCCCGCCGAGCGTTTTTTTGCAGCCTTTACCAGGTTTACCGATTCATTGATCGCGGAATAATGCGGGATCTTGTCGAGCATGTAGATCTGATAAACCCCGATCCTTAAAGCCGTCAATACCTCAGAATCGACCTTGTCTAGCTTTTTACTTGTCAAGCACCCGATCCATCGGTCGATAAGAATTCTGTTTCGTAAAACTCCGAGTGTTATTTCATGACAGAGAGCAGAATCCTTGACGCTTAATTTTTCTTCAAAGACCGATAGCAATATCGAAGAATAAGAATTTTCATTTTCAATCCTCAAAAGGATTTCAAACGCTGCCTGGCGGGCCGGTGAGATCTTCATATTTTATGCCGCTTCCCCGCCGATCTTTTTGTTGACGGAAGAAACATCCTCTGCCTTGCCTTTTTGGAGGTTTTCATCAAGCGAGATCCTTTCATCAAAAACAAAACACTCTCCCTCCCACAGGCTCTCACTCTCCGGAACCTCTTCCAGATATCTGAGAATTCCGCCCTCAAGCTGAAAAACATTCTCAAATCCTTTTTCCTTTAAAAACGGGGCAAATTTCTCACACCGAATACCACCCGTACAAAACATCGCAATTTTCTTATCGCGCTTTGGATCAAAATTCTTCTCAATAAACGCCGGAAGCTCGTTAAAACTGGTAGTTTTCGGATTGATGGCATTCCTGAAAGTTCCCAGTTGAAACTCATAGTCATTTCGCGTATCGAGAATTATAGTTTCAGGATCGCTCAGGATCTCATTCCACTTTTTGCTGCCGATGTGCGTACCTATGCCCTTTGAAACATCAACCTCCTTTCGCAACGTTACGATCTCTTTTTTGATTTTTACTTTTTGTCGTTTAAACGCGATGGCTTCGTGAAAAGAAGACTTAAAATTCAGCTTAGTATCAAAGATCGATTCAACCCTTTCAACAAACGCTTCGATTTTTGTACTTTCGCCGCAGACGGTTGAATTAAACCCTTCTTCCGCAATAATAAATGTACCGTAAACCGAATGATCCGCCATCGCCGCTTTCAGACAGTTCTTTATCTCCTCCAGATCAGAGAGTTTCTTAAACTCATAAAATGTAATTATCTGATACTTCACGCGGTTAACTCCCGAAGAATTCCGAGCGGGTTATTTTAACACCGTTGAGAACGTCCCTCGTTCTCATTCTTCGCTTTCCTTCCAATTGTAATTCATCGATCCCCAAAACGCTGTTATCTCCACAACCGACAAACAAGTCATCTCCGTTTGCTTTCAAAACTTCACCTGAAACAAAAGACCTCGGAATTGATTCTTTGTCATCTACCGGAAATCCCTTCCAGATCGTCACTTTTTGCCCATCATAATTAGTGAAACTTCTCGGAAACGGCTGAAATCCGCGAATCCGGTTTGAAATATCCTTTGCCGATCGGCTCCAGTCGATCTCACCATCTTCCTTTTTCAAGATCGGCGCTAACGTAGCCTTTTGATGATCCTGCTTTACAGGAATGATCTCATCGATATTGGCAAGAGTTTCGCTCAGCAAATCAGCACCGATTTCGGCAAGCCGGTCCATCAGCTCAATCGCGTTTTCCTCATTCCCGATTGCGGTTTCTTTCTGCAGCAAAATATCTCCGGTATCCAGTCCGGTGTCCATGTTCATCGTTGAGATCCCCGTTTTTGTTTCACCGTTTGCGATGGCCCAGTTCACCGGTGCGGCGCCGCGGTATTCTGGCAAAAGCGAAAAATGCACATTTATGCATCCGAATCTAAAAACGTTCAAATAGCTTTTTGAAAGTATCCTCCCGTATGCCACAACAACCGCGGCATCCGCATCGCGGGATCTAAACAGGTCGATACTTGCTCTGGTCCTGATCTTTTCCGGCTGAAAAATTTCTAGACCTTTTTCGAGCGCAAATTCTTTTACCGGTGAAGCGGTCATCCGTTTCCCCCGGCCGGAAGGGCGGTCCGGCTGTGTCCAAACACCGCGCACTTCGTGCCCGTCATCGATTATTCTTTTGAGTGTCGGAACTGCGGCGAGCGGAGTCCCCATAAACACGATCTTCATTGGAAATTTTGCTTACGAAATATATTGCCGCAAAAAGGGTTCTAAACGTTACGGCTACAAAAAAAGATCAGCGGCGATAAATGAATTCGACACTGATCCCTCTTACGATCGATTAAAACTAATAACCACAGTGATAGTTTGAAGTATCAAACAGCTTCGACCATCCGCCGTTTGACCGCTTGTAAACGGCGAAATTACTGCCTTCAAACCCTTGTGTCATAGTAAAGATCTCACCCGTTCCGTCGGCATCGACGTCAAAAACATCGATCAGTAGTTCATGATAAACGCCCGAATCAAGCGACTCAATTTCTCCGCTCATAACGTTGCTCTTGTCATATTCCTCAAAGCTAGTATAGGGCAGTGTTAAAGTTCCCGCCGAATCCTTTTGGGCTATAAAGAACATCAGCGATCGTTTGTCGGCGGCGGTGTTGTACCAATAGGATCCTACAAACTCGTCGTTTCCGTCATCATCAACGTCGATCTTCGTCAGGTTATGATATCTGAGTTCGCCGATGTTCTTGACCGGAACCTTCTTTGCAGCCATTAGCATCATCACGTTGGTTTCGATCTCACGACGTTCTGCGATAGTCGGTCGTTTGCGAACGCCTTTGACGCTTTTCTTCGGTGTCGCACTTGTCGCCAGCGCCATCAGAACTCCTTTGAATTTCAAATTTCGCGGAAGTATCGAAACGACCGCCTGATTTGAAGCACATTCAGTGTCCGAAAGATCTTTGGTGACCGTCGCAACTCCGACGTACCTGCCGCCAAAAACCACCTTGTATTTAGATTTTGGCTTATAGTGTGATTTTACAAAGTCGCTTCCGGCGCTTGACGCATCATCTGGCGAACCTATTTCTTTCAGAGTGCCTTGCTCAATATACGCGATCGGTTCGATCTGTTTACCGTCGTTGACGACAGCAAAAATGGTATCTTTTACGGGCTTTTTAGCGGCCGGAGTTTTCCGTTGTGCAAATACGTAAGGCACAAGTACAACCAACATCAAAACAGCCGTGCAAAAATTTGTAAAATTCTTCATTATCAGTTTTTCTCCGCAATGGATTTTCCCTGCATAAACTGCAGCAGATACTCCCGACCGCCGGCTTTTGAATCCGTACCGCTCATGTTAAAACCGCCGAACGGATGTACGCCTACCAGCGCTCCGGTACATTTTCTATTAAGATACAAATTTCCGACATGAAAATCGCGTCTCGCCTGCTCTAGCCTTTCTTTGCTATCCGAATAGACCGCTCCGGTCAAACCATATTGCGTATCATTGGCGATCTCAAGTGCGTGATCATAGTTGTCAGCTTTTATTACCGCCAAAACAGGTGCAAAGATCTCTTCCTGCTCGATCGTCGTTTTCTCTTTCACGTTATCGATGATCGTCGGCTCTATATAAAAACCGTCTTCATCAGAAGCCTTCCCGCCGGCAACAACCTCGCCGCCTTCGGAAATACCTTGCTGGATATACCCGGTCGCTTTATCGAAGGATTTCTGATTGATAACGGCGGTCAAATTCGTATCGCCTTCGGTCGGCGAACCGAGTTTGAGTTTTCCGGTGAGCGCAACGACCTTTTCGAGCAGTTCATCGTGGACCTTTTCGTCAACGATCAAACGCGAACACGCCGAACATTTCTGCCCCTGATATCCGAACGCAGCCGCCACAACGCCTTCCGCCGCTTCATCGAGATTAGCATCATCAGCGACAACGATCGCGTCTTTTCCACCCATTTCAGCAACAACGCGCTTCATCCAATTCTGTCCGTCCCGCGTCTTCGCAGCCTCTTCGTAAATATGAAGCCCGACTGCCTTTGAACCGGTAAATGAAATAAACCTCGTCTTCGGGCTTTGCACCATCAATTCTCCGACTTTGGCACCGCTCCCCGCGAGGAAATTTACGACACCTTTCGGCAGACCGACTTCTTCGAGAACTTCCATGAACTTGTATGCGATCGTCGGTGCATCCGGACTCGGTTTTAAGACGGTCGTATTTCCCGTAACAACCGCAGCCATCGTCATCCCGGCCATGATCGCAAGCGGAAAATTCCACGGCGGAATTATCGCGCCGACCCCAAGAGGAATGTACTCAAAATTATTGGTCTCATCATATGGCGATTTTACGACCGGCTGATCTCCTGACCAGCGGATCATTTCCCGCCCGTAATACTCAAGAAAATCGATCGCTTCTGCCGTATCGCCATCGGCTTCAGCCCAGGTCTTTCCGACTTCCAATACCATCCATGCTGAAAAATAATGTTTACGCTGACGAATAACATCCGCCGCCTTGAACAAATATTCGGAGCGTTCGGCCGCCGGAACATTTCTCCAGGTTTTGAATGCTTCGGTCGCCGCATCGATCGCTTTATTGACAAGATTTTCCGCATCCCTGTCGGCATCGGAAAAGTTACCGATTATCTCCGATTTTTTTGCTGGATTGATACTCTGAAAGTGTGCATCGAGCGTGATCTTCTCACCATTGATGATCACCGGATATTCTTTTCCCAATTCTCCGCCTACTTCGGCTATAGCATCTTCGATCGCCTTTTTGTTTTCCGGAACCGAAAAATCGGTAAAAGGCTCATTCTTAAATTCGTCTAATGTTCTTTGTGTTTGCATATTTTTTCTCTATACCCGCTCCGACGGACTTATTAATCCCATTCTCCGGTACTGCGCAGTTTCTTAATTTTCCTTTTTGAAAGGTCCCGCTTGAGCGGCGACATTCGATCTAAAAAAACGATCCCGTCGCAGTGATCGGTTTCATGAAGTACGCAGCGCGCGGTCAGATCCTCACCGTCAAGCTCCTGCATTTCACCGTTTATATCCTGATATCTTACAACTGCACGAAGATCCCGTTTTACCTTTGTGTAGATCCCGGGAAAGGAAAGACAACCTTCGTCTCCATATTGTTCGCCTTCGACATGAATGATCTCGGGATTTATCAACGCGATTCTCTGCGATTCATCTTCACCGCCTGAGCAATCCATGACAAAGAGCCTTTTTGAAACGTTTACCTGCGGTGCCGCCAGACCGACCCCGTGAGATTTGTACATCGTTTCAAACATATCTCCGACAAGATTTTTGAGATCATTATCAAATTCATCTTCCATCACCGGTTTGCCGACTTCGAGCAGAACCTTTTCAGGAAAATGGATCAATTTCAACAACGCCATATACTAAATTTTACAACAAAGGCTCAATGACGTAAAAGGCCGTCTTAAATGATGAACTCCCGCTTACCTAACCTTAACCATAATCCAAATCTTCTTCGTTTCCCGTTATCAGTTTTGATCCCGCCCCCAAACCTTCGAAAAACAAAACTTTTTCCGAGTCCGAAGAATTCCAATTTCGCCTGTTCAAATCTTACCGCCGCTTTCTGACTTTTTGAAAGCCGAGGGTTACCTGAAAGAAACCGGCAGAATTGAAAAGCATCTTCAATGTGTTTTTTTACGGAATTCGGGTTGTATGTCGCGGAAAACTCCTCAAAAAGAATTCCGAATTCTTCGACGAGGGATTTCCGCGCGAAAGGCAGCAATTTTTCCACCTCACGAAATCGTTTGTGATACAAAGACTGCGCGAAAGCTTCAACCTCGTCCGGCAGGATCATTTCAAGATCCGCAATCTCGGATCCGGTCAGTTTGTTCTGCCTCCCGATGTTTTCGGGTTCGGCTGCAAATCGTTTTCGAAAATCCTCATCGACATAAAGCCGCGCCAGAAAATTCTGTTGCTCTAAAAGTCCCATAATTGATCGGGTCTAATAAACGAAAAATGAGCTGACGCATCCGTCAACTCATTTTTCTTTTTTTGCTTGTTTGATCAGACAGCCGCGGCACCGGCTTGAGCGACAGCATGATCGTCTTCAACGGTGCTTCCCGAAACTCCGATTGCCCCGATGATGACGCCTTCCGAATTTTTTATCGGGACGCCGCCGGGAAAACTTATCAGTCCGCCGTTTGAATGCTCGATATTATAGAGTGAGCCGCCGGGCTGCGAAAGATTGCCGATCGCTCCGGTATCCATGTTGAAAAATCTAGCGGTTTTCGCTTTCTTTATCGCGATGTCAATGCTTCCAAGCCAGGCATCGTCCATCCGTATAAAGAATTTTAGGTTTGCACCGGCATCGACCACCGCAATATCCATTTTCACACCCATTTCTTCTGATTTTTTCCGCGCAGCTTTTACAACGTCGTGCGCCTGATCAAGCGTAATATCATTCATTTAATAATTTCTCCGGTTTTTATTATTTTCGGTTCGATCCTATCACAGCCCGAAAAATATTTCCGAGCGGTTGAGATCTCGTTAATTATTTCGTCAAACGGCGGGAAATTCCCGTCTCGTTCGAGGATCGCGCCCTTTACGTCACATCTGAGGCATACCTCTTCAAATATCTCCCATATTTCATTTTCTGTCTTGTGCGAATGTGCGTCGATAAATCTTTGCCCGTGGCGATGCGACCCGACAAAATGAAGTTGAACAACGCGTTCAAGCGGGATTTCGTCGAGAAAGCGGCGCCAGTTAAAGCCAAAATTTCGTGAATTTATATAGAGGTTTGTTACATCCAGAAGGAGCCCGCAATCGGTTTCTTCGAGAACCTTTGAAAGAAACACTGTTTCGCTCATCTCGGACGAAGGAAACCTGACCGAATATGTGATGTTTTCAAGAACCATAGGGACATCAACGCGTTTTTTTACGATCGCGATGTTTTTTGTCAAAACCTTGAGCGCCTCATTTGTAAACGGAAGCGGAGCGAGATGTCCGATGCTGACCCCGCCGGAACGGGTAAAACAAATGTGATCGCTAAACCATTCAGGCTCTACAAAGTCGATCAATTCGGCGAATTTTTCGAGATAAGAGTCGTCAATTCCTTCCGCGCTCCCTAGCGACAAATCAAGTCCGTGCGGGATAAGCGGAAAATGCTGGCCCAAAATATCAAGTTCTTCAAGCTTTTTATCCGAAGCATCGAAATAGTGGTCGGCGGTGATCTCCAAAAAATCGATCTTCTCCTGATGCAAAAAAATATCGGCGCGAAACGGCTCACGAAAACCGATCCCGACACCGAGTTTTTTTATTTTATCCATTCGGAATATCTACGAACAACCGCCGCAGCCTCCGCAGCCGCCTCCGCAGGAACTACACGAACTGCACGAACTTGAACTGCAGGAACTCCCGCAATCGCCGCATCCCGCACCGCAGGAGGCAGAATGAAGTTTTTGAGACTTTTGAAAGATCGTGTTGTAAGAATCGTAAATCGTCCCTCCTAAAGCCGCTCCCCCGAATATTCCGATTGAAAGCAAAAACGGATCGATCGAATTAAATGTACCCTGAGGCTGTGCACTGCTTAAATGAACACTTGCCGGCGGCGGAGTCTGATGTACTTTAAGATTTTCAAACGTCAACTGAAGTCTTGCTAAATATGCTTTCCCTAGTTTAGAAATTCGCGGAAGTCGAGCCGATACGAAGACGAGTATGATACCGACAACCGACATAACGACAATAAACATGACGTTATATCGTCCGCGCGACATTGCTGCAAGGATCTTGTATCCGGCGATCCCTGCAACCGCCGCCGCCGCAAACCATTTTAAAACGGCGACTTTTGTTTGAATTTCGTCGTCAATCAACAACTGTTGCCGTTTAAGCTGGTGTTCAAAGGTTCGCCCAAATGAATCCAGCTGTGTAACCAGCCCTCCGGATTGGAAAATCTCGTTATTTGTTTTTCCGCTGCCTATCCATTCCATCGCAGCTGTTTCTATGCTGTTTAGACGCGATGTATCTGCACCCGCAGCGGTCTTACGAATTGTCTTTGTCTCCGAATGTTCGAGCAGATTCTTCTGCAGAAGATTGAATAATACTGTTCGTGCGAGTTCATTAGTGCCCCCGCGCAAAAATGCAAGCTGATACGGGTCGATTTGATTAGATATAGGAGGCATCGGAAGTTTTAGCGTTGAATCAACAAAACTCTTCGCTCCCAACACAACTAAAAGAATTAAGATGATGAATGCAGCA
>JAWKHO010000009.1:0-144356 GCA_041394785.1 Pyrinomonadaceae bacterium | reverse complement strand
TGATCAAGTATCCGGAAGTCCGGACGGGAGAATTTCTCACCGTCAAAGGCCTCCCCGGGTTTGAGCAGATCGATAATTCCGTCAATGTACGGAACGAAACCGATGCGAATGCGGCGGCGCGTCAAATGGCAGACAACGGCTATCTGCGCGGCAGTTCGAATGCCGCCTATCAAAACGTAAATATCAGCAGGTACAATTCGCTGATCGATATCGGTGTCCGCAACAAACAGGATTGGGTCCGGTCGGCTTCGCAGGTTGTCGTCAAAATCATCGGTGAGATGGAGGAAATGAGGTCGAGAACGATCCGCCTCGATTCCGAAAATGCGGAAGACATGAATTCGATAACTGCTGTTATAACGGACGACGGTTTGCTTGATGATTCGGTTCGCGCCCAGAGGCTCACGCTTAAGCTTCAGAAAAACAGTCAGGGTATCTGGCGGATCGAGTCCGGACAGAAGTCATGGAGCTGCCAAAGCGGGCGCGGTCACCAAGACTTTTCGGCTGTTTTGTGTAATTGATCCGCTTTTCCCGCGGAAAAAAATCTTCCCTTTTGAGGGAAAAAACGATAACATAACAGCAATTTCAATTAAGCAATAAAAGTATTTAGCACTACGGATAAAATTTCTGCCAGCCGGATCTTTCTGATTTTTCAGCAGATCGACTGGTTTCGTAAAGTCTGAGTTTTCAGTAACGGAGGTAAATTTTAATGAAGGATATGCTGTATGCAGTTTTGGCTTTAGTAAGCGTTATAGCTGCGGGATTCTTTTTCTACACATATGTGAGTCAGGGAGAGGCCGAAACCAGTAAATTGCCATTTTTTGGTGCTATTGCCTGCACACTGATCGCGTTAATCCTGGGTGCGCTTTTCCTCTCCGGCCGCGTCAATAAAACGGAAGATATTCATATCACCGAATAGTTTCCGCGCGACGAGATGAGATTTTCAAACGCTGACGAATGACCGCACGTATTCGGTCATTCTGTCTGCCTTTGAAGTTTTTGCGGTTTCGGAGAACTCTATTATTCGAAAGCCTTTTTTAATATCTTTCAATAGATCGATCCGAGGACAGCTCTTGTTGGTCTGATTTCACTCCTCATATTTTTATCCGATAAATCGTTCCTGATACGTTAAAAACGAGGAAACGCATTTCTGAATACCTCGGGATAGCCGTGTATCTTAAGCAGAAAAGAGCTTTATGACCTTCTCAATAGCACTCGTATTCATTGTTGCGATAGTCGCGGTGGTTTTGTTCGCCACCGAAAAACTGTCCGTTGACGTTGTCGCGATCGTGGTTATGGCGGTGCTGCTGCTTTCCGGAATCATAACTGCTGATGAAGGCATCGCGGGTTTTAGCAATAAGGCAACGGTAACCGTTGCAGCGATGTTTATTATCAGTGCAGCTTTGTTTAAAACCGGAGCCGTTTCTTACCTCGGCAAATTCACATCCCGGATATTCAAAAAGGGATACTGGCTCGGACTGATAATGGTCGTCATTAGTGTGGGGTTTTTCTCAGCGTTTATAAACAACACACCGGTGGTTGCGATCTTTATTCCAATACTTCTCGGCGTTTCACGTGACATCAAAGTAAGCACTTCAAAACTGCTGATGCCGATGTCGTTCGCATCGATGTTTGGAGGTGTCTGTACGCTGATCGGAACATCGACAAATATTCTGGTAAGTTCCGTTGCCGAAGAATCCGGTCAAAAGCCGTTCTCAATGTTTGAATTTGCGCCGATCGGTTTGATCCTTTTCGCGATCGGAATGCTTTATATGTTTTTGGTCGGGATCCGTCTGATTCCCGAGCGGCGTGTCGAAGGCGACCTCATCGAAAGTTTTAATCTGCAGGAATATATAACCGAGATCGTGCTTTTGGAAAACGCACCTTCGGTCGGAAAGGCGATCAAAGACGCTCCGATAGCAAAAGGGATCGAGATCACGATCATCGAGGTCCACCGCGGAGGCGAGCAGTATTCGGTACCTTCGCCCGATATGGTATTACGCGAAGGAGATGTCCTTAGGGTTCAGTGTGATCTGGCTAAATTTAAGAAAATGCAGGAACAGGAAGGTATTCTGTTCAAGCCTCAGTTTAAGTGGCGGGATGAAGATGTTGAATCCGAAGACACAAGACTTGTCGAAGCCGTTGTTGCACTTGATTCCTATTTTATAAATAAATCGTTGAAAGAACTGAAATTCCGCGAAGAGTTTGGCGCAAGCGTTTTAGCACTCAGACACCGCGGCAAATTGATGCGTGAGAAACTCTCGGAAGCAAAGCTCAATGCCGGCGACGCGCTGCTGCTTGAGGTAAAAAAAGAACGCTTTAATCAGTTGCACCAAAACCCGTCGTTTGTGATCATTTCGGAGATTGAACAGGAGCGTTTTCGTAAGCGAAAATTGATACCGGCAATTGTCATCGTGCTTGGTGTCGTATTGACGGCCTCACTGGACATACTTCCGATCGTTGTCAGTTCGATCGTTGGGGCACTTTTATTGGTGTTGGTTGGCTGTATTACGATGGAAGAGGCCTACAAAGCTATCGAATGGCGGATCATATTCCTGCTTGCGGGTGTTCTCACGCTGGGTGTTGCACTTGAAAAAAGCGGTGCGGCCGAACTTATCTCGTCAACGATCGTCGACAGTGTCGGCGCCTGGGGCGGCGCAGTTGCCCTTGTCTCCGCATTTTTTCTGCTTACCTCGCTGCTGACCGGAGTGATGTCTAACAATGCGACCGCCGCATTGCTGGCGCCGATCGCGATCGCGACGGCACACACACTGCATGTTAACTCGCGACCGTTTCTCGTGGCCGTAACGATAGCCGCGTCGGCAAGTTTTATGACACCGGTCGGCTATCAAACAAACACGCTTATTTATGGTCCGGGACAATATAAATTTGCCGATTTTCTAAAGGTTGGTACTCCGTTGAACATTATCATCTGGATCGCGGCGACGATCCTCATTCCTTATTTCTGGAGTTTTGATCTGCCTGTGAAATAACAAAGCGGTTTACTTTGCAAACATTTCCTGGAGTGTTTCGAGAACGGCGTTCTGTGTCCGGTTCTCGAGTTTGCCGATGTGTTTTACAAGTCTTGCCTTTTCTACGGTACGGAGTTGATCAAGCACGATCGTTCTTTTCTTTTCGAGAAATTCAAACGGAATTCTAGTCGGATATTTTTGATTTGTTGTAGAAACGGGAGCGACGACAGCAGTAGAGATATGCCGGTTCATTTCGTCCGGCGAGAGCACGACACATGGCCGGGTATTTTTTGCGTCATCTGAAATCTCAGAGTCGAGATTTAAGAGAAATATATCGAAGCGCTTTACCATCGCCATTTCTCCTTCTCAAATGAGGTTACCGCTTCGGTGTTTTCCACGATCATCTCATCTTCGTCATTGTCCGACATTGTCTTAAAAGCATTCTCCCAATTTAGCCGGGGTGTTTTGGCGGGTTTGACAAGGAGTCCTTCGGCGCGGATCTCAAGTTCGACATCTCCGCTAAGGCTGCACTCTTCAAGCAGTGCTTTTGGGATCCGAAGCCCTTTTGAATTACCGATCTTTACGATTTGTGTTTTCATACAGAAGACAGTGTAAATACATCGTAATTACACTGTCAAATCCAGGCGGGCATCAGAATGGTAGCGAAAGATCTATAACCAGTAAACCGGATCACCGACCGATAAAGTCCCGCTGTCGAGTACTATTCCAAATACTCCGCCGTTCCAATCCGGCTTCAGCGCATTTTTAAGTCCGGGGAGTTTCTTGTCCATAAGATCACATGGTTCGGTCTCCCCGATAATTTCCAGACGGCATTTGCCGAGTTGAAGTATCTTACCCTTCGTCTCTTTCAAACTTATTCCTCGAACAAGAAGGTTGGCACGCCGCGTTTCGGGCGGTAAATCGGAGTCCAACTGGTTCATTACCGAGTCCCAAACCTCTTCCGCAATGATCGTAATTTGTCTTTTGCTGCCGAAACTTACGTCTTCGCGCATTCCTTTGCCGGCTTCAAGTACGGCGTCGGCAAACGAGCTCATTGGTCCGCCCCATTCCTTTCTTCCCCAAATATTTAGCAGTTGTCCTTTGTTCATCTCTTCAGGTTGTCACGCACCGATCCTTTCAGCTCCGTTCATAAACGGTCTTAAAACTTCCGGTATCAAAACACTTCCATCTTCCTGCTGATAATTCTCAAGGATCGCGATCCAAGTTCGGCCGACTGCGAGTCCCGAACCATTCAGCGTGTGGGCATACTCCGGTTTGGCTCCCCCTGCACGCCGAAAGCGAAGGTTCATCCGGCGCGCCTGAAAATCCCCAAAATTAGAACAGCTCGAGATCTCCCTGTACGCATCCTGTGACGGGATCCAAACTTCAAGGTCATAGGTTTTGTGAGAACCAAAACCGAGATCGCCGGTCGAAAGTATCACTTTTCGATACGGCAATTCGAGCATTTGGAGTATTTTCTCGGCATCGGCGGTAAGTTTTTCATGCTCGGCCGCTGAATTTTCGGGAAGACAATACTTAACGAGTTCGACCTTTTCAAACTGGTGCTGACGGATCAATCCGCGTGTATCGCGTCCGTAGCTTCCCGCCTCTGATCGGAAACAGGGTGTGTAGGCGGTAAAATTCATCGGCAGATCCTTTGCTTCGAGGATCTCTCCGGCATAATAATTCGTGACCGGGACCTCGGCAGTCGGAATCAGGTAGAAATTACGGTCGTCGTTGATCTTAAAAAGGTCCTCTTCAAATTTCGGCAGCTGTGAGGTTCCGAAGAGCGCGCTGTCATTTACGATAAACGGCGGCAGCGTTTCGGTATAACCGTGCTGACGCGTATGAATATCGAGCATAAAATTGATCAGTGCCCGTTCAAGACGCGCACCGGCACCATTGAGGATCGCAAATCTCGCGCCGGCAATTTTTGTGGCACGTTCGAGATCGAGTATCCCAAGCACTTCGCCAAGATCAACATGATCTTTAATTTCAAAATCGAATCCGCGCGGTTCGCCCCAGCGGCTAACCTCTTTATTGTCTGATTCGTCGGTGCCAACGGGCACATCATCGGCTGGAATATTCGGCAAGCCGGAGAGAAGCGCTTCCATTTCTTGTTCTACTTCGCTCCGCCTGTGTTCGAGCTCATGCTGTTTATCTTTTAACCCTGCAATTTCAGACTTTTTCGTCTCGGCTTCCTCTCGTTTTCCGGCCTGCATCAACGCGCCGATCTCCTTACTTGAAGAATTCCGCAATTGATTAATTTGATCGGATTCTGCGATAACCTCGCGCCGTTTACTGTCAAGAGTGACAAACGTGTCGAGCGCGTCGGTTTCAAAATGCCTTTTTTCAAAAGCGCGTTTTACGGTTTCTAAATTTTCCCTTACAAAATGTAAATCCAGCATAACTATTGTTCGATATTTGTTTATAAAAATCTTTTCGCCTAGAATTCTTAGGTTAAAAGTCTCAGCAAAAACTGAATTTAACAAACTTACTATGACAAAGAAAATTCGCAAAGCAGTTTTTCCCGCGGCCGGACTCGGCACAAGATTTCTTCCGGCAACAAAGGCTTCACCAAAAGAAATGCTGCCGCTTGTCGATAAACCCCTGATCCAATATTCGGTTGAGGAAGCCGTAAGCTCGGGAATCGAATCCATCCTCATCGTTACGGGACGCGAAAAAGCTCCGATCGAAAATCATTTTGATATATCTTTTGAACTCGAACAGCTTCTCAGGGAGAAGAATAAACAGGAGATGTTTGAGATGGTGCGCGGGATCTCGTATCTTGCAAAGATCTCATATACGCGTCAAAGGCAGTCGCTGGGGCTTGGACACGCAATTTATCAGGCCCGCGATTTTGCTGAGAATGAGCCGTTTGCCGTTCTTTTAGCGGACGACATTGTTGACGCTGAGAAACCTGCGCTCACTCAGATGATGGAGGTTTTTGAAAAATATCAGGCTCCGATCGTCGCAACAATGCAGGTTGAAGGCGAAGCGATATCGCGTTTTGGCGTGATCGAAACCGAGGATACTGAAGATCCGCATGTTTTCAGGGTAACCGACATGGTTGAAAAACCCGCATTTCAGGATGCTCCCTCGGATCTGGCGATCATCGGACGATATATCTTGACGCCGGACGTTTTCGATGCGATAAGGAGAACCGAAAAAGGTGCCGGCGGGGAGATCCAGATAACTGACGCGATGCGTCTGATGATCAAAGAAGGAAAGCCTTTTTATGCCGTAAAACTCGAAGGAACCCGGCACGATGCCGGAGACAAACTCGGATTCTTAAAAGCGACCGTCGAATTTGCGTTAAAAAGGGAAGACCTTGGAGATGAATTTCGCGATTACATTAGGTCGCTGGATCTGAATTAGATCGCGGCGGCGGGATCGTTTCCCGCGAACTTCAGATCAAATAATTCCGGGCGAGTTTTTCAAATTCTTCCAGCTGTCGTTTTATCCAGTCCTGATCCTTATCCATTTCAACAGCCATGATCTTCGCAACGACCGGAGCAATCCCGTTAGCGACCTGCGCATCCAGAAAAAGGATCCTGGTCCGTCGTGCCAAAACGTCTTCAACCGTCTGAGCCATTTCGTTTCTGACCGCATAGACAACATCCGCCTTCAAATACTCAAAATCCTTATGAAGTTTTTCAGCGAGGACCGGTAATTCGTTCTTCATCTTCTCAATTTCATCGGGACGCCCAGACTTGATCCTGATCGAATGTGTAACACACTCCGCTGCGGCCAGTTTGCCGATCTTCGCTGCCCGATCTATCGCGTCTTCTGCCATGTGACGATAAGTGGTCCACTTACCACCCGTTATCGTCAGTAAGTTCGTTTCGTCAGTTTCGATCGTATGGTCCCGGGAAAGCGACGCGGTATTTTTTGCCGAAGAATTCTTTACGAGCGGGCGGATTCCGGCGAATGCGCTTAAGACATCTTTACGCGTTGGCGGATCCGAAAGATACTGACTTACGGTTTCAAGGATAAACCCGATCTCGCTTTCGAGCGGATGCGGTTCGGGATCCGCTTTGCCAATCGGTGTGTCGGTGGTTCCAATAAGCGTTTTTCCATTCCACGGGATTGCAAACAGAACTCTTCCGTCAGAAGTTTTCGGTATCATTATTGCTTCATCGGAAGAAAGAAATGAGGGGTCAAAAACAAGATGAATTCCCTGGCTTTGCGTAACCAGATCTTCGGAATCCGGGCTCGCCAGTTTTCGGATCTCATCCGTAAAAGCCCCGGTCGCGTTGATCACTACTTTTGCCCCGGCGGCAAAGCTTTCGCCGGACAGACCGCATTCGAATTTCACACCCTTCGTTTTCCCTTCGGTGTTTTTTGACAAACCAACAACCCGTGCATAATTCAAAACCGCTGCACCGTTTTCAGCCGCGGCGTTTATCAATTCGATAAGCAGCCGGGCGTCGTCAAACTGACCGTCAAAATAACTTACGCCACCTGAAAGCCCTTCGCTTCTGAGGTTCGGAAGTTTGTTCAGAGTATCGGTCCGGGAAAGCATTTTCGACCTCCCGAGACTGTATCCCCCGGAGAGGAGATCGTATACCTTCAGTCCGATCCCGTAATAAAACTTCTGCCACCAGCTGTAACAGGGAATGATAAATGTCTGATTTCGAATAAGATGCGGTGCATTTTGCTTCAGAATTCCGCGCTCTTTCAGCGCCTCGCGTACGAGAGATATATTTCCCTGCTCAAGATATCTGACTCCGCCATGCACCAGCTTTGTCGAACGGCTCGAAGTGCCTTTTCCAAAATCGTACTGTTCCAAAAGAAGAACATCGTAACCGCGCGCGGCCGCGTCAAGCGCACAGCCGGCTCCCGTCGCACCACCGCCGATAATTATAATGTCGTATGGTGCCCGCCGGTTCCGGACGCGGCTTATCATTCCCTCTCTGTTCATAAACGAAAAATAGAACGAAGATACTTTGAACCGGGCAATTTGCTTTAGACGATGTTAAATAACATCTGCAATGATATGACCGTTTTGCGGTATCCGCGTTCTATTCGATTTTCGGCTTATCGGCTTTTGCTCTATCTTTCGCCGCGGGCCATTTCGGTCTCCGTTTCCAGGCTGACAACCAGTTTTCTCGAAGTCGGCTGATCAAGAGTTTCGATCCAGCGAATCGATTCATCGAGGATCCGGTGCTGGTGCTGTTTCCAGTTTGGTTTTCCGGCAACCGCGCCAAACTCGCCGTCGTAGTAAGCCGTACGCGGCGCCCGTACGCGGTCTGTCACGCTTCGGTCAACCGAGATCAGCATTGTCGGAATTCCTCTTTGTTCGATCTCACGGGCGACGATGCCAAGCGTTTGGTGGCACAGGCGCGAAGCCGGGATCAACAGTGCAGCCTGAGCCTGATGACTTTCAACACGTGAAGCGATCTTTGGCGCGAGTTCTTCGGCAACGAGGGCGGCGTTTGGTATAAAACCTGCGAGGCTCCACCAAACGTGATTAAGTCTCCCGATAACCGCGTTGTTTTCATATTCGAGCAAACGGTCGATCGGTATCAGTGAATTGATGTCTTGAAGTACTGCAGCCGGGTTATAACCCCGGGAAGAGAACTTCAAGTCTTCCGCTTCTACTTCAACCGGTATCTCCTTAAAACCCGGATCGCCGTCTCGTGTTTCGACGTTAAACGGATCAGTTCCGTCGATATACGCACCTGCTGAAGAGATAAGAGCCAGGTTCAGTAGCGGCAGCGATCTGCGTACCGGTGCGAACGGAGCGTACGTATTTTCGACAAAGGGATAATTGCCCAGGTTCTCGTTTCCGTTCCAACGCGGAAATCGATTCTTAAACTCGTCTAACTTTTCGATCAGTTCCATAAACTTTACATTTTCAGCTCATCAGGAAACTCAAAATCGGGAATTGAATCCGTTCTTTTTTCTTTTCCTGAATTTGTTGTTGTTCGAGAAATAATAAAAAACGCCAGAAACGCGGCGATCATGGCTGTTATCAAAGCCCAAACAGAATATTGGTGCCACGTATCGAATTGAAGTTTTAAAGGATCGCCGGCATCAAGCTCGTCGATCGGCTTGCCGATCATAAAACGCAGCTGATTGAGATAAAATCCGATTATAAGCTGTCCGACCCCGCATGCTGCCGCAACTATAAGCAGAAGCAGTCTTTGCAGCCACGCCCATATCTGCCGTGTTTCCCCGCGCGAAATAAAGGAACTCAGAATAAGCAGAATCCCGATGATCAGCCCTGAAAAATTAAGAATAGTAAGTGTTCGGTTAACGATCCCGCCCGCCAGTTCACGCGATGGAAGAACTCCAAAAGCGCTGGGGGCGACGCCGAGAGTGAAAAAACACGCTGCGCCAAGCCACAGGGTAATAAGGAGTAATTCGAATTTTGCGATAAATTTCATCTCGTAAATTCCTTTAGGATCGGGAATGCATATTATGGAATGTTTTCGAAAAAAGGGCAAAAAGAAACGGCGCAAGGGTCGGGTTTTCGAAAAATACTACGGTAAATCTTTTCAGCCTTAAGAAACTGCTTGATTTTCGCGCCGAAATTATTGCATAATAAACACGTTAAACAATGTTGCACGTCCTGTGCAGTATTTACACAAAATTCCCAAAATCCGAATCGCACCAAGAACCCGTCTAAATAGTGTCTGAATATACGTGGATAAATCCCGCAAAAATAGCATATTAACATCGATAATCCTCGCTGTCCTTATCGCGGTGTTCGTTTCGGCGATCATCGGATTCGGAAGCGGTATATTCTCGGTGTTTATAGAACTTGCCCGTCCGCAGGACGTCTCTTTTGCCGGCTGGAAAGCAATACCCATGATTGCATTCGGGATCGGTTACGGAATTCTTGGGGAAAGACTGAAATTTAAGACGCTGGTTATCGTTAGCACACTCGGTCTATTGTTTTGGTACGGTCTTTCGGTTTTGGCAACCTCGTTCTTTCAGGTAAATCTATTATTTTTGCCGGTACTGATGATCTCGGTTCTGACGTTCTTCGGGATGCATCTTAAGAAATACTGGGAAATGGATGCACGCCTTTCTGAGAAGTTGGCGCTTCTGACGACATCCTGCCATTTAATGGAAGGCAATAATGCGGAGGCCCGGGTCGAAAGTGCTCTTATGCTTTTGCGGACCGTTCTCCCGCTTTCCGAGGTGATCATTTTTCAGTATGAGAACGACGGCGGGCTGAACCCGGTTGGCCGCACACGCGACGGAAACGGAAATGACTCGCTAAGTTCGAGACAAGATGCCTGGAGAAAAAATGTCGAATTGTGCGAAAAGGCCCTGAGGAATCGCAATATCGTTATCGAAACGCATGAAGAAAATCCGGGATCTGCAAAGATCGCGCTCCCTTTAATAAACGAGAACAGTGTTGTCGGCGGGCTGTTTGTTGAGATCAAAGAAGATTACGAAGCCGAAGACAGGTATTTGCTCGAAGCCTTTAGCGAACAGCTGGCAAGAAACTTTCACCGTAAAAGCCTAAACGGAAAAAACGAGATCGAAAATTCGGCGCTCAGCTTTTTGTCGGTCCGCTCTCAACAGCATCGCTTAAACGTTCTGGATCAGATCAAAGGACAGATCAAGGAACAGTCCTTTGGTGTGGTTGCTACGGCGTATATCAAGGAAGCACATGCGATAGCTTACCTCGACGGTACGATCGCATATGTCAACCGTCAAATGAGAAACCTTGCAAAACTTGATACGCGGGAGATGCAGGAGATCAATTTATTCGATCTGTTAGGGCGTTTCAAGACGGAAGTCTTCAATGATCCGGGCATCGCAATCAGACGCGTTCTGCAAACCGGCACTTCATTTCAAAGCGAACTCATTTTTATTGAAAGCGGCCTCACACTGGATATGGAGATCACCCTCGTAAAAGTTGCGGGAGGAGTCGAAAGCATTCACGATACAGAAATACAGCGTAAACCGGTATGTTTCCTGATCACGTTGAGAGACGTTACTGCGCTTAAGGAAAACGAAAAACTGCGTTCTGATTTTGTAAACCTAATGTCACACGAATTGCGGACCCCGATAACCAGTATCCAGGGGTTTGCCGAGATGCTCTCGCTCGATGAGGGTTTTTCCGAGGAATCCAGGGAGTATCTGTCGATCATTTCCAGTGAATCGCAGCGTGCGGCAAATCTTCTTTCAAATTATCTTTCGGTTTCCAACCTGCAGCAAACAGACAAGCAGGAGTTTCACAAAACGCCTGTCGAGGTTGATAAGGTTGTCGAAGACGTCGTCGAAAACATGGCGGATACGGCAAAGAAAAAACGGATACGACTTGTGGAAAGGAACAACCGCAATATTCCTCCGGTTGCGGCGGATCGCGGTCTGCTGACAAAGGCGATATCGCATCTCGTAGATAACGCAGTAAAATATAGTCCGGAAAGAAGTTCCGTAATAATTTCTACGATCCTCGAATCCGATTTTCTGAGAGTTGAAGTTGAGGACCGTGGATATGGCATCCCGCCTGCTGAACAGGAAAAGGTATGGAACAAATTTTATCGTGTAGCACGTGACGGACAGGATAAGGAAGAGGAATCGACCGGATTGGGTTTATCGCTGGTAAAAGAAATTATTGAAAGACATTCGGGTACCGTTGACGTCGAATCCGAAGTCGGTCGCGGTTCAAAATTCGGCTTCAGAATTCCAAGACTCTGATCAAAACAGGTTTCCGGTAGATCCTCAGAAGGTGGGTGATCTCGCCTTTTTTTTGTTGAGACGCTACTATAACGTTTCGCCGGAGGATAAAAATGGAAGACATTATTGCATATAACAGTAAAGCCTGGGATTCGGAAGTTTTAGGGGGCGAAAACGAATGGACCAAACCGGTTTCGAGCGGTGAGATCGAGCGTGCAAAAAGAGGTGAGTTTTCTATCATTCTGACACCGAACATTCCGGTGCCGCGAAACTGGTTTCCGGCGGATTTCAAGGGTCTCGATATCCTTTGTTTGGCATCGGGAGGCGGTCAGCAGGTTCCGATCCTGGCAGCGCTTGGAGCAAACGTCACTTCTTTTGACAACTCTGCGGAACAGTTAAATCAGGATAAGTTTGTTGCCGAACGCGACGGATTGGAGATCAAGCTTGAAAAAGGCGACGCAGCCGATCTGTCGAGGTTTTCGGATGAAAGCTTTGATCTGATCTGGCACCCTTGCTCAAATTGTTTTATGCCCGATCTTCAACCTGTATGGAACGAGGCATACCGTGTGCTGCGGAAAAACGGATCACTTCTTTCCGGGTTTCATAACGGCTTTCTCTTCATCTTTGACCGGATCAAAGATGAAGAAGAAGGGATCCTCGAAGTCAAATATTCACTGCCGTATTCGGATATCGCTGATCTTTCCGAAGAAGAGCGCAAAAAGTATATTAACGACAATGAGGCTCTTGAGTTCGGCCATACACTTGATCAACAGATCGGAGGACAGATAAAAGCCGGTTTTTCGATAAACGGCTTCTTTGAAGATCACTGGAATGACGAGGCGACCGCGCTCAATAAGTATTGTGCGACGTTTATTGCAACAAAAGCTGTAAAGTACTGACAACGACGCTTCAAAGTTATCGCAGTCGATTACCACTATTCATGGCAATACTTTCCGATCTGGTAAGACAGGCCGCAGAAAAACTGCAGTTTAACGGAATTCCTGATCCGGTTCGTGAGGCGAATCTATTGATGAGCCTTGCGCTCGGCAAAGACCGGGCATTTATCATAGCCAACGACGCTTACTGCCTTACACTAAAAGAAGAACAAAGATATACAGAGTTTTTAGAAAGACGCGCCGGAAGAGAGCCTTATCAGCATATTTCGGGTGTTCAGGAGTTCTGGAAACTGGAGTTTATTGTCACACCCGATGTGCTGATACCAAGGCACGAAACGGAATTGATCGTTGAAAATGCTCTTGAACTGTTTCCGGAGGGCTGCGAGTTCGAATTTTGCGAGATCGGGATCGGCTCGGGTTGTATTTCCGTTTCGATCCTCAATGAGCGGGAAAGATCAACCGCGACCGCCGGAGATATTTCTGCGGCGGCGTTAGAGATCGCGTCAATAAATGCGAAAAGACACAATGTGATCGACAGACTCCGGTTGCTGGAATCTGACATTTTCGGGGGTTTTCCCGATCGAACGTTTGATTTGATCGTTTCAAACCCGCCGTATATTCCCGCCCGCGCGATAGAAAATCTGCAGATCGAAGTGCGTGATCATGATCCGGAAATTGCATTAACGGACGGAGGAGACGGTCTGTCGGTCATCAAAAAGATCGTTTCCGGTGCACCGCAGTATCTGAAACCGCACGGCTGGTTATTAATGGAGATCGGGTATGACCAGTGTGCCGCCGTTGCGGGAATACTTGATCCGCGTGTCTGGGAAAAAACTGAAATCCTTCCTGATCTTCAGGGAATTCCAAGGGTTGCAAAAACCCGATTATTAAGGTGATATTCTCCTTCGCAAAAAATCATTTTAATTGCCGTCGGACGCGCTAATCTGCTATATTCAAAGTACAAATCGATATAATTAGGTTTAAATGATTTTTTATTGATCAGGAGAATATTATGGAATACGAATACGAACGCGAAGATGCAAGCGCTACTACAAAGCTGACATATTTACTTATCGGCGGCGGGATCGGCGCAGTACTTGCCCTCTTGTTTGCACCGAAATCTGGTCAGGAGCTGCGCGAAGATATAGCCGATGCAACACGCAAGGGAATCGAAAAAGGAAAGGAAACTGCGGGTCACTTGCAGGAAGCGGCGGGTGAATACTATGAAGTTACACGCGAACGTGCCGGCGAATTCTATGAAACTGCGCAGGAACGGGCCAGTGATCTGACCGAACGGGCCAAAGCTGCAGCTGCCCAGAGCACCAATCCGTTCTCAGCTGCGATCGATGCCGGCAAAAAGGCGTATATCGATGAGAAAAGAAAGAACGAATCAAAAGCGATCAGCGAAGGACGCCCGTCTTATCCGGTAAAAAAAGAAGCAAAAAGCACTGAAAGCGAAGGAAGTGACGAAGAAAAGAAGAAGTAAGTTATGAATGCAAATGAACCACAGTTTTGGATGATGATCTCGTCAATAATTATTGCGATCTGTTTTATCGTAATGGCGGTATCACTAATTGGAATCGCAATTGTTGTGAGAAAGGTAGTTGGAACGGTCAACAGACTTGAAAGCCAGATACAGCCGCTTATTTCTCGTGTAAATCAGATCGGTGAACAGGGACAGGAAGTTGCGGTTCAATTTAACGAGCTTTCGGGACATCTAACGCTTGCTTCAAAGAATTTTGCGGAGTCGACCGGATTGATCAAAGAAGAGGTTGCCGAACTCAAACAGCTTGTCGGACAAACAGCGATCGTTGCAAAAAACAAGGTTGATCTTGTTAATGAAACGATCGACCGAACCCAATTGCAGGTTACATCGACAGCAGATTTTATTCAGGCGAAGGTTGTTGAGCCGGCATCAGAGATCGCCGCGATCATGGCCGGCGTAAGAAAAGGACTTGAGGTTTTATTTGCTCCCTCGCCAAAAAGGATAGACCGGGTTTATCACGAGGATGAACTCTTCATTGGCTAATAAGTTTGTGTTTTCCATTTTTCCATTGGGTCAGGCGGTCATTGATCGCCTTTTTTTGTGTTCTGGTGAGTTTCTATGAAATATATTCTTTCGTTTGATCAGGGGACAACTTCAAGCCGCTCAATCGTTTTTGATCATTCAAGCAATATTGTATCAGTCTCACAAAAGGAGTTCAGGCAGATCTTTCCCGAAAGCGGCTGGGTTGAACATGATCCGGAAGAGATCTGGACATCGCAAATGGATACGGCAATTGAAGCACTTTCAAATGCGGGGTTAAGGAAGAATTACGTTGCCGCGATCGGGATCACAAACCAAAGGGAAACGACCGTTTTATGGGAAAGATCCAGCGGTAAACCAATTCATAATGCGATCGTCTGGCAAGACCGGAGGACCTCAAAATTCTGTGATTCGATCCGTGAAGAACACGGTGAATTAATAAGGAGTAAGACCGGGCTCGAGGTTGATGCATATTTTTCAGCAAGCAAAATAAAATGGCTGCTGGACACCGTTGAAGGCGCACGAGCCCTTGCTGAAAATGGTGATCTCTGTTTCGGAACTATAGATTGCTGGCTTGTTTGGAAACTGACAGGCGGCGGACAACACGTCACGGACATTTCAAACGCATCAAGGACGATGCTTTTTAACATCCATGCGCAAACCTGGGATAGCGACCTGCTGCGAATCTTTAACATCCCGCGAAACATCCTTCCCGAAGTGATCTCTAGTTCGGAGCCGGTCGCCGAAGTGTCACAGCCAACGGATCTCGCCGGAATTCCGATCACAGGGATCATCGGAGATCAGCAGGCGGCATTGTTCGGACAGCTTTGTTTCGAACCGGGAGGATCGAAAAACACTTACGGAACCGGATGTTTTATGCTGCAAAACACCGGTGAAGAGCCGCTCAGATCCGAAAACCGGATGCTTACAACTGTCGCCTGGAAGATCGGCGGTAAAACGGAATATGCATTCGAAGGAAGCGTTTTTATCGGAGGTGCGGTAGTTCAATGGCTGCGGGATTCTCTTGGCATTATAGAAAATTCGGATGAAGCGGAATCGATGGCGCATTCGGTCAAGGATACGGCCGGAGTCTATTTTGTTACGGCTTTTGCCGGATTGGGAACTCCGTACTGGGATCAGGCCGCGCGGGGAATGATCATAGGGATCACCCGCGGAACAACAAAATCGCACATTGTGCGAGCAGCACTTGAGTCGATCGCGTTCCAGTCCGCCGAACTTCTGGAAGCGATGCTCAACGATTCAGGCGCCGAGATCTCAGAACTGCGGGTAGATGGCGGCGCGACAAAGAATGACTTTCTGATGCAGTTTCAGGCAGATGTTCTGCAGATACCGGTTGTACGATCCAAAGTCACCGAAACAACGGCCCTCGGAGCTGCATATATGGCCGGACTTGGCGTAGGGTATTGGAGATCGAAAGAAGAACTGATCGATCACCAGCAGGAAAATACCCGGTTTGAGCCTGAAATGCCGGCTGATTATTCCACAAAGCTGCGGGAACGCTGGAGTGAAGCGGTCAAGCGGACATTAAAATGGGAAAAATAAAAAAGGAACCTTTTCAAAAAGGTTCCTTTTGCCTATCGATCGCAATAGAGCCATTAGTTTTCCTGGTTTTCGCTCTGTGTTTTACTCTTTTCAGTACCGGTTGAAACCGAGGGGAGCGGTAATCCGACTGCATCCGATTTACTTTCCGGACTTTCGTCCTCAACAAATTCCGGTTCAGAATCTGTGACGATCATCTTTCCGGATTCTTTTGAAAACGTCAGTTTTTCGTCTTCTTCGTCAAAATCGACCAGAACAAAATCGCCTGTTTCCACTTGCTGCGTGGCGACCAAATTTGAAAGCGGATAAACCAAGAACCGTTCGATCGAGCGTTTCAAATGGCGCGCACCGTATTTAAGATCGATCCCTTCCTGAAGCAGATATTCCTTTGCGCGATCCGAACATTCAAATACAAATTTTGTTCCCGCCGAATCGGTGATCCTGTCTTGGACCGCTGCGAGTTCGATATCCAGGATCTTTCTCAAATGATGTTCTTTCAAACTTCGGAAGACAACCACCTTGTCGATCCGGTTCATGAATTCCGGTGAGAACTTTCTTTTTGCAGCCTCAAGCGCGGTTCGATAGATCTTCGTATCGATCTCGTCATCATCGGGGTTTGCGTTCGGTTTCGACGGTGCAAATCCGATCCCGCCCGAAATCATTTCCGACATTTCACGCGCACCGAGATTTGATGTCATGATAACGATTGTGTTTGAAAAGTCCACGTTCCGGTTGTCACCGAGTGTCAAAGTCGCTTTGTCCAGAATTCCCAAAAGCAGCTGCCACAGCGAGTCAGAAGCTTTTTCGATCTCGTCAAAAAGAACAAAAGTCAGCTTTGTGTCTTCGGTATGATTCTTATCGAGATTTTCCTGTGTCAGCATCGGAGATGTTTCGCGATGTCCGAGGTAGCCGGGAGGCGAACCGATCAGTTTGGCGATCTCATGAGAGTGTTGAAATTCGGCACAATCAATTTTTACAACGGCGCGTTCGTCATCAAAAAGTACCCCTGCCGCAGCTTCGACAACGCGGGTTTTCCCCGATCCGGTCGGACCTAAAAAGAGCAGAGTTCCAAGCGGTCTGGACGGGTTTTGCATACCTGCCAAATAGATCTGATATAAACCGCTCATGCGCCGAACGGCACGCTCCTGCCCAACAATCAGCGAAGAAATACGATTTTCAAAATCTTGAGCGCGCGGGCTCTTTTGATCAGGATTTAAAAGGATCTTCTCGGTTTCTTTCTTCTTTTTAGCCACGTCGTTTTTCATTTAGTTTCTCCACGTCGAAAAGTTCGGATCGGGGGTTCCTGTCTCATAGACGGCCTGTAAGTGCTAACTTTGCCATAGACTTGCGGCAAAGCGTTACTTGTAATGATGATTTCAAAAGAAATTTAGTTTGCTAATTCAAGGAATGCGGAAGGCCTAACGTAATTCAATGAGCCATTTCCAGATAACTGAGACTCCGGATAAGATTTATCATAAAGTAGCCGGAGTTTGCAAGAGTGTCTAACTCGCAAAAAACAACCTTGCGAATGGAATACGGGAATAAGAAGAAGTGGTTTTTGTATTATCAGATTGCGCGGCCCGGATGAGCGGATGATCCGAAGCCGGAGGAAACTTATTAAAACGTGTTCAAATTAGTAAAAGGAAAATCCGAGGCGGATCAGCTTCGCGAGAATTTCGAAAAGGAGGCAATGCCTTTTTCAGCGGATCTTTTTCGCGTTGCAATGTTTCTAAAGCGTGACAAAGATCTTGCAGAAGATCTGCTCCAGGAAACGATGGTTCAGGCGCTTAAGTCTTTTCATCGTTATACGATGGGAACAAACTGCAAAGCCTGGCTGACGACGATAATGTACAACACGCATTACAAGCAGATCCGAAAACAAACAAATCTTCAGCTCGTGCCGGATACGGAAGAGAAGATCGCTCAAACGATCCCGTTTGAGGCTTCGATACCTCAACAGGTGACTGACGAAGATGTGCTTAAAGCCCTTGAAGAAGTCCCTGAGATATTTCGGGAGATCGTGGTTCTGAGCGACGTTGAAGGTTTTTCATACAAGGAGATCTCATCGATCGTCGATGTTCCGATGGGAACAGTGATGTCGCGGCTGCATCGCGGAAGAAAAGTACTTCGCGGGTCACTCGCTGTTTTCGCAAGGAATTATGGGATCGCCGATGACGAGTCCGAACAGAAAGTAAGAGAAGGAGGGGAATCTTTATGAAATGCCGGGATTTCCGTGAAATTATTGATTCATATTTAAGCGATGAACTACTTACCGAAACAAACCACGGTGTGTTAAGTCATCTTGAAGAATGTTCCAGCTGCAGGAGTGAAATAGAAGCGAGACGAGAGATCAGAGGCCGTTTGAAGAATGCAGTTATCGGTTCACCTGAATACGTTATTGATCCCGGGTTTGAGAAAAGCCTGTCCGGATTGATCAGGAGCACTCCGCTTAATGAATCGGCGGAGACTCCCGTGGCGGGTAAGTCATGGAAAACGTGGGTCGCTGCTGCTGCGGGACTGCTCGTTATATTTTCCCTGGGTTTTATGCTTTTGTCACAAGTAGATAATGATCCGGTTTCGGCCTCTCTCGAAACACCATCGGTTGCAAATCTGAAGCCGGGGAATATCGTAAATATCGCGCTCGGAGATCACGAACACTGTGCGGTGCGGCATCAGGTTGGCAAAACGCCGATGTCGGTTGATCAGATCACAAAGCAGTATCGCAGTTTGGCAAAGATCGTCGTACCCTCACTGAGATCCGTTCTCGGAGATTACGAACTTATTGCAGCGCATGCCTGTAAATATAAGGAAACTCCGTTTGCACATTTGGTGTTGAGAAAAGAGTCAAAGGTTCTTTCGGTTTTGATAACGGATTCGGATGGTCTTGACGGCTTAAAGGATGAAGAGATCCTCAAATTTTCATCGTCAGATCCGAATTATCAGATCGCACGGTTCAACGTTGGTGAACGCTTGATATTTGTGATCTCCGATCTCGATCCGGTAAAGAATTTTGAGGCGACACAGGCGTTATTCTCACCTCTTAAGAAACATTTTGCTGAAGACGGACAGGCAAATACGGCGCTCTTAACGATATTCTGACCGAATGAACACACGCAAAAAACCCGGAACTATCTAAATTAGAAGGTTCCGGGTTTTACGTTTCCAAAAAAAGAGCCGCCAGGTTTTTATTCGTCGTAATATTCAACACCCAAATGTGTGATCAGTTCCTCACCTTTTAAGTAACGCAAGGTGTTTTTCAGCTTCTTGAGCTGTATGAACAGATCGTGTTCCGGATAAAGCCCGGGAGCGGTTTGCGGCGCCTTGAAATAAAACGACAGCCATTCCTGGATCCCGCTCATTTTAGCGCGTTTCGCAAGGTCCATAAACAATGCCAGATCAAGCACGAGAGGTGCTGCAAGGATCGAATCCCGACAGAGGAAGTCGACCTTTATCTGCATTTTATAACCCAGCCAGCCGAAAATATCGATGTTGTCCCAGCCTTCTTTGTTATCGCCGCGCGGGGGATAATAATTAATTCTGACAACATGCGAGTAGTCGCCATACAGATCCGGATAAACCTGCGGCTGAAGGATCGTGTCGAGAACGGAAAGCTTCGAACTTTCCTTTGTCTTGAAGTTTTCAGGATCGTCCAAAACTTCACCGTCGCGGTTTCCGAGAATATTTGTCGAATACCAGCCGTCGAGTCCGAGCATTCGGGATTTGAACCCCGGAGCAAGGATCGTCTTCATCAAAGTCTGACCCGTTTTGAAATCTTTTCCGCAGATCGGAACGCCTTCTTCTTCGGCAAGTTTTGTAAGTGCCGGAATATCGACCGTCAAATTCGGAGCCCCGTTTGCAAACGGAACACCTGATCTTATCGCTGCATAAGCATAGATCATCGAAGGCGCAATATCGTCGGCATCATCATACAATGCCTTCTCAAACGCTTCGACCGATTCATGAATTGCCGATGGCTCCAGATAAATTTCCGTGGAAGCCGCCCAAACCATTACCAATCTTTCGCAATTATTTTTCTGTTTGAATTCAGCGATCTCTTCGATCAATTGTTCGGCAAGTTCCATTTTGTTCTTGCCTTCTTTAATATTCTTTCCTTCAAGCCTTTTGACAAACCGATTGTCAAAGACGGCCTTCATCGGCTTTAGCGAAGCGAGCTGTTCGGAAACCTGATTCAGCAGATCCTTTTCCAGGACGCCTGCATCCATTGCGGCTTCAAACGCGTTTTCTTCAAAAATGTCCCAGGCGCCGAATACGATATCATCCAGATCCGCGAGGCCGGCAAAATCCTTGATCATCGGAACGCGGTTTTCGGTTCTTTTGCCAAGCCGGATCGTTCCCATTTGCGAAAGCGAGCCGACCGGTTTTGAAATGCCCCGTTTGATCGCTTCCACACCCGCTACAAAAGTTGTGCTTACCGCTCCAAGTCCGACAAGCAAAACACCCAATTTTCCTTCTGCGGGAGCAATCTCCACGCCTTGCTTATTCATCAATCGATCTCCTTATAAAAACAGAAAGAGAATAATAACTTTACCGAAATGTTAAGGCAAACGCAGGTTCTTATTAGAAGGCCGTCAAAAGGTCTTTTCTTCAAGGATTTTGGTGAATACCGTGGCATCAGGAAAATACCCGCGGACCTCGTCGGTAACTGCTTTGGAATCAGCCGGCGGAACATGAACCGCAATAATGCTTCGCGGATTTAATTGTTCCTTTACCAGACTGCGTCCGGTTTCCGAAATCAAATACCAGTAAGGAATGACCGCGACGTCAATATCTTCTTTCTCGATATCAAATTCAGCGAAGTTTTCAGGCGCCATGTCGGCGTCACCAACGTGCAGCAATTTCATTCCGCCTATACTGATGATATGACCAAAGTTTTGGATCGATCTGTGCTGAGGATTCGCGTGCCGCAGCCCAAGGAAACGGATACGTATATCGCCTTTCGACAATTCTTCTGAGGTCTTCCACTGATGATCCACCTGTCTGACCCGGGACTTAATTTTATAGAAATCAGCAAAATTCGCAGATAGCTGCCCGATCACCTGACCGGAAGATGCAAAGACAGCCGTCGGATTGTTCTTCAAATGCAGTCCGACGGACTCAGGGTGAAAATGATCAAGATGAATGTGGGAAACAAGTACGAGGTCGATATCTCTATAAGGTGCCCGGGCGTTTTCGATCTGTTCCAAAAGTTCAATGGGAGGAAATGCGTAAGCCGGTTTGTATTCGCGGTGTAATCCGTCGATCAATACCTGCCTTTTCCCGCTTGAGATCAAAATTCCTTCGTTACCGATATATTTTACTGTCAGTTTCGGTTTTTCAGGTTTCGGATCAGTAATTTTATTACCGCCGAAATTTGAGCAGAGATTTACCGCGGCGACAGAAGAAATGACAAGAATAGCAGCAATTAGACCCATCTGGTGAAAATCGAAGATCGAAAACAGACTCCGTAAAACAACCCTAACTCCGGTAGATCTTATAATCTATCTCCTGAAATATCGTGTCGCGGCTTTCTATCTCACGAAGCATTTTCTCATCCACTTTATATTTACTGAGTTCTTCAGCAAGCAAATTGAAACGGTGAATATGCGAACGGAAACGCCTTGAAGAATATTCAACGGTCGTTTTTTGGTAGATCTGAAACGCCCAATCGCTTGATTGCGCAAGCAGAAGTTCGCGTGCGCATTGGTTTAATGCGCGGTATTCAATTTCGTTTGGGTGCTCAAAATGGTTTGCAAGCTCGGTCATTTTTCGTTCGGCGTCGTGCGCGTAAGGATACATCCATGAGTTTCCTTCGTTGAGCCAAACTTTATAGTAACCGTTTTCACCCCATGAGGAAGCCGAAGGCTGCTGGATCTGGATCTCTATCCCCGCATCAAGAAAATCGCCCGGTGTGACCGCGGCGACGGAATTCTGATCATAGTGAAACTTCCTGAAAAGAAAATCGATAAACTGCGGTCCTTCAAACCACCAGTGTCCGTATAGTTCCGCATCATAAGGCGACGTAACAAGCGGCGGATGTCCGCCATAAGTGCGGCGGAGTTTTCTCGCCTGCTCGATCCGTTTTCCGAGAAAGTCTGCCGCGTCTTCCACCGCCCGCATTGTTGCGGCTTTTGGCTTGTAGGGGCGTTTCTGATTTTGTCCCGCCGTACGGCTTGTGATCCGGTAGTATTTCAGACCTAAATGTCTGCGGTTTCCCTCCCGGTGAAGATGCGGTTTGAGATATTCGATCGGTAAGTCCCAGCCGACGTCACGGTAAAACTCGCGATAAACATCATTTCCCGGATAGCCGACCTCAGCACTCCATACCTGCTGCGAGGTTTCAACATCGCGCGCAAAAACCGCGACACCATTAGGACATCTGACGGGCGCGTGGACTCCGTATCTCGGTCGGGGATCACCGTAAAGTATCGCGTGGGAATCGCCGATAAAATACTCGATCCCGGCATCTTTCAAAAGATCCTCGATACCTTCTTCGTAAGCACATTCGGGAAGCCAGATGCCGCGCGGCCGCCGGCCAAAATGCTTCCGGTAGTTTGTTACGGCGACCTGAACCTGCGCACGTCTTGATTCGCGGGTTGAGATCAGCGGAAGAAAACCGTGAGTTGCGCCGCACGTTATGATCTCCAAAACGCCTTCATCCTGAAGTTTGCGGAAAGCGCTTATCAAATTGCGGCCGTATTTGTTGTTCCAGAGATCGCGTGCAGCATCAAGCATTTCGACGTACATTTCGACGACGTCGTAAAACTCGATGTCTTCTTTTTTTACGCGTTCGAATTCCTTGTGTGCGAGGGAAATAAGATTTTCGAGATGACGCGTATAGCGTTCCTGAAGCAGGTCGTCAGCGAGCATTTCACAAAGCGGCGGCGAAATGTTCATCGCAAGACGCGGTTTTGCACCGGATTCATGAAGTCTTTCAAAGATAAATATAAGCGGAATATATACTTCTGTGATCGCTTCGAACAGCCAGTCTTCTTCGAGAAATTCCGGATATTCCGGGTGTCTGACGAACGGAAGATGCGCATGAAGTATTAGGCTGAAATATCCGTCGGGCATAGATTCTTTGGAAAACAAAAAAGGATTTACAGGAACAATGTTAAATTATCCTGCAAATCCTGTCTATCTTATTGTATTTTCTGAATTTAAATTTACTTCAAACCAAACGAACTAAGCGAATCCGGTTTGCCAATCCTCGACAGCTTCGGCAAAAGCGTTTTCGGAATAGTTTTTTTCTTCATCGTTTTCGGAAAATTCACAAGACTTGCGCCAAATACCGTCGAACCAATGATTTCCTCTTCAAAGATCTCATCGGCGAAAATGTCGAAGTTTTCCTTCAGCGCGGCCAGAATACGGTCGGCTTTTATGTTTTCAAGTTCATCCTTGAGCGCATTGTAAAGCGAAGCACTGATCTCGCCACGAACATCTTCAAGGGTGTATCCGGAAGAAAGCGCCAGAAGTACCAGGCGGAGTTCGTTGCCGTCATTTCCGGCAAATTTTGAAGCTTGGTTTCCAAAGATCTGCGAATATGTCTCATCGGTTGCGGCATCAGCGGCCGCCAGGTCGTCTCCGGCGATCGCAACTTCAAATGCATCGCGCTGATAACCCGAAACGTCAAGAACCTCCGCAAACTGATATGCACCCATCTTGAAACTCGGCGTGTAATCCGTTCTTTTTGAAGGACTTTTTCGCGGTGTGTGTACTGAATTTGAAAACATCACGCGGATGTACGGCCGGTTTGGCGCATAAAAACCGATCTCTGCACGGTAATCCGAATCCGCATCGACGTTAAACCACCAGTTTCCCTCAGTGTCGACCGGGTAAACTTCTTCGAGATTTTTTGAACGATTGATCAGCTTTGCGACAAGTGTATAACTTCCGATCCGTCCGCCGAAAGCTTTGTTTAAGGTCTGAAACGGGTTGTTTTGAACCGACCAATAAAAATATAACCTCGTCGGCGACTGCATTTGAAGCCGTGCACGATTCTCTTTCGGGAGCGCCGGAAGTTTTGCTTCGGCCAATTCACGAAAGATCGGATCCTTCAGACGTTCATCAACCAATTCATCGTCAGCAGGATCAGGTTGAGTTTCCTCGCTGGCCACTCCCAGAGAAAGAATATCGTCATCACTGTCATCGATCTTCAGAAGATCCGCAGATGAGATCGCACCGACATTTTCGGTGAAAGCGATCTCCGCAAGCTCCGGCGATTCATCTCTCTCAATCGGCTCAGCTTCTTTGATTTTGTCGTTTTCTAATTCTTTGTCTTTGTTACTCATAACGGTCCTATCGCTATTGTCTATTTAAACGGAAGATTATGAGTGCTTTTCAGAAGGAAAACAAGGCGGGTTGTGAAAAATACCAGTAAACAGCTTTGATCATTTACTGGACTCTTCGCGTATTTGCGTGTTTCTGATCTCTTTTAATTTGATGTCAACATCACCGAGTTTTGTATCGAGGTTTGCCCGAACCGGCATTCGTCTGGCATCATCGGTGATCCAGATCGTCAGGCTTCCTTTTTGTTCGATAAACCTGCCGTCGCCAAAGATCTGCGGTTCTACTTTCCAGCACCATACTTTCCCTAAAATGCTGTCTTTCTGCTCGCGTTCCAGGACATTGACCGGCACATCATAGACCAGCCCTGAATCGCTAACCCGCAACATCAACGTTTTTCCAACTTCAAACGGCAGGGTCCGGAGCATGTAAATCGCAGTAACGATATCCTGTGTGCCGAAGTCGATCACTGAGGCTACCCTTCGCGGAGGGCGGGAAGGATCATTCGGATCGGTTTCGGTGTAGGAAACCTTCATAATTTCGTAATCAAAATTTGCTTCGCTATCGCGTATCCGGTCATTACCCTGTTCGTCGCGCTTGACCGTCTTTTTCGCCTGAAGCATTTGGCTGTCAACGGTCGATTCTATTCGCTGGTAAAACTTGAATCCGAACAGTTTAATCAGCGTACCTCGTGACCGCGCTTCCATTTTTATATTCACGTCGTCGCTATCCGCCGAATTCATAACATTGAATTCGAGGTCGGCAACGGTAAACGGAATCCCCAGGAAAGGTTTGTATTTTCCCTCATATACCAAATTTTCGCCGGCATTGTACGGGCTCGGATCGACCGCTTTTTGCGGAAAAACAGTAGTCACCGCAAAGAGCAATGTCAGCAATAAAAACGGGAAAAAGATTCTTTTCATAAAATAATTCATCGAAAGTAAGCCTTGAGCGCGAGGACGATCCAGGCAAAGATCAAACCGAGCGCAGCCTGGTATTCACGGTAGCGTAAATAAAGGCTAAATTCAAAACTTTTATTTGTCGAACTATAGCCGGAAAACCACGGGAAAAACAGCGAAACTTTCTCTGCGTATTCTCTGTATTCTTCTCCAAAAATCTCCGTCAGCTCGCCAGCTTCGACGCTCATTACCGGGAAATAGATGCCCAGGTAGAGGATCGCGAAAAGCAATCCGATCCACCAGACGCCCGATGCGACCGAGAATCCGATCCCCATCAAAAAACTTCCAAAATACAGCGGATTACGCGTAAAAGCATAAGGTCCCGAAACCGCGAGATTCTTATTCTTTTTTATATGTCCCGAGGCCCAACCGCGGATCAGCAAACCGATGATCGCAACAACTCCGCCGATGATCATCAGTCGGATGGACGGCTGCGCAAAGATCAAAAACAGTATGCCAAACAAAAAACCAAGCGGCACACGATATTTCTGCAGGAGCTTTTTATTATTTGAAGCCATAAAAAAACCGGATCGTGTTCAAAAAGACTATTGAGTCGGATACGATCATTTCTCAATCAAGAACAAAAATTCGATATTCGGCTCCTCGGTCTGTTTAATCCAGTCGTTTGTCCAGCACATCGAAGCCATAATGTTTCTCCGGTAATCCATCTTTATGAGATCTGTTATTTTCCCTGATTCCTCAAGAATATCAAATAGATTTGCCGCCGTCGCACGTCCGCCGGAGCTGTAAGAAAGTAAAATGTGCGCCGCGTTGGTTTGCTTTATCAGCTTCCGAAGAGCTTCGACTGCGATATAGTCTCCTCTTTTGTCGGTTCGGAATTCCTCAAAAACCGAAGCAGCGGTATGATCTCTTGTATCCGTTCGCCGTTTTGCTTTCCCAAACGTTTCCGGCTTGTCTCCAAGAACGATGCTGGTCCAGAGATGATAGTAAGCCGCATATCGAACTCGGGATGGCGGCATTTTCTCATTATTCGAACCGTACGGAGGGTCAAAATAAGCGAGGTCTGTCTTTACATTCCCGACAGTTTGAAAAATATCTCCATGCCGGACTTCATGATCCTTTTCACTGTGGAAGATGCGCGGGACTTCAAGGTTCAGGGTTTTGTAGGACCGAGGTGACCAGTTTTTTAAATACGAAGCGTGATGGCCAAGCGTACTGTCAACCTTATCAAGCGCGAGAATCAGACTTGTCAGCAAAACGCTTTTTTCAGTTTCATCATTCGTCAGTTTTTCTATCTCATCGCGGATCGCATCGAGTTTTTTTGTGTTGTGTATCTGAAACGGTTTTTTTAAGCCGTCACCACGGGCAGATGATCTATCATCCGGACTTCCGCCGTAGTTTTCTGTGAACCATCCTTCCTTTCCAGGCAGATCGTTCAAATGATCGATCAGCCCGGCATAGTATTTTTTTGGCCTTGTGTTTTTCAGATAACAGGTCGCGAAGACCTTTGACCACACGGCTGCGTCATTTGAAACGACCCGATAACCAATCTGAGCAAAGGCCTGCGAAACACGGGTAGTTCCCGAAAATCCATCCAAAACTGATTTTGCCCCGGTTTTTGAAGCAAGCGCGAGGATCTGCGGCAGGAGTCTGAGTTTTGAACCCGCATATTTTATTCCCTCTGTCTTTGGGATCTGGAGCTTTTGGATCGGTTTCATTTACGTATCAATGTTAAGGCGATTTCTTACTGCATCAAAGACGGTTTCGACCGGAATATTCATACATATCCATTTATCGCAGGATCTTCGGTGGCAGTTCACGCGGCAATCTATATCATTTCTTTCGACACAAATATCTCTGGGGTCAGTGGTTCCGTTTCGCCACCATTCGGTCGGTCCAAAAATACCGACTACCGGACATTTCGCGGCGGCGGCGAGGTGCGTCGGCGCCGTATCACCTCCGATATAAACTGCTGCCAGCTTTGCAAGTTCGTAAAACCCTTTGAGCGAAGGCTGAGCAATAATAGCTTTTCCCGACTCGCTCGCCGAGATAGCTTTATTTGCCAGATCAGATTCGTTTGGTGCCGTTGAGACCACGGATCTCAGTCCCAGGTTTTCCCAGAGCATGTCAGCCAGCATACCGAACTTATCGGCATGCCAGAGCTTGGTCGGCCAACCTCCTGCGGGATTGAGGATCGCAAATTTTCCGCCCGCTTCTTCCACAATCACTTCAGCTTCTCTCTTATGTTCTACGAGGGTTGAAACAGGGAATTCGATGTTGTTCCGGTCAAGCGAAAAACTTTCGTCGCTCAGATAAATTCGGAGCGAGTTTTCGGCGAGTTCGATATTCTTAAATACTATATTCTGGACCGGTTCGACATCGATCGAGTCGCTCATCAGAATGCGGCTGGATGACTCACGTAGATTTCGTTTTGAAAAGCCAAATCTTTTTTTTGTTTTTACGAGTTTTGCGATCGAAGCAGACTTCAGAAGACCCTGAAAATCGATGGTAAGGTCAAACTCTGAAGCGCGAAGTTCGCGTAACTGCGTTTTTGCAGTTTGTATTGTCTTCCCAAGCACGTTCCGGCGCCTCAGAGTTTTTGTGTCTACTTCGATGAGATGACTTAAGAGGGAGTTGTTTCGGAGGATCTCCGCGGAATTTTTCTCGGCGACCCAGGAAATGTCGGAATCGGGCAGCGCCTTCTTAATGGCGGCGAGCGTCGGAAGCGTATGGACGATGTCTCCGATGCTGCTTAATTTTACAAACAAAATACGCATCACAGAAAAATATGAATCAGTTTACGGGGATTATCAAATCCGGCGCCCGCTTTGGAAGTCAAAAAAATACTGGAAAAATAAAGCTCCGATAAGTTATCCTATTAAGGCAGACGCCTCCCGCAATGTCCGCCTTTGCCTCATCACAGCTTCAAGGACCTTATGACCCAACCAAGAAGAACAGATCGAGATTTGCGCCCGAGCCTTGTGTTTCTCAACGGAGATTTGCTTGCGGTGCCGATACCGCTCGAACGGGAAAGCGTTATTTTAGGACGCGCGCTCGGTGCTGATGTGCGCATAAATGATACAAAGGTTTCACGGCAGCACGCCCAAATAAATACAGTAGTAGATCCGGAAACAAAGATCTCCACCTATCATCTTGTCGATCTCGATTCGAGCAACGGGACCTATGTGAATGGTCACCGGATCAACGAAGAAACACTCCGTAACGGCGATAAGATCACGATCGGAAAGCATATTTTGCGTTTTGAACTTTTAGATGAGATCGACCGCGAATATCAGCTTCAGATCCGCCGTTTGCTTGCACACGATGATCTGACAGGGCTTTTGTCGAGCCGTTCGTTCTTTTCGGAGCTGAGACGCGAAGCGGCGCGAGCCAAAATGGAAAAACGGCGATTTTGCGTTTTGATGATGGACGTAGACCATTTCAAACTCGTAAATGATACATACGGGCATCTTACGGGCAGCAAATCGCTTGAAGAGATCGGGTTATGCATCACGGAGACTCTTCGAAGCGGCGACGTTGCGGCGAGATTCGGCGGCGAGGAATTTGCGGCATTTCTTCTTGATGCGGATCTTCCACAGGCGATCGTCGCCGCGGAAAGGATCAGGATCGCGATCGAGGAATACGCATTCAGCGTTATCCGGAAAGGAAAACCTTCGGAAACTCATAATATTACGATCAGTCTTGGAATTTCTTCGTTTCCTGATGATTCTGACGATCCGATCGAACTCGTTGAAATGGCCGATTCGGCACTTTACAGGGCAAAGAGTCTTGGACGGAATAAAGTTTGCGCCTACCGCGAACTGTCAGAAGAAGAAGCAAACCGGCCGCTTCCTTCGCGAGAACAGGATGACGACTGATCCTGCACTTTTCTTTCTGCTTACTTAAAACAAATCGATTCGCAGAACTTTCCGCTGATGAGTTACCGGAGGGAATTGGCATTGGTGTGCCTTATTTTCGCCGGTATATTTATTGCATTTTCGAAGGGTTAGGGTATAAATTGATTAGCAGTCGTATCAGGTAAACTGGCGAAAATGCACTTCTGACCAGCCGTTTTCTGCCGAAAGTTCAAATTGTCGCTCCGGAGTAAATTTATGAATCCAACCGAACAGAAGACCGAATTGTCTGAAGCCATCCGCAAACATAAGGAATTCCTATTTCCTGCAGTTGCGAATTATTATCAGGAACCGATCGCGCTTGTTAAAGGTGAGGGCGAATACGTTTGGGATGACCAGGGAAATCGTTATCTTGATGCCTTCGGCGGCGTGCTGACGGTAAGCATCGGACATGCAAATCCGAAAGTTAATGCATCGATAATCGATCAGGTAAATTCGATCTCGCATACTTCAACGCTTTATGCCAACGGCCCGCAGGGCGATCTTGCGGAAAAACTAGCGCAGATCTCGCCAGGAAAGTTAAAAAAATCCTTTTTTACAAACAGCGGAACGGAAGCGGACGACACGGCGGTTCTTGCAGCAAAGCTGGCAACTGGCAGAAGCGAGGTCGTAGTTTTAAGACACAGCTATTCGGGCCGCAGCGCGACTGCGCTTTCGGCGATCGGACATTCGACGTGGAAACCGATCGCTTCGCAGGTTGCCGGAATGGTTCACGCGCCTGCACCGTATTGTTACCGCTGTCCGTTTAAGCTCGAATATCCCAGTTGTGATGTCGCCTGTGCGGATGATATTGAAGAATTGATCCAAACCACGACAACCGGAGAGATCGCCGCATTTATGGCGGAACCGATCCTCGGTGTTGGCGGTTTTATCGTACCGCCAAAGGAATACTTCGGAAAGGTTGCGGAGATCGCAAGAAACCACGGCGGGTTATTTATCGCAGATGAAGTACAAACCGGTTGGGGAAGAACCGGTGAAAAATGGTTTGGGATCGAGCATTGGGATGTAGAGCCGGACATCATTACTTCGGCTAAGGGAATGGGGAACGGCGTGCCGATCGGCTGGACGATCGCGACACCGGAAGTGGCGGATGCTTTTCCGGGACTTACATTTTCGACCTTTGGCGGGAATCCTGTCTCGATGGCGGCGGGGCTCGCGGTCGTCAATTTTATTGAAGAAGAAAACCTCCGGAAGAATGCGGCGGAGGTCGGCAGATATTTCCGGGAGAGACTCGAAGAACTAAAAGAGAAACACGAGATCATCGGCGACGTCCGGGGAATGGGGCTGATGCAGGCGCTCGAACTCGTTGTCGACCGAAAAACTAAAGAGCCGAATCCGCAGGCGGTATTAAAGGTTTTTGAAGAAACAAAGAGACAAGGCGTATTGATCGGCAAAGGCGGACTATACGGAAATGTAATCCGGACAGGACTGATGCTCAATTCGACAAAAGATCATGTGGATGAATTGGTTGAGGCTTTGGATAATGGGTTACGTATAGGTTAAAAAAGATGCACCACAGAGTCACTGAGTGCACAGAGTAAAAGAAATTAAAAAGCAAGAAAATCGGATTTGAACAATTCGACATGTTCAATTTGATCGTTTTCTGAAATCTCATGGAATTGAACGATATCAGTGAGAAAATTATAGGTTGCGCGATTCAGGTTCATCGAATTCTTGGTCCGGGATTACTGGAAAGCACCTATGAGATTTGTCTTGTTCACGAATTGAATAAAATCGGTTTGAAAGTCGAAAAACAGGTTGCGTTGCCGATCGTTTATGATGGTTTAAAGCTTGACGCAGGTTATCAACTCGACGTGCTCGTAGAGCAGTGCGTAATAGTTGAACTAAAATCGGTTGAGCGTATTCTACCGATACACGAAGCACAATTACTAACTTATCTTAGATTAGCCAATAAAAAACTGGGTTTGTTAATTAACTTCAACGTTGGTTTGCTGAAGCACGGAATAGTCAGAAAAGTAAATTAATTTCTTTGTGTTCTCTGTGCCTCTGTGGTGAAAATTCTTATGAAAACACTTATCAAAAACGGACGAATCGTAACGGCAGTCGACGACTATAATGCCGATATTTTTATCGAAGACGGAAAGATATCGACGATTGGGAAAAAGCTTGAAATGGAAGTCGACAAAACCATCGATGCGAGCGGGAAACTCGTCATTCCCGGCGGTATCGATCCGCATACGCATATGGAATTGCCTTTTGGCGGTACATTTTCTTCCGATGATTTCTGGACGGGGACACGTGCAGCGGCGTATGGCGGCACGACGACGATAATTGACTTTGCCGTTCAGACAAAAGGCGAATCGATGATCGCCGGTGTCGATAAATGGCATGCGAAAGCTGAAGGCAAAACGGCGATCGACTACGGGTTTCATCTGATCACCACCGATTTTGAAGATAAGCACACTGCGGAGATGTATAAGCTGATGGATGAAGGCATCACGAGTTTTAAACTCTTTATGGCTTATCCCGGGGTTTTTCTCGCCGATGATGCGACGATCTTCCGGGCAATGTCCGCAGCCGGCGAACGCGGCGGTTTGATCTGTATGCATGCGGAAAACGGCATCGTTATTGACGAGATCGTCAAGCGGGCTTTGGCCGAAGGAAGGACCGCCCCGAAATATCATGCTTTGACGCGTCCGACGGTTGCCGAAGCAGAGGGAGTTCACCGCGCGATCGCGATCGCCGAAATGGCCGAATCTCCGGTTTACATAGTCCATTTAAGCTGCACGGATGCTCTCAACCAGGTGCGCGAAGCACGGGACCGGGGGATTCCGGCGTTTGCCGAAACCTGTCCGCAGTACCTCTTTTTATCGATCGAAGACTACGGAGAAGATTTTGAAGGCGCAAAATATGTTATGACGCCGGCGCTCCGAGAAAAACACAATCAGTCGGAACTCTGGAAAGGACTAAAAATGGACGATCTGCAGGTGGTTTCAACAGACCATTGTCCGTTTTGTATGAAAGAACAAAAAGAACTCGGAAAACACGATTTTTCACTGATCCCGAACGGTGCTCCCGGCGTCGAAAACCGTATGTCTCTGATCTACAACGGCGGCGTTCATGAAAACCGTATTTCGCTCAACCGTTTTGTCGAGATCACTTCAACTGCTGCCGCGAAAATGTTTGGAATGTTTCCGAAAAAAGGAACGATCGCGGTCGGGAGCGATGCGGATATCGTTATTTTCGACACCGAAAAACGCCAGAAGATCAGCGTCGAAACTCACCATATGAATGTCGATTACAACGCCTACGAAGGATTTGAACTTCAGGGCGTTGTCGAAACCGTTCTTTCACGCGGAAATATCGTCATTGAAAACGGTGAGTACAAAGGAAAACAGGGCGACGGACGATTTATAAAGCGGGGAACATGCGTGAAGATATAAGAAATTGATCATGACAATATTTTCAGGCAAGGCATTTTCGCAAAAACTGGAGCGTACGGAGGCGCGGGCATCGGCCGATTTTGTCGAATCGCACGCGAAATTATTTCCAGAAAACGGTGCGGAATGGGTCGAGATCGCCGGTGTCTATGCGTTGTTCGATGGTCCGGGTTCGCCCTCAACGCAGACTTACGGTCTCGGTATTTTTGACGAAATCACTGATACCGAACTCGACGAGATCGAAGAGTTTTTCAAGTGCCGGAATGCGCCGGTCTTTCACGAGGTTTCACCAATGGCCGATCCTTCTTTGATCGGTTTGTTAAATAAACGCGGATATCAGCCGGTCGAATTAACGAGTGTGTTGATCCGTCCTCTCGATGTAGAAAATGAACTTGATTTGGCGGTAAATCCCAATATTCGGACCCGTATTATTCGGGAAGACGAGGTCGAACTCTTCGCACAAACATCTACCGGAGGCTGGAGTTCTGAAATGCCCGAATTTTCGGACATGATGCTGCAGTACAGCAGGGTCGGGGCTCAAAGCTCAGGTGCACTTCCGTTTATTGCAGATTTAAATGATGAGGCGATCGCCACCGGAACACTCTATATTTGCGGGGAAGTTGCGCTTCTTGCCGGTGCCAGCACGATTCCCTCGGGGCGCCGACAAGGAGCACAAAATGCACTGCTCTCTGCACGCTTGAGTTACGCCCGCGATCAGGGATGTAAAATCGCGATGATGGGTGCTTTGCCAGGAAGTCAGTCGCAGAGAAATGCCGAGAAAAACGGATTCCGAACAGCTTACACAAGGATAAAATGGAAATTGGTCTCTCCGAAATAAACGCATTTTCTGCTCTCGATGAGTTGGAATATACTTCGAATTATCTCTCCAGTATCAGTCGACAAAATACCACGATCTCGTGATCTTGCCGTTTTTGATCTCGTAAGTGCCGATCGCCGATGAAGATACCGTTTCTCCGTTCTTGTTCTTGTGACTCACAATTTCTTTAAAAGTTATCCGGTTTTTGTCGATGAAATAGCTTTCTATTTTTGAGAACACTTTACGTCCACGACCGAAATAAGCGCGCATACTTTTCTCAAACTGGTCTTTTCCTTCGACCTCAAGTACCAATTCATCGGAACTGATATAGAAATACTTAAAGTCATCCGACACATTATTTACAAGGCGCCCGACGTCTTCTTTAATGAATGCATCAACCTGGTCGTTAAAAACGTCGAGCACAGTGTTTTCCTGCGCGGATATCAGGTTTGCGCAACCAGTAGTGACCAAAATGGTCAAGAACACATATTTTACAATCTTAAGTCTTAAGGTTTTCATATATTTATCTAATCGGAAGTAAAATTCATTTGAAATTTGCGGTACATGTAACGGGTTGAACCCGCTGCCGGATTAACAAATCTGAAATTATCCTTTCAGCCATAATCAGGGGGGGACCTCAGCCGCTCTTTTTATTTTTATTGATCAGGAATGCACTGCCCGCAACATTTAACATAGCAAATTGCTGCAACATTGTTATTTTCTCGTTTGCGAGAAGCCAGCCCAAGAAAACGGCGATCAAGGGATTTATATATGCAAATGTGCCTACCGAAACAGGAGTTCTCTGTGTCAATAACCAGGAATAGGCAGCAAATGCAATAATTGACCCCGCAATCGCAAGATATAGAACTGCGACGGTGGGGGCGAACGAGATATCTATGATCGCAAATCCGGCAAATTCACGAAACGAAAAGCTGATAACGAGACAGATGATCGATGCCGAAATTAACTGTATGGACAAGTTTAGAAAAACTGACCCGGAACTTAAGTGTGATCGATAATAGAGCGAAGCCGTGACCCAGCATATAATCCCAAACAAAATTACGAAACAAGCGATTATCTCAATTGATCCTGACGAACTCGGAACGGCGGCTTCCGATTTATCAAAAAACAATAATATGATCCCCGCAAAACCGATGGTAATTCCAAAGATCAAATTGGCGCTTTTAAAATAAGAATTCCAATTGGGACGATCAAAAATGACAAACCAAATCGGAAGTGTCGCGAACAAGATCGCCGCATTTCCTGAAGACAAATATTGTTCTGACCAGATCAGAGAGCCTTGGCCGCAAACAAAAAGCAGCATCCCGAGGCAAATATTCTTAATAACCGTCGGTTTGTCCGGCAGTGCGTAGTTTTTAAATAGACAATAGACAAACAAAAGAAGACCGGCTATCAGGAATCGCAAAGATGCGAGAAGAAACGGCGGATAGCTTTTTAGAGCGATAGCAATCGCCAGGAACGTAGATCCCCATATCAGGTATATTGCAAGGAAACTCGCAATTACCAATAAATTATTCCGGGTTTTTCGATTTTGCATGTCGGTTACGAGCACACTTCCGTTTCTACACTCGAAAAAGATCAGGTTTGTTTACTGTTTTCGACAAACGGAGCCGATCTGTTAATTTTTTTCAGAAATTCAATGAGCAATTTTCTTTGATCAGCGGAAAAATCAGCAAGCACGGCTTTTTCTGATTCGGATACTATCTCCCACAACTTTTTGTAGATCTCAGTGCCTTCATCGGTAAGTTTGCATAGAAAAATGCGTTTATCCTGAGCGTCTTGTTCGCGCACTGCATACCCTTTCTTAACCAACTGATCGAACACACGCGTGATCGTGCTTATTGATAAATGCATATGATCGGCCAACTCGCTTACGGTTAAGTTTCCTTCAGCATGAAGAGTTTCAAGTACGTAACACTGACTAACCGAAATTCCCCAGCAGACGATCTGCTCCCGGTCGCGAAACTGATATTTCTTGACGAGTTCAACTATTTCTCTATGAAACAGCAAGATATCGTCATCATCGCTTTTAAGATTTCCCATAGATCAACGATATCATTTTATATTTGTAACTTACAAATAGTTTCGCTATTATGTTTGTATCTTACAAATATGTCAACAAAAAGAGTTCGTTGCTTAAGGAGAAGCGATCAACATGAACAACTACACGATTAGAAATGCAAAGATCGGGGAATATAAAGATATCGGAAAATTGATGGTAAACGTATATTCGCATTTGAATGGATTTCCTTCCGTTGCTGAACAGCCTGAGTATTATAAAACCCTTGCAAATGTTGGCGAAATGGTAAACAAACCGCAGACTGAATTACTGGCAGCGGTTTCATCGGAAGGTAAACTGGCCGGAGCCGTCGTTTATTTCGGCGATATGAAGTATTACGGTTCGGGTGGTAATGCCACCAGGGAAAAGAATTCGGCTGGATTCAGACTTCTCGTTGTAGATGAGACCGCCAGAAGAAAGGGACTCGGAAAGGCATTGACAATGGAGTGTATAAGGAAAGCAAAAGATTCGGGTCGGGTTCAGATGATAATTCATACAACTATGGCGATGAGAACGGCATGGAAAATGTACGAAAATATTGGTTTTAAGAGATCAGAAGATTTGGATTTTACACAGATAGAACTGCCGGTTTACGGATTCCGACTGGTTTTTTAGTGATCATTTTTGATGATGCGGAGATAGGACGCGATCAAAATGCGATGCCAGAATCGATAGATAACGTATTAAACGATCTCTGTTTCGATCTACTGCCGAATAAGCAAGATTCTGTTAACTGAGGATTCTGGTCGCGCATTTTTCTTGATCGAAGATATGTCTGATCCGAGACCCGAAATCTGCGACCTCGCCATTTAATTTGTCATATAAGCCTCCAGTTCGATCTCGATCATAAATTCGGGCAATGCGAGTTCCTTTACGCCGAGCCACGAACCGGTCGGGAAATGATTTTTATAGATCTCGCCGCGGTATTCCGCTTTTTCCAGAAATTGAGGCATATCGGTGGTAAAGATATTTTCGCGGACCACGTTGTCAAAAGTGCACCCGTAATGATTTAACACTTTTTCGAGATCGGCGTAGCAATTTCTAATTTGCCCTGCGAGATCGCCGATCGCGGTCGGATTTCCCTCATCGTCCATGCTCACCGCACCGGAAATCTTAATATCTCTGCCGATTCTTACGGCGTGGGTATATCCGTAAAGTTTTTCTACTTCCGGGCGAAGATTAAAATATTCGGGTGATTCTGCTTGTACGGCTTCAGTGCTCATATGGTTTCTCCTTGATTTTCGCTTTGGAACGAACTTTTAGATCATCGTTCCGAATACATTGATTGGTGCCGCGAGCTATTGTGAGTTTTGTAATCAATTTCCGAGGTTGGGAAACTTCATGCTGCTCACCGTCGTTCGCGGTACTGATTGGGGATTTTAATCGGTGATCTTTTTCGTCAGATTTATCTGGGGCGGTTCGGCGGCCACTTCACCGACCACTTTGAAAAATTCCTGAAAAAATGGTGTTTCAAAGTGTTCGTCGATCGCAGCTTTGTTTGCCCATGTTTCATGCCAGAAGAAGACGGTTTCATCTTCGATCGATTGATGGATGTCGTAGTTTATGCATCCCGCCTCGGCACGAGAATCGGCAACGATCGCCAATCCGGCGGCTTTTGCTTCTTCGACCTTGTCCGCTTTTACTTTAAGACGTGCTATAAGCACAATTTTCTCATCACTCATTTCTATTCTGCTCCTTTTATTTATTAAATGTACGGCATCAAAACAGTACTGCGAACGATAGTGAGCAAATTAACTTTTTTCAACAGGTAAGAGTATAGGATCTCTTTATCAGATTTATTTGATCCAATCCAAACGCAAGCATTACTCAGATGCTCACTATCGTTCGCGGTACTGATGGACGGATCTATCTACTTGATTGCCACCGGATTGACGATCGCTTGAACACCGCCTGTGATCCTGGTCGCGCCGAGAGTAAACATACTTTCCCACACCTTATCCTTAACCATTTCTTCGAGATTCATGTTTTCGATTATATAAATTCCGTTTTTTGCAAGGAGTATCTGGTGTACTTCAAACACGCCCGCATCCTTTTCGAATGGAACCACTTCGAGATTTTCATTGTCCGCACCCACGATGGCGACACCCCGCGAAGCGAGGTATCGTGCGCCTTCAAGACCGATGCCGGGATTTCCGGCGGAAAACCTTTTGTTGTCCTTTCCAAGGAGCTTCATCCAGCCCGTATAAAACATCACGACATCACCTTTTTCGAGTGACGCGATTCCCTGGCGCTTCATTGCACCTTGGATCTCAGCTTTATTAAACGCCGTTCCCTCCTTTACGATATCGGTTCCGAAATAGCCAGCCATATCGAGCAGAACACCGCGCGTTGCGACGGCCGGAATTGTTTCAACACCGAGTTTTTTCAAGCCGTCTTCAGCTGCAAAATCTTGGGCTTTATTGCAGTTAAAGTAAACACTATCGATCCCGACATGGCCGAGCCCGTCGATGCCGGTTCCGATCCCGACCCAGCCGTTTATGATGTCATCGTTATAAGTGGACTTTGTCGGCCCTAGCGTCGCGCCGTTTTCCTGATTCGGCTGGACTACCTTTAGCGAAAAGGTCCGCGGCGGGAAGGCGGGTGTGTCTTTATTTGTTTCGATCGCAAGACTATACGACTTTCCGCGGGTTACGAGTCTGCCTGCCGCGAGAATTTTTTTAGAGGTCACATAATTCAGGTTTCCTATCTGGTCTTTCGGGCCGAACTTTGAAGCGGTTTGACAGGGTTTGTCGCGGCTCGTTTGTGCAGACACACTGAAACAAAACGCAAGGCCGATAGAAATCAAAAAGTTGACAAAATATTTGAGATTTTTGATGAACATAAATTAAATTTGGCTTATATGTCCTAAAACGACAGATTCAGGAAGAATGCGTCATACCGTATCGGCGGTTGGCAGATTATATACGATTGGGCTGTCTTTTAACGAATATCGGGCTGATAATACGCCGTTTCGGTGTCAGCGCTGCCGAAGCGGCCGCCGGTTTGCGGGATGGTTTCCGGCATAAATCTCTTCAAGACGCTTTGACCAAACTGCGATAATTTGAGGAGTTTCGCTCTCTTTTTCGTTAAAGAACCTTGTTTCTTCGATTTCGTTAAAGATCGCAGCATGGATTGTGTTCGCGGCTAGATCGATCGCAATAGCAGATTCAAGGTGAGAACACGCTCGGATCATACACCCGCTGACAAATATGATTCCGTCCTTTTTATCGAGCGGCCGACGGGTTTCAAATGATTCGAGAAAAACGGCATGATCCGCTTCGCCCAGCAGAAGTTTCAGACGAGCCGCGATAACCGGATCTTCGAATACCTTTTCAGAATCATTTTCATTCCAGTCTTCGATGCCTGCAGGCAATTTGGAAAGCTCGTTTTTTGAAACTTGTGCAAAAGACGATATTCCGAAAAATACAACTAATAAAAACGCAAACATTGCTGATCTCATCATCTGGTCCTCACTTCTTTCAACTCAAAAACGATTCCATTTACCCTTGCTGCAGTCTTAAGACGAAAGATACCGGCCATCGGTTGGACTCAGCTTCGGTAAAGGCATTAAAGCCGGATCCTGCGAAATATCAAATCACAGCTGTCATCATGTAAAACGCGTTTCCCAAAACTCACCGGAGTGGAGTTTTGAATCGATAAATCTTAAGACTTCAAAAAGTCATGCCTCCGTCACCGGTTTCAATTGCGTAAATAAAGGATCAGATACTACAAACGAAAACATCGCAAAAGTTTTGTCATCGTCGGCGAGTTTTTTGATCAGTTTTTCTGTATCATTGGTAATGACACACCACCAACTTATGGTCGATGAAAACCAGAAACCGATCACAGATCTTCTTTTCGATTGGAGCAAGGGAAATGATGCCGCGCTTCAGGAATTAATGCCTCTTGTTTACGGCGAGCTAAGAAAGATGGCACGCCGCCACCTTAACAAACAGCCGTCAGGACATACCTTTCAGACCACGGAACTGATCCATGAGACCTATCTGAAGCTTGCCGGTGGAAACCTTCAGAATTGGCAAAACCGCGATCATTTTTTCGGCGTTGCTTCTAAGGCGATGCGGCATATACTTGTCGACTACGCGAAGTCAAAACACAGAAAAAAACGCGGCGGCTGGCAGGAAAAGATCACATTTACGGAAAACTCTTTCGGCGCAGGGGAAACTTCTAAGGAGATTATCGCACTGGATGACGCGTTAAAGCAGCTCGAGCTCTTAGATGAACGAAAAGTACGCGTTGTAGAAATGAAATTCTTCGGAGGCCTGAAGATAGATGAGATCGCCGGCGTTCTTGAGATTTCCCGCGAAACCGTAAACCGGGATTGGAGTTTTGCAAAAACATGGCTGCTGCGAGAATTGGCCGGGCAAAAGTAAATGCTTTTGCTAATGATCCATAATTTGGGCCGCGTAAATTGGAGAACCTTTTTACGGAAAACACAGCATTGACATACTTTCGCAATTTACAGTACTGGGACATGCTGTTTTCGTGATGCAGTCTGCGGGGGTGGTACAGTTGCAGTTCACAGATTGTGCGTCGAGAGAAGTAGGTGCCGTAAGCGATGCAATGATCGGCAGCGTAACAAGCGAACCAAAACCTATTTTCCTGATCACTTCGCGTCTGCTGATTCCGGCAAAATTAAACGATATTTCGCCAGTATTTTCGAGCAGGTCTTCTTTCTTCAAACCGTCGATTGCGAGAAAAATAATCTCTTGACTTACCTCAATACCTAAGCTCCGGCTCATCGAGCTCTGAATATCGCGAATGGTATTTTTGCCGTCGCAAAGTGAGAAAACCAGCGCCGCAGTATTATTCAAACAAACGGCTTTATTTGAATTCAGATCGTAGATCAAAACTTCATCGTTTACATTCTGTATAACGATATCGAAATTCCGGCTTTTCGGATTGTTATCCATTAAAGTTTTTCCTTGTGATAAATAGGACAAAATATGGCTGCCTAACTGACCAAACGACGCCGGATATGAGAAAGTGTCATGATAGGTAAATCATTTTCATTAGGCGAAATTACCTTTATGATCAAACGAGCGAATCAGCAGCTGCCAAACGCATTTCGCATCGCCAGATAGATTCCAAAATGGACGCCACGAAACTTAAAAAGATCGAAGAGATCTATCACGCAGTCATCGATGTTGACCCCGATAAACTTGGTGCGGCATTAAAGCGGCATTGCGGCAGTGATATTGAGTTGCGCAAAGAAATCGAATCTTTGCTGAGTTTTAGCGGATCTGCAGAAGCATTTCTTGAAACTCCGCCAGAATCTCTGGCGGCCGAGATGTTTGCCGCTGAAGAAGATTCAAATCTCACGGGAAAAAAAATCAATCAATACGAAATTATTTCGCTGCTTGGGAAAGGCGGAATGAGCGCAGTATATCTTGCGCAGGATACGAAACTCGATCGAAAGGTAGCGCTAAAGTTTTTGCCCCGCGGATTTGCTGAGGAATCGGACCGGATGAAGCGTTTTCTCCGGGAAGCAAGGTCGACCTCCGCACTTAACCATCCGAATATCATTACGATTCACGAGATCGGCGAATCTGGCGAGATTCATTTTATCGCTACAGAATATGTTGACGGAATAACATTGGGACAATATAAGACTTCAAATTCGCCGGATTTCGGGTCGATCCTGAACATTGCGATCCAGATCGCATCGGCGCTCGACGAAGCCCATAATGCCGGGATCATTCATCGCGACATAAAACCTGATAACGTGATGATCCGCTCCGACGGCTTTGTAAAGATACTCGATTTTGGGATCGCAAAGCCTAAGGAAACAAGATACACGGAAGGCGAGACGCAGGCAGCTGGAAAATACAACAACAAGGCGATCCGGCTGTCTTTGGCTGGTAAAACTGAATCTTCCACCGAAACGATACCGGGCTTTATCTTAGGGACGCCAAATTATATGTCGCCGGAGCAGGCCGGCGGGAAAACGGTCGGTCCTCAAACCGATATCTTCAGCTTTGGCATCGTTTTGTACGAACTGCTTTGCGGCGAGCTGCCGTTTAAGGGAGATACCGCATACGAAACCATCGAGTCAATCCTGAACCGGGAGCCGATCCCGCTAAGTGAATTATCGTCCGGAATTCCAAATGAGATCGTAAATATAATTGACAAGGCGCTGCGAAAAGAACCGGAGGAACGATACAAGAATGCAGCCGAGCTTCTCGGAGATCTGAAAAGCGTTAGCCGGGATCGCGAGTTTGGTCCTCAGCCGCCCAATTCCTCAGCGGGTGACGACATTAATTCAGCTAAATTATCCGACTTTGCCGAAAGGGAACCGCTCGCCGGAATATCGCGGGCAGAGAGTTCACGCGTTAATAATTTACTTAGGTTTGCGGCAAAGAAGCGAGCACACCTGGCTGCATTATTGATCGTTCTGCTGGGCGCCGGGATTTATTTCGGTGTCCGGTACCTTGGCATGAAAAAGCCCGTAATCCGTTCGATAGCGGTCATTCCTTTCGTAATCGAAGGTGAAAGGAATGACCTTGAATATCTTTCGGACGGATTGGCCGATAATTTGATCACCCGTCTTTCTGCGGTTCCCAAACTTTCGGTAAAAGCCAGAGGAAGCGTTTTTACCTACAAAGGTAAAACCAGGAGTATAGAGGAAATCGCCAATGAATTGGGCGTTGACGCTGTTCTGCATGGACAATTATCTAAAACCGGCGGTGAAGTCAGATTAAGGCTTGAGATGGTGGAAACCGCAACGCAGAATTTGGTTTGGTCAAAATCCTATGAACGAAGAGTTGAAAATTTATTTACTCTGCAAAGCGAGATCGCCCGGGATGTTTCTGAAGAATTGAGTCTGAATTTAACTTCCGATGAGCAAACCCTGGTCTCGAAAACCTATACAACAAATGCGGAAGCCGAAACGCTTTACATGAAAGGCAGGTTTTTTTGGAATAAGCGAAATATCAAGGATCTTGAGACTTCAGTTAACTATTATACCGAGGCAACTGAGAAGGATCCGAACTATGCGATCGCATATAGCGGACTCTCCAAAAGCTACGCGATCATGCCTTTATACGGAAACCTGAGCCCGAAAAAGTATGTACCGCTCGCAAAGAATGCCGCCATCAAAGCGCTTGAGCTCGATCCAAATCTGGCGGAAGCTCACGCCACCCTTGGCTATCTCCTTACGACATATGATTTCAACTGGAAGGAGGCTGAGCGCGAATACAGGATTGCGATCGATCTGAGCCCTAATAATTCGACGTCGCACCAATGGTTTGCAGAACACCTGGCGTTTCGGGGAGACATATCAGCGGCACTAAAGGAAATATCGATCGCACTCGAACTCGACCCGTTTTCACTGGCGGGCAATCGAATGAAAGGGAATATTCTTGGATTTGCAGCAAAGTACGACGAAGCGCTCGTTCAGTTAAAAAAAACCGAAGAATTATATCCTGGTGATGCACTGGTGAAATATAATATCGGCGATATCTACGCAGCAAAAGGAATGCCCTCGAAAGCGATCGAACAATATATTGCTGCGCTTAAGCTGGACGGAAAAACGCCTGAAGAGATCAGGAGACTAAAGTCCGCTTTTGACAAAAATGGCTGGAAGGGATTTTGGGGCCTATATTTGAAAGAATTGTTGGCTAAACGTGACTCTCGCATTGAACAGGGCGGCGATTTTTTTGTCAGCAGTGAAAGCATTGCGTATGCTTATGCCGCAACCGGAAACAAAGAAAAAGCGGTTGAATATTTGTCGAAGGCATATGAAGAAGGCGATCCGGGATTGGTTACGATAAAAATGTCAAAAGTTTACGATATCTTAAACGGCGAGCCGCAATATGACTCCTTGATCAAAAAGATCGGATTACCGGATTGAGACGGCATCCTGAAAATTTAGTCCAAACGCGAAATATTTGTTATAAAATTCAGTGTTTTCAGGTTTTCGGGTAAATCAGTAGAAATCTGTTTCAATTGCAAAATGGAAAAATCAGCAATAGATTCTGTCGAACTCAACGAAGAAATTTCCGGCAGTCCGCTTTGGAATAAAGATCTGGCGCCGACTTCGATAAAAGACCGGACCTGGTCAACATGGAACATCGCTGCGCTGTGGATCGGAATGAGCGTCGTTATCACGACCTATACGCTCGCCGGCGGTTTTATCGCCGCCGGAATGAACTGGTGGCAGGCGATGTTGACGATCCTTCTCGGAAATACGATCGTCCTGATCCCGATGGTCCTCAATGCGCACGCGGGCACGAAATACGGAGTTTCTTTTCCTGTTTTGTGCCGTTCGAGCTTCGGAACAAAGGGTGCAAATATTCCGGCGGTGCTTCGCGCGATCGTCGCGTGCGGATGGTTCGGTATCCAGACATGGATCGGCGGGACGGCGATCGATGCGCTTTTTGGAGCGGTTTGGAGCGGATGGACGGAAACTTTCGGTGTGCTGATCGGCGGGATCGCGCTGCATACATGGATCGCGTTCTTTCTCTTTTGGGCAATTCAGGTTGCGATAATCTTAAAGGGCATCGAAGGAATTAAGTACCTCGAATCATGGGCGGCGCCTCTTCTTCTTTTGGGCGGCATTGTTCTGTTGATTTGGGCGTCAAACGCAGCGGGCGGTCTTGGGAATGTACTTTCGAATTCCACAGCGCTTCAAAAGGAAACAAGCAGTTTTTGGACGGTGTTTCCGGGAGCGCTGACGGCTTCCGTCGGATATTGGGCGACGCTTTCGCTGAACATTCCTGATTTTACGCGCTACGCAAAGTCGCAAAGGTCGCAGATGCTCGGCCAGGCGCTCGGTTTGCCACTGACGATGACTTCTTTTGCGTTTATCGGCGTCGCCGTTACCTCAGCTTCGGTGATCATTTACGGTGAAGCAATCGCCGATCCGGTTGAACTGATAAAGCGTTTTGACAGCACTTTTGTAATTTTATTTGCGATGATCGTTATCTTCGTCGCACAGCTTTCAACGAACATGGCGGCAAACGTCGTGTCGCCCTCAAATGATTTTTCAAATCTCAATCCGAAGCGGATCTCTTATGTGATGGGCGGTCTTATCACGGCGGTGATCGGCATATTGATGATGCCGTGGCAGCTGATGTCATCAATGGGAGCTTATATTTTTACGTGGCTGATCGGATATTCGGGGCTGATGGGAGCGATTGGCGGGATCATGATCTGTGATTACTGGATCCTCCGAAAACAGAAACTGGAACTTGCTTCGCTTTTTAAAACCGATGGAGTTTATTCATATTCGGGCGGTTTTAACTGGCGTGCCGTCACGGCGCTTGTCTTAGCGATCGCACCCGTTGTTTACGGTTTTTTCCGCGCCGCGACAACACCCGGCGGTCAGGTATCCGATCCGAATTTCTTTGATACACTTTATCAATATGCTTGGTTTGTAACGTTCGGGATCGCGTTTGTGGTTTATTATTTATTGATGCAGGGGGTTAACACCGAAGGACAAGGATAAGGACGGTATCAAAAAAAACCGTTCGAATGTTTTAAATAATTAGGAACGAAATATCGAGAATACTAGGTGCTTCGCCGCGGAAGCGGCGGATCGAAAATAGCCAGATGCGAAGCTTCTGGACCAGAAGTTTAGGTCAGTTCCGCTTTGAAGAAGCGGTCCGACAAATGGGAAGCCGACAGTTATTCTGATGTCCGAATCTCCGCGGCTGCGGCGATCCGAAAATAGATACTGTCTTGAATAATCAACTCTGAAACGCCAAGTCTGGGTCAAACGGGGTTTGGTTTTTCAAGACACCAAACGCGATGTGCAGCAGTTTTCGGATCGATGCACAGACGATTTGTTTTCCTGATTTCCCGTTTTTCGCCAAGCGTTTGGCAAAGTCTTTGATAATTTCATTTTGCACTGACCGGCGACGATTGCCGGAAAGTACATGCGCTTTCGCAAGCGTTTGTTTCCCATTTTTGAAAGTCTTGTGTAGTTCAAACTGGTGCCTGATTTTCTTTGCTTTGGGGTAACACCCGCATAGTTGCTACATCGCGAGCTGAATCGAAGCGTTCAAACTCTATTTCGGCTAAAAGCAGATGGGATGTCTTTTTACCGATCCCGGGTATGTTTCCAGCAGATCCTTATGATTTTGAGTTTAGGATCTTGATCGATATTATCCTTGATCTTTTTTTCCAGATCTTTGATCTCTTTTTCAAACGTTTTAATAACACGTTTGATACTTGCTCTTGTCTCTTGTGGTGAAACGTCAAGACGGTTTCGTTCGGCTTGACGCATCTCCTCAAGAGCCTCGATCCTTCGCGAAAGACCTGGATCTTGACAACTTGCGGAGACGGCGGGAACCATTGCTCAGGGATTTGAGTACGACAAAAGTCGGCGATCATACGGGCATCAACCATATCGGTTTTGTTGCGGTACCAATGCTGAAACAGCGTAAGACTTGATGCGAAGCGGATTAACAACAGACACAATATGTCCTGCATTGTGCATCGAGTGTGCAACCAGATCACCATAAGTGCCTGTTGATTCAAGACATACGTGAACCGCTTCGCGATGAAGTGTTCAAGCCAGGCGACAAGAAGTTTGCAGCCGGAAGCAGTATCGAACTTCTTAACCAGGGTTTTGTCGTTGAAAAGTAAAGCCACATCAAGCTTTCGTTTTGAAACGTCTATACCTAAAATGTTTTTTGACATAATTAACCTCAAAATATGTTCCAACGGTCAACCTTGTAATATGCAGACTCAAAAGGTCTTAAGATACTGTTCGACCTGACAAGGAACATTGAAACCGGAAAAGAGGTCTCATCTATTTTTCAGACTCAAAGGTCTCAGCCAGACGACAGACTCATCTTCTCCGAGCAATTATCCAGCGTCCAAGATAATTGCTAAAGGGGTTGACTATCAAGATACAAGCCAGATGCGAAGCTTCTGGACAAAATGAAAAAATGATCCGCGCTTTGAAGAAGCGCACAGAAAAAGACAATGCCGTCAAGCCACATCTCCTCAAATTTTCACATTGTCTTTTCGACGAAGGAAAGAAGGCCGCTGATCGGAGATGATTGGCGGGAAAGATTACATCCGTACCTTGGAGGAATCGTTAACGGAATGGAAGGAGTGCCGCTGGCAATTGGCGGCACTTCAGATCACGTTCATCTGCTTGTCAGCCTCAAGTCAAAGCACCGGCTCGATTATTTTGTCCGCGATCTGAAAGCAGATTCTTCCGCCTGGGTTCACAAGGAATTGGGAAAGGTGTTCAAATGGCAAAAAGGATACGGAGCATTTTCGGTGAGCCCGACGGGAATTGATGGTGTGAAGAAATATATATTGAACCAGGAAGAACATCACCAGAAAAGAAGTTTTGAGGAAGAGTATATTGAATTGTTGAATTTGAGCGGTATTGAATATGATGAGAAATATTTGTGGTGAAAGTGGTGTTTTCCATTTTTTTGAACGGACGTATTTGGAAAGGAATACGTCTGAGCGCATCTTCAATGCGCCGATGATATCTTGACCTTTCCAGAAGCTTCGCATCTGGCTACTTGGGTCGCGTCTTCAACGCGAAGAAATTGACGCATATATTCCAGAAGCTTCGCCGCATCTGGCTACTTTCGGTCGCGTCTTCAACGCGAAGAAATTGGACGCATATATTCCAGAAGCTTCGCATCTGGCTACTTTCGGAACGCGTCTTCAACGCGAAGAAATTGGACGCATATATTCCAGAAGCTTCGCATCTGGCTACTTTCGGAGGTCGCGTTCAACGCGAAGAAATTGGACGCATATATTCCAGAAGCTTCGCATCTGGCCATTATTTTCTTCGGGTCGCGTCTTCAACGCGAAGAAATTGACGATATATTCCAGAAGCTTCGCATCTGGCTACTTTCAAGCGCGTCTTCAACGCGAAGAAATTGGACGCATATATTCCAGAAGCTTCGCATCTGGCTACTTTCGGAACGCGTCTTCAACGCGAAGAAATTGGACGCATATATTTCAGAAGCTTCGCATCTGGTTACTTTCGGGTCGCGCCTTCGGCGCGGAAGGATTTAGGAAGTTGAACCATAAATTGATTTGCCGCAGATAAGAGAAGATCCTGGATCTTAATTAGTCGAATATAAGTAAATATGAAATACGAATTAGTCAAAAACTATTACGACGGCGCTTTCCACGAAAGTGCTTCAAACGAACATCTTGACGTCGTTTCGCCGCTTGACGGGAATCTACTTTCGAAGGTTCCGATGTCGACAAACGCTGAACTTAACAAAGCCGTCGAATCGGCAAAAAGTGCCGCCTCAGGCTGGGCGAATACGACCATCAAGGAACGCGTTCAGGTGTTTTTCCGTTATCGCTATTTACTTGAAAAGAATTCGGATGAACTTACCGCTTTGGTTTCTGAAGAAAACGGTAAAACGCTTGGCGAAGCGCGGGCCGAGGTCGAAAAATCAATCGAGCTAACGGAATTTGCGTGTTCGATGCCGCAGCTTGTCGCGGGTGAGGTGATGGAAGTTTCGAAAGGCGTCGAATGCCGGACGGAGCATTTTCCTCTTGGCGTCGTGGCTTCGATCGTGCCGTTTAATTTTCCGCTGATGGTTCCGAACTGGACGATGCCGAATGCGCTTGTTTTGGGAAACACGATGATAATGAAGCCTTCTGAACTCGTTCCGCTTTCCGTGATCAGAATGGCCGAGCTGCTCAAAGAAGCGGGTTTGCCGGACGGCGTTTTTAATGTTGTAAACGGCGGACGCGAAATTGTTGAAGGTATCTGCGCCCACAAAGATATCGAAGCGGTGAGTTTTGTCGGTTCGACAAAAGTTGCCAAACTCGTTTACCAGCAGGCGACGCACAACTTAAAACGCTGTATCGCACTCGGCGGCGCAAAAAATCACCTCTTTGTTTTGCCGGACGCCAATCCTGAAATGACGGCAAATAATGTGACGGCGTCGATGTCGGGTTGCGCCGGTCAAAGATGTATGGCGGCTTCGGCGATGCTTGCGGTCGGAAATGTCGATCCGATCATCGAGGGAATTTGCGAAGAGGCAAAAAAGATCATCCCCGGAGAAAATCTCGGCGCGGTGATCTCAAAGGAAGCCAAAGAAAGGATCGAAGGATATATAACCGAGGCAGAAAATGACGGCGCAAAAATTCTTGTTGACGGTCGCGGTGCGACGGTTGAAGGCAAGGAAAACGGAACATACGTCGGCCCGACCGTGATCGATTTTGTAAAACCCGAAATGTCTGTCGCGACAGAAGAAATTTTTGGACCGGTAATTTCGATCATGAGAACCGAGACGCTCGATGACGCGATCAGGATCGAAAATGCAAATCCTTATGGAAACGCGTCTTCGGTATTTACGCAAAGCGGTGGACTCGCCAGATATGTGATGGAACACGCTTCTGCCGGAATGATCGGCGTAAATATCGGTGTTCCGGTTCCGCGCGAACCGTTTTCATTCGGCGGCTGGAACGAATCGCGGTTCGGGGCGAATGATATAACAGGGAAGAGTTCGATCGAGTTTTGGACAAAGCTAAAGAAAACGACGACTAAGTGGAATCCTGAGGCTGGCGTAAATTGGATGTCTTAGAAGAGCTTTGGCCGCGGATTTAAGACGATGACGCGGATCAAGAAAAAGAATAAAGCTAAAAATTGAAAAGAAAAAACTTAAACCCTAACAAATTGCTAAAAGCTTTCTTAAAAATCGCTTTTGATCCGCGTCATCGTCTTAAATCCGCGGCAAAACCACCTCACCAAAAATATGGGGAATATACTAAAACACGAAGACCTTACAGAAAAAATCATTGGAACCTTTTACGAGGTTTATAACGAACTCGGATTTGGATTTTTAGAATCTGTTTACGAAGCTGCGATGTTGACCGCGTTGCAAGCTAAAGGATTTAATGTCAAACAACAATTTCCGGTCTCAGTCTGGTTTAGAGGAAAAAAGATCGGATATTTTGAAGCAGATCCGGTTGTAAATGATAAAGTTATTATTGAATTGAATGCAGTTCGGGCAATAGTTGATGCTCATTCGGCACAACTGCTAAATTATTTACGCGCGACTAAAATAGAAGTAGGTTTGATTCTGAATTTCGGTCAGCGTCCCGAATTTAAGCGAATGGCTTTTGATAATAACCGGAAGAAACAGCAGCCGGAAGCAAAATCTTTGATTGCTCGCTTGATGGAAGATAATACAAGTTTTGTTGTGAATTTAAGACAAGAAGCGCGGAACTTAGAAATATCGACAACTAATAATTGGATGGTCTAGCAAACACTTTATGAACATAAAAATTCTCTATCTGTTTTCAGTACTTACGATATGTTCTGTTTTATGCATGTTTCGAAAAAGCACAAAAGCCAATTAGAACAGAGAACGCTAAAAGTGATTCGAGAATAATCGATAAAGAGAAGCTAGAAACAGGCTGATATAGATTCAATACCTCCAGAAGAAACATTCGAAGAATTGAGTGAAGAAGAGGAACAGAGAGACGCCAAAGCAATCAATAAAGTTAAACGGCTTTCTGTATCTGACTTAAATAAAAAGCTTGACGATACGCCTTTCGAAGAATGGTTTTCAAAAGTTGTTGGTCAGAAGGTTTCTGAATCCTGGGAAGTAAATGATTGTGGCGAACAAGCCGGGGATGGCGAAGGAAGGATTTTCCGATCTGTGTTGATGTAAGTGCTGTTAAGAATGATTCACTAAATTTCCGTACTAGTCGTGGGAACTTATAAAAAGGGTGTAGCCGGCAAACCAGAAGTCTTTTGGATATATTTAAAAAGCGGAGATTCTATTATCGATGTAGATAATCTCGGAAGTTTGCCGGAAAGTTTAGCTATGCACTTAAAGGACCGAGATAATAGTAAGCGGTAAGCAGCGACCAAAAGGCAGAGACCCCACAATTATGGAGGGTGCGTTCAGATTATATTAGTTTGCTTATAACGGGCATCCTTGTTTACACGCGGGTTTCCACCAAATCTGCGATTGAGGAAAATATATGTCAAGAATAATAAAATGCGGTTTGATACAGGCGCACAATGTCGCACCGGCGGATGCTCCGATCGAAGAAATTAAAAGGGCGAATATCGAAAACCAGATGAAGATGGTTGACGAAGCGGCTGAAAAGGGCGTTCAGATGCTTTGTTTTCAGGAAATCTTTACCACACCGTATTTTTGTGCGGAACAGCAAACGAGGTGGTATGAAGCAGTAGAAAAAGTTCCTGACGGACCGACGGTGCAGTTGATGCAGGGCGTTGCAAAAGAAAAAGGAATGGTCTTGATCGTGCCTGTATATGAAGAAGAAATGTCGGGCGTTTATTACAACACGGCGGCGGTGATCGATGCAGACGGAAAATATCTCGGAAAATACCGCAAGAATCACATACCGCACGTCGCGCCGGGCTTTTGGGAGAAGTTTTATTTTCGCCCGGGAAATCTCGGTTACCCGTGTTTTGATACAGCGTTTGCGAGGATCGGCGTTTACATTTGCTATGACCGGCATTTTCCGGAAGGCGCGAGAGCTCTGGGATTAAACGGCGCCGAGATAATTTTTAACCCGTCGGCGACGGTTGCCGGACTTTCGGAATATCTCTGGAAACTCGAACAAACCGCACACGCTGCGGCAAACGGTTATTTTGTCGGTGCGATCAACCGGGTGGGCACAGAAGCACCGTGGAATATCGGCGAATTTTACGGACAGAGCTATTTCTGCGATCCGCGCGGGCAGATAATTACGGAAGCCTCGCGGGATAAGGACGAACTCGTCGTTGCCGATCTCGATATGGATAAGATCAGGGAAGTACGCGACACGTGGCAGTTTTACCGCGACCGCCGGCCGGATACTTATGATCTGCTTGTTGCCGATTGATCTGATTTTTATGAAAACGAAAACCTTTTTATTAGTGATCTTAATGCTGGCGGCTTCCGGATTTGTGTCCGCTCAGACGCTTCAGCAAATTGAAGACGAACTCGTCCGCGGCGCGCAGGAGATCGAAAACTGGTCTGCATACGGAAGCAATTACGATCTTGACAAACTCGCTGCGGCGAATAAGACATTTAGCAAAACGCTTTCGAAATATGCAAAACGAAAAGATGTGCTCGGTTTTTCGTTTTCAAAGCTAAAGGAATTTGTTTCGATCTCAACTTCGGCCGATGGAAAATTCCGGGTATATTCATGGGACACGAATCTCGGCGGAACGATGCACGATTATGACGATCTTTATCAGTTTGTCGGAAACGACGGAAAAATCTACGTTGAAGGCGGCGAAAGCGAAGAAGAGGACATGGGCGCATTTACCTACGATGTTTTCGATCTTCCGCTTAAAAACGGCACAATATATATGGTTTGCACCACATTTATAGCTTCAACGCAGGATCACTTTCAAAGTTTAAAACTCCTGAAGATCACAGGCGGAAAAACCGAAGCGGCAAAACTTATAAAAACTGCAAAAGGTCTAACGGATAATGTCGGATTTGAATACAATTTTTTCTCGGTGGTTGATCGCGAAGAACGCCCGATCAAGCTTTTTACTTATGACAGCCGCGCGCGTTCGTTTAAGTTTCCGGTCGTCATTGAAAGCGAGAAGTTTCCGCTGGGCGAGGTGACGGATCGGTTTATTACTTATCGATTTGACGGAAAGAATTTTGTTAAAGCGTCGCGATGAAAGAACGGGAAAGATATTCTTCGGGACAGAAATGGGAATCGATCGTCGGGTATTCGCGGGCGGTAAAAGTCGGCGATCGGATTTATGTGACCGGAACGACGGCAACGGATGAGAACGGTGGGATCGTCGGCGAAGGCGATGCCTATGCACAAACGGTTCAAGTGATCAAAAATATCGAGAAGGCGCTCATTGCGTTGGGTGCAGAACTCGAAAATGTTGTGAGAACAAGGATGTTTGTAACCGATATTTCGCGCTGGGAAGAATACGGAAAAGCGCACGGCGAATACTTTCGAGAGATCATGCCGGCGACGACGATGGTCGAAGTGGCAAAACTGATCGATCCGAGAATGCTGATCGAGATCGAAGCGGATGCGGAGATGTGACGGAATCTGCACCACAGAGAACACGGAGGGCGCGGAGTTAATACTTTGTTTTTCTAATTCGAAACGTTTCCCTTTACTTATGACAACTCTTTTCCTCTGTGCACTCCGTGTTCTCTGTGGTGAAAAATTTTATGGTAAAAATAACTACCGAAGAGATAGAACAGAATTTCAAAGACATCGCCCCGCCGATGACAAAAGCCGAGGCGCTGGTCGAGGCGAATCGTTGTTTGTATTGCTACGACGCACCATGCACTCATGCTTGTCCGACGGGTATAGATGTTCCTTCCTTTATAAAGAAAATTGCCAGCGATAATTTGACGGGTTCCGCACGCGTGATATTTGACGCAAATCCTATCGGAGCGAGCTGTGCCCGCGTTTGTCCGGTTGAGGTTTTATGCGAAGGCGCGTGCGTCGAGAAAACTCTGGTTGAAAAACCGATCGAGATAGGAAGATTGCAGCGTTATGCGACTGATGACGCGATCTCGAATAATAAAGAACTTTTTAAAGCGGGTGAACCGAATGGAAAATCTGTGGGAATTATCGGTTCGGGGCCGGCCGGACTCTCATGTGCAACTTACTTAGCGCGCTTGGGTTATGCCGTAACGGTTTACGAAAAGAAACCGCTTGCCGGCGGACTCGATACTTACGGAATGGCGGAATACAAGATGACGCAGAAGGATTCGCTGGAGGAAGTCGGAATCGTTGAGAAACTCGGAGTTGAATTTTGTTTGAATACGTCAATTACAGCCGATGGAGATTCGAGTTCTGCGGACTCGCTGCAGGCTGGCAGCCTGCGTTCCAGGCATGACGCCCTGTTCTTTGGCATGGGACTCGGAGAATCAAATGATCTGGGAATCAAAGGCGAAGATATGGAAGGCGTTTATGAAGCGCTCGATTTTATCGAAAAGATCAAGACGCGTGATTGGGAAAGCGTCCCGCTCGGAAGAACCGTTGCTGTGATCGGTGCCGGAAATACGGCAATCGATGCCGTCACGCAGGCAAAAAGACTCGGTGCGGAAAAGGTCATGCTGGTTTACCGCAAAACTGTAAAAGACATTTCTGCTTACGATTACGAATATGAACTGGCGAAAAAAGACGGAATAGAATTTGTCTGGCAGGCCTCGCCGATCGAAATCTTGGGAAACGGTAAGGTTGAAGCCTTACGCTGCAAGCGAAATGACGGTTCGGGCACTGAGTTTGAGATCGCTTGCGATATGGTGATAAAAGCGATCGGACAGAAAAAGCAAAAGAATTTCTTTGAGCAGATCGGGGTAGCAACCGATGAATCAGGCCGCGTTAAAGTAAATGAAAGTATGGAAACTTCGGCGGAAGGAATTTTTGCCGGCGGAGATTGCGTGAACGGAGGCGCGGAAGCGGTTGACGCATCTCAGGCCGGAAAATTGGCCGCGATCGGGATCCATAAAACTCTCTTGGGCGAAATCGTGCAGTTCACCGGCGCAGACGGTTAACCCAAATGATCGTATAACCTTGCAAGTTGCTCGCTTGTACCCAAGACGTCTAGAGTTCCCGAAGCGGGAAAACGGAAATCCGGCGCGGGATTTACAAAAACTTCTCCCTCAGAACGTACCGCGAGAACGATCAGTCCCGATGCGGCGCCGATGTTGCTTTCTGCAAGACTCTTACCTTTAATTTTTGCGGGATCTCGATCGAAAAGAATTCAACTCCTTCGCCGAGAATTACGGGTTCGCGTTTTTCGATCAGCGAAATAACCGATTCCGCACCGATCGGAGCATAGTTCAAAACAAAATCCGCGCCCGCACGATGAATCGCCTCGAGGTTTCTTCCGTGGGTGATCCTGCTGATGATCCTCAGATCCGGATTGAGTCTCCGGCAATAGATCGAAAGATAAATATTAACATCGTCCTGATTTGTCGAGAGTATGACGATCGAAGCCTCGTTGAGGCCGCCTTTTTCAAGTACATGGCGGTCCGATGCGTCGCCGATCGTCAGACGGTCCGGGACGTTTCCGATCACCTCGCGCAGCTCGCTTTTTGCTTCGATCAGAAAAACCCGCCGGTTTAGTTTCTTAAGCGCACGTGCCGCCGCGCGTCCGACCTTTCCGCCGCCGATAAGGAGAACCGTTTCAGACTTTTGCTTTGAATTTCCGGAAAGTGTGCGGTTGAGCCTTTCGATCTGTTCATGCGTTCCGACGCCGACCGGAACACACGTATCGGTCAAAATTGTTTCGGGCCGCGCCGGTTTGAGGATCCCCCGCTCCCAGATACCGATAACGCTAATGCCTGTTTTTTGGCGGAAGTTGGATTCGGACAAACGCAGTCCGGAATAATCCGTATTTTCAGTAGTAAATTCGAAAACATTCCAGCCGCTGAATTCATTGACGATATTTGTCCGGTGTTCTCCGACGTTTATCCGTCCGGCGAGTTTTTCACCGAGCATATTCTTGAGCGGCAAAACATGGTTTGCACCGCTCAGTTCAAGAATGTCGATCGAGTCTTCGGCCTCGGCGACAGCAACGATCGGGACATCGGGCGCGGCTTCTCTGACGGTAAGGATAATGTTGGAATTTACGGTGTCAACGTCGTTCGCGAAGACCAATCGGGCTGTTCTTACCGAGAGATTTTCATAAGTAGAAACGCTTTCAACATTTCCGTAGATCACCGACAATCCTTCGTGATACATGTCCGCAGCGGTGCGGGGATCGGGTTCGATCACAAAATACGGAATTCCGCGGTGGACGAGTTTTCGGATCAAATTCGGTGCGATCGTGTCGTACTTGCAGATGATCACATGATCTTTTGTTTCAGCAGGAACCTTTCTCGGACATCCGGCGTGCAGCTGCGCTTCAAGCCACGGCGCATAGAACGACTGGATAAACGTAAAAGGAAGCATTATCAGCAGCAGTACGACTCCCGACATCAAAACGACAACGCTGAATATCCGGCCAAGATCAGAATTAAACGTGATATCTCCGAATCCGAGAGTGGTCATTACGGTGAGCGTCCAATAAAGTCCGGAAAGCCAGGAGAACTCGCGGTGCTCGTGATAGACCATCAAAAAATGAAAGACCACGGTAAACAACAAAATTATTGCGCAGAGAAAAACGAGGTATTTTACGAGCCCGCTGATATTCCGCCGGGTTTCGCGGCGGTTTACGAAATAGCTGATCTGGCTTACGAGAAACTTCATAATTTAAGGCGAATGTACTGCTAATTTACAATATGCCGCCCAAAATTTCATTTCCGAAATTTTGAAAGGTTTTCAAATACGCGATATTGGTTTTCCTCAGGCGTTTCGGTGCCGATGATTGCAAAAGCGTTTTTCTGCGAATAGAATAGACCTAAATCATAACTAAATTTTCGAGGAGAATTATGCTTAATAAACTAAGAGAAAAGTTGACAGACAGTAAACCGGTTCGCGTTGCTGAAGCGCATTGTGATGGTCCCTGCGGTGTTTATGATCCGTCTTCGACCCGTGTTGCCGCGGAAGCAGTGCTTTCGATGACGAAGAAGATCCTTGGTCTTTCAAAACCGGAAGACGGCGATAACAAAGCTTACGCGGCCTATGCAAACACGCTTGCCAGGTATATTTCCATCAAGGAAGATCAAGCTCAGGTTGCAAAAGACGAGGCTTTAATTCTCTGGACGGATTACTTCAAACCGGAGCACCTCGAGAAATATCCCGATCTGACGGATCTTTTCTGGAAGACCGCAAAACTCTGTTCGGCGTGCAAACAGGAAGTCAGCCTCGAACATGCGGAAGAACTCATGGAAAATGTGAAAAAGATCCACGAAATGTTCTGGGATTCTAAAGGACGCGATGTTCCTTGGTATACGGCGTCGTAAGAAGTGACAAGTGACACGTAACGGGTGACAGGATCTATTGATCGTTGCCCGTTTTTTTCATTTATGGATGAATTACCGACGGCTGGCTGGCTTGAAACGATGCTTCTGCTTTTTGACCTCCGTACGGAATATCGTGTGGAGGGAGATTCGATGATGCCGACTCTGAAACCCGGCGATCGGGTTTTGGTTGACGAAAACGCACAGGTTAATCCGGGCGACATCGTTATTGCGCGGCACCCGTTCAAGCAAGATCTGGAAATGGTCAAAAGGATCCGCGAGATCGACACGTCCGGGAATTATTTTTTGATCAGTGATAATCCGGCTGAAAGTACTGACAGCCGGTCATTCGGAGCGGTTTCTCCGAAATGTATCAGAGGCAGGGTTATGTGCCGGCTTGGTTCGTAATCTTTTTGAAATATCACATTCGATATTTGAATCCGTCTGCTAATTTGTAAGGGGAGGTGGCTTAAAAGTCGATGTAGGTGCTGAAGGCACCCTTAGAAATTAGCCAGAGGTGAAACCTCTGGAAAAGGTGCAAACAGTTTGCGCATTGTAGATGCGCGAGAAACGCTTACCTTTTCGCACCTTCAGCGCGGTTACCGTTGGTCAACATTTCCAGATGTTTCACATCTGGCTGCTTTCTTTTCGCCGCTTTGCGGCAATAATCTTCAATTTTCAATTCCCATTCAATCGCATCAGTTTTCTTAGTGTTTTTTAAAATCCATTTCACCAGCGTTTAGGTCAATATCAAGTTCGTTTTGACTCGGCGGAAGAGGGCAGGTGGCAAAATCCGTATAGGCACACGGCGGGTTTTCAGCCTTGTTAAAATCGAGCACGACTTTCCCGTTTTCCGGCATTTTTGTGTAGAGAAATCTTCCCGCACCGTAGGTTTCTGTTTTACTTGAAGTATCGCGAAAAATGATAAAGAGTCTGCCGTCGCCATTATGTGCAGGCTGGAGAGTATAGTCTTGTCCGCCGATCTTGAAACGCAGAAGACCGGGTGATTTCATTTGAACAGTTTGCCCGAGCACATTTGGAACCGGCATATCGCGGTCTTTATCAAACGATTCAAAATCTGCCGTAATTTCAAACTTCTGATCGATCGGGAACCAATCGAGTCCCTTAAAATTCACCCGATCCGGATTCTTTTTATCCCGGACGCGGATGCCGGATCTTTCATTTCGTTTAAGCAATAGAAATTCGATATCGCCGCTTTTTACAATTGTCGGTTTTCCGGTTGTATCAGGGGCTAGCGCGATATCCGTTACCTGTTTTTCGTCAACGAATGCTGCGACTCCTTTTTCCACTTTCAGTTCCGCCGATCCGTCTTTGAGAATTATCGTTCCAAATTTTCCGGATCTCAGTCTTTCGGGAAGTTCGATATCAAATTCGCTTCCGGTTCCGATGGAATTTTCTCCTTCTTCAAGCCAAAAAAGCCCGGCAAGCGTCAGCCAGCCGTCGTCTGCGGTTAGCGATCTTTCATATTCGGCCTGCCATTTTTCGATCCGGTTTTTATATTCTGCGGGTGTTTCATTCAAACTTGTCGCAGCGGGTTTTGTACCGCATCCAAAAAATGACAGCGCAATAAAAGCGATCAACACCGGAAATTTTTTTCTCATACCTACCTAATACTTTGGAACAGTCGGATCGACTTCGTCAGACCATGCCCCAATACCGCCTTTAAGGTTTATCAGTTTTCCGCTAAAACCACTTTCCTTAAGCGCCAGAATCGCTTTTGCGCTTCGCACGCCGCCTTTACAGTTTACAACCGTCGTGCGAGCTTCATTTATTTCATCTTTTCGCTTGACGATCTCGCCGAGCGGGATCAGGGTCGTGCCAGGGATTTTTGCTATCTCATATTCATATTCTTCGCGGACATCGATCAGCTGGAGATCTTCGCCGCTGTCGAGACGCTGTTTTAATTCGGTCGCCGTGATCTCTTCAAAATCCGCGATATCTTCTTCTTCCTGTCCGGAATTCTTCAAACCGCAGAATTGTTCATAATCGATCAGTTCCGTAACCGTCGGGTTTTCACTGCATACCGGACAATCCGGATTTTTGCGGAGTTTGACCTGACGGAAAGTCATCTGCCACGCGTCAAAAAGCAGCAGTCGGTTTAAAAGGATTCCTTCCGCTCCGAGAATCACCTTGATCGTTTCATTCGCCTGGATCGTGCCGACTATCCCGGGCAGAACTCCCAATACGCCGCCTTCAGCGCATGACGGGACCAAACCGGGCGGCGGCGGTTCGGGATAAAGACATCTGTAGCACGCGCCCTTTGCAGCCCAGAAGACACTCGCTTGTCCTTCAAAACGAAAGATCGAGCCGTAAACATTTGGTTTGCCGGTTATTACGGATGCGTCGTTTACCAGATACCGTGTCGGGAAATTGTCGGTTCCGTCAACGATAACATCAAAGTCGCGGAACAGTTCAAGCGCATTTTCGCTTGTCAGCCGTGTTTCAAATGTTTCGATCTTTGTGTTGGGATTGATGTCGCCGAGGCGTTCCGCTGCGGATTCGATCTTCGGCCGTCCGACATCTTTTGTACCGTGGATTATCTGACGCTGAAGATTGGATTCATCTACAACATCCATATCGACAACACCGATCGTGCCGATCCCGGCCGCCGCCAGATACAAACCCAGCGGAGAACCTAAGCCGCCTGCGCCGATCATCAGTACGCGCGCCGCCTTGAGCTTTCGCTGGCCTTCGGGGCCGACCTCCGGCAGTATCAAATGACGCGAATATCTTGCGATCTCTTCATTTGATAGTTCAGGCAGTTCCCCCGCCACGGCGGTTCCCGCGGATGTGCTGCCGCCGGCGATCGAAGGAACGATCAGAATTTCGCTGCCGTCTTTGATTTCGGTATCAAGACCATCGAGATCACGAATGTCCTCGTCACCGACATAAACGTTGACAAAATTCCGCAGCGCATTCGCGTCGTTATAAAGATGCTTCTTAAGATCCGGATATTCGGACGTTAATTGCCCGAGTGCCTCACCTGCAGTTGAAGCTTCGACCCCGATCTCCGAATTTCCGCCTGCAAACTGTCTTAGCGGAGTTGGTATTATTATTGTTACTGACATTGTTGTTGCTCCTTGGGGAAAGTGGTTCGCTTTACGCATGACGCGAGACGAATTTCCCGATATGCATTTTTGATTCATTTTCAGATAACGAAATGATTCAAATTACACCGATCGCAAATTACAAGAAAAAGCGAATTGCGAACAGCGAACGGCGACTCCCGCCCTGCAAATCACGAACTCCCGACCACCATTTCCTCCTCATTAAACTTTGAACGGTCATTTTCCATTTCCCACGAACGAATATCGGCGGCCTTTCCGTTTCGCACCGATACGATGATGTATGACCAGACCGGAAGTGCATGATCGAGATCAAACTGTGACGGAACCGCCGTGTCATCAGGGTGCGAATGATAAAAGCCGACGACGTCCAGCTTCTTTTCGCGTGCATAACGCTCTGCGCGAAGTACGTCCTTTGGCAAAATCAGAACGCGGTCGTGCTGTTTTGATTTCTCGATCGCATTCTCCATCGGCAGAAGTTCGACGACGGTTTTGCCGCTTTCCGGGTCAAAACGTCCGATCATCAGCCCGCCGCATTCGTGCGGATAATCACGTATCCCATGGGCCTCGATCTGTTTGATCAATTCTTCGGATATTTCTATCATCTTCACTGCTGACTGCTGACTGCTGACTGCTGACTGCTGACTGCTCACTGGTCACTGGTCACGCCCAACTTCCGACATGCACGCTCCCTAACGGTCGCGTTTCTGCCTGCTCACTGGTCACTGGTCACGCCCAACTTCTGACATGCACGCTCCCTAACGGTCGCGTTTCTGCCTGCTCACTGCTCACTGCTCACTGCTCACTGCTCACTGCTGACGCCCAACTTCCGACATGCACGCTCCCTAACGGTCGCGTTTCTGCCTGCTCACCGCTCATTGCTCACTGTTCACTGCACACCGCTCACTGCGCAAGCGCTTGTTCGATATCAGCGATAATATCGCTAACGTCCTCGATCCCGACCGAGATCCTCACTAGACCTTCCGAGATCCCGAGTTCTGCCCGTTTTTTCGGCGAAAGTTCCCGGTGGGATGACGATGCGGAATGGGAGACGAGCGTGTAAACATCGCCGAGACTCGTGGCGCGGACACAAAGCTCTAAGGCATCCATAAATTTCCACGCAGCCTCGCGCGTGTCGTCTTTTAGTCTTATCGAGACGATCGCTCCGCCGAATCCACCGCGGAGCACTTTGGCTGCCTGTTCCTTGTCGTCGAGGTTTGGATAAAAAACTTTTCCGATCTGCGGATGTCCGGTCAGTTGTTCGGCAAGCTTCCGGGCATTTGAGCACTGTCTTTCGAGTCTTAATCCGAGCGTTTTTATTCCGCGCATTATGTGGTGTGCCTCCCAAACGCTCAGTGTTCCGCCGACAAGCTTTCTAATTCCGCTGAGCATCGGGCCGTCAAATTCATCGTTTGAAACAACTATCCCGCCGTTTGCGTCCGCATGTCCGCTTAAATATTTTGTCGCCGAATGGACAGAAAAATCCGCGCCAAGCTCCAGCGGGCGGGATAAGTAAGGCGATGCAAATGTATTGTCAACGATCAGTTTTGCACCCGAACTGTGGGCGATCTCCGCGATCTTTTCGATGTCGCAGACTTTCAGAAGCGGATTTGAGATCGTTTCCGCCAACAGAACGCGCGGTTTTAATTCTTCAACCGTTGTTCTTAAACCGTCGGGGTCATTAAAGTCCGCGGTCTTGGTTTTTACGCCGTAAACGCCAAATATCTTGTTCAGCAGATCGAATGTAGCGCCGTAAAGATCCTGCGATGCCAAAACGACGGAGCCGCTTGTGATCTCGCATGCTGCGAGTGCAGCATGGATCGCTGCCATTCCCGAACCGTAAGCGACAGCCGCTTTGCCTCTTTCGATCGACCGCAAAACTTCTTCGAGTGCAGTAACGTTCGGATTTCCATATCGCGAATAAATATAGTCACCGCCCTCGCCTTCAAAAACCGCGTTCATTTCGGCCATTGAATCGTAAGTGTAGGTTGCCGTTGCATACAACGGCGTCGCGACCGGCTTTCCGGCCGGTTTTTCAAGTCTTTCGCCGGAATGGACAAGTTGTGTATCTATCGAATGATCGCTCATAGTTGGTACCCCGAAATGCAAAAAAGCTCCCGTGCTAAATAAACACGAGAGCTTTTGGAAAATCTCTTTTCAGTTGTTTAGCAGTTTTTTTGAAGTGGAGCAAGTTAACCTTAAATCGCCACTTTTCACTTCCGGTAAAACGGAAGCCGTGTAAAAGAACTAATCCGCAATTTACAGGTTGAACCCGAACTGTGTCAAGTGAGCCTTGGTTTCGATTGTGTCTAAATTCGGTTGTATCTTAATAGTGTGTGGCTGACAGAAAACACGCGGCTACACTTTACGAGCTTGGCGGCTTTGCGGAAAAAAAGGTTTTCGCAGAGAAGCAAAGTTGCAAAGAGGAAAAAAGAACACGCTAATAAGACGCTACTTTGGTTTCGTCCCGGAATTTTTACGATTCGGGTGCCTGCGAGTCGGTTCCTTATAATGCCGCGGTGAGGACTGCAGACGGTGTCGTGATTCCCGGTTTGCTGCTGCTATATTATCGTCAGCTTTTCTTTTATGTATTTGAATGCCCGCGCAAGATTCGGGACCGAAGCTTCGATGCCGGCTGCCCAGGACCGGAGATCTCCGTTGTTTGGATATGCCGTAAAAAGTTCTCCCTCCATGACAAAGGTGTAGGGAACCTGTTCACCCCATTGATTTTGAAAATAGCCTCCGACTGATTGCAGTCCTTTTCCGGCAACAACCGGAACTCCCCATGTGTCGGCTAGTTTTCTGATAAGTTTCTGCTGGACCGTTCCGACGGTACATGAATGTATTTCGGCACTCGCAAACGGTGCAAACAAAGGCTTTATCTTTTTAAGTGCCGGGCGGTGACGTTCGTAATGCGAATAGTCTAAATAGCTCTGCCAGTCTGCCTTGAGAGCTTCATATTCCTGCTGATGTCCCGATTTCCGAAGATGATAAGGATCGCCCAGTGCCACCGAGATCCAGTTACCGCCGTTGCCGTGTCCGAATATTCGCAGTAAACCGATCCGGTGATCCTTTGAACGCTTGATGATCTTGTCTACGGCGTTTGCTACACCACGGCCCGGAACACGTTCGTTCATCAAAACATTTATTCCGGCCTGATGCATTTCCTTTTGGGTCACCGCCGCTACTTCTCCGGCAGACGCATCAAGCGAATCGATCACTTTGAGTCTTGAATCCTGTATGAGATTAAAGAAAACTTTCGGATCGATCGGCCCCATCGGATGCAGATTCAATTTTTTCCGGTATTCCATTACAGCATTCAGACAATCATTGTCCCAGATGCCGTTTATCCTGACATCGATCCCTTTGAGCCGAAGAAGCGTCTGAACCAACACGACTCGTGGCCCTTTGTCGCCGTATGTTAAAAAAAACATGATCTTTGATTCACTCCATAATAAATTTTCAAGCGGAGATTTCTGTTGTTTTCTTAAAATCAGCGCTCAGAAAAATAAAGCGAAAAACCGGGATAAAATGCGCCAAAAAATCTGAAAAAAAAGAAGAGATTTTTCCGGCAGTTTTTTGGCGCCTTTGGTGAATTTAGCGCCGGGGATTCTACGGTCAGTGCGCAAACTTTTTCAGGTCCGCGGAGCGTCAGATAAATTTGGCAATTCGTCCCGGTATACAGCGGTTTTATTTCACCAGGTAAGTGCCTTTAACTCGGTTTGCCTTTCTGTCATAATGAAACAACAAAGCAAAATTAAGCAGGCGACAGCGCAAGATGATCAAAGAAAAAGATTTAATAGATAATTTTATCGCGAAGAAAAATCCGAACAGCAGAAAACGCGAAAGGCTGAAAAAACCGGATTGGCTAAAGATCAAGATCGGCGACCCGACCAATCAGAACAAGGTTTTGAAACTTATCGATGGCCTGAATCTTCACACAGTATGCCAGGAAGCCAGATGTCCGAACATTTTTGAATGCTGGACGGACAAGACCGCCACGTTTATGCTCGGCGGCGATACCTGTACTCGTCACTGCGGGTTTTGCGCGGTTAACAAAGGCAAACCGATGGAACTCGATCCGCTCGAACCGCTTCATGTAGCGGAAGCCGTAAAGCATCTCGGTTTGGCACATGCGGTTATAACATCGGTAAACCGTGACGATCTTGAAAACGGCGGCGCCGAACACTGGGCGGAAACGATCAGAAAAGTCCACGAACTAAACCCGGGCTGTAAGGTCGAGGTTTTGATCCCGGATTTTCAGGGAAATGTAACAGCTTTGAATATAGCGCTTGAAGCACGTCCTGAAGTTTTGAATCACAACACGGAAACGATCGCGCGCTTGTACCGCCGTGTCAGGCCCGATGCGAAATACGATCAGTCGATGGAACTGCTTGAGCGCGCTGCACATTTTCGCGACACACAGTTTCCTGAAATGCTGACAAAAAGCGGTATCATGGCCGGTCTCGGCGAGGAATTTGATGAAGTGGTCGAACTGATGAAGGATCTCAGAAAAGTAGACTGCAATATCATGACGATCGGACAATATCTCCAGCCTTACGAACGGCGTCTTCCGGTTGAACGCTATGTAACACCCGAAGAATTCGCCGAATGGAAAAAGATCGGAGAAGACATGGGCTTCAAACACGTTGAATCATCGCCGCTGACACGAAGCAGCTATCACGCGCGAGAGCAGGCTGAATGATAATCATTATTCGGCTTCGATTGGTGAGAATTTATGAAACTTAGCAAAGAGGTCCAAAGTTTAAGCGTATTTAAACGTGATAGTTCCAAATTTGTTGACCAACTGCATAAAACGAAGCAGCCAATCGTGTTGACGGTTGACGGTAAAGAGTCTCTGGTTGTCCAGGATGCGGAGAGTTATCACGAACTCCTCGCAGCAAAAGAGAAGATCGAGACGCTCAAAGCTATCCAAAAAGGATTGGTTGAAGTCAAAAAAGGCGAAAGCAAACCGAGCGACGAATTTTTTGCAGAATTTTTCACCAAATACAATATCGACGAGTAATGAAACAATATTCAGTTGTATTCTCACCAACTGCTGAAAAAGATATTTACGAATCATTTGAATGGGGCTGTTCTGAATGGGGAGAAGATATTGCCGTAAAGTGGATACGCGAACTTCGTTTGTCGGTAGATAATCTTCTCAAGTTATTTCCATATAGTCAGCCGATTGCACCGGAGAGCGATGACCTTCTTTTTGATATCCGGTAAATGACCGTGGGAAGATATCGCGTGTTGTACATAGTCAACGAAGATGAAGTTCAGGTGCTGCATGTTCGCGGCTCGTTTATAAATGATGATGAAAATCCTTGAAACCAAGCGCACCATTCTTCGCGAGCTCACAACAAACGATGCTCAATTCAATCTTGACCTTCTGAACGAACCTTCCTTTATTAAATTTATCGGCGACCGCGGCGTCCGGACGCTTGAGCAATCTGCGAATTTTATCGAGACCCGCTACCAAAAAAGCTACCGGGAAAATGGTTTCGGTCTTTACCTCGTTGAGCGGAAACCCGAAACCGGCACAGCGGATCCACTGATTCCTATCGGGATATGCGGGTTTGTAAAGCGTGACAATTTGCCTTTTCCTGACATCGGTTTTGCTTTTCTTAATCAGTTTGAAAAGAACGGTTACGGATTTGAGACGGCCGAAGCGGTTCTCGAATACGGAAAAGCGAATTTGGATCTCAAACGGGTTCTCGCGATCACCACACAGGAAAACGAGAGCTCGGTCAAACTCCTCGAAAAACTCGGGTTCGCCTTCGAGAGGCTAATCAGAATGACACCGGACGATGAAGAGCTGAATTTGTTTTCGATCGATCTTTCGTAAGTTTTCACCTCCGAAAAGGATCAAACGGATAAAAGACATAGCTAACGGGAAGCCTCCGACCGGATCTTACAAGTAGTGTGATCTGAGATCGGCGCTGACGCAGACCTTCTTAACCACTGCGGGAAATTTGACAGACATAATAAAATAACCGCAAAACGCTATGTTTGCTGCGTCCAAGTCAGGAAGTTCGCATTCAACAATCAACATTTTGGAGGAATAATGCCCGAGAAACTGCCCCGGCTTATCAGAGTTACGTTTTTTATATCGCTTCTTTTTTGTTTTGCATCCGCTGCTAATTTTGCAAAGAGCAACCCCGAATCTGAGACCACAACAAAAATTATATTCATCCTCGATGCTTCCGGTTCGATGTGGGGCAAGATCGGAAATGAAGAAAAGATCGTTTCGGCCAAAAAGGTTCTGAAAACAGCTATCGAAGAACTGCCGGAGAATGCTGAAGTCGGTTTGATCGCATATGGTCACCGGAGCAAAGGAGATTGTAAAGATATCGAAACCCTTTCAACTCTGAAAGCGGTCGACAAAACAGGGCTGGCCGGGAAGATTGACTCGCTTGATCCGAAAGGAAAAACGCCGATCACCGATTCGCTGCGCGCGGCAATTGCCGAAGTCAAAGCGCTTGATCTTGATGAAACCGTAAAGATCGTGCTCGTCAGCGACGGGCTTGAAACCTGCACGGGAGATCCCTGCAAATTAGTGCGCGAAGCAAAAGCCGCGGGCGTAAATATTACGCTTCACGTGATCGGTTTTGATACCGGGAAGATCGATTTTGCACAACTCGAATGTCTGGCGCAGGCCGGCGGCGGACTTTATCTGAATGCCAATAATTCCGACGAACTGAGTGCGGCGCTAGATCAGGCGGTTTCCGCCGATGTCGCCGGGTATAACAATTTCCTCTCGGTTAAAACAATAGCTGACGGTAAGCTTAACGATTCGATGGTCAATGTCCGCAACAGCGTGACGGGCGAGAAGTTGCAGGGGGGGAGAACATACGAGGCGGAAGAAACAAATCCGCGCAAGATCCCGCTTCCCGTCGGAACCTACGATGTCACCGTTCAGTCTATACGTATCGATGGTGCTCCCATAATTACGTACGAAAAGGTCGAAATTAAAGAAGGCGAGACGACCGAGCGAACCGCTGATTTTAGTGCCGGTTTGCTGACCGTAAAGGTAACGCTGAACGGCGAGCTCAAAGACGCGACGGTTAAAGCCATTTCGGCTTCGACCAAAAAGGTTGTCGCCGGCAGTCGTACGTACACTACAAGACCGCCGACAATAAGACTGATCCCCGGACGATATTCCGTCGAGATCCAGCCGCTTGCTGTCAATGGAATCGAAAAAGTTCTTATAAATGACGTTGTTATAAAACCGGGCGATGAGGAAACTTTTATCGAGCACAATTTTGACGGCGGTACGCTCCGGGTCGGAACAAAGCTCGGGACGAAACTTATCGATTCTGTGGTTAGCGTAAAAGATCCGGCAACCGGGAAATCGATTGCTAACGGCAGAACATACACGTCAGGAAGTTCCAATCCGCGGCAGTTTGTAATAAAACCCGGGACTTACCGCGTAGAAGTGTTTGCGCTGAATCCAAAAGGTCTCGTGCCGAAATCGATAACCGTAACCGTTGGAAAAGGCGAAACGGTCGAAGAGATGATCGAATATCAATAGGCCGGGATCGGTCCACAGTTTCAGCGGTTTATGAGCACTGTAAATAAACCCCGGCATCAGACGCTTACCGCGTTTATGCGAACCGGCTGCTGCCGGTTTCCTGAACATTGCCAAAGCAATTTCTGCAGCATTCCGCCGATCACCTAATTAAACTGGAGAGAAAATGTTAATTAAAAAGCCGTTCTGTTTAAGATCCGCAGTTTTACTTCTAACGCTTCTGGTTCTCGAAGCTCCGTTATTGTCCGGTCAAACGATTCCGCCGGAAGTTCAGCAGCTTTTGATGCAGCAAAAACCTAAAGGAAAGATGGTTTATGAAGTAAATGCGGACAGCGAAGCTCATAAATGGCTGCGTCAGCACCCGGGAATTGCACCGGAGGATTTTGACGCCGGACTCCGTGACGGAGTGCTCTGGGCTTTTAAAACGATCAGTGAATGTACCGGACCAAAAGGGGAAAAAGGGGCGATCGGCGACACGTGGGCGCTGGAGATCGATTCGGATAGTCAAAAGAATCTGTTTATCACAAATCAAACGGACAACACCGCCAGCATAAAGCTCTCAGGGGTCATGCGTCATTGGCGTCGGAATAGCTGCACGGGCGAAATGCGTGAACTCGGATCAGGGATCGGCGGAATGCGCGCCGATTTTAAGACGACGATGCACACTACGTCCCGTACATTTCAGGCTCTGGCCGGAAGGGATGATGTTGCACGCAGCAAATATCTGAATGCTGTAAAAGATGCCCGTTTGAGTTTTCTAAAAAATCTGCCGCAGTATTACCGCGATATCAAAAAGTATCAGATGAAGCCGAAATTCGAAATTATCGATGTTTCACAATACAACCAACTCTCTCCCGGCGATTTTCCGCCGGCTCCGGCCGGAGCAGTTTCAGATGACAGTACAGCTGTGATAATCGGAGAAGGACTCGGAAACGCGGTGCGCGCTTTGAACGTTTGGAACTCTGTCAAAAGTCCGGAGGATGCAGCCGCGACGCTTGGCGGGATGGCCCGCGATCTTGCTATTACAAATCTGGTGGGACCTGCGCTTTCGACGGCGGTTGCCGAAGCGACTTCCGCGCATGAAGCAAACATCATCACAAATGAACTTCCGCAGTTTATGAGTAACCCGGTCGAATATCTTTACGACAAAGGTGTGACCGATATGGTTGCGTCCGTTGCTGCAGTCAACAATATGTACGCTGATAAAGGTGATGCTCGGTCACAGCAGATCCGGCGTGACTCAACGAAGAAAATGAACTTCCAGGGCAAAGAGTATCAGTACACCGATGCCGATTATATGGCGGCCCTTACGTTGGATGCTTATGACCAGGAGATAAAAAATCTTGAAAGAGAGAGGGAGTTGGAGGAAAAGCTTCCGCCGTCTTCGGCACGGGGGATGATCTGGGGACCGGGTATCTACGAACCGATCCGCGCGTGGTCACAAACTGTCGGCGGCAGCGTCGCCGGATCGTTCGCACCTCATGAAACGCAGGTCGATTACAACGATCCGAGACTCCTCGCGGCATTGAAAAAAGCGGGCCGCGATATTTCTCAGGTGAAAAAACTGGCCGAAGAAACCAAACCGGTTTTCAGCACCGTCCTGTTCGGAAGAGAAATGCTCAAAGATGCTGCGCCAAGACTCCAGGTGATGATATATGCTGGGAGCCCGGTCGATACCTATAAACCTCTTGTCTTTGGACCGACGATCTTTGATCCGCCGTTTATCGATGACGAAGAAGATGAAGGAAAGAACAAGCCGTGCAAGTATTTTCTCTCCGTCACCGGCAGCGACAGCGGCAGCGGTGCTGCGGAATCACCTTTTGCAACGCTCCAGAAAGCGCTAAATGAAGCGAACAACTGCAGAAACAAGGGGAAGTCAGCGATCGTTTTTATCAGGAACGGTGTGTACCGGCAGTTAGCGAACATTGCCTGGGGTGGTACGCCGCAAAACAGGGAATTGCGGATAGAAGGTGAAAGCGCGAGCGGTGTTGTTATTTCCGCAGCAGAGATCTCAGATGCAGTGTGGCAGACCTCGGCAAGCGGTTTATCCGCGACCTCACCGATACATCCTGATCAGCCGACGTGGTCGCCGTCATCAAATGTCATAACTAATCCGCCGCCGGTGATCACGGTTGACGGTCAGCGTTTGAGATATGTTCCGATCGCGAAAAATCTGTCTCAACCTGGTACATATAAGTTTTCGGACAGCACTGTGAATGTTATGCCGCCGGCGGGAATAAGTGATCTGAATAGCTCGACGGTCGAGATCGGTGTTCGGCAGTTTGGACTAAAGGCGTTAGGCGTCCGGAACTTTACGATCTCAAATCTGACATTCAGTAATTTTCAGATCGTAAATGGTAACCCGACGCCGGGAATAGAGAAAACCGCTAGTCAGATCTCGCTTCAGGGCGTAAATTTCCGGTAGTTTACGCGCCGGGCTAGTTCAAACCAGCAGGAGAAGACGCGTCTTTTATCGCGTCTTCTTTTTTTCCATTCACGCATATTTGCTTTGTTTGTTAAAATAGATGAATAAAATTCACGTTCTCAAAAAATTTTAGGAGTAAAAAATGAAAATCAGATTTATGTCGAAGGCGATCCTTTCGTCCTTTTTGGTGTTGAGTTTTTCCATCGCACTCTTTGCGCAGAATGCTGCACTGCCGGAAGGCGTAAAGAAGATCACCACAGTTGAGGGAATAACCGAATACCAGCTTTCAAACGGGCTGAAGGTTTTGCTTTTTCCTGATCAAACGAAGCAGACCATCACCGTAAACATGACCTATCTGGTAGGTTCCCGTCATGAAAATTACGGCGAAACCGGAATGGCCCACTTGCTCGAACACCTCGTTTTTAAGGGAACACCTCGTCATCCGAATATCCCCGCAGAATTGACTTCGCACGGTGCCAGTCCGAACGGAACGACAAATGCCGACCGGACAAATTATTTTGAAACGTTTGCCGCGACCGACGAGAACCTGAACTGGGCGCTCGATCTTGAAGCCGACCGTATGGTGAATTCATATATCGCCAAAAAAGACCTCGAATCTGAGTTTTCAGTTGTCAGAAACGAACTCGAATCCGGTGAAAACAGTCCGTTTAGGGTGCTTTTTCAGCGAAGTCTCGCCGTTGCATTCGATTGGCATAATTACGGAAAATCGACGATCGGTGCACGATCCGACGTTGAAAATGTTCCGATCGACAATCTCAAAGCCTTTTACAAAAAATACTATCAGCCGGATAACGCAGTGCTGCTCGTTGCGGGTAAATTTGACGAAGCCAAGACGCTCGCACTCGTGCACAAATACTTTAGTCCGATCCCTAAGCCCGAACGCAAACTGGAGCCAAACTACACAATCGAACCGACACAGGACGGCGAACGAACCGTGACGATCCGGCGCGTCGGAGATACACAAATGATGATGACCGGTTATCACGTACCTCCGGGAGCGAGCACGGATGCACCGGCGGTCCAGATCTTTGCAGAAATTTTAACGGATGCCCCGTCAGGACGGCTTTACAAGAATCTGGTCGAATCTAAAAAAGCTACGGCCGTATTTAATCTAAATTTTGAGTTTAAGGAACCCAGTTATCTGCTGTTCGGAGCACAGCTCGGTAAAGATGCTCCGATCGAAACAGCACGCGACGAGATGGTAAAAACCATCGAAACGATCAGCGCGAACCCGCCGACGAAAGAAGAGGTGGAACGTGCAAAAACGTCGATCCTCAAAAATATCGATCTGACGCTGAATGATCCGAACCGCGTCGGACTCGGGCTCAGCGAATACATCGCGCAGGGAGACTGGCGCTTGTTTTTCCTCTATCGCGACAGGATCGAAAAAGTAACACCCGAGGATGTTGCTGCTGTCGGGAAGAAATACTTCAAACAGTCAAACAGAACAGTCGCGATGTTTGTTCCAACGGAGAAACCGGATCGCGCCGAGATCCAGAATATTACGGACAGCGATATAACGGCGATGGTCAGCGGTTATAAAGGCAGAGAAGCGGTTGCCGCCGGTGAGGCTTTTGATCCGACACCCGCGAATATCGAAGCGCGAACGACCCGTTCGACGATCGGAGGATTAAAGGTCGCCTATCTACCGAAGGAAAATCGCGGTGACACGGTCTTTGCAAATATGACGCTTCGCTTTGGTGATGCGCAGTCTTTGATGAACCGCGGCGATGCGGCGAGTTTTGCCGGACAGCTTCTGATGCGCGGCACGCAGAAACATACGCGTCAGCAAATTCAGGATGAGTTTGACAAACTAAAAGCACGCGTTAATGTTTCGGGCAGTGCGACGAGTGCAAATGTTTCGATCGAAACTACGCGCGAAAATCTTCCGGCAGTCCTTAAACTCGTTGCCGAGATCCTCAAGGAACCGGCGTTTCCGGAAACCGAATTCAACCTGATCAAAGAAGCAAGGCTAACCGGACTTGAAAGTCAGCGCAGCGAGCCGACAAATGTGGCGATCAATGCGATGAGAAAACAGTTCAATCGTTATCCCAAAGGCGATATCCGTTACGCCGGAACCCTGGACGAAGACATCGCAGATACAAAAGCGGTGACGATCGATCAGGTGAAGGCGTTTTATAAGGATTTCTATGGTGCTTCAAACGGTGAACTCGCAGTTGTCGGGGATTTTGATCCGAAGGTGATCACGCCGCTTGTTACCGAACTTTTCGGAAGCTGGAAGAGTCCGGCGAAATACGCCCGGGTTACAAATGAGTATTTCGATATTCCGTCCGTTAACCAGAAATTTGAAACACCGGACAAAGCAAATGCGATCTTTATCGCCCGGCTGGATGTAAAGATGAATGACGACAATCCGGATTATGCGGCGATGTTTGTCGGTAACTATATTATCGGCGGAGGATTTTTGAATTCGCGTCTTGCAACCCGGATCCGTCAAAAAGACGGTTTGAGCTACGGCGTTGGATCAAGTTTCAATGCAAGTACGCTTGATGAAAGCGGAACGTTCTTTGCCAATGCGATCTATGCGCCGCAGAATCTCGAAAAACTCGAAGCGGCATTTAAGGAAGAGATCCAGAAGGTCCTCGACGAAGGATTTACCGCCGAAGAAGTTGCTGAAGCAAAGAAGGGACTGCTACTGGCGCGCCAGCGCGGCAGAGCTTCCGATAGCAGTATCGCCCAGGCACTAAGGAATGATCTTTATAACGGAAGGACGTTCGGATGGGATGCGGATTTTGAAAAGAAGCTCGCTGATCTGACGATCGAACAAATAAACGCTGCAATGAAAAAATACATTACGCCCGATAAGATCTCGATCTTTAAGGCGGGAGATTTTGCCGGTGCAGCAGCAAAGGCCGGAAATTGATAGATCAGATCTTTTCCAGGCTTTAGTTTGAATGTAGAGTCTGTCTGAAAAGTCCAAATTAAGCGGTGAAACCGCAAATAGAAAGTAGCCAGATGTGAAACATCTGGAATGTGTTGGTTAAAAATCAAGCCCTGAAGGGGCGTAAGAACTGCTTTCTTACGCCCCTTCGGGGCTATAACCAATCGTCGATCTTTCCAGATGTTTCACATCTGGCTACTTTCGGTATGCCGCTTCACGGCAAAAAGATGGCTTTTCAGACAGCCTCTTTTTTTATACAGTTCGTTTTTTCCTACCCGTCATTCCGCCGTTTTTTGAGGACTTCAAGAACCTCACCTAACGAAACATCCTTTGCAGCCAGAAGAACCAGAAAATGGTACAAAAGATCGGCGCTTTCATTTAGCAGCAGTTCTTTTTCCGGACCCAATGCCTCGATGACCAGTTCAACGGCTTCTTCGCCGAATTTTTGAGTGATCTTATTTAGCCCGCTTGCAAAAAGGGAAGACGTATATGAATTTTCATACGGCGTTCTTCTGCGTTCGGCGATGACTTTCTCAAGCTCTGAGAGTACACCGTCGTGCACGTTCTCCTCGGAAAAACAGGTGTCGCTTCCTGTATGACAAACGGGGCCGCCCGGGACCGCCTTTATCAAAAGCGCATCATTGTCGCAGTCTATAAGGATCTCTTTCATTGTTAAGAAGTTCCCGCTGGTTTCTCCTTTTGTCCAGATCTCTTTTCGTGAACGCGAAAAAAACGTGACCTTTCCGGTTTTTTCGGTCAGCGCAAGCGAATCCGAAGACATATAGCCAAGCATCAAAACCTTCCGGGTTTCTGCATCCTGAATTATTGCCGGCACCAGCCGGTCCGGATACTTTTCAAAGTCAATATTCATTTTTTATAACCTGACCTCAATTCCTTTTTCTCTAAGATATTTTTTTAGAGACGGAATTGCGATCTCGCGAAAATGAAAAATGCTCGCAGCGAGCGCGGCGTCGGCTTTTCCTTTTGTAAACACGTCGACAAAATGATCCTCCGTTCCCGCACCGCCCGATGCAATTACCGGAACCTGTACAGCTTCAGAAACCTTTTTTGTAAGATCCAGCGCAAAGCCGTTCTTTGTGCCGTCAGCATTCATCGAGGTCAAAAGAATTTCACCCGCTCCGAGATCAGCGCCGCGTTTTGACCATTCGACCGCATCGAGATCGGTTTCGACCCGTCCGCCGTTTAAGAATACTCTCCATACGTCTTTTACTGTTTTTGCATCGATCGCCAAAACGACGCACTGCGAGCCAAAATTGTTCGCCGCGTCCGTCAAAATTGCGGGATCTTTTACGGCCGCGGTATTTATTGAAACTTTATCCGCACCCGATGCGAGAAGCGTTTCGATATCATCAACAGAATTTATGCCGCCGCCGACGGTAAACGGGATATTTATCTCCCTTGCGATCCGTTTTACCAGTTCTGAAAACGTCCGGCGTTTCTCGATCGTTGCGGTGATGTCGAGAAAGACCAATTCATCAGCACCCTGCGTAGAATATAATTTTGCAAGTTCGACCGCGTCACCGGCGTCACGCAGACCTATAAAGTTTGTACCTTTCACGGTCCGGCCGTCTTTTATATCAAGACACGGGATTATTCTTTTTGCGAGCATAAATAAGTTGAATGATAGGAAATCACATCACTAACGAGTCAAAGCAGTTATCATCTATCATCTTTCAGTTATTCCGAATTTTTACTTTTCAATAGAGAGCAGTTAGTTCTCACTTTCGTAACCGAAATCTCCGGCGCCAGCTGTGACAAACTGATCCTGTCTTCATAGATCGCTTTTCCGATTATCACGCCCGAACATCGATCTTTTCAAGTTCGCCGATCTCACCAGTTTATCGAATCTACACCTCCTGACGCGATCAGCTACAGGCGCGGGAGATGTTGCTCAAGAATATCTGTATAAATTTCTTTGATGACCCTTAAGAAGTCCGTCTTTGCTGATATCCGTTACAAAAACCCTTTGACTCCCATCAATAATACTTTTTTCAAAAACGGCAAAATCCGAAGTTAACGGTCTTTGTCTGCCAGCCATTTATCGCAACCATTTTGTCTCTTCACATCGGCGCACGAGGAGTATCTTTTTCGCGCTTCCTACTTCGCAGCCAGGCAAACTTTATCCGGTTCTTTTACGGCAACCTTCCGATCCCCGCCATTTTTGCTCCGGCATCAAACACCGCACGTAATGTCCGCGTCGGTCTTGATTCCGCCTCCAAAATCTATGTCCAGTTCGGTATTCGAGGCTATACTCTCGAGGACTTTAAGATTTGTCACCTTCCCGATCTTTGCGCCGTCAAGATCAACCAGATGGACACGCCTCAATCCGTGAGCTTCAAATTTTTTTGCAACGCTCAGCGGATCATCACTGTAGATCTTCTTTTGCGAAAAATCACCCTGATTTAGCCTTACGCATTTGCCTTCGATAATGTCTATAGCCGGAATAATTTCGATCATCTTTATTTTTTTTCGATCTTTCTCAGATCTTTAGGAAATTCTCCAAAATTTTATCTCCCGCCGCTCCTGATTTTTCCGTATGAAACTGAACCGCATAGAAATTCTTATAATTTAATGCTGCCGAGAAATTGACGCCGTAGTCGCTTTTGGCGATGGTGGTATCTCCTTTTTCGACGAAATAGCTGTGGACAAAATAAACGAATGATCCGTCATCGATCCCTGAAAAGAGTGCACTGCCTAGATCAGAGATCCTGTTCCATCCGATGTGCGGGACCTTCAGACCGGAAGGAGGAAAGAGACTTACTTTATTCGGCACGATCCCGAGACAATCCGTATCATTCTCTTCGGAATGCGAACATAAAAGCTGCATCCCGAGACAGATCCCCAGAACGGGCTGCGAAAGCGAACGGATCACGCTGTCGAGGTTTCGCTCGCGCAAATATTTCATCGCCGACGCCGCTTCGCCGACGCCGGGGAAGATCACCTTATCCGCTGAAGCAATAACGCCGGCATCGTCTGAAACTATGGCATCTGCGCCCAAACGCCGAAGCGCGTTTTTCACCGATTCGATATTTCCGGCGTTGTATTTTACGATCGCAATTCTCATAACAGGATCTAAAAGCGAGAAAATCCGGATTACAGCGTCCCCTTTGTCGAAGGTAAATTCCGGTTTTTAATATCGCGCTTTACCGCCATTTTTACGGCTTTGGCAAAGGCTTTAAAGATTGCTTCAATTTTGTGATGTTCGATCGTTCCCTCGGCCTTTATGTTCAGATTGCACTGCGCCTTGTCGCTGAAAGATTTGAAAAAATGGAAAAACATCTCTGTCGGCATCTTTCCGATCATCTCCCGCTTAAATTCCGCGTCCCATTCGCACCAGTTTCGCCCGCCGAAATCGACCGCCACTTGCGCGAGACAATCGTCCATTGGAAGGCAAAATCCGTATCGGCGGAGCCCGCGTTTGTCAGTCAGGGCCATGTGAAAAGCCTCGCCGAGCGTGATCGCCACATCTTCGATCGTGTGGTGTTCATCCACTTCAAGATCTCCTTTTGCGGTGATCTTCAGATCGAGATCGCCGTGTCTGGCGATCTGTTCGAGCATGTGATCAAAAAATGAAATTCCCGTTGAAATTTCCGCAAGTCCCTTTCCGTCGAGATTCAGATCGACGGCGATATCCGTTTCTTTTGTCGTTCTGCGGTGCGATACAGCTCTCGCCGGCGATCTTAAAAATTCGTAAATTTCCCGCCAGCCGTCGGCGAGAAGTTTTACGGTCTCGCCAGTCTGCGGAATCTCGAAATTCTTGTTCTTTATAAAGATCGCTCCCGCGCGGAGATTTTTGGCGAGCTGAACATCCGAGATCCGGTCGCCGATGACAAATGAATTTTCAAGATCATATTCACCGGTAATATATTTTGTCAGAAGACCCGTATTCGGTTTACGCGTCGGTGCATTGTCTTTTTCAAACGTCCGGTCGATCAGCACTTCGTCAAATTCGATCTGTTCAGTCCTAAGAGTTTCGATCAAAAAATCGTGAACCGGATAAAACGTCTCTTCCGGAAACGCTTCCGTGCCAAGACCGTCCTGATTTGTGATCATGACCAGCCGGAAATCGAGTTCTTCGGCTATCCTGCCGAGGTATTTGAAGACACCGGGCAGAAATTTCAGCTTAGCGAAAGAATCTACTTGAAAATCTTCAGGTTCATAGATAAGCGTCCCGTCGCGGTCAATAAACAATACTTTCTTCATATTTTTTAAGTGCCCTGATCAGGCTGTTGTTTTCTTCTTCCGTTCCTACCGTGATCCGCAGACAGCCTTCACACATCTCAACGCGGCTCCGGTTTCTGACGACTATCTTCTCTGCGATAAGAAGTTCATATATCGCATCTGCACGGTCCGTTTTTACCAAAATAAAGTTTGCGTCCGACGGATAAATTTTCTTTACGAATTTTAGATTGCTGAGTTTTTCTGCGAGTATTGCCCTCTGCTTGATAACCGCCGAGATCATTTCCGCTGCGGATTCTTCGTTTTCGAGTGCTTCTAGGATCGCGCGCTGTGCAATTTCGGAAACGTTGTAAGGCGGCTTCACCTTGTTAAACAAATCGATAATGTCCGGATTTGCAAAAGCAAGACCGACCCTTAAGCCGGCGAGTCCCCATGCTTTTGAAAATGTCCGGAGCACGACAATGTTTTCAAAATTTTCGATCTCGGAGATAAAACCTGGCTTGCCGGAAAAGTGAACGTATGCCTCGTCGATCACGACAATTCCGTTAAACTTTCGGATGATCTCAAGGATCACTTCGCGGTCAAGACTGTTTCCGGTCGGGTTGTTCGGCGAACAGATAAAAAGGAGCTTTGTATTCGGATCTGCGACACTGTTTATGACCTGAGGATCGAGTTCGAAATCTTCTGTTAAGTTTGCTTTTTTTACTTCCGTATCGTTGATCGCCGCGGAGATCTCATACATGCCGTATGTCGGCGGACAGATCAGAACATTGTCGATCTTTGGCCGGCAGAAAACCCGGAATAACAGATCGATCGCTTCATCGCTGCCGTTTCCGACAAAGATCCCGTCAGAAAAAACCGACTCCCGGCGGCCGATCTTTTCTTTTATTTTCACCTGCATCGGATCAGGATAGCGGTTGAAATTCTCAGGAAAGGGTGAACCAAAGCTGTTTTCGTTTGCGTCAAGAAAGATTTCCGCCGTCCCCGAAAATTCGCTGCGCGCCGAAGAATAAGGCTTGAGCGCTTTAATATTTTCACGAACAAGTTTTTCAAGTTCAAACGTCATATCCTTATTCTTCTCCGCCTCTGATCCTCCGCAGACGCACCGAGATCGCATTTTTATGCGCTTCGAGCCCTTCTGCTTGAGCCATTGTTTCGATTGCCGGGCCGATCGACTTGATCCCTTCGGCGGTCAACTCCTGAAAAGTTATCTTCTTTACAAATGAATCCAGAGAAACTCCGCTGAAAGCCTTTGCATAGCCGTTGGTAGGAAGCGTGTGGTTTGTACCCGAAGCGTAATCTCCCGCGGATTCGCAGGAATAGTTACCGATAAATACCGAGCCGGCATTTATGATCTTGCCTGGGATCCCGCCTGCGTCCTCAACCGCCAAAATCAAATGCTCAGCGGCATATTCGTTGAGGAGTTTGAACGCCGTTTCTTCATCTTCAACGAGGATCGCCTTTGAGTTTTTGAGTGCCATTTCGGCAATCTCCCGACGCGGCAATTCAGTGAGCTGTTTTTCGATCTCGCTGATCGTCCTTTTGATCACTTCTTCGCTTGAAGACACGAGCAATACCTGACTGTCTTCGCCGTGTTCGGCCTGCGACAAAAGATCGGCCGCGACAAATTCCGGAACCGCACTTTCATCCGCAAAAACGGCAACTTCAGAAGGTCCTGCAGGCATATCGATCGCGACGCCAAATTGCGAAACGATCTGCTTTGCCGCCGTGACAAACCGGTTTCCCGGTCCGAAGATCTTGAAAACCTTCGGAACCGTTTCCGTGCCGAAAGCCATAGCCCCGATCGCCTGTACACCGCCGATCTTAAATATCTTTGTCACGCCGCAGAGTTTTGCGGCACAGAGGATCGCATCGTTGACCTTCCCGTTCTTATCCGGCGGAGAACAGAGGACGATCTCTCTGCAGCCGGCAAGTTTTGCCGGAACCGCAAGCATCAGGACCGTGGAAAAAAGCGGTGCCGTCCCACCGGGAACGTATAATCCAACGCTTTCGATCCCGCGGGAACTTCTCCAGCAAAAAACGCCCGGCGCCGTTTCTATCTTCTTTGGCGTTTCGGTTTGAGCAGCGTGAAATTTTTCGATGTTAGACTTTGCAAGTTCCATCGCACGCCGCAGCTCTGCAGAAACATTTTCTTCGGCCGCAGCGATCTCTTCGTCAGTGACGAGAAAGCTCTCAAGGAAAACGCGGTCGAATTCTTCCGTCCGGCTTCTCACCGCGCTATCGCCGTTAAGCCTGACGTCCTCAAGAATTTCGGTTACCTTTGCACCGAGGCTTTCCGTGCCGGCTGCCGGCCGCGCGAGGATCTCGCTCCAAGTTTCTTGTTTTGGGTATTTTATTGTGTTCATATTTTCTCAGGCAATACGCTGTTCGCTTTACGCAATTTGAAATTCGCAACGATCACTGTGTTTCCGATGTGCCATTTGGAATCAGAGGCAGCAAAACGTACCGCGTTTTGCGAATCGCGAAATACTCATTCAACCATCTGCTCTATTGAGATCACCAGAATCCCCTCCGCGCCTTCCTTTCTCAGGTTTTCTGCCACTTCCCAAAATTCATTTTCATTGATCACCGAATGAACCGAACTCCAGCCGGTTTCGGCAAGCGGCAGCACAGAAGGACTCCGCATTCCAGGCAGTATCGCGATGATCTGCTCAAGTTTTTCGTTCGGCGCATTTAGAAGCACATATTTATTTTGCCTTGCCGATCTTCCCGCTCTGATCCGGAAGAGGAGTTTGTCAAGGATCTCCTGCTTTCCGCGATCAAGATCTGACCGCGAGATCAATACCGCTTCTGACCTCATGACGGTTTCCACTTCCTCCAAACCGTTTGAAAAGAGCGTGCTTCCCGAACTGACGAGATCGCAGACGGCATCCGCCAAACCGATCGACGGGGCGATCTCAACCGATCCGCTGATCGTGTGCAGTTCTGCAGTTATGCTGTTTTCTTTCAGAAACTTGCCGAGGATATTCGGATAGCTTGTCGCGATCCGCTTGCCGTTCAGGTCGATTAAGTCCGAATATTTGACCGACTTCGGCAAGGCGAGCGACAAACGGCATTTGCCGAATCCAAGCCGCTGAACAGTTTTCACTTGGCAATTCTTTTCTGCAAGAACGTTTTCACCGACGATCCCGATATCGGCGACTGAATCTTCAACATAGTTTGGAATATCGTCATCGCGCAAAAAGAAGATCTCGAGCGGAAAGTTGTTTGCCAGCGAGCGAAGCTTTCCGAGGCCGTTGTCAAAACTGATGCCGCATTTTTTTAAAAGCTTTATCGAATCTTCGCTGAGTCTTCCTGATTTTTGGATCGCAATTTTTAATTTATCTTTCATTTTTAAAGTACAAAAAAAGCCTGAACCTTTTTTGAAGTTCACGCTCGTCTGTTTAGCTAACTTTTACCGGATTTCAGATAGAAAAAATATTAGCCCGCGTGGATGTCGTGCCAAGGATGATGATGAAAGCGGATTGTGCTGAAGCAAATTTTCATCGTGAATCCTATTAGAAACATATCGGATGCGTTTTTGCAAGCGGTTTGAAAAGTTTTATACTTGATTTCACTATAGTTATGGAAAACGAAGAAGACTTGAAAATTCTTGAAGCATTCGGAAAGCGCGCCCAGCGGTGTTTCGGCTGTTTTGTTGCCTATCATTTCAAAGATATGTATCTCGGTGAAGATGCTTCATATTTCTGCGAACATTGTAAGGACGATACGATGTTTCACTTTGATCAATTTTCAAAACTACTCGATGTGTCGAAACTGCGCGAGGCTTCCGGCGACCATCATCACTGATGAAAAAGAAAGTTACCCTCCATATCAAAACCGCTTACGAATCTGAAAACGTTGAACTTAAAGACGAGATCAGTATCGGAAGAACCGATCTTTCCGATATCAAACTCGATGATCCGGGCCTTTCTTCAGTAAATACGACGATCTTCCGCGATGAGAACGAAGTAGTTATTGTTGATGAAAACTCGACGAACGGCACCTTCTTAAACGGCAAGAGACTCGGAAGCGAACCGAAAGTGTTGTTTGACGGCGATGAGATCTCTCTTGGAAGTGAAACAACGATCGAAGTTTCGATCGGAGAAAAACGCGAGAGAGTCTCCAAACAGGAAGCCGCGGAAAGATCCGCGGGCACCGGAAGACCCGAAAAAACACAGCCAAAAACGGTTCCGAATTTTTCGGGTAGAAAACCCGCGCCGCCTGCCTCTCAAAAGAAAGAAACTCCGATGGTTTTGATCGTTGCCGCCGGATCTACTTTTGCGATCATTTTTCTCGCCTTAGTCGGGATCCTTGTGGCGGCATATTTTGATAAAGGCGGCGGAAGCGCAAGAAGATCTCCAACTCCCAGAAGCAATCCGAACGCGGTTATCCCGATTCGGGTGATCGATCCTCTTGGCGGTCAAAAACAGGAAAATCTGGACGAACTAACACAGTATTGGGAAGTACAGGAAAAGGAAGTTCAGGCGGGCGACCTCGCGGATATTGCGAGCAGCGGTGAAAACGTCCCTGAAGAAGAGGACTTCAGCGTTAGCGTGGCTTTTTGGGAGAAGCAGAAATCCATCGCACTTCAGGCGCGAGATGCACCGACCGGTATATCGCCTCCTGGTATGAGAGTTCCGCCGGAGTTTAGCCAGGGATTTCAAAAACAGGGCGCAAAAATTCGGGAAATGAAGCAGAACGGCTACGAACTCCCGATGGATTTTGCCGATCTTGCTAAAAAAAGAAAGGCGGGCGAACTTGTTGAACTAAAGATGGCGACCGAATATTGGGTGCTTGAAGTGGGCGGAAGTTCTTCAACCGGGCCGTTTTCATCCTTTAATTTCGAATCGGATATCAATTCACCCGCGATTACGCAGGGTTCAAACGATTTCAATATTCTCCTCGATCTGGCTTCAAATTTTTCCGGAGTAAAATACGATATTTCAAACCCCGATCATCGCCGGCAGATGAAGATCCGTCTTTTAAGGATGTTTCATCCGCGCGCAAAACCCATTCTGATGCGGATCGCCCAGGCCTATTTTGCAAAGTTTAAGCGTCCGCTGAGGGTAACTTCGCTTTCGCGTTCAATGGAATATCAGATCAGTTTGAACAAGGGTAATCCCAATTCGTTCAGGGTTCGCGGAGCGGGAAGTTTGCCGCCGCATACCTCCGGCTGCGCTTTTGATCTGGCGCGTAAACACATGACGGCTGAAGAGCAAAATTTTATTATGGAAACGATCGGCGCGATGGAAAGAGAGGGAATTCTCGATGCTCTGATCGAGGGAAATCTGAACGCTTGTTTTCATGTCTTTATTTACTATGACGGGGTGGCTCCGAGAGTGTAAGCCCTGGCTTCGGATCAGGGATCCGCAGTGGTTGCCGAACACGGTTCGATCACGGCAGAAGTTATCGTTACCGGATCATCAGGTTTTTCGTTTTCTCCCGGCATTTTGTTTATTTCGGTCACAACATCCATTCCCTGAGTAACGCGTCCGAATGCGGCAAATTTCCCGTCGAGCCCTTCATAGTCAGTAAGCAGAATAAAAAAGCTTGTCGAAGCCGAGTTTGATTCCTCGCCGCGCGCCATCGAAACGATTCCCGGTACATGCTTTATCAAATTCGGTTCATCCGGGATCGTTCGCGCCGCCCGCCATTTCATTTCATTTGTGACCTCAGGATTTGTCCAAAGGTCGCCTCCTTGAATCACAAAATCGGGAACTACGCGGCTGAAAGTTGTATTGTCAAAAGCCTTGATCGCGGTCAGGTTGAGAAAGTTGCGGACAGTAAAAGGCGCGCTTTCGGGAAACAGTTCGATCCTGATATCTCCTTTTTCCGTTTTTAACACGACGCATTTTGTCGCCATTGTTTTAACATCAACGTCGTCAAACGGTTCGGGTTTCTGTGCGGGTTCATCCGGGCGCTGATTTGCTTTTTTGACTGGTGTTTCTTCGGGGGTGGCGTCCTGCGCAAAAGATACACTGCCAAGCGCTAACAAGTAAAACAAGAAAAGGAGAAATACTTTCGCCATAATTTTCTAGAGCTCCGTAAGGATAAATTCCGTGCTTAGAGTTTATTTTCTCAAATTCTTAAATTCAAGCAGAATTGATCGCTGCTTCCTTTAATTAAGTTCGGGCATAAGCGGGATGGGGGTTCCCGCAAAGCCGCAAAGGAAGAAGTAAGCGCAGCGATGAGGAAATACCATTAGGATCTAAACAAAGTCGTATCTGAATTCGGTAAAACAGCTTATCGTTTCCTTTGCCCCTTTGCGGCTTAGCGGGAAAATTTACCGTTTGACGGTTCGATCAGAACAGGAACCGTATTCCCGCAAAGCCGCAAAGGTGCAAAGGATTTTACAGTTTAAGGATGAAAGTCGAGGTAAGATAATTGATGCAAAGCGGTTTTTCTTAGTCTCACCAAAACCAGCCGCGCTTTTGCTTCCGGCACATATACTTCTTAAACTAAAACCATGCACGAAAGCGGGAACCAATCATCCTCACAAAAGACAAAGCACTTTGCTGCGTTGGCAAGGCGTTTGAGCCGGCTTCCTAATGAAAAGAAAAAGGTTTCACTCGAGATGAGTGCGTCATTGGCGGCCGTTTCATTAAAGGTGAGCCGCGAGTTTGTAGAGGCGGTTCCAAAAGCGGCGAAGATCTTGTCCGAGGAGAATCTGCGCGCCTGGGCGGAACTCGGAAGAAAAGTCGCGATGGCCGATGCGGATCTCGGAAGCGCATATTTTGCAAAAGGTGTCGGAAAACTCCGCCGCATTTCAAAAACTGGCCGCACGCTTGTATTCAAGATAAGCACCAGACAGCTTGTTTTATCGAGTTCGATCGCACTTGAAACGTTCGAGTTTATTCCCGAATTGGCAAAAAAGGTCGATGACGACGAACTTCTCGAAGATATTTTAGAGTTGGCGCTTGAGATCTCGACGAGGTCGGCAAAACATTCAGCAGATTTTCTGCATGCCACGCCGGATGTTGCAAAGGCGCTGAAAAAATTCGGCAAGAATAAAAAGAAAGTTTCAAAAGCTACGATAAAACTCGCCGCGCAATTTGCCAGCCGCACGGGCGGGATGACGGCCGATCTTTGGTCCGGTTTGCCGGTAACATTTGAAAAACTGTCCGCCAAAAACGCGATTCTGCTGATGACCTCGGCCGGGAGATTTCTCGAATACGGCGGAAGCGTAACGCTTCATTTTGTTGGTTCGGGAAGCAAGATCCTCGAAAGATTTGATCCGGTTTTTGATGAATGGACGGAGGTTTTGCAGCAATTCGCGGCGCACGGCAATGCGGTGCTGATCTCATTTCTGCGTTCGAGTCCGCAGTTTTTCAAGCGGATCGGTTCGCTGAAAAGCAAAAAAGATGCGATCGGAATCTCGGGGAGGATCCTCGAACTAGTCCGCGAAATCGCAGTATCTGATCCCGAAAGCGCACTTGCCGCTTTTCGTTCGAGCACGAAAGCACTTCGAAAAGTATCGCTCAAACAATTCGAGGAATGGGTCGAAACCGGTCTCGCCACTCAGGGAGATGCATCGCAAAAGGCTCGGCGTTCATTCTTTGCGCTCGAAACACGGCAGTCCAACGAACTCCTTCAGGATGCTCAGGAGGGTTTGCCGCTGGAGAATATTCAAACGATCTTGCGGATCTATATCGAGGGTCTGACCGGGAAGCAGGTCGAGATCGCCCCGCTTTCAGCGATGCCGCAGGAATCCAGGATCGGAGACGGGAAGATCATTTATCTGCCGTCGAAAGTGGACGAATTTGCCGACGCCGAACTCGATTTCCGGCTTTACAAAGTTCTTGCCGCGCACGGAGCAGGGCAGATCGAATTTGGAACTTTTGTTTCCGATACGGATGATCTGAAAGCCGCATATTCTGAGCTAAATGAACTGTACACGGCGTCTGCGGATCAGCTCGATGCGTTTTCACTTGCAGGTTATATCGAAGAAGTTCAAAAAGGCGAAAAGGCACTTTCCGAAGAAGAATTCAGAAGAGAATTTGAGAAGAATAAAAAACGCATACCCGATGATCCGGATTATAAAGCGGTGCTTCAGGTTTTTCCTGAACCGCGTCTGGCCCGTCGGATCTTCGGCACGATGGAAAACGCGCGGATCGATCTGAAGCTTAGGCAGAATTACCGCGGTTTGGTAAAAGATCTTGATCTGATGCAGGAATTTTTGGGAAGACGCAGACCGTATATCTTTGACCTTCCTGTCGATCAGGTGCCCTTCGAACTGCTTTTTCAGATAACGATGTGCGGCGGGGCTACTGCGGACGCCAAGCAGTTTTACGGACAGGTCGTTTCGGAGATCGAATCCGTTATCGAACGATATCTGAAACAGGGGATTAACCGCAGAGACGCGGAGGCGCAGGGAAAAGAAAAGTTTTTAGAAAATGAAACCGAGGGTTTAAAAGAACCTATTAAAAGTTCCGCACCCCTGCGTCCCGGCGGTGAAGAATCATTCCCCACAGTTGCCGATTCGATCATCGCGACGAGCCGCGTTTACGATCTTTTCCAGAATGTTTCGCCTGAAGAGACACAGGCCGAAGAATCGGACAACAAGGATGAAAAAGGCGAATACGCAAAGGAAGACGTGCATGGCGAAGCCGTTACCGAAGAACAAATAAAACGGGAAGAGAAACCAAAAGAGGCAGTGGATATTCGAGATCTTTTCAACGCCTGGAATGATCACCAGGAAGACGACGGCGAACCGGAGGATCTGCAGGGTTCTGAAAACTGGGCGTTTAGCGAAATGCCCGAACAGCCGCTCGAAGCCGGTGATGAGGCGTTTTCATATGACGAATGGGACAGGGAACTCAATGACTTTCGTACCGGCTGGTGTCGCGTGATCGAAAAGAACGTCAGGCGAGGAGACCGGAATTTCGTCGAGCAAGTACGCGCAAACTACCGCGGCGTGATCTCTTCAGTCCGACACCAGTTTCAGCTGCTCAAACCCGAAAATCTGACGAAGATCAACCGCGAACTCGACGGTGAGGATTACGATCTGAACGCAGTGATCGACCATGTTGTCGACCGGCGGGCGGACGGATACCAGTCCGAACGGCTTTATACAAAGCGTCTGCGCAGAGAACGTGACGTTGCCGTATCGCTATTGCTTGATCAGTCTTCTTCGACCGCAAGAACCATCACGCGAAACCCTCTTCAGCCGTATACCCATCCCGGAAGAAGGATCATCGAGATCGAAAAGGAAGGGCTTGTGCTGATGAGCGAAGCGCTCGAGGCGGTCGGCGATCTTTATGCGATCAATGGTTTTACATCTGAGGGTCGGCGCAACGTAAAGTTTTACATCGTTAAAGATTTTGGCGAAAAGTATTCGGAAGAGATAGAAAAACGGATCGGCGGGATCACATTTCAAAACAATACAAGACTCGGCGCGGCGATCCGGCATGCCGCCGCAAAGCTGCTGAAACAGGAATCACGCACAAAGCTGATGATAATTCTCACAGACGGCAGACCTTACGATCATGATTACGGCGACGCAAAATACGCGAAAGAAGATGTTCGCGAAGCACTGACCGAAGCGCGGATGAGCGGAATTACTCCGTTCTGCATTACGATCGACCGTGATTCCGAACAGGAACTCAAAGATCTCTACGGCGAAGTCGGCTATACGATCATCGATGATGTGCTCAGTCTGCCTGAAAAGCTGCCGAATATTTACCGGCGGCTGACGAGCTGATACCAGAAACATGATCTGACTAGTACTTCCGGAATAGATTAGAGATCATAGATGATAGATCAAAGACAGTCCGCTTCTCCCGTTATCATCTATCAGTTATCATCTGTTCCGAATCAGGAAATCGGTATCTTAATGGTTCACTGCTTCGATAACCGGTTTGCATTACCCGCAATATAATGCAACCATTATAGTTTGATATACCTGCTCTCGCGCATCGACGGTGATGCGCACGTCAGACAAAGAAGTTTGACGGCGTTTTTGGATAGTCCGGGAGCCGGTTGGTGATTACGACAGAAGCCGCTTTTTTTCACAAAGCATCCGAAACCCGAACCTTCGCAGACAGACCGTTTCTCCGAAAACAACTCGATTCGACGCTTCTCTTTAAGTCCCTAATAGAATTTAGGGGTTTGGGAAACTTCACTTCTACTTACCAAAGCGTAAGCAGGAGAGCGACGTATTTTATAAATGCGAAGGCGCTGAAATGTAATTAGGCGTTTATTGTGCGCATTAGAAAAGTTGTTTATCAGTTACCCGCAAATAAGGATTTTATGAATTTTTCAGATTTGGGATTAAATGAAACTCTGCTTCGCAGATGCGAATCCCTCGATTTTACGGAACCTACACCGATCCAGACGCAGGCAATTCCTGCGATTCTGAAAGGTGAGGATCTTATTGGCTGTGCAGAAACCGGAACCGGGAAAACAGCCGCATTTTTATTGCCGACGATCCAGAAGATCGCCGCGCAAAACAAAGCGGGTGTGAAAGTTTTGATCGTCGCGCCGACCCGCGAACTGGTTTCGCAAATTACGGAAAGCTATATCGAACTTGCTCCGAAAAAACTCCGCTGCGCGACGATCATCGGCGGCGCGAGTATGAACAGACAGATTAACCAACTCAGGCGCGGTGTAAATGTTGTGATCGCAACGCCGGGTAGACTTCTCGATCACGTCAGACGCGGAACCGTAAATCTTTCGATGGTCGAAACTCTGATCCTCGACGAGGCGGACAGGATGCTCGATATGGGGTTTCTTCCGGCGATCCGTGAGATCCTCAATGTCGTCCCAAAGCAAAGACAGACGCTTTTGTTTTCGGCTACGATCTCCGATTCGATAAAAACGCTTGCGTATTCGATAATGAGCGATCCCGAGACTGTAGAAGTAAGCAGGCAAAACCGTACGGCGAGAACCGTTGATCAGGTTGCTTATCCTGTGGCGGCGCCGTCAAAAACGGCATTGCTTTTGGATCTGCTTGAGACCAACAGTTTTGAAAGAGTGATCGTGTTTACCCGGACAAAACGCGGCGCAGACCGTCTTGCGCATATTCTTACGGCACGCGAACTTCGGGCAAACCGGCTTCATTCAAGCCGCACGCAATCTCAGCGCGAAGCGGCACTACGCGAGTTTAAACGCGGAAAAGCACGGATCATGGTTGCGACCGATATCGCTTCGCGCGGGATCGATGTCGATTCGGTTTCACACGTTATAAATTATGACGTGCCTGAAGCGCCTGAGGATTATGTTCACCGCGTAGGTCGAACCGGCCGTGCCGGAAATGAAGGTCAAGCGATCACATTTGTGACGCCGATCGATGAGATGGCGATGCGCGATATCGAACGGCTGACAAAGCAAAAAGTAAAACGCATTCTCAAACCTGAATTTGGCGGAAAGGAAATTCCCGAAGGCGGATTTGCAAAACTGAGAACACGCGGATTCCGCGGAAAGCGTCCGATGCGGGCGCGTCGCGCTGTGCGATAAGAATTTGGTTAGCTTTAGCAGCAAACACCTTGCGGGGAGATCTCGCAGGGTGTTTTTTTTGTGATCGGGAATCGAATTGAAAACGTGCTGGAATATACCTGGTTCACCGAAATCGCGTTATTCGATTACATAATTAGAAAATTCTTCTGTGTCCCAACGGGACTTTCGAAAATAGCCCGGCGATTTATCGCCGGGTAGACCGAATAGTGATTTTGAAGTCCCGACGGGACGAAAGGATCTGTCGTCCCTTCAGGACTCCAAATTTTCGTCGCAACTTCTCCAGCGATAAATCGCCGGGCTATTTTCAAATGCTCCTTCAGAGCAAATCAAAAAAAACGTCTCGACGACGTAAATACGAGACTCCGTCAATTCCCTAAACCGTTTGGCAATACCAAACGTTTCGAACATAATTTAACAAATGCCGGATCCCGCAAAAACAATTGTCGAATTTAAGGATGTAAATTTTTCTGTCGGCGAAATTCGCATTCTGAAGGATCTGAATTTAGAGATCAAAGAAGGCGAAATTCTTGTCCTCCTTGGTGAATCCGGATGCGGGAAAACAACTTCGCTCAAACTTATAAACCGCCTTATCGAACCGACAAGCGGAGAAGTGCTGGTTGAAGGCCGGGCGACAACAGAATGGGATGCCGTCAAACTCCGCCGGAGGATCGGTTATGTTCTGCAGGAAGCGGGACTTTTTCCGCATTTCAGCGTCGAAAAAAATGTCGGGCTGGTGCCCGGGCTTGAAAAATGGGATGCCGGGAAAATTGAGAAACGGACTTCCGAAATGCTAGAACTGGTCGGGCTAAAGCCGGAGAAATTCCGCCGCCGGTTTCCTCGCGAACTTTCGGGCGGTCAGCGTCAGCGAGTTGGCGTTGCACGGGCGCTTGCCGCCGATCCCGATCTGCTTTTGCTAGACGAGCCGTTTGGTGCACTCGATGCGATCACGCGGAGTCACCTCCAAAAAGAGTTTGCAAAGCTCGTAAAAGATATCGGAAAAACCGCGGTTTTTGTGACGCATGATCTTCAGGAAGCGTTTGCGCTCGGAACGAGAATTTGTCTGATGGACAGAGGCGAGATCGCCTTAGTTGAAACACCGGAGAAATTCAGAAAGTCTGAATTGCCGCTTGTTCAGGAGTATTTGGAGACTCTTGGATAAGATAGGAGTGACAGGTGACAAGATGAGGATGTGTCTGTAGCCTACGCGTCAGCACGGGCTTCCGCGAATAAGGATCGTAAAGAAGTGAATGGAACGAGTTACAGTCTCAATCAAAAAGCAACAAGATTTATCATTTCTTGTCACTTGTCACGATTTACTTGTCACTCACCATCTGAATGATGAATCTTATTGATTTCATACAACAAAACTGGTCAGAAATTTTCGCACTTACGAGCGAGCATATCTTTCTTGTATTTGTTTCGACCGCGTTTGCCGTTGCTGCCGGTGTCCCGCTTGGGATCGTTTTAACGCGTAAAAAGTCTTTGCAGACCCCGGTTTTGGGTTTTGCAAATATCATGCAGACGGTCCCATCGCTGGCGTTGTTCGGCTTGCTCATCCCTATCTCGTTTATCGGTATCGGCTCAAAGCCGGCAATTATAGCGCTTGCGCTTTATGCACTTTTGCCGGTGATCAGAAATACCGTTACCGGGATTTCGGGGATCGATGCAAAGGTAAAAGAAGCGGCAAAGGCAATGGGGATGACCGATATGCAGATACTCAGACAAGTGGAACTGCCGCTTGCGATGCCGGTGATCTTAACCGGGATCCGTGTTGCAGTGGTCATTTCGGTCGGTGTGGCAACGATCGCAGCGGCGATCGGTGCGGGAGGATTAGGAACTTATATTTTTCGCGGTCTTCGTCAGAACGATAACAATCTGATCCTCGCGGGGGCTTTGTTTTCAACCTTTCTGGCCCTGCTTGCCGATTTCGGTTTGGGGCAAATTGCCAAATTCTTTGAGCCGAAAAGTTCCGCGCAAAACACGGCAAAAAAGCTGCGAATTGGAATGGCCGCATTATCTTTCACGCTGATCGCGGGACTGGTTTGTTTCAGTTTGTTTGCGAGTATCAAACCGTTGATCTCAGGAACTGCCGCAGATCAGGCAGTAAAGATCCGCGTCGGTTCAAAAGATTTTACGGAATCCGTGATCCTTGCCGAGATCCTTGCGCAGACGCTCGAGAAAAACGGTGTAAGCGTTGAACGCAAGCTGGAACTCGGAGGTAATCTGGCGCACGACGGGCTGACTTCAGATCAGATAGATGTCTATCCGGAATATACCGGTACGGCGTTTACCGCGATCCTAAAAAACAAACCGCTTACGGATCCAAAAAAAGTTTACGAGCAGACGAAGATTGAATATGAAGAAAAGTTCGGTTTGAGTTTGAGTCTGCCGCTTGGATTTGCAAATGATTTTGCAATACTTGTCCGCGGCGATATTGCACGGGAAAACAACCTGAAGACGATCTCAGACGCGGTAAAATTCGCAAAAAATTGGCAGGCCGGGTTTGGACAGGATTTTATGTCGCGTGCGGATGGATACGAAGGATTTCGAAAAGCATACGGATTCGCTTTCTCAAAACAGCCGCGCGAAATGGATCTTGCGCTGACCTATCGAGCACTTTCTTCGGGAGAACTCGATATCATCGCAGGGAATTCGACCGACGGTTTGATCTCGGCGCTGGATCTTTTTCAGCTTGAGGACGACAAACGATACTTTCCGCCCTATCAGGCTGTGTTCGTCGCACGTAAGGAAATTCTCGATAATTCGCCGGTGCTTAGAGAAATATTCGACAGACTTGAGGATTCCATCTCCACCGACGAAATGAGAAAACTTAATTACGAGGTTGATGGAAAAAATCGCCAGCCGCGTGATGTTGCAAGGGAATGGGTTGAAACAAATATTTCATCCTTCCGGGAATAATCGGAAATCTGCCGGGAATGTGTAGTGTTGACATAGAATTTCTGTATGGCATATAGTCGAGACGGATGATCAATCGGATAAAAACATTATTTTTCATATTTATTCTCAGCTTTAGCGTTGTTTCAGGCGCACCGCTCGGAGACATGTCTGCGAAAGAAAATGTTTGTCCGATGAAATGCTGCAAAGAAGCGGCAAAAGCCAAAAAACCGGTAAATCCGGATGCGAAATATCTTTGCGCGGTGCTGCTTTGTTCTCAGAGCAGTCCGGGAAAGACAAATTCAAATAGCCAAATAAATCTCACACCGGTCGTGATCGCTTCTGAAAAGGCTGCACTTTTCGAATTTCTTTTTTCGACCACGCCAAAAGAAAGCAGTGCGATAGCTTCCGCGATACCCGATCAAACAAGGCAGATCCTGCCTAAATATATCCAACACCAAAGAATCTTAATTTAGTTTTAAACCAGAAGTGTGTCTTTTTTCAGGTGCAGTGTATCTGAGATCAGGCATTTTTTTGTGTTTAAACGGACGTCTTCGCGCGAAATGCGACTGGATGCAACGCGGCAGGCGATATCGTAATTGAGAGGTTTTATCAGTACTCTGAGCGGTAGCGAGAGGCGTAGTTAACTCCGATGTTGAATTTTTATTGCGCTGCTCACTATCGTTCGCTGTACCGATCGGAAGGAAAGAAGGTTTCCCGCGAAATGCGCGGAAGGACTCGAAATACGCGAAGCCGCGAAATGCGACTGGACGCAGCGCGGCAGGAGATATCGAAATTGAGAGGTTTTATCAGTACTTCGAGCGGCAGCGAGAGGCGTAGTTAATTCCGATGGTGAATTCTTATTGCGGTGCTCACTATCGTTCGCTGTACCGATCAGATAATAAAAACAATTTAGGGAGAAAGAAAATATGAAAAAAGCAACAAAAATTATCGCACTTACATTATTTCTGTCCGCCATCGCCCTTGCTGCGGCATGCGGCGGCGCAGGAGAAACAGCGACGGGAAGCGGAATGAAAACGATAGCAGAAAAGAAGGAAGGAAATGTCAACGTTATCCTTTCGAATGCCGAAGGAAAACTAAAGAACGGCGAACAGGAAATAATGCTTTCATTTACTGACACGAGCGGCAAGCCTTTGGAGATCAAGGCAGCATCGCTCAATTTCAATATGCCCGCAATGGGCACGATGGCAGAAATGAATAATGCCGCCGCGCTTTCGACAACCGGAACCCCCGGGCAGTTCAAAGGAAAAGTAACCATAGAAATGGCCGGAGAATGGTCTGCGCAGATTTCGTTTGAAGGAGCGGAAACAGGGAAAACCACGATTGCTATGACGGCTGGTTAGAGTCAGCAGTGAGCGGTAAGCAGTGAGCAGTGAGCAGTTGCAAAAGGCAGGGAGCGGTAAGAAAAAGTACGGCAAATATAGTTAAAATTTACTGCTTCCTGCTTACTAATAACTGCTCACAGCTCACTATCTGCTACCAACTTAAGATTTATGATCCACGCAATTATCGAATGGTCGCTGAAAAACCGAATGATCGTGCTTGCCTTATTTTTGGGCATCGCGGGCTTCGGTTATTGGGCATTGATCAATACGCCGATCGATGCGATCCCCGATGTCTCGGAAAATCAGGTGATCGTGTTTACGGACTGGGCGGGTCGATCGCCGCAGGAAGTTGAAGATCAGATCACATATCCTCTCGTAACAAACCTCCAGGGATTACCGGGTGTGAAGGTTGTACGGGCGAGTTCGGCGTTCAGCTTTTCGATGATCAATATAATTTTTGAGGAAAACGTCGAGTTATATTGGGCGCGAACGCGTATTCTGGAACGCCTGAATGTTGTCCGCGGGCAGCTTCCGGCCGGTGTTACACCGACGCTTGGTCCTGACGCGACCGGCGTCGGACAGGTATTCTGGTATACGCTCGAATCCGATAAGTATTCACTTCGCGAACTCCGGACGATGCAGGATTGGTTTGTCCGGTATCAGCTAAATTCTGTGAAAGGCGTTGCCGAGGTCGCATCGGTCGGCGGCTACGTTCAGCAATATCAGATCGACGTTGATCCCAACCAGCTCAGGAGTTATGGAATTCCGGTTTCAAAAATTATCGAGTCTGTCGGTAAATCGAATAATAATGTCGGCGGAAACGTAGTCGAACAATCCGGTCAATGGGCGGTTGTCCGCGGTATCGGTTTGATCGAATCGGCTGCTGATGTTGAAGACATTGTCATCGGATCGAGCAACGGCACACCTGTTTATGTCAAAAACGTAGCAACGGTAAAGATCGGCGATGCATTCCGTGTCGGGGCGCTCGATAAGAACGGTAAAGAAGCCGTCGGCGGTGTAGTGATCGCGCGTTACGGCGTTAACACTCTCGACGTTATCGAAGCGACAAAAAAGAAAATCAGTGAGATCGGGGTCGGGCTTCCGGAAGGAGTCAAAATAGTTCCGTTTTACGACCGGACGCAGCTTATAAACCGGGCGACTTCAACGCTGACGCGCACTCTCATCGAAGAACTGATCCTCGTAACTCTCGTTCACATCCTTTTTCTTTTCCATTTCCGCTCGATCCTGATCGTTTCTATCCCTCTGCCGCTCGCCGTTTTGATGTCATTCCTTTTTATGTATTTTATGGGGATCTCATCAAACATTATGTCGCTTTCCGGTATTGCGATCGCGATCGGAGTATTGGTCGATGCAGGGATCGTCGTTACGGAAAATGCATTTCGATATATAGAAAAGAACAATGTCGATACAGCTGACAAGAGAGCGGTTTGGAATGCCGTTTTGGAATCGACAAAGCTTGTCGGCCGGCCCGTTTTTTTCTCGATGGCGATAATAATTCTTGCTTTTATACCGGTCTTCGCTCTTGAGGGACGCGAAGGGAAACTTTTCCACCCGCTTGCTTTCACAAAGACTTTTGCGATGATCGCCGCAACTGTAATCGCGGTTACGCTGGTTCCCGTGCTCTGTACATTTTTGCTGCGCGGAAAAATGCATGCCGAAGACTCTAATCCGGTGATGCGTTTTCTTCAAAAACTTTATAAACCGGCGCTGGTTACGGCGCTTAAAAATCGCCTGGTTGCTGTGATAATTGCGGCGGTTTTGTTTGGCGGAGCAGTTTACCTCGCGGTCGGAATCGGTTCGGAATTTATGCCGAATCTGAACGAAGGCGATCTGATGTATATGCCCGTAACGGATCCGGCGATATCGATGGATGAAGCGCTGAAACTTATTCAGAAGCAGGATGAAATTATCGCATCGTTTCCGGAAGTTTCGTATGCGGTCGGAAAGGTCGGCCGGGCCGATTCTTCTACCGATCCGGCGCCTGTAAATATGAATGAAACGATCATTCATCTAAAACCAAAAGAGGAATGGCGTCCGGGTGTAACACGCGAATCTCTGATCGCTGAAATGGATTCAAAACTGAAACTTCCCGGCGTTACGAATATCTGGACACAGCCGATCATCAACCGCATCGAGATGCTCGCAACCGGAATTCGTTCCGAGATCGGCGTGAAGATCTTCGGCAACGATCTAAAAACACTCGAAAGACTTTCCAACGAAGTTGCCGCCGCCGTCTCTTCGGTTGACGGGGCACGAGACGTCTATCCCGAAAAAGTTATCGGCACGCCCTACATAGATATCGGTATCGATCGCCGGGAGGCCGCGCGCTTTGGGATCGATGTCGGAGCAATAAACGAAGCGATCGAAAAATCGATCGGCGAAACCAATCTTTCAACAACGATCGAAGGACGCGAGCGGTTTCCGATCCGTGTCAGATACGCCCCCGAGTTTCGCGACAAGGTTGAAAATATCGGCCGGATACCGCTTGTTCTTTCCGACGGGACGACGATCCCGTTATCACAGGTAGCAGAGATCCGAATGACAAACGGTGCTTCGATGATCCAGAGCGAGAACGGTCTTTTGAAGGGAACGGTGTTGCTCAATGTTCGGGGAAGAGATATCGGGTCATTTGTTGCCGAGGCTGATGAGATCGTCAAGCGGCAGGTTCGGATGCCGCCGGGTTACTACATTTCCTGGAGCGGTCAGTTTGAAAACCAGCAGCGGGCGAAACAGAGACTGCTGTTGGTTGTGCCGGTGGTTGTACTCGTTATTTTCGGCCTGCTTTACATGACATACAACTCAGCGATCGAAGCTGCGCATGTGCTGCTCGCAGTGCCTTTTGCTCTGACCGGAGGCGTCTATCTGCAATGGCTGCTTGGTTATAACTTCTCGGTTGCCGTCTGGGTCGGGTTTATCGCTCTTTTCGGAACCGCCGTTCAGACGGGCGTTGTAATGGTGATCTATCTTGAGGAAGCGGTCGAGAAAAAACGCAAGAAACTCGGATCGCTAAGCAAAAAAGATCTTTTTGATGCAGTTGTTGAAGGTGCGCTTTTAAGACTCCGGCCAAAGGTAATGACAGTGACTACCGTTGTCGCCGGACTCCTCCCGATCATGTGGAGTTCGTCAACGGGAGCGGAAGTGATGAAACCGCTAGCGACGCCGGTTTTGGGCGGAATGGTTTCAAGCCTTCTCCACGTTTTGATCATCACGCCCGTGATCTTTTACTGGATACATGAGCGGAGATTAAGTAGTGAAGGAACTGCGTTTGTTAGCCGGGATGAGAGAGGTAAATCGGATGAGGAATAATAGATTTCAGGTTTCAGATTTGAGATTTCAGAGAGGTTCGAATTTCAGAATTCAGATTTCAAATTTCAAAAATCAAATTTCTGATTTGAGATTTCAGATAAAGAAAAGCTATCAGTTATCAGCTATCAGTTATCAGTTATTCCGATATCTCTTGCAATCATATCCATTTTCGATCAAAAGTTCTCCGATTGGTCTTGATGTGCGGCTGTTGATTCTTATTTTCTTGGTCGTTTTGATACCGAATTTGCCGGCACAGATAGCGATCGAACCTGCCGTAAAAAAAGTTGAGCCAAAGCAAATAATGCCTGAGGTAAATTCGAGTATCAGACGCTATCTCGATCCGGCCGCCGGAATGACGGCAGATGAAGCAGTCAGGATCGCGCTTCAAAAAAACGGCGAGATCAGAGCGCTGCGCGATGAACTCGAATCCGTCAGATCACAGATCAAACAGGCCGGGCTTCGTCCGAACCCGCGACTTCAGATCTCGGGAACACAGGAAGGAATTATCGGAGACCGTTACAGCGGGGGCGCGGCTGTCAGCTTACCGCTCGAATTGGGAAATCGCCGCGGTGCAAGGATCGACGTAGCGGAAGCCGAATTTGAGATGAGAGAGGCAATGCTCGCCGAAAGCGAACGAAAACTTGCCGCCGATGTGCGTCTTCGGTTTGGCGATTCGATCGCGCTTATCGAGAAGCTCCGGTTTTTGGACGAATTGGTTGCGAACGTTGAGCAGGGATACAAGCTGATCTCGGCGAAGGTTTCGGAAGGGAGCAACGCGCCGCTTGAACGGAATATGAGCGTCGTCGAGCTGAATCGTATTCGTTCGATGAAGGAAATGGCTGAAGCAAATGTCGGAGTAAAACTGCTTGAACTTCGGAATGTTTTAGGCATCGATCCGGCACAGCCGCTCCGGTTAAAAGGCGATTTTAATAATCTGACCGAAGGCTTGCCGTCTCAGCAGGATGCCGCGCGGCAAGCTATTATGCGGCGTCCTGACCTCGAGTCACTTCGTCTGGCAATTGAGGTTGGAAACGCGCTGCTTGAGCAGGCGCGCTCCGAGGGCCGGCTTGATGCGGGTGTTTCTCTCGGGTTTCAGCGGATGACGAGAATTATGCCTCGCATCGTTAATCAGGAACCCGTAGAAATTATGCCAAATGTCGTAGGTGAAAACTTTATAACTTTTGGCGTAGATCTGATGCTGCCGGTCCGAAATAAGAACCAGGGAAATATCGAATCGCGAACACTTGAGATCGAGGCTGCACAAAAGCGACTCGAGTTTGGAGAATTGACCGTCCGAAGGGAAGTCGCATCTGCATTTCTGCGCTTTGAAAGCGCCGTAAGAGCGCTGACGATCTACGAGAACGGTGTCAGACAGCAAGCCAGGGAAAATTTACGGGTTGTCTGGCAAACATACGAACTGGGCGACAAAGATCTTCTCGATTATATCGGTGAAGAACGACGGTATCTCGAACTCGAAAACAATTTGATCGATGCGCAGCTTGAGGTTTACAAAGCACGTGTAGATATTCTCAGGGCCGTGAATGCGCCGGAACTGATATCGAAATAGAGAAAATAATCCATTGCGGCAGATAAAAGTGCTGCCGCCCGAAAACGAAGAAAGAAATGGGTAAAGAAAATAAAATTCGGGAAGATCAAAAAAATCCGTCGGCTCGAAATGAATTTGAATCCGATCTGAGCAGCGCGGACATTGTTGTTGATGATACGCCAAAGAATGACGATAGTTCGTTAAGAAAGCTATTGATCACGGGCATTTTGTCAGTAGTTCTGATCAGCGTAACTGCATTTGCTGCCTGGTATTTTTTGATCAAAGGCGACGAAGGACGGCCGGTTCCCGCTCCGCGAAATACCTCGTTTGGCGGTGATTCGGATTCCGGCGGAAAACTTCCGGCGGGTGAGGAGAAGATCACGCTTTCCGATGCACAGCTTGCGGCAGCCGGGTTGAAGATCGTCGAAGTCGGCGAAACTTTCGATGGAGCTGCTGTCAGGGAGACAACGACTGGAGTCGTTCGTGCGAATGATTATAAGCAAACACCGGTCATCTCGCAGGTTTCAGGCGTGGTGAGATCGATCAATGCAGATCTCGGCCAATTCGTCAGACGGGGACAGACGATCGCAGTGATCGCCAGCGAAGAATTGGCGCAGACGCAGTCAAAATACCTCTCGATGAAGGCGGAGCTTGATGAGTCTCAAAAGCGCTACAAAAGAGCGCTCGATCTTTCAGGAGTTTCACAGGAAGCAAAAGATGAACTCGACAAACGAACAGCGGAACTGAGAACCGCCGAAGCCGAGCACATCCGACATGAAAGCCATTTCAGGCGTGTCGAAAAGCTGGTCGAGATCGGCGCCGAAAGCCGGGATGAATTCGAACAGGTCAAGGCAATGCACCAGACTTCAATGGCAAGGCTTGATGAAGCAAAAAAAAGGTTTGAGCGGGCAAGGGAAATTCTGAAGATAAATCCCGCCAGAAAAAACGAGATCGACCAGTTTTTGACAAAGGTCAGAAGCCAGCAGTCTGAGATCGCGTCCGTCCGTGAGAAACTGGTTGTTCTCGGCCTTCCGCGGCACCGCGTAAACTCCTTAATATCTGCAAGTCAGATAAGTTCGGAACTATCTGTTCCATCGCCGGTTTCCGGAACCGTCACAGAGCGAATTGCCAATCAGGGTGAGGTGATCTCGACGAACGGAAAGCTCGCACAGGTTACCGATCTTTCGACGGTTTGGGTGATCGGACAGGTCTATGAAAGGGATCTTGGAAAACTGCGGACAGGAAGCGGTGCAAGTGTTTCAACCGAAGCTTTTCCGGGAGAACTTTTTCGCGGACGGATCACGTATGTAGATTCGAATCTGGATGAAAAGACCCGGACGGCCCAGGTCAGGATCGAGATCGCAAATCCGGGACAGAAATTAAAGATCGGCCAGTATGTAAATGTTGCATACGCATCGCTTGGCGGTTCTGAAAGAACTGCCCCGCTTATTCCGAAGGATTCGGTTCAGATGATCGGCGATCAAAAAGTTGTCTTTGAAGCCACAGAAGATCCGAAGACATTTATTATCCGGCCCGTAAGACTCGGACAGGAAAAGGATAGTGCTTTTCCGGTGGCCGAAGGAATATTTGTCGGAGACAAGATCGTTTCATCCGGCAGTTTTCTTCTTCGTGCCGAATATGAAGACGCATTCCGCGGCAAACTAAACGGGAAAACAAAAAAAGCGAAGCAAAGGCTTCGCTTTTCGATCTGAGCTGCATTATTTTTCCGGTCTATTTTCTTTTCAGAAGAAAACCGATCACCAATCCGACCGCTGCCGAAATGAGGATCGTTTGAGCGGGCTTCTGACGCGCATATTCTTTTGCGTCTTCAATAAGCTCTTTCGGATCTTTATCCTTTAATTCGTTAAATTTATCGCCTGCCTGAGCAAGTTTTTCGCTGGCAAAATCCTTTGCTTTTCCGGCGGCATCCTGGATCTTTTGTCCGTATTCCTGTGCGTGCATTTTTAAGTCTCCTAAATATTCATCATCAAAGCTGCTGTCGCCTTTTTCATCGATCACCGGAACAAGACTCTGTTCCAGTTCCTTTTCCGCCTTTTCCACTTCTTTTTCAAAATCTGACATTTTATTTTTTACTCCTTCCCAAAGTATTCACTATTAAATGCTTACCGGCCCGTTTCGGCCGCTTAATCAAACGAAACTTTCTGATGTGTCAATTCCCGCTACCGTTGTAACGAATTGAACTTGGAAAAAGTTCAGCAGGAATTAACCTCGCCTGACTTGACAATGTTATTCGTCAAATGCGAATCTTGCAAGTTAGTAAGTACTTACTTCGGTGAGTTCAGGGTAAGAATATGGTGAAAAAGACGGGAAAAAATGTAACGCGGATGGCGGGCGATGAGCGCCGCGAGCAGATCTTACGGATCGCGATGCAGAAATTTTCCAAACATGGTTTTCAGGGAACGACAACCAAGCGGATCGCTGAAGAGGCTGGTGTTTCAGAAGCCACGGTTTTCAAACATTTTGCAAATAAAGAAGAACTGTACGCCGACATCATCGATTTTAAAGCCTGCAATCATGGGCTCGAAGATCCGTTTGAAAAGATCAAAGATCAGCTTGAAGCAAAGGACGATTTCGGCGTTTTTTACGGAATGGCGCTTGACGCTTTTACGCATCATGAAGAGGATCGGGACTTTATGCGACTTCTTCTATATTCAGCACTTGAAAGACACGATCTTGCAAGAATGTTTTTCGACAGCTTTGTTGCCGGGATGTATGAATTCCTTGGTGAGTACATCCATCAGCGGCAAAGGGACGGAGTCTTTCGCAAGATCGAGCCAAAGGTGGCGGTAAGAGCGTTTGTCGGAATGATGGTCCATCATTCATTAAGTAATCTTTTGTGGGATACGGATCAGAAGATCCTGAAAATTTCCAACGAAGACGCGGCGAGAGAATTTGCCACATTATTTTTAAACGGAATTAAAAAATAAGGATCACTGAAACGAGATAAATTCATATGCAATTATTCAGATTGATAAACTTTATTATCTTATTGATTTTCGCAGGCTTGCTGGGAGCGGCATGCGGCGGTTCGGGTGCAGCTGATGCCAATTCTAACGGGCAAGGCAATTCGGAAACCCAGGCGGTAAATGTCGAAACCGTCCTGGCAAAAACCCAGCAGATCCCGACCTATTTAGAAGCTACGGGGACTCTCGCCAGCGATGCTCAATCCGACGTTGCACCGACGATCGCCGGAAAGATCGAACGCGTGAATTTCGATATCGGAAGCTATGTCCGAAAGGGTGATGCGCTCGTTCAGCTTGATGCGAGTGACGCGCGAATTCGCCTACGTCAGGCAGAGGCGCAGGTCGAACAGCAGCGGAGTGCAGTAAATCAGGCTCAGGCGGGCGTGCAGCAGGCGATTGCGAACCTTCGTCAGACGCAAGTCAGGCTCGGGATCGGCGACGGCGAAACATTCCAGATTAAGGATTTTTCGCAGGTCAAATCGATAACCGCGCAACTGACTCTGGCTGAAAGAGAATTGGCGCGGCACGAAAAGCTTATTCAGACGGGTGATGTTTCGCGTTCGTCCTACGACAAGGCGAAAGCACAGCGCGATCAATTGATCGGACAGCTTGACGAAGCCCGCTCAAACGCGGCTGTCGCGATCAAGGCGATAACTACCGCTGAGAAAGCTGTCGAATCCGCAAAAGCTCAGGTAGGAATCGCGCAGTCGGCACTGGCGGCCTCAAAAACCCAGGTCGATCAGGCGAGAAAAACCGTCAGCGACAACGTTGTTTATGCGCCGATCAGCGGGTTTGTATCCGAAAGAAATGCCGACCCCGGCGAATATATCTCGCCGAGCCAGCCGAATGCAAAGATCGCAACGATCGTGCGAACGGCGGTTTTACGTTTGAAGATCGACGTTCCGGAACAGGATATCGGGAAAGTCGCAGTAGGTCAGGGAGTTGCAACCCAGGTTTCGGCTTTTCCTGACAGAAAATTTGCCGGAACTGTGACACGGATCTCTCCGAGTTTGAATACGCAATCGAGAACTTTAACCGTCGAGGCTGAGATCGAAAATGTCGACGGATTATTAAAACCGGGACAATTTGCGACTGTCCGGATCACACAGTCTCAGCCGGCCACAGCGGTGATGATCCCGGCGCGCGCGGTAAAAGCGAGCGGCGAGCAAAATCTGGTCTATGTGATCAAAGACGGAATAGCAAATGAGAGATTGGTTCAGCTCGGACTCCTTGAGGGCGACATGATCGAGATAAAGCTCAATGTAAAGGAAAACGAGGTCGTGGCAGTTTCGAATGTCGATAAATTGAGTGACGGCGTGATCGTTGCGAGATAGATTGTCCCGAGTCCGTTGTCCAAAGTCCGTTGTCAGGTAGTGCGTAGTTTCGATCCGCTCAAAAAAGGGCTAAAGAGAAAAATCGCATGTCAAAAATTAAGAAATTTAAAGTGTATTTCGCAGGCGGAATTTGATACCGCATACGAACAGCTTAATCAGACCGGCAAATTGATCGGTGGTTTTATGAATTATTTAAAAATTCGAGTTTTAGCGGAACTAAGTTTAAGTAAGAAATTATGATTTTTGAGCGATGGACATTGGACATCAGACTCAAGACTCGGGACTTTTTGTAAATTATGCAGTGGTTAGCAGAAATATGTGTTAAGCGTCCGGTATTTGCAACGATGTTGATATTGTCACTCGTCGTTGTCGGGGCATTTTCGTTTTTTTCATTGGGAGTGGATCTTTTTCCAAAGGTCGACTTTCCGACGATCACGATCACGACCGTAAATCCCGGTGCTTCACCTGTCGAGATCGAAACCGAAGTCACGGAAAAGATCGAGGAAGTTGTCAATACCGTCAGCGGGATCGATGAATTGCGTTCAACGTCGCTTGAAGGCGTAAGTCAGGTATTTGTCCAGTTTATCCTCGAAAAAGATGTAAACATCGCGGCGCAGGAAGTAGAAAACCGCGTGCAGCAGGCGATACCGAATCTTCCTGAAACTGCCGAACAGCCGACTGTCCAAAAGCTCGATTCGGATGCCGCGCCCGTTTTAAGGATCGTGGTTTCTTCGCCGGACAGCCTGCGGGAAGTTACCGAGACTGCGAAAAACAAAGTAAAGGAGCGGATCGAATCGGTAAACGGAGTCGGGCAGGTTCAGATCGTCGGCGGACGTGAACGGCAGATCAATGTTTGGGTTGATCCGGACAAGATGCGTGCGTTTAACATCACGCCGGTCGAGGTAACCGCTGCGCTTCGTGTCCAAAATCTCGAGTTTCCGGGCGGCCGGGTAGATGAAGGTGCGCGCGAAGTAAATATACGGACGCTCGGAAAAGTTAAGAAAGCCGAAGATTTTGAAAATGTCGTAGTCGCAACTCGCAACAATTATGAAGTAAAGATCAAGGATCTCGGAACTGTTGAAGACGGTGCGGAAGAACTACGCTCCCAATCATTTCTAAACGGAAAACCGGCCGTAACGCTGATCGTTTCCAAACAGTCCGGCGAAAATACGGTTGCAGTAGCGCATGAGATCAAGGAAGTTTTGAAGGAGGTTCAGGCAGGACTTCCGAAGGGTTATACGATTGAAATAATCGGCGACAACTCCGTATTTATCGAAGCTTCGCTCCGCTCGATCGAAGAACACCTTGTGATCGGCAGTATTTTGGCGACGATCGTGATCTTCCTGTTTTTGTGGAATTTCCGTTCAACGCTGATCGCCGCGATCGCAATTCCTACCTCGATCATTTCTACATTCGCATTGATGTATGCGATGGGCTACACGCTTAACAATATCACGATGCTTTCCCTGACGCTGATGGTCGGGATCGTGGTCGATGACGCGATCGTGGTGCTCGAGAATATTTACCGCTTTATCGAGGAAAAGGGAATGTCCCCTTACCGGGCGGCGATCGAAGGAACAAAAGAGATCGGACTGGCGGTTTTGGCGACGACGCTGTCACTGATGGCGGTATTTGTTCCGATCGGTTTTATGGGCGGTATTGTCGGCCGCTTTATGTCGTCGTTCGGGCTTACCTCGGCGTTTGCGATCGGAGTTTCACTTATCGTCTCGTTTACGCTGACGCCGATGCTTGCGGCGCGACTCATCAAATGGAAACCGCCGGAAGAAAAAGAAGACACCGAAGATCCGGAAGAGCTGACGAACGACTTGGCCGCCGAATCTGAAATTGAAGAGCCGGGAATTGTCACTGAAAGCCCCGACGATCTCAATCCGCACCTGATTGCTAAAGAAGATGCTCCAGATTCCGGAGACTTATCCGAAGGTGCGCATCCGGTTAAAACCGAATCACAGCACGGTTCGAAAGATTCTTGGTTTTACAAGCATATCGACTCGGTTTATACGAAGATGCTTGTCTTTTCGATGAGCCACCGATGGGTGATAGCCCTTGCCTGTTTGCTCGTAGTGCTGAGCATAGTTCCGCTCTTTATGGTGGTCGGAAAGAACTTTTTGCCGGTGGACGATCAATCGCAATTTGAAGTTTCAGTGCGGACCGATGAGGGAACCTCGCTTCAGGCAACAACAGTATTGATGGAGAGGATCGCCGGTGAGATCCGAAGGTTTGAAGGCGTGACGGATACGCTTGTAACGGTCGGCGGCGGACAACAAGGCGTTGTCAACGCGGGTTCGATTTATGTCAAACTGAGCGATCTGAGCGAGCGTTCGAAGTCTCAGGAAGAGATGATGAGTGATGCACGCGAGATGATGAAGAAATATCCGCCGGAGCTCCGTACCGCGGTACAGCAGGTTCAGGCTTTCTCAGGCGGCGGTTTCAGAAACGCGAACGTTCAATTCTTCATCGGCGGACCGGATCTCGAAGTACTTCAGAAGTATTCAGACCGGTTTGTCGAAGTCCTGAAAAGCAACAAGGACGCGGTTGACGTTGACACAACGCTGATCAGCGGAAAACCCGAACTGCAGTTTTCGATCGACAGAAAGAGGGCTGCTGATCTCGGCGTCCGCGTCGGCGATATTTCACAGGCGCTGAATATTCTCGTCGCCGGGCAGGAAGCGACGTCTTTTACAGAAGGCACCGAGCAATACGAAGTTCGCGTCAGGGCAAAGCAGAATTTCCGAAACGACATCAACGCCCTCGACCGGCTCGTCGTACCGTCTTCAAAACTTGGCGCCGTTTCCCTCAGCGAAGTGGTCAAACCAAAAGAGGGGACCGGACCATCTGCTATCGACCGGATCAACCGCCAGCGGCAGGTCACGATACTTGCGAATACGCGGCCCGGCGGATCTGCAACTGCGATCCAGGCTGATATAGACAAGACGCTAAGGGAACTGAATATCCCGGCAGGCTATCAGGCTGGATATGTAGGACAGTCAAAAGAACTCGGAAAGGCGGGTTTCTACTTCCTGCTGGCGATCATCTTGTCCTTTATCTTTATGTACATCGTTCTCGCGGCGCAGTTTGAATCGTTTATCCACCCGATCACGATCCTGCTGACGCTGCCGATCGCGATCCCGTTCGGGATCCTGTCGATACTGATCGCCGGACAAAGTGTAAATATTTTCTCCGGTCTCGGATTGCTGCTCCTTTTTGGCGTGGTTAAGAAGAACGCGATCCTTGTGATCGACCACATCAGCAATCTTCGTGAAAAGGGAATGAACAGGTACGACGCGATCATGCAGGGCAACCGCGACAGACTTCGTCCGATCCTGATGACAACGATCGCTCTGATCGCGGGAATGATCCCGCTCGTTATCGCGCGCGGAGCGGGTGCCGGCACAAACCGTTCGGTCGGTGTTCTGATCGTCGGCGGTCAGGCCCTCTGTCTGCTTCTGACGCTGCTCGCAGTTCCGGTTTTTTATTCATATTTTGATGATCTCGGAAATTTGAGCGTGTTTCAGAAACTGACGAAAGGAATGGATGTTGTACGGCGAAAAACCGTGGAAACAGCGAGTTCTATATTTAGTTTGATCTGGAAAAGTTAAAGGGATGGGCACAGCGGCCGTTTTGGATAAGACGGATCAGCTTTAAGCGGGAAATTATACATACATATCATATCAAGCAACCCGCATGAGGTTTTTGGTTTTATGAATCGATTTGATCAGAGGTTTTTATACGCAATATTACTTATAGCTTTTGCTTTCTTCAGTATTGGCGAAACAAGAGCACAGGACAGCGTACCTGTTCCGTCTCCGACACCCGTCGACGCCGCAGATCCGATGCCGGTTGACGATTCGCAGGATGTTTCACCCGAAAAACTCGCTGGCGTGCCGTCGATAGCACCGGATTATGAATCGACGGATAAAAAGCTTCCCGAGCTGGGCAGAGTTGGTGTAAATATGCTCGCACAAAGACCGCTCGGATTACGTGAAGCGATCGTAAAAGCGCTCGAAAATAATAAAGACATCGAAGTTTCGCGAAAAGATGTGAAGATCGCCGAATTTGACCTGAGCGCATCTGAAGGATTCTTTAGTCCGCGTATCACGGGAAACACGTTTTATGAGCGCGCGAGTGTTCCGAATGTAAGTATTTTTATCAACAATCCGGCGACTACTAATACGGCTTTGGTCGCCGACATCGGCTATCAGGGTTTTGTCAAAAACTTTGGAACAGCGTACAGCTTTACATTCAGCAACCGGCGCTCAACGACAGACAGTCCGGTCTCGATACTCAGCCCGCAGTTTAACTCCTCGTTTGAGTTTAAGATCGTCCAGCCGCTGTTTCGCGGCCGGAAATATGATGACGGGAGAAGAAACATCGAACTCGCCAAGCAAAACCTTTCGATCACGGACAAACAGTTTCGTCAGAAAGCGATCGATATTACGGTAAATGTTCAACGGGCATATTGGGATCTGGCATTTACACTCCGAAATCTTCAGGTACAGCGGGACGGCGTAAGCGATGCAAAGGAACAGTTCGAGCATAACAAACGCCTTGTTGACGAAGGAATTCTTGCGCCGGTAGATATCATTGCTGCCGAAACGCAGGTTGCGAATCTTGAGCAAAACGTTTATTCGGCGCTTGAACAGGTCAACCGTGCCGAGAATGCACTTAAGAATCTGATAGCGGTAAATCGTCAGGATCCGATCTGGAGCGAATCATTGGTTCCGACCGATTCGGTGGATCTCCAAAAACCGAAAACGGATCTTCCGGAAGCACTTCGTCTGGCGCTTGAGAATCGGATCGAGATCGAGATCTCGGATGTTTCTAAATTGATAAATGAGTACGATCAGAAATTCTATAAAGAGCAGTTGGAACCTGAGATAGATCTAACGGCGAGTTATACCTCAAACGGTATTGCCGGAACAGCAAATCCCGATGCGGCGAGCTTCTTTTCAAATACAGAAAGCGCGCAGAAGCTGAATGACGTGATAAATCGCGTCAACAGTATAGATCCGAGCAGACCGCCGATCAGTCCTTTGCCGATCGCGCCTCCGCAAACGGTTTCCCCGGCACTTACGGGAAACTATTTGAGTTCGGTGACCGATATTTTTGCAAATCGGTATCCGACGTATCGCTTCGGTGTGACGTTCTCATTTTCAGCCGACGGGAAAACTCAAAAAGCATTGCTTGGAAAGAGTCTCGTGCAGGGTGAAAAGATAGACATTCAGCGCGAGCAGCTTGAGCAGTCGATCCAGGTTGATGTAAGGAATGCGCTTCAGATGCTGAAAACGGCTGACGCAAAACTTCGGGCGGCATCTGTTTCACGGGAAAACAGCGAGAAGCAGTACGAATCGGAAAAGAGAAAACTGGACAGCGGTTTTTCTGATGTTTACAAGGTCTTAGAGCGTCAGACCGCTCTGATGAACGCGAGGAGCGCTGAGCTTCAGGCCCGGACGGAGGTTAACAAAGCGATCGCCGAACTTCAGAGGGCGACCGGGAATTCATTAAAGGACAATGGTCTTGAGACCCGGCTGAGAAAGTGACCCCGCTGATTTTTTGACGCGGATCCGGGCTTAGAACTTCTAAAAACCCGTTTCGGGAAACCGAAGCGGGTTTTTAGAATATTTTTCTCAAAAAAAGTCAAATTTAATGCAACCGCAATGGGAAAAACAGGCTGAATTGGTGTATGCTTAATGGTTAAGTGATTCGTGCGAAAGTCTTCCGCTGATACGGAAAATCAAGGGGTTTTTAAAGAAGTGGGTTTTCTTTTAACATCGAATATTTAAGATAAAAATATAAAACAGGAATTATTTATCAGAATGGCATTTAAGTCTTTATTTAGTTTGTTCTCAAGTGATCTGGCGATCGATCTCGGTACGGCAAATACGCTCGTCTATGCACGGGGACGCGGGATCGTCGTTAGCGAACCCTCGATCGTCGCGATCAATAAGGTCACAAATCAGGTGGAAGCCGTCGGCCGCGATGCAAAAGAAATGCTGGGCCGGACACCCGGAAATATCGTTGCGATCCGTCCGATGAAAGACGGCGTGATCGCGAATTTTGAAGTTACCGAAAAGATGCTTCAGCATTTTATCCGCAAGGCACATAACGGGAAATCCTGGGTTAGACCGCGTGTCGTGATCGGAATTCCTTCGGAGATCACACAGGTTGAACGCCGCGCTGTAGAAGATTCCGCGTATCGCGCGAAAGCCAGCGAAGTATATCTTGTTGAAGAAGCAATGGCGGCCGCGATCGGCGCCGGGCTTCCGATCACTGAACCGCACGGAAACATGGTCGTTGATATCGGCGGCGGAACGACGGATATCGCGGTTATTTCATTGTCAGGTATCGTCTATTCGCGCGCGGTCCGCGTTGCGGGTAATGAAATGGATGAATCGATCACGCAGTATATCAAGAGAAAATACAATCTGCTGATCGGTGAGCGGACGGCTGAAGCGATCAAGATCGCGCTGGGTTCGGGTTTTCCGCTTGAAGAACCGCTTTCTATGGAAGTCCGCGGAAGAAATCTGATCGAAGGGATCCCCAAAACTATCACGATCACGGATGAGGAGATCAGGGAAGCACTCTCAGACTCTGTTTCGACAATTATCAACGCAGTCCGCGTCGCACTCGAAAGAACACCACCGGAACTCTCGGCAGACATCGTAGAGCGCGGGATCGTTTTAACCGGCGGCGGTGCATTGCTCAAAAATCTTGACAAGCGATTAATGGTTGAAACCGGGCTGCCGGTTGTCGTTTCTGATGATCCTCTCTCATCGGTTGTGCTCGGAACGGGAAAGATGCTTTCCGATATCGAGCTCCTCAAGCGCGTAAAATGGGATAATTCTCTCATGACCGGAAGTTAGGTCCGTAGTCCGCGCAAGTTATCACCAAGCGATGGTTCGGGGAGAGATCGGCAGGTTTGCCGGTTTTTCCCGATCACTGTTTTGCTCGGCCCGAAGTCTCATCAAATAAATGGCACTTGAAAGAAGTCAAAAAGAAGTTTGGAAATTGACGCCGTGGCTGCTTATTGTTCTGCTCCTCGCAAATTTTATACTCATGGCCTATGACGCGCGCGCCGAAAATGAAGAGAGGGTGATACGCGTTTGGACTCAGGCCGCGGCAAATTTTATCCAGTCTCCGGTCACGACGATCGGTTCGGCCGTCACGGGATATATCAATTACCTGACAAATCTTCGTTCTGCCCAGAGCGAAAACGATAAACTTAAACAGAAAATTCAGGAACTTGAAGTGGCTGTTCAGGAAAGTAAGGAACTGACGGTTGAAAACCGCAGGCTGAAATCACTTCTCGAACTAAAGACCGATTCCGAAATAAAGATCATTCCCGCTCAGGTCATAGGCCGCGATACCTCGGTTTGGTTCAATGCAGCGATCGTAAACCGCGGAAGTCTCGACGGCGTCAAGCTGAATATGCCGATCGTCGTTAATGGCGGCTTAGTCGGAAGGGTAACCGCTGTCAGTCCTCTTACCGCACAGATCGACCTGATCACGCGCGACAAGTCCGGACTCGGAGCGATAGTCGGCGAACTCGGTTCTTCGAATGCGCTCGGAGTCGTCAAGGGAACCGGCGATAAAGATGTACTGGAAATGCATTATGTTCCGGGATACGAAACGGTAAAGGTCGGCGACGTTGTTTATACAACGGGTCAAGGAGGTGTTTACCCGCCCGGGCTCAAACTTGGTGAAGTGATCGAAGTCAGAACCGGTTCGGCAACCGTTCCGCACCAGATATTTATCAAGCCGAGCGCGAATCTTTATTCGATGCAGGAGGTTGCGATCCTTCTTTACACACCTCCGCCGCGTCCGAAATATGAAGAGGCTTTGCCGAATGCGGTGAACGAAGAAGAAAAATCGGAATCGCTGAAAGAAAAGAAGTAGTCTGAACGATGGAGAATTTAAAGATCACAATAGCATTGATCGTCGCGATAGTGCTCCAGTGGACGCTGCGGAACGTCGCGGAGCCGTTTGCGTATGTTGATCTTCCATTGATAATCGTCGTTTACGCAGCTCTTCAGCGAAATTCGATCAAAGCCCTATTCTTCGGGACGTTTGCCGGAATCGCGGTCGATGCCCTCAGCGGAGGACTTTTAGGTGCCAACGGATTCTCAAAAACGCTCGTCGCCTTTGTCATTTCCGAGATCGCGCGAAGGGTCTACCTGGACAACCTTCTCCTGCGCATCCCCGTCATAGCAAGTGCTTGTTTATTGGACGATCTGGTATATTTCGGAATGCACCGGCTGCTCGGACAGAATCTCTACAACCCGTTGATCATAACAATGGCGTACACCCTTATCGGCACTACGATCGCCGGAACTTTTATTTACCTGTTTTTAGATAGTTTTTCATCAAGTTCGCTCAGGCGCCGGAAAAAGGACTATTTTGCTCCGCGCCGTCAGACCAGACGCCGGAACCCGATTCGTCTTGGAAGAAAATAAATAGCCATGAAGCTTCACGATTACGCACAGAATCTATCGATCAGGATCGGAACCATTCAGGTGATCGGCTTTATACTGCTCGGCATCCTCGGCGTGCGGCTGTATCATCTGCAGATAAACAAGGGTGAATACTATTCCGAAAGGGCTCAGAATCAACGTATCAGAGTTATCAGGATACCCGCGCCGCGGGGAGCGATTTTTGACCGAAACGGAAAACTTCTTGTCGATTCGCGTTCGACTTACAACGTTACGCTCAACCACGAGCCGATCAAGGATATAGATGTTCGGGACAGAGTTGATGAGTACGCAACGGGACTTGGAGTTGACGTTGAATTTGTCGAAGAACGGCTCGATCTGATAAAAACCCGGCCTGAATATGAGACCCTCGTATTAAAAGAAAACGCGAATCTTGAGGACATAACCTGGGTCGAAACGCATTCGCTTGAATACCCCGAACTCAGGATAGAACTTCAGCCGCAAAGGTTTTATCCGCTCGGAGAATCACTGGCACACGTTTTGGGTTATGTAGGCGAAATTAGTCCGAAACAGCTCGAAAAACCGGAGTATCAGGAGAAAGGATTCCGGCCGGGCGATATTATTGGTAAGGGCGGCGTTGAGCAATACTATGACCAGTATCTGCGCGGCAGAAACGGGTACCGGAAAGTTATCGTTGACAGTCGCGGAAGGGTTCAGAGCGAGATCGAAGCCGTGCAGCCGCAGGCCGGACAAGATCTTTACCTGACGATCGACTATGAACTTCAGAAAACGGCGGAATTAGCTCTCCAAAATTCACCGTCGAAACGCGGCTCGATAATCGCTTCCAATCCTCAGAACGGCGAAATACTGGCGATGGCTTCAGCCCCGTCCTTCGATCCGAATATATTTGTTCAGGGAAGTGGAACACCGGAAGGCAAGAGACAGATCGCTGCTTACTGGCAAAATGAAGATCGTCCGCTTTACAACCGGGCAATTCAGGGAAGATATCCTCCGGGTTCGACCTGGAAGATCCCTGAGGCCGTAGCGGGACTTCAACAGGGGCAGATCACTGTAGCAAGCTCAAATTTGCTTTGCGGCGGCGGAATAACGATCGGCAGCAAACACACACGCTGTATGGGGAATCATGGATCTCCGAATCTCAAAACCGCTATTACGCATTCCTGCGACGGATATTTCTACCGTCTCGGACTAAAAATGGGGCTCGAAGGAATCATCGACATGGTCGAAATGTTCGAGTATGACAAACCGACCGGCGTAGATCTCCCAAACGAAGTGACGAGCAGGACGCCGAAATACTACAGGGAATCGGTCGAAAAAAGATATGGCGGAAGATGGGTCGATATTGAAACCGTTTTTGCTTCGATCGGACAGGTTACTGTTATCGTCACACCGATCTCGATGCTGCGGGCGGTTTCAAGCGTCGGAGTCGGCGGAAAGCTGTATGTTCCGCATCTGCTGAAAGAATTTAAAGAGATCGGCGCGGTGGGTGATAAAAATTCGCCTGATTATGTTCCGGGTCGCCCTGCAATAACTTATAAACAGGACAAACTCAAAATCATTCCGATGACGCCCGAGCAAAACAAGGTTGTTTTGGACGGAATGTACGGTGTTGTAATGGGCGGCGGTACTGCAAGCCGGATCTCGATGGGGGCTGAATTTCCAATCGCGGGGAAAACGGGAACGGCACAGGTTACAGAACTCGGAAAAGATATCGGGCACTTAAAAGACCACGCGTGGTTTGTCGGGTTTGCACCGGCCTATGATCCGCAGATCTCGGTGATCGCTATAATCGAAAATTCGGGATTCGGCGGTACACACGCAGCACCTGCAGTAAAGAGTGTTTTTGAAGCCTACGTAAACTTAGGCAAACCGAAAGTGGAAGAAGAAGATTCCGGCGACACTCCGGATTCTGAAACGACAGCGAAAAAACGGAATTAAAAATGGTTTCGGTGATCGAAAAAAGACAAATACGTGATTTTGACTGGCTGACGGTGCTGCTCGCCGTATCGATCGGTGCATTCGGTGTTTGGCAGATTCATAATGCGCTGCCTAATGAAACGTACTGGTCAAAACAGATCTACGGTTTGGTGATCGCAATGATTGCCATGACGGTAGTTGCATTTACCGACTACCGGCGGCTGATCGACGCCGCGCCATTCTTCTACGTTTTGGGGTTGATCTTACTTGTTCTGGTGCTTATACCCGGATTAGGAGTAAAGATCAATGGTCAAAGGGCATGGCTGCAGATCCCGCTGATCGGCCGGTTTCAACCCTCCGAATTTGTCAAGATTCCCGTTGTATTGATGCTCGCAAAGTATTTCGGCAACCGGAAACTGGGATCGCTCCGATTTAAGGAAGTGATGATCGGCGGTGCAATACTTGCACTTCCGGTCGGGCTGATCATGCTGGAACCGGACGCCGGTCAGGCTATGACATATTTCCCGATCATTGCAGTGGTCATGTTTCTTTCTGCCGTAAAAATGCGTTACGTATTGATAACGCTCGTCGCGGCAGTGATCTTTGTCCCGGCATCCTACATGATCGGCGTGCAGACAGGTGCGATCAAAGGCTACCAGCGAGAGCGGATAGAAGTTATTCTGGACCCGGAAAATGCTGATCCGCGCGGCTACGGTTATCATACGTTTCAATCAATAATCACCGTCGGAAAAGGGAAATTGACTGGAATAAAAGGCGATAAAGGCGTTTCGCAAAGCGAGCTCAAGTTTCTTCCTGAGCCGCAAACCGACTTTATTTTTGCAGTAACCGCTGAAAACACCGGATTTGTCGGATGTATCTCACTTCTACTTGCGTATGCACTGCTGCTTTCACGGCTTATTGTCGGGGCCAGGCAATCGCCCGACCGGGTCGGGATGCTGGTGATCATGTCGATCGTCGGTGCGCTGACCTTCCAGATATTTATAAATATCGGAATGGTGCTCGGATTTCTGCCGGTGATCGGCGTACCATTGCCTCTGATGAGTGCGGGGCTTTCGGCGGTAACCTCTACTTTTATCGCGATAGGATTTGTAATAAGTGTTAAAATGAGGCGATTTGTCAATTAGGAGTTATTGTAAGTTATGGCAAAAGATGGAAGTATTTTCGAAGCTAAGGAAGTTAAATCCGTAACAAAGAAGCGTAATTACTGGAAGATCCTGTGGTTTCCGGTCGCACTGTTTTTGGCTTTATCTGCCGGCGGACTTACCGGGATACTCGGTTCTTATTATCTAAACAATTCCCGATACGCCTCTGAGGTGTCCGCGCTCGCCACTTATCGCCCGCCTCAGGTGACAAAGATCTATGCCGATGACGGCGAAACGGTTCTTGCGGAATTTGCGATCGAAAAGCGGATTCCCGTGAAAGAAAAGGACATTCCAAAAGTGGTCAAAGATGCGCTTCTATCGATAGAAGATTACAGATTCTACGATCACATGGGGATCGATCCGTACAGACTTGCCGGCGCGGTATTCAAAAACATCACTTCAGGAAAACGGGAAGGTGCTTCGACCATAACTCAGCAGTTGACCAAAAATTTATTCCTTTCAAGAGACCAGACGCTTACGCGTAAGGTCAACGAATGGCTGATGGCGCTCGAGATCGAACGGTTTTATACAAAAAATCAAATTCTCGAGATGTACATGAACTATGTTTTTCTGGGCGCCGGTGCTTATGGATTTGAAGCCGGGGCAAGAACATATTTTGGTAAAACTCTTAAAGATCTGAATCTGGAAGAAGCCGCACTGCTGGCAGCGATTCCGAAGTCTCCTGAGTATTCGCCGACGAGAAATATGGACAAGGCCAAAATGCGCCGGAACATTGTACTCGATCAAATGGCCAGATACGGACATATCACACAGGCGGAAGCAAATGCGGCTAAAGCCAAGCCGATCAAATTAGCTGATTCGGCATATTACCAGTCGCTTCCAAAATCGACAGCCTGGGACTATCCGGTAGAAGAGATACGAAGATATCTGGAACAAAAATACACAACACGGGTTGCGCAGGGCGGACTCCAGGTTTACACCTCGATCAACGTAGATGCGCAAAAAATAGCAACAAGTGTAGTTCGAAGCCGGCTGCGGTCTTTTGATAAAGGCCGAGCGTGGCGCTCTGAATATGTAAATGTTCTGACCGATCAGGACAATGCTCCATTGACGGATTCAGGTGATATTGCTCAGAAACTCGAATCCTTCAAACATGCTGACTGGTACGGCGATGAATATGCTAAAGGTGAATTTATCAAGGGGTTGGTGATGCGGGTCAATACGACCACCGATCAGGCAGCCATCAGATTCGGGAAATTCACTGCAAACATTACTGCCAAGGATATGGGGCGCAGCGGTAAAACTCCAAAAGCAGAATTAAAGCCCGGATATTTAGCCGAGTTTGAGGTCCTCGAGGTCGATAACGAAGCGCAGACGCTCAAAGTGCAATTGACCCAAACCCCCGAAGTACAGGCGGCGATGACTACGATCAATGCAAAAACGGGTGAGATCGTCGCAATGGTCGGCGGTTACGACTACCATACGAGTAAATTTAACAATGCAACTCAGGGACTGCGTCAGACAGGATCGTGCTACAAACCTTTTGTATATGCTGCTGCCGTGGAAGACGGTTTTACACCCGAAACGATAGTCAGCGGTGCGCCGATAAAACGCGGAGGATGGCAGCCGCATAATTATGACGGTTCGCTGAGTCACGCTAATTCGCCTATGAAAACGGCGCTTGCCAAGTCATATAATCTTGCCGCTGTTCACCTGCTTCAGCAGGTCGGAATTCAGAAAGGCGCGCAAATGGTGCGGCGACTGGGGATCACAAATCCGATGGCGCCGAGCTTGCCGTCAGCACTCGGTGCTAGTGAAGCGGCGCTGGTGGAAATGGTTTCGGCATACTCTACATTCCCGAACAAAGGCGTGAGAATGCAGCCGCATATGATCAGAAAAGTGTTGGATCGAGACGGCAGAGTCCTTGAAGAATGGGAAAAGACGAGCAATAAGGTGATGAGCGAGTATGTGGCGCTGACGATGGTAGATATGATGCGCGGCGTAACTCAGGGAGGCGGAACAGCTTCTGCGGCAAGTGCCGCCGGACAACCGCTCGCCGGTAAAACCGGAACGGTGAATGAGCACACCGACGTTTGGTTTATCGGTTATACGCCGACGTATGTGACCGGAGTTTGGATGGGAGATCCGAACCGAAAGGTTTCACTCGGCACGGGAATGACCGGCGGACATGGTGCGCTGCCATATTTTAATTCGTTTATGAACGAATTTATGAAAGGCAAAAAACGGGAGACATTTCCCGATCCGCCTGATATTCCGGCAGAAATAAAATCGATGGTTGATCAGCGAAAGCGCGAACAGCTTGAAAAACTTGAAAAGCTGGAGGAAACCCGCTCACTGGGATCGACATATGCAGGAAATTCTAAGTCGGGAGAGACCGATGGGAGTGATAATTCCAATACGGCAACCGATTCTAAGACGACAGATGGAGGGCAGTCGACATCCGGATCTGGAACAAAGGTTCTGATAGAACCAACAGGTCCGAAGGCTACTCCGAAACCCGCTCCGACGGTTATTCCTCTCGTAACCCCTCCGCCAAAGGCAACACCACAGCCGGGGACGCTGAGAAAGGGAAAGAAGGGCGATAATTGACGTCGCAGCACAGACCAAAAATTCGTCTGAGAATCGATCGATTCTCAGACGAATTTTTCTTTTAGGATCGCTGCATAGCGCCTGCTGACGGGGAGGGCTTTTGGATGATCCTTGAGCGTTACTTCCATTGTTTTGTTAAAAAGAGTCTCGATCTTTTCTATCCTGCCAATATTTATGACCGTCGAACGGTGGATCCTTGCAAAATGTTTTTCCGGAAGACGTTCCTCCCATTCCCGGAGCGGCTTTTCGATCAGTGATCGTTTTCCGTTCTCGAAAAAGACTTCGGTATAGTCGCCCGACGCGCAAATATGTGATATCTCCGAAATTAATATAAAATATGACCGCCCATTGATCTCCACCAGAATCCTGTCATCGATCTCCAGTTTGCGAATCTCTACGGACTCGATTTCCGGTTCTTCAAACAACCGATCTAACGCTGTTGCGAGCCTCTGGGGATTTACAGGTTTGAGCAGGTAATCGAGGGCATTTACTTCAAAGGCACGGATCGCGAATTCGTCAAAAGCAGTGACAAAGATCAGTTTAAAATCCCGGTCGATCTTTTCCAAAAGGTCAAAGCCGTTCTCGCCCGAAAGCTGAATGTCCAGGAAGACTACGTCCGGTTTCTTTTCGCGGATCAGCCCGATCGTTTCTGCAAGATTTTTGGCCTCGCCGATGACAGAAAGCACGTCAAATTCCGCCAGTAGTGCCCGCAATTCCTTGCGGGCAAGCCGTTCGTCATCCACGATGATCGCTGTCTTCGTCATTGTCTGATCTCGATCTTCGCACTAACAAGACCTTCTGTTTCGGTTAACATGAAGGAACTTCTGCCGGGAAAAAGCTTTGCCAGGCGTTCCCGTACATTGGCCAACCCGATCTGAGTTCCTGTTGACTCTAAAGTCTTGTCCAGTTTTCCCGTATTCGTTATCCCGATCAAAAGTCGATGATCCTCCAGTTTCGCAGATACCTTTACTTGCAGGATTTCAGGACTCGTCGTAAAACCATGTTTGATGGCGTTTTCGATCAACGGATTTAGCAGAAAACACGGGATCTTAATATCTTCTGCTTTTTCGTCGACATCGAAAATCGTCTCCAGTCTGTCTTCAAAACGAATTTTTTCAATTGCCAGATAATTTCTGACGGCTTCGAGTTCTTCGCGCAGGGCAATCGTTTTATTGCTGCCGCTCAGAAGCGAATGTCGCATAAATTCCGAAAGCTGAGTGATCATCTCTTTTGCCCGATGACGGTCTTCATCGATCGAGGCTCGGATCGAGTTCATTGCGTTGAACAGAAAGTGCGGATTTACCTGATAACGAAGCATATCAAGCTGCGCCTTCTCGGCCAGAATATTTGCCTCAAGAGCATTCTCGCGCTCGGTTTGCCATTGCTGCCAGTATTTGATGCCGAAATAGATTGCGCTCCATGCCGTTGTCGTTACGGCATAGTCAAGCGCGATGCGGGGGATCCGCGGCAGAGTCGCATAGAAATTGTAGTTTTCGGCAGTCAGCCAGACGTAGATCTGTTCGATACCCGTCCACAAGGTTCCGAAAATTATGGAAAGAATGACGACGGAAACAACTATCCCGCTGATCGAAAACCGGTCAATTATCCTTTTATAAACTTGCCAGAGAACAGATGTCAGACAAAGCCCGACGATCGCGCGAAATCCCTTTAGGTAAAAGAGACTCAAAAATCTTCCAGGCTGCGCAACTGACAAAAATGTCACATATATAAAAAACAGATAGATCAGCCAGCCGATAAACTGCAGCCGCCAGAAGGAATTTATCAGGCTTTCAATTCTCATTTAGTCGCTTTTCGGCTCCGCAAAGAAGGCTTTGTTAACGATCTTCCATTCTCCGTCGATCTTAAGCAATGTCATATAGTCTACAAATCTTACCTTTGGATAGTCCAAAACGATCTTTCCAACCGCCGCATTCCCGGAAATGTCGATGCTCTCGATCTTACGCTTTCGGTCCGCTTCGTCTTTTGCTGCTGTTCCGCTCATCCCGCCGATATAATCTTTAAAGTCCCGCGTCGTATACTTGCCGTCGCGAATAAACATCAGTTTGCCTTCAGTATGAAATGCTTTCTCCATGAATTCGGCTTGTCCGGTTTCATGTCCTTTCAGATAATTTTCCAAAGGAATTCTCACGGCTTGCTTTTCAGACATTTCCGCAAGTACATTTCCGCCAAAATAAACTGTTCCTATCCCCAATACCGCTAAAATGATAATTGCAATTCTTTTCATTAGTATTTCCTCCATATATGAATTATTTTATTTTTCTGAACACTACGTTTTTCGCACCAAAATTTGAGGCCGTAAAGCCCGTTATTGTTCCTGTTTCATTTCGATCAAATGTCAATTCCACGGGGAATCCGATCGTGCCCGAATATGAGTCTTTGCCGGTTGCGTTGAGTATCGTATCGCTTAATCTGAAATGAGTGAGGAATAACACATTTCGTCTGGCGGTAACAAAAAATTCTGATGACAATTCTTCGTTTTGATAACGACCTTCATATTGCGACAGATCTGCTCCGGGTAATTTGGCTTTTGGATTCCGTTGTTTCACGATCGGATTTGCCTCCACTGCCTCATTGGTTCCCACCGGCTTTAGTTTGTCTTTCATGAAAAACTCAGCGATCGTCAATCCCGTTTGAAACGAATCGAAGTCGGCATCGTTTCCAAGCAGGATCACGCTGAATTTTTCGCCCGGAAAACGCAGGAGATATGCACGAAAACCGGCATCTCTGCCGGTATGATTGACAATGTCCAGACCCCGGTAATTCCTGACAAATTGTCCCATCGCGTGATAGATCGTTTCACCGCCGACAACGGCCAGAACTGCAGGATCTCCATCGTTTAACCGTGCCGGTTCCTGAAGTTTCCTGACGATCTCAGAATCGCCGACAATGGGATCTTCGAAATTCAATGCCCATTTGCTCAGATCCGCGGCTGTAGTAAAAAGACTTGTCGCGCCGACATTCGCAAAATTCAGTCTCCGGTTCTTATAGGTTCCATTAACCTTTGCATACGAATACGCTCTGTTTTCAACGATCTTTTCGTGATCGTCATAAAATTGCGTATCATCCATTCGTAACGGCTCAAATATATTTTTTTGGGTAAATTCGGCAAAGGACTGATTCGATACGCGCGCAACTACTTCCGCTAAAAGCGTAAAGCCCGAATTGCTGTACATAAACTGACTTCCCGGCGGGAAATTCAAGGTCCGCTGACGGCTAAGGATCTTTAATATCTGTTCGGTCGTTATGACGTCATCCATACGCCATCCGGCTAGAGTTAGCAGCGCCCATTGATCCTTTATGCCGCTCGTATGTGTAGCCAAATGCCGAAGTGTGATCTTTGTTCCAAAATCGGGGACTTCCGGTATATATTTTCTTATGTCGTCTTCGAGCGAAAGCTTTCCCTGTTTTTCCAGAAGCAGGATCGAAAACGCAGTAAACTGCTTTGATACTGAAGCCGTATGAAAAACGGTCGAAGGTTTGATCGGAGTTTTGTATTCAAGATTCGCCAGCCCGTACCCTTTCTCAAACACTATATTCCCATCCTTTACAACGGACACAGCAACGCCGGGCGTATCATCGCCATAAGCAGAAAACAATTGATCTATTTTTGTCCGGAGTTGCGGGTCGACAGTTTCCTGCGAAAGTACCGGCAAGTTGAGAAAGCAAATAAGAAAAACCGGAAACGCGCGATGGAATATTTTTAAACTTATAGGTTTCATTTGTTAGTCACGGCCTTTTAATAAATTACCTGCCGCTGATCAGATAACTCGAGCCGGTTTTTATGAAAACACTTTTTCTGAAGTCGACCGGTTTAAGTGCATTCATCAGTCTGATTCCGTCTTTATCGGTGATAAATTCTTTTATCAACCGCTGAAAATTAACCTCTGAATTATCGAATTGGTTTTTGTTTGAATATCGGGTGATTAAAACGATGTCGAAATCTGCATCATCGGCTGCTTCCGTCACGATCATTTCAAAAGAATCGATAAAGTTTTTTTCGAGAGCTTTCTCACGCAATAGCTTCCAATTGTTTTCGTAGTAGTAAAGCGCCTCTTTGCGGTTGTCGTTTTTTATTTTCACGGCTTCAATTACTGTGATCAGATCAGTTTGCGGCAGCGCCGGAACTGCGTGAATACAGAAGATCAGTATAAATAAGAGTGCCTTTTTCATATTTTAAGTAAAGCATACAGAAAACTTTCCCGGAATTTGAGTCAAAATCTTCAAGCGGTTTTATAGCGGGACGAGCGGTAAAAAAACGGGTGATGTCCATTTTCCCGGACTTCACCCGTTCTTTTTTTGAGAATCGAAACAGCGGCTAGTTACAAAATCTGCCGAGATAATACGGAAGCATTTTTCTCCACCAAACCCAATCGTGGTTAACATCATAACCCCAAATATCCAAAAGATGGGGAATGCCTTTTGAATGGAGAAGCCCAGAAAACTCACGGCTTCTGTCCGGGGCCTCATAAGCGCCTTGCCCGGTGGAAAGGACTATCGAATCCGCTTTTTGAAGTCGCGGCAGGTGATAATCATCATGCATATTCTTCATATACATCATCGGATTATTAAAATAAACGTTATCGTCGTAGTAACCCTTATCGAGATAATTATAGATATCATAACTTCCGCTCATTGCGATTGTTCCGCGAAAATTATCAGAATGCTTAAAATAGGTGTTTGCCGCCAGAAACGCACCAAGCGAAGCTCCTGTCGTCAGCGGTTTTGCATCGTCACCGCATTCGTTTCTGATCAAGGGCAAAACTTCTTCCATGATATAGCGGTCATAGCGCGTCAGCATTTCGACCTTCCAACCGGGGTGGGATTCGCGGTTTAATAAACTGTATTTATTTACCGAGTTTATCGAGTACGCGCGGATCAAACCCGCGTCGATGAATTCCTTTATGGAATCGACCAGATAAAAACGCTCGTATTCAAGATAATCCGCCGCGGCGGTTGGAAACATCAAAAGCGGATAGCCGGCGTGGCCGTAGGCGACAAGCGGCATTTCCATTCCGAGGTTGTGGCTAAACCACGAAGTAATATCACGTCTCATAAAAAAGTCCTTAAAAATGTCAGTAAATTGAATGAAGAGATTAATAGAAATCGCCCGTAAATTCAAGATGAATGAACAAAAACGCCATCCCATTATCAGGATGGCTTTTCTGTTTTGCTTAAGATAAGCGGGTGTAATTTAGTACCTTCTGAAGTCTATTTTGAAACGGTTATTTCTCTTGTTGTCGAATTATAACCGCCGTTTTCAACGAGTTTGCCGTCTTTATCAACCAGTTCGAGTTTTACGGTATTTTTGCCTTCTTTCCAGCCTTTCAGCCAGATTGGCTCCCATTTCTCAATCAATTGCGGCTCACCTTCATTAACGGTGTAACGGACGTTATACTCTCCTCCGTCACCCGACAGTTTTGCATTTAGGAGCCAGAAATCGAGCATGATGGCTTCAGCATCTGCTCCTTTGTATTCACCTTTCGGGCGGCTGTATGTAAGCAGCGGTTTTTGAAAATCGACATTGCCCGCCGTACTCTCTTCAACGTCAGCTCCTTCCGCCTTATTTTCGCCGGATTTAGCGTCGGCCATCGTGTTATCGTTTGCATCGGTCGTCGGCTTGGTCTCATCAGCCTTTCCGTCTTTTACGGTAAACTTGATTATTTTAAACGCCTTGGTATCTTTATAACTCTCGTGCCATGGGCGTGATGCAAAAAGTCTGAGAGTGTGTTCGCCGTCGGTCACATTTCGGAGTTCAAAACCTTCATCCCACATATAGTGAGCTACGTAGGGTTGATTATCGAGGATCACATGAACATGATTTCCTGCTCCGGATTCGTCTTTACCCATTTTCAGACCTTTCAGATCGCCGCCGATCTTAACCTTTATTTTAACAGTGGAACTATTGATAGTTTCATTTTCTTTCGGTGATTCCACGGTAAGTTCGGGAAGGGCTTCATCCTGCTCACCGCGTGCTTTCATCTTTTCGCGGATAGATTCGGGCCGTTCAACGACCGTCAAAGTAGCAGCTTCTGACGCCGAATTTGAGTTGGCAGTATTTTCGTTTGCCGAATTACTGTTTGAAGTCGGCGCTGTCTCGCACCCTGAAAATAATGACAGTGTGAGTATCAATAATATTAGTTTTCCAAATCTCATAAATTCTCCTTATAACTAAGCGGTTTCAATAGAAAGTATTTCCTGATTCACCGTTTTAAAGTCAAAAACCTTTGCAAAATTTTGCACGAGCTTGTCTTCTACCTCTGATAAAGGTATTTCGCTTCCGAGTATCTTCTCCATTGAAGTCACCGGTTCTCCCTCGCAAGCGATGATGCGGTCGAAATATGAGAGATCGGTATTTACGTTTAACGCAAATCCGTGCGTTGTTACCCAGCGTTTTATATGAACGCCGATCGCGGCGATCTTTCCGTCGGCGGTATGAACGCCGGGAAGACCGTCAATCCTGAAAGCTTCTATCTCAAATTCCGCCATTGTATCGATCAATGCTTCTTCTATGTCTCTTACATATTTGCGTATGTCTTTTCGGTCCGGGCTCAGCGAAAAGATCGGGTATCCGACGATCTGTCCGATACCGTGATACGTAACCCTTCCGCCGCGGTTCGTTACGAATACCTGCGCGTCGATCTTTTTCAGAGTTTCAGGTGTGGCCAGAACGCCCTCGGTTTTCGCGCTTCTTCCAAGGGTAAAAGTGTGCGGATGTTCGAGCAGCAAGAGGTAATCGGACTTGCGTTCATCGATGACCTGCGTCTCGAGATCTTTCTGAAGACTCAATCCGTCTGCATAACCAAAACGGCCCAGACGGCGAACTTTTAGGACTCTTTCTCTCATCTTCTGTATACTTAATTGTAGAATTACAGACGCCTTCAGGCAAAGAGGAAAAAATGATACAAAATCTGAGATTCAATTTCGCCGCTTTAATTTTGCTCGCAGCAGCATTCTTAATAAGCTCGGTCACTAATGCAAATGCGCAGCGCCGGACAAAACCTAAGCCAAAAAGTGTTGCCGTTGTAAAAACCGATTTATTGACAGAAGAGAGAAAGCAGGGAGCAAAAGACGTCGGCGTTCAGCTTAAAAATATAAGCAAATTTGTTTTTGTCTTGGGAGGGATCGCAACCGGGATCGAAGAGATAGACAAGGATGTAAGATCGGGCAAGGCTTCAAAAGAATTTGCAGATAAAAACGCCGCGTTTAAGAGCGACGTGATCCGGAGTATCCGTGCATTACGTGCCGGACTCGTCAAGCTTGAAGTCGATTTCAGGGTAAAAGAAGGTCTAAAGCCGTATCTTGTAAATATTCAGGGAATTATAGATGACACGGCCCGGGCGGAGGATTCTGCACTGGCCGGAAGATTCAACCAATCGGGAAAGGAACTTCTTGTTGTTGTAGAAAAACTGACCGACGTTCTGGTTGAAATGCCTTAGTTATCCTTTTCCGCCTGGATCAGCCTGTACGCTTCAGACCTGCTTATGCCGAATTCTTTGGCAGCCAGTTTCAGCGCTTTTTTCTGGTCAATCCCTGTCTGCTTTAATTCCTCAACACGGTCAATGATCGAAGATGAATCCGCCGGTCTGACATCGTCAGCTGCTTCGCGATCGATCACCAATACGATCTCACCTTTGGTGACGGCACCCGAAAACTTGTCAGTCAGGCTTAAAAGATCACCGCAAACTGTCTCTTCATGAAGCTTTGTCATTTCCCGGACTACGGCGGCCTTTCTGTTTCCAAGCACATTTAAACAGTCTTCCAGACTCTTACTTATCCGGTGCGGTGTTTCATAAAAACAAAGTGTCGCGGGGATCGACGCGGTTTCTTTCAAACGTTTTATTCGTTCGTTTTTCTTTGAAGGCAGAAAACCGCCGAAGAAGATCGAATCCGTCGGCAGTCCCGAAATGGTCACGGCGGAAACAAATGCGGTCGCACCCGGAATCGGGACTAATTCTATTCCGGCTTCCCGGGCGGTTTTTACCAAACGAAAACCCGGATCTGCGACTCCCGGTGTTCCCGCGTCTGAAACAACTGCGATCGATCTACCGGCTTCGATAAGGCTGATAAATTCTGATACTCGGCTATTCTCGTTGTGCTCATGAAAACTGATCAGTTTCCCTGAAATTTCAAAATGTTTCAGGAGTTTACCGGTGTGTCTCGTATCTTCGCAGGCGATAACATCTGCGGTTCTCAGGACATCCAAAGCCCGAAGAGAAATATCTTCCAGATTTCCGATCGGCGTTGAGACCAAAAATAAAGTTCCGCGCATGAGTATGATGTTAAATCGAAATCGTGCTCACGTAAAATGACGCCGCCGGCACAAAAAAAGCCCGGCTAAGCCGGGCTCAAAAAAGGTTGAACGCTTTTCCTGAATGTTTAGTTGTATCTCATGTTGAATGCCTGCGCGAGAATCCGCAGATCCTGTTCGATTCGGTTCCAGTCATTACGCAGGCTGTAATTTACATTTGAACGTGACAGTTCGCGGTCTACCTGTGATCCGTAGTTCAATACCTGCCGAACCTCGTCGCGGCTGCTGTTATAATCACGACGGTTGTCATATTCGCGTTCCAGCCGTTTCACAGCTTCGTTAAAACGATTCGTCGCATTTTCAAGGTTGTTTGAGCTGAATATGCCGCCCCACCCCCGGTTGTTCCGATTGTTTCGATTTCGATTGTTTTTGAATTCACGATCGACACGGTTTTCAAACTGGGAAGTACGGTTCTTTAAGTTTACGATCGTGTTTCGCAGGTTCTGATTGTACCAGCCGTTATTTCCGCCATAAACCGGACCGCGCTGATCACGGTCGTTCCAGCCGCCATTACGGTTGTTTCTTGTACTTCTGCTATCGTAATTTACCCGATAGGCCTGCGAAATAACACGCAGATCGTTTTCAATGGAATTCCAATATGATCCAACAGAGGAATTGTTATTCAATCTGGAAACCGAGAGTGCACGGTCAAGTTGCGAACCGTATGACAAGACGCGCTGAGCTTCGTCACGACTGCGATCAAAGCTGCGGGTATCTTCATACTCGTCTTCAAGGTTTTCGACAGCATCTTTAAATCTTTTTGCAAGATCATTCAGCTGGTCTTCACGATTGCTTCCGTTTAGACGGCTGCGGTCAAGTTCCCGATCCAGAACACCAACAAACTGCCGGCTTTTACTCGTCAAACTTCGGATCGTTGAATTCAAATTGTAATTATTGTTTCCGTACGAGCCGTTATTCCCGCCGGGAAATCGCCATTGAGCCGATGCTCCGATTGTTAAACCCAGCACCATTGCTGCCAGTCCGAATATAGAAAATAGTTTATTAATACGACCCATTGTAATTCTCCTTAAGATGAAATATCAGAAATACCGGCTCACAATTTTATCAGTAACGGTATTTTCTCTAAGGAGAAATACTGCAATGACTATGCCAAAAACAAAATATCCCTTTAAACTACTGTTAAAGTTTAGTTTAGCGAGATTTGAATCCGAATCGAAGCGTGTTGCCTGCAGACGATGTGGTTGACGCGAAAAACGATATGGTTAAAAAAAAAGACGGGCTCGTCGCCCGTCGTATCTCGGAAAAGCTCAGGATCAGATCATTTGATCTCGAGTTCAAACGGCATGATCAGCATTGCATCGCCTTTTTTCATGTTCTCAAACATGTTCGCATATCTTATTGCCCGGCGGACATCTTCGGGAATTATCTTCGCGAGTTGTTCTTCCTGTTTTGTCTTGCTAAAAGTGCTTTCGTCAGTGCCGAAATACTCACTGAACAGTGAGCGCGGTTCCGGCAGAGCAACTCGTTTTACATCTTTATCAGCGGGAAGTTTTGCCAGTTCCTTGGCGATCTGGATCGCTTTTTCAAGACCGCCAAGTTCGTCTACCAATCCATTTGCCTTTGCCTGCTGTCCTGTCCAAACGTGTCCTTGTCCAAGCGAATTGACCTTCTCGCTATTCATATTGCGTCCTTTGGCCACCTTCGGGACAAAATCAGTAAAGTAGATCTTGTTTGCCTGATCCTGCATTTTCGCACGCTCTTCCTCGGTCCATTTCACATCTTCGCGGAAGATCCCGGCGTTCTTGCCCCGCATAATGACTTCGTTTGAGACACCGAGCCAGTCATAAAACCCCTTCATAACTGGCTTACCCATAAACACACCGATCGAACCGGTCAGAGTGGAAGGCTCCGCAACAATCTTGTTCGCATTACAGGAAATATAGTAGCCGCCCGAAGCCGCAACATCGCTCATCGAAACAACGACGGGTTTTTTCGCCTTAGCATTCTCGAGTGCATACCACATAATATCGGAAGCAAGCGCCGATCCGCCGGGGCTGTCCACTCTAAGTACGATCGCTTTTATGGAAGCATCATCTGTCGCAGTCTTGATTGCTTTTACCAATGTGTCTGCGCCGAGAGTTTCACCCATGAGCGGGCTATTTCCGGAACTTCCCATGTTTATCGCTCCGGAGGCATAGATAACGGCCACTCTTTCGCCGTTGTTTAGACCAAGACTTTCGGCAGGTATCTCAGAATAAGCTTTGCCGGAGATCAGTCTGATCTCATCGGATTCTTTGTAACCGAGTCTTTTCTTAAGGTCTTTGTAGACCTGGTCACGATAAAAGGCTCCGTCCGTAAGGCCGATCTCTTTTGCATCCGTTCCATGATATGGAGCATTATCAATGATCGCTTTTACGTCATCAGGCGATTTCTTCCGGGATTCCGCGATCGCGTTTACGAGGCGGCCGTAATATTGGTCAAGGATCGCATTCAGAACCTCACGCTGTCCTTCCGACATATCTGTGCGGGTAAAGCGTTCGGGTGCGCTTTTGTATTTACCGATCTGTATAACTTCCGGCTCGATCCCGAGTTTATCCAATGAACCACGGTAAAAAGTTGCATTCGCTGCAAATCCGTTTACGTAGATATCGCCTGCCGGGGGAACAAATATTTTATCGGCCGCAGAAGCAATGTAATAATCCTGATTCAAACCTAGTTCGAAATAGGCATAGACCGGTTTTCCGGAAGCACGTACGTCTTTGATCGCATCGCGTAATTCATCTGCCTTACCCCATCCGAGTTGAGGAAAGCTGATGTCAAGGAATACTGCGCCGATCCTGCTGTCGGTTTTTGCTTTCCGCAGTTGCGTCAATAAACTGGAGAACGATTGCGGCTGATTTATACCGAGAAACTCAGCAAATTGATCTTTCGGCGCATAGTCGGGAAGCGGACCCGAAACACTCAGAACGAGCACCGCGTTTTCCGGAACGCTTGGTTTGCCGATCGACTCTGCAACAAGTGCGATCCCGATCAGACCGATCAGGATCAATCCAAACAAAATACCGCCGACTATAATTACTGTCTTTCCCGTTTTTGACATCGCCATAAAATAAATTAAAACTCCGGTCTGAAAATGTTGAAAATACGCCGTCCAAATTTAACGCGCGCACCACGGTTTTACGTAAAAAAGGACTAAAAGGTTTGTTCTCGAGGAAATCCGTACCTTTACCACCGATGGGTCAGAATCATTTTACCACTTCACAAACGATCAGATTTATAACTCCAAACCATTTTCTTCGTATCTCAAGAATCTTCAGCCCGCTTTCTTCCGCGATCTTCGCCGTATCGCGGTTGAAGTGGTCCTCCATTAAAGCAACCGTGAAGAGATTGAGCACGTCAAAAACATAACCAAACAAACCATTGGGACGGACATGCTCCAGCAGGACGATCCGATCCTTCGCCTTAAGAATCCGGGAGAGTTCGGCGAAGGCTTTCTCAGGTTTTGGTATTGAACAAAATACGAGGGTTGCAAACGCGGCATCGAATGATTCGTCCGGGAATGGAAGCTGTCCTCCGTCAGCCTGAATTATCGGAACAGAATCAGTTTTCTGCCTCGCGAATTCGATCATCTTATATGAAATTTCGCTTGCGACGGCCGATCCGTCTTTTGGATAAAATGCAAAATTGAGTCCCGTTCCCGCGCCGATTTCGAGAATTCTGGCCTTTGAGGGTAAAAAAGACAACGTTTCTTCCCTCCACATACGGAGAAATCGCTGTTCGAAAGGCTTCATTGCGCGGTCGTATTTGTATGCGAGTTTGTCGTAGATCACGAATTCGATTCTACCTTATAAAAAGCCCGATCGACAGAGGCGCGGTCAGACCGAAATCGGGTGCGTTAATCTGTGCGGGGATTGTGGTAAACGGGTTAAATATTTTTATTAAAGTCTGATATATTCAAAGTTTATGGCAAAGAAAGGAACGATCTTGGTTTGTGACGACGAGGAAATCATGCGCGAAGTTTTAGAGACCGTGCTTTCCACCGAGGGTTATAAAGTTGATCTGGCAAAAACAGGAGAGGAAGCACTTGAACTCTATGCCGGATCGGCTTACGACGTCGTTTTGATGGATGTTTCGATGCCCGGCATGGGCGGGCTGACGGCTCTTGAAGAGTTAATGAAGATCGACGAAAATGCGGTGGTTCTGATAGTCACGGCGTTTGCGACCTTTGACACCGCGATCTCGGCCTGGGAGAAGGGCGCCTCCGGCTGTATCAGAAAACCATTTCAAAATGAACAGATCCTCGCATTGACCGCGCGCGGTCTCAGGAAGCGCCGCAACGAAGAAGAACGAGTAACCTTGCGGCAGGTAATGGCGAGATCCGTTCAGCGCGATTCGATCATCGGACGCTCCGAAAAAATGGAAGAGATCTTCCGTCTTGTCGAACGGATCGCTCCCGCCAGATCTACCGTGCTGATAACCGGAGAGAGCGGAACCGGAAAAGAGATAATTGCCAAGGCGATCCATCAGGCCAGTCCGCGGTCGGAAAATCAGTTTGTTGCCGTAAACTGTTCAAATATTCCGTCAGAACTACTTGAGAGCGAGTTATTTGGCCATACAAAAGGTGCTTTTACCGGTGCAGTCACCGCAAAGAAGGGGTTGTTTGAAGTTGCCGACAGCGGAACTATATTTTTAGACGAGATCGGCGACCTGCGTCCCGAGACTCAGGTCAGGCTTCTCAGGGTTATTCAGGAACGGGAATTTACCCCACTCGGTGAAACAAAGCCGGTAAGCGTCGATGTCAGGATAATTGCAGCTACAAATATTGACCTGAAGGAAGCGGTTAAAAACGGAACATTCCGCGAAGACCTCTACTACAGATTGTCAGTTGTACCGATGGAACTGCCTGCGCTGCGCGAACGCCGTGAAGATATCCTTCCGCTCGCGAAACATTTTATCGAAAAATACAACGTCGAAAACGGAAGGGAAATTTCTACGGCGCTGTCCCCCGATGTGCTGGCCCTGCTTGAAAACTACTACTATCCGGGTAACGTTCGCGAACTTGAAAACATTATCGAAAGAGCCGTTGTCATCGCACCGACCGATGAGATTACCGAAACCTGTTTAAGACCGGAAGTTTTAAACCCCGAACTCGCCCAGGAAATGATCGCAGAAAGCTCCGGCACATCCTCGCAGATCGACATCGCACTCGGTGTAACATTCTATGACGAAGTAAAACGTTTCGAGATCGATCTCATCCAGCGGGCGCTTGAACAGACCGGCGGACACCAATCCCGGGCGGCGCGTCTGCTGGGACTTAATGCGACTACGTTAAACTCAAAGATCAAGAGCTACAATATCGTTTTGAGGACATAAAAAGCGCCGGTTTGGAAAACCGGCGCCGCTGTTTTTCAAAACTTTGATCTTTTTTTATATCCGGATCAGAATGTATCCACCTTGAATTCTTCAGCAGGTATTTTTTGGTTAAATGTAAATTCATTCAATACCATCGTCCATTCCATGATCGTCGAGCCGTTTCCGGTAAGCATTTCAAAACCCATAACATAGTTATGAGGGAGCATAAGATTATTCTCGGGTCTGAAGTCAGAATAGTTTTCAGTGATCAGGTATCTGCTTTCATTCTGCCGGGCCGAATTGTCAATGCCTATACCCTGTCCGCCGGAGATCACCCTTTTATACTCCGTTCGCGTAAGACGAAATGTTTCTGCATCAAAGTACATCGTGATATCCATTGCCGACTTTCTCGGGTCATAGCTGCATTTGTAATGCTCTACACCGTCAAGCTTTTTCGGGCTGCTCCCGCATTTCAGCTTGCCGACCTTTTCATCGTAATTCAGTAATTCCCATGAGGTAGAGAGAGGCCCTCCCAACACTCCGACCTTGAACGTGTCTTCATTGATACGCAGAATACTTCCGAATGTCGAGCGTTTGCCGGGGCTGAGATATCCAACGGTGAATTCATTTCCGTCATATCCCATTTTTTCATAAGGATAATCATTATTGTCGAATCTCATTCCGATAAGGTTCTTTTCACCTTCCGAAGCAATTACTACAAGTCCTGCCGTCTCACCGGCGCTTCTTCCTTTTGCGATCAGTTTGGCGGTACCGCTGCTCATCATCGACGTCACAGACTTCCGCGCTTCTTCGGTTCCGATCGAAGCAAGGTGTTTTGCAATTATTTCCTCTGTACTCAGTTTTTCAGCCGGCTTTGATGCAAACGCTGTCTGGAATGACATCGCTAAAAAAATGAGAGAACTGAGCGTACAAAAAAACATAAACCGATTACTTTTCATTATTTCTCCTTCAACTCGTGCTAAATATCTAAGATTTCTTTACTGCGTTTGCCGCTTATGATGTTTTAGCGGTAAAAAGGTTTGTTTTTCTTCGATAAAAAGGAGGTGCTGATAATTCTCAACACCTCCAAAGCATACCAAGATCATATTCAGATCTTAGAATTCAAAACGGAAGGCAAACTGCATGATCCTCGGCGAGTAAGTACTCGTCGGAGAAAGAATGCCGAATGTTCCTACATCTATATCAAAGATACCGCTGTTTTCACCGATAAAGAAGTTGGTTTTATTAAATACGTTAAACGCTTCACCGCGAAGCTGAATATTGTATTTTTCTCCAAACCTGATGTTCTTTATGATTCCGGCGTCCACATTGTAATACCACGGACCGTCAAGAACGTTTCTTCCAAGGCTGCTTGTTTGACCAGGCTGGTTTCTAAAGAATACCTGTCCCGGGAAACTTGGATCCGGTGTCGACAAAACGTTACCGTTTGTTGCCGATCCGTCCGGACCGATCACAGAAGGATCGATGTAATAGATCCTTCCGTCCTGGAAGAAAATACCCGTAAGAGCGCGGAGTTCATCAACGGTCAGATTTGTTACTGCAGTCTGACGGTTCGAACGACCGGTTCTGTTGAGTGTTCCGTTGATATCTTTCAAGGAGATCGGCGTACCTGAACTAATATTAATAATAGAAGTCAGCTGCCATCCGCCAAAGATCTTATCAACTACTCCGCCCTGATTTAGGAATGCCTTACCTTTACCAAACGGCAACTCATAGTTTGCGTTGATGTTAATGGTATGGGTTCGGTCATAATCGGCGCGGGCGTATTCAAGTTCCGGTCTTGCATTATCCAGAAGCGGATCAAAACGGGCCTGTCCGTCACTTTGAATATCCGCGAGTGTTTTACTGAAGCTGTAGTTAGCCTGGAAAGCCAACCCATCCGTAAATCTCTTGCGGACTTCAAACTGAAATGCATTGTAGCGATACTTACCAAGTGCGGAAAGAATATCGACTACGCCCGCATTTTCATTTGGACGGAAGTCAACGTTACCTGATAGTCCGTTTGTTAAGTAAATGAGCGCCAGTTCAGCCGCATTACCCTGCTGAATGTAAAATCTGACTGTGGCATTTGTCAGCAGGCCGCCTGCGGCCAATTGAGCAAACACCGGTAGATCTACCTGTCCGGGTAAACCGTTATTGCGCGGATCGAAACAAGCATCGTTTAACGAATCACCGAAGAATTCGGCTTCGATTCGGCAATTGTTTCGGGCATTAATGAAATCCTGAAGGAATCCATTGGAAATGTTGTCGATCTGATTAAGATCGATACCCCGAACCATATTGTTGCTTCGGCCGCCGACATAACGGAACTCGATCGCTGTATCAAATCCGATCTCGCGAGAGAATCCGATGTTGTACTGCATATTGCGCTGCATCTGCAGACCCGGATCAACTGCGAAAACGGTATTAAAGAAGTTTCCTGCATTAGCGTTACCGGTAGCAAAGCTGATTGGCGGCTGCTGGAATGCCGGAAGTGTGAATCCCGGAAGATTATTGAATCGAGCGTTTAAAGAGATCGATCCGTTTTGGAATGCGCGGCCGGTCAGGTCGAGACCTGCGTTACCGCCGGCAGCATTATCCGGACTTCGTACATACTCGTCATTGATGTAGCCGATTCTGAAACCGCCGCGGATTACGCCCGAGTCACCGAAAATCGCTTTTACAAAACTGCCTTTTTCACGCGGCGAGTAAGCAAAGCTGGCAACCGGTCCGAAGTTGTTCAGATCGGGATTAAAGAATTGACCGGGTTTTCCGGCATTGTTTCCGATCAGGACGTATTGTCCGGTCGGGTCAAGCAGTGCAGCCCGTGCCGATTCGAGATCAGTAGCTCCTTCCAGATCCGGTTCCAGATAGACTACATCCGGATTGTAGAGCGGAGTAAAGTAATCCCAGCGCATTCCGAGATTGAGCGTCAATTCCGGTGTTGCACGCCATGAATCGCCAAAGTAGAGACCATACGTTTCGTAACGGAATCTTTGTCGTGATGAAGCACCTAACTGCGGGCCAACTTCAGCGCTGACAAACGGGGCAGCGATCGTACCGCTTCCAACAAAACCGCCGAGAAGGAATCTCAGCTGATCCGCAAGTCCGCGACTCGTGGTGCTGATGCCGCCCGGGAACAGTCCAGGAGCAAGACCTGGTGTGTTCGGATTTGCCGTCGATGTAATGTTGTAAATACCAACACGGTTAAAGTTCGTTTCCGAAGCAATACGCTGCGCATTGAAATCAATACCGAAACGCATCGTGTGGTTACCGATCGAATAGGACGAATTGTTTTGAATCGTGATCTGATCCGTGTTACGTCCCTGAGCCTGGAATGCAGACTGCGGATTCGTCATCAGCGGAACTCCGCCAATGATGTAGTCATTCGGGAAATTCGGATCTTCATTAAAGAAAGGATCACTGGTGTTGTAGCCGACACGAACTTCGTTTGTAAAACGCGAGCCGATCACAGCCGTGTAACTTCCCAGATAAGACTGAGTAGGTCCACCCTGTGTGTTGACCGGTGTAACGTTAAACGTTCCGTCGATATCCGTACGGTCGTCAGCGTTCTGATTGAACTTGTACACGAAATAGATCGAGTTCGAATCGTTGATCTCAACGTCGAATCTTGTTGTAAAAGAATCTCTCGTGTCATTGTTGGCCTGGTTAAAGATCACCTGTTGGGTAAGTCCGTTATTCAGGACAAGGCCGTTACCGGTCGTCGGAGCGCGGTCCAGGATGCGTGCCTGAACGGTCGGATCAACCGCAGCGATCGGGCCCCCGTTTGCGGCCGGGATCGGTCCGAGGAGACCTGCACCCGTCAGAACATTAACTGTTCTGGTAACACCGCCGTTGTCAATATATGAAAACGTACCGTTTCGTGCCGAACCCAAAAGCGTAGTTGCAGTTTTCGGAGTTTGCTGACGAAGAATAAATCTTTCGTAGTTTACAAAGAAAAATCCGCGGTCTTTAAAGAAAGAAGGCGTGCCTTCACCAAATCCGGGGATCGGAAGCGGTCCGCTAACTTTTCCGCCAAGTTGGTTACGATTAAGAAAAGGTTTATCAACGTCTGTTGCATTGTTGCCGAAGGTATTCGCCGCAAAATAGTTATTGCGGTTGTAAATGTAAGCAGCTCCGTGGAACTCATTACCGCCGCGAGGTGTAACGAGTTGAACCTGTGTGGAACCGCCGTTACCCAATTCAGCACCTGCATTTTGCGTGGTTACGTTAAATTCACCCGTATCATCTACAGTTGGCCGATCCTGAACGAATCCGCCGGTTCGAATGAAGTTATCCTGAATGTTGATACCGTCACGGGTATAGTTTACCGAGGACGAACGCTGTCCGTTAATTGAATTACTGGTTGCGTTAACACCTGCCTGGAGGTTGAGCAAGGCCAGCGGATTTCTTCCGTTTATCGGGAGGTCAAGAATTTGTTTAGAGTCAACCGTGGAACTTAGCGCACCATCCGTCGCGTTAACGAGGTCAGCACCGGCCGTAACCTGTACTTCCACGTTGACGTCCCCGAGTTCCAGAACCGGGCTCAATGTGTAATCTTTATTTGCGTCAATTTTTACATCCGTTGCGACATAGGTTTTAAAACCATTGACGGAAATCTTTACGGTATAGCTACCAAAGGTAACTCTTTCAAATTTATATGCACCGCTGTCATTCGACGTCGTTGTCTGTGACCTTCCGGTCTGGTCGTCAGTAATTGTAACTGTCGCCCCGGGCAGCAAGCCGTCAGGACCCGAAACATTACCTAGTAAGCGACCGGTCGTCGATTGAGCAAACGCAAATGCTGAAAATGCAAAAAGCATAAACGCTGCAAAGATAGTTCGTTTCATTAATCTCTCCTTATATTTCTATTAGTTGAAATGCTGGAGGTAAATTTTGATTGATGTTGCTTTTTCCGGAAACCGACTGAAAAAGCGGTTTCACTTAGAAAATTTACCTTGTTGCGTGTTTATCAACTGGTGCTGTGTAAATAGGCAAACCACGTTCCATAATTGTGGATGTGATTCAACTTCTTGGAAATATACGGTTTATCGGATGTTGCCGGAGGGCACGAAAACGGTGTGAATTGGAAAATTCGGATATTCTTTAATAAATTGTACGTAAATTCATAAACACGTATTTATTCATATTATTGGATTTACGGATGCGTTGAGGTAGCTGTTAGAATTCGGTCAAAAACGCTATAATTTCCAAGAAAAAAATGACACAGTCCGATTCCTCAGCCATTCAAATGTCACTCGAACCGCTTGGAGCGGGGGATCTGATCGACCGGTCGCTCCGGTTTTACCGGAAGAACTTCTGGACGTTCTTTTTGATCGCCGCACCGCCGGTAATTCTCGGTACTCTTTTCTTTGTCGGGTGGACATTTCTTGCAAAAAGTATTTTTTCCGTTAACTCGTCATCGGAGATCGAACTGACGCTTTACGGGTTGTTCCTCGGAGCGGGAAATATCGTCATCTGGCTTATTCAAACCGTTGCGACGCTAGTAGTGATGGGCGGTGCTTCCCGCAATTTTGTAAGGCATTTGCTTTACGGCGAGCAGATAAAATTCAGCGAAACATACAGGAATGCAAAAAGCCGGCTGCTCGGGTTGGTAGGGATCTCGAGTTTGATCACGGTTGTGCTTGGGATTCTGGGCATTTCTATCGGCTACTTCGGTATCGTTGCTGCGTCGATCGGAATTCTCATTGCTGTTTGGTTATTCCAGCCGCTGCCGATAGTGGCATTCATCCTTTCGCTCGTGATCGGACTTGCGATAGTCTTCGGAACGCTTTATCTGTTGTTTCTGGTCATCTCGCGATTTGTCTACATTCCTCAGGTGATGATGGTCGAAGGACAGGGCGCTTTTGCGGCGATCAACAGGAGTATGAGTCTGGCCGGAAAGAACGTAAACAGGGTTGCGATGCTTTTCATATTTACATTTGCCGCAACTTATTCGGCGCTCGCGATCCTATATATACCTCTTGGCTGGTATGCTTGGGTGGAAGGTATTCAGCTTTTTTCTATTACTGCTGCGGATTCTACACCGGCGTGGTATCAGATCGCGACACAGGTGATCTCGCAGACGAGCCTGATCCTTCTGACGCCGATCTGGATGATCGGGCTTTGTCTGCTTTATATTGACGAGCGCGTCCGAAAAGAAGGGTACGACGTTGAACTCCTTGCCGCGCGGCGTCTCGGCGATATTCCAAACGTTCCCGAACAATATGTGAACCCGCTGCAGCCGGCGCTTTCTGCAGCTGTTATAAATGAGCAGCCTAAAGGCGACGCTCCAAAGAAACGGCCCGTTTCCGGTACTTCGACACTCGGGCTCAAATAGGTTTAATAATAAACATTTGAACAGGTCTTCAGTACAATTTGTCTTGTTACGCACGGGAAACGCACTTGCAGCGGTTTTTATCGCTGCGGCAATTGCTGTATCAACACCGGTTTTTGGAAAAACGCTTAAGGAATATGCCGCCAACGTTTCTCATTTAAAAGCGGACTTCGCTGAGATCATTGCCAATAATGATTCCGGGGCGGCTGACATCGAATTCGAAAATGAGGTCTTTGAAGAGGTTCCCGAACTCCTTCCGGCTGAGGAGTCGATCGAAGCTGCCGGGATAACGTTTTATGTTGACAATTCCTGGATCACCTCACGGATCAAGGATTATAAGAATGAAACGCAGAACGAGAAAAGAAAGTCGACGATCCTCAGCGAGATATATGAAAGACTTGAATCGATCGAAATAAAACTCGGCGAAGTTGAAGGAACTCAGAATTCTTTAAATAAAAAAGACGAAAATAAGAGGAAGATCGCGGAAATACTTGGCCGAGAGCAGTTTCAAAAGCCGACGGATACCGGAGAGAGTTTTTTGCAGAGGCTCTGGCGGCAGATCCGCGAGTGGCTAAACTCTGTATTCCCGAGACCAAATATTTCACCGAATACGACATCCGGGATCGGATCATTGACATATATTCTTCAGATCGTTCTTTACGCGGTGATCTTTGCGCTGATCGGATTTTTGATCTATAGGTTTGCGCCGCTGATCTATTCTCGTTTCAAAAGATCCGGAATTTCGGATGATTCGGAGAGAATAATTCTCGGCGAGAAACTTGATGCGGATGCCACGCCTTTGACGCTTTTCAGCGAGGCGGAAAAACTGGCGAGTGAAGGGAATTTGAAGGCGGCGATCCGGAAAGGATACATTGCGCTGCTTTTTGAATTGAGCGAACGCAAACATCTGGCGCTCGCCATCCATAAAACAAATCGCGACTATTTGAGGGACGTCCGCTTGAAACAAAGTTTATACGACGACATGAGCGGACTTACGTCAAATTATGAACGCCATTGGTATGGACTGGCTCCGGTCGTTCAGGAAGATTGGGAAGAGTTCCGAAAAGGGTACAAAAGTGCAGTAGGACACAATTAGGGTGTTCATCTTAATGAAAGCGGCTTAGATCCGGGCAAGATAAATGAAGCAAAAGTTTCTTATATTTATAGCGTTGATCTTTTTGGTCACGATACTTATCGGACTAAATGCCGCGACGTATGTCCAGACAGAAAAAGAACCCGATAGTGAACTGAGACCAAACCGTTCAACCTATAATGTCGGCGCAACCGGAACCCGTGCGCTTTACGATCTTCTCGCAGAATCCGGCTTCCGTGTAACCCGCTGGAGGGATCCGGTTTCAAAGCTCGGCAATTTTGACGCAAATGTTGTCGGGACGTTTGTTATTGTCGGAAAGATCCGCCGGGATTTTACCGATGAAGAGATGACGATACTTCTTGACTGGGTTTCTTCCGGCGGCCGGCTCGTCGTTATCGATCGCGATCCGCCCACCGAATTGATCTCGACGACGGCGAATTATTCAATAGACGTTTCGGGCGGCGAGACGTCAATGCCGCAGATCGAAAAAGACACGCTGCTTTTCAGTGTGGATCCGGCCGATCAGAATCAGATGACGGCCGAGACAAAAGCGGCACGATCTACGCAGCCGACTGTTTTTACCTCTGGGCTGAACGGCGTCCAGTCTTCAAAATTTGCATCGACAATAAATATTAAGCGGCTGATCGTTGAAGAAGAGGACGAAAATTCAGACGATACAATTCCGGAAGAGCAGACGGTCGAAACCGAAGACAATACGGCACCCCTAAGCACAAGACCATTAGAGCGGGCGCCGGATTCAAACGAAAATTCTTCTGAAATATCACCGACGACAGCTTCTACACCTCCTCCCTCCGAAATTTCCGAAGATGAGCCGCCGGCATCGTCGTTCTATAATTCGATGACCGCTCCCGTTATTCACCTTGCAAATGATAAAAAATCTCTTCTCGCAGATTTTCCGTTCGGATCGGGGCAGATCGTCTTTTTGACCGATCCGTATATTTTTGCAAATGGAGGAATTCGTCTTGCGGATAATGTTCAGCTTGCGGTCAACGTCCTGGGCGCAAGATACGGTGTGATAGCTTTTGACGAATTTCATCAGGGTTACAGCAATAACGAAAACATGATCCTCGCATATTTTTCGGGGACGCCGGTCGCGGCTATTTTTCTTCAGATCATTGTGATCATTGCCTTTATAATGTTTTCGCGAAGCCGGAGATTTGCCCGTCCGCTGCCGCCGAATGAACCGAATCGGCTTAGCAAGCTCGAGTATGTTTCAGCAATGGCGCAGCTTCAGCAAAGAACAAAAGCTTATGATCTCGCGCTTGAAAATATCTATTCGGATTTCCGGCGGCGTGTTTCGCGGATGGTCGGCGTTGATAATCACACGACATCGCGGCGCGCGCTTTCAAAATTGATCGCCGAGCGGACAAAGTATGAAAGCGCTGAAATTGAGGATCTGCTTTTCAAATGTGAGGATATTTCAGTCGGTGAACCGACAAACAAGCGTGAGATAGTGAAGTTGTCCGGCAAGATCCGTGAGATCGAAGCCGCGCTTGGCTTAAAACGGAGACGGAGAAAACCCTAGATCGTGATGTCAAACCCGGAACTACTGCTGATGATCGTGCTCTTTTTTGTGACGAGCGTTATCGGTGTGGTGACGGGCAGCAACTCCCTGGTGACGGTTCCGGTGATGTTTCAATTCGGGATCGAGCCGAAAGTCGCGATCGCGACAAATATGTTCGGTCTTGCGTTTATGAACGTCGGCGCGAGCATACCGTTTATGAAAGCGGGTGTGATCGATTACAAACGTTTGTCACCGCTCGTTATTATTACGCTCGTTGCTTCGGCGCTCGGCGCGATGCTCGTCGGGATCATCAGTGCGAAAGTAATTCCCGTGATAGTTTCCGTTTCGATGATCTGTGTTGCGGTGTTTATTCTGGTCAAACGCGATAAGCCGCGCGACCGGAAAAGCACGGTTTCCGACAAAGCAAAGATCATCACTTTTATCCTGACCTTTTTGCTCGGGATATACGGCGGGCTTTACAGCGGAGGTTACGTCACGGTTTTGACGGCTGTTTTTGCGGCGTTTTTCGGGATGAACTTTACTGAGGCGATCGCCGGAACGAAATTTATCAACGTTTTCTCATCGGGTGTCGCGACGGTAGTTTTTGCGCTGCAGGGTTTGATAGATTACAAGCTCGGCATTATTCTAGCCGTTACGATGTTTGTTGCGGCCTATTTCGGCGCTCATTTTGTCACAAAAATGGACGAAATATGGCTTAAACGGATCTTTCTTGCGACGGTATTTTTGCTGGCACTTAAAACGATCTCCGATTTTATTATTTAGGAAAAAAAAGACATTGCCCGCGAAAAACACGAAAGTGCGCGAAAAAGGAGATGGGGATTTATCCACAGATAAACACGGATGGACACGGATAAAATCAATTATTTGGAAGAAATCGATACCAAACGATTAGAAAAATCTATGTTTATCTGCGTCCATCTGTGGACAAAGTTTTTTTCGCTTCGTTTCGCGCATTTAGCGGGCAAAATTAAAATCACATGCTAAACCACACACCGCAGACAATCGAACATATCAGAACCGAGCTCGCCAAGGTCATTGTCGGACAGAACGAAGTTATCGAGCAGATCCTAGTCGCACTGCTCGCCGAAGGCCACGCTCTTCTCGAAGGCGTTCCGGGAACTGCAAAAACGCTGATCGTTAAAACCCTTGCCAGAATTATCGGCGCACGGTTTTCCAGGATTCAGTTCACACCCGATCTGATGCCTTCGGATATCACGGGTACAAACGTCTTTAATATGCAGACCTCGGAGTTCAAACTCCGTGCCGGACCGATCTTTACCGATCTTCTGCTTGCCGATGAGATCAACCGCACGCCGCCGAAAACGCAGTCTGCGCTGCTTGAAGCGATGGAGGAAAGACAGGCGACGATAGACGGGAAACGCTACAAACTTTTTCCGATCTTTACGGTTCTGGCAACCGAAAATCCGATCGAATATGAGGGAACCTACCCGCTGCCCGAAGCACAGCTTGATCGTTTTCTGCTGAAGATCCTGATCGATTATCCGGGTCATGATGAAGAACTCGAAGTGGTTTCACGATGGGATGCCGGTTTCAATTCGCGTCATCTTGAGGAAGTTGATGTTCAGGCTCTGAAGGATCCAAAGGCGGTTATGTATTGCCGCGAAGAAGTCCGGAAGATGAAAACCGAAGAGGGTATTCAAAAGTATATCGTCGAGATCGTTCAGAAAACGCGAAACCATTCGTCCGTTCTTTACGGTGCGAGTCCGCGCGCTTCGGTAGCACTGCTTCTTTGTTCAAAAGCGCTTGCGGCGATCCGCGGACGGGATTTTCCGACGCCCGATGATGTCCGTGATGTGTCGATGCCGGTGCTCCGACACCGTCTTTCGCTTCGCGCCGAAGCGGAACTTGACGGTGCGACGACCGATGCGGTGATCTCAGACATTATAAAATCGGTTGAAATACCGAGATAGTGCGATGAAGAAGTTCTGGCTGCCGGTTTTTTTCCTTTTAAGTATCAATGCCTTCGGGCAGAATTATGCCCATATTCCCAAATGGATCCTTGAAGAAAAACTCGCGCAGTCGGTTTTTCAGGGTGATATAAAGACAACAAGAGAACTGCTCGAGCGGGGCGTTTCGATAGGCGCGCGCGACAAATTCGGACAGCCGCTTTCGCTTTTATACGCCTATCCCTACTTTAGAAAATACGACGATTCAAACGAGTTATTCGATCTTCTCTCAAGATACGGAATAGATTGGAATGCGAGAAACGATTTTGGCACAACGTTTATTATCAGAACTTGCCGGCGCTGCGTTTTAAACGAAGAAGAAAGATCCGAGTACATAAAAAAAGGTATCGATCCGGACGTTACCGATATTTTTGGCGGCGCTCCTTATGACTATGAATATTTTGGAACGTCGGATAAATTTCCGCGTTTTGCGCCGCCGGAAAAACAGTTTGCGGTTGACGACAATACGGTAACCTGGCGTTTTCTGATCGAACTCGGACTTGCCAGAATTGATGATTATCATCTTCTCAAGCCGTATAAAAACTCCGCCACCGCGGCGATGGCGCTTGCTTATTATCATGAAAATGATCTTCTCGGCGACGTTTTGGCGGAACACTATATCGGCGAAAGAGACGGCGACGGCGAAACGGTCGCGTTCTATGCAGCCCAATCAGGTTGTGACCGCTGTCTTTTTGGTATTGATAACTCTGACGGATTTCTCGATATAAAAAACAAACGGGGTGAAACGGCACTCATTCGCGCAGCGCAATTCGGCAACGATTATCTTGTGCTGCGGATCGCCGTAAAGGGAGCCGATCCGGATCTGACTGATAAGACGGGCAAAACCGCGCTTTTTTATGCTGCGGAATACGACTATTTTCTAAGCGTACTCAATCTTCTGACAAGAGGAAGCGACCCGAATTTTGCTGCGCCCGACGGAAATACGGCTCTTACTGCGGCCGCAAAACTCGGAAATAAGCAGGCCGTTTCGGCGTTTGCGTTTGCAAGAAAATCAGCGGAGAATGCGCGGGCCGGGGGTAAAGATTCAGCGGCAGACAAGAATTTGATCGCACTTTTTGAAAAGATCGATCTCAATATCCGGAACCGCGAAATGAAGTCCGCATTGATGATCGCCGCTGAAAACGGAAACAGAGAGATCGTTGAAATTCTGCTCAAAGCCGGCGCCGATAAATCGACAAAAGATAAACGCGGAAAAACGGCTGCCGATATTGCTGTTGAAAAAGGGCATAAAGAAATCTACAGGCTGCTTCAGGTCGGCTGATTTGATCGGTATTTGATTTTTAGCGTCAATGCTTTTTGTTTCTCAATCCGGATCCTCTGCGTTTTTTCTTCGTCCGAAGTTTCACCTTTTGTCGAAGCGAAATGCCTGAGGCGTCAGCCCGCGCGCGGCGGAATATGGCGGCTTTTCGTTTCGCGTTTTTGTTTAATGCCGCTCCTTGGCTCCGAATCGCCGTGATACGCTAGGCGGCCCGGAACATCTGATAAAATTCAGAAAAGAAGCGGGCGATGATTTCAAAATCCATGCCGGTTAACTCCAGACGCAATTTCTTAAAACGGATCGGTGGCGCTGCGGGCTTCTTTGTCCTCAGCAGCCGGGCTTTCCCGTTTCCGAATTTTTATTCGCAGGTTAATGAATTCGAAATGCTTGTCGTCGGCGATTCGCTCGTAACCGGTCTTGGTCTGAGCGAAAAAGACAAGTTTTACAATTTGGTAAAAGTCTGGCTTGAGGAAGAGTTTTTCAGCAAAAACCGCAGTGTAAACCTAAAAAACAAATCCCACTCCGGTTCGCGGCTTTTTCTCGGTGAAAAGGAAGTTGCCGCGCTAAACAGCGCCGGCAAAGATCCGGAAGAATTTTATCATCCGGAGATAAATTTCTCGTTTCCAAGCACTAAAACGCAGCTCGATATAGCCGCAAGGGAATACCTTTCCGAAGGCAAACGGGCGGAAGACGTCGGACTGATTCTGGTATCCGGCGGATTGACAAACATAAATGTTTCGGAAGTTATCGATCCGTTTGGGGATAACGACGAACTGAAAATGCAGATCGAAGAATTTTGCGGCGATATGATGTTCCGCTTTCTTCATTATGCGGCCACTTTGTTTCCAAACGCGCTGATCACAGTTATCGGATATTACCCGATGGTTTCGAAGAAATCTTCTACCGGTGAGGTCTATAACGCTATTTTGGAACTCTATAAGTTTCCCCGTTTTACAAAGCCTCTGATGAACAACATCCTTACAAAGCAGTTTTTTAAGATATTCCACAGCAAAACCAGCAAGCGGTCCCGTATTTGGGCGGAAAATTCCACAAAGGCGCTTCGAAATGCGGTAGAGCGTATAAACGAAAAAACCGGAAAACAGACGGCCGTATTTGTCAGATCTCCGGTAACCGAAGACCGGTGTTTTGGTACAAAAAATTCACTGCTTTTTCGGATGGCGAAAAAAGGACGCTCTGAAGATCCCCTATACGACAAACGTGTCGAAGTTTGCGAGCCTGCGATCGAGAGCCTTGAGAATGTAGAACTAAAATTCAGAAAGCGCTTTTGCGAACTCTCAGCGATCGGGCATCCGAATGTCGAAGGCTCGAAAGCTTATGCCGATGCGATCACCCGGATACTAAAAGCCGCGATGGATGTTTGATGCCAAAGCGCTGTGAACACGGCGGACAGCGCCGAGTGCATTTTCAAACTCAGGTTCAAATCGTTATACTCATCGTTTGGAGTTGTACGAATGAAGATAGCAGTAGCAATGAGCGGCGGTGTGGATTCTTCGGCCGCCGCTGCGTTATTAAAAGAAGAAGGACACGAGCTTGTCGGTTTTACGATGCAGCTGTGGAATCAGCGCCGCAACGTCAACGTTGATGAAAACGGCGATCCGCTGCCGTCGCGTTGCTGTTCGCTCGATGACGTGTATGACGCACGGCGTGTGGCCGAAGGACTCGGGTTTCCTTTTTATGTTCTGAACCTTGAAAAAGATTTCGAACGGGACGTTGTAAATCCGTTTATCGACAGCTATTTAGACGGCGAAACACCGATCCCCTGTGTTGCCTGTAATTCGCGTTTGAAATTCGCTTCGCTCGATAAAATGGCGATGAGTCTGGGTTGCGACAAGGTTGCGACCGGACATTTCGCGCGCGTTGAATACGACGAAAAAGCAAACCGCTACCGTCTGTTTCGCGGAAAAAATCACTGGAAGGATCAAAGTTACTTTTTATGGGAACTCAATCAGGAGCAGTTGTCGCGCGCATATTTTCCGCTTGGTGAAATGCTCAAGAGCGAAGTGCGCGAACTCGCGCGCGGTGCAAATCTCTATACATCGGAAAAAGCCGAATCTCAGGAGATCTGTTTTGTTCCTGACGGAAAGTATTCCGAATTCATCGACCGCTATCTTGCCCATGAAGGCCGCGAAGACGAAATTCCGAAAAAAGGCGAGATCGTAAACCGGGAAGGCGAGGTTTTAAATGAACATTCCGGAATTCACCGCTACACGATCGGACAGCGGCGCGGACTCGGGATCGCACATGAAAAGCCGCTTTATGTTTTGCAGATCGAACGCGCAAAGAACCAAATTATCGTCGGCGAAAAAGAAGAATTGTATTCGACTGAATTTACGGCAAAAGGTGTAAACTGGGTCGCGTTTGATGAACCTTCGGAACCCGTTCGTGCTGAAGTGAGGATCCGTTACCGCCACGAACCCGAAGCGGCGACGATCTACGCGTTGCCGGAAAACCGCGCAAGGATAGTTTTTGACAAACCGACCTCGGCGATCACGCCCGGACAAACTACCGTTTTTTACGACGGGGAAGAAGTTGTCGGAGGTGGATGGATTGAGAAGGGAGATGTGAGCGGTAAGCAGTGAGCAGTTTGCGGGAGGGGTAAATATAAGACAAAGCCGAAGAAGAAATTGAGTAAAAATGCAAAAGAAGCATTAAGGCTTTTGGAACAATCAAAATTGATGAAGAATTCCAAAACGGCTGCGGCTTCGCTGAAGATCGACAAGATCCAAAGACCGGGCGACAACTCCGCGGTGACCTCAAAGGCGCACAAACCCCGACCGAATAAGAAGCGTGGATAATTTTTATCCGCGACATCTGAGCTTTGTTCATTTGACGAGTATGTCTGCTTTAAATTCTCCCGATGTCCTGATGGCGGGATATGGAAGTTTTATACTAATTAATAGTCGTCTATAATGAGGCAAGAGGCAAAAATGGTAAACACATCTGAAATATTGGAACTCCCGGTTT
>JAWKHO010000008.1:0-151213 GCA_041394785.1 Pyrinomonadaceae bacterium | reverse complement strand
TCAGGTGGGCGGGACGCCCACCTGACAGCCGCCGGGACGGCGGCGCTACGACTTCCGGATCTCTTATTTATTCTGATTAAAAACCGTCTTCGCCGCCATCTTCGCGAGTTTCCAGGTTCTGCCCCAATCGATCCCTTCTTCGTCGTCGCCTTTTCCGAGAAGTTTATCGACAAACATCTTTCGCAGATCTTTTCCTTCCCGTTTGAACATAAACTCTTTTGCAAAGGGTTTTGCCGTCAGGAAAAAATTAAACTCGGGATCGGTGACGATACCGATACCTTCGAGAGTCATCAGCGCGCGCATTATGTAAGTAAAATTTGCCGGAAGCCGGAAAGGATAATCGTACATAACATCTGCAAGATCATACGTCAGCTCTTTGAAATTAACGTCTTTTAGTTTCAGATCGAGGTGGAATTTGAACATCCGCTTTACGACCTCGCGAACCTTGCTTTCATCCGCGCCCGGTTTTAAGAAATCCAGATCGATCAGATCCTGAGCGATTCCGTCAGGATCTTTACCGACCACGTGGAAGAATGCGTCGATCATCTTCGCCTGAAGCTTTGGCGTGATCCTTCCGACCATCCCAAAATCAAAAAACGCAACGCGGCCGTCAGGCATGACCAATAAATTTCCGGGATGCGGATCGGCGTGAAAGAAACCGTCTTCAAGAAGCTGCTTGAGATAGGTTCTGATTAAAAGCCGGTTTACTTTTTCGGGCGAGATTCTTCTTGCGCGCAGAGCTTCGATATCTACGACCTTGGTGCCGTGAATAAACTCCATTGTCAGAACTTTAGAAGTTGTCGCCTCCCAATGGATCGTCGGCACATGGACGTTTGTCCACGACTTAAAACTCTCTTTAAAGCGCTCCGCATTTCTTCCTTCCGCGGCGTAATCCATTTCTTCATGGATCGTTATGTCAAACTCTCTGAGCATTCCCGCCCAATCGGCGTTCTCATTGAGACTCGGAAACCGCTCGGCAAACTTTGCGACCTTTCTGAGGATCTCTACGTCGCCTTTTATTATGCTGTCCAGATTCGGACGCTGAACCTTAACCGCAACCTCTTCGCCGGTTTTCAGTTTCGCTCGGTAAACCTGACCGAGACTTGCCGCCGCAACGGGCTCAATCTCAAATTCGTCGTAAACCTCATTAATCTTTCGCCCGAGTTCCTTTTCGATCCGTGCAAATGCAACTTCATTTGGGAATGCCGGAACATCGTCAACCAGAGTTCCGAGTTCCTTTACAAAAGGCAGCGGCAGAAGATCGGCGCGCGTCCCCATCGATTGGCCGAGTTTGATAAACGTCGGGCCGAGTCCGATGATGCTTTCCTTAAGCCACAGTGCCTGCTTTTCCTGATTGCGTTCTTTGTTTGTTTCGCTCCCGATAAAAAACCGCTTGAGCATCAGAATCGACACGTGAAAAAACCAGAGCTTGATCCCGTTTACCTTTTCTCCGATAACTGCGAAACGCGAAAGCTCCCGTGCAGTTTCGAGCCGGTGTTCCTGAACTTTTAAATGCTGCTTTCGGTGAAGATCGTATTGATCGAGATATAAATAGAGCGAAAGCATTCCGATGACGCGCGAGACTTTTGCAAGCCGGAGCCAATTTCGCCAGCCTTCGTAATTTTTTTGAACGCCTTCTTCGGACCTGATGAGATCTTTTTCCTCGGCGATCAACTGGTCATTGGAAACCATCGCCGCGATCGGAAGATCATTCGTTTTGACCAATGCGTGATCACCGTTAATGCGGTCGGCATTTTCCAAAGCCGAAATCGCTTTTGAATTAGTTTCGGAGCCTTCAATAACCGCAAGATCCTGTCTTTTTTCTTCACTCATAAAAAACCAACGGCACTAAATATTGCCTCGTTAAATGGTATCACTTAGAGGTTAAAAAGAAAGAATGGTTTGCTTTACCAGAGGAACACAGGCAGCCTGCCTGCAGCGGACGCGAAAGCGTCCGAAGAGCATTGTCATGTTTGAATATCGCTAACGAACTTGCGCGCGGTAGTATGAATTGCAAGCGGGGTCGCGTGCGTTTTCGCCGGAAATGTTACTGAACGTCGAGCATATTCTGCACACCATCGTGCTCAAAATATTTCAGTGCGATCTTAGTATCCTTCTCGATCTGCGCCTTAAGTTCATCGATCCCGGCAAATTTCCGCTCGTCACGGATCCGGTGAAGAAAACGGACACGGAGAACATCGCCGTAAAGATCGCCGTCAAAATCAAAAATATAGGATTCGATCGAAGGTTCTTTGCTTCCTTCAAACGTCGGACGGATGCCGACATTTGTAATGCTTTTTTTCCAAACGCCATCGATAAGAGTTGCCGTCGCATAAACTCCGTATTTCGGGATCACACGGTTGTTAGGCTTAAGATTCGCGGTGGGAAAACCGATCGTGTGTCCGCGCCGGTCGCCGCGGATGATCACGCCTTCAACACCGTAAGGCCGGTCAAGCATCCGTCTTACAAGATTTACCTTCCCTTCCTTCAGCAATTCGCGGATCTTCGACGATGAGATCCTTTTTCCGCGGAGTCTTACTTCTTCCACCTCGTCAGCAACAAATCCCAATTCATTGCTCATCCGCCGGAGCAATTCGATATTCCCGCCTCTGTTTTTGCCGAAAGCAAACCCGTGGCCGAGATAGATCTCTTTAGCCTGAAGGCGCTCGTGAATGATCTCGCGCAGGAATTCCTCCGCATCCTGACCGGCAAATTCCTCATTAAAACGGATGACGATCGCCTGCTTGATTCCGAGGACCTCAAAATTTGCCAGACGCTGGTCAAGCGTCTGAAGCAGCGGCGGCGCGTTTTCGGGATACAGAACGGCACGCGGATGCGGGTCAAATGTTATCGCGGTTGGAACAGCATCGCAGGCCTCTGCGCGAGATACAACGGTTTCCATTATTTTTTGATGTCCGAGATGCAAACCGTCAAAAACGCCGAGGGTCAACACCGTCGGGCGAAGGATATTTGCATTCTCCGTTCCGTGAAAGATCTTCATGAAGACATTTTAACCGCAAAGGACGCCAAGAGCGCAAAGGCTGTTTGGCGTCTTCGAAACGGTTTTCCAACTTTGCGAGCGATTCTCCGTTTTCATAAATCTCATTGCCGACCCGGCAATATAACCAACTTCGAACGCCGACAGGAATCAAAGCCTTTTATTGATCAATTTGCTTTCTGTTCCTTTGCGTCCTTAGCGACCTTCGCGGTTAAATTTCTTACCCGCAAAGCACCGCGCCGCCGTTGATATTAATTATTTCACCGGTAATATGCTGAGACCAGGGCGAAAGGAGAAAGCAGATCGAAAGCGCAATATCGTCGGTAAGTGCAATTCGTTTGAGCGGGATCGCATCGATAACTGACTTCTTATACAGTTCATCATTAAATGCCGGACGCACCATTGCCGTTTCTATCCAGCCCGGTGCAACGGCATTAACACGGATCTTCGGCGCAAGCTCCGTAGCGAGTCCTTTTGTAAATGATATCTGTCCGCCTTTTGAAGCCGCGTAATTTGTAAAATTTGCTTCGCCGCGCTGCCCGGCGGTTGAGGAAACGAGAACGATCGAACCGCCATCCTGCCGTTTCATCGAAGGTACGCAGGCTTTTGTCATCGCCCATGCCGATTTTAGATTCGTGTTTAATACCTTATTCCAGAGCTCCTCGGTCATATCCTCGATCGGAGAACCTTCCCAGACACCGGCATTACAAACAAGAAGATCGATCCGGCCAAACTCCTCATTTGCTTTCTGAGCAATATTCTGTGCATCGAGCCATTTTGAAACGTCTCCCTGTACGGCGATCGCGCTGACATCTTTTTTCCTGCAGAGTTCAACGGTCTCCGCCGCCGCAGTTTCGTTTGCGAGAAAATTGACGACGACATTTGCACCAGCCTCGGCCAGCCGCAACGCTGTCGCCCGGCCGACACCGCGCGAACCACCTGTCACAACGGCCGTTTTATCCTTAAAAAGATTCCCGGGAAGTTTGATATAAGACATAATTTTTTCGGTGAGGATAATTTATAGTATTTGATGAAATAAAAAAAGCTCAGCAATTGCTGAGCCTTTTACGTCAAGCGTATCGTCAAAGATCATTCAGAGCTTCCATCAACCAGATACTTTGCTAAAAAACCCGCCATCAGAGCAAATGGTAGAAACAACAGCGACCATCCGTCATCAAGTACAAACCAAAACTTTCCCGTCAAAGAGACACCTATTATATTTGCGATTCCCATCAGCAGTCCGACAAAACAGACACCCGCTGGTATCGCCAGATGCTTTGGTTCCCTCAGACTTCCCAAACCGAATATACAAAACAAAATGGAGATCACCGTCATGAGATATAAACCGAAATGTGTCGGTAAACTGCCAAGATAAAAGATATTGTAAGTAAACCCAGCGCTATAAATCAGCAGCAAGAACACACCGGGAAAATAGAAGAATGCTTGCTTAAGAATCGATCTGTTCCGCCGGTACCAACCGTCGTGCTCCGGTTCGCTGTCGAATCCTTCAAGATTCGAGATTTGTATATCAGTTGGTTCGGCGAATTCGTATTTGAATTCAAACTCAAGATCTTCTTTTTCCATTGCATTCCTTCTTCTTAAAATTTTCTCGCTCAAAAATCATCTGGTATTCGTCGTTCAATGATAGTTGACCTCGGCAGGTCTCCGCAATGTTTTTCGGTTCCGTGTTTGTAGCCGCCCTGTAAAGAAGGGCTTCCATGGTTTTCTTTCATTATTGGCAGCAGCGCCTCCTGACTACGGGAGCCCTTGCTAACGCGCGGGCTGCGGAAATTCTTGTCACCTGTCACTTGTTACTCGTCACCTGGTTCCGACAGAAGCCCTTGCTCACGCACGGGCCGCTAACACTCTTGTCACCTGTCACTTGTTACTCGTCACCTGCTTTTTACAGACGCCTGCGCGGCCGAGGGTTTAAGTTTCAGAACTTAATAGCGAACAAAAATTTACCGCAACGAGTGACGGTGATTTATCGGATCTTATGCACAAACGCAAACGCATGGATTCTGAAATGTGCATTCTGTCGCTCCACCCTGAAGCGCAGCCGAGCAGTTTTGACACGCGGTCGGGGCATTTGTCTGGTTGATGCAGACATTAAGACAACTGGCCACAGGGCCAACGCAGTTTGTAAAAGGATTGATGACCGTCCCCGCGGGAGCGCCGTTCGCATTAAAACAGACGCTTTGTGCGGAAGCCGCCGAAGGTGCTGTGATCGATGAAACAACCGGCAGCGCGATCAGCGCACCATATCCAATTTTCTTTACAACGTCGCGTCTTGAAAATACCCCGAAATCGGTCGGGATCGTTTCGTTATTCTTAATAAGATCTGCCTTTTGGAGTTCCTTCAATGCTAATAGAACTAATTCCGGATCGATTGGTGATCTGAGATCACTTTCAAGTCGCGCGGCAATCGAACCGAGATCGGTTTTGCCGTCACAGTATTTCCATACCAAGGCGGCCGTTTTGTTTAAACAAACAGCTTGATTTGTTTTCAAATTATATATGAGAAGTTCGTCCCCTGAGATTTGAACTACGACCTCCCGGCTTTTGGCTTCGGGACAAATCCCGGAATAGTTTTCACGATCATTTTCAGAAAAGATCACATTTCCTCCATCGCTCAATTTCGATTTCAAATACAAATCATTCCAATTTGGCGGATGAAATACCGAAATCAGCTTTTGCGTTTAATTTTTTGGATCTCTTTCACCTTACAAGTTAACGTGAAAATACTCAAGAAATTTCACGAAACAGAAGTTTGGTTCCGGAATTATGCGAGTATCAGGTGATTATTGTTTTTAGACATTGGCGGTGGCATGAATTTCTCATGAGCGATTGCGACGAATGCTGGAGCAATTTGCAAAATCGTGTTTTGGCAGAGTCTCGCCCCCGCTCACGCCTGGCTACGGACACTTCTGTCACTTTCACTCGTCCCTCCCCGCTCGTTACACACTGCACAATCGCGGAAGCCCTTGTTCACACGCGGGCTACTAACACTCTTGTCACCTGTCACTTGTTACTCGTCACCTGCTTTCAGCAGAAGCCCGCGCTCACGCTTGGGCTGCGGACTCGATGCATGCTATTTTTTTGCTATGAATGAAAACGCATTTGATGACCAGCCGATCGCCTGGGAACCTACCCCGGAAGTTGTAGAAAAGGCGCAGCTTACAAAATTTATGAAGCAAACCGGTGCGGGAAGTTGGGACGAACTCTACGCAAGATCTATTGAAGATGTCGAGGCGTTCACGGCGGAAGTTTTGAAATTTTTGGATATAAAATTTGATCCGCCTTATGAAAAACTCCTCGATACTTCGGAAGGGATCGAATGGTCAAAATGGTGCGTTGGCGGAGGGCTCAATATCACGGAGATGTGTCTTGACCGATGGATCGGGACAGAAATTGAAGATCAGCCGGCGATAATTTGGGAAGGTGAAAACGGGAAGGAAGAAACTTATTCATATAGACAGCTATTCGAATATACGGCTCAATGTGCAGCCGGACTCGTCGAAGCGGGCTTTAAAAAAGGAGATGCGATAGGGATCCATTTGCCGATGATCCCTGAAACGATCATCAGTCTGCTTGCGATAAACCGCATTGGCGCGATCGCGGTTCCGGTTTTTTCCGGTTATGGAGTGGAGGCGATCGCCAGCCGAATGAACGGTGTCGGGGCAAAAGGATTGATCTGTTCTGCCGGTTTCAGCCGCCGCGGTAAGTTTTTCGATTCCTTTAAGATCGACGAGGAGGTTATCAAAACGTGTCCTTCGATCGAAAAAGTGTTTGTCTGCAGCTGCGATCCGGACGGATTTCTTAAGGATCTTACTTCTGACAAAATTTTTGCAGAATTCAACAGCTTATTCCCAGAAACGGATGGCATAAATTCCGCGGAAAGAACCTCCGCCAATGATCCGGCAATAATCCTATACAGCTCCGGCACAACAGGACGCCCAAAAGGCATCGCGCACGTCCATTGCGGTTTCCCGATAAAGGCCGCTCAGGATATGGCCTTTGGGACGGACGTCGGGAAGGGTACACGGATCTCATGGATAACCGATATCGGCTGGATGATGGGACCGTGGCTGATCTACGGCGCATTGATAAACGGGGCGACGATGGTTCTTTATGACGGTTCGCCCGATTACCCGAATCCCGACCGGATGTGGGAATTTTGCGCGAAACACAAAGTAGAAGTTTTGGGTATCTCGCCGACTTTGATCCGCGTGCTTTCAACAAAAGGCGACGAACTTCCGAAGAAACACGACCTTTCACATCTGCGCGCGTTTGCTTCAACGGGCGAACCGTGGAATCCGGCGCCGTGGTATTGGCTTTTTGAAAAGGTCGGCGATTCAAAACTTCCGATCATCAACTATTCCGGCGGCACGGAGATATCGGGCGGAATTTTGATGGGAAATCCGCTGCTTCCGCAAAAGGCGGGTTCGTTTCCCGCGCCGTGTCCCGGAATGAACGTCGATATTCTGGACGAAAAAGGAGAACCGGTCGAAAAAGGCGAAGTCGGCGAACTTGCCATAAAAGACACCTGGATCGGAATGGCAAGAGGTTTCTGGGAAGAGAATGAACGGTATCTTGAAACTTACTGGAAAAGATTTGACAAGATCTGGGTTCACGGCGATTTTGCGATGCAGGACCGGGACGGACATTGGTATATTCTCGGACGCTCGGACGACACGCTCAATGTTGCCGGTAAACGCGTCGGACCGGCCGAGATCGAAAGTCTTCTTGTCGCTGACGAACGGGTAACTGAAGCAGCGGTGATCGGAGTACCTGATGAGATCAAAGGAACCGCAATGGTCGCGTTTTGTGTCTTATCAGGGAACGCAGGCAGCCTGCCTGCAATGAGTGCGGAGCACGAAAGATCTGCGGATGAGTCCGGAGATGATAATGGAGTTGCGACGTCGGACGACGCCGTGGCAGGCTGGCAGCCTGCGTTCCAAGGCGCGTCCGAATTAGAAAAGGATCTAAAAGCGCTTATCGCAAAAGATATGGGGAAACCGCTTTCGCCAAAACGGATCCATTTCGTTTCAGCCCTGCCAAAAACGCGAAACGCAAAAGTGATGCGCCGGGTTATCCGTTCGGCATATCTGGGAGAAGATGCGGGTGATCTTTCAGCACTTGAGAATCCTGAGACTGTTGAGGAAATCAAAAACCTGAAGGATTGACGAAATAGCGAATCAAAGCCATAGAATTGACCACAGGTCCACACGGATAAAAGAAGATGAAAGAGGATAGGAAATAGATCAGGCGGTTAACCCAACTCTATCGGCTTTTCTGATTTCTCTTTCTTGTCAGTGCCCATTCGCGTGATCTCTGGGCAAATTTTTCTCTCTTTTTGCGCCCTATCGGGGGCAATATCCTTGCTGATCATTGCCACCGACCACGGACCCACTCCCTCACGGTCGCGGTTCTGACTTATTGCAATACAATCTCTCTTTTTTCCGCGCCATTCCGCGTATTTCGCGGGCAACTCTTCGGTCCTACGCGCTACTGACCACGGGCACCCTCCATCACTGTCGGGTTTCTGCCTGATTCGCGGGCAAATCCTTTCCTGACAATCCAGCTGACCACGGGCACCCTCCATCACTGTCGGGTTTCTGCCTGCCCCGCTCGTCACTTGCCCTAAATCTATACGTCTTCCATCCCTGAATCAAAATCGGTATCAACGGGCGCGGAATCAATTCCGGAATCAAAACCCGTATCAACCGATGAATCAATGGACGTATCAAGACCCGGATCAAAGCCCGAATCTGTCATGTCGGCGTTTGCGTCAAAACCGGTATCGATATCGCTCAAATAATCATCCGTCGATTCATAGGTGCCGCCGGTTTCGACTACCGAAGACGGATCAAAATCTGCCCCGGCGCCTCCATGCTCGCCCTTATCGCCATAGGCATCGGCCGTTTCCTGTTCCGCATCTGCCATGTTCAGCGCAGATTCCGCAGCATCTTCATTTCCCATCTCGGCATGATAAACCGCATCTTCAACGCGGTCTTCCGCGAGTCCTTCATGCCAGATCGCATTGTCCATGTTTGAAACTTCCGAATCGGCTTGTCCCGTATGGTCATCGCCGCCTGCAAGATAGTCCGCATCTCCGGTCGCATACGCAGCGTTTTGAGCGTCTTCTTTTGCGGCTTCATAATCTCCCGCTTGAGCATTTGCCGCCTGCTGCTGTTCGTAATATTCGGCTTCTTCCTGCTTTTCGGCAGCGGCTTCCAGTTCCTGCGAATCGGAACCGCTGAGCATCGAATTGTCGCCCGCTTCCCAGGCTGCGTCTTCGGCTGCTTCACGCGCTTCAGCTGCCGCACCATAATCGCCTTTTTCGACAAAATCATCGGCCGCCTGTTGTGCTTCGGTCGCAGCCTCGGTTTGCGCCTGCTGCTCGAGTATTTCGCTGTCAGATTCGTTTTCGATACCGGACAGATCGCTGGTATCAGCGCCCGAAAAGACATCGTCATCGGATTCTATCGTTTCAAGCGTCGGGTCGTAACCGGTATCCGTTTCAGCCACGGTCTGTGTATCAAATACGGTGTCCGAATCCTGGAATTCCTCATCGCCAAGATTAAATTCGATACTGACCGGCGGATCTTCGGATTCGGAATTGAAGACATCCGTGTCTTCGGCAGTCAGTTCCACCGAAACGTTTCCGGTTTCTTCTTCTGCCGCTTCGCCGACAAGATTGCCTTCTGCATCCATCACCTGGGTCAGTTCATCTTCGATCTCCACTCCGAGGATCGCTTCCGCCGCTTGTTCAAAAACCGATTCTTCCTCGACTTTGAAGATCCCGTCTTCATTCCCGACGTATTCTGTTACGGTTTCGGTTCCGTCCGGCGCGATCTCGGTTATCGTCATCTGTCCGTCAACGTCGGTCGGATCATCGGCATCCGCGGTTGTCGTTATCTCTGCGACGGTCACCGTTCCGTCTTCTGATGTTTCGGTTACCGTTGATTCGATCTCGGAAATATACTCGTTGCCTTCCGAATCGGTTGCCGTTTCGATATTTTGATCTTTAGTCTCCATAATTCATATTCTCCTCAAATTTCTTTTCGCTAGCCGATCGTGCGTCTTCGGGCGGTTTTACCGATTTTTTCAATCGCGTTATCTTTCCGCATTCCTTATTCGGACACTTTACGGGGAGTTCTGTTTTATCTTTTAAGACCTTGAGCGGAACCTTCATCGGTGTCCTGCAGACGGAGCACTTCACGCCGATATAATCAACGGTCTTTTTCTCGGGTTTTTCCTGAACTTCAGTCTCGTTTTCATTTACTGCCGGTTCGTTTTTGCTTTTTGACGGCGCGGATCTTTTGATCGTATCCACTATCAGTTTGCGCCAGTATGCCAGTTCTTTGCTTTTTTGCAAACTCCGATAAAAGCCGCAAACGCCGGCTGAGATAGGGCGTCGAAGATGTGGTAAGTTCTGAAAGCTTTGAATAGCCTTCCTCTTCGCTCATTTCCTGCTGCTCGAGCCAGGCTTCGATGTTGATCTGCCGGAAGAGGAACGAAGAACGCAGCGACCACGAGATCAGTACCCTTCGGGCGATCTCCTCATTTCCGACACAGATCAGCGCCGCGCGGTCTGCCGTGATCTCGGCCTGTCTTGCCCAGGCAAGAAGCGGCACCTCGACGACATTTGCAACGAGTCCGCCGGCGCCGCCTTTCAAGGCGTTCATTATTCCTCCCGCCATAAATCCTTTTGCCTGACCCTGCTCGCCGATCAGAAACCGCATGACGCTGTTCCAGAGTGCGTGACCCGCCTGGCAATGTCCCATTTCGCGCGCCAGGAGAAAAAACAGATCCGGTCCCTGAAAATTTCCGGCGATCGCCGAACCGATGATGATAAACGAATCTTTTTCGGTACCGAAAGTAAGACAATCCCAGGGTCTTTCGCCCGAGAGATAGATATCGGGCATGTGGGTCATCCCGAGAATTCGTGCAGCTTTAACGGCCTGGGCGTATATCTGCGGCATCTGTTTTTCGCCGAGCAAAATGCCGTTAAATGTAGATTCTATCCAACGTCTTCCGACTTTTTCGGAAACCATTTTTGCCGAAGCCGTCAGCGGAGTCATCGCGCGCAGTGCCGCCATCGCTTTCGCATCCGCGGCCCATTCAAATGCCGTCGAATCGACCCGGTAGCCCGGAACAAGCGGCTTCAGCCAGCGGCATTCTCTGCAGATAATGGTTTTCGGATCCAGATTCTGTCCGTTTCCGCCGCACGTATAACATTCCAGTACGCCGCCGATGACGTTCGGAGTTTGCTGCAAATTCGCCTGCTGCGGCGGAACGAACTGACGCTGCTGCTGCTGCGGATGCGCGGGAACAAATCTTTGCCCGCCTTGCTGAACCGGCTGTTCCCGGTTTACCGGTGGCGGAACCGGGGGCTGCGGCCGCTTTGGCGCGGGGCTTTGTGGAATTTGAGGACTCTGAATCGGCGGCACTGACCTGACCTGCTTCGGATCAGGAGGTGCCTGCGGCGGCATTTGAGGACTCTGGGACTCCGGAGGATCTTGATTGTTGGGAAACTGTCCGACGACGATCGGTGCGCCGCAATAGATACAAAACCTGCTGCCCGTTTCGGGCTGCCGGTGTCCCTTGCTGCAGATCTCTACTTTTGACAAATTCTCTGCCATCTCACATCAAATCTTAAAAAGCATAAGGATCGGAGTTTACCGAGGCGATCGCGACAAGCAGATAAAGAAATATTCCGATCACCGAAAGGATCGTTACCGCAAGACCGCCCCACAAACCGATCTGGGCCATCATCAATCCATCCTGCGGCGAGTCTCCGCGTTTTATCGCCCCGAGCTCAAGCCATCCGACAACGGCACCGGGCGCGGCGGTTAACCCGCAGCACAACAAACTTGCCACAACCAATCCGAGAGCAACATAAGCCTGTGTCGAAGGTCCGCGTGAAGTCTGCGGTGTGTTTTGCTGATCGGCGAAATTCTGCTGATTCCGCAGAGGCTCTCCGGTCCCTCCGGCGGAGGGCGCTCCTCCAAGCGGTGCCGAACAATTACGGCAAAATGCCGCTTCCGCCAGATTTTCCTGGCCGCACTTATGACAGGTTTTTTTCATAACTTATTTTGCTGCTGATATTTGTTAGACTACGAAATTTCAGGTTTTTGCACAATAACCTGTTTGTATCCAATATCTTATAGTTCAATGTATAAAAATAATATCACAACGAATTTTCCGAACAGCGCAGTTCACAAATGGAGCCTTTAGAGGAACGCAGGCTGCCAGCCTGCAATGAGTGCGAAGCACGAATAATGCCGGGTAATGTTCGAAGATGATCAAGGTGTTCGTCGCCGGTTGACGCCGCTGCAGGCTGGCAGCCTGCGTTCCGCGGAAGGCCTGCGTATCTTTAGCCCTCGGTCGTGTTAGGCGTCGCCGGTTTGTATGCTTTCAAGTTCGGTATCCAGCATTTTACCTTCTTACAGTAATCTTCGTACTCTTTTCCGAATCTTTTTCGGAGGTCATCTTCTTCAAGCGGCCGGAAGATCAGCTGCCAGATCAATGAACCCATGACCGCGTAGATCAAAACTAAAGGTGAACCTAAAAAGAGCGCCACTGCAATTCCCTGCCCGATCCCGGAAAGCGCCATCGGATTTCGGATGTATGCATAGACACCTTTGATAACCAGATCCGGAGCATGATCGAGCGGCAGCGGAGTCCCTTTTCCGTTCTTTGACATCGTGTATGCACTCGAAACCCCGATCGAGCTTATCGCGATAAAAAGAAGCACAGCGATCGGTTTCTGATACGAGAACTCAAGATTGGGAATACCGATCTTTGCTTCAACCCACGTGATTATGTAAGGAAAGACAACCAGTATCATGCTCCAAACTACAACGATCTGCGAGAAGGTTTTTGTCAGGATCCAGTTTGTCCCGGCCGCCTTTGTCTGCCGAAACATGTGGTCACTGACCGGCGGGATCCCGACGGCAAACACGCCGCTCCAAAGCATTGCCGGCAGCATAAAAACAACGCCGAGCCAACCCGAATCGGTAAAAAGTGCAAAAGAAAGACAATAGATCGCCGCATAGCTTATCGTTCCGACGACAAACCAGACAGCGATACTTGTAAATTTATGATTTGCTCTCAAAAAATACGCCGCAGCCAGCGAACCGATCCCGAGAAAAAACAGATCCGGGAGCCAAAAAGCGAGCAGGATATATTCGCTCGAACCCATTTTAAAATAGGCACGCGATGCCGGAACAAACACGAGCAGACACCACCAGGCAATGACGGCTATTCCCTGAAACGCAAAATAAATTGACGCGGTTTTTTGTACTTTCATCGGATATTTTTTGGGACGGATTTATTGGTGTCATTTTATGTGGGAATTGATTTTTGAACAAAATCTGAAATTGTTTTCCGAAAAAAACCGGAACAAGAATTTGTTGCCCCGGTTTGGTCTTTTCGACCGGTTCTTTCGTCATTGGAATCGCATACCCGCGATTATCACAAATGGCTTCCGATTCTGCTTGCAGGCTGGATATTGACGTCTCATGAGCCGTTGAAAACGGCGGGAAGATCGTAGCCCATCTATGAAGTTGATCTTAAGGTCAAGCGCAACTCTCCGCTGGCGCCGATGCACCACTGGAATTTAACTGACTTCTTTTGAAAAAACAAACAATGCCCGAAGCTCCTTTTTTAAGTTAGATGTCTTGTTTCAATTGCGGTAACATGAAAGTTAAGGCGACTGCAATCATCTATTCGAGCAAGCTATAAAAACAGCGCTACATGAAACTTGCTTCGTTCAATTCAGACGAATCCCGTCTGAAAGGGCTGGTCGTGCCATCACGGCAACGAGGAAGCGCAAACTTCGCGCTCCTTTATTGGGCTACTCGCACAAACCAACTACGCCCCGCCGACAAAATTCCTGATAATCGATTTCATCTCTTAGCATGATGTAACAATTGATCAGTAGCTTTCGAGCGCGACTTTCGCTATCGGCATGCCCCGTCGGCGGCTAACTCTTGTGTAGAACTCCCGGATGCGTTTGTCTTTTGTCGGCATAGTACAGCCTGGACAAGCAGAAAACGCATCAACCGGGAACCCTTTTACTTATTTCACCTATTCTTTTCTTTTCTCCGGATGACTTATTTATAGGGTCAAATCCGACAAAAGAAGCGACTTGAGCAGGTCGCTCCAAACAGCTCACATCTCCGAGAGTATGAACCAAACAAAGGGATGTCAAGAAGACCGATTCCCGAATGAGTTTCGACAAAGCGATACCCGTTCATCATCGGCAGCATACTTTTCAAGCACCGCTTCTGCCTCAGTGATCTCTTCCGACAAGAGTTCGTAGACTTTGAAGCGGGAACGAAGCATGGCGTTCCTCGGTCATTCTCAGAGGCTTCCAAGCATTTCTTTTGCCCTCTTGAGCTTTATACAGAAACGCTTGAGACCCTTTCTTCTGGCAAAAGACTGAAGAGCATTGGCATTTGCCGTCCGCTGCTGAACCATCGGTGCCGCTGACGCAAAAGATATAGAACCAACTGCGATTGTTCACATCTCGGTTCCCACCTCGGGAAACACGCCGTTAACCAGAAGATCCAGGATAGTCTCGGCGTCACGATAGTCGCTCTTGTGATAAGAGTGCCATCCGACGAATCAATCTCGGGTTTCATATTTTCAATGTGTGTCCCATCGAGTTAAGCTTTATCTTTTCAAACCACTGTGTTGAACCGGTGGCTTCGATTCCGATAATCGAATCACGAGCTGCCTCTTTGTAGAATTTCCGAAGAGACTTTTTTTGTCGGAATGGTCAAATGACCGGTATTTAATTTCGCCATCATCTTTGCTGATATATGCTACTACTTGCGAGTAGGGGTGAAAATCAACCCCAATGTATAATGTGTTCATAGTTGATCTCATCGGGATTCTTTGTTTTTTCAACTGTTGATCATATCAGCAGCTCAAAAAGTCAGTGGTGAGATCAACTTCATTGCATCATGGCGCCAGCCGTGGGTTAGGTTCAGGTCATTATTTGAAGTGGTTGAAAACCACGAAAGATGTTTCAGCTGCCGCCATTTTCAATGGCTCGGATCAATGTTCGCAATTTACCCACGGCTCGCGCCGTGGGTTACAGACTTGTCGTCGGTTTCACCGACTGAAAACGCAATTTCAAGCTTTAGGTCGGATCCAACGGGAAAAATTTACGCCATCATCGGGATCTCTTAACCCCGGACATAAACAAGATCATTTTGCCCAGCTATTGTTCGTTTTATTTGCATCAACAAATATCCCGCCGTCCAGATCTACGGATTTCACCGCTTTCTTAACGGGGATATTTACCGTAGTCTCATTTTGATTTTTCGCCCAGATCGCCGGAGTTTGATGAAACGAACCGGTGCTGCCGTCTTCGAAAGTTACCTTAATATCGACCGGTGCCGGGAAACCGCCAACATTTCTAAGCGTAATATTCGATCCGCCTTCGGTTTGTGCAACACCCGCAACCGCGAGGTCGATATAACCGTGACTGAAAAACCAGCGGTCAAAAAACCAGTTGAAATTCTGTCCCGAAGCATCATTAAAGGAATTGAACATATCCCATGGAAGCGGATGTTTTCCGTTCCAGCGGTTCATAAATTCATGGAGCGATCTCTTAAACACCGCGTCGCCGAGCAGATCTTTCAGCGCCAGATAACCGGCCGCCGCTTTTCCGTATTGATTACTGCCAGATGCCGCGCCGGTGATCGAATCGCCGGCTATGATTATCGGAATATCGGATGACGCCGAAGGATTCAGTGCCCAGCCGTTTACGCGAAACTGCTGGAAAAATCTTGTCGCCTGTTCTTTTCCGAGATCGTTGATTGCGATCAGATTTTCAAAAGCCGTTGCCCAGCCTTCATCCATAAATCCGTAACGGCGTTCATTGATCCCCATATAAAAAGGGAACCACGTATGAAGTATCTCGTGCTCTGCGACAAATCTCGCAAAAACGGGATCGCCGAACGAACTGTCATTGACCATCATCGGATACTCCATATCGGCAAATCCGCGGACGATCGTTGTTTTGCTGTACGGATACGGCACGCCGGGATAATTTTCCGATGCCCAGCTCAATGAATGTTTTCCGTATTCGACCATTTTCTCGAAATCTTTTGCTTCGATATTGTATGCCGATTGAACACTTGCGCGTCTTCCGGTTGACTTGTCAACGACGACGCTTCCGGCGTCCCAAATGTAATTATCGCTCACGGCGATAGCAATATCCGAAATATTTGCGGTTTTCCATTTCCACGTAAGACGTTCGCTTTGAAGAGTTACCTCTTTGTCTTTCATCTCGTCATGCGTCGCCACATGGATAATTTGATCGCTCGTGTAAGAATCTTTCAGGCGTTTTGCAAACTTCGGCTGCAATACTTCATCCGCATTCTGAAGATCACCGGTCGCCCAAACGACAAAGTTTTTCGGCGCATTTACCTCAAAGACATAATTATTAAAGTCATTGTAAAACTCGTGATTCTCCGTAAACGGAACGCGGTCCCAGCCGTCTATATCGTCAAATACAGCGATCCGCGGATAGAAATAGGCGAGAAAAAACGAATTCTCGTGGATCATTCCTTCGCGTCCGCTCTCTTTGGAAAGTTCGTAATGCCAGCGGAAGGAGAGTTTCAACGTCTCACCCGAAGCAACTTTTTTTGACAGCCTGAAGCTTTGGACCGTAGTACGGTTATCTTTCCATTCGCGCACCGCTCCGTTTTCCTTAAATTCATCGATAACGATCCCGTCCGTTAAATAATCCACAGACGCGGTTCCTTCCCGCGCGGCTCCCGGGCGATGTATGTTCATCGTCAGACGGATCGCAGGCGCCTCGATATCATGCGGACTGTTGTTTTTATAAGAGATCTCTTCGGTTCCCGTAACCATCCGCGTCGTCGGATCGATGCTGATCTTGATATTGTAATCGGCAGTATTTTGCCAATAATTCTTGCCCGGTTTTCCGTCCATCGAACGGGTTCCGTTTTCGTAGGCCGCTTTTACGTTTCGCGGCATATATAGTTCCTGTGCTCTCAGCGCGACAGAGAAAACAAACAAAAGACAAAGTGCTGCTATCTTTCTCATAATTTTTTTATCTTTAAGGTTTTTTAGAAATACTTCTGTTAAAACGGGCAGGGGGAATTGTTTGTTTCGAAATATTCTTTTCTTTGTGTAAAGTCAATAAAATGACTGTCAGGCTCAGTAAAAAAGATCTAGGCGCGATCTGCCGTAAACTCGCTAAAAGCGACCCTGCTCTTGGTCATATTTTTAATACTTACGGCGAACCGCCTCTGTGGGATCGCGAACCCGGGTTCTCAACTCTCGTTCACATAATTCTTGAGCAGCAGGTTTCGCTGGCTTCGGCGCTTTCCGCTTTTAATAAACTCAATGAAAAGATCGGCAAGATAACACCCAAAAAGGTTCTCGGTTTGTCGGATGCTGAAATGAAATCTTGTTATTTTTCACGACAGAAAACGGCTTATGTCAGGCATTTGGCTGAATCCGTCATTGAAAAAAGGCTGGATCTTGAGGCGATCGAACAACTCTCAGATGAAGAAGCAAAGACGGAACTGGAAAAGATCAAAGGGATCGGAAACTGGACGTCTGACATTTATCTTTTAATGGTTTTGCTGCGCAGAGATGTTATGCCGAAAGGCGACATCGCGCTTCATTCTGCGTATCAAAAACTTCACGGAATGGAAAAACGTCCGGGATCGGATGAGTTCATCGAACTTACCCAAAAATGGACACCGTACCGCTCCGTCGCAGCAAGGCTTTTATGGCATTTTTATCTCAGCGAGAAAGGAAAAGGATTGACCGCGTCGTAAAAACAAATATTATCTGATCGGACTATGTTTTTTCTTTTCCTCAAATTAAGCGAAGCGGTTTGGATATTGTTTCTGATGTTCTTCGCAGCGATCGTGCCGGTTGCCGTCATTGCGGGCACGCTTTTCTTTGTCTTCAGACGAAACAGCAAAAGCCGCGCGGCCTGGGGAAATGTCGCAAGGGCATTGAATTTTCATATGCCCCGGCCAAAAGAACTGCTGATGACGGGTGACGTTGACGGAAGTGACGTCAAAGCCGCGATCAGGGTTGAACGCGATTACAGCGGCGAACATACGCGCGTTAAGTTCTTTACATATTGCACTTCCGAATTTTCCCGCCCTCTGAGATTTTTGCTTGACGTAAATTCAGACAAGTCGTTCTTCCGCAGATCATCAAAGATGCCGATCGGCGAGCCGAATTTTGACAACGTATTTAATGCACAGTGTTACGATCCGAACGTCTTAAGACGTCTTCTTTTGTCAGACTTTTCCTCGGACAAGACCCAAAATCTTTATGGTGATCTGATGCTTGCCAAGCAGACCGCAGGGACGGTAAGGGTTTCGGATAGACGGGTTTATCTCGAACGCTCCGGGCAGATCAGCGATGAGACGGTACTTCGCGAGATGATCTTCGCAACGGCTCGCCTCGCCAAACGGTTTGAAGCGGCACGGAAAATTTTCCCGCTCGCCGATTGGGAAAAACAGCTGATGAATTCCTGGCAAAAATTTGCGGCTGTAAATGGATTGGTTTTTAACACGGATTTCTTTCAGATTCAGGGGATCTATAAAGGATTTCCGGTTTTTGTCGAACTTGAAACCGATGCCGCAAAATGGGAAACGCAGATAAAGATGAAGTTTCCGCGAAATCTGGCGATCGGATTTAAGCTGATGCCGGAAAACTCAGTTCACAAAGCGTTGACCTGGATCGGAGTGCAGGACATTGAAGTCGGGATCAAAGGATTTGACGACATCTTTATCATCAAGGCAAACAACGTCGAGGCGGCAAAACGTAAACTTGCGCCCGATCTGTGCAGTCTGCTGATCGGGATAAACAACAATGCGTCCGCGATCGCGATCGACGACAATGAGCTTTCCGTAACCTATAAGACAGTTCTCGGCGACCCCCAACTCTTGAAAGAAACGCTCGATGCGGTCTCCGCGGCTTCGCATATGCTGATGCGTTAGATCGTTTCGAAGCCCTCAGGCATAAAATCCCGCAAACATAGGAAAAAAAGGATCATGCTGAAAATTTTGCTGATATTTTCGCTCGTATCAATTGGAATATTCTTAAATATGAATTCGTGCGGCGGCGAAGCCGGGACAGAGTCCGGTCCCGGGAATGCCGCACAAAGAATAAATGCCGGGCCGCAGCCCACCGGGCGAATTGACGCCGCTGATGAACCGCCCGGTGCGGAGCCGATCACGATCGCGGATCTTAACAGAAGAAAGCCCGAAAAAGGAACATTTCGGACAAAAGGATACGTTGCAAAGGTCTTCGTCTGTCCCGCCTGCCCGCCAAACGCTCAATGTAAACCGTGCATGAAAAACAATATCGTAATTTCCGAAGAAAAAAGTACTCTCGAAAATTACGACATCGGTGAAACCGGGCTGATCATTTTTACAAAAGAGGCAAAAAAATACGCGGCAGGAGAAGAGTATGAATTCATGATACGGATCACCGAATACAAAACGACCGCTTCGGAATTAAACGATATTGAATTGATCAACTCGAAGCCTTTGAATTAATTCCCTTTACACTCTCGTTGGCGCCCTGAATGCAGACAAATTGGGGATCAAGTGTTTATCTATCGGTGACGAACCGCCTGATGAAACATTGTGTATCGTACCAACCCGCCGCATACTCAACGCGGCGTCGTCTAAAATATCCAGCGCCTCACCCCTTACAACATAATTAACAACCTTTCCGCTATTCACGAGTCTTGGAAGAATGTTGCTCCCCAAAAGACCGGTCAGATTAAGCGGAGCGGGGTTTATCGTCGCAGCATTTGTGAAGTTGTTAATTGCAGCATAGCTCGCCAGTCCGCCGCCGAGAGAATGTCCCGTTACGATGTCGGGATTTACAAATAGCGCGTGAACCCGGGCGAGCGCGTATTGACTGGAGAATCCGGTCAATCCCTGAATTATGTTGTCGCCCCAATCCATGATGTCGTCAGTACCGGAAAAAGATAATATTTTTTTGCTGCTGGGTGACTTAACCGTCACCGCCCGATAACTCCCCTGCTCGAAGACGCTGGTGATTTCCCAGATCCCTGATGCCATTCTCCATCGTCCACGCGTCCCTTGCCCGGCATAAGCCATCCAGCTCAGCCCAATTACATCCTCGTATGATAAACCCCATGCGCCTGGTGTTGACATATTTCTCTCCTGATTGTTCTTTTTTTGATTTGTTTCAGAAACTGTGACGTCTTAAGAACCTCTTTTTTGCAGAAAAACTTAACGCAATTTTCAAGCTATCCTTCTCAAGATTTCGAAAGGCCCTGATTCTCAATTAGCTTCGGCGCGGATAACGCGTCTTTTTACCGGCGAGGAAAGAACGATTGCCGTTGTGGTTATTCCGTAAGGTGTAAGTTTGTCGATGATCGTCTGAAGATGCTCGATCGATGCGACGGCCACTTTCATGATAAATGAATCTCCACCCGTTCCCCGGTGACACTCCAATACTTCTTCCGAATCTTTAACGGTCTCGACGATCTTCGAATAATCGACACCGGTAATACTCATCCTGATAAACGCTGTAACCGGAAGTCCGACCTTCGCAGTATCGATCTCTACGCGATAACCCGTAATAATTCCCGAATCTTCCATTTTCTTTACTCGCTCGATAATGGCCGGCGTGGTCAGTCCGATGCGGCGTCCCAATTCTGCGTAAGTGATCCGGGCATCTTCCTGAAGTTCGATAAGTATTTTCCAGTCTATTTCGTCAACCATTTTAGTTTATAAAGTATATCTGTATTTTTTCCTTATAACTTAAAGCAAAACTGGTTGAGAAACAAATCTTGCCTATTCAAAAAAACGGGCGCACCCTTTAAAATGTATAATGGAAGTTAACCAAAAAATGGAGAATACGATGCAGACAGAAACTACTCCCAAAAAAGAGTCCGATTTTAAGGTAAGCAGCTTCGAGATAAAAGACGAAGATCTTCCGGCTTTTGAAGATATGCCCTTTGAAGATATTGAAGAGCTTCCGCTCGAACATCCCGGAGCAAAGGATCCGGATTACCGCCGACGGCGCGACTACATTGCAAGCCTTTCAAAGAAATTCCGGGAAACAGGCGAGATCACCGATGTGGATTATAGCGAAGAAGAACAGGATGTCTGGCGCCACGTAGCCGGCGAACTCGAAGAACTTCATAATGAAAAAGCCTCGCCGTTTTACCTGAAAGCCAAAAAGAATCTCGGGATCAGCAATGACCGGATCCCGCAGCTTTCGGAAATGAATAAGCGCCTGCATGAAACAACTGGCTTCAGGCTTGCTCCGATCGAGGGTTTGGTAAATACGCGTGCATTTCTGAGTTGGCTGTCATGGCGAACTATGCTTTCAACGCAGTACATCCGTCATCATTCCCGCCCTGGCTACACCCCCGAACCGGACATTGTCCACGAAGCAATGGGACATATTCCGATGTTTACAAACCCGGATTTTGCAGACTTCTCGCAATTTGTCGGCCACGGAGCGCGGCTCGCCAATGATGAACAGCTTGAAGGTCTCGGCAGGATCTATTGGTTTACGGTTGAATACGGTCTTGTCGAAGCTGACGGCGACATCAAGGCATTCGGCGCAGGTTTGCTTTCCTCGTTTAAGGAATTAAAGCATGCATTTTCGAACAACGTAGAGCGCCGTCCTTTCGTTTTGGAAGAAGTGATCGAAAAGGATTACACCTATTCCCATATGCAGCCGATCCTGTATATCGCTCCTTCATACAAATTTCTTAAGGAAGAGACGCGGCGGTATATTGAGAGTTTTGGGAAATAGGGCGGAGTGAGCTGTGAGCTGTGAGCTGTGAGCTGTGAGCTGTGAGCTGTGAGCTGTGAGCTGTGAAAAAATATCGAAATCAATTCTGGGTAGCAAATGCTATGAATTGCCGTCCGCTTTAGCGGACGGATAAGATAGAAAAGAAAGAGGCTTTAGCCAAACAATGAATAAAAGAAATTCCTTATCGCTTTAGCCTAATTGAGGAACCATGTCATACATCAAAGTCTGGCTGCATTTTGTTTGGTCAACCAAAAACAGAAAGCCTTTGTTGACCGATGATATAAGACCGAAAGTGTTCCAACACATACGGGAAAATGCGAAAAGAAAAGATATTTTTGTAGATTACATAAATGGCTATGTTGACCATGTACATTGTTTGATTTCGCTTGATCCTGAACATAGTCTGAAACAAATAATGCAGTTAATAAAAGGCGAATCTTCGCATTGGATAAACAAAAACAAACTGTGCGACGAAAAGTTTGGATGGCAGGATGATTACTTTGTGGTGTCGGTAAGCGAATCTGTAGTTGATGATGTTAGGGATTATATTAAGAATCAGGAGAGTCATCATCGTTCGAGGAGTTTTGACGAAGAGTTTGAAATTTTTCTTAGGCGTGCGGGGTTTCGGAGATTTGAAGATTAGGCTAAAGCGAAAAGGATGATTGATTTTTTTTAAGTTTGGCTAAAGCCGAATTCTTATTTTATCAACTCCGTCCGCTGAAGCGGACGGCAATTCATAGTTTATCGAAGAGGCTTTAGCGGACGGCAATTCATAGTTTATCGAAGAGGCTTTAGCGGACGTTAATTCATAATTTATTGAAGAGGCTTTAGCGGACCGCAATTCACATCCTTTGGACAAGATAAGCCGGACAACAATTTATTTTATCGAAGAGTAGTATTTTATTTAGACATATTTATCGAGGCAATTATGACAGACGAAAAAAATCCTTTGGGATTAAAGAAAATACATCATGTAGAGTTTTACGTCGGTAATGCAAAGCAGGCGGAGTTTTATTACCGAAAGGCTTTCGGGTTTTCGCGCCATGCATATTCCGGACTTGAGACCGGAAACCGCGAAACAACCAGTTATGTCCTGCGGCAAAACCGGGTCAACTTCGTTTTAACGACGCCGCTCAATCCCGAACATCCGGCGGCGGAACACATAAAAGTTCACGGCGACGGCGTGCGCGATATCGCTTTTCTCGTTGAAGATGCCGATCACGCTTTTAATGAAGCAGTAAAACGCGGCGCAAAAGCGGTTAAGGAACCTTTTGACTGGAGCGATGAAAACGGAACTGTCCGAAAGGCGGCGATCCACACATACGGCGATACGGTCCATTCATTTATCTCGTACAACAATAATAACGGCCACAATTATTCAGGCGCGTTTCTGCCGGGTTTTACGGCTCAGGAAGTAGCGGGCGACGATGTCGGGATCGTTCTGGTCGATCACATCGTCGGAAATGTCGAACTCGGAAAAATGAACGAATGGTGCGATTTTTACCGGGATGTGATGGGGTTTGAACGTTACATCACGTTTGATGACAAGGATATTTCAACGGAATATTCGGCGCTTATGTCGATCGTTATGAGCGACGGCGGACACAATATCAAATTCCCCATCAACGAACCGGCGGAAGGAAAAGGCGGTAAATCACAGATTCAGGAATATATCGATTTTTACCGTTCAGCAGGAGCGCAGCATGTTGCGCTTCTGTGCAAAGATATCCGCGAAACCGTTGGGAAATTACAGGAAAACGGGGTCGAGTTTTTGCGTGTTCCGGATACTTACTATGAAGAGATTCCCGACCGCGTCGGCGAGATCGATGAAGATATTGAAAGTTTGAAAGAACTCGGAATTCTAGTTGACCGCGACGAAGAAGGCTATCTTCTGCAGATCTTTACAAAACCCGTCGAAGATCGCCCGACTGTTTTCTACGAGATCCTGCAGCGTAAAGGATGCAAGGGTTTTGGTAAAGGAAACTTCAAAGCGCTTTTTGTTTCGATCGAAGAAGAACAACGGCGGCGTGGGAATTTGTAGCCATATGGGATCGCAAGCTGATCCAATTGAATATGCGATTCAGCACCTGTTCAGGAGACGCACTTTTTTTCATCATGAAAATGAGATCATTGTCGCATTTTTGATTAGACAGGCTGACTGGAGGCCGTTGGATGCACCTTGGTGGAGCGGGAAAGAAGTATATATAATTGGGGTTGATTTAGATGGAAACTTCTTATTACGTCATAGTGACGGATCCGTTCGACATTGGTGCCATAAAACACAATCAGCAGAAATTATATCTCCGAGCGTTAGAGAATTTATCAATAAGCTCGTTTAGCTTGTTTTTCATTTCGATTTCAACAATCTATGAACGAACTTAAATATCAAACCGGATTCGGAAACGAATTCGCGACGGAAGCAGTAGAAGGCGCTCTGCCGGTTGGTCAAAACTCACCGCAGAAGGCTCCGCTCGGCCTGTATGCCGAGCAGTTTTCCGGTACAGCTTTTACGGCGCCGCGCCACCAAAACAAACGCACATGGACCTACCGTATTCGTCCGTCTGTGCTTCACAAACCTTTTCAGCAAATACCAAACGGACTCTTACGGAGTTCGCCGTTTGACGAGATCGTCACAACGCCTAATCAGCTGCGCTGGGATCCGCTCGAAATTCCAAGAACTGAAACCGATTTTATTGACGGATTAACAACGATCGCCGGAAACGGGGATCTTTTCTCGCAAACCGGAATCGCCGTCCACATTTACCGTGCAAACAAGGATATGACCCGCAGGTATTTTTATAATGCAGACGGCGAAATGCTGATAGTTCCCGAAAAAGGCCGGATCGGAATTCTGACCGAACTTGGAGCACTACAAGCCGGCGCCGGCGAGATCGCCGTTATCCCGCGCGGATTGAAATTTAAGGTTATTCTCGGTGATCCGGAAGTCCGCGGTTATATTTGTGAAAATTACGGAACGCAATTTCGGCTACCCGATCTTGGTCCGATCGGTGCAAACGGACTTGCCAACCCGCGCGATTTTGAAACGCCTGTTGCATGGTATGAAGATGAAGAGGGCGACATGGAGATTGTTGCCAAATTCGGCGGAAATCTCTGGCTTTCTGAAACCGATCATTCCCCGCTTGATGTCGTTGCCTGGCACGGAAATTACGCGCCGTACCGCTACGATCTGAGAAAATTCAATACGATCGGTTCGATATCTTTTGATCATCCCGATCCGAGTATATTTACGGTTTTAACATCTCCTTCTGCCGAACAGGGCGTAGCCAATTGCGATTTTGTGATTTTTCCTGACCGCTGGCTTGTCGCTGAAAATACGTTCAGACCGCCCTGGTATCACCGCAACATAATGTCTGAATATATGGGATTGTGTTACGGCCAGTATGACGCAAAGGAAGAAGGCTTTGTAGCGGGCGGCGGTTCGCTTCACAATCAAATGTCTGCCCACGGTCCGGATCTTGATGCATTTGAAAAGGCCTCGAATTCTGCATTGGATCCTCAAAAGCTCGAAGGAACGATGGCATTTATGTTTGAATCCCGCTATATTATCCGCCCGACCAAATTTGCCATGGAAACCGAATCGCTTCAGGCGGACTACACAGAATGCTGGCAGGGTCTGAAGAAGAATTTTAATCCCTGATCTGTAGCCGGGCTGGTAGGTCAGGCTCCCATAGTCGTGTCTTTCGATCAGTGGCTGTTTTCTGACCGCGGATGCCCTCGCTCACGCGTGGGCTGCGGACACGGCGTGTCGGCAGCGTTCCATGAGTCGGACCGTGAGGCACTTTTCCTCTGATCATCTTTGACGGTAAGTTTAACTTACGACTTTGGATTTCAAACATCCCTTTGTTTGTCGTAAAATACAGTTTCCAATGACAAATACTATCCCAATCCCAAACGAAGCCGTTCGCTTACTACTCGCCGGAGTAGTTGACTACGCAGGTCTTTTCCCGCCTTCGAAACTCTCAATGTCCGAGGCTGTCTTGAATTACGCGATGTATAAGAACAGCAACTACAATTGGATGCTCGGGCGGTTTATTCTTCCGGTCGGGAGATTGGATGAGTTTCTTGACAGCGCAAAGGATTTCTTTGCGCGCGACGCAAAAGGTGCCTGGCGCTTGAGCGTAATTGCGGGCGACAATATTTTTGAAACTGTCAGACTCGTAGAAAATTTCAATTTAAATAACGCACCAGGCGTAATCTGCGATACGCTCGAGATCAAGGTCGATTCGCAGGAACAAATAGTCACTTTTACAAACGCGATTCCTGAGAATTTTACAAATTATTTTGAAGTCCCGCTTAATGAAGAACTCCCCGATCTTATATCGACTCTCGCTATAAACGGACAGCGCGCCAAAATTCGTACGGGAGGAATTACCCCGGATCTATTTCCGAAAACGTCCTCGATAATTCGCTTTATAAAAACATGTCTTTCGGCAAATGTTCCCTTTAAGGCAACCGCCGGACTTCACCATCCGCTGAGGTGTTTTATGCCGCTGACATATGAAGCGAATGCGCCGAAGGGTACGATGCATGGATTTCTGAATGTATTTCTTACAGCGGGTTTTGCGCGTGAAGGCTTTAAGCCGGAAGTTTTGGAAGAGGTGATGGAAGATGAATTTGCCGAAAGTTTTGACTTTCACGAAGGCGGCGTTTCATGGCATCAGGATTTTATGCTGACAACTCCGCAGCTTGTTCAGCTTCGCAAAAACGGGATCATTTCTTTCGGTTCGTGCTCGTTTGATGAGCCGATCGCGGATCTAGAAAAGATCGGGATATTGTAACGGAAAATGGATAATTGATAGTGGATAATTGATAATTTTTTATTATCAATTATCCCTTCTCCATTATCCATTAAATGAACTTATGGCATTTGAAATAAACGATGCACTGGAGCGTTAGAATCGATTTTGTTTACACGTAGGGGCAGCGGCTTGTCCCTGCCCGATCAGCCGAACGGCTGAAAAAAGATGAGATTGTATAAATTTTAGATATTTTCGCTGTCGCTCATTGGGCGAGGACAAGCCGTCGCCCCTACGAATTTATTACGATTATTTATTTTTATGACACTTGAAATAAACGAAACACACGACCAAAACCTCAGGAGCTGGATAGAATCGGCAAACGATCCGGATACGGATTTTCCGATCCAGAATTTGCCGTTTTGCTATTTTTACGAAAAATCCGATATCGAAAAGTATGAGCGCCTTGGATTTGCAATCGGAAATCAAATACTGGATTTTGAAGGCTGTTACGAGAACGGAATTTTTGGAGAAAAAGGCTCCGAATCATTTGAAGATTTAATGACCCTCAATCAGCGTCATTCACTTACACTTGGCATTAAAACTTTATCCATTAAGGGAAGATCATTTATTCGCAATCGGTTAATTGAAGTTTTGAGCGAAAACTGTGAGGCAGAAACCAAGGAAGTTTTAAGGAAAAACCTGATCCCAATTTCAGAAGTTGAATTTATCGTTCCATTCGAGATTCCAGACTACACCGATTTCTACTGCTCGATCTACCACGCCACAAATGTCGGCAGACTTTTCCGGCCCGATAATCCGATCATGGAAAACTATAAATGGATCCCGATCGGTTATCACGGACGCGCATCTTCGATCATCACTTCCGGAACCGACTTCAAACGGCCAAAAGGTCAAAATCATTCAAACGCCGATGCGCCGCCGGTTTATATTCCTTCAAAAGCGCTCGACTATGAAATGGAGGTCGGGTTTTTTGTCGGTAAAGGAAACGAGCTGGGAGACACCATAGATATCAAAGATGCCGAAGATCATATTTTCGGACTTTGTCTGGTAAATGATTGGTCGGCACGCGATATCCAGGGCTGGGAGTATCAGCCGCTTGGTCCGTTTTTGGGCAAAAGTTTTGCGACGACGATCTCACCGTTTGTCATCACTATGGAAGCGCTGGCACCGTTTCGCGTTCCGGCATTTGAGCGCGAAGAAGGGGATCCTAAACCGCTCGATTATTTGTCAGACGAGCAAAATGAAAAACTCGGCGGTCTCGATATAAAACTCGACGTTTATCTTCAAACAAAGAAAATGCGCGATGATGGCGAGGAACCCTTTCTCCTCTCGCGTTCAAACTTAAAAGATCTTTACTGGACGATCGGACAAATGCTGACGCACCACGCCTCAAACGGCTGTAACTTAAACGTCGGAGACCTCCTTGCGACCGGAACGGTTTCCGGTAAGGAAGATTCCGAACGCGGCTGTCTGCTGGAAATGACAAAACGCGGCGCAGAACCCGTCGAACTTCCCAACGGCGAAACGCGCAAATTCCTCGAAGATTATGACGAGATAATCATGAAGGGATTCTGCGAACGCGAAGGTTTTCGAAGGATCGGTTTTGGCGAGTGCCGCGGCATGGTTTTGCCCGCCGATTAATTGACCGATGATTTTCAAAAAACTACACGATTTCCACGATCACCGTTATGTTCTGACGACAAAGAAAAACCTCGATCGCCAGGAATGCTTAAAAAAGGAGCTCAAAGATTGGGATTTAGAGCTCTTTTTTGGTGTCGATAAAAGCGAAGTTTCGATCGAGCAGTATAAGAAAGACGGAATTTATGACGAAGAAAAAGCAATTGAGATAGACCGCAGCGGAAGAAAGATGACGCTGGGCGCGGTCTGCTGTTCGCTCGGACACCGGTATATCTATGAGCATTTCCTGGAAAGCGATCACGAAAGAATTATTGTATTTGAAGATGATGTGCTGGTTAATTCTGAAACTGAATCGATACTCGACGCAGCACTTGATGAAATCCCCGAAGATGCGGAACTGATCTATTGGGGTTGGTTAGGTGTGGGAAGCCGTCCACGGATCGCAACCCTGAAACTGCCGCTCTATCATCTCCAGCACTCGCTTGGTTTGCTTTCCTACAACCACACGATGATCGACAATCTCTATCCGCGTCCGTTTAACGAACATTTTTCGATCGCCGGGAAACACTTCTGCATTCATGCGTACACGCTTACCCGCTCTGGCGCGGAAAAGCTCGTCCGCTGGCAAACGCCGGTTATACTAAACGCCGATAATGCGATCATGTACGCGATCCTCAACGGCGATCTGAAAGCTTATATTTCGCACACGCAGTTCTTTTCTCAGTCGAGTCTTGATAAATCGAGCGGAATCCCATCTTTGACTCAAAGTTAAGAAGGAAGAGGGTATTAGCCACAGAGGACACAGGGAGCACAGAGACAAAACAATTTTGACGCGAAATTTTGTCGGTGACAGTTATCTGGTTTGGATTCAAACCCTCTGTGCTCTTTGTGTCCTCTGTGGCAATACCGTTTTTCTTACCGGCCTTTGAAATTCGGCTTCCTCTTTTCCAGAAAAGCCGATACGCCTTCTTCCTTATCTTCGCTCGAAAAGCAGATCGCAAAAAGATCTATTTCACGTTTTAATCCTTCCTCAAGAGTAGAACGCGATGCGGTTTTGACCGCTTCTTTGGCCATCTGCAGCGCGACCGGACTCTTCTCAGCGATCTTGTTTGCCAGTTCCATCGTTTTTGATTCAAGTTCTTCCGCCGGATGAACGTAATTCACAAGCCCGAGATCCAGCGCCGTATTTGCGGCGATCATATCGCCTGTCAGAATAAGTTCCATCGCTTTCCCTTCGCCGATCAGATGCGTCAGTCGCTGTGTTCCGCCGCCGCCGGGAATAATTCCAAGATTGATTTCGGGCTGACCCATTTTTGCATTTTCGGATGCGGTACGGATGTCGCAGGCAAGCGCGAGTTCGCATCCGCCGCCGAGACAGAATCCGTTGATCATCGCGATAACCGGTTTTGGAAAACTGTCGATCGAATTAAATAGCGTTTTTTCCTGAAAAACACCGCGCTGAGTAACCGGAGTCTTACCGGCAAATTCGCTGATGTCCGCCCCGGCGATAAACGATTTTTCCCCGGCGCCCGTTACAACAACGACGCGTACTCCGGAATCGTTTCTCAATTCTTCCAGAGCTTCAACACCTTCAGCGTGAACTTTTGAATTTAAGGCATTCAGTTTATCCGGCCGGTTTATCGTCAGAACGGCGACCGCCCCGGTTTTTTCAACTAATATTGTTTCATAATTCTTCATAATTCTTTGTTTTCAAGGCACAAAACGACATGGTTTTAGCGGCTTAAAATAAATAAGTTTGATAGCGAAATGTTAATTGAAAGATTTTTGAGAAACAAACGGTGAGCTACTCTTTATCGTCGTCCGGATCATCGGCCGGCTGATCATCGGCGACCCAGGAGACAAACAGTCTCAGCCAGTCTTCTTTTGATTCCGTGATCGCAACACCGATCCGTGCGGTTCCGCGAACGGCCGGTGCCGAACGAACGACTTTTGCCTGAACCTCTACCGGAACACCGTCCGGCCGGTGAGAGCGAATATAAAGGTTCTCGTCTGCTGAAACTCGTTGATTGAGATGAAACAAAACCCCCGATGTAGAAATATTATCGGTCTCCGTAGGTTCACTCCACGCGGCTCCATCGTCTGAACGTCCGGAAACCACGATCGGAAGACGCAGCGCCATGCGCAATGCAAATCGCTTTTCTTCAAATTGAGGCTGAATTGTTGTTACCATAAACTTGTGGTTTTACTACAACTTACGAAATACCAAATATTTTATCGCGAAAGACTGATCACGCCGGATCATAACCCTTTTGGAATAAAACCTAACGTTCTTTCAATAGTTGATTTAACGCATTTATCCGGCAATTCGACTTATCAGCTGCACGATAGTTATACTAAGAATATTAAATAAATGCACTAAAAATATTGGATAAAATTGCGATATTAATTATATCAGGAGATTTTCAAATCATTATGTCTCAAGAAGAAGTAAGACGCAAGGTCGTCATATTGGGTTCGGGTCCGGCTGGTTTGACCGCCGCAATTTATGCATCACGGGCGCAGCTCGAGCCTTTGCTTATTGAAGGTCCGCAGCCCGGAGGACAGCTAACGATCACGACCGATGTCGAAAATTATCCGGGTTTTTCAAAAGGGATCATGGGTCCCGAACTGATGGCCGAATTTCGTGAACAGGCCGTGAGATTCGGAACCGAGATCATTCAAACATGGATCGACCGGATCGATTTTAGTGAACGACCGTTTACTCTTTACGGCAAATCAAGCGAAGACAGCGAAGAAGTTACAAAGGTTATCAACGCGGACACCCTGATCATTTCAACCGGAGCGAGCGCAAAATGGCTAGGGGTTCCGGGAGAAGATCCGGTTCCCGAAGGACTCGGCGGAAACGGTGTTTCTGCCTGCGCTACGTGTGATGGTTTCTTCTTTCGCGAAGTTCCGGTCGTCGTTGTCGGGGGAGGCGATACGGCGATGGAAGAAGCGCAGTTTCTGACGAGGTTTGCTTCGAAAGTTTCGATCGTACACAGACGGGATGAATTTCGCGCTTCGAAGATCATGGTCGAACGCACGATGGCAAATCCGAAGATCGAGGTATTGTGGAACACCGAAGTGAAAGAGATCCTCGGCACGCAGAAAGACGGCGTCACCGGGGTTACGCTTTTTAATAATCAAACGGGAGAGACGACCGAATTTTCGACAAAGGGCGTTTTCGTAGCGATCGGACACAAGCCGAATACGGAACTTTTCGGCGGCGTTCTGGAAATGGATGACGTCGGGTACATCAAGACCGAAGGACATTCGACAAAGACAAATGTGCCGGGGGTTTTTGCAAGCGGCGATGCCCAGGACAGTTATTACCGGCAGGCAGTTACGGCAGCCGGAACGGGCTGTATGGCGGCGATCGATGCGGAGCGGTTTTTAGTAGAAAACGAATCGGAAGTGGAAGAACAAAAAACGGCCACGAATTGGTAGAATATAAAATGGAAAACGGGTGTGCGGTTCGATGACCGAGCACCCGTTTTTTTTATTCCTGACGGGTTTTGACGAGCTTATTCGGGTCAAATCCCAACTTTTCAATTTTTACCAAAAGCTTCGAATAGATCTCCTCATCAAGCTGCGGCTCTCTGCTCAGGATCCACAAATAATCACGGTCGGGCGAACCGACCACCGAATACCGGTAATCTTCGTCGAGTTCCAGGATCCAGTAATCTCCCCAAACAAATGGAAGCCACGAAAGCCACCCGGGCGCAAACCGTACTTTAAGCTTTGCGTTAGTTTCTTTATCAACTATCTTCGCTTCACCCACTGCTTTCGTGATATCTCCGTCCGCCTCGGCACATTCATTGAGAACTTCCAATCTATTCTCTTTTTTAATCGAGTATTTTGCCGTAACCTCACCAGCACACTTATTTTGAAACCGGTTGGGATACCGGGCGATCTCAAACCACTTTCCGGTGTATTTGCTAAGATCGACCGAATCGACCGTTTTTACCGGGTTCTTATCGTCATTACTTGAAACGATCGAACCCGCGCCGAATAAAACCGTGGCCGTGCATAAGATCATTCCGATCAGAAATAGTATTTTACCCATTAATTTCCCTCATTTTTTGACCGTAAGATTAGATATGGGTTTGAAAAGTTCGCATCAATTTGCTTTTATTTAATGCTGGTTTTTATACTTATTATTCGATAAGGAAGGATTTTATTTGACTAAGTTATGCCGATATACGAATACAAGTGTTCGAATTGCGGGGCACATTTTGAAAAATTACAAAAAGCAACAGACGAGCCGCTGACCCACTGTGAAGTCTGCGGAGGCCAACTCCAAAAACAATGGTCACTTTCCGGTTTCCAATTTAAAGGCGAAGGCTGGTACGTAACGGACTACGCGAAAAAATCGGCGGGCGGTTTGTCGTCAAACTCCGGAACGACAGAAAACAAGGAAACTGCAGAATCAACCGATACGCCGAAATCTGCATCAAAGGAGAAAACAAAAGACGCCCCGAAGAAAGAAAAGGCTCCGGAAAAGTAATTGATGAAGTACGCGCTTAAAAAAAGTTTGTTGTTTCTCACCGGACTGTTTATCTGTGTCCTGCCGGCATTTGCTCAATCGGGACATAGCGCGCGCAACACTGCAAACCTTGAAGGAACGATCCTCAGCGTAACCGTTTTAAGAGAAGATAAAGACGCAACGACGCCGATTCGTGCTGAAAATCTCTATCTCTACGAAAACGCGATCGAGCAAAAGATCCGCAATTTGAGCTATGATCCGTCACCTTCGCGAATCGTTATCCTCGTTGATAATTCGCAGACGATCCGAACCGATGTCGGTTCTTTGCAAAAGGCGGTGATGGAATTTGCTTACGAGATCTTCGAAGGAGATCAGCTGTTTGTGATCGCATATGACGAAAAACCCGAGATAATCCAGGAATGGACCGACGATTCCGAGAAGATGCAGGCTTCTCTCCAGACGCTTCGCAAACAGGGAAATCCGCATTTGTTTGACGCAATAAATGCCGCAACCGGCGAAGTTCTGGTGCCGCTGATGCCCGGAACCCGAAAAACCGCGATCGTCGTGATCGGTGACGGTCTTGACAGGGGGAGTAAGACACCATTTGATTCGATGCTTTCCGAACTTCAGAATCAGGATATCACCGTTTATGCTCTCCAACTGCCGGACAGAACGGGCGGTGCTTACAGAAGATATTCGCCAAAGGCCGGGAAAGTGATCCAGCAGATCACGGAAGAGACCGGCGGAAAGGCATTCCCGTTTGAAGAGGCAAGCGCAGCCGCAAAATTTATATGTGACGAACTTCGCAAGAATCGTTATCTGCTCTCATATTTTCCGACAAACACCTCATCTTACGATGCCCGAAGACTTTTCGTTATCGGGGATAAAGGCATTGAGATCAGAACTAAAACCGCACAGCCTCCGAATATCAAATAACGCAATTTTTTGTAAATATGCTATTCTAATTAACGCTTGCGCTTGGACATTTTTCAGAGCCAAAGTGTTTTTCACGTTTTTGTGGAATAAACATGCGGCAGTATTTTTGCCGCAAACCGTTGATCAAGGGAGAACGCAAAATAGGTGAGTGACTCGAAAAAAGACCCCAAAATGCCTCCGCCGGACGATTTTTCAAAAACAACTCCAAATATAGATTTTGATGGCGATGATTATGGCGACGGTTCATCCGACTGGGATAAGACGTCTTACGGCTCTCCGCCGGACGCACCCGCGGATGATTGGGGTAAGACTGTCATAAATTACGACGTTTCCTCGCTGGATGACACGTCAGAAGAGGATTACGGCCGGTCTCATCATCCCTCTCCCAAGGATCCGAATATTCCCGATTGGGGGCTGACTCAAACAAATATCAATCTCAACGATGATTTCACGTCATCAGACGCTGATGAGCAGGATGATTTTATCGACGGCGCAACCGTGCCGTATTTTAAGCTTCCGGATGCGGAACGGTCAAAATATCAAAAGATCCCGCCTACTCCGACCGAACGCGTAGAAAAAGAAGCGGCGCAAAAGAAAAAAGAAGGCGGAATACCGGTCTGGTTTTGGGTAACGGCCGGAATGATGCTGATGTTCTCGTTTGCGGTTTTGGTTTTGGTTGGCGCCTGGTTTTTGTTTACGGGGCCTTCGAGTTTCACGGTCAAAGTTAAAGGTGCAAAACCGTTCAGCAATTTTTTTATTGACGGCAGCCGCTGGGGTGTGACGAACCCTGAAGATACAGTTGATCTCGTCGGCCTTCGGCCCGGAAAACGGAAAGTGATCATCAGAAAAAAGGGCTTTACCGACGATGAACAGGAAGTTAGCGGCGAAAGCGGCGATGTTATCGAGATCATTGCAAGACAGCAAAAATCGGGAGCCGAACGAAAAGACTGCGAGAAGATCATAGATGTCAAAACGCGTGAGGACTGTGCAAACCTGATCCTCGACAATCTCGATACGCCTCCAAATCTGGATGATCTTCTGAGAGCGCTAAATCTCTATTACATCAATTTTGAGAGCGGACAGCATAACATCCCGCTTGCCAGACAGAAATTCCTCGAGCGTGCTGCGACCTATATGAAGCAGTTGCCTGACACCGTTGTTATCGAGATCGGCGGTCATACCGACAACAAGGGTACGGACGCCACAAATCAGCCTCTTTCTGAAAGACGCGCGAATGCGGTCAAGCAGTTTCTTTTAACACAAGGGATCAAGTCTGAAATGCTGACAACAAAGGGATTTGGTTCGACGAGTCCAAAAGATACCAACGAAACTGAGGAAGGTCGCTTCCAAAACCGCCGTATTCAATACACAGCGATAAAACGGTAGCAGATTCTAAAGTATCAGGCGTTTGTCTCCGGCGCGGCGGGTTTTCTTTTCAGCGTCAAAGTACTCGAGCAGAGGAATCGCATACTTTCTCGAAATTCCGGCCAGATCCTTAAACTCGGCGACGCTGATCAGGCGGTCTGCGGTCTGCTGATCAGCAAATTTTTTTAACTCTCTTAAAAGATCTTCGATCACGTTCCGGGAAAAATAGAATTCTTCGCTAACCTTGATCAGTTCCTGCGAGTTGACCAAAAGCTGAAATATCTTTCGCGCCTGTGCCCGTGAGATCGTGGTTTCCTCGACCGCCTCACTGAGCACGGAATCGAGCGCCGGAACATTCAGCCCGGAGGATGAATATATTCTCCGCAAATGTATGCGAACCTTTTCTTCGTCATCTGAAAGTTCCTGAGAGTGTTCACTTGCACAAACATGGTCTTTCTCGATCCTAATGATTCCGGAATCGGACAACGAAACAAGTGCTGTCCTGAAAACTTCAACGGGGATATGAGATGAGGTCTTTTCCCGCAATGTTTCGCGGAGAATACCCTGCGACAAGGGTTCGCGCTCATGATGATCGTTGATCTCCGTTCTGATCTTCGCCCTTAACTGATCAAACGGCGTCCGGGCGATATAAAAATTCTCGGCGTCGACGGCAGATCGTTGTGCGATAACTGCCTTAAGCGCAGACATGAGTACGTCCTTTCGCCATCCGGTCTTTGCCTGAAGTCGCGGAAGATCGATACCGCACGCTCCGGTACTGTTTAGGATCAGTTTTATGCTGGATTCCCGGGAATCGGACTCTGCCAGGGCGGTCAAAATCCGGCGCGTCTCCTCCAGGTCTTTTTTCCGGCGTCTCGGCACGTCTCCTATCAATACGCGTCCGCCGGCGATGGTTAACTGCGGTGAATATTGGCGGACAATAAATCGTTCGTCCGGGATGACGCATATCGGAGCCTCGAGCCTGAACTGAACAAGATCGGCTTCACCCGGTTTGATCTCTTCAGATTTGTTCAACACCTGGATCCGGGCAAACGTTTCGACCGTTCCGATATGGATCCGGACCCGCTGGCGCGTTTTTACCGGTCGTTTCGAATCTTTCAGCACTTCGATCTCAGCATCAAAAATTTGAGTCGGTTTCAACGTGCCGGATTCAGCAAGCATAAGTCCCCGCCCTATCTCGCCGTGTTCGATCCCCGAGAGGTTGATCGCTGTCCTTTGACCGGCGGTCGCTGCCGCGACATCTTTCCCGTAAGTCTGAATTCCACGGACACGTACTTTCCTGTCCAGCGGAAGGATATCCAATTCCTGACCGGTCTCGATAGTTCCTGTTGCCAGTGTCCCGGTTACGACCGCACCAAATCCTTTGACTGTGAACACCCGATCGATCGGCAGGCGGGTAACCACACCGGTTTTTCGGGCTGAAACATTGGCGGCTTTTTCTGACAGTATCGATTTAAGTTCTTCGATCCCTTCGCCCGTCTTTGAAGATACCGCTACAACCGGTGCGTCTTCGAGAAATGAGCCTTCAACAAGTTCTAAGGCCTCTAAAGTGAAAAGTTCTAAAAATTCTGAATCTGCCAAATCGCTTTTGGTTAGTACTATCAGTCCTTGTTTTACTCCCAATAACCGGCAGATCTCAAAATGTTCGCGCGTTTGCGGCATGACTCCCTCATCCGCAGCGATCACGAGAATTACAAAGTCTATTCCGCTGGCCCCGGCGAGCATATTTTTGACGAACTTCTCATGTCCCGGAACATCGACAAACCCTATCTTTGCATCGCCAAGCTCAAGTTCTGCAAAGCCAAGATCGATCGTTATACCGCGAAGTTTTTCTTCGGGTAAACGATCTGCATCAACTCCGGTCAGTGCTTTAACAAGCGCAGTTTTACCGTGATCTATATGCCCGGCTGTCCCTACTATGATGTCCATAAAAAGAAATCCAAGTTTAGCATTTCCTAATGCTAAACCCGGAATTTACAGAATCCGCTTTGCAAAAGCTTACCTAACCACCTCAAAGTCTACCGAATTTGTTGTAATTGTTTTTGCATTCTTGTCTCGAATAATTATCTGGAGCGCATACTCGCCGATCGAAAGATCCTCGGGCAATTTCAGATATCCGTAATCGCTTATTCGCGAAATATCAGATTGCGGCTCGAGATCCAACGGCTGCTCCGGGCTATCGGTGGTCAACTCCCCATCCTTATATAAACGTATTTGAGCCGTTAAATTTGGTCTTTGTCCTTTTTTACTTAGCTCCGCATTGTATATCTTGTATGAATATCCAAGGATCATTCCCGGACTAAATCTCCTGATCGCCGGAACCGATATCTCATTAACCGGCGCAAAGGCATTTTCCGCTTTTTCAATCGCCGGTATAACAGGTTTTCCATTTTCGAGTTTTACCTGGCCGATCGTTAAACCGGACAGGAACGCATCACTTTTCTTAAGGTCAGGAACTATAACCTGTTGTCCCGCGGATCCCATCGAACCAGAGGATTCATCCCTGATGACAATACGAAAATTGTATACTCCCGGCTTTTTGACCGGGATATCCGCAGAGTAAACTAATCCGTTTTGCCTTATTTCTGCCAAATTAGCCGCGGGAAATTTGATCGTATGACGACGATTGAATTCATCAACAGGTGCACTTTTATCATTCAGCGTTACCGCGACCACGTCAAAAACACCTTTTTTCATGCCGTTTGGTTCATCGGTAAAACTAATTTGTTCGCCGCCAATGTAAACGAGTGTTTTAAGAACGTCACCGGTTTGAGCGGCGTTGTCAAAAAATGCGGTCACACGCAGATCTAATCCGGAGTTTGAGAGCGGCGCCATTATTGCCCTGTACATAGCGCTTTCGCCGGTCTTTTCGGTCGTTCTGACCTCTTCATCCGTTATGCTTCCAAACCCGCTTCTTGAACTGACCGAATAATCCGCCCGGTTCAATCTTACCTCGATCGTGTGATATTTTTTCCCCTTGAACGTTTCCGAATCAGGCTCATATCCGATCAGGTAATAACCTTTTTCGATCTTTAGTGCTTGTTCGATCGGACGATCAAGATAGTTCATGTTTCTGTAAAATGTGCCGCCCGTCTCTACAGAAGCATAACGCAATCCGCTTTGACGGGATTCGTTAAACTGCTCTCTTGCTGCGGTTACTTTTGACGTCGCATCCTTATCAAGTTTGATCGCAAAATCATCATTCGCCTGGGGTTCTACCGTAGATAAGCCTCTTACATCAATCGAATTGATAACAACGGAGAATCGGTTTGCTAATTCGGCGAGGTCCCTCAGGTCGTCATATGTATCAGTAAACGTTGACTTGCCATTTGTCGTCGCCAGACCATCCGAGAGAAAAAACAGCACTTTTCTTCCACCCATATTGCGCAATCCATTCACGGCATATCTCAAAACACCTATGCCTCCGGTGGCAACCGCATCCTGATAGAATTTATTCAGTGACTCCCTCTTTTTTTGTTCATTTTCACTCTCAAACACCGCAACGCTGCCCGCTTCTTCTTTCTGTGTCGAATTATTTCTTGATCTTTCAAATTCTTCGCCGGTGATCGAGCAGGTTCCTCCCGGCGGATACCAGCGTATCTTACTAATAGTTTTCAGGAGTCTGGTTTTGTCTGAAGTATATTGCTGAAGGAGTGAACTTCCATTTCGGGTTTGATAGATCGCAACCCGGTCATTGACCTGCATTTGTTCTTTAACAAATTTTTGCAAGCCTTCCCGGGCAGCGGTCATTCCAATCATCGTTACGTTACAATTTCCATCGTCGACAACGAATGTCAGTACGCGTCCGGGAATCGATGAATATTCCAAACCGGGCGCCTGTACGCCGTCGATCTGAGTTCCACGTCCGATCGATCTGTTTTTACGGGGAAATTCGGTATTTACAAATGTAAAGGCTGTGATCCTTTGCGGTTTTCCATCCTGAAAGATCTGAAAGTCTCCGGAAGAAAGCTCTGTGACCGGTTCACCTTTTTCGTTTGTAACCACGGCATCGACCTGAACAAGATCGGTCGAAATTTTTACGACTTCGCTGTCGTCATTTATCGGAGTTGATGTGGGGACAGGTGTCTGACCAACTGCAGAGAGTGCAAAAGAAAGAAAAAATGCCGCAGTGAGAGAAAGATGTCTTTCGTTCATATATTACTCCCGGAGAAGAAACGTGCAGAAGAGGAGAGCTAAAATTTATGTGCTCGATTATACAAAACCCGAATATGTTTATCCACGGAATCAGTTTTAATTCAACAATATGAATTTCTATTTTTGGTCGTCATATTGATTCAATTTCCGGTAAAGAGTTTTGCGGCCGATATTGAGTAATTTCGACGCCTGAGATTTGTCGCCGCCGGTGTAATCGAGCGTTGCTTTTATTATCTGTTCTTCAACTTCGCTCATCGCAGACGGCAGCTCTATCTCCAAACCGATCGAACGCCCGTCACTAGCGGCTTTCATTCGTTCCTCCCTAGCCCGGGCATTTAAGGCAAGCGTCTTTTGCGTGATCGACTGAGGGAGATCATCGAATTCGATCTGCCGGCCTGATGCGATTATTACAGCTCTTTCGATAGCATTCTCGAGTTCACGAACGTTTCCGAGCCAGTCATAATTCACCAATGCGGTAAGGGCATCTTTTGAGATCCCCGAAACAAAGCGGCCCGATTTCTCCTTGTACAATTCGAGAAAGTGAAAAACCAGAAGATGTATATCTTCGGGGCGCTCGCGAAGCGGCGGAACGACGATCGGAAACACGGATAAACGATAAAACAGATCCTTGCGAAACTTCTCTTCGTCAACCGCCTTTTCGAGATCGATATTTGACGCCGCGATAACGCGGACGTCTACCTTGATCGTTTCGCTGCCGCCGATCCTCATAAATTCGCCTTCCTGAAGTACACGAAGCAATTTAACCTGAGCAGGAAGACTCATTTCGCCGATCTCGTCGAGAAACAGCGTGCCGCCGTCGGCTTCTTCAAAACGTCCTTTTCTTGCCGTTCTGGCGTCCGTGAACGCTCCTTTTTCATGCCCAAAAAGCTCAGATTCGAGAAGCGTCTCAGGTATCGCACCGCAGTTTATTTTTACATAAGGCTTATTTTCACGGCCCGAATTGTAATGTATCAGGTTTGCGATAAGTTCCTTGCCGGTTCCCGATTCGCCCTGGATCAAAACGGTAGTATTTGTATCGGCGACATTCAGACCGAGTTCGATCGCATGACGAATATTCGGAGCCTGTCCGATAATCCTGCTCGTGTTTCTCTCATGGAGTTCGGATTTCAGACGCATTACCTCGGCGGAAAGCTGATCGCGTTCGAGCGCCGTTCCGATTTGATCTGAAATTCCTTCGACGAGCGCCACTTCATGATCTTCGATACCGTTCTCACGTTCCTCGCTCCAGACAAACCCGAGCAAACCGAAAGCCTGCCCTCCAACCCGCACCGGCGCAACCAACGCGGCCTTGCCGTCAAACTGCGAGTTAAAAATTATCTTTACGGCAAGAGGAAGTTCGGTATCGATCAATCGCAGTGTTTTGCCTTCCTGCATAATATCCTTCAATGCGGGAAAGGGTTCGAGATCGAGTGCCTGATTGTGTTCTTCGATCATCTGCAGAACTTTATTTGGTTTTACGCCTTCGCCCATCTTAAAGGAAGCGAGCGCAATTTTTTTCTCTGACTGATCGAGCACTCCGAGTGCACCATAATCGGCGCCGACAAGCCCGACGGCGCGTTCCAATACTTTTGACGAAACAATATTGAAATCCGAATGCGAATTCAGCACGTTGGCGATCTCAAGCAGCGCGTTGGTCCGGCGTGTTTCCTGCTCTTGCGTCACATAAAGACTCGTGTACTGATAGCCGATCGCCAGCTGGCTCGCGATCGAAGATAAAAATGCGATCTCTTCTTCAAGCCAGACACGCGGCGATTTTGTATCGTGAAGACCAAGCAAGCCGATGACCTCACCGGACAGAACGATCGGAAGTACCAGAAGCGAATGGGTTTCGAGCGCTTTCGCCAAAAATCTCACCTTGGCGTCTTTTGCTTTTGAAGTGTCATTTACAACGATCGGTTTTGTCAGGTCAAAATGTTCGGAAAGTTTCTTTGCATCGATCGGTATCTGTGTTCCTTCGCTCACCGGAATATCATCAGATGCGCGCCATTCGTGGCTGATCCGAAGTTCGTTATCTTCCGTAAGCTGGATCAGGTCGCAGCGGTCGGCCTGCATCATCCGGCCGATCTCGGAAACTACCACCCGAAGAAATCTTTCAAGATCAATGTCGGTCGGGAGGTCGCGGGCAAGACGATCGATGATCGCTTCCCGTGCCTCGTGCATTTTCATCTTGCGTTCAAGCGAAAGGGTTTGCGGCGTTTGGGGGGATTCTAACTCGATTTTCATAAACGTATATCGCTTTTTGTAAAGCTATATATGTTTTCGCCTCATTTGGTATCGTATGTCAAGTTGACACAGAAGATCAGCCAATGTGTTAAATAGATTCACACGGGTTTTATTGACTCGGTAATAATGGTGTTTGCCGAAAAGTGCAGAAAGGGGCCTTTTTCGCCGCTTTATTTTCCGTCTTTTGTTTTTGTTTTGAAATCGGTGCGCTTTTTGCCTTCTTTTGCTTCGACCAGAAGATCTTCAGCACGAAAGTTGTCTTCATCGAGCTCGATCGCTTTATCCAACTCCTTTATCGCTGCCGGATATTTTGCAAGTTTTATCAGCACCGCAGCAAATTCAGTTCGATAGAGACTGTCTTCGGGGTTCAGATCAACGGCCTTCTTTAACGCCTTTTCGGCTTCGGCATCGTCGTATAATTTTGCGTAGGCGCGGCCGAGGTTAAAGTGGTATTCAAATGTTTTCGGATTCTTTGCGATCAGTTTTTTATAGGCTTTTACCGCATTTTCAAAAGCTTTTTCGGAGTTCTTCTTTTCAGGCTTTGATTTTTTTCCGCGTTTTCCGCTCTTTTCCGCAGTTTCGTCTCCGCCGGGCACATTGTCTTCGGCTTCCGTTTCCAGAAGTGAAAAGGCGACCCCGAGTCTGAAATGAGCATCTGCGAGATCAGGATCGAGCTCGGTAGCTTGTTTGTATGCATCGATCGCTTTTTGAGTTTTGTTTGCGTCGAAATATTCATCAGCCTTTTGCAAAGCCTCTTTGGCATCGGAAAACGTCGGCACTTCGCCGTTATCTTCGGCAGAATTTGTATCGGCGTTGGTATTTTCGTTTGCCCGTTCTTCGTTTACCGCTTTATTAAAATTCTCGGCAATATTGGCATTGTTTTCTTTTGCGGTTTGTTCGCTGCAGCCGGTTATTAAAAACGAAACTAAAATGAAATAAATAATAGCTTTCCAATTGTTCATAAAAATGCTCTTTTCATTTTATCCCGGGGGAAAGATAAATTGTCTTCCACCGAGCAAATGAATATGCAGGTGGAAAACGGTTTGTCCTCCATTATCATTTGTGTTAATCACGACCCTGTAGCCGTCTTCAGCAAACCCTTTTTCCCGCGCAAGCTCAGCTGCAGTGAACAGCAGATGACCAAGCACATCTTTCTGATCCGTTTTTGCTTCATCGAGCGATGCAACATGAACCTTCGGAATCAGCAAAATATGGACCGGCGCCTGCGGACTGATGTCATTAAAAGCGACACACACATCGTCCTCAAAAAGCTTGTCGGACGGTATTTCGCCGGCGACGATCTTGCAGAAAAGGCAGTCTTGATTCATATATGCAGGCTATTAAACCACAACAGATGACTGATACTCAACCGTGTTTTTGACTGTAAAGCAACAGCTAAATGACTTTCGCTTCTGAAAATACGGGGCCGCTCGGCAAGAGCAACGGATTGAAAATTGTTTGAATCCAAGCACTTTCTAAGCTATTCTGTATTGCGCAACTTTTTATTATTTAGGAAATATTATTATGAAAAGATTTTATCTACTGGCTGTAATTTTGTTTGCGGCTTCCTCAATTTCGATCTTCGCTCAGGAAACCCCGCGAGGAGATTCTGTTTCTTCTGAAGTCAGAAATTATTTGGTGGTTCCCGGCGATAAGATCGAAGGGCGGGTACTCGGTGAAGATCAGTTCAGCTTTCTGGCGTATGTTGATGAAAACGGAAACTTCTCGGTACCTTTTGACGAAGAACCGATCGAAGCAAAATGCCGGACTGAAATGGAACTTCGAACCGAAGTTACCAAGCGGATTGCGAAATATGTTCGAAATCCGATGGTCAGCGTTTATGTTTCGGAAAGAAGAAAACCGATGCCTGTAACCGTTTCGGGAGAAGTTATGACACCCGGCGGTGTTGAACTTCGAAGAGAAGCCAGATTGCTTGAATTGATCGCGTTTTCCGGCGGAGTTAAAGAAGAAGCAGGCGGGTTTGTTCGTGTGATCAGACCGCAGCCTCCGGTTTGTGCAACATCGGAAGCACAGGCAGAATGGCTCGAAGAATCTGAAAACGGAACCGAAATTCCGTCCAGAATGTATAGTTTGAGCAGTATTCAAACGGGTGCAAATGAATCCAATCCGGTCGTTTTGCCGGGCGATATCATCGTGGTTGAAAAAGCTTCGCCGGTCTATATAAACGGAGAGATCACAAATACCAGCGGAGTTTATATTAAGGAAGGCGGTCTTTCACTGACTCAAGCGATCGCGATGGCCGGCGGTGTTCGCGAGCGTGCCAAGATCAAAGATATCAAGATCTACCGGAAACGAAACGGTTCACGGGAACGCGACGTGATCACCGCAAATCTGAAACTCATAAAAGAAAAGCAGGAAAATGACATAATGCTTGAACCTTATGACATCATCGATGTCGCCACAAAAAAGAAGAGTCTCGGCCAGATCATTCTTGAAGCAGCGATCGGCGGTGCGCAGTCCGGAGCGATCTCGCTTGCGACGGGCGGAGCAAACCGGGTTTTGTATTAGAACCGTAATTATTTGTTTTTTGAAAAAGCCTGTAAACGATTAGTTTACAGGCTTTTTCATTTCAGCGTTTTCGTAAATACTGTCGATCAGTTCCTTGTACTTCTCATCGATCACTCGTCGTTTGATCTTTAGCGTCGGTGTGAGTTCGCCGGTCGCGACGGTCAGTTCTTCGCTTAAAAGCGCTACTTTCTTAACTGTCTCGAAGCGGGCCAATCCTTCGCAATATTTTTCTACTTCTTTTTCAAACAATTCGATTATCTCGGAATTCGAACAGATCTCATCACGCGTTTTCACCGGGATTTCTTCGCGGGCGATATAATTTTCGAGCTGATCAAAATTCGGGACGATCAATGCCGATGCAAACTTACGCGAATTGCCGATCAAAACCACCTGATTTACAAATCGGGAACCTTTGATCATCTGCTCGATCGGTGAGGGAGCAATATATTTTCCGCCGGAAGTTTTGAATAGTTCTTTTTTCCGGTCGGTAATTTTCAGAAATCCGTCTTTATCCAGTTCACCGATATCTCCGGTTTTAAACCATCCGTCTTCTGAAAATGATTCTTTTGTTGCTTCCGGCTTGTTGTAATAGCCGCGCATAACATTCGGCCCGGTGACCTCGATCTCGCCGTCTTCGGCGATTCTCACTTCAACATTTCTGATCGGCTTTCCGACAGTTCCGAGCCTGTGATTTAAGGGGTTGTTTGACGAGATAACCGGAGAAGTTTCCGTCAATCCGTATCCCTGCATGATGGATATATCAGCGCCGGTAAATATTAGATAAATACTGTTTGACAGCGCCGCACCGCCGGAAATACAAAACCTAAGCCGTCCTCCGAAAAACGCACGGAGTTTTGAGAAAACGATTTTATCGGCAACACTGTGTTTGATACCGAGTACTGCCGAAATATTTTCTTTTCTCTCATTTTTCAGCGCGAATTCTTTGGCGATATCGATCGCCCAATCAAAAATCCGTTCCCTAAATTTACTCGAATTTGCCGCTCTTAATTTTGCCGTTGCATAGACCTTTTCAAAGATCCTCGGAACGCCGACGAATATAGTCGGTCTGATTTCCCTGAGATTGTCCGAAATTTTTTCGATCGATTCCGCAAAATGAACGGCCATTCCGTTGTAAATGTAAAGATACATTCCGGTGCGTTCAAAAACATGCGAGAGCGGCAATACCGAAAGCGGCACATCTTCGGTAGTAAAATGAAAATGCTCGCCGGCATCGATCACGTTGGACAAAAGATTTTCATGCGAGAGCATCACGCCTTTCGGCTCGCCGGTTGTGCCGGAAGTATAGATCAGTGTTGCCGTATCGTCGGGTTTTATGCCGTTTATTAGCTCACTGATAAGTTCGGGATTTTCAGACCGGAAGTTGCGTCCGAGTTCTTCAAGTTCCCGAAGCGACATGGAATTCTCAGCGCCGACGCCCTCAGGATCAAAAAGGATCAGCTTTTCGATCGAACCGCATTCAGACAGAATTCCGCGCAATGAATCATAGGTCTTTTTGTCGTAAAGAAATATCGCCTTTGCTTTGGAATCATTCAGGATGTATTTGATCGAATCCGGAGTGAGCGTTGTGTATATCGGAACATCAATAACACCGGCAAACTGACAACCGGCATCGGCTATCGTCCAGTCAGGCGAGTTTGGCGCAAGGATCGCAGCACGGTCACCGGTCCTGATTCCTTCCGAATACAATCCCAAGGCAACATTTTCGATCCTGCTGAGCATTTCTTCGCTTGAGATCGGTACCCATTGATCATTTTCCTTGAAATTCAGCGCGTCAAGTCTGGGGGACTTCTGTGCAGCAAATGTAAATACTTCCGCCAGGTTTTGCGGTTCATTCTCAAAAAGTGGAATTCTTTTCAGATTGCGGCGCGGATTTGTTACTTTTCCTTCGGTCATCGGCATATCAGGCGGTTGGATCCGCTAAAAATCCATTGGATAAAATGTTAAAAACTTCCTTTGCGAGGGGTGCAAGTTCATACTTTTTCTCGGAAAGGATCCAGTTTGTAACCATTTCGTCGATCGCACCGAAAAAGATCTTCGAACAGATCGTTGTATTGAGTTCCTTGCGGAAAACCCCCTGTTTTTGTCCTTCTTTTATTGTCTGATGGATCAGATCAAGATATTCCGCAAAACCGGCGGCTGAGAATTCACGCATAAATTTGATCGATCCGCGGAGCTGGACTTGAAAAACAATGGCGAGTTCGCGGTCGGCTCCTAATCTCTCAAGATGGAGCTCGGCGATCCTCAATAATTTTTTGTCGGCACCTTCGATTCCTTCTATCTCTTTTTTACCAAAGGAGATAAATTCCTCCATCGCTCTGTCGAAGATGGAATGGAGTATTTCTTCCTTGCTTTTGAAATATAGATAGACCGTGCCGTCCGCAATGTTGGCTTTTCCGGCTATGTCGGCGACTTTTGAATTAAAATATCCTTTATCGGCAAAAACATGGATAGCAGACCGAAGGATCGCTTCCCGTTTGTCCGTCACCATATTTCGTGTTGTTGTGTGCTCCATAAGCGCTATATGAATGAATGGCCATTCAGTTTCCTATAAGTTATAACAAAAAGTGCCGGTAAATCAATAACTACTGGCGGCGGCGGACGGATATTACAATAAGATTACGAAAAAAAGAGCTGCGGCTTTAATAAGCCGCAGCTCTTTTGATACTGGCGGAGAAGACAGGACTCGAACCTGCAAGCCCGTAAGGGCGGTAGTTTTCAAGACTACTGCATTACCAATTATGCTACTTCTCCACAATTGGCAATTTGAGAATATATCTTAAAGTGAATTTATTGACAACTACTGCCCGGCTTCATACGAAGACAGCAGGCCGCCGATCGTCGAGTCTAATTTCTCAGATTTCTTAAATCCGGCCGTCTTGAGTACTACTTCTCCGGATTGGTCGATAACAAAGTGAGCCGGATAACCCATGTTAAGCCGTCCGCTTTTGTCGCGGTCTGCATACTTCAGGACAACTCCAAAGCTGTTTGGCAGGATCGTAAATTTGAAGGTCTTTTTCTTAAGATAAGCTTCAACCATTGGCTGGTGATTCATCGTAAGACCGAGAAAGACGACGTCGCGGCCTTTGTATTTATCAACAAGACTATTGAGCTTTGGTATCTCGCTTTCACATATTTCGCATTTTGTTGACCAAAATGTCATGATCACGACCTTCCCCTTGAGGTTTGCGAGTTCGACATCTTCTCCAAGCATATTAGCTTGGGTAAAATTTTGTGCAGATGTACCGACTTCCTGCTGGCCAAAACCGGCGACCGAAAATGTCAGAACGAGAATTAATAGTGCTAAAAATTTCATTTTTTTTGTTAAATCCCGGATGGTTTTAAGTGTTGCGCGAAAAACAACACTGTTTAAACTATATTTTTAATAGTAATGGAATTCCTGAGTTTATGGGAGCGGTCCCGATCTTTTCACGGGTTATTTTGTGTTAAGATGCCGCTATGCTATTAGAGTTGGTTGAAGCCGAAAATTTTCGTAATTTATCCGGCCGGATCGAATGCGGAAACGGATTGAACATTATTTTTGGCGAAAACGGACAGGGCAAAACGAATTGGCTTGAAGCAATTTATTTACTGGCAACATCAAAATCCTTTAGAACCTCGCGCCTTCAGGAAGTAATTGAATTTTCAAGCGAAACCGCGATCATTAAAGGAAGTGTTTTTAAGAGCGCGGAGATCACCCGGAATCTGCAGGTGATCCTCGAGGGAAATACAAAAACTCTCACTGTAAACAGTAAAAAGGAAACCGCGGCAGGATTTCTGGGACAGCTTCACGCAATAGTATTCAACTCGGACGAGCTGGAAATTGTCCGCGGCGCACCGGGAGCGCGCCGGAAGTTTTTGGACGAAGGAATAGTTGCGATCTATCCGGCGTTTGTTCAGACTCTTTCTGATTACAATCGTGTCATAAAACAGAAAAACTCTCTTCTCCAGAATTCGCGCGACAAGGAATATTCGATCGAAAAGACAGGCACGCTTCTCGAACCCTGGAACGAACAGCTTGTTCAATTGGCTTCGCGAATTTACAAGGCACGGCTCAGATTCGTGGAACGTCTGAATGATGTGCTTGAGAAAAAGCTTTTTGAAAGAGAAGAGGTCGGGATACGGTATATTTCGTCTCTGGAAGGAAAAGGAGATCTCTCGGATTACGCCGGTCTGCTTACAGAGCGGCTTCAACTCCGCGTTCAGGCAGAAGTATATGCAGGATATTCACTTATCGGCACGCACCGTGATGATCTTGAGATAAATTTTGACGGCAGGGATCTTCGAAAATTCGGAAGTTCCGGGCAGCAGCGGAGTGCATTATTGATACTCCTGATCGCCACTCTTTCGGTCTTTTACGAACAGCACGAGGAATATCCGGTGTTTTTGCTCGACGATATCGATGCCGAGCTCGATTACAAGAGAATCGGCCGCCTTCTTGATTACCTCAAAGATAAATCTCAGACTTTTGTTACTACCTCAAAAGAGAGTTTTGTCGAAAGATTTGGCGAAAACGCGAAAATCCACACGGTCTCCGGCGGAAGACCCGTCTCGGGCTAGCGCCGATCGAAAAACCTTGACTTCACTTCTTCAAAGAAAAATAATGACGGAATCAGAACCGCGATTTTCAAGCTAATTGATGGCTTTTCGACAAACTCACCAGTAAAGGAGGTGTTTTATGGCTTTAGTAAGACAGATTTTGGATTCTAAAGGACATGATATTTGGTACGTTTCACCCGGCGATTCCGTGCTGAGCGCTATTACGATCATGGCGGAGAAAAGCATCGGCGCGCTTCTCGTAATGGAGGATGAGAAGCTTGCGGGAATCTTGTCCGAGCGCGACTACGCCCGAAAAGTAGTTCTTAAAGGACGGTCATCGGAAAACACTCCGGTCAGCGAAATAATGACGGCCGAGGTCGTTTCGGCAACGCCCGATCAAACTGTCCAGGAATGCATGACGCTGATGACGGAAAAAAGAATTCGCCACTTGCCGGTTATCCACGGAGGTAGAGTTGATGGAATTCTGTCGATCGGGGATCTTGTAAAAAGCATTATTGCCGAACAGCAGTTTCAGATCGAACAACTCGAAAACTATATAACCGCGTAGCGCCCGGAACTGATGCGGCACTATCCGGTCTGGAATAGCGGGCGCGCAATAATCTGTCAAACAAAAGAACATCATCCGTCAGATTTGTCAGCTTCCAAACGTTCGCTCGCTAACCTTTTTCTGAGAACGCTTCCGATCGTTCTTGCCGTCAATCTGTCAGGTGCGACGCCGGCTGCTTTTGACACCAGGTAATTGACCCAGCCCGGCACGACACTCGATTTTCCGCGTTTGAGTGCATCTAGTGCTGTATCTACCACTTCTTCTGCCGTCTGAATTCCTTTTACCTGAACCGGATCCTTGATTCCGGACGCTTCGAAAAAGTTTGTCTCTGTAGCCCCGGGGCAAAGCGCCATGACCCTGATCCCGAACTCGCGGTTCTCTTCCGCGATAGCTTCACTAAATGAGGTGACAAATGCCTTTGTCGCCGCATAGGTCGCCATAAAAGGTATCGGCTGATATCCGGCAGACGATGAAACATTTATGATCGTTCCGCTCTTTCTCTTTCGCATCGGACCTAAATAACGGTGCGTCAGTGCGACCAGCGCCATAATGTTTAGGCTTATCATCTCGAGTTCGGTTTCGAGTTCGAGTTCGGAAAAATAGCCCATTGATCCAAATCCGGCGTTGTTGATCAGGTAGTCAATTTTCAATCCCTGATTTTCAGTTTCTTCAAACAAACGCTTATCGGCATTGAAATCGTTAAGATCAACCGCAACGTAGTTGGCTGTTACTTTGTGTTTGGCCATGAGCTCGTCGCAAAGCGCAGCCAGTTTCGCTTCGGACCTGGCAACGAGAACGAGATCGTGCCTCTCGGCGGCCAGCCGACGCGCAAACGCTTCTCCAATTCCGCTTGAAGCTCCGGTAATTAGTGCAGCTTTCATAAATTATTTCGCCGTCAGAACTTGTATTATTCTGCGGTAAAAGAATTTATTGGTCAATTTTACTATTCGGGGAATTCAGCTTCAGGTTCGGGAAGAAAACAGCAGTAGATCGATAGGGCCGAAGCGGCGAGAATCGTCAGCGTTCCGATAAGTCTGATCAGTCCGGCGACTGTGGATGTATGATCTAACAGACCTGTTGAGGTAAGCAGGTAGTTCCAGTCGTGAAAACTTCCCTCGCTCCCGGTCATACCGCTTGTCAAAACCAGCTGCATGACGATCGCATCGCTGGCATAAACCCAGACGTTAAGAATACTCTGACCGACCCACAGCAATACGACCGATGCGGAATAAGGCTTAAAGTTCCACCAGAAATATCCCACAAACAAAGCAGGCATAATTACCTGAAAAAGCGAACCGCCGGCGATCATCATAAATTCTCCAAACGGACGAAAGATCAGATGACCTGTTTCATGGATCGGAAGATCAACTATATCCAGCATGCATCCCATCATCGGGTCGTATGCATACCAAAGAATATAAAGGCTTGCGATAACTGCGAAAATCAGTTTTGGTATGTTCGGCTTCATGGCAAGAACAATCTTACCATTTCTGATAAACACTTTTAAACATATTTTGCCTTCTTGTTTTTGCTTCCTCTTTCGGCAGTGTCCCGCGGCTTTAGAAAAAGGCTGTCAGCTGTTTCTTTGTCCTGTCTCCAAAAAGGTTATAATTTCGTAAGATGACGTTCACCGCTATCGAACTTACTAATCGGATCAAAGCCAAAGCGACAGAGATCGGCTTTGACAAGGTTGGCATCGTAAAAGCCGAAGATCTTGCCGGAGAAGGTGATCGTCTAAAAAAATGGCTCGCGCGCGGTTATCACGCAGAAATGAAATGGCTTGAGCGCGAACCCGAAAAACGATCCGACCCGCGTATACTTTTTCCGGGTTGTAAATCGCTTATTGTTTTGGCTCTAAACTATTACACCCCTCACAAACACGAAGATGATCCAAATAAAGGAAAGATATCCAGGTACGCCTGGGGTGATGATTACCACGATGTAGTAAAAGAGAAGCTGCGGGATTTGCTCAGCTGGATAAAAAATGAGGTTCCGGAAGCTGATGGAAAAGTGTGTGTAGATACTGCGCCGATCATGGATAAAGCGTGGGCGGTTCGCGCCGGTCTTGGCTGGCTTGGCAAACACTCAAACGTGATAACAAAAGAATTCGGGTCCTGGGTCTTTATCGGTGAGATATTGCTCAACTTAGAGCTGCAATACGAACAAGATCTTATCGAAGATCATTGCGGAACCTGTACCGCGTGCCTCGATGCCTGCCCCACCGGCGCGATCGTCGCGCCATATTTGGTTGACTCAAACTCTTGTTTGTCATACGCTACTATTGAGTTACGCTCCCAAAAACTTCCCCTTGAAATTTCAGAAAATCTTGAAAGTTGGCTTTACGGTTGTGACATATGTCAGGACGTCTGTCCGTGGAACCGGTTTCAGCAGCCGACGGAAGAGGGCAGATTTGAACCTCGACCAGACAATGTTTCTGCAGATCTTAAGCAAATACTTGAACTGACACCGGAAAAATATGCAAACAAATTCCGGCGAAGTGCAATGAAACGTACAAAATTGACAGGTTTGAAACGAAACGCCGAAGCGATCCTGGAGGCAAACAAACAATAACCCGCCCGCCTGCGGAGGAAGAACAATGAAAACTTCGTTTATAAAACTTTTTGTTTTGACAGCACTCTTTATGTCTGCAGTTTTTGCCGGCGGGGTTCAGGCCGAAGCCGCGGCGACTTCTTTTCAGCAGAGCGAGATAATTGTAAACGTTATCGGCGGAAGAATTCGAAGCGAACCGAATTTGACGGCAAAGATCCTGAAAGAGATGAAAGTCGGCTCGCGTTTGCCGCTTGTTGAGGAAAATGGCGGCTGGTACAAAGTAGAGGTAGCTCAACCAGACGAGGCAGAAACCGGGGCATACGGTTGGATCTCAAAAACAATTTCTACTAAATTGACCGATTCCGATCCGGGCCCGATCTTTGCCGAGATCGCGGAAAAATATTTCCAACGGGAGTCTATGAATTTTCAAACGGCCGAAAGCCTGATGGAATTCCTCGAATCAGCGGCCGATGATTCGAAAACCTATGAGATCGGAGGCAATCTGCGTCTCAAAAGACTTTTGGCACTTTCGATCGCGATCAGCAAGATCGGTTTTGATCAAAGTGAACAACCGCCATTCAAAGCGTTTCTCAGTAAGTACCGGGACGACGTTATATACCACGAGCCGGCGGGGATCTGGATCGTCCGCTCCTCAAAATTTTGGGAACTTCACCAGCGTTACCAAAAATTCGAAATAGGAGAGGAGATCGCCTGGGAGGCTTCAAAAAATCCTTTGCCCGGAGAATGTGAGGGATATATCGTTTGCCATCTTAATTACCTGCGAGTGACTGGCGGAGAATATCTGAATTTTTATCCAAACGGTAAATACACGAGATTGGCACTTAAAGACCTGGAAAACTCACTCCAGCCGATGGTCGATGATCTGCCTCAGAAAGTAAGCTATACGACGGCAAGCGACATCAGCGACCGCGCTGATTTTAATAAGATCCTTACAGAAATGCGGACGATAATTTCAAAAACGCCTTACATTGAAAAGAACGAAGTTCTCACTCAAATAGATAAGATTGCTGAAGGATTCCGGTAACGCTTTGCCCTGTTTTGTTTGGCTTTTACCTCAGAAGAAGGCCAATTTAACGAAAACCGCAGACATTTTAAAGATCTTTTTATTCGGCACAGACCTCTCGTTTTAACTCCCAACTCCTTATCTCACAATCTTTTACGGCAACACTTGCAGAAAAGTCCTAAAAATAGGAAAAAAATTTTGGAAGTTGTTGAACATTGTTGTTATCATATAGTAGACAAATACTCCCCTCCTGTATTTGTTACTTCAACCGTTATGACCAGAGTTTACTCAAAAACAAATCCTCCGCGATCTTCGGAGCGGGGCTTTTCACTGATCGAACTTATCATCGTGCTTCTGGTGATGATGATCATAATGGTGTTTGCCAGCAGATTTACCAATACAACGCTTTATAAAGCCGACCGGCAGGCAAACATCGTTACGGATGTCCTAAAAGAAGCAAAGCACAGAGCGATAACACAGCAGGAAACCATGCGCGTGGAAATCAACCGTGAAAAACGTTACGTTCGCCTGATCGCCGAAAACAATGCGGGTGACGGCAGTGATGATCGGGAGGTCCGGCGACATCCGCTTGCAGACGCTCAGGACGTGATTTTCGAAAAAGCTCCGAATAACATGGACGCCCCTCCGGATGAGCCGACTCCGGTCCCGGAACCGAATTTTAAAACGCCGGTAACACAAGAGGTCGAAGACCAGAATGACAAGATCGCAACCTACCGTTTTCTGAAAAACGGAAATGTAGTTGATGCAGGTTTCAATTCGGTCGGCGACGGAGCGGTAATAACCGGAGCTACTATCTATTTTTGGACCCCGATGCGCAATCCGAACAATACTCTTTCGGAAAGTGCGCAGGTATTGAGGGCGATTACGCTGATCGGAAGCTCAGGCGCGACTCGTTTTTGGCGGTGCGAGGTCATAAATGGCAGGTGTAAAAAGTGGGAAAAATAAAAAACTTTTTTAGCGGGAAATTTTCCGGTCAAGACGGTCTGACATACATCGAGGTAATGATCGCGATCGTCATTCTGACGGTAGGAATACTTGCGCAGCTTTCGGCGCTGACATTCAGCATGATCCGCGTGCGCGAAAATGAGCAGCGCAACAGCGCCAGGCAGATCGCCAGTTCTGCCATCGAATCGATCTTTGCCGCCCGCGATATGGGAAGCATTAACGGACTGAGCAATTGGAACGCAGTAAATCTTTCAAGCACTACAGCTGACGGGATCTTTGTTCCCGGCTGGCATCCGATCCGCCGCGATCCGGGTCAGGACGGAATTCACGGAACAAATGATGACGCCTGTTTTTTCAATGCCGAATGTGTCGTTACCGGTTATACAAACAGCAGCGCGGTTGATCTTAATTTCGAACGCGAGATCGTGATCACCGATATCGTTGAACCGGGCTTTACAAAGGTCCGCAAGAAACGGATCGACGTAAAGGTAAGGTATTTCGTCGGCCAGCTCCTTCGAGAAGAAGTTATTTCTACGGTGATAGCAGATCTCCCTTTCTATAATTAAATGAATACCCCAAGACAAAAAGCATACCCGGCTTGCCCGGAAACTCCGGAGAAAGAATCAGGCTTTTCGCTGGTCGAAGCTATTATTACGGTGGCGATCTTTCTGATGGTTCTGGCGGCGATCTTTGGCGTTATGCGTGCCGGAAACATCATGCAGAATTCGGTTTCCGACCGTTCTGAAGTTACAGCAAATGCCCGAACCGCGATCAATTACATCGGCAGAGAAACTGTTAACGCGGGACTCGGTTATTCACGCACGGGCGCCGTGGTTCCCGATGATTTTGCCTTTGATCTTCTTGGAATCCCGAAAGACTCAGGTAATGACCGAGACCTGTTCACCGGCGTAATAGCAGGAAACAACGTAAGTGCGAGTTCCCTGTCTGTTAACGGCGAAAAGAATGACATCGTAGCATTCATTTCACGTGATATGGAATTTAACGGCGGTGAGCCGGTAGTGATCACGGGTCAGATGACGGTTCCGGTTATTCCGATCATCAGTCCGGCGGGTGATAACCTTTTAACCACCGGCCTCGGAAAGTGTTCAAATTGCAGGGTATTCGATCTTTATACGATCGAATCTGCGGACGGAAATCAGGCACTGGCAATGGCTACCGCGGTTACATCATCGAGTATTTCGATAATGGATACAGATCCGCTGGGGCTCAACCGTAAGTCGACCGACCCGCCTCCCGTGCGAAGCATTCTTACAAAATGTCCTGGCTCATCCGCCAATAACTGTTTTAACTACTACCCCCATGCAACTGCAAAACGGGTTTTTCTGACAAGTTTTAGCGTGGATTCTGAAGGCACACTGATCCGCACAACATACGGAAACAATACCGGTGCGAGCGCTGCTCAGCAGATCCAGGTTCATCCGCTTGCTTACGGTGTTCAGAGTTTTCAGGTGAGATATCTGATGCAGGATGGAAGTCTGATGGATGATCCGTCGGCTGGAAATACCAATCAGATGAAGATGAACGAAGTTGTTCAGGTTGAAATTAACGTTACGCTGAGATCAGAAACAAATCTAAACGGCGTGACAAGCACGCAATTGATCAACGTTGATTCAACCTTCAGCACCAGAAATTTGAGATACGATTTTGAGTAAAGTACGAATCGGATGAGAGTTTGAAATGAGAAAAAGAGAAAGAAAATTGGATAAAACATTGCCCGCACGTAACAATACATCAGAACGCGGTGCGGCACTTGTTGTCGCTTTGATGATACTCGTTCTTTTGATGGGTTTTGTCGCGCTGGCGATTTCAAAGACATCGACCGAAACGATCATTACAAATAATGACATTTCCGAATCTCAAACCTATGCCGCAAGCGAAGCAGCGCTGGAAAATACGACGAGGGATTTTGTTGACCTTTTTGAAACAAAGCTCGTTCCGAGTGATCAGGACGTAGATCAGGTTAAACTCAATGTGCCATACGGCTTCGCAGACTATACTTTCTTAAATGATATCAAGAAAACAAACGCAAGCCGCTCGATAATTATGACCGGAGGAAATTACGGCGGATTGACGGCGATCAGGGACTCGTGGGAAATAAGAACTTTCGCGACAAATTCGGCAACCGATGTAAAGGTTGAAGTAAAACGCCGGTTTTACAGCGACCGTATTCCAATTTTTCAGTTTGGTGCGTTTTACGAAGACGACCTCGAACTAAACCGGCCGCCGCTGTTCACATTTGGCGGACGCATCCACAGCAACGGCAATATGTTTATCACGGCCTCTGCCCGGTACGGTATCTATCTGAATTCAAAGTTACAGCCGCCGGAGAGATCGTAAATGATATCTGGAAGCCGGGTTCGGCGCTGCTGGCAGGTCCGGCAAGATGATAAAGGAAAGGTTTATGTCAACGACGCCACCGCAAATCCGCAGGAATTGTTAACGGGCGAAGCAAGTGTTAAATGCGTCGGAGGCTCGGGGCCTAACGTTTTTGCTTCAAATCCGAACTTACCTTCCTGCAGTAAGAATCCGAATTGGAACGCTCAGAAAGCGAAATTTCAGGGAAATCTCGAAAGCAATGTTGCACCGCTCAATCTACCGCTGACAAAGATCAATTTGGATCTTGTAAACCTCTTTTAAAAGGGGAAAAACCATCGGCGATCTCGCGAATATAAGCGGAACCGTTTCGGCTGTTACGGCCGCTACGCAGGACAATCTCGTCACGATGAAGGAGCGCTTTGCAAACAAAACGGGAATTCGCATTTCATTGTCTGATTCCCAGGCAAAACTGCCGGGCTGTGTGTCTGTAGCGTCGGGACAGCCATGCGGCGTCAGGCTTGACGGCGCAATGGGTTCATCGATCGGCTATAAACCGCTTCCGATGACCGACGCCTACCAAACCACGGCATTAAATGCGACACGGATGGCAATAAGCGGTCGGGAAATTTGGATCAAGATCGAGACCGTGTCTTTCGGTTTGAATGACACAGCACCTCAAACAAAAGATATCACGCAGGATATCCTCAGCCTCGGCGTTACAGAAAGGCCACCGATCAGCGCCGATCTTAGTATTATGGGCTATTCTGCGAATGCCGATTCTCGCTCGGTGGTAAAACTTCAGAGATACAGCTTGAAAGGGCCAAATATTCCGGATTCGGGCACTACGTCATATACCACGAACTATTCGTTGAACGGCGTTTCGGAAAATCTCGTCGTTCGTTATAAGGATGTAACAAGCGACCCGAGCTCGGGATGTTTGCTGAGCATTCCGGCCTGTACTCCGGCAGACAGTTTTGCTTCGCCTTATCCGGGAACGAAGGCGGCATCGACAGCAACCGTCAGCAATGAAGACGGAGCGCATTTGAAATGGGCAGATATAAAAGGCAGCGGATACAATTTCGCGATCGTACCATTTCCGATAAACCTTTACGATCCGCGCGAAGGCCGTCCCAATGATGTTGTAAGCGATGCCACAACCGCCTTTGGCAGTACGAATGTTCCGGCTGCGGGAGTTATCAGCCTTGTCGACATCGATGTTGCAAATCTCCGCAGATTTCTAAACGGCGACTTCAACGGCACATTTCCAACCAACACACCGTTCGCAGTTGCCAAAGGCAGTTCGCTGCGAAATACGGATATCCCGCAGAATGCCGGCTGGGTGCTTTCATTCTCAGACAGGCGCGGAGATTATGATTTTGACGGCGAATACGACATGGAAGATATTTTTCCGGACGGCAATTTGCAGTTTAATGAGGATGTCAACAAAAACGGGATACTCGACACAGACTTTCTGAATGAAGCACCGCAGTATTCGGAAGCGGTTCCGCGTGGCCAGGCCGCAACGGCAGATCACAGCTATTACCGGCGGGGTGTCCGTCTGATCAACGGTTCGGTTCTTCCCGGAAAATACGATACCGCCGCACCGGAAAACACAAAGGGCTTTACTGTAGCATCCGAAAACGGGGTTTATGTAAAAGGAAACTATAACGCGACGGGTGTAACTTTGAGTACCACATCGGCTCCTACACCGCCTGAAAATTACCTTCCGAATGACACTGCAAATCATATTCCCGCTGCTGTAACAGGGGATGCGGTAACGGTGCTCTCAAATAGCTGGACAGACGCAAACAGCTTTGTCAATCCGTTCTCTTCTGCCAACAGAAAGGCTTCGGATACGATTTTCCGTTTTGCGATGATCTCCGGTGACCCGGTAACGGGCAGCAATTCGATTACTTATCAGCCGAGTGAATTCGGACAGCTCAATCTCGGCGTTCACAATTTTAAGAAACTGCTGGAAAGCTGGTCCGGAACGCGGCTGAATTACTCGGGATCACTTATAAATCTGTTCAATTCCCGAAACAGCAACGGTTTTACAAAGTGCTGCAACACGGTATATGTTCCGCCGACGCGTGACTGGACCTTTGACAACACTTTTCTTGACGCTAACCGGCTTCCGCCCGGAACACCTTATATTTATTCGATATCATTTACCGGTTTTGAACGAATGACGGATTAACCGTTCCAACCAGAAAGCCTTAAAAGCGCGTACCTTAAAAGGGTGCGCGCTTTTTTTGTGCGGCCTTTGCGTGACTTGCACAAACCGCCCGGGAAAAGCTAACGTTATTTATACGTGGAAAACCGATCTGAAAAACTATTCGATGCACACGGCAGGCAGATCCGCGATCTTCGCATCAGCCTGACCGATCGCTGCAATTTCCGATGTTTTTACTGTTTGCCAAACGGTGAACCGCCGCTGGCACGCAAAGATACGATCCTGACTTTTGAAGAGATCGTTGAGATCAGCGAGATATTTGTTTCGCTTGGGATCGAAAAGATCAGACTTACAGGCGGCGAGCCGCTGATCAGGAAGGACGTTGAAAAGCTCGTTTCGAAGATCTCAGCTCTCAAACCGAAATTGAAGGATCTTGCGCTGACAACAAATGGTCATACATTAAAAGACCGCGCTTCCGACCTCGTTAAGTCCGGTCTCGACAGGATCACGATCTCGCTGGATTCGCTGAAGCAGGAAAAATTTAAACAAATTACCGGCGTCGATAAACTGGATATGGTTTTAGATGCGATCCGCTCCGCGAAAAAATCAGGACTTGATCCGGTAAAGATCAATGCCGTTATCGTCCGCGACCACAATGATGACGAGATAGTCGAATTTGCAAGGTTTGCCCGAAGGCATGAACTCTCAATGCGTTTTATCGAATTTATGCCGCTCGATTCGGGCCATGAATGGAAACGCGGAATGGTGGTTTCCGGCGATGAGATCCGCAAGAAGATAGAAAGTGTCTTTCCCCTTAAAATAAAGAGTAAATCCCGCGGAACCGAAACCGCGTGGAACTACGGCTTTGAAGACGGTGCGGGTGGTGAGATCGGAATAATCGCGCCGGTCACACAGATGTTTTGCGGTGCCTGTTCGAGGATCCGGCTGACGGCAGACGGACAGATCCGTACGTGTCTCTTTTCAAACAAAGAGCACAATCTGCGCGATGTTTTGCGAAATGCATCCGGACGTCCCGAAATAATAGATTTTATTAGAGATATAACCCTCACCAAGGAAGCCGGTCATCAGATAAACGATAAGAAGTTTGTCCAGCCCTCACGAACTATGAGTTTTATCGGCGGTTAGAAAAACGGCCGGAAAACACCTTGACACTTACTGTTCAAAAGTGTTTAACTTATAGAGGTTGTTATGCTTTCCTGATCCTATTCCGCATTCCTTCCCCCCTTCCAGATGTCCTTCCGAAAACACTTCTTTATTTTCTTAGCTGTTTTTTTATTTTTTTGCTTCGGCACCGGTCTGCAAAAAGTCGCCGCTCAGTATCATTTCGACAGTTGGACCACTGATAACGGCCTTCCACAAAACGGCGTCCGCGAGATCACACAAACTCCCGACGGATATCTTTGGTTTACAACGTTTGATGGCCTGGTCCGATTTGACGGTGTTCGTTTTACTACATTTGCCAAGGGAAATACCAATGGAATAATTAACAACCGCTTCACAAGTATCGCAAGTTCAAAAGACGGAACGATCTACGCCAGCACACGGGAAGACGGTGTTTTAACCGTCATGAAAGACGGAACGTTCACCTCGTATACCTCTGAGAAGGTGCCGGGTGATTTCATCAGAATGATGCGGCCCGACAATCGCGGCGAAATGCGGTTTTTTGTCTGGAACGAGTCTGCTCCCGCAAATAACTGGTACTACCTCCACAACGGAAAATTTGTTTTCTCGGAGAAGGTCGATAGGGGTGAGGTGGACGTTAACTATCAGGGAAGATCAGGAACATCGTGGACCGTTACAAAGGATTCGATCATCTCATCAAAAACCGGAAAAAGAGAGGTATTTGAAAACCCGGTTGAAAGTTACGACGCAACGCTCGAGCTTTTCGAAGACAGTAAAGGCGTGCTTTGGATCGGAGGAGACCAATTATTCCGGATCGATCAAGGCCGAATCGAGAACTTATCAAATAACGAACTTTTCCGCGAAGGCGCTCAGTTTCATTCGTTCTGGGAAGAGCCCGACGGAGGGATTTGGTTCGCAAACGGCGGAAGGTCAGGTCCCGGGGCGGGCCTGATCCGATTCTTTGACGATGAATTCAAGAGCTTTGGCTTGGAAGCCGGACTGAGCGATGCCACTATTCTCAGCGTTTTCAAAGATCGTGAAGGCACTTCGTGGCTTGCAACAAATAAGGGGCTCAATCGCCTGCGGCGCGACGTAATTACATCTTACAGCGTAAAAGACGGTCTCAATCACTCCGAGGTTTATCCGGTTCTTCGCGACAGCAAAAACACGATCTGGATCGGCACGGTCAAAGGTCTCAGCATATATCGCAACGGAAAATTTGAGGATGTAAATCTGATCCAGTCACGTCATGACGTTGCTGAACACACCCGGTGGCGAAACGGAAAAATGTCGGTCCAGTCTCTTTTTGAAGATTCCGGCGGCAAAATGTGGATCGGGGTAAACGGCGGGATATTTGTTGCCGAAAACGGACGGACAAAAATGCTTCCTGATTCCGAAGGTCATCACGTAATGTCCATCCAGGAAGACCCGGAAGGAAATATCTGGGCAGCAAGTGATAAAGGACTTCTCAAAATAAAAGACGAAAAGGTTCAGCGATTCTATTCCGATAAGGATGGTTTGCCGCATCGAAACTTTACCGTGATCCGGAAAGATTCGAAGGGACGGCTGTGGTTTGGCGGACTCGGCGGGTTGACCGAATACAGAAACGGCAAATTTATCAATTACACCGCCAGTCACGGATTGGCCGGAAACTATGTCCGGACCATCTATGAAGATTCCGAAGGCGTACTCTGGATCGGCACTTACGACGAAGGCCTCAGCCGGTTGAAAAACGGAAGATTCGCAAGTTTTAAGGCGGCGGACGGTTTGTCCAACAATGGCGTATTCGCGATCGAAGAAGACAGCGGCGGAAACTTTTGGATCAGTTCAAACAACGGCATTTACCGGGTAAAGCGGTCAGAACTGAATGATTTCGCAGACAAAAAGATCTCACGGATAAACAGCGTTTCCTACGGCACAGAAGACGGCATGCTAAACAGCGAATGCAACGGCGGCCGGCAGCCTTCAAGCCTAAAAACCGAAGACGGAAAATTCTGGTTTCCGACGCAGGACGGCGTGGTCGTTATCGATCCTTCCCGTGAACTAAAAAACTCCCTGCCGCCTTCCGTAATTATCGAATCCGCAACGATCGAAAGAAAACCGATAGACGTCAGCCGTACTCTGGTGATCGGTGCAGGACAGAAAAATCTTGAGATCGCCTATACCGGCGTGAGTCTTATTAAATCAGAACAGATCCGGTTCAAATACAAACTCGAAGGACATGACCGCGATTGGATCGACGCCGGAACAAAACGAACCGCATATTACTCATATTTGCCGCCGGGTAAATATCAGTTCCGGGTAAAAGCCGCAAACAGCGACGGGATCTGGAACGAACAGGGCTCATCAATTCCGATCGAGCTCGAGCCTTATTTTTATGAAACAAACGGATTTGTGCTTCTTTGCATGGCCCTCGGACTTCTCGTTCTGTTTGTTGTCTGGAAGATAAGTATCTATCAGCTGGAAACACGCGAACGGCGTCTGGCAAACCTGGTAGATGAAAAAACCCGCGAGCTTGAAAAAGCAAATGAAGTTCTTCAGGATCTCGCAAATTCAGATGGTCTTACATCGATCGGAAACCGGCGGCGTTTTGAGGAATTTCTAACAGGCGAATGGCACCGCGCGATCCGCTATAAAACCAAGATTTCTCTTGTATTGCTCGATATCGATCATTTCAAGCAATACAACGACACTTACGGACACACAAAAGGCGATGAGTGTTTAAAACAGGTTGCTGAAGCACTTCGCCAAACGATCCATCGTCCGACTGATTGCGTCGCCAGATTCGGCGGAGAAGAATTTGCGATCGTTCTCGGGGAACCGATGCGGAAGGTGCGATGAAGATCGCATCGGAAGCGATCTACAACATAAAGCGCCTCGATATTACGCACGAAACTTCCGAAACAAGCAGCTATCTTACCGTCAGCGTCGGGATCGCGACAGCTTATGCCAAGCTCGGCGTCGATGAAGATGAACTCGTAAGATCAGCAGATGAAGCACTCTATGATGCCAAGGAAAAAGGAAGAAATCAGATCGTATCTTATGATCAGACAAATTCGATTTCGCTCCCGCCCGCCTCTGAAGCCGGCACTCAAATAGTGACCGGAGCATAAGAAGAATTGAGTTCTATCGGATACGTTAAAAAACACGCTGCCGGCTTTTTGCAGAGTGTTTTTTTTTGCATTCGCTAATGGTTTGAATCAGATTTCGGCTCGATAATTGAGCCTTTGCATCTAAAAACATACCTCACCTTTTTTGCGGACCGATCATTTTCAAGAGCACCCGTGTGCGGAAAGAAAGGTAAAGATTGAGAGGCCAAAGACAAAAAAAAGTCGTACGGATCGTTCAGCCGTCCGATTTTGAAACCGCAAGCGAAGATCAAACGAAGACACAAAAAAGGGATCTTTACGATCCGATCGGGAAATCGCGTCTGAATCGGTTCTGTTTGAATGAATACAAGGATGCTTCAGATTAAAAAGCAATCAGAGAATAAAGGCTGCAAATCATTTCCTGACAGAAAGGTAAAGATCACTGCTGCATTTGCGGGGAGTGGCCGCTGTGAAGAAAAACATTAAGAAACAGCACCTCCCGCAAAAGACATGTGCGGTCTGCTCGCGAACTTTTTTATGGCGAAAGAAATGGGAGCGGGTTTGGGACGAAGTAAAATTTTGCAGTGATAAATGCAGGATGAAAAAAAGGAAAAAATAATGAGAACAGCATCGATAATTTTTCCAAATCAGCTGTTTGAAAACAACCCCGCAGTTTCAAAAGGTGCGGAAGTTTTTCTGGTCGAAGAATTTCTCTTTTTCCGCCAGTATAAATTCCACAAGCAAAAGCTCAAATTCCATCGTGCATCGATGAAGTTTTATGAAAACTTTCTGAAAGAAAATGATTTGAAGGTAAATTACATCGAATCAGGAAATAAGCTTTCTGATATTCGAGAACTGGTCCCTTATATTATTGACAAAGGTTTTGAAGAGATCCGTTTCTGCGATGTTGCCGATAATTGGCTCGAGCGGCGCATTAAGAAAAGTGCCGGAAATATCAGGTTGAAAGAGTTCCCGACACCTATGTTTTTGAATACAAAAGAGGATCTTGGTGAGTATTTTAAGAGCGGGAAAGATAAATTTTTTCAAACAGCTTTTTATAAACAGCAACGGAATCGTCGGAACATACTCTTAGAAAAAGACGGTAAGCCGAAGGGCGGAAAATGGACCTTTGATAGCGAAAATCGAATAAAATATCCAAAGAACAAAACGCCGCCCGAATTAGATTTCCCTCCGGAAAATTCATTTTGCAAAGAAGCCGCTGAATACGTAGATAAACATTTTAAGAATAATTTCGGCGCGCTTGAAAGTGATTTCCGTTACCCGACAACATTTAAAGAAAGCAGGGATTGGCTAAAGCAATTTTTGGAAGTACGTTTTGCCGAATTTGGCGATTATGAAGATGCCCTGGTAGCCGATGAGAAGGTATTGAATCACAGCTTATTGACGCCGATGCTCAATGCCGGTTTGATCACGCCAAACGAGATCGTTGAAACAACCCTCCGGTTTACCGAAGAGAATGATATACCGCTCAATTCGGTTGAGGGATTTATCAGACAGATAATCGGCTGGCGGGAATTTGTCCGCGGAATCTATGAAACGGCCGGGACGCTGGAGAGGACGAAGAATTTTTGGAACTTTGATCGGAAAATTCCCGAATCGTTTTGGGACGGAACGACCGGGATCGACCCCGTTGATATCGTCATAAAGAAAGTTCTCGAAACGGGTTATTGTCATCACATAGAACGTTTGATGGTTTTGGGCTAATTTTATGCTTTTGTGCGAATTCCACCCGAATGAGGTGTATTGCTGGTTTATGGAATTATTCATCGACGCCTACGATTGGGTAATGGTGCCGAATGTTTACGGTATGAGTCAGTTTGCGGACGGCGGTTTATTTGCGACGAAACCCTATATCAGCGGCAGCAATTATCTGAATAAGATGTCGGATTTTGAAAAAGGCGATTGGCAGGAAATCTGGGACGGACTTTTTTGGCGGTTTATGGATACGCACCGTGAATTTTTTAAAGAGAATCCACGTCTCGGAATGCTTGTCCGTATGTTTGACAAGATGGATCCCGAAAAAAAAGCAGCACATATTAAAAATGCGGAAGTGTACTTACGTTCGCTGTAGATCTGATGATCTTACGAGATCGGGAAACCGTTTATAACTCCCCTCATCGCGCGCTCGGATATTCAGTTTGACGCCGGACCCAACTAACGATTCTATCAAAACGTAATGGCGGGATATTTTGCGGCTTTGGAAGAACCTCCCCGATAAAATCGTTCAAGGCGCAGTTCAGGGCTTTTATTTTTGCTTACTATCCCATTCCTACGTTTTGTATTTAGACTAAAATCATAGATAATACTTGGTTTTAAGACGAGCGGTTCATCGTAAACACCTTCAAACAACGAGTCGATTTTTAATACGTAAATTGTTCTGATCATTGCGATCGGAATCGCTGAAGGTGTTGTCAGAAATACGGATCGTACCGGTTTTTTATCAAAGCAATATTTATAAACACAGGTGGTTTTTAATGGAATCTACAATTCTTTATGTCATCCCGGGATTGGGTATTTTGGGATTGATCGTTATGGCAGTTCAGTCTGCGTGGGTTAGCAAGCAGGCGACCGGTGAGAAAAACATGGTTGAGCTTTCTAATTATATTGCGGAAGGCGCGATGGCGTTTCTCAAGGCGGAATGGAAGGTATTGGCTGTTTTTGCCGTTATCGCAGCGGCGCTTCTGGCCTGGTCAGGAACTCTGGTCGAAACATCGTCACCATTTATCGCTGTTTCGTTCATTATCGGTGCAGTCTTCAGCGCAACTGCCGGCTACATCGGAATGAACATCGCGACAAAGGCAAATGTGAGAACCACTCAGGCGGCCCGAACCGATCTTAAGGGTGCGCTAAAAGTTGCTTTTACCGGCGGAACCGTGATGGGACTCGGCGTTGCCGGTCTTGCGGTGTTGGGACTGGGTTCGCTTTTTATCATTTTCTATAACGTCTATGTTGTCAGCACAGGCGGTTCGGTAAACGGCGCAGCGATGGAAACTGCTATCGAAGTACTTGCCGGATTCTCGCTCGGTGCCGAATCGATCGCACTCTTTGCACGTGTCGGCGGAGGAATTTATACAAAAGCTGCAGACGTCGGCGCAGACCTTGTCGGTAAAGTTGAAGCCGGAATTCCGGAGGATGACGTAAGAAATCCGGCGACGATCGCAGATAACGTCGGCGACAATGTCGGAGATGTAGCGGGAATGGGCGCGGATCTCTTCGGATCATACGTTGCGACGATCCTCGCGACGATGGTTTTAGGACGCGAGATCGTCGCCACGGATAATTTCGGCGGACTTTCCCCGATCCTTCTGCCGATGCTTATCGCCGGACTCGGTATTATTTTCTCGATCATCGGTTTTATGCTCGTCAGAATTTCCGATGATAACGGCAATGTTCAAAAAGCACTCAATTTAGGAAACTGGACGTCGGTGATCATTACGACCGTCGCATGTTTCTTTGTAGTCATGTGGATGCTGCCGGAATCGATGACGCTGAGAGGCGCTACTTTTACAAAGAACGGTGTGTTTGCCGCGATCCTCGTCGGATCGTTTGTCGGAGCGCTGATGAGTATCGTTACCGAATACTACACGGCAATGGGCAAGCGTCCGGTGAATTCGATCATCCAGCAATCCGATACGGGTGCGGCGACAAATATCATCGGCGGTCTTTCGGTCGGTATGGAATCGACGCTTGTTCCGACTATCATTCTCGCATCTGGAATCTATCTGTCGCACTATTTTGCAGGTCTCTACGGTGTTGCGATCGCCGCGACCGGCATGATGGCGACAACCGCTATGCAGCTGGCGATCGATGCGTTCGGACCGATCGCCGATAACGCCGGCGGTATCGCTGAAATGAGCGGTCTGCCGAAAGAAGTGCGCGGAAGAACGGACATTCTGGACGCAGTTGGAAATACAACGGCAGCGACCGGAAAAGGCTTTGCTATAGCGTCGGCGGCATTAACGGCTCTCGCACTTTTTGCGGCGTTCGTTGGACTTGCCGGGATCGATTCGATCGATATCTATAATGCCGATGTGCTTTCAGGCTTATTGGTCGGCGCGATGATACCGTTTATCTTTTCATCCCTGGCGATCGCGGCGGTTGGACGTGCAGCGATGGCGATGGTTCAGGAAGTAAGACGGCAGTTCAAAGAAATTCCGGGAATTATGGAGCACAAAGCGAAACCGGAATATGACAAATGCGTCGCGATCTCGACGCAGGCATCGCTCAGAGAAATGATGCTGCCGGGCGCGATCGCGCTTATCACGCCGATCATCGTCGGATTCGCATTCGGACCTGAAGTGCTCGGCGGTCTGCTTGCCGGTGTTACCGTTTCGGGCGTTTTGATGGGAATGTTTCAAAACAATGCGGGCGGAGCGTGGGATAACGCGAAGAAATCGTTTGAAGCAGGCGTTGAAGTAAACGGTAAAATGGAATACAAAGGCAGCGAAGCCCACAAAGCAAGTGTTACCGGCGACACGGTCGGCGATCCGTTTAAGGACACATCGGGTCCTTCGATGAATATTCTTATCAAGCTGATGAGTATCGTTGCCCTGATCATCGCCCCGCATATTGCGGTCAAATCGCACAGTGCAGCGACGCAGATCGAAAAGGATCCGGTTAAAGCGGAACGGACTGTGGAAATCGCAGCGGCTAATCCTTTGCGAAAATAGTAAATGGTGAAATTACGCATTGAAGCCCGGAATCGGTTCCGGGCTTTTTTTGCGCAATGCAGCAATGTGAAAGACGGGTTATCATAGCAGTCAATGACTTTTCACCCACGTCCTAGTTTCTATCATCGTTAAAACTCGAAACACCGATGTTAAGAATTTTAGGAACGAGTTAGGTTATTTTGTCTGAAATGTCAGAATCGATTACGTATACCGAATTCTTCAGAGCAGGTTTGTATTTTGGAAGATTGAGGTGCACATTGTTTATGGCAATAGCCAGATTATTATGGACACAAATCCAATGATCGCAAGTACAAGGATGGCGATCAAAACGGCAGCAATCACAAAATTACCGAAACGGGTTTCTGGCGAAACTTCCGGATGATCAAACCAACTTTCTTCCAATTTTTTGACCCCAACATAATCACCTAAATCTGAACCATAATACTCTCCTTTTTCGAGTGCTATTTCGCAGGCCTTTGCCAGATTTCTAAGACCGTCCCTATCGCCGACAATGCAATCTTCATGATCTATCCATTCAGAGCCGTCTTTTAATTTGGGCATTTTCGAATCCATTGAGATTTTAGGCTTGACTATAACAAATCGTCGAAGGCAAATTGGAATAAGATTGAACTAAGAATAGCGTTAGTCCAACGGAAACCGAGAAATGTAAATTGTTGTTTTGACACCTAGACTGTTCATATTAGTGTATTAATGATCTACTGATCTAGTTTCTTTGATTCCGGGGTTTCTAGAGGATAATCTGCATGCTGTACCATTATTCCATTTCCGAAAAAGTCCATTATCACTGCGCGTCCGGAATCATTCAACCTGTCCCCATAAAACTCTACAACGTCGGGATGCGGCTTGTAGCGGAACATCACCACCCAACTGCCACCATAAATATTACTTCGGTAATAACTGTATGCTTTGCGTTCCAAAGAATCGTGACGCATCCTTAATCCTTCTTCGTCAGTTCCGGGATATAAATTTTCTGGAGTTAGCTTCGACTTGTCAGAAATCGGAGGGAGATCAGTGTAGCCATTCTTGATAATAAAACACTCGGCCAAAAAGACAGCTTCCTCTGGTTCAAGTCGTCTTTGTATAGGTACGGTGAAATCACATGGATTTTCTGAGTTCAACTTTACCGGCGCGGTCAAAGAAGTAATATCGAACAAATTCCTTTGACGGTCTGGATGAAATTGTGAAAAGTACCAAAGTCCGGTTGAGACTGCGCCAATGAAAAACGTTAGGAGAGAAATAATAAATTTTAATGAAAGTCGTTTCATATCATTTCAAATCTTAGCACAGGTAATTCAGAATTCGATTACTGCCCGGAAATTGATCCGGGCTTTTTTATTGCTTTAGACGGATATCCGACATGATCTAATATGAAATATCGGTGGACCTTGGAGGAATTGATATATTTCACCGGCCCGGGTACCGGGCAAAAGCTTGTAGCCCGCACCAAAAAGGTGCGGGACTATACGGGACTTGAGTAATGGCTGTCGTAGACAGCCGCAGATCTTTCACCCGTTTCACGGGCTCGGATTCAATTTGTTTCACGATCCCCGCAGCATTCGCTGCGGGCTACATGCTCCTCACCCGCTTCGCGGGCCAAATTGGATATTGTCAGCGGCCGGCGAATAGTTGCGGTGATCAGTGTCATAAACTGACCGATCTTATATTTACCAATACACTTTGTGAAGTAATTTGGAATTCGCTTGATCTTTATTTTATCCGGAACAGCCATACCGATATCACCAATTTGCTTAGAACGGAAAAAACACCGGCACAAAAATAACAAGTGCGGCCAGAATAATAATGGTCAGCGGTGTTCCGGTTTTTACGTAGTCCCAGCTGCGGTAGCCGCCGGCACCCATTACTAGGAGATTTGCTTTGTGGCTGAAAGGCGTCATAAACGCGGCTGAGGCGGCCAGAGCGACACCCATCATCAGCGGATACGGCGAAACACCGATCGCTTCGGCGGTTGATAAAACCACCGGCGTCAGCAGAACGACGGCAGGTGCGCCGTCGAGGCCCTGGCTTAATAGACTGGAAAGCACGATCAGCGAGGCGAGCACGGCATACGGACCGAGCGGTCCGGCGAGGGATGTGACGGTCTGCGCCATCAGAAGTGCCGTGCCGCTGTTTTCCATCGCGGCTCCGACCGGCAGTACCGCCGCTACGAGAAAGATCGCACGCCATTCAATGATCTTATATGCCTCGCGCATTGTTACGACGCCGGTTAAAACAACAAATGTCGCCGCGACAAACGCCGCAACCTGGATCGGTTGAAATCCGCTGATCACAAAACCGACCATTAGCAGAAGCCCGGCCAATGCATAAGGAGCCTTTTCGAGTTTCGGTTCCCTGTCCGGCACTTCCGAAAGAACAAGCAGATCATCATCGCCCGATAATCTTGAAAGTGCTCCGCGCTTGCCCTGGATGAGCAATCCGTCACCTACTCTGAGTGTCAGATTTGAAAGATCATCCTTGATAGATTCTCCTTCGCGCCATACCGCGAGGACCTGAAGACCGCGTGTTTGCCTGAAATTGACATCGGCGAGAGTCTGCCCGTCAAGCGGCGAGCGCGGTGCGATCGTTGCTTCGACAACGCCGACTTCCTCAGATTCAAGACTCGGAGCCGAAACCTGCGAGGATAATTCAACATTGCCGATCTTTAGCAGCTTCTTGAGTTTTGCCATTTCGCCGCTGACAAAGAGCTGGTCATCTGCTTCGAAAACGTCTTCGGGTGAAACCGTCCAGCGCACGGTTTCATCACGAAGGATTCCGAGGATCATCACGCTGATCAATTCCGAAACGCGGCTTTCTGCAACGGTTTTCCCGACGAGTGAAGAATCTGAAGGAAGTCTCAACACGAGGATCGGCTCATCCCTTAGCTCGCTTAAGGCGGAAAGACCATCGACCTCAACCGTAAACAGTTCGTCATGATCCACCAGCCCGGAGATCTTTTCGCTTGCGCCGATCCCGAAAAGGATATCGCCTTCGGCCAAGACACGTGACCCTACGTTTACCGTATTCAGCTCTTCTTTATGCTCGACCGCCATTATCGAAACACCGAGTTTGTGTCTGAACCCGTAATCGAGAAGCGAACTGCCGGCAAGCGCAGATCCCGCGCTGATCCGCAGCTTGACGCCGCTAAAGCCCATTTCGCGAACACCGAGCTGTTCGGCAGTTGTGTCGTCAAAGTCGAGACCCTGCACCTGCAGAAGTTCTGTCAGTCTCTCCCTGCTTCCTCCGACGAGAAGTTCGTCTCCGACCCTGAGGTTCGTTTCTGGAGAAGGCGCAAGCATTTTCTTTCCCTCGCGCAAAACGGAAACGATCTGAATTCCGAGCGCATTGCCGATTCCGGTTTCGGCTATCGAACTCCCCTCGATCGGAGAACCTTCCGGGATCCGGATAGTAAAGAGCGAATCATCGAGCCGGTAAAGCGAGGCGAGTTGGCGGCCCGAGTCTTCTTCGCTGAGCTTTGTGTCCGGCAATAGCCGCCGGCCGATCGTCACCATATAGATCACACCGAGAACCAAAACGAGAGCGCCAAGCGGCGTAAAGTCGAAAAGATCAAAAGACTTCAAACCTCTTTCAGCAAGCATCGAACCGGCCAGGATATTCGGCGGTGTTCCGACGAGTGTCGTGGTTCCGCCGAGAATCGCGCCGAATGACAGCGGCATAAATATTTTTGAAGGGACGAGCCCTGCACGTCTGCTCAGGCTCGCCACGGCCGGCATGAGGACGGCCGTCGCCGCAATATTGTTCATGAAAGCGGACAAAATCCCTGCGGCGATCATTATCGTGATCATTAGCGGAAGTTCGCGTCCGCCGACAAATCTGTGGATCCAGGCCGCGACGATATCCGCAACGCCGGCGTTCATCAGCGCACCGCTGACGATGAAGATCGAAAGCATCGTGATGACGGCCGGTGAAGCAAAACCGGAAAATGCATTGTTTGGAGCGACGTAGCCGGCGAGAACGAGTATGACGAGACCGAGAAACGCCGTCAGATCGATCGGCAGTTTCTCGGTCAGAAACAGCACGACCATCCCGACGATGATTATCAGCAGAAATGCGATCTCAAGATTCATTATTCGTAGCTATGAGCTGTGATTTAGAATGCAGCGAAAACAGTTTATATCAGAACTTGAAGTTTCAATAGTATTTATCGTGTCTGGATTTTGTTCAAAACTCTTTCTGAACAGTTGATCGCCCGAAAGTGTTTTTCCGCTGCGGTTCCCGATAATAAGTAGTGACAAACAAATTCCGTTTTCCTGAACTGTGATTTTTTCAAATCCATGTGGTTAAATCGACAAATGCAAACTATCGAGATTCAAAGCTCCAAACGCGAAGAACTGATCGAGATCACCGATGAGGCAGCGCGCCATATTCCGGCAACCGGCGAAGGGATCGCGGTTCTCTTTACTCAGCATACAACTTGCGGGCTGACGATAAATGAAAACGCCGATCCGGACGTAAAGCACGACATTCTTCTCTTTCTTAGAAACACGATACCGCAATTCTATGAAGGTTTTAAGCATTTCGAACACAATGCCGATTCGCACATAAAAGCATCGCTGATGGGCTCGAGCGTAACGATCCCGTTTGAGAACGGAAAACTGCTGCTCGGACGCTGGCAGGGTATTTATTTGTGTGAATTTGACGGTCCGAGGACGCGAAAAATTTTATTGACAATACGCTGATCTTAATTGAAGCTCTTGTTTATCATGAAGATACGAATTGCAAGACAGGACCTGATCGATGCGTCCGCGTCAGGAATAATCGACAAAGAACAAGCCGAACTGCTCTGGAACGAGCTCTCTGAAAACCCGCAGAACAAAGGCTCTTTTACGGGTGTAAATGTCGCCTATTATTTCGGCTCTTTTATAATTATTTCGGCAATGGGCTGGTTTGCCACGGAAGCATTTGCAAATTTTTCGGCCGCCGGTCTGATGCTCGTCTCCGCAGTTTACTTTGCGGGCTTGCTATTCGCAGGAATGAAGCTTTTTGAAAAACCTGCTACGAAGACACCGGGCGGCTTGCTGATCACAACATCCGTATTTATGGTTCCTCTTTTCATTTTTTCGGTTCAGCATCAATTTGGACTTTGGGGATTTGAAGAACCCGGCGGCTATAGAAATTATTTCGAGTGGATAAGAAGCGGCTGGTTCTTTATGGAGATCGGAACGATCATAACCTCGGTCGTATTTCTCTTTATTTTTCGTTTTCCGTTTCTGGCCTTTCCTCTTGCCTTTACGCTGTGGTTCGCTGCGATGGATCTGACACCGGCGCTGTTCGGCGATTCTGTTTATTCGTCAAACAACCGGGAAACGGTTTCAATGATATTCGGACTGACCATGCTCATCGCCACTTTCTTCGTCGATAAAAATACAAAGAAAGATTATGCCTTCTGGCTCTATCTATTCGGTCTTCTCGCTTTTTGGGGAGGATTGTCGTTGATGGGCTCCGGTTCTGAGTTTGGAAAGTTTGTTTATTTTTTGATCAATATCGGTCTGGTTTTAATTTCGGTCGTACTAAAACGAACCGCATTTTTGGTTTTCGGATCGATCGGTGCGTTCGGTTATCTCGGTTATCTTTCGAGTACTGTTTTTGGGGAGTCGATCGCCTTTCCGTTTGCACTAACCGCTTTGGGAATATTGATTATTTTTCTGGGCGTTAAATACGCCAGAAACCAAAAAGCGATCGAGGAGTTTATCGCTTCAAGGCTCCCAAGGACGATTGTGGATTTTCTCCCGCCGGATCGCAGCTAGACCGGATGGAGCCGGGATGTTATCGACAGACATTCGTAAATTCCGCTCAATTAATTCAGGCTGAGACTTCTGTAAACGCAGCAGCGTATCTTTGCCCTTACTTATTGCGCAGAGTTACCAAGATCGCATCGCTAACTTTTCTTTCACCCTCTTTGTCTGAAGGTTTATTGACGACTTTCCCATCCAGAAACATTGTCGTCGAACCGCCGCCGTCGAGATTCATCGCATCCGTCGCTCCGAATTCGAGCAACAGTTTCGCCAGATCTTCCAAACCGATCCCGCCGCTTTCCTCGCTTCTTCCGTCAACGGTTATCATCAAAAACTTCCCGTCCTTAAGTTTTGCAACCGCGGTGCGCGGATGTTTTGTCTCGACAAAAGCTTCGCTTGTTTTCTCCTGCTCCCACGGAATGTGAAGTTTTCCGTTTCGGATGAGTTCGGGAACGCCGGCAACTATATCCTCAGACGCCGAATAAAAAACATTCGGTTCCTGCATGTTTGCGCCCAAACCCTCGCGGAGATCGAAACCTGAGGATTGAAACTCTATCTTTTTTCCGATCTTCAGATGCTTTAACAACTCATCCATGCGCGATCCGCTTGCTGAGACTACAAAACCATTTTGCGGAATGAGATTGCTTCCCGATGATCTGATAATTTCGGTTATTCTGCCATTTGCCGCAATGATTTCTAAGCCGTCCGGTCGGGTCAAAGTTGTACGGCCAAATTCAGGCGTAAAGATCACCAGATCATCATCTTTGCGCTCACGGTTTATTCCTGCGGCTGCGATTTCTCGTCTTCCGATCGAAACTGTTGTCTTCGTTTTCAAATGAGCAATACTGACAATTGTTTTCTCCGCCTTGTTTTCGATAAATAAAGCGATCCGGTTATTCGAACTCTCGCTGAAAACCTTTCCGTCGATCTTTAGGACTCCGACCGCATCACCCGCAAAAATACTTCTGTCCAATCTGAAAAAACCCGAATTTATAGCCGCAATCGCACCATGTCTTGTTGCCATCGATGAAACCGTTTCCGTTCCGATCGCCGCATCCATCGCATGGACAACATCAAGGCGAACTTTCGTAAGATCGAGCCTCAGCAGATTTAGTCTTACAGGCGCGGCATCGATTTGCCTGGTCATTTCCGCATATTCGATGCCTTCGCGGATCGAAGAAAATTCCTGCGCTAAAACAGCAAGGTGAACAGAATGGAATAGCACCAAAAAACAACACGCCGAATGATATTTTTTCATATGGATCGATCGATTTCGCTTATAACAGTTGATAGATTATAGATGACAGATGCGGGATCGATCTAAGATCTATAAGTTATTATCTGTAATCTATTCCGAATATTTTTATGAAACAGATCAGCGAAAGAGTAACACTCCTCAACGAAAAATCCGTGAATGAAAACGCCAGCTATGTACTTTACTGGATGCAGATGTACAAACGCGTTCATGATAATCACGCATTAAAATTTGCGATCGAAAAAGCAAATGAACTCGAATTGCCGCTTTTGGTTTATGAAGGACTGAAATTCTATTACCCATGGGCGAGCGACCGGATACATACGTTTATCCTCGAAGGCGTTGAGGAAAAAAGGAAAGAATTTGAAAAACTGGGAATTACTTATCTTTTCTACCTCCAGAAAGATGACAGCTCTCCGAAACAGACCGTAAAAAAGATCGCCAAAGATGCGGCATTGATCGTAACGGATGATTTTCCGTGTTTTATTATTCCGGAACACAACCGTGCGGTCACCGAAAAAGCGGATATTCCAGTTTATGCGGTTGATTCAAACGGCATCATTCCGATGTCAAAGTTTGAAAAAGAAAACTATGCCGCTTACACGATCCGTCCGCGGATAAATAAAATGCTTGACGAATATCTTGTTCCGTTTGAGGAAACAAAGATCAAAGTAAAAAAGACGGACATAAAAGTCGATTGTCCTGACACGGAAGTTAATGCGAAAAACATCGCGGAGCTTGTTTCTGAATGCGACATCGATCACGATGTTAAGCCGTCGCCGATCTATCACGGCGGGACAAAAAACGGACGCAAACGCCTCAAACACTTTGTAAAGAAAATTTTGCCCGCTTATGACGAAACACGAAACAAGCCTGAGCTCGACGGTTCATCGCGTCTATCGTCATTTCTGCATTTCGGATTTTTGTCCGCACTTGAGATCGCGCTTGCTGTAAAAGATTCGGACGCACCTGATGATTCAAAAGACGCTTATCTTGAAGAACTCATCGTCAGACGCGAACTCTCGTTTAATTTTACAAAATTTAATAAAGATTACGCTTCGCTCGATTCGCTTCCTGACTGGGTCAAAGAGACGATGCGTGATCATATTGATGACGAACGTGAAGAAATATACAGTCTTGAAAAACTCGAGAAATTCGAAACATCAGACGAACTATGGAACGCCGCGCAGCGCGAAATGGTCGAAACCGGAGAAATGCACAATTACGTTCGTATGCTTTGGGGAAAACTTGTTATCGGCTGGTCAAAAACTTATGAAGAGGCGTTTCAAAAATTGGAGCACCTTAACAATAAATACTGCCTCGACGGCCGGAATCCAAATTCCTACGCCGGAATCCTTTGGTGTTTTGGAAAACACGATCGTCCCTGGATGGAAAGAGATGTATTCGGCAAGATCCGCTACATGACCTCAAATTCAACCGGGAAAAAATTTGACTCAAAAGCATACATCGAGTGGACGAAGGGTCTCAAAGACGACCCGCAATTGCCAGATATTAAGAACGGACAGTAAAACGGAAAGCGTCTGATCATATTCGATAATGATCGTCTCGAAACTACAAAAACCAGGCAGATTATGAGTACAAACAAACCGCTTTTCGGAAAAGATCAGGCTGAAAATTACGACGAGCAGTGGTCGAGATTATTTCCGGTCAATGATCTTCTACACTTTCTCACCAAGCTGATCCTAAAGGGACTTCCTTCCGATGCCCGCGTTCTTTGCGTCGGTGCGGGAACCGGGGCGGAATTGGTCGCGCTCGCTGCGGAGTTTCCGGAATGGAGATTTACGGCAATTGATACATCGCCGGAAATGATCAAGGCATGCCGGCGAAAAGCTGAAAGGGCTGGATTTTCGGACAGGTGTGAGTTTTATTCCGGAACGATCGGCTCATTTCCGGAGAAAGGAACGTTTGACGCAGCCACGTCGATCCTGGTCTCGCAGTTTCTTACCGAACAGGACGAGAGGACCGGGTTTTTCGCCGAAATACGCAAGCGTTTGAAACCCGGCGGATATTTGATAAATGCCGATCTGACATCACCCGATGATGGAAACTCCTATCAGGAATTGCTGAAAGTCTGGAAAAATATGCTCATCTATGCGGGAACTCCAAAGGAGAAGGCTGAAGCTTCGGCATCGCAATGGGGAAAAATGGTCGCGGTTTCGAAGCAGCACAAGATCGAAGAGATGATCTCGTCTGCCGGTTTTTTAGCCCCGACACTTTTTTATCAGTCGCTTTTTATCAAAGCCTGGTTCGCAAAGACCTAGGCCGTTATTTTAACCCGGACATTGCTGAATGCCGCATTTCCGGTCAATTCATCGATCTGCATTTCATCAGTAAGATCATTGATCGAGACCCCGGCGTTTTCACGGGCGATCTCCAGATGCACACCATTTCTGTCATGGCCGTAACCATGAGGTATTGAAACCACGCCGCGCATGATCTTGTCGGTGACCTCGACCGGGATCTCGATCTCGCCCGCGCGGGAACTAACTGTCGCAGTTTGTCCGTCAGAAATCTGCAGCCCTGCGGCATCTTCCGGATTTATCAAAAGCGTGCAGCGATTTTTACCCTTTACCAAAATTTTTGAATTGTGCAGCCACGAATTATTGTCGCGCAGATGACGTCTTCCGATCAGCGCAAACGGAAATTCATTTTCTTCTATTTGAGATTCTAATCTTTTCAGATCTTCGACCAACAGTTTAGGCGCAAGATCGATCCGTTTGTCTTCCGTAAAAAGTCTTTCAGGCAGACACGGCATTAGTTCGCCGAGGTCAACGCCGTGAGGATTCTTCCTGAGTTCTTCAAGCGAAAGCCCGTATTTTCCAAATTCTAATCCAAGCTCCAGTTTGTCTTCAGGCGGTGTAAGTTTTACGGGCTCACCTGTTTCGGTCAACTCGTGCGCAAGGTGCTGAAAAACTTCCCAGTCGTAAAGCGCATTTTCGGCCTTCGGAAAAAGCGGAGCGGAATATTTTGCCGTGTTGCGAACAGCAAAAATATTGAAGATAACGTCGTAATGCGAAGTCTCAAGCCCGGTTGCAGTCGGCAGGATTATATCTGCATGCCGCGTGGTCTCGTTAATGTAAATGTCTATCGAAACCATAAACTCCAGTTTCTCAAGAGCTTTTTCGAGCCTTGTCCCGTTTGGCGTCGATAAAACCGGATTTCCGCAACTGGTAAAAAGCGCCTTTATTTGCCCGTCGCCTTCGGTTTCGATCTCTTCCGAAAGTGCGGAAACAGGCAGCTCTCCTATAAACTCGGGCAGGCCGCGAACGCGGCTTTTCCATCGACCGAAGATGTTTCCGCCTTTTGACGCGGAAACTACATCAAACGCCGGTGCAGTAAACATCGCTCCGCCGCCGCGGTCAAAATTGCCCGTAAGAATATTTATCGAATTGATCAGCCAATGGCACAATCCTCCGAATTTCTGGGTCGAAACTCCGATCCTGCCGTAGGCAACTGCGGTTTTAGATCCGGCAAATTCGCGCACTATCCGCCGGATCTCATCTGCCGGAATTCCCGTCAAAACTTCGGCTTTTTCCGGGGTATGATCTTTTGATAAGTCGCGAAGGGATTCAACGCCTTCTGTAAACTCATTTAATCTGCCGGGGTTTACGAGGTCTTCGGCAAAAAGCGTGTTTATAAATGCGAGCAGAAAATAAACGTCTGATCCCGGTCTTATAAAAAAATGTTCGTTCGCAACACGTGCGGTTTCGGTTTTTCTTGGATCGATCAAAACGATCCTGCCTCCGCGGTTTGTAATCGCTTCAAGTCGGTTGATTATGTCGGGCGCGGTCATCAGGCTGCCGTTTGAAGCGAGCGGATTTGCGCCAAAGATCAGAAAATAGTCTGTGCGGTCGATGTCCGGGATCGGAATAAAAAGCGGATTTCCGAGCATCGTCCAGGCAGCAAAATGATGGGGTAGCTGGTCGACAGATGTGGCAGTGTAGTTATTTTTTGTTTTGAGAGACTTGAGAAGATTTCCGCTCGCGAGAAGCGTTCCGAAGTTGTGAACCGAAGGATTGCCCTGATAAACGGCCACTGCATCTCTGCCGTATTTTGTTTGAATCTCCTTGATTTTTTCGCCGATCTCGGAAAATGCCTCTTTCCAGGAAATATCCTTCCATCCGCCGCTTGTTTTTCTCACCGGAGTTTTCAGGCGGTCCTTATCCAGATAAACATCTCTGAGAGCAAGAGCTTTCGGACAGATATGTCCGCGGGAAAACGGATCTTTTTTGTCCCCTTTGATCGATAAGATCTCACCTTCGGCGTGCTTGATCGCGATGCCGCAAACGGCCTCGCAAAGATTACATGTTCGAAAGTGAGTTTCGCTCATTTTAATTTGTCATCGGCGATAAAACTATTCTGCAGTTCTTTGGCGTTTGACGTCGATCCCGGGATGATCTTTTGCAAACTGCGCCGGCGATTTTGAATCGATCTCCGCCCGCAGCGGTTTTGTACCGACGTTTGATTTGAAGTTTCCGTTCATATCGTAAAGACGTCTGTACTGAGCTGAATTTCTGATAACACCCTGAACATATCCCTTTGTCTCGCGGAATGGTATTTCTTCAACAAATTCATCCATCTGAAGCGGCAATTCGGCTTTCCAGCGGACCACACGTCCGGGACCCGCGTTGTACGCGACGGCCATGTATTCGATCCTGCCGTATTTATCAAGCTGTTCGCGCATGTAAGCGGTGCCGAGTTCGATATTAAGCGTCGGGTTATATAGCGAGAAGCCCGTAATACTTGATGAATCGGTTGAACTGTATTTTCTGGCCATCATTTTGGCAGTCGGGATCAAAAGCTGCATCAGTCCGTATGCATTAGCTCCCGATTTTGCGTTTGGATCAAAAATGGTTTCCTGACGGATAAGTCCGGCAACCTGATACGGATCGAGATTTCGTTTGTTTGCCCAGAATTTTACATCATTCCAGTGAATCAGCGGATAGAATATTTCCCATTCTTCGCGGCCCATTTCTTCGGGAAACATCTGCGAATAATCAGGATAGCTTTTCGCCAGCGCAAGGAGCGCTCTTACATTGTCTCCCTTGAACCGGTAATGCTTTGCCAGCGCAAGATTTATTTTTGGACTTTCATTTGCCGTTTTCTTTGCTTCTTCTAGTTCTTCTATAGCCCAATCAAAAAGACCGATCGTGCTGAGTTCTTCACTCTTATCCGCTCGCGCGATCTCTTTCGGTGTCGCAGTTTCCGCGGCAACGATCACAACTTTCATGTTCTCCACGGCCTTTGGTATAAGCGAATTTGCCGGAAACTTCGGCGGAGATTGGCATTTGCCGTTTCGGCGCATGATCAGCAAGCGGTCAAGTCCAAGATAACCATACCAGTTTGCTCCGTAGCGATATGTCACGGCTTCGTACAAAGCACAGGCTTCATCGGTCAAGCCGGCGAGTTCAGAATCACGTGCCGCCCAATATCCTGCCTGCCCGCGAAATGAATTGTCCTGATCCACATATCTGGCAAGGTGTTCGGTGAGCATTTTTGCCGAAACAGCGTAATTCTTATTCTCATGTTCCATCCAAGCGACTTCAAAATGCGCGCGTGTCACATCGATCGCTTCCGGATAAAGATCCATCGCGAGCTTTAACAAATAAGATTCGTCCGATCGTCTTCGCTGATCCCTGGCAGCCATTCCGGTATCGACGATCGCGGTTGGCGTCCATTTGCTCTGAGGGAATTTCTGCCGCATATCCGTCAGAGTGCTCATCGCCTGTTCCCACTGCCGCGCCTTTGCATAACCCAGTGCGAGCTGATAATACGACTCTTCCTTTTCCGGGGCGGATAACGGGATCGAATTAAACGCCCCGCTTGCCTGTGCGGTTTGCTGTGCTTTGGCGAAAGCTGTAAGTCTTTTTAGCTGTATACTTGTATCGACGTCGCGGGGAAAAGAACGAAGCAGATCATCATAAGAACGCGCCGCTTCTGCAAAACGGCTTTTTTGAAACAGGAGGTCTGCCCGTGCAAGTATTTCTTCAGACGTATTCGGTGTAAGATCCTGTGATTGCGAGGTCAGCCATTTTTCGGCCTCGTCACCCGCCTTTGTGCCCGCACCGTAAAAATACGTTTTTCGATACATATCGATCGCGTTTGTCTGATCAGACGCAGAATAAAAACCCTGCGCCAACAAAAGCATTGCATCTGCATCTTTTCGTTCGAGCAAAGGCCGAAGCACCTGTTTCATATCCTGCTGCAAACCATTTTTCATCAGATTGTTTGCCCACAGCAGTCTTCCGTTTCTGGTTCTCATCGAATCCGGATATTTTTGTATCAGGTCGGCAAATACCTTCTGAGCATCAAGATCCTTATTCGCATCAAACAGCGCCTTTCCTCTGAGCCAAAGCGCATAATCACCGAGTTTTGTTTTCTGAGAGAAGATATCCGAATCCAGCAGCTGGGCCGCACCGAGCGGATCACCGCTTTCAAGACGAATTCTTCCGCGCAAGAGGCGTGCGAGCGCCGCAGTTTGAGTTCCCGCATAACGCGACTCTATATTTGCGACCACAGACTCAGCCGGAAGTTTTCCGTCCTTTGTGATGTTTCGAAGCGAATCGAGCGACGCATCCCGCGACGGTTGGGCCGAGCAGCTTATGCTGAACAAAACCAATAATGATCCAAGCGCGGTAAGTGAACTTACCGCAAGCCAATTCTTACTTTTTGTTAAGTGGTTGCGAAATAACATGTTTTTGTTTTTTTACTCCGTCGCTTTGATGCGGTGCTGCTGATTCTATATGTCTCTCAGATGACAGGAATAACCTTCGTCGGAAACGGGAAATGATGTAAAATAAGCAAATTCTTTAGGTATTAATGAGGTAACGATGAAATATTTTCTTCACGCTGCTTGTTGTTTGATCCTGTTTGTCTCAGCTGCAATTTCCCAGAATCCCAAGCCAAACCCTACTCCCGTAGATGATAATGATATTGTAAAGATAACTACGTCTCTGATTCAAGTTGACGTTTCGGTTACGGACAGCAGGGGTCGGATCGTTTCCGACCTGACACCCGATGAGATCGAAATTTATGAAAATGGTAAGAAGCAGGAAATAACAAACTTTTCATTTATCTCGGCAGAAAGCACTGAAAGCAACCCGGTCCGGCAAACAAAAACAAAAGACGGGCTCCTACTTCCACCCGCCCGGACAGCACTCAAACCGGAACAGATCCGCCGGACAATAGCGCTTGTAGTCGATGACCTGACGCTTTCATTTGAAAGCATGTACTACGTAAAACGCGCGCTCAGAAACTTCGTCGAAGAACAAATGCAGGATGGTGATCTTGTAGCGATCATCAAAAGCAGCGGAGGTGCGGGAGCGCTCCAGCAATTCACAAACGACAAACGAAAACTTTTATCGACCATAGAAAAAATTAAGTGGAGCATCCGCGGATCGGGAAAGATATCTGCATTTGAGCCTTACTATGTCGCTCAGGGAGATCTCGATGAACTCGAAGAAAACGAAGATCTCGGACCTCGCCATAAAGAGGAATCTTTGGATGATTTCAGGGCAAGCGCGTTTTCCACCGGGACGCTGGGAGCCGTCAGATACGTTGTAAAGGGTATGGATGAGCTTCCCGGTCGAAAATCGATCATGCTTCTTTCGGACGGCTTTTCGATCTTTGGAAAGGGAGGGAACGGTTTTGTCGATTCAACGCGAATCCTGGAGAGGGTTCGAAAATTGATCGACGATGCAAACCGTTCGTCAGTAGTGATCTACACAATGGACGCCCGGGGACTGCAAACCCTTGGTTTCACAGCTGCCGATTCGCTCGGTATTATCGGATTGAGTCCGGATTCAAAACCGATCAACCCGCACCGCCTTGAAACTTTGTCAAAAGACCGCCGCGATAAGCTTTTTGATTCCCAGGAAGGATTGACGATGCTTGCCGAAGAAACCGGCGGACTCGCTATTCGCAATACTAATGATCTGAATGGCGGTATCAGAACAATGCTGAAAGATCAGAGCTATTATCTGATCGGATATCAGCCGGACTCCGAAACATTTAACCCCGAAACTCGGAAATTCAATAAGCTGGACATCAGGGTTACCCGCAAGGATCTGAATGTCAGATTCCGGAGCGGTTTTTTTGGCGTGGAAGACAAGGATACGCCCGCAATCCCTGCGGATCTTCCGGCTAATAATCGGATCATGAGTGCACTTTTGTCGCCGTTTGCGAACAACGATTTGAATCTCGGATTGTCTGCGGTTTTCAAGTCAAACGAAGATCGCGAGCTTTTTGTCAATACTTATATACATATCAAGGGAAGCGAGCTTGGGTTTAAGGATTCTGCGGCGGGAACTAAGGATGCGGCTTTTGATCTTTTGATGATGAATTTTGACGAAAACGGGGTCCCGACGGATACCGTTTCCAAAACTTTTACGATCAATGCAACGGACGATACATATAAAGAGATCATCGCCGACGGGTTTGTCTATTACGCAACGTTCAGAATAAAAAACCCGGGAGCATATCAGATGAGGGTCGCAATTCGGGATCATTCGACAAACCGTGTCGGCTCTGCAAGCCAATATATCGAGATACCGCGACTGAAGAAAAACCGGATAGTATTGTCCGGAATTGTTGTTGACAACATCTCCTACGACGCATGGGATCAAATGAATTCAGGTCCTAACAGCAAATCACCGGACTCTCCTATAAAGCCGGAGGACAATTCGACGGCAATGACGGATACTGCCGTACGAAGATTTAAGAACGGATCGATATTAAGCTACGCTTTCGAAGTTTATAATACTCAATATCCTTCCGCTCAGGGTGCACAGATGACCTCAAAAACCCGTTTGTTTAACGGAGAAAAGCTCGTTTATGAAGGTAAGGAGGTGCCTGTCGATAAACAGTTTGTAACCCGGTCCAATGTACATCCTGTGATCGGTGCTATCAGCCTCGGGACGGATATGGAGCAGGGCGATTATGTTTTGCAGATAATTGTCACCAGCCGAAGTTCCAAAAATAAAGAACAGATCGCGAGTCAGTTTATCCCGTTTGAGATCGTTGAATAAAAAAAGAGGCTGACTTTCGTCGGCCTCCCTTTTCAATGGTAATAAGTTTGAGATCAAACATTGGCGCCGGGATATCCCCCGCCAAGTTTATTCTCATCGCCCTCAGCCAAAGTATTGACGAGTTCATAATTAAAATAGTCGAATTTTGCTGCAACCGGAGGCTGAACCCGCTTATCGTACATCTCCCTGGATCGGTCGATCGCTTCTCTCAAACGCTCGTAAAGATTGCTGGTTTCCCTGCCCTCTTTAACTTTCTGTTCGTTGTAAAGCTTTATCTCCGAGACCAAAAGACGTGCAAACCGGCGGGCATCGTTGTGATAGCGGCGTTCATCTTCAGCAACCTCGATCGGGAGATCAACATTCCGGTCTCCGAATCTGGCTCTTACCGGTACTGCCGGAGCAGCCTCTTCTACTGCAGGTTCCGCAGCTTCCTCTTCAGCGGGTGAAGGCTCAGTTTGGTCGAATGCAGGTTCCGGTGTCGTGGTGTCAAAATCCGCCGTGCTGTCATAATCAAACGAATCTGAAGGGGTTTCCGTCTGCTGCGCAGAAAAATCGGACGCATCGAACTGTGTAGTTTCAAAACCGGTTGGTTCAGCGGGAGCTTCAAAGTTTGCTTCGTCCGGCTCAAACCCCTGATACTCGGTTTCATATTCTGCCGGATCTTCGAAATCTGATGATACAGATTCAAACTCCTGAGATTCGGTTCCGGTTTCAAATCCTGAAGTCTCAGTATAGTAGTCTGATTCTTCAACCGCAGACTGTTCAGACTGCGTAGATTGCTGGGTGATCTCAAACCCGGATGTATCGTTTTCGGAAGTCACCTCATAAGTCGGTGAAGAATCTACTTCATAAGACTCCTCGATATTCGATTGATAGTCAGAGTCCGAAGAGAACGATTCTTCTTCAGCAGCAAAATCCTCGGAATCTTCACTTACGGTCTCATATGTCGGCGAAAATTCTTCGCTTTCCGTTTCGACGGGTGAGTATTCCGGAACCGAAGGTTCGACGGTTTGATTCCACGATTCTACTTCGTATTCCGAATCGGTGTTTTCGCTAACTGTTTCGTACTCGTTTTGGGCGTACAAGGTTGAGGCCGGTGCGTCTGTTTCAGGCGGTGTATAGTCTGCAAATTCGCCTGTTGAGTCGAAATCCTGTTCAGAATCAGCGGTCTCATCGGATCCTTCATATTCAGTTTCAGCCTGAGATTCTGAACTCGAAACTCTCGCCGCCGCATTTTGGGATGCCAATACCTCAACCGTCAGTCCGGCGACACGCACCAAAGCTTCGAGAGCTTCGACATTGACAAAAGTATCGGACGATCCGCGGTCGGCATGGAGTACAGCAACGCCGCGTCCCCTTACAACCAAAGGAATGGAAAACATATTCGAGGGTTCACCAAAGCCAAGCTTTTCCAGATACTGAGAGTCGTCTTCATGAGTGCCAAAACTGCTTTCAACGGTCGCTAATGTGTTTACTGATTCGCTTAACGAGGTAGTCAGCGACATCGGGAAATAGACTTCTTTGACGGTTTCCGGATCGGGATGTTCTTCTGTTCCGAAAACACGCCAGCCTACGAGGTGTTTGTTCTTTACTATAAAAAATGCACCCTGCGGCGTGTATTGCGAGGCGTGGTGAACCAAAGATTTGAGTATTTCGGATTGCGAATCTTTACTGCTTATTTCGTTTATCGCATCGCGCAAATCTGAAAAGTTTGCCGGAGTTTCTTCTTCTTCCCGCATCTCTTCGGCTTCTGCGATGGCCGCTGCGGTTATCCTGGCGCCCTCGTCGCGGGCGAGTTTCAGATGTTCTGATACCGATTCTGTAAAACTTGTCTCAATTTCTCTTTCTTCCGATTGACGCTTTGAAAATTCTTCAAAAACTTCACTTAGCTGAGAGCGGTGTTTTTCAAATTCTGATTCAATTTTAGCTTGAAATTCAGAAACATCCTGCTTCATTTCAGCAAGAACATCCTTGAGATAGTTCTCGAATTCAGCGCGTAAACTTTGTTCGAGTTCTTCACTATTCACGTTGTTTTCCTCCGTACATTTTGAACACAGCTCTTGATAAAGGGGATCTTTTGGTGGCTGGCGGTTATGAGTGATTTGTAAATTCCAACAAGATAAGGTGATGTCTCTGGAACATCACTCTAAGAATTATGACCAATTTGGTGCTTTTATGTCAAGAATTAGTTTTAAAAGATTTTTAACAACTAAAATAAATGCAAATATTTAGATCGGGTATTCACGATCGGGGCTATTGGAGGATTACGGCAATGCCGGTCAAACGACAACTACCTCGAGATTCTCATCTATTTCGTCCTGGATCATATTTTCGATAGCCATTAGGGTTCCTGTAAGCGAGCTCGGACAGCTGCCGCATGCACCCTGATATCTGATCTTAAGTACGTTTTCCTCAAGACTTAATACTTCAAGCCAGCCGCCGTCACTTGCAAGATACGGCCGGATCCGTTCGTCGAGCAATTCATTTATCTCTGCGATGACCGGGTCATCACTTGCGGCAGCAGCGATCGAACCGCCGACCGCTTTTGCGGCATCCCCGTTTCCGTTGCCGTTTTCAACGGATTTTGCCTCGCGGATCGGAACCGCAAGCAGCGGCAAGGCCTCGTCCCAATCAGCTTCATCCGTTTTTTCGATAGTTATCATCCGGTCCATGTAAAAAACGGAAACCACGTTGCCGACGTCAAAGATCGATTTTGCCAGTTCGTCGTTTTCCGCCTCGCTGATCGAATCAAAGGAATGCGATGTACCGTAGCTGACCGGTTCTCTTAAAATAAACTTTACCGCATTGGGATTTGGTGTTTCCTGTATGTCTGCAATTTTTGGCATCTCTATAAAGTCCTGAAAAGTGCGAAAATCAAAAGGTAAAGTCTATAATACTTTACTTTTTTGTCAACATTATACCTGAATATGACGGTAAATTCATTTCGGGGGTTGGAACTGGTTGGCTATTGCGATCTACCGGCCAAAGAAAAACGCGGCAATGTAACCGCGTTTCTTTAGCATAAGTTGTCAGAAAGCCTATTCAGCCAAAGCTTTTGAAGCATTCAAACGACCGGCATTTTCAACCTTGCCGTTCAAAATATCAAGCTTATCTACCGAATTGAGTAATTGCTTCCGCAATTCTGTAACGGTTATATCCGGCTGATTCGCAATAATGAGTGCCGCAACTCCGGCAACCTGAGGCGTAGCCATCGATGTACCGGATGCTTCGCGATATTGGTCGTTAAGCCACGTGCTCAGAATATCTTTGCCCGGAGCTGCGATGTGAACTGTTTTCGCACCATAGTTTGAAAACGAAGCAAGACCATCGCCGCGGTCAAGCGCCGCTACGCTGATCACATTCGGCAGATCGTAGTTTGACGGATAATGTGGTCTCTTATCATTGTCAGTGCTGTTATTTCCAGCGGCTGCAATAAAAAGTATCCCCTGTTCGCCTGCTGCCCGGATCGCATCTTCCAGTGCTTTTGAATACATCGTCGAACCCCAACTCGCATTTATTACACGGACGTTGACACCCGCTTTCTTACGGTCTATCGCGTAGTTGATCGCTTCGATAGCATTCTTTGTCGTACCGAATCCCCCGCTTCCCATAAATTTAAGCGGCATGATCTGAACTTTCCAGTTTACTCCCGAAATTCCCTTTCCATTGTTGCCCGAGGCACCGATAATACCCGCACAATGCGTGCCGTGCCCGTTTTGATCCATCGGATCACCGGTGTTCGAATCGGCATTATAGCCCGTCTTATCATCGATTACGCCGAGTTCATCGTCTTCATAAGCCGGAACGCTATCCGGTCTGAACCAAATGTTTTCGACCAGATCCTGATGGGCGTAATCTACACCGCTGTCTAAAACAGCAACAACCACATCCTCGCTTCCCTGCGTTTTGAGCCATGCCTTCAGGGCACCGATATCGGCATTTTCCTTGCCGCCGTTCTGCCCGCTGTTGCTCAATGCCCACTGTTCTTCAAACATCGGGTCATTCGGGACAGAGGACTGTTCATCTTTTTCCCGCATAAGGAGATCTTTTGCGGCGGGCGGAGCAGACGGGTCACTTAAACGTATTTCGAAATTCGGCTCTGCGTATTCAACCAGATCGGTCATTTTGCCATACTGTTCAGCAACCGCTTCCGCCGTCAGATTATCCAGATCGTCAATCGAATAGAGATTATTTACATTTTCTATCTCATCTTCGATCGTATCGTTGTTTTTAGCAGTCAGTTTCTTGATGTCGGCGAGGCTTACTCCTCTTCTAAATCTGACCAAAACCTCGGGTTCACTTTCCGCTGAAGTACGTTCGACGGCAACCGGTTTCCGAACCGTTTCGATCTCTTTGATGTCGCTGCGGTCTTCAAATCCCGCAGATTCCCATTTGTTGATCTCACCAAACAATGCAGCGATCCCGATAACGATCGCTGCGATCCCAATATGTATCCAGATATTCTTTCTATTCATTTACTTACTCCAAACCTAACTTCCGATCCGGGAGTCTTTAGTTTCAGGAAACGATAATATGGTTCGTTCCTTTATAATTCACCAAACGCAGCTGGTATTTATCAGCGCGATACTTAAATTCATCTGCTTTCGCGCTCAAAATGATCTCCCAACCGCTTGAGATCATCTGTGCAGACATCTCGCCATTAGCCGGTGCACCTAAAGACATGTCGGGAAAATCCTTTTCTCCGACCGAAACCACGCCTACATCGCTTTCGCTGACCTTGAGGCGATCTGCCAGATCTTGTTTTGCGCGAATCGTTGCTGTTTCCTGATTAAAACTCATCTTAATTTTATGTAGCTTTTTCCGGAAGTTTTGCTTAATTTTCCTATTCTTTCGCGAAATAGTCAATAAATCGGCTGATCGAAACCGGCACCGGACATCGCTTAAGCGGTATCTTTATAAACGTTTTGACGCCTTTGTTGTTTCATTAAAAAGATCTGCGCAAGCTCAACAAGGGCGGGAACGATAAAGACAGCGCAGCCGATACCGAGCAAAAGACCTGTAGAAAAACGAGTAAAATACGTATTCTCCCAGATATCAAATGCCCCGAGAGACCAGTCAATTCCCATCGGAATAATGGCAAGGATCAGCCAAATCCTCGGCAGCGGTTCCACTTCACTCATTGACCGAAACAAGGGATAAATTGCAAGCCCGAGAAGCAGACCGAAATACACCCCAAAACACCTCGAGCAAACTCCAAATCCATGTCCCAGAAGATGAAATGTACGGGAGGGCATTTGGTGGCAAACATAGCTGAAAAATCCGTAAACGGGTTCAGCAACACCACTCATCCCGTTCGCTGCGGCGATCGGGGCTAAAAGGATCGCTAAAACCCAGACGGAGACGATCGTCAGCACTACTCCCCAGAATCGGAATGCATTTCTTTTGAGTTCGCCTACCTGAATTTCTGACCTGTAATTTTCAGCTGGTTCGGGCACAAATTTCCTGCCTCATTGATCTAATACTACGGTAAGTCTAAAAAGCGGGACAGCCAAAAGACGCCGGCATTTCAGCCGGCGATCTCCTCAAGTTTCTACTAATATGGATCCCGGAAATCCTTCCATCAGCCGGCAACTGCGAGTTCCTGCATCGACTGAAAATACTCATCCGGCATATCGCCGGTATCTTCACGAAGATACTGCATTTGCTTAGGTTTAAGCGTTGCCAGCAGTTCTTTTCTGCTGAGCAGATCGAGCGGTTTACCCGGATAGATCTTGCCCATTTTAGCCAGACGCTTTTCAGACAATACTCCTGAAAACATCAGGAGAGGATAGGTGAAATTCGGTCCGTTCAGTTTGCGAAGTTTATAGAGCCACATACCGATCGAACCGGCACGCCACGCAGTCGGACCCCACCACGAATACTGACCGGGACGCAAATTCATCTTCCAGCATTTCATCATCAGCTGCCATTGCATTTGCGACAGCTCTTTTGTCTGCGTAACGCCGGTTTCCATCTCCATTCGCGTGTCATGAAGCGGCGTAAAAATCGAAGGGATCAAAAACGCAAAGAGACCCTGTCGTTCCATTTCATAAACAAGATCGATCGTTGCCATTGTATCTTCGTCTGTCTCATCCGGATTTCCAACGATCAATGTCATTGCCGGAAACCAATTGTTTTTGTTCAATACTCTGAGACCCTCGATAACAACGCTTTGCCAGTGGTCGATCTTAAAAGGTATTCCCTTTGTCGGCATGACCTTTCTGGCCATCGAGATCGAGGCTGTCTCCAAACCGATCAAAGGCGCGAGAGCTTTCTTTTCCGGGTGTGTGCTGAGATACGGGAAATGGATCGGACTTTTCGGCAAAAGTATATCCGAAAGCTGTTCGATCATCACCGGATCCACTACAGCCGGAGCGATCGTCGAATGACTTAAAACGTGCTGTTCAACACCCGGCGTTTCCACTACGTCACGGTAAAGATCGACCAAAGCCTCGCGGTTTGGAAAATAAAACGGCGTATCAGTATGGACCTGACCCCAGATAAACATATCTTCCGTCGCCAGCGAGATCTGCTTATTGCCTTCGCGGACATTTGCCCGAACCGCATCCATGATCTTGTCTTTCGGCAGATCGATCTGCGGATTCAGGTCGGGAACACAGAATTTGCAGCGTCTTCCGCAGCCTGTGGTCATTTCGACAACGCCGAATGTCGTCCTCGTATCGGGGAACATGATCGAATCCCGGTCGGTCGGATGTTTAACGACAACTTCTTTCGGAAGATCTTCACCGGCGATCGCTTTCTCGAAAAGATCAAGCGTGTCGTCTGATTCGCTTCTTCCGTCAACGATACAGTCAATCCCGAGTTCGTCGTACATATCCGTCTGGATGATCTGCCATCCGCCCGAACCGCCGACGATAACCTTAAAATTATCCCGATTCGGATGAGACTTTATCTGGGCAAACAACTCGCGCGAATAGTGCGAATTGATCGGCATTTTTGACGAACCGAAGATCGATGTGTAAACCCCGGCCGCAAACGTAACGCCCAGCGGATTGTGAGTAGAAACCGCAACGACCCGTGTGTTCGGCCCGACAAATTTTTCGAGATCTTCCGGAAAACAACAGACGATATCGTCTTTGCTGTACTTTCGTTCCAGTGATTTTTCAACGAGTCTGACACCCGCCGGCATATATTTAGCCGAACCGTCGTCATAGCGTTCAACTTTTCGCCAATCCGGATATTTCCGGTTAAGAATACTTTCGAGCCAGATCGGAAGCGATGCCATCGCCATTTGAATAAAATATCCAGCATGATCGATCGCTTCGGTAAGCGGTGCCGTCAGTACAATAAGTTTTCCGCCATCTTCCGGGGTCACGGCCTCAGAATGACCATTCAGTTCTTCTGAAACTGTTTTGTCGATAGCAACATTCATATAAATAGATCTCCGTATAATGCGTGTTAACGTCGGGTTTCGTTCTATTGTAGTGTCCCTGTCAAAGTTTTCCTATTCTGGAGAACATAAAACTTCAGAAACTAGAACCTGATAACCGCATTCGGACCGCCTTCAACGTGGACCGTGTCCACAAATCTGATGTTTCTTGTGTCGGTTGTCATAACAACCGAATGAGTCCGTTTACCTTCACCGAAAAATCTAACACCGCGCAGCAAAGAACCATCTGTAACTCCTGTTGCGGCAAAAATTATCCTCTCGCCCGGAGCCAGGTCATTTGTGCTGTATATCTTCTCGGGGTCATCAATTCCCATAGATCTCAAACGTTCCATAACCTCGCCCACCGGGGGTACTTTCGTACTGTCAACACTGAGTCTTTCCGGATCGAACACGAGTTTAGCCTGGATCTCGCCGTTAAGACATTTCATCGCGGCAGCGGTTAAAACTCCTTCCGGTGCGCCGCCGATACCCATCAGCGCGTGAATATTTGTTCCCGCAACCGCCGCAGAGATCCCCGCCGAGAGATCCCCGTCACCGATCAAACGGATTCGAGCACCCGCACTCCTTACATCATTTACCAATTGTTTATGACGCGGCCTGTCCAGAACAATTACCGTCAGATCCTCAACATCACGGTCGAGCGATTTTGCGATCGCCTTGAGGTTAAACTTCACCGGAGCTTCGATATCGACGGCACCGCGGCAAGAAGGACCGACGACGATCTTATCCATATAAATGTCCGGAGCGTTCAAAAGTCCGCCGCGTTCCGCCGCAGCGAGAACGGCGATCGCATTGTTTGCACCGAGAGCGCAAAGATTAGTGCCCTCGAGCGGATCGACCGCAATATCAATTTCGGGGAACGAGTTACGGGTTTCATCCGTATATCCGCGCCCGCCGAGTTCCTCGCCGATATAAAGCATCGGAGCTTCGTCGCGCTCACCTTCTCCGATGACGATCCGCCCGCGCATCGGCACGGTGTCCATTACTTCACGCATCGCTTCTACTGCGACATGATCCGAATGCTTGCGGTCACCCTGCCCCATCGTTCGGGCGGATTCGATCGCAGCGGCTTCCGCAACGCGTAAAAAGTCTAGAGCGAGTTCATCTGATTTCATATTTTTCATACAATTTTGGTAGTAAGTGTCGCTAAAAGTTTGCTGTATATTCAGGCATTCTAACACTTGTGCAACCTCCTTTGACAAGTTATCCTTTGCGTATTAAATTTTTAGTTTGATTTTGGGCGAAGACAACAGGAGATTTTCATAAATGACTTATATCGTTACCGAACCCTGCATCGATTGTAAATACACCGATTGCGCAGCGGTTTGCCCGGTTGAAGCTTTTCACGAAACACCGGATCGGCTTTTGATAAATCCGGACGCGTGTATAGACTGCGACGCATGCCTGCCGGAATGTCCGGTCGAAGCGATCTATTCGGATATGTCTTATCCGCCGGAGTATGAGAACTGGATCGAAGAAAATGCCAAAGCTGAGGAATATCCGATCATCAGCACCAAGAAACCGGCACTTTACGGAGAAGGCTGCAAAGGACAGCCGGAATGATCTCTGTTTTACGGTTAATGTTCTTAAGCCCGCGATCTTTCGCGGGTTTATTAGTTTTAGAATACGAAAACAAACTTTTCGGGCGGATCATGATTCCGCAGACTTAAAAGTTCTGCCAATATTCGCTTTGTCAGCAAAAACATTCATTTTTCGCAATTGATCTTCAGTTTTCTCGAATTATGAAAAACTTCCGTAAAGTCATTTTCTGGACACATTTAACGAGCGGTATCTTTGCCGGCATTTTTATCTTTTTGATGTGCGTAACCGGCGCGATAATCGCCTTTGAGCCCGACGTTTTAGATCTGGTTGAAAAGGAAATGCGCTACGTCCGGCCGCCCGGCGAAAACGCTCAAAAACTTCCGCTCAGAGAACTGGTAACCCGCGTCACTCAAAAATATCCTGAAGCCAAACCGACGAGTGTTCTGATAAAAAATGATTCAAACTCCGCAGTCGTGATCTCGATGGGTCGTGAGGGAAAGTTTTATGTCAATCCCTATAACGGAGAAATCACCGGCACAGGAGCAAAGAACTGGGAAGAATTCTTCGGTTTCTTTGAAAGAATGCACCGCTGGCTCGCTCTTGACGGCGATGCACGAACCGTCGGAAAAGGCTTAAATGACGCATCAAATCTGCTCTTTGCATTTCTTGCGATCTCGGGACTTTATATCTGGTTTCCGAGAAATGTTTCGTGGCGAGGATTCAAATCTATACTTTGGTTCCGGCGGGGATTAAAAGGTAAGGCGAAAAACTTCAATTGGCACAATACGATCGGCTTCTGGTCTTCATTGGTTTTGATAATCCTGACGATCACCGGCGTTGTGATCTCTTACCAGTGGGCAGGAAATCTGGTTTACACGCTGACGGGTAACGAACTGCCGCCGAGAAGACAGCGAAGCGGGCCGGATACTAAAACGAAACAACCGTTTATGCTGCCGGATAATTTTGACCAGCTTGCGTCAAAAGCCAAAAATCATACAACCTGGAATTCGATCACGATGAATTTGCCCGTCGATGAGAAAGCCGAATTCACTGTTGACGAAGGAATTTATTGGAACAAATTCGGACGTTCGAATCTAACTATTGATGCAAAAACGGGCGAAGTTACAAAATGGGAACCTTACGGTGAGCAAAACTCCGGCAGAAAATTACGCAGCTGGATCCGTTTTACACACACCGGCGAAACCGGGGGATTTATCGGACAATTGATCGCCTTTCTGGCCTGCATCGGAGGAGCGTTTCTTGTTTGGACCGGAATCGCACTATCGCTTAACCGTTTTAAGAACTGGAGAAAACGAAACGGGAAAGATAGCTAAACGGTTTAAAGCAGCAAACTTGTCATTTTTTTCAGACCTCATTAATTCCAGCGCAGACCGATCCGAAAATTTAACGGAGAGCTGACGGTTCTTACCGGGGTTTTCCCGATCGAATAACGTGAGTTAAAAACGTTCTCGATTCCGGCAAAGATCCGCAGATCGTCCTTCAGTCTTTTTCCGGCGAAGGCGTCAAGCTGAAAATATGGTTCAAGCCGAAACGCGTTGAGATCATCATCAAATTGCGAGGAAGCACCGCGTCCCTGAAATGAGAGATCCCAGCCGTGCGGGTTTTGATAACCGGCCTGAAAAGTGAATTGGTGAACGGGAACCTGAGGAATTCTCAAGTCTGCAGAGGACCCGGCAGTCGCCGGGTCGATCACAACTGCATCGGCAAACAGATAGCCAACCGCAAAATTAAATTGCCTGAATCTCTTTTCCGTCTCGATCTCCAATCCTCTGATGCGGATCTTCCCTGCATTTTCGCGTCGTCTTGTGATCAGGTCAGGGGCTGCCGTGATCGTCACATTCGAAACGGCATTTGATACTTCTGTCCAGTAAAAACTTGCGCGAACGGAAAGATCATTTGCATTAAAATTTGCGCCGCCTTCAAAATTGTTCGACTTTTCAGCACGCAGATCTTCGTTTGGTTCGGTTACGACGTCTCCGACGCGGAAGCCGCGATAAAGTTCGTTAAGCGTCGGCGCGCGGAAATTACGGGAAACGTTTACATATACGGAGAAACGTTCTGCCGGATAAAACAAAACCGAACCACCCGGCGAAAAAGCGCTTTCTTTTCTGTCTGCAAATACGTCAGTTGTGACCTGACCTGTCGAAAATCTGAGCACGGAACTTAATGCTCGTGAATTTTTCCAGGAATCAAAACGAAGATTTCCGGCGACGACGATCCTGCCTCCGATCCGAAAGATGTCTTGGAAATATGCTCCATAGTTTCGCTCTCTTCCGCCCGCTCCAATTGCCGAGACTGCGTTTCCGCCAAAATAGCCGGTCTCATTGCTGGCGCCGCGAATATCGCTTATTTCCAAACCGCCGAGAAGTGTTTGACTTCGGTAAGCTGCCGAAAACTGGATATTCAAACCAACGCTTTGCGCCGGAACGCGCTGGAGTCTGACGATGCTTTCGCCGTTTCTGTCGCCGTCGATCGCCGAAAACGTTTGGTCAAATACCTGCGTTCCGCCGTATCCACGGATCTTAAATACCGGATCGGTCAGAGTGTCGATTAGGTTTGAAACATCGAGATCTGAACCTGCGGAAAACTGCCGAAGATGAGTCCGGTTCTTTTGGACCGGCGTTCCGTTGTTACGTGCTTCGCCGAAATAGTCGGCTTTTATAAAAGCGTTTGACTCGCCGGCCAGTTGTTTCGAGACGCGGACGGAAAAAGCCGAATTGTGAGAATTTGCAAAGTCATCGATAGAGCCGCGAGCATCCTTTTCTATGGGCTGATATCCTTTTGTCTGAAAATTCGAAGCCGTAAGATCAAGCGACCAGCTTCTATTATTGAAACCGAAGAAAACTGAGCCGGAAAACGTCCGCTGACTTCCACCGAAAACTTCCCCAGCCACGAAGTAATTACGAGATTCCGGCACTTTTCGGGGAAAAATATTGATCGTTCCGCCGAGCGAATCGCTTCCGTACAAACCCGAAGATCCGCCCCGCAAAACTTCGATCTTCTCTGTCGCAATAGTCGAAACCCGACTCCATTGAACCCATCCGCCAAACGGATCATTCAGCGGAATACCTCCGAGAAGTACCTGCGACCTGCTCGCTCCGCTGGCGTTTATTCCGCGGAGCGAAGTTCCCTGCGTTGTCGGGTTTGCATTTCTGCTGTTTGAACGTCTAAACAAACTGAAACCAACAGTTTGACGCAAGATATCGTCAGCCGCCGGCGAGGCGGAAGTCAATATACGTTCCTTTGAGATCGAAACAACGCTCGCCGGTGTTTCACTCAACAGTGTTTCGGTCCTGCTCGTTGAAACAGTTACGGTTTCACGAAGACCGGCAGGTAATAACTGAAACTCAAATTCTTTTGATAAGTCTTGAGTAATGGAGAAGTTTCGACGTAAAATGTTGTAGCCGTCGGCTCGGACGGTGACGGTGAAATTTTCATTTTCTTTGACCCGACACTCAAATTTTCCGTTTGAACCGGAAGTGCAATTGTAAATTTCATTTGATAACGTAACAACTTGAATTTCCGCGTCAGAGATCGTCGAACCAACCGAGTTTTTTACGACACCACGCAATAACTTCGCCGGATCATCTTGGGAAATAATTGGCATCGTGACCGTTAGGGTCAGTATGATCGAAAAAAAATATCTCATTGCGATCGATCCATTCTAAAAATAAAGGCCCTTTCAGCGTTTATTACCCTTTGATACAAAACCAAGGACAAATCTAAAGCCCATAAATGGCAGACAACACCAAAAAAGTTAAAGAAACTTCACATAAGAATGGGATATCTCTGAGCATCTCTGCAAACGTGCTTGTTCTTTTTGGCACACGTCCCGAAGCGATCAAACTTGCTCCGATCATTGCCGAACTAAAAAAGGTACCTCATTTTCACACGACGGTCGTCTCCTCGAGTCAGCATACCGATCTTCTAAAACCGTTTCTGGAGATCTTTTCGATCGAAACCGATTACGATCTGAACGTGATGACGGCAAATCAGTCTCCGAATCAGGTTTTGGCAAGGACAATATCGGCGCTTGACGAGATTCTGGCAAAAGAAACCCCCGATATTATTATTGTACAAGGGGATACGACTACGACCTTAGCCGGCGCCCTCGCCGGATTTAACCGTGATATCGCGATCGGACATGTCGAAGCCGGTCTGCGAACCGGAAATATCCGAAGTCCGTTTCCTGAGGAAATGAACCGTAAGCTGACGTCTCAGCTCGCAACATTTCATTTTGCCGCCACAGGCGAGAACCGGCAAAACCTTCTGCGCGAACATGTGCCGGAAAGTCAGATCTTTGTTACGGGAAACACCATCGTTGATGCACTTCAGTATATAAGAAGAACTTTCAGACCAAGCCCGGAAGTAAAATCTCTGATCGCAAAAGCGGAAGATAACAAGATCATTTTACTTACCACACACCGCCGGGAAAGTTTCCGCGAGTTTATGGGGAAGAATCTGATCGTTTTGAGGGAATTTGTCGACAAACACAAGAATGTTTCGGTGATATTTCCCGTCCATCCGAATCCGAATGTCAGAAAGATCGCTGAAGAGATACTGTCCGGATGCGAAAGAGTCATTTTGACGGAACCGCTTGATTATAAAGACTTTGTATATCTAATGGAACGATCGTGGCTGATCGTTTCCGATTCGGGAGGCGTTCAGGAAGAAGCACCGAGCCTCGGAAAGCCGGTATTTATTCTCCGCGACACGACAGAAAGACCCGAGGCTGTTCAGTGCGGAGTGGCAAAACTTGTCGGCGGTAATCCGAGAAAATTCGCCCGAATGCTTGAGGACAATTATCTTGCGGAAACATGGATCAATTCCGTCAAGCAGGTGCAAAACCCTTTTGGCGACGGGAAAAGCGCGGCGCGGATCACAAAGATCCTTTCAAATCTTAGCAGGCCGCTTTCCACAGGAAAATAATCTTTCGCCCAATTTTTTTGATGACCAAACAGATCAAACCAAAAAGACATTTGCTGACGGTTCTCGTTGAGGACTATTTTCACGTGGGTGCTTTTGACAAACTGATCCAGCAAAGAAATTGGTCAAATTTTGAACCGCGATACGAACAAAATACGCGGAAAACACTGGACCTGCTCGATGAAACGGGAACAAAGGCGACGTTTTTCGTCTTAGGATGGATCGCCGAGCAAAATCCGCAGCTTGTCAGGGAAATAGCAGCGCGCGGGCATGAAGTTGCATCCAGAGGGTTTTACCACCGCTCGCTTCGTCAGCTTACTACGGAAGAGATACGCGAAGATCTGCGTAAGACAAACGCTATCTTACAAACTGCAAGCGGACAGAAGATCATCGGCTATCGCGCCGCAGAAAAATTATCATACGAAAAGGATGAACGAATTTTTGAGATCTTAGCAGATGAGGGTTTTGCTTACGATGCGTCGTTCGTACCGACAAAGCAGACCGAAAAACGCCGGCGATTTGCTCATCAGGTTCATAAAGGAGGAAAAGCTCTTTGGGAATTCCCCTATTCGACCCGCAATCTGGGATTGGGACTTCTTCCTATTTCGGGCGGGAACTATTTCCGTCAGATTCCCTACACGCTAATGCGTCATGCTGTAAAAGACTGGACAAACCGTTACGAAGAGCCGTTCATTTTTTACTTTCACGTTTGGGAACTCGATCCCGAACAGCCGCGGATCTCTGCCGCATCAAGATATAACCGCGTCCGCCATTATCGGAAACTTGATAAGATGGAATGGATCATCCGCGAGAATCTCGAACTCTATGATTTTTGCGGAGTTGCGGAACATCTTGAATTAAAAGATGAACTCGAGCTTGAATTCAAAGAAGCGAAAAGTGACGTCGAAGTTTCCCGGGCTTCGGTTAGCGATCAACTGCCTCGAACGGATGTAACTATCACGATTCCCTGTTATAACGAAGCCGAGACTCTGCCGTATCTTGCAAACACTCTCCGCAGCGTTGAAGAAGGGCTTCTCGAAGCTGGATATTCTCCGAACTTTATCTTTGTAGACGACCAGAGCACCGATGATACGCACGAAAAATTGCTCGAGCTGTTTGATAAGAATGAAAATGTCCGCGTCCTACAGCATAAGGAAAATTCCGGTGTAGCCGCGGGAATTATGACGGGGATCAAAGCTGCCGAAACCGAGATCGTTTGTTCGATGGATTGTGACTGCACTTACGACCCGCATGAACTCGCGAATATGATCCCGCTTTTAACCGAAGATATCAGCATGGTCACGGCCTCGCCGTATCATCGCAAAGGCGGTGTCAGAAATGTCCCTGAATGGCGATTATTTTTGTCAAAGGGCGCCTCATGGCTGTATCGACGCGCTCTTAAGGCAAAACTATCAACCTATACGAGCTGTTTCCGGGTCTACCGCCGAAGTGCGATCGTCGATCTTGATATAAAGGAAAACGGATTCTTAGGAGTTGCCGAAATGCTCGGAAAGGTCGATCTTCGAGGGGGAAAGATCATTGAATTTCCGGCGGTCCTCGAAGTCAGACTCTTTGGAATTTCAAAAATGAAAACGGTCAATACGATATTCGGACATCTCAAACTCCTCTCCAGACTCTCAAAAGACCGTTTCTTTCGGAAAAACGAATCGATTAAACCTTCTTTAACAAAAGAGAAGGAGATTGAAGAAAAACTTCTAAAATAAGAACGTAAAGATATCATGTCTTTTATCAGAACGCGGTCATCTCCGGCGAAATGACCTTTTGCATTATTTTGACCGCAGAAACATCATTTACAAACCGGGAAATACTACGAATACAAAACTAAATCATGACACCAACAATCGAAATCGAAAAAATAAAACTGCCAAACGATCAGGATGCATCGGGAAGAACCTTCGGCGCTGAAGAACTAAACGCCGTCAGGGAAGTTCTTGAATCCGGAACTCTTATTACAACAAAAGGAAAATACGGAAAACTGCTTGAAAAAGAGTTCGCAGAAAAAATGGGCGTAAAATATGCTTATGCCTGCAATTCAGGTTCAGCTGCAGTTCATGTGGCGATCGCGGCGATCAACCCGAATCCGGGAGATGAGATAGTTACGACTTCGATCACCGACATGGGCGCATTGACACCGATCGTTTATCAGGGCGCGATCCCCGTTTTTGCAGACGTCGATCCAAAAACGCTCAATGTCACCGCGGAAGCAATTGAAGCTGTACTGTCTGACAAGACGAAAGCTATCATCGTTACGCATCTTTTTGGAAATCCCTGCGAAATGGAAGCGATCATGGAACTCGCAAATTCGAGAGGTATTCCGGTGATCGAGGATTCTGCCCAAAGCTTTTTGGCAACGGTTGACGGCGAAAAGGTCGGAACGATCGGTGCCATCGGTGCTTTTTCTTTCCAGCAAGGGAAGCAGATGACAACCGGTGAAGGCGGAATCGTTGTCACAAACGACGATGCACTTGCCCGCCGTCTATACCTGTGTATAAACAAAGCCTGGGGTTACGGCGATGAAAATCCCGATCATTATTTTATCGCTCTGAATTACCGAATGACCGAACTACAGGCTGCGATCGCTTACGAACAGCTCAAAAAACTGGACAATTCGGTTGCTCAGCGTCAAAAAATGGCGGCGCTTCTCGATGAGAGGATCGCGGACATTGACGGGATCGAGTCTTACAAGCCGAAAGATAATGCGACGATGACTTACTGGAAGTTCTGTTTACGCGTCGATGATTCAAAGATCGAAGATGGTTCCGTCGGTCTTTCAAAGGCGCTCAAAACATACGACGTCGCTTCGGCACCGCGCTATGTAGTAAAGCCGGCTTATAAATGCATGGTTTTCCGCGAGCAAAATACTTTCGGAGATTCACATTATCCTTTTAATCTTGCACGACCGGAAGCCGTTGATTATTCGGACGAGAAATTCCCGGGAACACTAAAAGGTCTGCACGACGTTTTGGTTTTGCCGATCAATGAAAGATACACGGAAGAACATATTGAGTTTTTGGCTGCTTCGATCCGCGAAGCTGTAGAAGCAGTTAAAAAATAAATTAACCGCAAAGGACGCGAAGCACGCAAAGGAAAACTAAAAAAATACTTGGCGAACTTTGCGTCCTTTGCGGTTCAAAACTTCTTATTATGAATAAATTAAGATTTGCACTTATCGGAACGGGCGGTATCGCCCAAACTTATGCCCAGGCTTTTCAGGAAAGCGAATGCTGCGAACTTGTCGCCGTTGCGGATATCAATAAAGATTCAGCTGATGCGTTTGCAGAACCGTTTAACGCGAAAAGCTTTGAAGATTTCAGATCGATCGCGGGTGCGGTTGAATTCGACGCAGTGATCGTTTCCACACCGCCGAATTCTCACCCGGAAATTGCCGAATATTTTATGGAACTCGGCAAACATGTTCTTTGTGAAAAACCGCTTTGTCTCTCGACGGCGGAAGCAAAGACAATGATCGAAACTGCAGAAAAGACCGGCGTAAAATTTACGATGGCATCAAAATTCCGCTATGTGGCTGATGCGATCAAAGCAAAATCACTGGTCGCCTCGGGAATTCTTGGAGAGATCGTCCAATTTGAAAATGCGTTTACGGCAAAAGTGGATATGTCAAAACGCTGGAATTCGGATGCACAGATCGGAGGCGGCGGTGTTTTGATGGACAACGGCACGCATTCCGTCGATATCATCCGTTACTTTCTCGGACCGATCACCGATGTACTTGCGCTTGAAACCAGCGGAACGCAGAATCTGGACGTAGATGAAAACGTCAAGCTTTTGGCAAAAACAAAGAACGGTGTCGCGGCAAGTGTTGATCTGACATGGGGGATCAATAAAGAACTCCCGAATTTTATCAGCGTTTACGGCACAAACGGAACGCTTCACATCGGCTGGCGCGAGTCGAAGTATAAACTGAACAACAGCCCGGACTGGGTTGTTTTCGGAAAAGGCTACGATAAGGTTCAGGCATTTCGATCCAAGATCGAAAATTTCAGAAATGCGATCGAAGGTACAGAAGAACTCCTTATAAAACCGTCGGACGCGCTCGCCTCTGTAGAAGTTATCGAAGCGGCTTATAAATCGCTTAATCAAAACCTGTGGCAGAAAGTGGTCGAAAAAGTAGAAACTGCAACGAACTAGCGTAGGGGCGACGGCTTGTCCTCGCCCGTGAGGCGAACGCCGAAATGAGACGTAGTTATTTCAGTATTTTGTGATAGTTTAGGCCTCTTCGCCATTCGGCTCACGGGCAACCACAAGGGATTGCCCCTACAATATTTATGTCAGCCCAAATTCACCCGACAGCAATCATCGAAGACAACGTTTCGCTCGGCGAAGGAACCAGCGTTTGGGACAACGTCCACATACGCCACGGAGCGCAAATCGGCGATGAATGCATAATCGGCGAGAAAACCTATATCGCCTATGACGTAAAGATCGGCAGCCGCGTAAAGATCAACGCGATGGTTTATATCTGTGCCGAGGTAACGATCGAAGACGGCGTGATGATCTCTGCCGGAACGATCTTTACAAACGACCGTTTTCCGCGCGCCACTTTTCCTGATCTGAAAACATTGCGGCCGTCCGAACCGGATGAACATACGTTAAAAACTCTCGTCCGCGAAGGCGCAACGATCGGTGCAGGATGTGTGATCGGAAATGATCTCGAGATAGGACGCTGGGCAATGATCGGAATGGGTTCGCTTGTTACAAAAAGCGTACCGGATTTTCATCTCGTAATTGGAAGCCCGGCAAGATCGATCGGCGCGGTGTGTAAATGCGGACAGCTTTTTTATAAGTTTGCAGAAAATAGCGAGAAAGAAAATGTATCCTGTGACTGCGGTTTGAATTACAAGATCGAAGATCAAGTTGTAAACGAAATATCGTAGAGGCATTTCTCAAAATGAACGTAGGGGCGACGGCTTGTCCTCGCCCAATGAGCCGAATGGCGAAGACGGACCTAATCTTCACGATCGCGAAGGTAAGATTTTGATTTGAGAGAATTGCGATTTTTTTCGCTTCGCTCATTGGGCGAGGACAAGCCGTCGCCCCTACGATTTCCTGATGTTTTGAATGAAGAATGAACAGTCAAACATCGCCATTGTCGGTTCGGGCTTTCTCGGCCTGACACTGGCTTTGCGTCTCAGCAACGCGGGACATAATGTGACCATTTTTGAATCTGCATCCGAGATCGGCGGACTCGCGGGCACCTGGCAGATCGGCGATGTGATCTGGGATAAACACTATCATGTCACGCTTTTGTCGGATTCGTATACGCGAAACATCGCGAAGGAGATCGGGCTCGAAAACGAATTTGAATGGGTCGAAACAAAAACGGGGTTTTATACGGACGGAAAACTTGTTTCGATGTCGAATACATTGGAATTCCTAAAGTTTCCGCCGCTGGATCTGATCAGTAAGCTGAGATTGGGCGCGACGATCTTTTATGCTTCGCGGGTAAAGGATTGGAAAGCGCTCGAAAAGATCTCCGTCGAAGAATGGCTGACAAAGCTATCGGGCAAAAAAACATTCGAGAAGATATGGAAGCCGCTTCTTAAGGCTAAACTCGGTGAGGCCTACAAAGAAACTTCCGCCGCATTTATCTGGGCGACGATCCAGAGGATGTATGCGGCGCGAAACTCCGGGCTTAAGAAGGAAATGTTTGGTTACGTCCGCGGCGGATATGCGACGGTTTTGAAAAGATTCGGAGACCACTTAGAAGCGAAAAAGGTAGATTTTAGATTGAACAGCCGAATTACCCAAATTGAAAAATTGGCGGACGGAAAGATTGCCGTTTCTGTCGCTGATAGCGACAAATCAAATAGCGTCGGGAGAATCCCGACGTCTAAGGTCAAAACCGCTCCGACGCTGAAAGTGTCGAACAACAATATCGATGGTTCGTCCCCTACAGGGACGGTAGAATCTATTGAATCTTCCGTAGGGTTTCACCCTGCGCTATTAAGTTCGTCACCTTCGGCGACAGGAAACGAATTCGAAGATGGCGATTTTGAGGACCAAAAAACAAAGACCGAAAACCTTTTCGACCAAGTGATCCTAACTTGTCCATCAAACATCGCAGCAAACATTCTTCAGCAGCTCGATGACGCGGAAAAACAAAAGCTGGAAAACATTAAATATCAAGGTATCGTCTGCGCTTCGGTTTTGACGAAGAAGCCGCTTTCGGAATTTTATGTAACGAATATAACGGACGAAACGCCTTTTACCGGAATTATCGAAATGTCGGCGCTTGTTGATAAAAAGGAATTTGACGGAAATGCGCTGATCTATCTGCCGAAATACGTTGCGCCGGATGACGAATTGTTTGAAAAGTCAGACGAAGAGATCGAAGATATCTTTCTCCCGGCGCTCGAAAAGATGTACCCGCATTTTGACAGCAGCGATGTCATTGAATTCAAGATCTCGCGCGTACGTCAGGTGTTTCCGCTTCCGACTTTGGAGTATTCCGAGAATGTTCCTTCGGTAAAAACTTCACTTGAGAATGTTTACGTTGTAAATTCAGCGCAGATCACGAATGGAACTTTAAATGTAAATGAAACCATTCAATTAGCGGAGAAATTCTTGGAGAAAGAATTTGCCCGCGAAATACGCGAAAGACACGAAATGAAAACCAAAGAATAAAACTAATTCTTTATTTAGTCTTTTTTCGCGTATTTAGCGGGCAAAAGAATTATGAAATCCATTGCTAGTTTAAGTCTCGACCTCGACAATAAATGGTCGTATATGAAAACGCACGGAGATCCGGGGTGGGAAACTTTTCCTTCTTACCTCGATACTGTCGTTCCGCGTTCGCTTGAGTTTTTGAAAGAACGAGATCTGAGCATTACTTATTTTATTGTCGGACAGGATGCGGCGCTTGAGAAAAATCGCGAGGCTCTTTCGCAGATCTCAAAAGACGGACACGAGATCGGCAATCATTCTTTTAAACACGAACCCTGGCTTCATCTTTATTCAAAGAAAGAACTCGTTGAAGAGTTTCAAAAAACCGAAGATGCACTAACTGAAGCGACCGGGCAAACACCGCGCGGTTTTCGCGGACCCGGTTATTCGCTTTCACCGACTGTTCTCGAGGTTTTGGCGGAACGAAACTACGAATACGATTGCTCGACACTTCCGACATATATCGCTCCGCTCGCCCGGGCATACTACTTTTTCAAATCGCCTGAAATGTCCGAAGAAGAAAAGGAAAAACGCAAGAAGCTTTTTGGGAAATTCAGCGACGGCTTTCAAAGTTTAAAGCCGTATAAATGGCAGGTTAAAGATAAGGAAATTATTGAGATACCGGTTACAACACTTCCGGTTTTTAAGACTCCGATCCATGCCAGCTATGTCATCTATCTTTCGACCTTTTCAAAATTTGCTGCTCGAAACTACTGGCGAACGGCGCTGAAGATGTGCAAATTGTCGGGTGTTCAGCCATCGCTGCTGCTCCATCCGCTCGATTTTCTCTCGGGTGAAGATGCACCCGAACTCAGATTTTTCCCGGCGATGGATTTGGCAATCGATGAAAAACTCGAATTTGTCAGCGAAATACTTGAGATGTTTAAGAAGGAATTCGATGTCGTAAATATGCGGAAGCACGCCGATTCCGTTAAAGAGAATAAGATGACGATCCGTCAGCCGGAAGGTTTTCAGGCTGAATCACAGGCGTCAAATTGATGGAAGAATTATCCGAAAAACCGCTGAAACTGATCGATGTCCGGTGCTGTATTTGTGAAAACAGCGATGCGGCTGAGATCGCCAATGGTGAAGACTTTGAATATCGCACGAGTCCGGATACGTTTTCGGTTTCCGAATGCAACACCTGCGGTCTCGTTTATTTGAATCCGCGCCCCGACGTTTCGGAATTTGAAAGGATCTATCCGGCAAGCTATCACGCGTTTGATTTTTCCGAAAAAGATTTTGGTTTTGTTTATAAAGTCCGTTCGCGGCTTGAGGCAAAAAGGGTCTTAAGCTGGTGCAAAGATCTGCCGGACGATGCCCGGATCATTGATACCGGCTGCGGCGACGGTTTTCATCTGAGCTTGCTTAAAGAATACGGCAATAAGAGCTGGACACTCGAGGGTATCGATATCGATTCGCGCGCTGCGCAAATGGCGAAGGATAAGGGATTTACGGTTCACGTCGGAAGTATTGACGAAGTAGAGCTGCCGAAGGATTCGTATGATCTTGCGATCATGGTCCAAACGATCGAGCACGTTGCAGAACCTGGCGAGGTTTTGCGTTCTGTTCGCGAGATCTTAAAACCGGGCGGGAAAATAATCGTTGTAACTGACAACACGGAATCGTTTGATTTTAAATTGTTTAAGAAAAGCCACTGGGGCGGATATCATTTTCCGCGACATTGGAATTTATTTAACAGCAACTCGCTCCGGCTGCTTTCGGAAAAGTTCGGTTTTGAGGTCGAGAAAATTACTACTCAGGTAAGCCCGGTAAATTGGGTATATTCGTTTCATAACAGATTTGTCGACCATAAAAGAGCAAAATGGCTTACTGATCGTTTTACTTTGAGATCGACGGTCTCATTATCGGCATTTACGATGCTTGATATCGTTCTTCAAAAGTTTGGACGCGGCGGTTTATTAAACGCAACGCTGAGGAAACCGGTTTAAAATATGCAGACTGCTGAAAAACCAATTGCAATAATCGGTGCAGGGATAGCCGGTCTTACGGCGGCGGAATATCTCCATAGCAAGAACGTACCTTTTGTACTTTTTGAAGCCGGCGATAAGATCGCGGGGCTCGCTAAAAGCTTTAAGGACGAAGAAGGCTTTAGTCACGATTTCGGCGCGCACTTTATTACAAACAGACTGGCCGATGCGATCGGCGTCGGCGAAAGGTGTTTGTCCGTAAAATATTACGGGGAATCGGTTTGGCTAAAAGGAAAAACTTACAGCTACCCTTTCGGATTGGTTGCGATCCCGCGGATGGCCTGGAGCGGCGGAAAAAGTCTGCTCGGTTCGGTCACAAACGGAAACAAACCGGTTTCAGCAGCAGAATGGTTTCGCAAATCATACGGAAAAGCATTGGCAAACGAGATCGCGCTGCCGCTTGTCGAAGCCTGGTCGGGCGCAAAGGCCGAAGATCTTTCAGCGGCCGTCGGTGAAAGCCTTCCGGGAAGTCTTGCCCGCACTTTCTACTTAAAAGCTGCAAGCAAGATAACACGCCGCGCCGTCGCCTGCGGTTACAACCGCGAAATGCCGGAACTGCCAAGCGTTTATCACGTTTATCCGAAAGACGGAGTTTCAACGCTCTGTGAAAAACTTGCTGAAGGACTCGAAGAATACATCAGACTCGAAAGTCCGGTTGAAAAGATCCTGACCGAAAACGGCGAAGTTAAAGGTGTTCGCGTAAAAGGAGAATCGATCGAAGCCTCCGCGGTGATCAGCACCGCACCCGCGCATATTCTGGCAAAGATCGTGGATGGAACCGACGCATTAGAGTCCTTCTCGAAGTTTCGTTACCGCCCGATGACTTTTGTAAATATGCGTTTTGAGGGACGCGGTTTGCTTTCAGACACCGTTTTGTGGTTTCCCGAAGATGAGTTTCCGTTTTTCCGCTTGACGGAAGCGCCGATCTCAATGCCGTGGCTTGCGCCAGAAGGGAAAACAGTTATTACGGTCGACATCGGATGCGAAAAAGATGATCAATTCTGGTCGATGGATGAAGAAACGATCAGTGAATTATGCCTGAGCTCGCTTGAGAATATCATCCCCGATGCGCGAAAGAGATATTTAAACAGCACGGTTTTGCGCACGCCGATCGCCTATCCGGTTTTTCTGCGCGAATATGAAGAAGCGCGGCAGAATTTTGAACGCTCTACAAATATCAGGAATCTTCTCAGCGTCGGTAGAAACGGTGAGTTTTCGCACATCTTTATGGAAGACGTTTACTGGCGGACGCGAAAAAAGGTGGAGGAGCTTCTTCAAAACGTCTGATTCTCTTTCCCCTTCCCAATCTTTTTTTGTTCGATGACAATAACCCGCGACAACAAGCATCTTCTGATCATAGTTTTGCTGCACCTTCTCGTCGCGGTTCCGCTCGCCTACTATTTGAATATCTGGGCGGACGAAGGCTCGTCGCTCTACACAACGCAAAACGGATTTTTCGAGGCTTTTCAAAATACCCTTCACGATGAAAAACAGGCGCCTCTTTATTTTCTGATCCTCAGCATCTGGCGCGAAGTAAACGGTTCGATATTCTTTGCAAGACTGCTTTCGATATTGTGTTCGATTCTTGCGATCGGAGTGTTTTACAAGATCGTTTGCAAACTTTGGGATAAAAAGACGGCCGTTTTTGCCGGCCTGTTTTTCGCGGTACATCCTTATTTGTTCTGGGCAAGTCTTGAGATCAGAGTATATTCGCTGATAATTCTGCTTTCAGCTTTACTCGTTAAGTTCTTTATTGACGGATATCTGGATCCGGAAAATGAAAAAAACGCCAAGGTTTCGCGATATCGTTTTACCGCGACCGCAGTCTTTGCGCTTTATGCAAACTACTATCTCGGATTTATCCTCGTCGGGTTTTTTCTGGTGCTTTTGCTTCTCAAAAAGTTCGACAAAGCAAGACAGTATTTTTTCCGGATGATCATCGTCGGAATTGCGATAATACCGCTTCTTTGGGCGATAAAAATGCAGTTTGCCGTTAACACGGGAGGTCATTTTCAGGCGACCGATCCGGTCGAGGGTCTGCGAATCCTTTGGGGACATTTTTTGACTTTTGTACTTCCAACCGAGATTCATACACCCGAGCACCAAACCGCAATTTCCTTTGTAAGAATTTGGATCGTGAGGATCGCCGGATTGGGAATTTTGGCGATGCTAATCATAAAACGGCAGCTTTTCGAGCGGAGAATTCTGATCTTTGGAATTCTGTCCGGCGTTATTTTCGGATTTCTCTATTTTGCGTACTTTATGCTCAGCGGTCTTTATATTTCAAACCGGCACGCAGCAGTTTTGTATCTCCCGATGAGCCTTTTTATTCTCTCCGTCGTTTTCCGGGTTATTCCGCAAGACGCGGATGCAGGCTCCAAGTCCATCCGGAAAGGAGTGGTCGCGGTTGTCGCCATCCTTCTGACGGCTTCTTACAGCTATGCTCTTTACGCGCTTTATCCGCAGGTTATAAAACGGGGAGACTGGGAACGCGTCAGCCGCTACATCGAACAAAAAGAGAACCCCGCTCAGCCGATCATTATCTTTACAAATTATGAGGCATTGAACCTCCCCTATTATTATCAAGGTAAAAACCGTGTTCTTCCGGACAAAAATTTCTTTCATTGGAATTATGAAGCAGAGTTTGGAAGTGCCGGGACATGGACAAAGCAGATAGAATATGTGATCTCGGTAATTCCCAAAGATGCGCGCGAGATCTGGCTTGTGACCGAAAGCGGGTGCCAGAAAACAAACGGCTGTCAGCCATTGGAAAAATATATAGACGCAAATTACACTGTTATTGATCAAAAAGATTTCTATAAGGAAAGAGTAAGACTCTTAAGAAGAAAATGAGTGAAGCAAATATCAATAATAAAAATCCGAAACCGATCGCGCGCTGTTCGGAATGTGATCGCGATGTTGATCACTATTACACATTTGTCAGCCCGACAAACGAAACGCGCGTCGTCTGCTGGGAATGCCAGATGCGCGACGAGAAAGGATTTAATGCGAAAAGGGATTTCAGCCGCCGTTCACGGCGCGGAGTAATACCGCGGTAGGTTAGGAATTGAGTGAGCGGTTTGCAGTGAGCAGTGAGCTGTCAGCAGTGAGCTGTGAGCCGTGAGCGGTACAGGGTAAGAGGTCAGCAGTGAGCCGTGAGCATAAAATTAATTAGAATTTGCATATTAAATCAGTGTCTGCCATCTGCCGGGCAACTGTTTCCCGCTGCCGACCACGAACTGCTCACCGCTCACTGCTGACAGCTCACTGCTGACAGCTCACTGCTTCCTGCTCACCGCTTACTAAAGAAACCCAATGGCAATCAGACGAATAACAGAATATCCCGAAAAGGTCTTAGGCGAGATCGGAAAACCGGTGACGGTTTTTGACGATGAGCTCAAATCACTTTGCGAGGACATGTACGAGACTATGTACGACGATCACGGAGTAGGGCTTGCTGCGCCGCAGATCGGTTTGAATCTGCGGCTCTTTGTGATGGACTGCGAAGGTATCAAATTAATCGCCGCAAATCCGGAGATCACCGAAACTTCGGGTGAGCAGAGCAGCCAGGAAGGCTGTCTGTCGCTCGGCAAGGTTCCGGCCGTTGTCCCGCGCGCGGAAAAGGTAAAGATCAAAGCTCAGGACGTTGAAGGAAAATGGTTTGAAGCAGAAGCCGAAGGTTATGCCGCGAGATGTTTTCTCCACGAAACCGATCATTGCGACGGGAAACTTTTTATCGATCATCTTCCAAAGATGCGCCGCGAAATGGTGATCAAGAAATTTAAGAAAGAAAAGAAATGGGAATAGCGTTAACGCTTGATCCTCCTCGCTCCGTCAAGATCCTTCACACCTTTTTCATCTAACTTCTCAAGCAAATTTATAAAGATCTTTGCCGTAGCGAGAGCGTCTGCACTTGCGCGGTGATGATCGGTGAGATCGATCGAATAGTAATTCGCGACCGTGTTCAGACGATGATTATCGACTTCCGGAACTAGTTTGCGCGAAAGCCTGACCGTACAAAGCGAAGGATTTGCGACACGGTGATTAAAATGGATCAGACTGATCTCGTGGTTCAGAAAACGCATATCAAACGGTGCATTGTGCGCAACCAAAACGGCGTCTCCGACAAATTCCATAAACCGCGGCGCGACCTCGGCAAACTTCGGCGCATCCTTTACCATTTCATCCGTGATCTTTGTAAGACCGACAATAAACTCGGGGATCGGCACCTCAGGATTGATAAGCGTCTGGAATTCGTCAACGATCTTTCTTCCGCTTACGCGATACGCTCCGATCTCCGTAACGCGGCATGGCGGGGTCTTGGCACCAGTTGTTTCAAGATCGAATACAACAAAATCCGTTTCATCAAGCAGGCGGTTGTCAACTCCGTGTTCTACAAGTTCAACGATATCTTCATTTAACGCAAACCGTGGATCGTTGTTTATCAGATCTGACACAAGAAGCCTGGCGAGATTCGGTTCGGGTTTGGAGATCTTCATAACCCTGTCAACCACCCTAACCGCCGAAGCAACTCCACCGTGCGATTTCAGAAGTTCAATCGTTTCATTGACTAGAAGGGAGTCCGAAATTAGGTTAGGATACGGTGGCATCACTATTGATTTTAGCGATAAAAATCGAAACGGCAAACGAATAATATGGATCCAGAAAAGATACTCGACAACTTCCGCGAAACAGACGCGCTTCTCGAAGGACATTTCGTGCTTTCGAGCGGTCTTCACAGCCCGCAATATCTCCAATGTGCTTTGGCGCTGCAGTTCCCTTTTGACGCTGAAAAATACGGTCACCAGATCGCCGAACATTTTGTAAATGAAGGTATCGAAACCGTCGCATCGCCGGCGATCGGTGGACTCGTCATCGGTTATGAAGTTGCAAAAGCTATGAACGTCCGGTTTATCTGGACGGAGAGAAAAGAAGGCGAAATGACGCTGCGGCGCGGGTTTGATGTAAAAGAAGGCGAGCGAATTCTGGCCGTGGAAGATGTTATTACAACGGGCGGCTCGATAAAAGAATGTATCGATGTGCTGAAAGCGCGCGGAGGAAATGTTGCAGGTGCGGCATCGATAATCGACCGGTCAGGCGGACGGGCGGACGTTGGAGTGCCGAGGATCTCGCTTGTTGAACTCGATGTTCCGACTTATAAACCCGAAGAATGCCCGATGTGCGCTGAAGGAACCCAAGCAATTAAACCCGGAAGCCGCGGAAACTGAAAAGGATCGCAGGCTGCCAGCCTGCAATGAGCGCGACAGCGCGAACGAGTTCCCGGTTATCTTCGAAATTCTTTGTATACGTTCGAACGCTTGCGCGTTCGCTGCAGGCTGGCAGCTTGCGTTCCCCGGTTCGCGTTCCGATTAGATGAAAAAGATCTGTTTTCTTTCAATGGATGACCTCGGCGATTACGTCAGCGATGATGAGCTTGCGGTCGCACCGCTGCGCGAACTCGGCTGGGAAGTCGAAACGGTTTCGTGGCGCGACGAGAATGCCGATTGGGGAAAATATAAAGCCGTAATTATCCGGACGCCGTGGGATTATCATGAAGTCCCCGAGGAATTTCTGGATTCTCTGCGAAAGATCGAAGCAAGCGGGACGAGACTTGAAAACTCGCTTGCGATCGTGGAGTGGAATCTTAACAAAACGTATTTGCGCGAACTCGAAGAACGCGGCGTGTTGATCGTTCCGACGATCTGGGGCAATCAGCCGGTCACCGAAGAAATGACCGCTGAATGGTTTCGCCGCCTCCAGACAGAAGAAATAATTATCAAACCTGTGATCAGCGCGACGGCCAGACACACGTACCGGATAAGAGAATACCTCCCCGAACTCACCGGGATCTTCCGGACACAAAAATATATGGTTCAGCCGTTTATGAAAAACATCACGCTTGAAGGCGAGTATTCACTCTTTTATTTCGGCGGTGAATTCAGCCATGCAATCTTAAAGGCTCCGAAAAAAGATGATTTCCGAGTACAGGAAGAATGGGGCGGGATAATTACCGAAACCGTCCCTGATGAAAAAATGATCAACGCAGGCGAAAATGCGCTTAGCGCGATCGGTCAAAAGCTGCTTTATGCAAGGGTCGATCTGGTGCGGACGGATGAAGATAAATTTGCGTTGATGGAACTTGAACTGATCGAACCTGCACTATATTTTCGAATGAATGAAAATGCGCCGCAGTTTTTTGCGGAGACTCTTGATCGATGGCTACAAGAACAGTACAGCGAGCGATAGCGAGCAGCTTTTCAAAAGACAACGTTTAAAATATATAGCGCTGCTCACTTTCGTTCGCCGTACCGATAAGCTTTTCTATACTGATGAACTATAAACTGACGATCCAATACGACGGCACCGATTTTCACGGCTGGCAGGTTCAGAACAATCAGCGCACCGTGCAGGGAGAGCTTGAACGCGTCGTTTCACTGCTCGAAGATTCCGAAGTCCATGTCGCCGGTTCCGGCCGGACCGATGCCGGCGTCCACGCCGAAGGTCAGATCGCAACAGTAAAACTTGCGCGCGAATTCAAACCGCAGAAATTGCGTGCTGCGATCAATGGAAATCTGCGCAGCGATGTGCGCGTTGTCGAAGTAGAAGAAGCCGATGAAGATTTTCATGCAAGGTTTTCCGCAAAAGGCAAGACATATCTTTATCGCGTTATAAATTCGCCGGTGATCTCGCCGTTTTGGGCACGTTACGCTCACCATGACGCGCGGCCGCTCGATGTTGCAAAGATGAACGAAAAGGCCAGATTTTTTCTCGGGGAACACGACTGGACAGCGTTTTCAAATGCAAAGTCCGATTCGGAAAGCAAGATCAGAACGATCGACGGCTTTGACGTCGAATCACGCTGGGAAGAGCGTTCAAAAGCTTCGATGATCGAATTCCGGATCAGCGGCAACGGTTTTCTTCGGTATATGGTCAGATCGATCGTCGGCACAATGCTCGAAGTAGGAAGAGGCGAACGCGATCCCGATACGATCCAGGCGGCGATCGTCAGCGGCGACCGCGATCTCGCCGGTATTACCGCACCGGCAAACGGACTAACGCTGCTTGAGGTGCATTATTAAAGTTCTTTGCATTCCTCTGAGTATTTTGTATTCTGATTCAGCTACTTGTCTTAACCGACATCAATAACAAAAAAATGCAAACACTTGATTTTCAGGAAATAATCTCATCTCCGGTTTTAGCATACGAAGAAGGATTGCGTTTTTTCAGGGGTAAAGGAATGATCAATGAGACCTTGCGCAAACTCACCGCGGATCTCGACGCACACTCGATCGACTACTGCGTGATAGGGGCTGTGGCGCTTAACCAGCACGGTTACAAAAGATTTACCGAAGATATCGATCTGCTTCTCAACAAGGAAGGATTAGAGAAATTTCAAAACGAATTGGTAGGTTTTGGGTACAGACCGGCTTTCAAAGACGCGGCACGTAAGTTTCGAACAACTGCTGAGAACGTCCCGGTCGAAATTATTACGGCCGAAGAATATCCCGGCGATGGCAAGGAAAAACCTGTAAAATTCCCTAATCCTTCTGAGGATCAGGTTGTGATTGACGGAATAAAAACAGTTACGTTGGAAAAACTTATTGAATTAAAACTCGCGTCGGGAATGACTGCAAAGAATCGTTTAAAGGATCTTGCTGATGTTCAGGAGTTGATAAAGATCAAAGAGCTGGGTAAAGAATTCGGCGATAAGCTAAATCCCTATGTTCGGGGGATATTCTTAGAATTGCAAAGTTCGGTCGAAGAAGCGGAATCGGAATGATCATTTACCACATAGTCCTTCCCGAAGTTTGGAACAAACTTCGGAACGCGAACCACTACAAAGCTGAAAGCCTGAAGACCGAAGGATTTATCCATTGCAGCTTTCATGAGCAGCTTGAGGGCGTGTTAAAAAGATACTATTCGGATGCCGAAGAGATCGTCCTGCTCGAGATCGAAACAGAAAAACTCACCTCAAAACTCGTCAACGAACCCTCCACAAACGACGAGATCTATCCTCATATTTACGGCCCGATCAACCGCGAGGCCATTGTAAAAATCATCCCGCAAACACTCAAAAACTGATGCAGTTTTTCTCTTGATCCATATTTTATCCAACGCGTAAATAAGATCTGAAATTTTTGTGCAATCATCCGGTTGCTGCGCGTCACTTCTCTATCAAATTCGGTCAAGTTTTTTTAGCAAATCAAGGAGAAAAAAATGGCAGAAAAAGAAGGCGTATTTAAACTATGGCTCATTGGCTACGCGAAATCACGGCAATTTCAATATGACTGCTATGGCAGTGAAAAAATGAAGGAGATCCAAACAAAACTTCAGACGATGTTTACTCAGATCTGCGATCACGCAGATTCGAAAGTGGCTTCGGCACAGGTGAGTTGGGAAAAAGGCACGCCCGGCGCAAACGATGTCGTCGTGTATGTGCTTTTTGACCGTGATGACAGCATCATCAATAAAAAAGGCGGACAACCGATACACAGCGGCGCATCCGGGGGCACATATCTTCAGGCGACAGATATGATCTCGGAAGTTTATCTTAAGGATATGGACGGCGCAGCCGATTTTGTTAAGGTTGTTTCAAATATAATTTTTCATGAGGTAATGCATAACAAACTCGACGCTTCAAAACCGCAAAGTGTTACCGATATTCACACAAAAGGCGGGGCAGGACTTGCGAATTCTACGGTAAGTGCATCGAGCATGCTTACTTCAGAAAATATTAAGATCATGGCCGGTGCGCTATCAAAGAACGTCAAACAATACACAGCAGATATGAAAGATCCGAGCCATTAGTGAGAAAAGCCTTTACCCCGGCCTCTTCCCTGAATGATCCCGAAATATCCAAGCCTGATCTGTACTGACCGGTTCGCTGCCCGGAACATACTCATACCCGCCAAGGATCAACGCCCGTCCGTCTTTCAGCAATGTCACTGAAGCAAAGTGAAAAGACTTTTCAAAACTTCCCGCAACCTTCGAAAACGTCTTTGTTTTCGGGTCAAAGATCTCCGCTTCTGCGCTTCCGGCTCCGATCAAAACTTTGCCGTTCTTTAAGAGCACGGACGTTTCGCTGATCTTGAACCGTGCAAAATTCATTTCGCCGGTTTTTGTAAACGTCTTTGTCTCTGGATCAAAGATCTCGGCTGTCTTTAATTTTCCTCCGCGGTCTCGTTCGTCGGATCCGCCGAAGATCAGCACGCTTCCGTCACCCAATAAAACCGCATCGTGCTTGTAGCGTCTGTCGGTTATTGACTCATCAAGCGCTGAGAACGAATTGGTTTCTGGATCAAAGACCTCGGCTTTGGCCGTCACATCATTTCGCGATCTTTCGCCGCCGGCGATCAGCACTTTTCCGTCATTTAATTTTGTCGCCGTATGGATCGCGTGAGGTGACGTCATCGAATCGATCGGATCAAAGGTATCCGTCTCCGGATCAAAGATCTCGGCCTCACTCAGGATCCGGTCTCCTTCGTTTCCGCCGGCGATCAATACTGTGCCGTTGTTGAGAAGCGTCGCGCTGTGCCCGGAACGCCTGAACGTCATGTCAGGCAGCATGGTGAAACTCTTTGTCTTCGGATCATATATCTCGGCCGTTTTCACAGGAGCGATGCGATCAGACCAGCCGCCGAGGATCAAAACGCGCCCGTCATTTAACAGCGTCGCCGAATGGCTGACGCGTTTTTTGTGCATACGGTTTTCAAGCACGGAGAATGAATTTGACGCGGGCGAGAATAGTTCCGCGGTGTCGTAAAACAAACCGTTTTTTTGCATACCGCCGACAATAAGCACACTGCCGTCCAAAAGACGCGTCGCCGTATGCGCTGCCCTCGCACTGTTTGAGTTGGCCACCCTCGTGATATTTTCCGCCGATGTCTTCTGCACGATACATCCGAAAAGAAGCAGAACCAGAATTGAAACAAGCGATCTAATATAATTGTTCATAATGTTTTCCTTGTGAGTTTCGCGGTTCGCGGTTCGCCTCTCGCGTATTGCGTATCACGTATCGCGTACTACGTATTCCCTACTACCTACAAAACACCGAACCACCCGCTTTTGCAACAGCTTTATTTTTCCGCGACGAATTCTTCGTGGTAATCAGTGATGTATTCGCGCATCCAGATCTGCCACCAGCCGATGCCGAATTTCTCGGCTTCTTCCTTTGCTTCTTTTGCCGTCCAGCCTTCCTGCGTCATACGGTAAACTGCGATCATCGTCCCCGTGCGGTCAGATCCGCGGTTGCAGTGAATAAAAACAGGCTGATTTTCCGCATCTATAATTTCTTTGAGTGCAGCATTTACTTGATCGTGTTTTGGCGCAAACCAATTGTGAAGCGGCAGGTTAAGAAATTTCAGCCCCTGCGATTCGACCCATTTTCTTTCGCGGTCGGCATTTTCGCCTTTGCTGCGAAAAAGGATAACGGTCTTGATACCGTATTTTTCCCTGAGCGTTTTAACACCTGCCTCATTGAGCTGGCCGCCGCGGTAGAGGTTTGAGTTTATTTTATAGAAATTAGGAAGATTCTTATCGGTGGTAATATTTTCGCTCGCCGAGCAGCCGCTAAGTAAAATGACGGTGGCGGCGAAGAGGAATTTATGATGAATATTTTTGAGGATCATAGTTTTCGTTTTTTTGGGAAAATCGATCTCTAAGATTTTTCTAAATCATCATTTTGTTAAATCGAATCGAGATTTAGCCGGTGAAACCGGCGACAATATTGTAGCCCGCGGCGAAAGCCGTGGGAATGGTTCAGGTTTAATAATACAGAGTGGTTGAAAACCACGACAGAAGATTTTCTCCCACATTTTCATCAGACTAATCTACATTTTTGAATGTCTCGCCCGACGTAGACAAAAATCATTCGCTATCAAAATGGCGATCTGGCGTTCACGGATACAAAGATCTATGTTAGTTTTTCCAGCTGGCAGAATGTGAACCAAGATTATCAAACCGGATATTCGGATCAGAAGACTGCACCATAGCGAAAAGTCTTTCATTCCAAACCAAATGAGTCCAGGCATTGTGTGCAATGATGTCCAATAGATTCCATGCCACTTTTGGTTCGATCGCCGAAAACATTTCAAATCTGCGAAACACTAAGGCGCGACCGCTCATTTCCGGAATTTCGATCGCAGAAAGACAATCGTTTAGAGCATCGAGATTCTTTCCATAATACTCAGGAAAATCTAACTTTCTCGCGATCTGCTCATGCATTTCAGCAGGGTTTTTCCAGCCAGAGCAATCGAATTCGTCGATTTCATATTTAAGTTCCTTTAAAGTGTTGAGATCCTGTTCCAGTAAGTCCGGACTGTAATAAAGATTTACAGGCCCATTTCGCAGTAGCTGATAATCAAGCCTCTGGTAAAAGTTATCGGGAACTTCTGACATATTTATTTCTGATTGTTTTTGACCACTGCTTCCAGAAAAAAGTAAAGCCATTGCCCATTGAAGATGCGCAAATCGGAACCACTGATCTTTCGCACCTTCAGCGCGACAAACTTCGGGCAAGAATTCCAGACGCTACGCATCTGGCTACTCTCTTGTCGCCGCTTCACGGCAAAGAAAGAACACATGAGACCACACAATTTAGATCCTATTCAGGTCGCAAATCGATTTGACCAACCGTTATACATTCACCGTTCAATTCCTTATCTTCTCGATCGCCTCTTCCACAAAAAGCGTTTCCTGTTCACCCGTCTTCAGATTCTTAACTGTCACTTTTTTCTCCGCGATCTCGCTTTCGCCCAGAACGCAGACGAATTTCACATCGATCTGATCGGCATATTTGAATTGTTTCCCGAGTTTATCGGCTTCGGGATAAACCGTTACGCGCAGGCCGTTTCTGCGGAGTTCCGCGGCAAGTTTGAGAGATTCCGCTGCGGTTTCTTCGCTCCAGAGTGTGACCAAAACATCCGCCGCATTTGTCGTCAGATCATCGGGAAACATTCCGCGTTCTTCCATTATCAGAAGGATTCGTTCGAGTCCGAGCGAAAACCCGACCGCGGGAATCTCCTCTTTTCCAAACATCCCGATCAAACCGTCATACCGCCCACCGCCGGCGATGCTTCCTGAAAAATCGCCGTTTGTTAAGACGACTTCGAAAATTGCGCCGGTGTAATATGAAAGGCCGCGGGCGAGCGTTGGATCGAGCCTAATAAAGTTTGCTGAACCATTCAAACCAAATAAACTAAGGACATTTCTCAACTCTCTCAGTCCTTTAAGACCAATTTCTGACCGCTGTAGATAGTCTTCGCTTGCATTTAGCCACGAATCATTAATTGCCTCGTTTTTTCTAGATAGCAAGTTAACATCAGTAGTTTCGATTTTCCTTTGCATTCTTTGAGGAAAATCGTCTGCGAAGCTGAAAAAACTAAGAAGTCTATCGCTCTTATCTGCTGATATCTTCCGATCTTGCAGTTCCTTCGCTACACCTTCAAAACCGATTTTATCCAGTTTGTCTATCGCAACTAATGCCTCTATCTTCGATTTACCTTGCAGACCCACGTGTTCCAAGACCCCTGTTAGGAAACTTCTGTGGTTAATCCGAATCTCAAAATCCTCAAACCCCAATCTCTCCAAAATCTCACTCACCGCCGAACACAGTTCCGCTTCGACGATCATTGATTTTGAACCGATCGCATCTACATCGCATTGATAAAACTCTCTGTACCGCCCGCGGGCCGGACGGTCGGCGCGCCAGACGGGCTGGATCTGATAGCGTTTGAAGAATTTCGGAAGCTCGTTCTTATTGTTTGCAACGACCCGCGCGAGCGGAACGGTGAGGTCATAACGAAGCGCAAGATCGGTCAGCTCGTTCTCGTTTCTGATCTCGCCGGCTTCGAGTTTTTTTGCGAGCTTTTCGCCGCGCTTGAGGATCTTGAACATCAGCTGATCGCCTTCTTCGCCGTATTTATTTGTCAGCGTCGAAAGATTTTCAATCGTCGGTGTTTCAAGCGGCTCAAAGCCGTATTTTTCGTAGACCTCTTTTATAACGCCAATTACATAATTGCGTTTGCGGATCTGATCAGGCAGAAAATCGCGCATCCCGCGCGCAGGATTTGTATTGCTCATAAATTGAAAGTTGAAAGGTTGCAAAGTGGAAAGGTGAAAAGGTTTCTTTGCAATGCCTAAGCAGGCTTTTTCACTTTTTCACTTTGCACCTTTCTTCATCATTTTCACATTTTCACTTTTCACCATTTTCACTTTTAAACCTTTTCTTCTCCAAAGCTTTTAACCAGCGGTTCGCTGTCCCAGGCGTGATCGACCGGCCGCGTTTCGCCGTTTCTGTCAAGCTCCATCAGTTCTTCCTGATACTTGATCCTGGTCCTCGCTTCTGAGATGTATCTTTCGCGATCATGACGGTGTTCGGCAAGTTCCCACATCGCTTCTTCGTCTTTCTTGAGGAACATTGCACCCGCGCGTTTTGAACTGTACGCCCGTCTTCCCAATGCGATCAATACGTCTACCGCAAGTCTGACCGAAGTATCCAGACCTTCGCGATAAATGTGTTCAAGACCCATATCGATAAATTCATAAGCGTCATAACGGTTTCGCGCGCGCATCATGATCTTCAGGTGCGGGTAAAACTTCTTCAGCGTTTCAACCAAACTATAATTATCGTCAGGATCGGCAAGCGCACAGATAAAGACCTCGGCATGATCCGCTCCGGCCGAAAGAAGAAAATCCGCCCGCGTCGCGTCGCCGTAATATACCTTAAATCCGAGCCGCCGAAGAAGATTCACCTGATCCGGATCGTTGTCAATATAGGTTGCTTCAACGCCGTTTGCACGGAGAAAGCGCCCGATCGTTCCACCGAAATGTCCGAAACCGGCGATGATAACTTTGTTGTGTTCTTCAACGACGTCCATTTCCTTTTTATTCGCCTCTTCATTTCCATCGCACAAACGCGGCTGAATGAGTTTCTCATTGGCGATAAAAAGAAGCGGCGTTATCGTCATGCTCAGTGCGACGATCGCCATTCCGATGCTCAGCGTTTCCGGCGCGGCGATCCCGATCTGCGCGACAAAAGAAAATATGACAAATCCGAATTCACCCGCCTGCGCTAGTGCAAAAGCAAAAAGGAAATTCTGATTCAATGAAAGTCTGAAGATCCTTCCGATTACAAAAAGAACCAGAAACTTTATCGCCATCACCGCCAGCGTCAGGGAAACGATAAGAACCGGATTTGCGGCGATCAGATTGAAATCGATCGACGCCCCGACGGCGATAAAAAATAATCCCAGAAGCAGTCCTTTTATCGGCTCAAGATCAGCTTCGAGTTCATGCCGGTATTCACTGTTTGCGAGGATCACGCCGGCGAGAAACGTCCCGAGTGCGGCGCTCAAACCGACAAGCTGCATAAGATAAGCGATCGAAACAACGATCAAAAGTGCCGTCGCCATAAATAGTTCGCGTACGCGGCTCCTCGCGATCATTCTAAGGAGCGGAACTACGAGAAATCTTCCAACCAATATGACGATTGCCACGGCGAAGAGCACGGAAAGCGTCTGCAAACCGGTCGGAAGATCGCCGATGATCGTCTTGTCGTCAACCTCGATCGCCCTGACAGCAAGCAGCGGTAAAATGGCGAGGATCGGGATCACGGCGATATCCTGAAACAGCAAAACGCTGAAGGAATTCTGTCCCCCCTCGCTCTGCATCAGGTCTTTTTCGTTCAGCGTCTGCAGCACGATCGCCGTGGACGAGAGCGACAGAGCGAGCGCGACGGCGAGTGCGCTTTGCCAGATCAGTCCGAGCGTCAGACCGAGCGCAAAAATTATCGCAGAAGTAACAAGGACCTGCGACATTCCGACGCCGAGGATCTGTTTGCGAAGGCGCCACAGCTTTTCAGGTTCGAGTTCGAGCCCTACGAGAAACAGCATTATCACAACGCCGAATTCAGCGAAGTGCATGATGTCCTGTCCTTCTTCACCAATAAACCCGATGGCAAAAGGACCGATGAGCATTCCGGCGATCAGATATCCGAGTACCGAACCCAATCCGAGCCGTTTTGCAACCGGCACGCAGATCACCGCCGCCGCCAGAAAAACGGTCGATTGAAGAAGAAAATTTGATTCTGCGGCCATAGGAAAATCGTTAAAATTTCAGATTTCAGATTTCAAATTTCAGAGTTCAAATTTCAGATTTCAAATTTCAGAGTTCAAAGTTCAGAGTTCGGAGTTCAAATTTCAGAGTTCAATTTTTTAGTTTTGATTTCATTGTTAAAGCCGGATGGTTAATAAGTACGCCCATCAATCTTTCATTAAGTCTGTATTTTTGAACTTTGAACTTTGAACCTCGAACTTTGAACTTTGAACTTTGAACCTTGAACTTTGAACCTTGAACTTTGAACCTTGAACTTTGAGTCTTGAATCTCGAATCTTGAACTCTGAAATCTGAAATTTGAAATCTCCCCCCCCCTCTTCAAAGCATTTCATTCAAATACTTTACCGACCTTGCTTTTTCCAGATCAAAGTCGCCGTTGCTTATCAGTTTCAGGAATTTTCCGTATTTTAAAGCGGCGCGTTCGATCTGTTCTTTATTCATCCGGTGCGTTCCCATTGTCGTAAACGGCGGAAGATAATCCATCAGACAAAGCCGCGCGGTCTGCTCAAAGGGCTTCATAAAATCGGGAACCGTGTAACAGTTGTAACCCTGCGGACAATATGCGTCTTCATTACCGCCGGTCGTTATCGCGTTAAAAATTATCTTGTCTTTTAATTTGTCGCCGTTTTCACCGTAGGCCCAGCCGTATTCGAGCACGAGGTCGATCCACTGCTTGAGCAGCGGCGGCGCGGAATACCAGAAAAACGGATGCTGCCAGATAATTATATCGTTTTCTAAAAGCAGGGCTTTTTCGTCTTCGACCTCGATATTAAAATCCGGATATTCTTCGTAAAGATCGCGGAAAGTGATATTTTCGGTCTGCGGTATCTGCTCAAGCAAACGGATATTTACCCGTGAATTCTCAAGACGCGGATGCGCAAACAATATCAGTATCTTTCGCATAGACTTACTATCAGGCCGGAGCTTAAAGTTCCCGTTTATAAATGTCTTTTAACTCGACATAACCCCGCCAGAATTTCTCAAGATCCTTCACTTCATCATCGCTCAGTTCGCGTTTTACTTTTGCCGGACTTCCCAAAACCAAAGATCTCGGCGGAATGACAGTTCCCGGCGTAACGACGCTTCCCGCGCCGACAAGCGAATTTTTTCCGATCCTTGCCCCGTCAAGAATGATCGCTCCCATTCCGATCAGACAGCCGGTTTCGATATAGCATGCATGGATCGTCGCACAATGACCGACCGTAACGTCGTGCTCGATGATAGTTGCAAAATCTCCGCCGATACTTGAAACGTGGATAACTGTCGCATCCTGAATATTGGAGCGTTCGCCGATGCGGATGTAGTTGACGTCACCGCGAAGCACGCAGCCGTACCAGATACTCGCATCCCTGGCGATCTCTACATCGCCGATGATCACAGCATTTTCTGCGACAAAAACGCTTTCATCGATCTTCGGAGTTTTATCCTGAAATGTTTTGATCATGTTTTTGGACTTATCTTAAGCCGGTTAGAAAAATGCCCTGTTTTTATTCCCTTTAATCTTAAAAAAATTCTTGCCGCACTGAAACCTTAGTTTTCATTTTGCGTAGAATTTGTATCGTGACCAATTCTTCGATCTGTTCAATATCAATAAAACCGCATATTACAGACGGTCTTTTAACCGGAAAAACGAAAAGGATTGCCCCTGTATGAAAAAGAATAAAACATGGATACAAAAGTGTGACGCGGAAGTGAACCATCTGCCTATCCCGACACAGATCGTTTCGACCGAAGAATTCGCACCCCTTGATCAAACCGAAGATCAGAAAAAGGTCGAACACCGTCTGATCGAGATCGCTTCGGAAACTTCGAAAAAACTCGGGATCTCACGCCGGAAGTTTCTTGCTTCGAGCGGCGGAATGGCAGCCGCATTTCTTGCGATGAATTCGGTCTTCGGAAATTATTTCAAGGCGGATGAGAGCGAGCTTTATGAAATTGCGGCTTCAGACGAGAAGTTTCCGAAAACGCCGTTTATTTTTGATATTCACACCCACCACGTTGCCGCGCCAAAGATCATCGAGGTTCCGGCGCTGCTCCAATACCGCGAGGTCGGAGGATATTGGGGAAATACGGATCTCGCCGGAAAAGAACACAAATGGGAAGATCTCTATCTGGCAAATTATATAAAAGAGATGTTCTTAGACAGTGATACCTCGATGGCTGTGATCACCGGTCTTCCGGCAAAGTCCGATGAGCAGAATGTTTTAACGCCGGCGGAGATGTTTGAAACGCGCGCCGAGATAAACGGTCTTGCCAGATCCAAAAGACTGCTTTCGCACGGAACATTTTCGCCCGATCTGGGAAGCTCCGAACTCGAATCGATGCACCGGCAGTTTGAAACATTAAAACCTGAAGCATGGAAAGGATATCCCGGCCAGCCGCTGGCGGACGGAAGCGTCGGCTGGTGGATGGACGATGAGAAGATCGCCTATCCTTTTTATGAATACTCGAAAAAGATCGGGATAAAAAATATCTGCGTCCATAAAGGCTTGCCTTTGCCCGGCTGGGAGATCGATCACAGCAGTCCGAAAGACGTTGAAAAAGCGGCGCGGGATTTTCCTGACATGAATTTTCTGATCTATCACGCGGGCTTTAAAGGAGTGCGCGATGCGCTTCCGGCGGTCGAAGACGACTTCAAAACAAACACGAATATCCCGTGGATCACCGATCTGTGCGAGATGCGAAAAAGGAATCCGGAGATGACAAACGTCTATATGGATCTCGGTACGACATTCGGAATGACGGCGATCACGCAGCCAAAGCTCTGTGCGTTTATGCTCGGACAGATGATCGAGGCGTTTGGTGAAGACCACGTTTTGTGGGGAACGGATTCGATCTGGTGGGGCAGTCCGCAATGGCAGATCGAAGCCTTTAAGCGGATTCAGATGCCTGACGATCTGATGAAAAGGTTTAAGTTTGCGCCGTTGACAGACAAGGTGAAGGAAAAGATCTTCGGGCTCAATTCGGCAAAGGTTTACGGGATCGATGTAAAAGCAAAAATGAATGCGATTCCCTCGGATTACGTGACAAAACTAAAAGCGGATTACCGGTCAAAAGGAGCTGTGCCTTCTAACACTCAATACGGGTGGATCCTCGGCTAAGGAAAAAAACAAAATGAAAAATCTATTTATGGCGACGGCGTTTGTTCTCTTGAGTTGTGCGTCGGTATTTGCCCAAACCGTTGCATTTACGAGTGTAAACGTAATTCCGATGGATAAAGAACGTGTCCTGAAAGATCAGACCGTTTTAGTAAAAAACGGTATCATTGCCGGGATCGGTAAAAATGTCAGTATTCCAAAAGATGCGCAGCTCGTTGAAGGAAAAGGAAAGTATCTGATCCCGGGTCTGATAGACATGCACACCCATCTTCTTTCTGACGGCGACGATTTCCCGGATTCGATAGCTGATGATGAGTTGAAAGTGATGGTCGCAAACGGCGTGACGACGATCCGCCTGATGATCGGCACGCCCGAACAATTGATCCTCCGCGAAAAGTCGGCAAAGGGCGAGATCATCGCTCCGACGATCTACTCGGCGAGCCCGCACCTGACAGGCAGAGAGCAGGGAAATAATTTTGTTGTAAAAACCGAAGAGGAAGCCCGCGAAGCGGTTCGCAGATCAAAAGCGGCGGGCTATGATTTTATAAAAATTACGACGTTTATTGACGCAAAAGTCTATGAAGCGGCCGTAGATGAAGCTGCGAAACAGAAGATCCGCGTGGTTGGTCATGCCGATTCGCGTTTTGTCGGCGCAGAAAGAGCACTAACAGCAAAGCAGCAGATCGAACATCTTGACGGCTATATGGAGCTTCTTCTGGCGGATGATGCGCCGATGACGGGTTCGATCTCTGATCTCTATATTTATCAGGCGAAGAACTGGGAAAGTCTGGATTTTGTCGACGAAAAAAAGATCCCGCTGGTTGCAAAACGGACGGTCGAATCAAATCCATTTGTAAACCCGACACAGCATTTTATGAAAGATACCTTCGGCATACCGCGAAGCGAGGAATCGATCCGCGCACAGCCCGATTTCCGTTTCTATCCTAAAACCATTCAGGAACGGTATATAAATTTTCACAAAAAACATCCGCTGTTCTCTATTCCGATCGAAAAACGTGCGCGCTGGATCGCGATCCGCGACAAAATGATCAAAGCGATCTATGACGCCGGCGGAAAAATAATGGCAGGTTCGGATTCACCCGAATTTCTTTTTCTCTATGGTTTCTCCCAGCACCGCGAACTCCGCGCGCTCAACGCTGCCGGTTTATCGCCCTACGCATCGCTTGAGGCCGGAACAAAAAATCCGGCGATGTTTTTCGGAACGATCGGAAAAACGGGAACCATCGAAAAAGGAAAAAACGCGGATCTGATACTTCTCGATGCAAATCCCCTCGAGGACATTTCAAACACCGAAAAGCGTGCGGGCGTTATGCTCAAAGGAAAATACTATCCGCAGCCGGAATTAAACCGCTGGCTTGATGAGATCGCGCCGCGGATCGCAAATTCTATGATCGAAAAACCAACCGACGAACAGGCCGCCGCCGAGGTAGCTGATAGACTCTTCGCGGCGATGAAAGCAAAAGATGCCGCCGCGATCCGCGCAACGTTCCTTGAAAACGGGCAGATCACAGCGATTGATAAACCGCGCTCGGGCGAAGGACTCTCAACTACACGAAACTTCTCCGCCGATGCTTTTTCAAAAATGATCGCTGGATCGCAGGGCGGCGAGTTGATCGAGAAGATGCCGGAAAAGGAAGTAAAAATTTACGGTGATTCGGCTGTGGTTTACGGCAAATACACCTTTCATGTAGGCGAAACATTTTCGCATTGCGGCGTGAATGCGTTTCATTTATTGCGGACGGAAAACGGCTGGAAGATCGCCAACGGAACTTCGACGCTTGAAGCCGCCGGCTGCGATAAAACAAAAGATCAGTCTTCGGAAAACGGCGAAGCTTTTGCGGCGGTAGAAAAGCTTTTCGAATTGATGGCTGCGCATAAACCGCAGGAGATCATCGATATTCACACACCCGAATCGCAGCTGACCGCGGTGATCGAAGACCGGAGCGGAAAGAAACGAACGGAGAATCTGACGCGCGAAGCGTTTTCAAAATTCTTCGCCGTCAAGCGCGGTGAACTCTCCGAGAAAATGCACGATACTAAAACGCACGTTTTCGGCGATATGGCCGTGATCCACGGACGCTATATCTTCGTCGTAAACGGCAAACTGCAGCACTGCGGAATGAATGCGTTTCATCTGATCCGTACAGCTGACGGGTGGAAACTCGGAAATTCAATCTCGACGATCGAACCGAACGGCTGCAGCGAAAAAGAAAAAGGAATGGTTGATTAACTGATTACGGCTTCTAGCGCCGGGGTAAATTATGAAAAAGAAACTGCTGATAATTTTAACTTTTACGATCCTGATTAATGTCGCCGCTGTCTTCGCGCAGCCTTCGGCAAACAACACCGCTTCGCTTCGCGAAAAACTTCAGACAAATCTCGATGACTGGCACGGCAAAGCAAAGTTTGCCGGAGCGACGATCGGCGTCTGTCAGGCAGACGGAAATTGCTTTGCGATCGCTACGGGTTATTCCGATCTTGAGTCAAAAACAAAAATGAAGCCCGGCGACATTATGTGCGCCGGAAGCGTCGGAAAAACTTATGCGGCAGCGGTAGCTATGCAGCTGATCCACGAAAAGAAGATCGGTCTAGACGATAAGATTGAAAAATATCTCGGCGGGGAAAAATGGTTTTCGCGTCTTCCGAATTCGAAAGATATTACGATCCGGCAGTTGATGACTCATTCCAGCGGCCTCATCCGTTATGAATTTAAGGATCAGTTTACAAAAGATCTGACGGCAAATCCCGATAAGGTCTGGACGCCGCTTGAACTGATATCTTATCTATTTGACGAAAAAGCGCCTTTTGAGGCAGGCAAGGGCTGGGATTATTCGGACACGAATTTTATCGTGCTCGGAATGATCATGGAGAAAGTGACGGGCAAAACCTATTATCAGCTGGCGAAAGAACGCGTGCTAAAGCCGATGAAGCTGAGAAATACTTTTCCGCAGGACAAACGCAAACTCAAGGGACTGATCCAGGGATATGCAGGAAACGATAATCCGTTTGGCGGAAAAGACAGAGTTTTGGAGAATGGAAAATTTATCATCAATCCGCAGTTTGAATGGACCGGCGGCGGAATGATCGCAAACACCGAAGACCTCGCGCGCTGGACAAAAATGATCTATGAAGGAAAGGCTTTTGCGCCCGAAATGGTTTCGAAAATGATCGACGGCGTAGATGCTCCGATGCTCGGCAAGGGTTCAAAATACGGTCTCGGATCGATAATCCGCCCGACGCCCCTTGGGGTCACATACGGCCACAGCGGATTTTTTCCGGGTTATATGACGGACACGATGTATTTTCCCGATCACAAGCTCTCGCTTGCTATCCAGATCAATTCCAGCGTCCCGAGAAATATCGGCAAAAATCCGGCAAGAGTTCTGATCGAAATGGCGGAGATAATTACAAAAGACGAGTTGTAAATCCAAATAAATGGAAATGAAGCTGTCTTAAAGATACTCTTTTCGCCGCAACGCGGCCTAAAGACAATAGCCAGATGTGAAACGTCTGGATAAATAGGAAATTGCTTCTTGCGCTGAAGGCGCAACAGAACTTCCTTACGCCCCTTCAGGGCGTGGTATAAAATGACACACTACCAGAAGTTTCACATCTGGCTATTGTCTTGTTGCAGCTTCGCTGCGCAATTCAAGACATATTAGACCGCCTCATCATTTGTTGGAAATGTAATTAATTCCCCTTGTAGATCACTCCGTTCTTCATAACAAAATCGACATTTTCAAGCAGTCTGATATTTGCCAGCGGATCACCTTTGACGGCAACAATATCAGCATATTTACCCACTTCGAGCGAACCCAACATCTTATCGACACCAAGTAGTTTCGCACCGTTTAAGGTTCCCGCAGTGATCGCATCTAGCGGTTTCATTCCGCCCCATTCGACGAGCAGTGTGAATTCATGACCGTTTGTCCCGTGAGGGATCACGCCGGCGTCTGTTCCAACCGCAATCAGCAGCTTATTTGCGATTGCGATCTTGATCATGTTTCGCATCGCCCGGGCCGCGTCAAGTGCTTTTTCCGCACGATGTCCCGTTAAGATATTTTTATTTGCAAGTGTTTCGACCGTTTCGCCGGCCATCAAAGTCGGGACCAGATACGTACCCTTCTGTTTCATCAGCTTTGCGCCTTCCTCATCGAGAAAAGAACCGTGTTCGATCGATGCCACACCCGCACGAACGGCAACCTTGATCCCTTCGGTGCCGTGCGCATGCGCGGCGACCTTTCTTTCATGCTGGGCTGCTTCGTCAACCATCGCTTTGAGCTCGTCAAAAGAATACTGCTGAACGCCGACCGCATCTCCTTCGGATAAAACTCCGCCCGTCGCGCAGGTTTTTATTACGTCAACACCGTATTTGATCTGATATCTGACCGCCGCCCGTACCTGATCGACGCCGTCTGCGATTCCAGTCCGCACATCGCCGTCCGCCGCACCGGGTTTATAGCCGTTTTCGTCGCAGTGGCCGCCTGTGATCCCGAGCGAATGTCCGGCCGTAAGCATCCGCGGGCCGGGGATCCATCCTTCGTTGATCGCTTTTCTCAGTGCAAGATCATCAAAATTTCCCGCCCCGACATTTCTGATCGTCGTAAAACCGGCCATCAGAGTTTTTTCAGCATTTTTCACGCCGAGGATCGATCCGAACGAATCATAATCCCGGAAACGCGCATTATTACCTTCCGGATCTCCGAGCACCCGTCCGATGATGTGTGTATGCGCATCGATAAAACCGGGCATCAGCGTTGCATCTCCGAGGTTTATTTCCTTTACACCTGCCGGGATCGTTACGCTTCCGAATTTTCCGACGGTGAGTATCTTGTCGTCTTTTAAGATCACCACGCCGTCTTTGATCGGCGCCGCTCCTGTTCCGGTAATGATCTGTGCAGCGCGGAGCGCCAGCAATCCGCTTCCGGCTCTTTCACCCGGTTTTCCCAGATTTTGCGCAAAAGCTCCGGTCGCTAAACATACAAAAATAACTGCCGTTAAAATTAAGCGTTTCATATCAGATTTTCCTCTCGATTGATCAGTGTGAATTTTCTTCGGTGATTATATGCACTGACGCGCTAAACTCAAATTACGCAAAGTATTCACTTTTCGCCGCGTTCGTGGCAAAATTAAATCCTGTAAACATTAAAACGACATGACACAACCACCAAAGATACTGGCGTTTGCCGGAGCATTGAGAAAAGATTCATCAAACAAAAAGGTCGTGAGGGTCGCCGCGGAAGGTGCCCGAAAGGCGGGAGCGATCGTAACCGTGATCGATCTTAAGGATTATCCGCTGCCGGTTTACGACGGCGATATCGAATCAAATGAAGGATTTCCGGAAAATGTGACAAAGCTTCAGAAACTGATGCTTGAAAACGACGGTTTTCTGATCGCCTCGCCGGAATATAACAGTTCGGTTTCCGGAGCGCTGAAAAATATGATCGACTGGACATCGCGGGCAAACGGCGATATCGCGGGTCTGGCGGTCTTCAGCGGAAAGGTGGCATCGATCATGAGCGCTTCACCCGGAAAATTAGGCGGACTTCGCGGACTTTTTGATATCAGAAAGATCCTTTCGATGATCGGCGTGATTGTACTTCCGGCGCAGATCGCCGTTTCCGGTTCTTACCAGGCGTTTGATGATGACGGAAATTTTAAGGATGAGATAATGCAGGAAAACGTCGAACGTCTCGGCGCAAACGTTGCGGAAATGCTGATAAAACTCAATAAATGATATTCGAAGCAAAAATTCCCGATCCGCCGCTCGATCAGTTTATCGAAACGCTGATCTATCATCAGGACGTAAATCCCTCGCACGCGATCGACCGTTTTCTTCCTGACGGAAATACCGAGATCATCATCGATCTTTCGGGCACGCCAAAGCACATCTACGATAATGAAACCCTCGACGAGATTCAGGTCTGTAAAAATGCCTGGGCTTCGGGCGTCCGTACAGAACCGATATCGATCCCTTCCGGAAAGGATTCGGCGATGATCGTAATTCTCTTTAAAAAAGGCATGGCATATCCCTTCTTTCCGGTGCCGATGAATGAGATGAGCGACTGCGTGATCGATACCGACCTTTTGTGGGGCAAAGCTTTTGAGAATTTACGCGAAACACTCTTGGGTGAACCGGATATCTTCGGACGTTTTGCGATCACCGAAAAATTTCTTATCGACCGCTACCGCGCCAAACTCGATGTAAATGAATGCGTAAAATACGCGATCTCGCAGATCACCGCGAGCCCCGATCAGGTCAGTCTCGGGCGGCTATACGACAAGATCGGTTATTCACAAAAGCATTTTACGGAGATGTTCAAACTCCGCGTCGGCGTTACGCCAAAGTCGTATGCAAAGATCCTGCGCTTCCAAAAAGCGATCAGCGAGGTCGAAACCATCGGTGAGATCAACTGGTCGTTTATCGCCGCAGACTGCGGATTCTACGATCAGGCACATTTTATTAACGATTTTAAGTGCTTTTCCGGATTTACGCCGGAAGACTATTTAAAAAGAAAAAACGGCGTGCTGAATTATGTTCCCGTCAGTTAAGTAATATTTTTCCAATACCATCACTGCACAAAACTCTTATATTCTCAATATGAAAACCATACTCGGAATTGCCGCCATTACTTTTCTCCTTTTCGGGTCTTTTGTAGCCGTCTTTCCTCAAGAAGCGGATAAATATCTGATCGCTTTCAACGTCTTTGAAAATCAGGAATCGGATGATTACGACATTTACATAATGGGAATGGACGGAAAGGGAAGGAAAAATATTACAAACGATCCGGACGTCGCCTGGACCTATTTTGCGCATAAAAACAAAATACTTTTTGTCAGCGACCGGAATGCCTGCAAGCGATGTTATTTTCTTTATGAAATGAACGCGGACGGCTCCGGCGTCAAAAAGCTTTTCAGTGAAAGATTAAATGACAGCTGGATGAGCACGAGAAAAAACGGCCGCGAGATCGTCGTCACGCCGAGACTCGAGAATGAGCGGCAATTCTATATCGTCGATCTTGAAAGCGGAAAAATCTTAAGAAAGCTGCCTGTCGAACTGGCCCGAATCGGTGATCCGGCTTTTTCACCCGATGGTAAGAAGATCGTCTTCCGCGGTTCAAAAGAAAAACCTTCTCCTGAGCGAACTACCTTCGACGAACTCTACATAATGAACGCCGACGGTTCGGACCTCAGACAGCTCACAAACTATCCAAAGGACGATAAAACTGCCAAATGGCATAATTATCATGCAGGTCCGCCGCAATGGAATCCGAATGGCAGGTTCATCACATATCAATCGGTCCAAAACGGAAAAAGCAGTCTTTATGCCGTTACGCCGGACGGAAAGAAACAATGGAAATTTACCGATAACAAATCAGGCGAAGGCTGGCACAGCTGGTCACCTGACGGAAAATGGCTGGCGATCGAAATGTCCGACAATGAAGGGACCGAATATTCGATCCATCTGATGAACGTAAAAACCGGCAAGCTGAAAAAACTGACTCGTCTTGAAGACGGAAAATTTCAGCAGGCTCCGGTATTTGTCGAAAAATAAAGGTCATCAATTCCGGTGGCTAAAACACTCTCTGTCCGTTTTTATTGAGTTCCCTGCTTTATCTGTGTTTAACTGTTTCTGCTGACCAAATCCAAATTATTTCTTCAGGAGCAGTTTATGTTTTGTTTCAGGCCGCTTTTGCGTGCGCCTTTTTTTGCATTCATATTTATCGGTTTTTATTTCTTCGCGTCAGTTCAGACAAACTCCGCACAAGCTGAACTTCAGAAAGTCTTTGCCGCTGCCAAGGCGGCTGTCGGCGCCGAACAGGACATCCGGCAGATCCGAAGCATCGAGGCGTTTGCCGAGTGCACGGGACCAAAAGGCAGATACACAACGCTGATCAGATCTTTCGGGTCGAACAAAACATATTTCACGCAGAGTTTTGAATATAAAGACGAGGATTCTGAGGTCTTTATCAATGATTCACTGGCGTGGAGAAGATCTGCCGGATCGCCCGGTTTTGCGATCGTTTCGCCTTTCGAACGGCTTGTCGTGAACTTACACGAATTCCAAAGAATGGCGTTTGATTTTGAAAATATGTTCACCGGATTTCAGTTTGCCGGCGAAGAGGATTTTGAAAATCGGAGAAGCTTGAAAGTAAAAGCAAAGAATGCTTTAGGCGGAGATATCTTTCTCTTTTTTGATAGAGAAACATCGCGTCTTTCAGGTTATATTCTTCCGGTCCCGAATTCCGGTGAAACTGTAAAAAATGTATTCGCGGATTGGAAGAGAGCCGGAAAACTGGAATTACCCTCTACAGTTGTCGCAACGGACAGCGCCGGAGAATGGACGTTGAAATTCAGCCGGATAGACGTAAACACGGCAGATGAAAAAATACTCGACGTTCCTTCGGAGGTGAAAGATCTCGCGGAACTTCTCCGGCTTCACAAAGAACATCAAACCGCACATTTAACCTACAATGCTGAACTCTTTCTTGAATCATTCGCTGACAATGTCACACAGATCCAGCGCGGGCAGGTCAGAACTCAAGACAAAGCCGCCAATCTTGCGCGCTTTAAGAATTATTTTGCATCCTACAAATTTAAAGAATGGGAAGACGTAAAACCGCCCGTAATCAGGATCTCAAAAGACGGCACGCTCGCGACGATCATCGTCGAAAAACGTGTCAGCGGAACTTTTAAGAACGAGAAAGGAGAAGAAGAATCTGATCTGACGGAGTTTGCCTGGCTCGAAGTCTGGGAAAAGATAAATGGCAAATGGAAAGTGGTTACCATCGCTTCAACCACGAAACCCGCGAAATAAATTTTTACAAATCTAAACGAAACGGTTTTTCTCGTGATTTACAAGAAATACTTGATATTCATGATGTGTAAATGCCTTCTTAGTCGGTGAAACCGACGACATATCTGTAGCCCATGGCGCAAGCCGTGGGAATCTTTCGTGACATTTTAAGTGGTTGGAAACCACGACATATGCGTTTTATGTCGCCATTTTCAATGGCTGAAATCCACATTTTTAATCTACCCACGGCTTGCGACGTGGGCTACAGATATATCGCCATTTTCAACGGCTTTGAGCAAACCTAACTTTGATCTTGGGACTGAATTTATCGATTATCGACTATTTTCAATTCCACACAATTCACACCGGATCCCAATCAAATCGCTCTAAACCCATCACTTTGAGAGAATTTTATTGAACAAAGCACCAAAACATACTATTTTTAGAGTACAAATTCTCCAAAATACAACACAAAGGGTAAGAACGAGTGAAGCCTACGAATATTAAAGACCCTGAATATTTTCACAAGGTTGTTGACTGTCAATACGCCTGTCCGGCTCATACGCCTGTTCCCGAATACATTCGTTTGATCGCCCGGGGGAAATACACTGAAGCCTATATGATCAACTGGGATTCCAACGTTTTCCCCGGAATCCTCGGCCGAACCTGCGATCGCCCGTGCGAACCGGCCTGCCGACGCGGCCGCCTTGAAGAGGAAGAACCCGTTGCGATCTGCCGCCTCAAACGCGTTGCCGCAGATAACAAGGAAGAAGTAAAACACCTTATGCCGAAAGGTCCGTTTTCGCCAAACGGCAAAAAGATCGCACTGATCGGCGCCGGCCCCGCTTCTTTAACTGTTGCCCGTGATCTTGCTCCGCTCGGTTATGAAATTCATCTTTACGACGATCAATCAAAAGGCGGCGGTTTTATGGTCACGCAGATCCCGGCTTTTCGTCTGCCCGAACGCGTTTTGGATGAAGAGGTCGATTACATACTGGATATGGACGGCATTCACACGCACTTTAATCAGTATGTCGAGAGCATGAAGGAAATCCTCGATAAGGATTATGACGCGGTCTTTATCGGAACGGGAGCGCCGCGCGGAAAGGATCTTACGAAATTGCCGGGTCGCTGGGATACAAAAACGAATATTCACATCGGTATCGATTGGCTGGCCAGCGTTGCATTCGGACATACGACAAGCGTCGGCAGAAAAGTGATAGTTGTCGGCGGCGGAAACACGGCGATGGACTGCTGCCGTACGTCGCGAAGGATCGGCGGCGAAGACGTAAAGGTAGTCGTGCGGAGTCCGTTTGAAGATATGAAGGCATCGCCGTGGGAAAAAGAAGATGCGATGCATGAGGATATTCCGATCCTTGATAATCACAATCCGAAGTCGTTTGTCGTTGAAGACGGCGTGCTGAAAGGAATGACCTTTGAACGCGTCGAACCGGTCTATGACGAAAGCGGAAGACGCAAACTCGTACCGACCGGCGAACCGGATGTTTTTATCGAAGCGGATGATGTGATCATGGCGATCGGACAGGATAATGCTTTTCCGTGGATCGAAAAAGATATCGGCATCGAATTCGGCGAATGGGAAATGCCGGTGGTCGATAAAGTTACATTCCAAACCACACATCCGAAAGTCTTCATCGGCGGCGACGCGGCTTTCGGTCCCGAAAATATTATCACCGCAGTTGCGCACGGACATCAGGCGGCTATCTCGATCGACCGGCTTTGCAAAGGCGAAGATGTAAACGAGCGTCTCGCACCTTTTGTAAACCTCCGCAGCCAGAAAATGGGGATTCATGAATGGGCATACGACAGCGAGGTCGTTCCGGATGAACGATATATTGTTCCGCAAGCGGATAAATCGATCACGCTCAAAGACCGCAAGGTAGAGGTCGAACTCGGTTTTAATTTACCGACGGGTTTTAAGGAAGCACAGCGCTGTCTGAATTGTGATGTCCAGACCGTTTTTGACGCACCGAAATGTATCGAATGCGATGCGTGTGTCGATGTCTGTCCGACGGCGTGTATCACGTTCACAAAAAATGAGGACGAAGAAGACGCTCTGCGAAACAAGCTGAAAGTCCCCGCGCTGAATAAAGCGCAGGATCTTTATGTCTCGGAAACCCTGCCGACCGCGCGGGTAATGGTCAAAGATGAAGACGTCTGTCTCCACTGCGGTCTGTGTGCCGAAAGATGCCCGACCGCGGCGTGGGATATGCAGGAGTTTTTTTATAACGTGACGAAAACTTATAAAATTCAAGGTTCAAGAAACAAGATTCAAGATTCCTGAATGACCTACCTCGCAGCAGAGTTGGCGAGGTATCAAAATCAGATTGTTACTTTTTTCCTTATTCCGTAGCAGAGCTACGGGGAATTAAACCTATTAAGGAACGATTAAGCTCGTGCCGAAAATTGAACGATTTGAAGATTTAGAAATTTGGAACCTGGGCAAGGATCTCGCTAACCAAATTTATGACCTAACAGCGGTTGGAAGATTCAGTCAGGATTATGTCCTGAGAGATCAGATACGACGTGCGTCTGTCTCTATTTTTTCAAACATTGCTGAAGGATTTGAACGAAACGGAAATAAGGAATTCGTGCATTTTTTGTATATAGCGAAAGCATCTTGTGGTGAGGTGAGAGCACAGATGACTTTCGCGAAAGACAGGAAATACATATCTGAACCGGATTTTGAATCGATCTATCGAAATTTGATCAGCCTGAGTAATCAAATCAGCGGCTTCATCAAGTACCTCCGAAATTCCGGTATGAAAGGATCCAAGTTCAGCTCTTGAATTTTGAATCTTTGAGTCTCGAATATGAACGAAGTGAAAATAAACGATTTTGTCATCAGATTCGCCAACGTCAATGGGACGGGCTCGGCGAGTGCGAATGCGCTTTTTATGAAGTCGATCTTCCGGATGGGAATTCCCGTTACGCCGAAGAATATATTCCCTTCAAACATCCAGGGATTGCCGACGTGGTACGAAGTACGAGTTTCGGAAAAGGGTTTTCTCGGACGCCGCGAAGGGATCGATCTGATGGTCTGCGTAAATCCGCAGAGCATGATGAAGGATGTCGAGAGTGTGCGAACTGGCGGTTATTTTCTTTACGACAGTTCGAAACTCCTGCACGAAAAATATATCCGCGAAGACATCAACTACATCGGGATCCCTCTGATGGAGCTTTCCAACAATGCATTTACAAATCCGCGGCTCCGGCAGCTGTTCAAAAATATAATCTATGTCGGAGCGCTATCGGCATTTCTCGATATTGAATTTGAAGTTTTGGTCGAAATGCTCGGCGAGCAGTTCAAGGGCAAGGAAAAACTTATCGAACCGAATATCACGGCGCTTAAATTAGGTGTCGATTACGTTCACGAGCATTTTGAGTATCCGCTCGATATACGCGTCGAAAGACGCGACGCCGTCGGTGATTCGATAATGCTTGATGGAAATACGGCGTGTGCCTTAGGCGCGATCTATGGAGGCGCGACGGTTGCCGCCTGGTATCCGATCACGCCTTCGACCTCCGTTGTCGATGCTTTTACAAAATACGCAAAAAAACTCCGCGTCGATAAAGAAACGGGCCGAAACAATTTCGCGATCGTTCAGGCGGAAGACGAATTAGCCGCGATCGGAATGGTGATCGGTGCAAACTGGAACGGCGCAAGATCCTTTACGGCGACAAGCGGCCCCGGCGTTTCGTTGATGAATGAATTCCTCGGACTCGCATATTTTGCCGAAATTCCGACCGTTTTGATAAACGTCCAGCGAACCGGACCTTCGACCGGAATGCCGACCCGCACACAGCAATCCGATATTCTCGAAGCCGCGTATGCTTCGCACGGCGATACAAAACACGTTTTGCTGATACCCGCTTCGCCGACCGAATGTTTTGAAATGACCGCCGATTCCTTTGATCTTGCGGAAAAACTTCAGACGCCCGTTATCCTGATGACCGATCTCGATCTCGGAATGAATGATCACGTTACAAAACCGCTGAAATGGGATGATGCGCGCAAATATGATCACGGAAAAACACTCAGCGCAGAAGCGCTCGATAAAATAGAAAGATACGGCCGCTATCTGGACACGGACGGTGACGGAATTCCTTACCGGACAATTCCCGGAACACATTTAACAAAAGGCGCATTTACTACACGTGGAACTTCGCGTGATGAATACGCTGTTTATACCGAAGCCGGCGATGCATACAAACGGAATGTTGACCGTTTGATAACAAAATGGAACACGGCAAAGGAAATGGTTCCCGCGCCTGAGTTTTATCAGATAGAAAACGGATCGGAATTTGGTGTTTTGTTTTTCGGAACTTCCGTTTACGCGGCAGAAGAGGCGATCCAGCTTCTGAATGACGAAGATATCCGGCTCGATGCAATGCGCGTAAAAGCGTTTCCGTTTGGAAAAGCGTTTGTCGATTTTATCGATACGCATGAAAAAGTTTTTGTCATCGAACAAAACCGCGATGCGCAGTTTCGAAGTCTGATGCTGATCGAACTGGGGATCGATCCGAAAAAACTCGTCTCGGTGTTGAATTACGACGGAACTCCGATCACGGCTGATAATATTCTGAATCAGATCAAGTCAAATTTGTAGAAGTAAAAAAATTATCCACAGATGAACACGGATGGACACAGATAAATCAGGGATCTTGGAAAAGCTTTTCGATGGTAAGATCAACGAAGTCAACCAGATAACGGAGAAAATAATTGGAGCGTCATTTACGGTAAGCAATTCGTTGGGCAGTGGGTTTTTGGAAAAGGTGTATGAAAACGCTTTGGCGTACGAATTGAGAAAGTCAGGTTTGAAAGTTTTTCAGCAGCATGAGATTGAAGTTTTCTACGATCGGATTCCTGTTGGAAAATACTACGCAGATTTACTTGTCGAGGATGCGGTAATTGTAGAAATCAAAGCCATAAATGCATTGGACGCTGCACAAAAAGCTCAGTGTCTCAATTATCTTAAAGCGACCGGTTTGAAAATTGGATTGCTGATAAATTTTGGGAGACCAAAAATTGAAATTAAAAGAGTAGCACTGTAAAGAAAATAAATTGTCCACAGATGAACACGGATGGACACAGATTTTTTCTGATTTATTCTTCGATATATAGATTTATTTTCTTATTTTCTGAATCTTTTTCTTATCTGTGTTGATCCGTGTCCATCTGTGGATAATTCTTCTTAGAATATTATGTCATACGTACGTTCTAAATTTCGTCATCCGAATTTACCCAAAAACGATCTGGGCTACACGGTTGATTATTACGAAGGCGCGCTTTCGACGCTGTGCGCGGGCTGCGGTCATGATTCGATAACCGCTTCGATCGCCGAGGCTTGTTTTCAGCTGAACATCGAACCGCATAAGGTCGCCAAACTTTCCGGAATCGGCTGTTCGTCAAAAACACCGGCATATTTTCTCTCGAATTCGCACGGCTTTAATTCAGTTCACGGGCGTATGCCTTCGGTAGCAACGGGCGCAAATCTCGCCAACCGCGATCTTGTATATCTCGGCATCTCAGGCGACGGCGACACGGCTTCGATCGGAATGGGGCAGTTTGTCCATGTCATCCGCCGGAATCTGAATATGGTCTATATCGTGATGAACAATGGCTGCTACGGTTTGACCAAGGGCCAGGATTCGGCAACGGCGGATCTCGGTTCGAAAAACAAATCGGGCAATATAAATCTCTTTGAAACGATAGATCTCGCAAGCCTCGCGATCGAACTCGGTGCAACATTTGTCGGCCAGAGCTTTTCGGGCGACAAGGAGCAGCTCGTTCCGCTGCTCAAAGCGGCGCTCCGGCATTCGGGTTTTGCGTTTCTGAATGTGATCAGTCCGTGTGTGACTTTTAACAACAATGAGGGCTCGACAAAATCTTACGATTACGTAAGGGAGCACATTGAGGCGACGGCGACCGTCGATTTCGTACCGCTTAGGCGCGAGATAAAAACAAGCTACGATGAAGGAAGCGTAACGGATCTGCGGATGCACGACGGTTCGATAGTCCGGCTTCATAAGCTTGCCAAAGACTGGGATCCTTCCGATAAGTTTTCGGCGATAAACGCGATGCAGAATGCGAAATCGCGTGAGGAAATTTTGACCGGCTTGCTATATATGAACGCCGGCGCGCAGAATTTTCACGGACTTCTTGAGACAAGCGAAAGGCCTTTGAATTCTTTGGATGAAAAAGATCTGTGTCCGGGCGCGGATGTTCTGAGAGAGATAAGCGATAGTTTTAGGTAGTACGCCGGAACGCACGCGGTTTTTCTTGGAACGCACGCAGCTTGCGTGCACGCGTTTGCGAAAACGCGAAACTGCGTATTATTAATTCGACTTGAGCCTTATCCGGGCTTTTCAAACGCTTTGCGTTTGTGCGGGCAGGATGCCCGCGCTCCGGCGGTTTTGCCGGAACGCACGCGACCCGCGTGCACGCGTTTGCAAAAACGCGAAAAGACGTAATATTAACTCAACTTGAGTTTTTCCCTGGCTTTTCAAACGCTTTGCGTTTGTGCAGGCAGGCTGCCTGCGTTCCCGGGCTTTTCAAACGCTTTGCGTTTGTGCGGGCAGGATGCCCGCGCTCCGGCGGCTTTGCCGGAACGCACGCGGCCCGCGTGCCGCGTTTGCGAAAACGCGAAAGTGCGTATTATTAATTCAGCTTGAGTTTTACCCGCGCTCTTCAAACGCATTGCGTTTGTGCAGGCAGGCTGCCTGCGTTCCCGGGCTTTTCAAACGCTTTGCGTTTGTTCGGGCAGGATGCCCGCGCTCCGGCTGCGCTCCTTAAAGAAATATGATCGATCTCAGAAGTGACACAGTTACAAAACCGACGCCGGCGATGCGGAAAGCGATGGCCGAAGCGGAAGTCGGCGATGATGTTTATGCCGAAGACCCGACCGTAAACCGTCTGCAGGAAAAAGCTGCTGAGATCTTCGGGAAGGAAGCGGCGCTTTTTACGCCGACCGGTTCGATGGGAAATCAGATCGCCGTAAAACTCCATACAAAACCGGGCGATGAGATAATCGTCGAAGAACGCGGTCATATTTTTAACTGGGAAATGGGAACTCCGGCAGTCGCATCAGGCGTGATGGTGAGAACCGTCAGAAGCGCGAATCCGAGCGGAATGCTCACCTGGAGCGAGATCGAATCGGCAGTTCACGTAAACCAGGCATACTATGCCTGCCCGACCGGGTTGATCTGTCTTGAAAACACGCACAATTTTGGCGGAGGAAGCGTGATGTACGCCGAAGAATGCAAAGAGATCTGCGATCGTGCACACGCGATCGGGATCCCGGTACACATGGACGGCGCCAGAATTTTTAATGCCTCGGCCGCAACCGGGCAAACTCCGGCCGAACTGACAAATGCCGTCGATTCAGTGCAGTTTTGTTTATCAAAGGCACTTGGCGCACCGGTCGGCTCGATGCTCGTCGGATCGAAAGACTTTATTAAAGAAGCGCGTGTCTGGAGAAAACGTTTTGGCGGCGGAATGCGCCAGGCCGGAGTTTTGGCGGCAGCGGGTTTGGTCGCGCTTGAAGAATCTCCGCCAAAGCTAATCGAAGATCATGAAAATGCAAAGCGTCTTGCTGAAGGTGTCGCCGAGATGAAAGGCGTTAAGATCGACACGGGTCTCGTGAAGACTAATATCGTGATATTTGACGTAAGCGATGCCGCGCTCAGTTCTTCCGAGATCTGCGAAAGTCTTAAAGAAGATAATATCCTGGCAATACCATTTGGAAACGCGATCCGGATGGTGACGCATTATGATGTTTCAGAAAGAGACATCGAAACGGCGCTCGCTTCCCTCGCAAGACTCTTAAATAATTAAGATCGGAACTTCACGTATTCGGAAAAAAAACATAAACTCTTTTTTTGAAAACCCCCGGATCTCAAACAAGGAATTTAGCGAAACGATGATAATTGCCATTGACGGACCATCGGGCGCCGGAAAATCCACGCTCGGAAAGATGATCGCAAAAGAACTCGACCTTCTGTACCTCGATACGGGAGCGATGTATCGGGCCGTCGGGCTCGCCGTTTCGATATCCGGAACAGATATTCGCGACCGCGAAGAGATCATCGAGATCACAAAAGATGCCGAGATCGAACTGATCGGAAAATCCGACAAACTCCGCGTTATGCTCGATGGCATCGACGTTTCTTCGGAGATCCGGACAAACGAGATCGGGCAAATGGCTTCCGTCGTTTCGACAATTTCCGAGGTCAGAAAAAGTCTCGTCGAACGTCAAAGAAAGCTTGGTGAATCTGCAAAAAATGGAGCGGTTCTAGACGGACGTGACATCGGATCCGTCGTTTTCCCGAATGCCGACGTAAAATTCTATCTCACGGCAAACCCCGAAGCGCGTGCCCAAAGACGCTTTGAAGAAGATTCCGCAAAAGGGATCTCAACCACCTACGAAAAAACTCTCAGCGAGATCAATAACCGTGACGCCCGCGATAAATCGCGCGAAGATTCGCCGCTGACGATAGCAAAAGACGCGGTCGTCATCGACACAAGCGAAATGGATGAGAGCGCGGTTTTTGAAAAAATGCTCGACGTTATCGGAAAGGCGCAAAAGCGCAAAGCCGTTTGACTAAACCTGCACAGGTCGCTAACATTTTCAATGCTCTTATGCGCCCGTAGCTCAGCTGGATAGAGCACCTGCCTTCTAAGCAGGGGGTCGCACGTTCGAGTCGTGCCGGGCGTATTACCAATTTTCAAATTTTGGATTGCGAATTTCGGGTCGAAATTCTATAATTCGTGTTCATTTTGTTGAATCGGATTTTTGAAATCTGATTTCTCAAATCTGAAATTTGAAATCTGAGATTTGAAATTTGAGTTTTTTACGGCGGCTATAGTTCAGTTGGTTAGAACGCCTGATTGTGGTTCAGGAGGTCGTGGGTTCGAGCCCCACTAGCCGCCCCATAAATAAAGATCTGAAAGAGGTTGAAGAATTGTCTTCAACCTTTTTTTGTTTGTTTATTTGTAGTAACTTGTTCTAAATGCAAAGGCTTTCAGAAACTATTGCAAATGTCTTTCAGGACAAAGAGATCCTCATTGTCGGCGATCTTGTGGCTGATCAGTTTTTGCGCGGAACCATCGACCGCGTTTCGCGTGAGGCTCCTGTTTTTATAATGAGACACGACGAAACGGAAACACGCGCGGGTGGTGCAGCTAATGCTGCGGTCAATGTTTCTGCGCTCGGAGGAAGAGCGGTCGCCGTCGGACTGGTTGGAACAGACAGAAACGGGAGAGACCTGCTGGACGTTTTGGAAGATTCGGACGTCGATACGCGTCTTGTAGTTTCAAACAACGAATTTCAAACCACAACAAAGGTCCGGGTTCTGGCCGGTCAGCACTATGCGCAGCGTCAGCAGGTGATCAGGATCGATTACGAGAATAAGCAGGAGATCGATGAGGAAACCGCGCTTCTTCTCAACCAAAATGCCGCCGAAGCGGCGCTTTCCTGCGATGCGATAGTGATTTCGGACTACAATTACGGTGTCGCAAATGATGAGATCGTCGGGATCTGTACAACGATCGCCCGCGAAAGAAATATTCCGATCCTGATCGATTCAAGAAACCGCCTTTCCCGATTTAAGAACACGACAAGTGCGACCCCGAACGAAGAAGAAGCCGAACAGATCCTCGGCGCGGGATTTTCAGATAAAGATTGCGAAAAACTGCGGGAAAAACTCGGACTCGACGCGCTGCTTCTGACACGGGGCAACCGCGGGATGCTGCTTATCGAACGCGGTCAGCCTCCGCATACGGTCGCCGCGGTCGGATCAAAAGAGCCGGTTGATGTAACCGGTGCGGGCGACACGGTGATCGCCGTTTATGCGCTCGGGCTCGCTTCGGGACTGAGTTTCAAAGATGCCGCAGAGATCGCCAATCACGCCGGCGGATTGGTTGTGATGAAACAGGGGACGGCTTCGATATCGCCTGAGGAATTGATCGGTTCATTGAAGCGTAAAAACCATTGAATTTTATTTTCGCGAAATGTTGGGCTAAAGCCCAAATTCTATTTGCAGTCAGCCGCTAGCTAAAGCTAGTGGCAAGTTATAGGAAATGTTGCCGCCGCCGTTTTTGACTTTATCAAATGAAACTTGACCAAACAAAAGATCCGGCAGCTCCGATATTAGACCGGATCCGTCTTACGGCGCGCGTTGCGATCGAGCGCCGGGGCGGAAAACGGATCGTGCTCGCCAACGGATGTTTTGATCTTTTTCATGTCGGGCACATACGTTATCTGGCAGGCGCGAAGGAATTAGGCGATTTTCTTGTTGTCGGGATAAATTCCGATGAGCAGGTTAGAAACCTAAAGGGTAATGCACGGCCGTATATGCCCGAAAACGAACGCGCAGAGATCGTCGCCTCGCTGAAAGCCGTTGACTGCGTGACGATCTTCGAGGAACCGACGGTCGAAGAACTGATCCGCGCGATCCGACCTGATTTTCACGCAAAGGGCACGGATTATACCCCGGAAACAGTACCCGAAAAAGACATCGTCGCGGAATGCGGCGGGCAGGTGGCGATCGTCGGCGATCCTAAGGATCATTCATCGACGGAGTTGATTGGGAAAGTGAGCGGTGAGCGGTGAGCGGTGAGCGGTGAGCGGTGAGCGGTGAGCGGTGAGCGGTGAGCGGTGAGCGGTGAGCGGTGAGGAAGAGTGCCGTCTGGAAAGTATTCAAGTCAAGCCAAACGGGACATCACACAGTAAAATGCTGATTACCTCTTACTGCCCACGATTTACAGCTCACTGCTAACTGCTTACCGCTCACACTTTACTAACAAATGTGGAATTCACGTACAAAACACGATCTGATGATCGAAGTTTGGGAGAAGCTCGATTGCGAAAATATCGGAAGAGCCGAACTCGAAGCGATCGAGATCGTTGTGCGGGAGGAGTTCGGAGACAGCGCGGTAGAAAGTCCGATGAGGATCGCCCGGCTTCTGGCAGATGAAGGAGCGGAACTGCGTCACGCCGAGATCCTAGCGCTCGATGTTGAAAGGCGGCTTGAAACGCCATACGCGCCGATGTTCCGCAATATCCTGAAAACGGACAGTCTGCGCGAGACGCTTTCATCGATCCGCCAGCTCGAAAATCTTCGGCGAAAATTTCAATCCGATAATGATAAGGAAGGTCTTAGGCTTGTACGCGAAAACGCGATCAGCGGTAAAAAGCGCGCCCTTGAGATCGCCGGTAATCAAAAGCTTGCGCAAAATAAACGTCTCGAAAATGCGGAGATCGCCGAATGGCTGACGATCTGGCTCGGTTCGCCGGAAGTCTTTGAAAACTGGGTAAATCTCCGCCAAAGTTCGGAAGATTTCAAAAATAAATTCGAAAGCCGCTCTGAAGATCTGAAAGAATGAGAAGATTTTACGTAAAACCGGAAGATATCGAAAACGATTCTGCCGTGCTTGATCCGGAGCAGGCAAAACATTTGAAAAACGTTTTGCGGCTGGCGGAAGGCGAAAAGATCCGGATCTTTGACGGAGCGGGAAATGAATTTCTGTGCGAGATCTTGGTGCTCCGGAAAAACGGTGCGGATTTGTCGATCCTCCGGCAAGTTGAACCCGTTTCCCCTGAATCCCCTCTCGAATTAACGCTTGCCGCTGCACTTTTGAAGATCGACAAATTTGAACTCGTCGTTCAGAAAGCCGTCGAACTCGGTGTTTCCAAACTTGTTCCGCTTGTTACAAAACGGACGGATGTAAAGGCAAAGAACATCGAGCAGAAAATGACGCGCTGGCGGAAGATCATCACCGAATCTTCAAAGCAGTGCGGACGCGCAAAACTTTTGGAAATAGCAGCGCCGCTCGAATTTGAGGCCTTTGTCAAAACTTTGGAAGGTGAGCGAATTCTGTTTGCGGAAACAGGCGGGGAAAGTTTCGAAACGCTAAAGCCGGACAAAAAAATAACCGCCGTCATTGGTCCTGAAGGCGGTTGGGATGATCCAGAGATCGGAATGGCCCGCGATAATGGATTTCATATCATCACGCTCGGCGGCCGTATTCTGCGGGCTGAAACGGCTTCGATCTCGATCGCCGCGCTGATTCAAAATCATTTCGGCGATCTCAATTAATAGTCTTTTGAGCGGATATAAGCATCTCCGCGCGGTTTCATTTCGGCGTTGTTTCCGATCGTGTTGATCGCTGATGTCACCAGTTCCTCCGTATCCAGAAGAAAATTTATATCGCCTTTTGCGCCGACGTCGGCGTCTTCAAACTGTACCACCAGATAGTTCTTTTTCTTTTTCATCAGGCCGCCGAGGATCCCGGTGCCCATTATCGGAACTGCGCCGACAGCCCGTCCGGTTCCGGATTGAACTTTTTTCTGGCTCGGATAAACGACGATGATCGAGCTGTAAGGAAGCGAGAACTTCTCTTTTCCGTCTTCACCGTAAAAGATAAACCTCTCGTTTATTACGTCAAACCCGATCGTTCCTTTTTGTTTCTTGCTGTAACCGAACAGACCGCCCTGATATTGAACCTTAAACGACTCGGGAAAATCCGTTTGTTCTGCTTTTTCTGTTTCTTTTTCTTCGGGTTCATCTTCGGGTGCGTTCTGTTTTGCCGTATCTTTTTCAGGCGTCTGGACCGGAGGTCGGACCTGCGAGTATGCAGCTGAACCAAATACCAGAAAAATGAGGCACAGAAATCCTGTGATCTTCTTCATATGAAACTCCTACACTAAATTTTTTGATGATCCCTTAACTTTTATAGACGCATGCTGCCGATAGTTCGTTGCCACGCGAGGTTTTGTTTGAGCACTGCGAGCCGCCTCAAATCTTCATCTGAACAATCGGCGGAGAGTCTCCCGATGATACTTTCAAGCAGCGGGATCGCAAAATGCCCGGCATGCGAGATGACGCGTGAGAAGTAATGGATCCGCATTGCACCGTTTTTATCAGAATGAAAACGCTTTACTTCGTCCGCATCGATCGCCGCAACCTCTTTTCCGGGCGCGATCACCTGCGCCGGAACATCGTGTGTGATATTTTCCTGATCACCGCTCTCACCGAGAAGCAGTATTCCGACAAGACATCCCTGTTCATTGATAAAATCCGGGCTAAAACTTCCGAGCTCCGGTCCCGGTGAAAGCCGCGGGCCATAATTGGCATAGTCGGGATTCATCAGCATTGAATTATAGATCACGCCGATAACGTTCTTGTTTCCGCCGGTTTTGATCGAAACAAAAGAACCGAACCCATAGTCGTCCGCAGAAGGCGGATCTCCGACGTCAAATTTATCTATTATGCGTGCGATGTAATCGACGTGAGAATTTGAACTTACGATCTTTGCGATCAACATAAATTTTCGCTGCCTCTCAAACGCAGGCTACATTCCGCGATTGAGTTCGGGAATGATATAGAGCAGCCACCACAAAAGGATCTGGATAGCTAACACCAGAAAACTCATTCCGATGCTGACCAAAGCGAGCCTTCGTCCGCCAAGAGCGGGATTTCGGTATACAGCCGCCACCCCGAAGCTGCCGAAGACCAGAGTAAAAGGAATGAACAGGATCCCTAAATACGGAACCATCGAATAAACGAGTGAAGCCCACGCCGTGTGAGCGATGTTGTTTTTGTTTCGCGCAAAAAGATCGGTTATTTCCGCGCTTTCTGAGTTTTCGATCAAAAAAGTCTTTCCCTGCATCCGGTGAGCCGAGCGCAGAGTATCGAGCGGCTGATAGTCTTCACTTAATATTTTTCCGCAAACCAGACAAAAATTTGCATCCGCGCGCATGGCGGTTGTTCCGCAAGCGGGACAAACATGCTGATTCGGAACCGAATAATCTACATCGGACAATCTGTCGCGCTGATCTTCGCGGCGCATATTATCCATTTTCGATTCTCCGTTTTCCACTATATTTCCCTATCTCCGCCTTCCTTTGCTCGCATTTTTTCGAGACACACTAAAGTTTAGCTTATTCTCTTTAGCAAAGTCTTGTAAAGCTCCAAGCAGGATCTGCCGGTCGCGAAAGCTGATAACGGCGGTCTGATCCGCCGTTTCGATCGGGTAAGGATAGCCGAGTCCGACGACGCATTCCGCCCGGACGACATCAACAACCTCATCAAGCAAACCCTCTTCGAAGATCCACGACGGAATATCGAGACGTGCCGGAAGCGAATCGCCGGTCGTCTGAAGATATGTAAACCCGACGAGCGATCTCTCAGTTTCCGGATCGACAAAGGAATCGAGGCCCTTGCGTTTTGAATAGCAAAACGGCGTTCTGTCTCCCCATTTTTTCAGAACGCTTTGGGCTTCCGGATCCCCGGAATGAAGAAGCGCGCCGTCATGAAGCGTCTGCGTACGCGACGTTATCCGGTCGCTTGCCGCATCGATCAGATTCAGCAGATCGCGCGACAGGCTCCGGTCAACATAGCCCAAAAAAGGAACCTTCGTTTCGCGCGAATGTCTTACGAGGTTTATCAGTTCCTGAATAAATTTCTTTTGCAGATCCGTCTGCGGAAGCGCAAACGAAACGAGAAGCGTGCCGTCAAAAAAAGCGAGCGGCATTCTCTCGCCGCGTTTTTGCCAGCCCTTTTTTTTTATGAGAAAATCTCCGACCTTTCGGACTTCGCCGATAAATCTCGCTTCGTTGACGCGCGAATCGGGTTGGATCGGTTCTTCCTGATCATTTAAAAGATCCCGCGGCGAAAGGATCGTCAGATCTGCATCTTTCTCGTAAGGTGAATCGCCGTCATGCGGATTTTCAAACCACCCGATCTGGACCGCGCCGACCGGAAGCGAAGTATCTTTTTCCGAATAATACTGGCTGCCGTCGGCCGCAAACGTCGTACGTTTACTTAAAACTTCGCCGGCCCAGTTTCGAGCCTCTTCGTGGTTATTCCATTCTTCGCCGAATTCGATACAAAACTTTTCAAGTTTATCGATCTCCGGCGAAGGGATCGCTCCGGCATTTTCTTTTGTACCGATCTGTTTTTCGATCTCGGCGGATGACAAACGGCTGATCTCTTCAAGCACGCTCAGATACTGCGTAAGATCCCTTTTTTGATCTGCGCCGAAATTTACAAAATCGCCGCGTTTATCCCCGAGCTGCTTTTTGATCCTTTCAAGGTAAAGCATCAATTACTTCGCGGCGGCGTAAGAGAACTGTAGCCGTCCACCTGAAAACGCCACGTTCCGTCATTATCCTCTACGGCAACAACAACAAATTTTCCTTTTGAATCGCCTTGTTTTACGCCGTCTTTGTAAAAATTGATCGTATAGATCCCGACATCATACCCGATCTTTTCCTCCACCTTTCGCTGAAATATCTCAAACGAGATCGTCATCGTCTGGCCGCCGTTTTTCATGCTATTAAAAAACGCCGTGAAATTCGCGAGGATCGCTTCCCTTCCGTATACGATCTCCTGATTCGGCGAAAGATAAGCCGCATCTTCGGTATAAAGATTTGCGACGAGCTCGGGTTTGAGCGTTTTGTATCCTTCGCTGAATGTCTTGTATATCGCGTCAATATCGCGGTTTGGTCTGACGTTTTCACTTAGGATCAGTTCTTTGGTCTGAGCGAAACCTGAAGTTGCCGCGAAACAAATCAAAGCTACCATTATCAACATTTTAATTTTCATTTAGTTTTCCTTTTTCTGTCCACAAGCGGCACAAAAACTTGCTTTGGGTGTCCTTAACGGCTTACCGCAATTCTCACACGGATCCCCGTAGTCGGAAATTCGGTGGTGCATTATCGCATTGTGATTGGATTCGCTAAATCCCGTGATTTCCATATACTTTTCCCGCATTGGACGAAATCTATCGTTGATGCTGCGATTGTCCTGAGTCAATTCAAACTCTCTGCGAAACTTTTCATCGGCATAAAAACCTCGACCGTAAAGTTGATAAACCGAACTATATTCTTCCTCGTCTAGCATCGGAACTTCCATCTTACATCGCCAACACCAAAGAACTTTCATCCTATTTCACCATACTCGTCCGTCTCTTCAGGAAATCCATCAATACAAACTGCGTTAGGTTATTCGGATTTGCAAAATAGGCTTTCCCGCGCGTCATTTCGGACATCTTTTTGACGAATTCTACCAAATAATGATCACTTGCAAGCATAAAGGTATTGATCATGATGTTTCCTTTTCGGCACGCCTGCACTTCCTTAAAGGTTTCCGCCATTACAAAAGGATCGTTGCCCATCGAATTTTTGTAGAGAAGCCGTTTTTTGCCGGTTTGGACTTCAGAATAGCGGCGGTAACTCAAATACGCGGGATTCTCCGAGTCCATAAAAGCTGCGGTCGGTTTTCCGTCCGTGATCATTACGATCTGCTTCATTTCCTTTCGCTGCGCGTTTAGCAAACGGCGCGCAAGTTTTAATCCCTCAGCCGTATTTGTGTGATACGGGCCGATCTGCGTCGTCGCGAGTTTTGCGATCGGCAGTTCCTCGGCATCGTCATGAAACAAAACGATCTTCAGCGAATCCCCCGGATACTGCGTACGGATCAGATGCGCCAGCGCGAGCGCGACCTTTTTCGCCGGCGTAAAACGGTCTTCGCCGTAAAGGATCATCGAATGCGAACAATCGAGCATGACAACCGTCGCGCAGGACGATTGATAATCCTGCTGATAAACATAAAGGTCTTTGTATTCAAGGTTTAACGGCACACCCAAACCTTCGCGCCGGATGGCGGATAAGAGTGTGGCGTTTACATCGAGATTTATCGTGTCGCCGAATTCATAATTTTTTGACGCCATCGCCGCCTCAACCCCGGTATCCAGATGCGGAGTTTCGTGGCGGCCGAGCGACGATTTCCCGACCGATCCGAGAAGCTTTTGAAGCGTCTTAAAACCGAGAAAGTCGAGCCCTTTTTCCGTTAGATTAAACCGGATATCGCGCGGCATCGGTTCGCCAAGTTCGCCGCTGCCCGCTCCCTGCGTCTGCTGCTCGCGTTCAATTTCCTTTAGATCCAGATATCCTTCTTCGACCAGTCGTTCGATCAGATTGTTGAGCAATTCCTCGAGAAGTGAACCGCGGAATTTGCCTTCATTGTCAGCAAGCATCTTCTGGACGTCGAGTTTATCGATTATTCCTTTTTCGAGCAGTGCTTTGAGGAGAGCCTCGCGGAGTCCGTCAAGCGAATCGTCCAATTCGTTTCTCTGGCGTGTATACCAATAGTCTTCGTTAAAACCCGAATCCAAAACCATATTCGAAAGCGCATCCATCAGATCGCCGAGATCTATCCCGAAAACGTCGAATCCCTTGAATTTTGAATAGCGGATGAATTTCATAGTAAAGCAGATCGGGTTATTAATGGTGTCCTTTGTTTTACGATCTTCTTTGCGGCTTTGCGGAATAAAAGGTTCCGGCAAAGGCGCCAATTTCGCAAAGAAGATAAAACAACGCGCTATTGAGAAACTGCCGGATTCTCCCAAACTTTGCTATCTCGCATCTGATTCGTTAGACTCGATTGTATCAAACATCTCTCCCCAATACTTTCTTTCCCCAATAAAAGCGTATTTCTCTCTCCGTTTGAAATTACTCTTTAAGGAAGGTACGAGATGAAAAAATTACTTATCAGTTTTATTGCAATATTCTTATTTGCGATCGGAATCCCTTCGGTCTCAAGCGTTTACGCCCAGGGCAAACGGTATTCCAAGTCATACAACAGCAAAAACTACAAAAAAGCCAAAAAGCGTTATAAAAAACAGCAACAGCGCCGGAGACAGGTTGCAAGATACAATGCCGTTCGCAGAAACAGTTATGTAAATTCTAACCGCAGAAGCTATAACCAGCAGAGATATTACAACCAGCGAAACCGAAGCGTATATTCGCGTCATAGAAATGTCAGAAATATCGCGATCGGGGCAGGCGCAGGCGCCATCATCGGCGGGATCTTAGGCGGAAAAAAAGGTGCGCTGATCGGTGCCGGAGTAGGCGCAGGAGCCGGTGCTGCATACACTTACGGTATCAAACCAAAAAAGAAAAGATATCGAAATAACCGTCGATACCGCAGACCTTAAGTCGTTATTATTGACGGGAAAGCAGCGCCGTGATCTGTAGTTGTCGCGGCGTTTCCCGTAAACCTATGCAAATCAAGGGAATGCGGGTAAAAATTTGAAATCCTGCCGGCATTTCGATATGGTTTAAACATAGGGCTTATTTATATTAGCTTTTACTCTCTCCAAAAACTTAATACATTCTCTCCTCGATTTTAATTGATTTATAAGGAAGGTAGATATGAGGAAGTTTTTGGTATTTATATTGATGTTTATCGTTGGGGGTATCTTTATCCCCGTCTTCTCAACAAGCTCGTACGCGGTAACTGCGCAAAAATTCAGAAAGTCCAAACAAAACAAGCGCTTTAAGAAACAAAAGCACCGCAAAGAAAACCGCAGACAAGCCGAACGGCGTTTCAACAGAAATTCGAACAGATATG
>JAWKHO010000007.1:0-163790 GCA_041394785.1 Pyrinomonadaceae bacterium | reverse complement strand
ATAAACTCCCGAAAAAGTTACCAAATTCGAGGTCTGGATCCCGCCTTGCTGATTTGTATACTGATTACCTCTTAAGACTCCGGTTGTTCCGCCGAAATTTGCGGTCGGAACGTTATTGAATCCGAAAGCAGACGAAGTAACATTTGAAAACGACGTTCCGGGAATGCTCCCTTCGGTGATCGTCGGATTCCACAGATAAGTCCCGGTCAACCGGAGATTATCAAATGGATTTGCATCGATGCGTCCGAAAGCATATTCGTAACGGGTCGTTCTTCGGTAATTTTCACTTGTAATAAATGTCCGTGTCGCAGCCGGCTGATCCGTAAAATACTGTGTGTTCACATCAGTTTCATAGATTTGCGGTGAATAACTTCCGAAAAACCAAAGTCTGTCTTTGATCACCGGACCGCTGAGATTAGCCGTCGGGAAGAAGTTCGTACCGCCCGATTTCTGAGGATTGAAGTATTCAGCAGTCTGCTTGAAAGTGCCTGCCCCAACTGTTCCTGACGTAAATCTCGTCAGAAGCGGAGCCGGAGTGCCGGCCCAATCAGCCGGTTCAAACTGAATTCCGAATTCGCCGTGAAAATCGTTGTTTCCGCCGCGGGTTACAACGCTTACAACACCACCGGTCGCACCGCCGAATGCTGCTTCAAAACCGCTCGATTTTACCTGAACTTCCTGAACAAGCGATGTCGGAAGATCAAATGTGCTGTTCAGTGTTCCGGTTCGATAGTTTGTTACTTCCTGTCCGTCTATAACGAATACATTTTCACCGCCCGAAGCACCGTCAACTGAAAAACCGGCTGATCGGCTTTCCGGACGTGTACCGGGAACTGTTTTAAGAATACCTGTAAAGCCGTTGCTTTTTGGTATCAATTCGATCTTTTGTGCGTTGATCGTTGTTTGGATCGCATTGTTTGTCGTATCGACCGGCGGAGCGTCCGATACAGTAACGTCAACGGTCGAGACATCACCGCTCGGCCGCGCAACCAGATTCAGCTGGGTACTTTGACCGATCGCTACTGTAACGTTCTCAAGTTTTACCTCGCCAAAACCGCTGACGGCGGCCGATGTAACATCGTAGATCCCGGGCGGCACCTGCAGCACACGGAAAAAACCATTTTCGTTTGTTGTTACGGTTCTCTTAAAACCTGCGCCAATACCGGTCGTCGTTGTATTTGACGTGCTTGCTCGTGACGTACTGATGGTTATCGATACGTTCGGAACAACCGCTCCGGTCGAATCCTTTACAAAACCCTCAATACTTCCTGAAGTCTCTTGTCCAAAAACTGCTATTGCTGACATACAGATCGCAAGCAATACGGGCAAAATTCTAAAATTCGAATTCTTTTTCATTACTACGCCTCCACAAAATTCCTCGTCATAAGATCCGGAAAGTAAGTTGATATATGAAGATATAATCGGCTGGGCTTCTACTTGTACGAATTCTTGTTACTGACAATTAACAATTGCTTGTTGCGGAAAAAGCACTGCATGAATAGTGATCTATTTACACTTCTGGGTCATTCGTAATTCTTCGTATTATCTTTCGCGCGATTACCGAATTACCTTTGTGAATAACAAAGGATTTTACAGTTTGTTTTTAGTAAATTGGTTGGTCGAGATAATGCTTTGAAAGTCGAGATCTCAATTTACAAATTCCGGGAAAATCGTGTTACGAATTTCTGAAGATTTTCCGAAATCAAAGTAAAATAGCACACTTTTAAAAATCCATAAACAAAAAAATATCCGCAAAATCGTACGTCAGAAATTGCGGAATTATTTACCTGGTTTTTATGCCGAACCAATCCGTTGTAATTCAGTCCTGCATCTTGTTTTTTACCTGTATTTACGGGCCCAAAGTAGTTTCTTTCAAAACACAAAACCTTCCGGTTTAGACAGGATTCTTGTCCAGGCAAAACCGGAAAATTTTTTACTTATAAATGAGAAATTTTGCACGGCGCGCCGAAAACTCAACGAGTCCGCCACTCCACGAACTGATGATCTCCTCCGGCCCGCTGTCATTCTTAAGCTTGTCCAAAACGCTCTGATTCACAAGCAGTCTTAAATACTTATCCACCTGCCAATCGCTGCGGAATAGTTTTCTCAGCGCAGCGGCCAATTCAATACCGGTGGAGACCGGTCTAAATGCTGATCTTTCCGTGATGACGATATTGATTCCATTACATCGTTCGTCTTTAAAGACGGAGGCATCCGGCGCAAAAGTTACGGGAACAAACCGCACCCCGGGCAGGTCTTTATCGTTCAAATAGGCCGCGAGTTTTTGGCCGTCGATCCACGGTGCACCGATCACTTCAAAAGGCGTGTCGGTTCCTCTTCCGACAGAAAGATTTGTCGTTTCAAGAAGTCCGATCCCTGGATAAAGTGTCGCTTCGGTGAGGCTTCTCATATTCGGCGAAGGATTTATCCAGGTTTGATTTGTCTCATCAAACCACATCGCACGGTGCCAATTCTCCATCTTTATTACTTCAAGATCCGCGCCGATGTTCAGCTCAGAATTAAACATCAGGGCAAGTTCGCCGGTCGTCATTCCGTGTCTGACGGGCAATGGGTGCGTCGCAATAAATGACAATTTATCGCTGTCTGCAATAGGGCCTTCAACGTCGATACCGTTTATCGGATTCGGACGGTCAAGCACATACACTTTCTTCCCCGCCTTTGCCGCTTCTTCAATTACAAATCTGAGTGTTGAAATGTAGGTATAAAACCGCGTTCCGATGTCCTGGATATCAAAGACAAGTGCATCGATGTCCTTTAACTGTTCGGGCTTCGGACGGCGCGATTCCCCGTAAAGCGAATAGATCGGCAGGCCCGTTTTTTCATCTTTTGAGTCGGATATTTTTTCCTGATCGAGAGCGCCGCGGATCCCGTGTTCGGGAGAAAAGAGCGAAACGAGTTTTACGTTCTTCGCATCATTCAGAATATCGATCGTCGAATTTCCGGCGCGGTCTTTCCCTGTGTGATTTGTTACGAGGCCGATCTTCAGCCCGTCGAGCGATTTGAAATTCTCCTTCTTTAAAACATCGATCCCGTTTAGAAGCGGAGCGCCGATCGGAGCTCGAGTATTTCTGTCCGCCGCTTGATTTGAAGAAGAGCGGACGGGAAAATCTGCGCTCCGTTTCCCCGTTTGCGCCGCTACTTCCGCATAATACTTCGCCTCGTAATCGCGGATCTGATCCGGGGTTATGTCCATCACGGCGGAAGCGGCAACTGTTGAAACTCTTGCACGGACATCAACGATATTTCCTTTTCCGTCAGGATGAACGCGGTTTGACAGAAAAATGACAAATGTTTCGCTTAGCGGATCGATCCAAATTCCGGTTCCGGTAAATCCGGTATGGCCGAAAGAACCGAGCGGAAAAAGTTCGCCGCGGTTTGATGAAAACGTTGTATCAATATCCCATCCCAGTCCGCGTGTCTCGCCTTTTTCAGAGATAACATAAGGCGATGTCATGATCGCAACCGTGGCCGGCGACAAGATCCTCTTGCCGTCTAAGATCCCTCCGTTTAAAAGCATCTGGGCGTAACGTGCGAGATCATCTGCCGTAGAAAAAAGTCCGGCATGTCCGGCGATCCCATCCATTCGGTGGGATGTAGGGTCGTGAACTTCGCCGCGAAGAATGGAAGACGACTTATCACAGCCGGCATATGGCGTCCCGCCTAAGTAACTCTGCTGACCGCAAACATCTTCGGTAGGAGCGATCTTCTTCAACCATTCCGGATATAGTATTCCATCGTTAGGAATCTTATTATGAGCTTCCTGCCGGATAAAATCCGAGTAGGGAAACGTCCGCAAATGGTTCTTCTTCACAAAAAGATCCAAAGTGGTCTTGGAAATTTTCTCAACGATCTCGCCGAGCACTATAAAACCGATATCTGAGTAAACAAACTTTTCCCCTCTCGGATTTCTCAGTTTTTCTTTTTTAAGAGCCGCGAGCATTCCTTCGCGTCCTTCCCATTTTTCACCGAGATCAAAATCCGGACGATAGCCAGATGTGTGGGTAAGAAGCTGCTTGATCGTCACTTTCTTTGCTTCGGGATCATCGATGTCTGAAATAAAATCGCCGATCGTATCGCTGAGACGAAGTTTTCCCTGTTCGATGAGTATCATGACGGACGTCGCCGTCGCGATCGGCTTGGTCAGCGATGCGACATCAAATATCGTATCGGTCGTCATTTTTTCAACCGAAGGAACAAGTGCCCGGTTTCCGTAGGCGCGTTTGAAAACGATCTTTCCTTTCCTGCCGACCAGAACTACCGCGCCCGGCATTTTCTTTTCGGCGATCGCTTTTTCGATCAAACCGTCGATCAGGTTGAGCTTTTCCGAAGACATTTGGACGGCTTCGGGCCGCGCGGTTGGAAGGCCTTGGGCGAAAGCAGTCGCCAAAAACAGACCGATCAGGAGGTTGATTCTTATTGTTTTATTTACTATTTGAAACATACATTTTTCAGCGAAATTTTTCGTGCTATTGTAGCAGTATTTTAAAAGGCATCTTTAGATTTTTTGCTTTTGAGGATAAAAACAAATTATTGTTCGATCCGGTTTGAAGAGATGTCACTGAAAGTGACCAATTAAGTAGCGTCGGGAGAATCCCGACGAACGAATTAAATGATCCCCGTCCCTTCAGGGGACGAATTCTAACACGGAAAATCGTTCGTCACTTTCAGCGACTGGCATTCGTTTTTAGCTTTAGTCGGGATTCTCCCGACCCTATTTAATATGTCCGCGCTGCGGACCCAAAACGCGGTTCAAACAGCTTCCGGCAATTTTTGTTTCAGATCACGGTTGGTTTCAATCCGAACCTGATCGTTACCGCTTAAATCTATGCAAACACTCGACCTGATAATCATTTTCGGCTACCTCATCGGCGTTACACTTTTTGGGATCTACTTTTCCAAGAATCAGGAAACGACCGATGATTACTTTGTCGGCGACCGGAATGTTCCGTGGTGGGCGATCGCGGCTTCGATCGTCGCGACCGAGACATCAACGATCACCTTCATCTCCGTACCGGGGATCGCGTTTGCCAAGGGTGGGAATTTTCAGTTTTTGCAGCTTGTTTTCGGCTATATGCTCGGACGCATTGTGATCTCGCTTCTTTTTATTCCGATGTACTTTAAAGGTGAACTGCAGACGGTTTACCAGCTCCTCGGCGAAAGATTCGGAAACAAGGTGAAGATGCTTGCCTCGGCACTCTTCGTAATTATGCGGAATATCGCCGACGGGATCCGGCTGCTTCTGACGGCGATCGTTTTGGCTGCCGTATATGTTGCGTTTCAGCCCGGAGCCGACATGACGACCGCGATCATTATTTCGATCATACTTCTCGGCGTTGTGATGATAATTTTCACATATTTCGGCGGAATGGAAGCGGTTATTTGGGTCGAGGTCGTTCAGCTGGGGATCTATATCGGCGGAGCGATTGCGGCGGCGTTTGTAATTTTGAATCAGGTAGAGGGCGGATTTTCGCAGGTGATCGAATTGGGGCAGCAGTTCAATAAATTCTCGCTCTTTGATTTTTCATTCGATCTGACAAAAACATTCACATTTTGGGCAGGACTCATCGGCGGATGTTTTTTGACGATGTCAACACACGGCACGGATCAATATCTCGTTCAGCGGTATCTCTGCACCGACAAACCGGCAAGCGCTTCTCTCGCACTGCTTTCAAGCGGCGCGGTAGTTTTAGGACAGTTTATCGGTTTCCTTTTTATCGGCGTCTTGCTATTTGCTTTTTATATGCCGTATGAAGCTGCAGAATATGCAAAAGCCGGAGTGGCAAATTCGGGTGTACCGGCGACATTTCCGTTTACGGGCGGCGATCAGGTATTTCCCGATTTCATCACAAAACACATGCCGAGCGGTTTGAGCGGTTTAGTGATCGCGGCGATCTTTGCCGCCGCCTTATCGAGTTCGCTCAATTCGATCGCTGCAACTTTTGTAAATGATCTTTACAAGCCTTTTAAGCCGGCTTCAACCGATAAGCACATCCTCAGAGTTTCACATTGGCTGACGCTTGCGTTTGGCATCATTCAGATCGCAGTTGCCGTCATACTGATGAAACAAAACCGCTCGGCGCTCGATCAGGCGCTGTCAGTTGCTTCATTGATCAACGGTCCGGTTTTGGGAGTATTTCTTGTCGGGACTTTTCTGCCGAAGGTCAAACAAAACGCCGCGCTCTTTGCGATGCTGTTCAGCTGCGGCGTGATGGTTTTTGTAAGATTCGGCACGCCGCTCGCGTGGACATGGTATGTACTGCTCGGCAGTATTCTGACCTTTACATCCGCGTGGGCTTTGAGTTTTGTTCTAAAAGATAAATGATCGCCCGATCAGTACGGCGAACGACAGTGAGCAGCGCGGTAAACATGTTTGCTGAAGAGAAACGCGCAACGTGGTGTTTTCCAATGTTGGTAGTCAATAAAGGCGCTCACTATCGTTGGCAGTACTGATTACTGAGGTGCCCGAATATCTGTTTAGTAGTCTGCACTGAAAAGACCGATCAGTACCGCGAACGACAGTGAGCAGCGTTGTAAAAGTGTATTACGGAGAGAATCAGGCATCGCGAAGTTTTCCTTGTGATCTGAATTGATTGCGGCGCTCACTGTCGTTCGCGGTACTGACCGGTCTGCGGTACTTGTTGTAAGTCTTTAAATTACCTTTCGAAATAATTTACTTAAACTATGAAAAAGCTGTTTTCCCTATTCATGATCGTCAATTGCTGTCTCCTCCTTTTCCCGTTTGCCAAAATTTCAAACGCACAGACACGGTTCCGTCCGGATGAAAAAGATTACAAAAATGCTGACAAACTCCTCAAGAAAATGTCGCTCGATGAAAAGATCGGCCAGCTTGTCCACATCGGAATAAATGCCGACTTTATCAATCAGGACAGCGCGGAATTCCAGCGTCTTAAGAAAGAGATCACGGTCAACAAGGTCGGCGGGATCACCGTTTTCGTCGGCGGCGTTTATGAAACGGTTCATCTTGTAAACCGTATGCAGGAACTCGCCGAAGTCCCGTTGCTGATCTCCGCCGATTTTGAAACCGGCGTCGGAATGCGTTTTTTTGACGCGGTAAATTTCCCCTGGAATATGGCGGTTGCGGCAACCGGAAATCCGGAATATGCAAAACGCATGGGCGTTTTGGCAGGAAAAGAAGCACGTGCGCTCGGCGTTCAGCAGAATTTCGCTCCGGTCGTGGATGTCAACAACAATGCTGAAAATCCGGTGATCAATGTCAGAAGCTTCGGCGAAGATCCAAATGATGTTGCCCGTTTTGGCATCGCATTTTCCGAAGGACAGCAAAGCGAAAATGTGATCGCTACGGCAAAACACTTTCCCGGACACGGTAACACGGCGGTCGATTCGCACAGAGGTTTGCCCGTTATCGATCTTTCAAGAAAAGAGCTGAATGAAACCGAATTTTTCCCGTTTCAAAAGATCATCGAAAGCGGTGTCGGTTCGATCATGATCTCGCATATCTCGATGCCTCAGCTCGACAATGAAGCCGTAAAACCGCTTGAGAAACCGGAGGAATCGCTTTATTCCGATGAACAGGTGATCACTGAAGGCACGACGATCCCGGCCACGCTTTCAAAAAGCATCATCAACATTTTAACGGGTGATATGAAATTTGACGGTCTTATCGTGACCGACGCCATGGATATGAATGGCCTGACGCTTTATTTCACTCCCGAAGAAGGTGCGATTCGCGCGATCCTTGCCGGAAATGATGTTCTGATCAAACCCGGAAACGCAGAGGCAACGATCCGCGGCATCAAAGAAGGAATCCGAACCGGGAGGATCACCGAAGCCCGGATCGATTCTTCGGTCAGAAAACTGCTTGCCTGGAAATACAAGACCGGACTCTTTAAGCAAAAGATCACGCCGCTCGGCGAGATAGACCGGGTCGTTTCGAGCCAGGAAACCCGGAAACTTGCCGGAGAGATCTCAAACGATTCGATCACACTTGTCAGAAACGATGACAAGATCTTTCCGCTTGTGCCAAAACAAAAAGCGCTCGTCTTATGCATCACAAACGGAAGAGATATCGATTCTGCAGGCGCAACGTTTATAAGAAACCTGCGAGCCGGCGGACTCGACGTTGAAAGGATCGCGCTTGATGAGCGATCAAACGAAAAAGAGATCGCCGGAGCGATCGGAAAGGCAAAAGAAAAAGATCTTGTGATCGCCGGACTTTTCGGACGCGTAAGATCAGGAGCAAAAAACAGTGTTGGACTTCCCGAATCGGGAGAAAAAGCCCTTCGTGCGATCTTAAAAGGAAATGTCAAAACGGTTTCTGTAGCGTTTGGAAATCCGTATTTGATCCTCGGTTTTCCGGAGATGAAAAACTACGTGGTGGCATACGGCGATATGGTTTCGCTGCAGCAGGCTGCAGCAAATGCTCTGATGGGAAAACTGGAGTTTCGCGGCAAGCTTCCGATAACTATCGGCAGTTACAAACGCGGAACGGGTTTATCAGTTGCTAAGTAGTTACCGCCAAATCACGGGCATCGCGTTTCTTATTCCGCGATTTTTTATTACCATGGCACTTCAACAGATCGCGAAAAAGAAGCACTATGGAAAATAATTTATCAAATTCAAAACTCGCCTTTATCGGCTGCGGCGTTATGGCCGAGGCAATGATCGCAGGACTTCTGCGCAAAGAACTGGTTTCGGCTCACCAGATCTCGGCAAGTCATCCGCGCGAGAAACGCCGGATCGAGTTAAGCGAAAAATACGGAATTGCGGTTTTCGGGAGCAATGCCGGTGCTGCCGATGCGGCAAAGAACGCGGAAGATTCGATTCTCGTTTTGTGCGTAAAGCCGCAGAGACTCAAGGGCGTTTTAAGTGATCTTAAAAACGTTGTCGCACCGGATCAGTTGATACTATCGATCATCGCCGGCGCGAGAATAGAAACGATCTCAGACGCGCTTTCCAATCAAAAGATCGCCCGGACGATGCCAAACACGCCTTCGCAGATCGGACACGGGATCACCGCATGGACTTGCACAAATGAAGTTTCCATGGGCGAAAAAGAGAGGATCAGATCGTTGCTGACTGCTCTCGGCCGCGAACTCTATGTTGAAAATGAGAATATGATCGATATGGCGACCTCGCTTTCGGCAACCGGTCCGACATACGTCTTTATGGTTATGGAAGCTCTGACGGACGCCGGCGTGCATCTCGGTTTTTCGCGCGACATGGCCAAAGAACTGGTGCAGGAAATGATGCTCGGTTCGGTTTTGTTTGCGATGGAATCCGATAAACATCCGGCCGAACTCCGCAATATGGTAACTTCGCCCGGCGGAACTTCGGCTGACGCGATTTATCAGATGGAGAAAGGCGGACTGCGAACCGTGATGTCAAAATCGGTTTTTGCAGCGTACCAAAAGGCCGTTGCGCTGGGTCAGAAGTAACGCCAAACGTAACGACGTATGTAACGCCACCCGTCCCGGTGGCTGTCGTGGTGGCGTCCCGCCGCCGCGACTCCGTAAATGACCAAGCCTTAGAGCGCGGGACGCACTCAAGACAGCCACCGGGACGGGTGGCGCTACGCGGGTGGCGCTGCGTTATTACTAACCCGCTTTTTCGTACGCTTCTTTTATCCAGCCGAGCAATTCCTTATCGATGTCTTTGATATCCGTAACCTGCACACGATGCGTGCACATCGATCCGAATGGCCCGGAGCCTTCAAGCCTCGTTCCGGTATCTTTTCCTTTGAGCTTTAAACCGATATCCATCCGCGTTTTTGTCGAAGGCTGGATCAAAACAAACTGATACTTTCGCACCACGCTGACACTGGCCTTTTTCGGAACAAATTCGATATCTTTTCCCATCTTGCCGATCTCTTTGACGAGCTTTTCATAGATCGGCAGAAAGTGCTCTTTCCCTTTCGAATACTGCGCTGCAACAAGATCATCATCATCATGAAACCGCGCGTCTGACTGACGGGCCGTATGAGCGACAAAATTTGCAAATCCGTGTGTAAAATCGTGCTCGGTTTTTAAGAATTTTATTATCTCGCCGTGTTTTTCAAGTTTTGAATCTTTGACGACCTTTACCCAGTGATCGATCGGTTTTCCTGTTTTTTCTAAAAGTCCTTTTTCCATAATTGTTCCTTTTGTTTTCGATTTTTTGAATATAATAGCGCCTTCCGGATTTCGGGGTATTGTAAAAAAATTACCTCAGCGGCAGGTTGTCGCCGAATTGAAGATCATATTTGAAAATTGCTTCAAAAGTCGGCGTTAAGTCGATCTTGTGCGGGGTTAACGATTTTGCCAGTTATCCAAAATCATCATTCGGATGGGGCAGATACTTTGAAGCGAGACTTTTCGGCGCAACCGTGCAATAGGAAACATTCAGCGCGTCGGCAAAAATTTCCTTTCCCGCTTTGTCGAGTTCAACTATTGTCCATCCCTTCGTTCCCCACGCTCCAGGCACGGGATAGATCACCGAACTGTCAAATGCCGAAAACGCCGATTGTTCGGCGAACGGCAACTTCAAAACGACCTGCTTTTTTTCAGTGTCCAGCGTCGCAAAGATCTTTTTCCGCACGCGAAACGAGGTTCTTTCAAAATGCGGAGATTCTTCGGCTTCTTCAAATGCAAGCGCCATCCTGCGGACATCGCCGATCGTGATCATTTCTATTCCTCTTCGCCTTCGACAACTTCAAACTGGATAAATTGTGTGGCCACCTGCCGGTTTTTTTGATCGAGCTGTTCCGTAACGATGATCTGCAATACGTAACCGCCGGTTGGAATAACCGTTCCGATATTGATCGCGCCGGCGATCGGTTTCAATCCGGTTTTTGATACGTCGCTGACATCGATAAAGGTATCCTTTCCTTCGTGGATCACCCGGTTGTTATGAAACACACGCGTCCTGAAAAACAGGTTTGACTTATCCTTTTTCTTCCGCCTTGCATTGTAGAGTTCGAGGGCGTAGCGCAAAACGGTGCCGCGGTTAAATTTGCGAATAGCGGTGTCCGTTGTTGTCGGAAGATCTTCTTCAAACGCGGTCTTTGTTGTTGCGATCTGGCTGTACTGCGAGCCGAAACCCGTATTCCATTTATTGTAAGGGATATTATCGAGCGCGATTCCGGAGAGTGCGAGTTCTTTGTTCTTAAGCTTCGGAACGCCGATGATCTGATTTGTTGAACCGATCTTGTCCGACGCCTTATCACGGATAGCGACGCGCATCTGATAAGCGCCGGCTTCTTTTATCGGCAGTGTGAAGTAATAGATAAAGCCTTCTTTCTTCATTCTTTCGTAAACATCAGCGGTGATCTCCATCGTGAAGGTCTTGTTAAGCTGATCGGTCGGAACGCCGTTTTCGTCAACGTTTGCTGCAAGCAAATCAAAAACGGCCTTTTTTCTGCCGTTTGCGGAATCGGAAAATATGAGATCGCTGACATCTATATAAAGGAGAGAATTGATAAAAAGTTTGCTCTTTTCGTTTCCCTGAAAAAGAGAAGATAGGTTGATGTTGATATCGCTGACGGGAAACGGAGAGATCAGCGCGTTATTTAACCGCTCGTTTGCCGGTGAATTTGCCGCCAGCGAGTTTGTCTGTTCGCCGCTCGTACCAAAAAAGCCGCTTCGGTATCTCACCTTTACATCATCGCGTTTTACTCTGATGTCGAGTTTGTTAAACCGGTCTTTTTCGGGATCGAAATTGTCTGAATCGGGCTCATACGCGAGCAGGTAATAGCTCTGGTCATTGAGCATCGTTTTGATCCCGCCGTAAATATCATTTGTATTTCTGACAAAAAGCCCGCCCGTTTCTTTTGCAAGATAGTTTAAACCGTCCTGCATCGCCGCAAATGTATTCCGGCGATCGCGTGCGAGGGCTTCGGTCTTATCCTGAGTGATCGCCGTGGTAGCGATCGTCCCGGCAACCGGAACTCTGTTTTGGATCGGACGGCTCCCGAGATCATCGGCCGCCGTAAAATTTAGAGTTTGTAAACCGCGCGTGTCGATTGAATAGATAACCACCGCGGCTTCGTTTGCGGATTCGATAAGATTGTCGAGTTTTTCGACGATGCTCGTCGATTCCGTCAATCCGTTTTGTCCCCTGTTAAAGATCTCAAAACCGTCTGACATCAGCAGCATCGATTTTCTTCCCGGGAGCGGTTTTATACCGTCTATCACATACTGCATTGCGCCGAGCGTTCCGCTGACAAAAACGTCTTTACGAAATGCATCGATCGTTCCTTCGGCATTTACGATATCCCTGTCCGGGCTGTCTGTATCATAGCCTTTGGTATCGAGTTCACCGGAACCGACGCTAAACGGCTTAAATACGCCGATCTGGCCGCCGCCGCGGTTTTTCTTCCACCGGATCTTGTCGATCGATTCATACAGATATGATTTGTTTGTCGTAAACTGCTGCAGCGATCCGATGCCGCCGCTTGCGCGGACGATCGCGACCAGATCTCCATACTGCATCTGATTTTTCACAAAACTCTTTAGCGCCCGCTTTACATAATTTACGCTTTCAAATGAGAATGAAAGATCATCCACAACTATCGCGATCGTTCTTCTTATCTCGCTCGGTTTGAGTTCGGCGGCAGGCGGCGGCGGGATCTCAAATTCCTCGGCCTTGAGGTTTTGATCTGCAACCGGATCGGGAACGGAAGAAATAAACGAGAAACTCGTGATCTTTTGTTTTGTATCGTTTTCGAAGATCTCAAAATCCTCGGGCGAGAGTCCGGTAACGATCCTTCCTTTCTTATCCGTAACCGAAACATCGATCTGGATCAACGCGGTTGATATCTTAACCGTGTCATCAGATCTTAGCGGAGTGGCCGAGGGTTTTGGAGTTTGCGTGAAAATTACCTGACAAAAAAGGAGTAACGCCAAAAACGGGACAATGGATCTCAAAATTTCACCTCGCGTACTGATCGTTTTGTCCAACAATCATATATCATTGCTGCGGGATTTATAAGGTTTTTGCTGAGGTTTGAGAATAAGCCCTGCGACTATCGCTGCTAAAGCGTCTTCGGAATTTTCAGATCCGTGCCGATCTTCTTATTTAGTTTTCCGATAAAATATGCCGAAAGAAGCGGAGATTCTTTCTCGACATTTTGATGGATAAAAAAGTCGAGTTCGCGAAGCCCGTTCTTTTTCCATACGGCGATCCGCTTGATCCAGTCATCAAGCCGCGTGTAGTCCGATTTGTGATTTGAACCGACAAATCTGACAAAAGCGGTCGGTGTTGTCAGACGCATGTGCATAAGATCTCGTCTTCCGGCAGTATCGACTATCACATTGGTGATCCCGTATTTTTCAAAAAAGGAAAAAAGCGGCTTTGAAATGTTTTCGTCGTTATACCAGTCTGTGTGGCGAAACTCGGCGGCAAGCGGAATGTCGTGTGTCCAGTTATCGATAAACTTGTAAACACGATCGATGTCTTTCGGTGCAAAATTCGAGTTTAGCTGAAGAAAGAGTCCGCCGAGTTTTTCTTTTAGGTTTTCAACGCTGATAACAAAATTTTCTACATATTCTTCAACATCATTCAGGCGCCGGTAATGCGTGATCGCCTGTGAAAATTTTGGGAAGAATCTGAATTCGGGCGTGGTCGCGTCATACCAGCCCTGAACAACTTCAGGCGGCTTGCGGCCATAGGCGAGTGCGTTAAGTTCGATCGAATTGAATTGCTGCGAGTAATACTCGAGTTCATTCTTTATGCCGCGCGGATAAAATCCCTTAAGATCCGTTTTATTCCATTTCGAGCAGCCGACGTATGCGCGAAAACCCTTTCGCGGCTTTCCGCCGAGTGCGCGTTTTGTATCCTTATGATCTTTCGGAAGCGAAAAATCTACTCCGGCGGGATCTTCAACTTTTCCAAATTTCATAAGTTCAAAACCATCCTGATCAATCGATTGACTCAAGAAACTCCGGTGAATTGTTCTTATAACTTCCGATCTCATTTGAGATCCTGTGAAACATCATCGCCGCGGCGGGGTATGGAATGAGCAGATCCTTCAGCTCATCAGTATTAGTGTTCTCCGGATCAAGCCACTCGTCATATTCCTCTTCGTGCAGATAAACGGGCATGCGGTCGTGGATCGGAGCGATCAATTCATTTGCTTCGGTGGTAATGATCGCGCAGCTTTTGATAGTTTCTCCCGTTTCCTTATCGAGCCAGGTATCATATATCCCGGCAAAACCGGCGATCTTTTTATCTTTCAGGTAGATCAGATAAGGCTGCTTTCCGTCCGTCAGCTTTTTCCATTCGATAAAACCGCTGTTGACGACGATACATCGCGAGCGTTTGAACGGCTCCCGCCATGTAGATTTTTCAGCAATTCCTTCTGCTCGTGCATTTATCGTCGGATATTTGAGTTTCTTCGTTTTTGACCAGTGAGGTATCATCTGCCACTGCATCGGCACCGCTTCGCGCACGCCGTCAACTTCGCGGATAACCATCACCTGATGTGTCGGCGCAACATTGTAGTTCGGTTTCCACGGTACCTCGTCGATATCGATCCGGAATTCTTCACCCGCCAGCGCAGGATCATCTAAAACGTATCTTCCGCACATAGTTAATTACTGTTATTAAGTCCGCAAATTAGGAAAGTTTCTGATATTTACTTCGAGAAATTTCTACCGGTCTGAAGTTCTAAACGCTTTTAATAATTGTGTTCATTGCGTTATTTATTCGCAAAGATCACCAATAACGGACTTTAGCAACGGTATTTGCTAGAATCGTAGCATATTCCGATTCGATTTTTGAGTCTGAGACAAAAGATCTCGAATCGCAGGATAGCGACTGATGTTTGCAGCAATGAGCGGGTGTAGTCTGCATCAGAACTTAATACAGTTTACGTTTCTCGCTGTCGCTCGAAGTACTGATTAAGATCTCGTTGACAAAGCAATCAGTACAGCGAACGATAGTGAGCACTGTAAATTTCAGGCAGGATCAGAGTAATTTAAGTTTCTCGCTGCCGCCCGATATACTGATTTAGATCTCGTTGACGAAGCAATCAGTACGCCGAACGATAGTGAGCACTGTTAATTTCAGGCAGGTTCAGAGTAGATTATGTTTCTCGCTGCCGCTCGATGTACTGATAAAGAGCCCGTCTTGAGAAGGTAGCAATCAGTACAGCAAACGATAGTGAGCACCGTTGCTTTCAGGGAGGTTCAGAGTAATTTAAGTTTCTCGCTGTCGCTCGATGTACCGATGAAGATTCCGTCTATAGAACGTAACAATCAGTACAGCGAACGATAGTGAGCATTGATAATTTCAGGCAGGATCAGAGAAGATTATGTTTCTCGCTGTCGCTAGATATACTGATGGGACTTCAAAGGATTCATATACCGGTGATAGAAGATATTTAAAATATGCAGTTTTCATTCGATAAAAACATAAACAAAATAGCCGAAAAGGTTGAGGCGGATAAACGTCTGACGTTTGACGAGGGGATGGCTTTGTTTGCTACCGAGGATCTCAACGGACTCGGGAAGCTGGCTGATTTTGTCCGGCGCGAAAAGCACGGAAAGGATACCTATTACAACGTCAATCGGCATTTTAATCACACAAATATCTGCGTGGCGGATTGTAAATTCTGCGGATTTTACCGGCGCGCGCGGCAGGATGATTCCTATACGCATTCGATCGAAGAAGGGATCGAGATCGCCCGAACGGCTGTAAGCGAAGGAGCGACTGAGCTTCATATTGTCGGCGGGCTCAATCCAAAACTGCCGTTTGAGTATTACACCGATCTGTTTTCGTCTCTAAAGCGCGAGTTTCCGCGTCTGCATCTGAAGGCTCTGACAATGGTTGAGCTCGATTTTTTTGCGAGATTTTACAAGATGACTGACGAAGAAGTTATCGAAAAACTGGCGGCGGCGGGAATGGATTCGTGTCCCGGCGGCGGTGCGGAGATCTTTGCCGAACCGACGCGTTCGAGGATCTGCGATCATAAATGTGACGGTCCGCGCTGGCTCGAACTTGCCGGAAAAGTCCACAAACACGGTCTTAAAACAAACGCGACGATGCTTTACGGACACATTGAAACGACCGAAGACCGCATCGATCACCTGATAAAACTCCGCGAACAGCAGGACGATACCGGCGGTTTTCAATGCTTTATCCCTCTCGCTTTTTATCCTCCGGGCACGGCGCTTTCAAATCTGCCGGGACCCGACGCGATCGATAATCTCAAGACGATCGCCGTCTCGCGTTTGATGCTCGATAATTTTGACCACATCAAGGCCTATTGGGTGATGCTCGGGAAAGACGTGGCGCAAACCGCGCTCCACTTCGGTGCCAACGATCTCGACGGCACGATCACCGACGGCGGGGAGCTGACGCACGCGTACGCTGATGAAGGCGACGTGAAAATGACCAAATCCGAATTGATCGCAATGATCGAGAATGCGGGTTTTGAAGCTGTTGAACGGGATACGGTTTACAACCGTGTTGAAAAAGCTTCCGTCTGAATTGACAATGGAATTTCAGAGACAAAAGATCCTTGAGAAAGTCATTGAGAACGGCTGGAAAGTATTTGAACTGGAAAAGGTTGAACTTGATTGGTGGGCAAGCGAAATGTGGGAGCTCGAATCAAACTGGTCTCCAGTCGGAACAAAAGCATTTATAACATTTTTGATCGACCCCATGGATATGGATTCTGTTTGGGCAATTTCGGCTTCCCGAAAAAAACCTGCTGAGAGAAATGATCGATGTGAATTTTTATTAAGTATTAAAGCGTGGAAGAAGAATCTGCCTCAATTCATAGAATCTCTTTCGCGTATAAGAGGCCAATAGAATTCAAAATGTTGAAGCTAAGAAAGCCGCGATCTCGGGTTTAAATCTCGTCTAAAAGCGGTTTCATTAAATATCGAGTATCGATGATCTGAATATGAGGCGGTTCGAAAAGCGTAGCGCCACCGTCCCGGTGGCTGTGGCTGCGGCATCTTGCCGCCGCCAATGCGGCAACTCATTAAGCCGCATGAGAGCGAGACGCTCTCATGACAGCCGTCGGGACGACGGCGCTACATTTTTCAGACAACCTCCTACTTTCTTTTTGCGGCTTTGCCGCCCAGTTCGGACTTTTCAGACAGGCTCAAATTCAATTTGTCGCCAGGCGACATTTTTTGAATCTGAAAAATTCGGGATCGGAAGTTCGATATAAACTTAGCGAAAACGCGTTTTAAATTTCACAATCCGATTATCTTTCGCAGTTTCTTCACCCGGTCCCTTGCAACAACAACTTCCGTCCTTTCTTTATCTTTCATTCGGATCAAAACCCGGCCCGAAAACCATCCGTGAACTTCTTCGATACGATCCAGATTGATGATCGATGCACGATGAACACGCAGAAATTTCCCCGGATCGAGCTTTTCTTCGAGTTTATTCAGCGAATCATCGAGCGGAAATTCTCTGCCTTCAATATCTTTTGCAAATGTAATTTTATCCTGCGCAAAAAAATGCGTGATGTCAGCAACGTTCAGGATCTGAACTTTCGCGCCGATCCGGGAAGCAATCCGTCTTGTAAAATCGGCAGAATCATTTTTATTCTCATCGCTGAGTTCCCCGAGAAATCTTTCGAGCTTTGCAGCCGTTTTAATCAAACTTTCTGAAGTAAATTTCCCGAGCTTTTCGAGCGCTTTTTCCAGCCTTTCGCTCTCGATCGGTTTTAGTAAATAATCGATGGAATAAACTTCAAATGCATCGAGTGCAAATTCATCATAAGCCGTTGTAAATATCACGGGAGGATACTTTTCCAGTTTTTTGAGAAGTTCAAAACCCGAAAGACCGGGCATCTGAATATCGAGAAAAAGCGCGTCCAGGCTGAGCGTCGGAATGATCTTGAGTGCTTCAAGCGGCTCGCTTGTTTGTCCTGTGATCTCGATCTTACCAGTCTCTTCAAGCATACGCGCGAGACGCCTGACAGCAAGCGGTTCATCATCTACAAGAAATACGCGAAGCTTTTTCATAAAAGAAAGAAACAGTTGGAGATGTCCGAAATGACTAAAAGTTAGAATGCCTCCGGCTTTAGGCGACGGATCTCTGCCGGATGAACACCGGCTTTGGCCCAATTCGCGTGCGTATCAATCCTTCTTATCTTCGGCTTAAACATTGCGGCTAAAGCCGGTTTATATGTCAACCTTGTCCACTAGCTAAAGCTAGTGGCAATTTATGCCGATATTCCTATCCAAAATCTAAATCATAAATTCCAGAATCACTTTTCCGCCCGAATCATTTTTCGGGATCTTCATCGCTTTGCCGTCAAAGATACTTTCGAGACGCTTGTTGAGTGTATCGAGTCCGTGCCCGTCTTAATCGCGTTTTCCGCGAAACCCCTTCCATTGTCTTTTACCTCAATGCACAAGCGATGTTCACTGCTCCATGCGCGTACTTCGATCTCTGTCGTTTTCGAACTTATTGCGGCGACATGTTTGATCGAATTCTCAACCAATGTCTGCAAGGCAAATGCGGGAATTTTTCTTTCGTGTAGATCCGGTTCGATCCTGAAATCATAAACTAATTTGTCAGCAAATCTCGCGGATTCAATTTCCAGGTAGTCCTTTGTGATCTTTAATTCCTCGGAAAATGAGACGAGTTTTTGAGGTTTGAAATCAAGCGAATAACGAAGCAGTGCCGATAGTTTCTCAACCATTTTTTCAGCGAGATCAGGATTTTCTCTGATTAGTGCTGCGATCGAATTGAGCGTATTGAACAAGAAATGCGGATGGATCTTTGATTCAAGCGCAGCAAGCTGGGCCTCGGCGGCAAGCGATCTGGCATTTGCTTCATCGAGTTCCTTTTGTTTCAACTGCCGCTCCGTCTGCTCAAGCCGTGCCTGCGAGGAAATATAAAAATAGGCGCTGAAACCGAACGTGTAAGAAATAACAAGCGAGAAGATAAAAGTACGGCGGCTCGGCATATAATAATTTCCGAATTCCTGCGCGTAATAGAGCCCGAGAAAAAAGCGCGTGATAAAAACGCCGATCAATCCCGTTATCAGGATCGCGGCTGAAACAAAAACAAGCCGCCGCAGGAGCGAATGTTCTTCAACACGCGGAATTATCCACAATACACCGAAGCACACTGTTGATCCGATAACGAGCGAATGAAAAACCGAATCGAAAAACGTCTCGCGGCTGAATCCGTATGACAACGAGTTAAGAAAAACTACGGCGAGCGCCGCCAGCATTATTACTAATAACACCTGCCGGATTCCGCGGTTTCGCGTGGTTTTTTCCATGTGAAGGATTATACCCTTATTCCGAATCAGTTTGGAGAAGTGCACGCCGCCCCGGCAAGACCACGGCGGGTTAGTTCGCCGTCAAGGGCGGCAAAGAGTTCATCCGCGATAAGCATTTTTCCGGGGTTATGTTTTTCGAGCCTTTTGCCTTCAAACTCCAGAAAGAAATGATCCTGATCAGGAATAACAATTGCAGAGAAATCCTGATTTCCCGCCGCTTTCATGCCTTCGATAAAAGGCGGAAGCTGGATTCGCCAGGGGACATTTGTATCCTCACCGCCGAATATCGCAAATACCGGTGTTTTTATTTTTGAGAGATCTTCAGCCGGATCGTAGCTCAAAAAATAGCGATACCATGGAGAACTCAAATAACCTTTGAGCAATCCTTTGGCAAATTCCGGATCGAGCTTGTCATCGGCTACACCGTGCGCTTTGAGAAAAGCAAGCGCGATCTCCTGAAATTTTTCCCCGTCTTTTCCGTCCTTCACTGCAAACTCCGCAAACTTTAAAAACTCCTGTCTAACGGCTTCAGCAGTTTTCACATCGGCTCCGCGCCGAAGGAGGTTTCCCGCAAGCTGTCTTGAAACTACTTCATCGCCTTTAAGAGTTGAGGGAGCAAGCAATACACTGAGAAACGGTTCCGCCCCGGAAGCAGCAAGCGCGGCGGCGATCATTGCGCCTTCGCTGTGTCCGAACAATATGACGCGGCTAATATCTACTCCCTTTTGTTTTCGCAAAAAAGCGAGTGCGGCGCGGTTGTCTTCGATCCGGTCAGCCGTCGTATATTGTTCCCAGTCGTTCGGGCCGGTCGAATCTCCGTAACCGCGGGCGTCTGTTCGCAAAACAACAAAACCATGGCGCGCAAAGTGCTCGCCGAGCATTTTGAACATCGGCGAATTTGAGATCATTTGATCGCGGGTGTGCGGTCCGTTTCCCGTGATCATCAATACGGCAGGATGCTTTTTATCATCATTCGGAGTCGATAGAGTTCCGGCGATCCTTATCCCTTTTGCGGTTGAGTCAAATGAAACCCCGCGATCCGTAAAGCATTCATTTCCGTAAAGCTCAACGGTAAATGAAAATACGATCGTCAGGAAAAGGATTCGGTAAAAAGCCTTTCTATACATTTATCTTTTCTGCTATTTCTCTGCTTTCCATTTTTCCAGTGTAACTCTGAAATTCTCCACCTGCATGTTTGAACCCGTTCCCGCGCTGACTTCGACCGCCTTTTCCCCCGATCTTATCGCTTCCTCCTTTCTTCCGAGTTCCGCCAGCATTTGCGCTTTTAAACTATACGCGGCAAACGACTCCGAGACATTGTTTGAATTATCGAGCCACTTGATCGCCTCTGTGTATCTGTCTTTCAGCTTGGCAATAAAAACAAAAGAAGCTGAATTTATCGGATCTGAGATCATCAGCGAACGGCTTTTATCAAACGTACGACCTAAAACGTCGCCGACATCGATCTTAAATGGAATTCGGAGTTTCTCCCAGGCGATCACGACTTCAGCGGCGGTTACGCTAACTTCCTCGATCGAAAAGTGCAGCGTTTCAACGGATCTGTTTTCGACTCTCGGCTTAACCCTGATCCGCAATGCATCGTCTTTTTCTTCGTAATCAAAACTTCCCCATTGATCCCATACCTTGTTAAAGATGATCGTCCATTCATCCTGCCCGGGGATCGTATGCAAACTGTATTTTCCCCTGGGGAGCTTGCTTCCCGCGATCATTGCATCTCCGGAAATCTCAAAAACGGTCGCCTCGTTTGCGCCGGTTCTCCATACCTCGCCGAAAGGAACGATCTTCCCCCAAACCTCGCGTTCTCGGATACTCGGACGACCGTATGAGATAGAAACCGTTGTGTCTCCGATAGTCTGTTTAAGTTCCGCCTTAGGAGAAAGCCGCGGAAACTGAATTTGAGCAGAAGCATTCAGCAAAAGCAGCAGGATAGATAGTTTTATTGCAAGCAGTCTTTTCATTGCGGTTTTCAGGAAAATGTTGGGGCCGAATATGACTTAAATCCGTATCAGGAAACTTAAATCGAAGGATCGCATCTGCACGCTCTTGTGTTACCCGCAACAAAAACAGGAACAGCCGCACCGTTACAGCAAAGCGCATTAAATTCAGAACAATCCGCTGCCATCGTCGAACCGGTCGGCGTTCCGGGCGCAAGACAGCTTTGGGCCGATGCCGAACTTGGTGCGACGATCAAAGATACCACCGGTAGCGCGACCAGCGAGGTAAAGCCTATTTTTTGTATAACCTCGCGCCGCGTGAGTCCGCTTAACTCAAGGAGATCTTCATTTTGATCTTCGATCAGCCCTTTTTTTCTCAGTTCCTCAAGTGTCAGCAAGATCATCTCGTTCTCTATCGGTTGCTCAAGTTTTTCACCCAATTTAGCGGCAAGGCGTTCAACCGAATTTGTTCCGTCGCACATGCTCCAAACCAGTGCGGAAGTTTTGTTGAGACACAGCGCCTTGTTGTCTAAAAGATCGTAAATAAGGATCTCTCCATCCACTTCCTGAACTACGATTTCTTTTCTGCGTGCGGCCGGTAATATTGATAACTTCATTAAAAATGCTCCTTATGTTTGTCCTCGTGCCCGAAGATCCGTCTTCCTGGTTTTTACATTCCGCTGTTTTCTCCCGACTGAACCGGAAGATCATCGGCGCAAAGCCGCATTTTTCGTCGCCGGGGAGTTGTTTCGGATAGAGATCGAAAACCACGTAAGTAAAACCTCACACGGATCAATAAATCTCAGACTGTATTGTTCAAGAGCTAATTTAATGAATTGCGGGAAGTATTAATATGACCATGTGTGCCAAAGTTCATGCATTTTGTGCCAAACAAAAGATCCGCGGGATCGATACCGAATCAATGTGTTTTCAGCTTCCGGCGTTAACGATCCGCAGAAAGAAACCATTTCGAAATTTGTTCAAACTGCTTCCTCCAGCCGTTAACCGCCGGATCGTTTTCGATATTAAAGGAGTGATCGGCATTTTCCACCCGGGAATAAAAGACATCTTTCGCGGAGGCTAAAAGATCTGCATTCAGCGCATCCGCGGACGCAGGATCGACCGCCTTATCAGCGGTTCCCTGTCCGATATAGACCTTCCCTTTGAAGTCTTTTAATTCCTCAAGCGGCGAAGTCTTAAGAAAGCTTGACCAGCGGCGGTATGCAAAGCCGAAAAAGAATTTATCCGAACTCATCGGATCCTCAAGGATTTTCTGCCATTCTTCTGTAACGTATCTGACGCGTACCTCAGGGGCTTCGGATATGTTTCCAAAAAAGTATCCTTTTCTGGCCAGAGAGATAAGATCAAAAAGCTGTGAATTACCTCCGCCGGCGAGCAGAGCCGCAAAACCGATCTTTTCAGGCAGATCACGTGCGGCCCGGGCCGCTGCCAATCCGCCTTCGGAATGTCCGATGATAAGGGCATTGTCGTTTCTGATTCGCGGTAAGCTGACACTTGCACTGATAGCTGCTTCAATCGCTCCGGCCCATCTTTCGAGCGTGTGTTCACGATTAAATTCTGTATTTTGTCGGCAATCGGCCGGATCATCCAGAAAATTCACGCCCGGTTTTTCGATAACCAGGAGCCGCGCTTTATCCTGAAAAACGTCATAGATCGTCGCAAAACCTGCTGTTGAAACGATCCTTTCTTCTTTCTTTATAAACAAAGAATTACAACCGGAGCCCTGGATAAAAACAACCAGCGGCAAAACGGCATTCTTGTCTGCCGTTTCTGAGAGATAAAAGGTTATTTTTCGATCAAACTTATCTTTGGTGAAATATCTTTCAAAAGGCTGGCCGCGGATCTTCGCACCGATCGTCTGAGAATATGTGTTATGAGAAATAAGAAGAAGAAACAAAAAGATATGTGTTGATTTCAATGCATCATTTTTCATTCCTTTTTCAGTTCTTTACTTTTACTTCCGTCTCAACAGTCCGCGAGGCAAAATGATCCTCACCCCGATAGCGCATATTTACTTTTTCAGCCTTGCCGTTTTTGTCTAAAAAGAAAGTTACTTTGCCGTCTTTCATCGGAAAATAGAATTCCGTCGGAGACATCGGTATCCAACCGGCGATAAATTCGATATTTCCATCGGCATCGTTCATATAGCCTGTAAAATAATCCGGTTCGTTTTTCACCTTCAGGCTTTTTCCGTCGGCGGTTTTGTAGTCTCCTTCAAGCGCTTTTATGTCTTTTTCTTTCAATTGATAAAAACTGCCGCGAACCGGCATATCAAAAGGTTTACCTAAAGCGATAGACGAAACATCCCGCGTTGTTATACCGAGTCTCGCGCGGTCAATATTTGTAAACAGAATTATCGTCAGATCCTTTTCGGGAAACTTTACAAAATCGGAAACAAAACCGGGTAATGTACCGTTGTGCCAGAGACGCTTTTGATCGAATTCCTCAAGAACAAACCATCCATAACCGTAATAGCCGCCTTTAGGGTCAAAGATTTCACGGGCCAAAGCCGGCGTGACGAGACTGCTTTTTCCGTCCATCACCCTGCTCCATCGAAAAAGGTCATCGAGCGTGCTGTACAGCGCAGCGTCTCCTTCATTTTCGGGAAAATCTAAGCGGGGTGTTTTCTTAAGATGGCCGGAAGTCAGAGAAATTCCCGGGAGGAATTTGTCCCACGAAACGGTTTCGTGCGTGTAGCCGTTTGCAAGATCCCCGGGAATGTTATCTGCGTCAAACATTCCGGAATTCATCATCTTTGCAGGCTTCAGGATCCTGCTTTCTATGTATTTATCAAAAGATTTTCCCGAGACCTTCTCAACGATCCCGGCCAGCAAAATATAACCGGTATTGCTGTACTCGAATTTCTCACCCGGCATAAAATTGAGCGGCGATGCTTTTGCTTCATTTAATATCCGTTCTGTGCTTTTCGGTTTTGAGAAAAACTCAAAATACTTTTCCGAACCGAGTTTGAGTTTGCTTTCATAATCCGGAATTCCCGACCGGTGTCTGAGAACATTTTCGATCGTTACCGCATTCCAGGCCGCCGGACACGCCTCAATGTATTTGCACACAGAATCGTCCAAACGCAGTTTATTTTCATCACGGAGCTGCAAAACCGCCATTGCGGTAAACATTTTCGTGATCGATGCAACCATGAATTTCGTATCCGGCGTAAAGGGTGTATCGCTTTCGGCGTCTGCCAAACCGTAACCTTTTCTGAGCAGTATCGTGTCGCCCTCGGCTACCAAAACCGCACCGCTGAAGCGGCCCAAGTCCGTTTTTGCAGTGAGATATTTATCGATCGCCTGAGCCCGGTCCTGCGCAGTTATCAGCGACGGAAGAATAAAAAAACTCAAAATAAAAAAGACAAAATAATTCCGCTTGCGACCTGAAAATCTTCTATACATATTTACCGTTTAACTTCCCATAATTCGATCTTGTTTCCGTCCGGATCGATAAACCATCCAAATATTCCATTGTCGTAAGTTTCGATCTCACCCATGATCCTTCCGCCGCCTTCCTTGACCTGTTTTATCGCCTGGCGCAGATCATCGACAATAAACTTCAACATAAATGTCTTATTTGATGGGGAAAAATGATCAGTGCGTGAAGAGATAAAGCTTAAGACTGAGTAACTGTTCGAAGGAAGATCCTTCGGCGGGAAGGTAGCTCCCGGCCAGTCACCGATGCTTAAACCGAGGTGTTTTTCATACCATCCGTAAAGCTTCTCGGGGTCTTCCGATTTAAGAAAGACGCCGCCAACACCTAAGATCTTCGCCATGTGTATTAAAGTTATCTAACTTTGTTACTCAAACCAATGACCTTTTACGCCCAAAGTATTGACAGCTTGCGACATCTTTATTCTCCGGAAAACTGCTGCGGCGTTTTTCCGGTCCAGCGCTTAAACGCCCTGAAGAAAGAACTTTGCTCTGCATAACCGAGTAAATATGCGATCTCTTCGATGCTGCTGTTTTTGCTTTTTAGGAGATCCCGGGCAATTTCCGACCGGACACCATCAAGAATCTCACGGAATGAAACACCGGAATCCCTCAGTTTTCGCTGGATATTTCTCCGGCTCTGGGCCATTTTAACGGCTACCGAATCAAGATCGGTATCACCATGTTCAATGCCCTCATACAGCGCTTTTCTGATCTCATAGATCAGATCTTTCTCCTGATCGATCCGTTTTAACTGGCTTTTCGCATAAAAACCGAGAACTTCGCACAGAAACGGATCGGCATTTACCTGCGGAATTTTTAAAAGATCGGGGTCAAGGATCATCCGGTTTGCGGTCTGCCCGAATTTGACCGGGGCTCTGAAAAATTCACTGTAAACCTTGTATTCCCGGGGTTCACTGCATGTCAGCTGAACTTCTTTCGGACTCCACCCGCTGAAGGTTGATCTTCTGATCAAATTTAGAATGCTGGAAAATATACCGTCAATATAGTGGGTTTGGAGATTCTTTTCATCAACGGGGTTTTGAAGCTCTATAAAAGCCCGTCCTCCTTTTTCGATAAGCGAGTATTCATAAGATCCGTTGACCAGCGGATAAAACTGCGAAGATCTCAGCAAGCTTTTTCTGGGAGTAGAGCTCGTCGCCATCAAATAATCGATCACTCCGTATGTCCCGAAACTTACGGAACTCCCTACGTAAAGGCCGATCATTCTCTGTCTTGTTTCCCGCGCGGAGTTCTCCCAAAGGTTTGATATATCTTCGATCGCCATACGGCTTTCAGACTTGCCGACAAATTCTTTATCCAACCCCGATTTTGAAAGCAAATAGTCTTTGCCGATCCCGAATTCTTCGCTCTTTTGAAGAACTGCTTCTGTAGTTATGTTTGTAACGGTGTGTGATCTCATTTTGTACATCTTAATAAACTTGATCAGATGTCGTAAAAATTACCGTGAAATCCGAGCGGAAAATGCTGTCCCGCGGCCCAGATCCGGGCGGCAAATTCCAGCGTTTGGGCGTCGCAGATCTCAAGGAAATTCTCATTCTTTGCTGCATCATAACCCTGAACAAGGATCCATCCTCGGTCTTCGTTGATCTCCTGCGTCTTCGGCACGAAAACGGGTTCGGCAATTGTCCGTGTTTCTCCTACTTTTGCTTTCTGAACACTTTGCTTTTCAACATCGATGCGGACGATCGCGGCGTCTTTATCGTAGAGTTTGTCTGCACAATACAAATATCTTGCCTTTCTTCCCGTCAAACGCTGATCGTAACGCGGAAACTCGATGTTTTCAGCGAGATCATTTGAGCTCACGAGCGACCGTTTTGCCAGATCGACAGTTATTTGCTTGAGCCGCGGCGGTCTGAATTCCGGATCGCGATCCGTCCTCCAATTTCGCAGGACATCAAAAAACGCTTCATCGTCATACGCAACTGTTTCAAAACGTATCTCGTTCGCTTCGGTTTCAAAAGCATTTCCGTAATGATAAATGATATGCGGCGGAAGTTCGACGGCGATCGGTTCGCTCTTTCCTTCACCTTTATTCCGCGGAAAAGCATAAAGCATCGATGGTTGTTTTTCTGCAAATTGCAGCGCCTCGCCCATAGTTTTGCCGCTTATCATCATTTGCATATCATACGCAGTCGGCAGGATCAGAATGACAAAATAATTCTCCGTGAGCATCGCATCGTGAACCATGTTGAAGCCTCTTTGCGGCACTTCATACAACGTTTCGGCTTTTCCTGATCGGTTGTCTGCTCTGATTATATGCATCGTTCCGGGCGGGCGCTTTTCAAAACCGAACGCATACATATCTCCGGTTTCCGGATCAAAACGCGGATGCGCCGTAAACGTCAGATGAGGAGGGACGATGCCTCCGAAATTTTCATAACCCTCGAAATCAAACGTTTCGGGATCGATAATTGTCGGCAGCGAACCTTCCGATAAACCGAGGAGTTTTCCGCGCCATTTAATGATATTGACGCTTGCCTGATTTTTACTTCCAAGACGAGGATCAGGCGCGAGTGTGCCGTATTCGTTATAGAGCATCTTCTTTGCCGCGAGTTCTTCAAGACGACCTTTTGTCGGGACAAACCGCGTCTGAAGCGAAACTTTGCCTTCGCGAAAACGCCAGCCGGAAATATAAGCATCGCCGTCAAAGAGGTGTTTAAGCGTCACACCGTATCTTTCGGATTGTCCCGGCGCTGTGCGAAAAAGATCGCCGTTGAGGTCCCTCGGAACCTTTCCTTCTATTTTCAGATCTTTCCAGGTCCCTTCGCCGCTTGCTGTTTGAGTCGCCAGATAGCGCATCGAACGCTTTGAGTCGGAAAGAACCTGACCAAAAATATCGGTGTCGATCAAGCCGAGCGCTCCTGCGCCGAGGATCAGTTTTGAAAACTCGCGTCTTGAAAATTTCATATTAAAGTGTCTCCCTTAATGTTATGGTTAGTTTAACGCCTGTTATCACAAACACGTTCGGTGTTTCCGACGAACGGTCGAAAAACCGGATGGATCGTATCTTCCAGACGATAGATCTCTGTACAGATTTATGTTTGAGCAATTTTCAGTAAAATAAACGGGCGAAAATAATTGCGGATAAAAGCTGCTGCTATGACAAAAAGAGTGAACTGGTTAAAAGGATGTGCTACAGCACTTGTCACGCCGTTTAGGAAAGACGGCTCGATAGATGACGACTGCTTCAAAATGTTGGTCGAACGGCAGATCAACAACGGCGTAAAAATTCTCGTGCCGTGCGGAACTACAGGCGAAAGCGTGACGATGAATACCGATGAACGTCTTCACGTGATAAAAATGACGATAGACGCCGCAAAAGGAACACAGGCAAAAGTGATCGCCGGAACGGGAAGCAACAATACGGCGGCGACGATCGATTTTACGCGTGAAGCGAGACGGATCGGTGCCGACGCTGCTCTTGTTGTCGGACCCTATTACAACAAACCCACGCAGGAAGGCTATTTCGCGCATTTCCGTGAGATCGCAAATTCGGTAAAAGATCTCCCGATCATGATGTACAACGTACCCGGCAGAACGGCTTCGAATATTTCTGCCGAGACGCAATTAAGAATTGCCGAAAGCTGTCCGAATGTAGTTGCAACCAAAGAAGCATCGGGGAATTTTTCGCAGATAATGAAGATACTCCAAAAACGCCCGAAGAACTTTCGGGTCTTTTCCGGCGACGACGCGATCACGATCCCGCTTATCTCGGTCGGCGCAGACGGTCTGGTTTCGGTTTGTTCAAATGAGATCCCAAAGGAAACATCGGCGATGGTCGAAGCCGCACTGACCGGCGCATATACAAAAGCGCGCCGCATTCACGGCAAGATCCTTGAACTTATGGAAGCAAATTTTATCGAAGCCAATCCGGCACCGTGTAAATTTGTAATGAAAGAAATGGGTCTTCTTGAAGAGAATTTAAGACTCCCGCTGACGTCGGTGACAAAGGAAACGAGGAAGATATTGAAAGGGATTTTGGAGGGAATGAAATAGGATAGTGCTTCTGGGATCTCGAATTCGTTTTAGGGATTCGTGAATAGAATGTTTCGTTTGTGAAGAAAACCCTCCCGATAATTCAAATTCCGGCAAAAAATTCGCAAAAGTCCGCGTATGCGGACGAATAGCGTGTAGCCCGCACCCCATCGGTGCGGGAAACCGCGGAGCAAGAACCACAAGCTATCGTAGATAGCGAAAGAGAAAAGGCACGTGCCATAGAAAATTCGTGTTGAAGCCGGATTTTGAATCATGTGTGAAAACGCCGGGATCGGATATGATGGAGAATAACTCTTTCGCTATCTGACGATAGCTTGATATTTTTTTTTCGATCTACCCGCAGCACCCGAAGCGGATGCTGCGGGCTACATTCTTTTGCTCGCAACCGCGAGCTTAGGAATACGCAAGACGAATTCAGATATTTTTTGGAAAAATTTAAGATGGAGTTTGAGGAACGAAATGTTTGGGATTGAATTTTCTCCGATTAATACATTTCGTTTGTTACGACGATTGAGATCGGGATTCTCCCGACGCTATTTAATACGTCGGTTTCAGCGACAAAACGGAATACATACATTTAATGAATCTAAAAGAACTGATAGAAACCCTTGCAACCAAATCCGAATTTACCGCAGACGATCATGCGATCTTCGGCGATTTCAAATCCGCTCTACGAAGCGGCGGGATCCGCGCGGCGGAAAAAGATGCTGAAGGAAACTGGCATACAAACGCCTGGGTCAAACAGGGAATTCTGCTCGGGTTTAAGATGGGCAAAATGATCGAGATGTCCAAGAATAGCGAGACCTTCAGATTTTTTGATAAGGAAACCTATCCGCTTCATCCGATGTCGCTCGAAGACGGTGTTCGCATCGTGCCGGGTGGTTCGACGATCCGTGACGGCAGCTATGTTGCGCGAAGCGTCGTCTGCATGCCGCCGATGTATATCAATGTCGGTGCCTATGTTGATGAAGGAACGATGGTCGATTCGCACGCTCTTGTCGGAAGCTGTGCGCAGATCGGCAAACGCGTTCATCTATCTGCAGCGGCACAGATCGGCGGAGTTTTAGAACCGGTCGGAGCGATGCCGGTGGTGATCGAAGACGACGTGCTTGTCGGCGGAAACACGGGCGTGTATGAAGGAACGATCGTCCGCGAGCGGGCGGTTTTGGCATCGGGCGTTATTTTAACGCGCTCAACACCCGTTTTTGATCTGGTCAATGAAACAACGATCAAAGGAACTGCTGAAAATCCGCTTGAAATCCCGGCAGGCGCCGTCGTTGTTCAGGGTTCGCGTGCGATTTCGAGCGGCTTCGGCAAAGAAAACGGTTTGTCGCTCTACGCGCCGATGATCGTCAAATACCGCGATGAGAAAACCGATGCTTCAACGCAGCTAGAGGATTATCTCAGATAAAAGCCGTCCGCAATTTTTGGATAACATTTAGAAGATCCGTAACGTAAGTTTGACAGGATGAACGGGATACTCAAATAGGGTATTCTGTAAGTTCTGTTTTTATTTTGGATAGAAGTTTATGACACAAGCAATACAGCAGAATGAGGAATACCGCGTACCGAAGCGTCTGCGGGGAATTCAAAAATCAAATATCCGGCAGATCTTTGACCGCGCTTTGCCCGGGAGTATCAATTTCGGTTTGGGACAGCCCGATCTCCCGACACCGGAATGCATCCGGCGAGAAGCGATCAGGATAATTGAAGAAGGCAATAACGGCTATACGTCGCATATGGGTTTGCCCGCGCTCCGCGAAAAGATCGTCAGCGAATATCCGCATCTCGATCTTTCGCCCGATGACGCGATCGTTACGGTCGGCTCGAATGAAGCTTTATTTTGCGCGATATTTGCTCTCTGCGAAGAAGGCGATGAAGTGCTTGTTCCGAATCCGGCATTTCCGGCGTATCCGGCGATCAACAATCTGGCCGGTGCCGATACGGTTTATTACCGTCTGCCGAAAGAAAAGGGATTCGGTTTTGACGCCGCCGAATTTGAAAAAACGATCACCGACAAAACCCGCGCTGCAGTTATTTTGAGTCCCTCAAACCCGACCGGACGGACGCTCAATCGCGCGGATCTCCAAACGATCGCCAAGATCCTTGACGGAACCGGGATCTACGCGATCTCCGACGAGATCTACAAGGATCTATATTTTACTGATGAAAAACCTGCTTCGGTCTCCGAGTATTATGAAAAGACACTCGTCGTCGGAGGTCTGTCAAAAAATATGTCAATGACGGGCTGGCGGCTCGGCTGGCTTTTGGGCGTTCCGGAAGTTATGAAAAAAGCGCTCGTCGTTCACGGCTACGATACCGTTTGCGCGTCAACCATCTCGCAAAAAGCGGCGCTTGCATACTGGACGCCCGAAGGAAAACAGGCTGAAGCTGATGCAAGAGAGACCTATAAACGAAGACGCGATCTGCTTGTAAGTCTGATAAAAAGCGAACTGGGACTCGAAGCCGTTTCGCCCGAAGGCGCATTTTATTCGATGGTCGATGTCTCAAAGCTCGGCGACGAAATGGAAGTTGTCGACAAATTCCTCGAAAACCGGGTGATCACGGTAAATGGTTCGGGCTTCGGAGATGAAGCAAAGGGTTTCTTAAGGATCTCATTTTGCGCAAGCGAAGAAGATATTCGCGAAGGAATCGGGAGAATGAAGGAAGCGCTGGGTAATTGAGAATTCAAAATGTAAAATGAAAAACTCTTTGGGCGCAGAAATTTTTTTTAATTTATAACTTTTAATTTTTAATCATGAAAAAATATCGTGTTGGAATTTTAGGTGCGACCGGTACGGTTGGACAAAGGTTTTGTCAGCTGCTCGAGAATCATCCGCAGTTTGAGATCACGGCTCTTGCCGCCTCGGAAAGATCGGTAGGAAAGCCATTTCGCGAAGCTTGTGCGTGGAAGCTTCCTTCGGGAATGCCGGAGAATGTAAAAGACATCGAAGTAAAACCGATCGCGCCGCCGCTTGATTGCGACATCGTTTTTTCAAGTCTTCCCTCGTCGGTTGCACGCGAGACGGAAGAAGAATTTGCGCGTGCCGGATATCCGGTGATCAGCAATTCCTCAGCGCTGAGGATGGAAGAAGACATCCCGCTTTTGATACCCGAGATCAATCCCGAACACCTTTCGCTGATCCCATTCCAACAGCAGAAGCGCGGATTTGACCGCGGATTTATTGTCACAAATCCAAATTGCGCCGTGGTTTCATTCGCACCGCCGATCGCTGCGCTTCACCGTAAATTCGGCGTCGAATCCGTTGTTGTGACAACGCTTCAGGCGGTTTCGGGTGCCGGATATCCGGGTGTGGCAAGTCTTGATATTGTCGATAACGTACTGCCGTATATCGCCGGCGAAGAACCAAAAGCCGAAACCGAAGCTCAGAAAATTCTCGGTAAATTTGAAGGTGAATCCGTTGAAAAAGCTGATTTTACAGTATCTGCGCAGTGTTTCCGGGTAAGTGTGATCGATGGTCACACGGCTTCTGTGAGAGTAAATCTGCGTCAAAATGCGGCGCTTGAAAACGTTGTCGAAGCAATGACGGGTTTCCCCTCGCTCGGTCTGCATTCATCACCCGAGCAGTTTATTTACGTTTCTGACGAACCGACGCATCCGCAGCCGCGTCTTGACCGCGATCGCGATAAAGGAATGGCGATCACCGTAGGAAGACTCTTTCCCGATAATATCTTTGATTACAAATTCGTCGCCTTAAGCCATAACACATTACGCGGTGCTGCGGGTGCGGCGGTTCTTAACGCAGAACTTTTGATAGACCGAAAAGTTTTTTAGTCTAATTCCGAATCTCGAACCATACATCTTCACCATCCAGACCAAGCACGGTCTCGGGAGTTTTCTGCGAAGTTAATAGGGTCTGACGATAAACGCCGAGGATATCGATACGTTCATTCCGGCTGATCAGGTCCGCTCCGGATGAAGTAAGCAGTGAAGTGCGAAGGCTCGTGACAGCACTGTCAAATGCCGCAATTCCCTCGTTTTTATATACACCGAAAGCTTCTTCCAGCTGAGGGTAAAATTGATGCGCGCGCTGAAAACGTGAGAATTGCCCGCTTACCTTCACACGTTCACAAGCATTTAGAAGTGCGGTTCTCAGACCGCGGTCTTCGGCGAGCGAATCCGCTTTGTTAAAATTCGCATCGAGATCGTCGGTTTTCCCGAAAAGGCAATCAAGGGTTACTTCAAGATATTCGTTGTTTTGGGGGAATTCCTGAAGCGAAACTGCGTTGTGAAAAATTTGTCCCGGGATACAGTGCGCCGCCTGATTTCCGCCCGTTGAGGAAAAATACTGACTCGTCGCGGCTCCCACCGTTAATGCTCCGTTAAGACCTTTTAGTTTTGACATCAAAAAAACATGCATCAAGAGCGTTTTGACCATCGACTGCCGGTTTGTTTCATGGCCGACCGCGATATTCTCAACCGTACCTGTCATCGGCTGGACGGACAAAATTCGCGAGAGTTTTGAGCGCGAACCGAGGATGCTGTTTCTTTTTGCCATAATGCCCTCTCTGCCGAAATTGAAATTTGATGCTTTCGACCGAGACGTTTGTTCATTTAAGATTTTGCACTTATTCTATTCCTTAATTCAAATAAACACGGACAGCAATTAACATTTAACATGATCGAAAGATATACATTGCCGGAGATGGGGGCGGTTTGGCAGCTGCACAACAAATTTCAGAAGTGGCTCGACGTCGAGATCGCGGTTTGCGAAGTGCACGCAGAAGACGGAACGATCCCGAAAGAAGCGGTTGAGGAAATAAAGGCACGGGCGAGTTTTACGGTTGAACGGATAAATGAAATAGAAAAGACGACCGATCATGACGTAATCGCATTTACGACAAATCTCGCGGAAAATATCGGCGATTCCGCGCGATTTGTGCATTACGGTTTAACGTCTTCCGATGTTGTCGATACGGCAAACGCTTTGCTGCTCAAAGAATCGTGCGAGCTTTTGCTGGCAAAGACAGACGCACTTTTGGAAGTTTTGAAAAGACGTGCTTTTGAATTTAAGGAAACGCCGCAGATCGGCAGAACACACGGGATCCATGCGGAGCCGACCGCGTTCGGGATGACTTTCGCGCTTTGGTATGCCGAAATGCAGCGCAACCGCGAGCGTCTTTTGAAAGCCAGGGAGCAGGTTTCGGTCGGGAAGATTTCGGGAGCCGTCGGCGCATTTGCACATTTGAATCCGGATGTTGAAGAGAGAGTTTGCGAACGTCTCGGACTCAAACCGGCCGCTATTTCGACACAGGTCATCCAGCGCGACCGCTACGCCGAGTATTTGTGTACGCTCGGAATCATTGCTTCTTCGCTTGAAAAAATGGCGCTCAATGTTCGCCATTGGCAGAGGACGGAAGTCCGCGAGGCACAGGAAAAATTCAAGGTCGGGCAGAAGGGTTCTTCTGCAATGCCGCATAAAAGAAACCCGATCCTTTCCGAAAAGATCTGCGGTCTGGCGCGGACCGTGCGGGCGAATTCGATCGTCGGACTTGAAAACGTAGCGCTTTGGCACGAACGCGATATTTCGCATTCTTCAGCAGAACGCGTCGTCTTCCCTGATTCCTCGGTGACGCTCGATTATCTGCTTGCAAAAACGGCGAGTCTGCTGGACGGTCTGGTCGTGTATCCGGAAAATATGCTGAAAAATCTGAATGCAACGGGCGGACTTATTTTCAGCGGACAATTGATGCTGGCGCTCACGCAGAAAGGAGTATCCCGCGAAGACGCTTATGCCTGGACACAGCGAAATGCGATGAAAGTCTGGGACGAAGGCGGGAATTATAATGAACTGGTAATGAAAGACGCGGACATCTCTTCACGTTTGACGAGTGAAGAAATTGCCCGCGTTTTTGATCTCAAACATTACCTGCGAAACGTTGAAAAAGTTTTCGCAAGAGTTTTCGCTTAGACTAGACCCATTTTTCAGCCATGTTGCCAACGACCGGAAGCTTGAATTCAGCACCACCAAAGGCCTTTATCGCTCCGAAAATCAATCCGCCGACAAGTGCAAGGAATAATCCGAGGTAAACGAGAACAAGTATCAACCCAACGATACTGCCGAGCGTTGATGACACCTGAGCAAGAATCACTGTCAAAATACTCCCGATGATTGCAACAGCAAAGATCCCGACCGTTACAAGCACTGACCAGAGTACCGATTGAAGCGCGTGAAATCTTACAAATTTATTGTCCTTTTCAATAAAAATAAGAACCAGGGCAACAATACCTATAAGATATCCGATTAAAGCTGTGACGTTTCCATCGAGTCCAATGGCAGATTTTTCGTTTTCCATATCGATTTTAAAGAATCTCCTTTATTTTTAGGTAAATACTGAATGTAGTTGTTATTCCGAATTGCGTGATAATCGTGAATTTAACACAAAGACGTTGCTTAAAACAAGAATTTGCGTAAGAATCTACAATTTATTTAACTCATCACGGAGAACTTTTAATGAAAGCAAAAGTATATGTAACATTAAAACCGAGCGTTCTCGATCCGCAGGGAAAAGCGATCCATCATACGACCGAACTGCTTGGTTTTGAAAATGTTAGCGACATCAGACAGGGAAAATACTTCGAGATCGCTCTCGACGCAGCGCTGTCCGAATCGCAGTCAAAGGAAATTGCAGAGAAGATAGCAAAAGACGTATTGGCAAATCCGGTGATCGAAGATTACAAGGTAGAATTGGTAGCTGATAATGGATAACTGATAATTTTAAGGAAGGTTGATCATCAGTTATCCACTATCGATTTTCCAATGTTTAAATTATGAAATTTGGAGTTATAGTCTTTCCCGGTTCAAACTGCGACCACGACGCTTATCACGTGATCTCAAAGCACGTCGGTCAGCCGGTAGATTTTATCTGGCATAAAGAAACGGATCTGAGCGCGTATGATGCGGTGATCGTTCCGGGCGGTTTCTCTTACGGAGATTACCTGCGCGCCGGTGCGCTTGCACATTTTTCTCCGGTAATGGAAGCGGTCAAGAAATTTGCAGCAAGCGGCAAATTCGTTTTTGGGATATGCAACGGTTTCCAGATATTATGCGAAAGCGGGCTGCTTCCCGGCGCGCTGATGCGCAACCGCGGTCTTCACTTTGTTTGTAAACACGTAAACATCAGAGTCGAAAATCAAAGCACGCCTTTTACAAATGCACTCGCAAAAGACAAAGTACTTTCAATTCCGATCGCCCATGCTGAAGGCAATTACGTTTGCGATGATGACGTATATCAGCAGCTTGAGGAAAACAATCAGATAGTTTTCCGTTATTGTGACAAAGAGGGTGAGATAAGTGATGTTGCGAATCCGAACGGATCGCGCTCAAATATTGCCGGAATCTGCAATCTCGATAGAAACGTTTTGGGAATGATGCCTCATCCGGAACGGGCGTGCGAAGAACTTTTGGGTTCAAATGACGGGCGGGATATATTCCGTTCGTTGACAAACCGCATCACGGAACTGAGTGTTTAGAAAAAAGGCTGTCGTCTCGACAGCCAATGCTGAATCGCACTGAGAGCGAGACGATCTCAGGACTGCCGTCGAGAAGACAGCGCTACATTGGCTCCTACCTTCGATACCAATAGATCTCCAATGAATAAGGCTTGGCTCCCCCTTCTTCATCTTTAACCTGTATCACAGCGGTATAATTATTGTCCTGGTCAGGCTGCTGCATGACATGCACCTTACCGCGGCCGTTCTTGATCACAACGCCGACCCGAATTCGGGACTGTTTCGGGATCTTCGAACTAAAAGTATAGGCACCATCTGCGTATTCCCTTCCCGACATCGTTTTTGCAGATATCTTATCGCCTTTGACGGTCAGCTGAACGTCGGCATCGACCATTCCGCTCCACACGGCTCTTCCGAGAATGCTCGATTCATCCACTCGAAACCCTGCTTTTTCGACATTCAGACCGATATTCAGTCCGCGGAGTTCGCGGCTCAGTTCGTTGATCGTATCGGTCGCTTTTTTCCATTCAAATCTGTTCTTCCCGTCAACCGGAAATCTTTCAGAAAGGTCGCTGAGAACCATACCCGCGTAACGAACTTCGCTCACGCGAAACCGGTCATCGATGATCCGCTTGATCAATATTGTGCTTGCACGGAGCTGTTCGGCCAGAAACGCATTTTCGATCTCGTTGCTCGAATGGGTTCCATCCTTTTTGATCAGCTTGTTTGTCCTGCTGACAAGATCATCCGCTTGTATGCGAAGATCGTTTGCGAGCTTGCCGAGACGGTCAAAATCCTGCGCGTTGACGGTAAATGCTGCGGTCAATGTAAAGATAAGTCCAAGTATGATGTTCTTTTTCATAGCAGTTTTTTTTATGATGTTTGAAATTGATCAGTTAAAAGATTGTACGCGTTAGACGGGAGAAGTGTCTTAAAAGGTTCGCTTTGGTAGAAGCAGCCTGCAGGAACTATTCTTTTCCTGCTTTTGCAGTTTTGCTTTCCGCGACTTTTTCCGAAACAGCGGACCCGGCGTTTTCAGTACCTCCCGTGCTTCCGCTTTCGTTCTTTTGATCACCCGTGCCGTGGATCCTCTGCGCAACGTGTCCGATATGCAATTTCTCTTCGATATGATGGATCTTTTCTTCCAGCTTGAGGATCGTTTCGGGACTTGCTTCTTCGATTCGCTCGGAAAGCAAATACCGCTCGATCAGATAAAAGACGATAATGCCGAACAGTACGATAAAGAAAACCGCGATCCCGATCTGTTTGAAATCGCCGATGATCGTTGTTATCGCGCCGCTGAAGAAATAGCCGACGCTCGTCAGGATCAGAACCCATACCGAGCAGCTGATAAAATCAAGGAACAAGAATCTTGACAGCGGCATTCTGCCGACGCCGTTAAAAAGACACATTGCCGTGCGGATGCCGTAGATATACTTTGATACTATCACCGCAAATCCGCCAAACTTGTCAACAAGCCGTTCGATCCTCGGCTGCGCCATTTTATAAAAACTGTAGTTTTTAACGCTCTGCTGAAAAAGCCTGCCGACCGCATAGCCGAACGTATCGCCGATCATCCCGCCGAGCGTACCGAATATATAAACTTTCAAAAAACTGAAATGGCCGAAATATCCGTTGTGAGCTAAAACCCCGGCAAGGAGCAGCGTGATGTCACCCTCAATAGTACAAAGAGCAAGCACTGCATAAATTCCGTATTGCTCAAATAGTTGGTAAAACGTTTGTTCCATGTTCAGCAGGATTTTTACCGGACTTTAACTAGAGAAGGTTAACTTCCCGCAGACTTTGAGTCAAACACTTTTCGTCTGAACGGATTTTGATTGACAGGGTATATGCCAGTGTCTAGAATCGCAGTATCTTTTCAATCTAAGTAATTGCAGTTAAAGGCGCTTTAGTGATGAACGAAGGTTCTGTAGATATTGGTAGACGGATCGGCATCGAGGTGACGAATTCGTCGCTTTTCGCAGTTTGTCTGGATCGCAGCGGACAAGTGGCCGGATCTTTCTCTGCGGAGACCGGTTCAGACGGCACTGTTGCAGATCATTTAACTTCATTTATAGAAACGCTGAAAGGTGAATTCGGTGATTTTGACAGTGTTGGAATTGCGATCCCGGGCCTCATCGACATGTCGACAAGCCGGGTCGAATATTCGGCTCACATTCCCGAACATGCAAAGATCGATCTTGTAAAAGAGATCGCCGGTGTATCCGGCGTAAAAGCTTGCGTTGAGAATGATGCCAACGCGGCGGCATTCGGAGAATATGTCCTCGGAGCAGGACGCGGTTCCAAAGATATGTTTTACATCACGCTCGGTGACGGCGTTGGCGGCGCGCTGATATTTGATAAAAAACTCTGGCACGGTGATTCGGGTTTTGCGGGAGAATTCGGGTATTTCGCGATCAACTCCGAAGGAATGAAACTCGAAGACCTCGTTTCGTCTCGGAGCATACTGAAAAGAACGAGGGATCGTTTTCATCAGGATCCGACATCGTCGCTGAACAAAACGGGCGAAGACAATATTACGATCGAAGACGTGGTCCGCGAGGCAAAGAATGAGGACGACTTCGCGCAGCTGATGCTTGAAAGGACCGGTTTTTACGTTGGAACCGCGGTGGCAAGCGTTATAAACCTTTTGAATATCGAGCGTATCGTCATCGGCGGCGAAATAATGTATGCGGAAAACCTTGTTCTCGATGCAGTAAAGACACGCGCACAGGAGCTGTCTTTTGCCCCGAGCTTCCGCACGGTCGAGATCATCCGGGGCAGCCTTGGAAAGAATGCGGCGGCGATCGGTGCTGCGCTTCTTTCGGCTGAATAGTTTGGCCCGAAATTGCTGCCCGAAAAATTTATAAGCGCCGAAACAATAAACTTAATTATCTTTATGAGATTTTCTAATGTTGTGAAAACTTGCACAATATATGGATACTGTTTATTTTCATATTAGAATTTGCGGAATTTGTAAGATTGAGTAGAATTATAAGCGAAGTTTTTGCACTTGTCTTAATAAACATAAAAATCTTAGTTTGAGTAATGATCGCTTGTACTTACAAAACGTTCGAGCGGATTGCGGACTATAGCCGTAATTAAATCCAGAATCGAGATAATAAAATGGCTCAACTTTTTCATCGCGGAGCAAACAATATCGCCAAAGCGAGTATGGCAATGGCAGTTGTTTTAGCTGGGGTTGCTTTCTTCGTCTATTCGTATGCTGCCCGGTCGTCCTACATAACCGGACAATATCTGGAGAAACAGCAGCCGGTTCAATTCAGTCACCGTCACCACGTTGGCGATGACGGGATCGATTGCCGATATTGCCATTCAACTGTTGAAACTTCCGCTGCCGCCGGTGTCCCGCCCACTCAAACCTGCATGAACTGCCACAATCAGCTATTTCTTGATCAGGAATATCTTGAACCTATCAGAGCAAGCTTCCGGGATAACAAACCGATCGAATGGGAAAGAGTGCACGATCTTCCCGGATACGTATATTTTGACCACAGTATTCACGTCGCAAAGGGCGTCGGATGCGCGAGCTGTCACGGCGATGTAGCAAACATGGCTGCGGTTTATCAGCAAAACACGCTCCAGATGGAATGGTGTCTTTCCTGCCACAGAGATCCGGCGCCGAATATCAGGCCGCAATCCGAGATCTTTAACACTTCCTGGAAGGCAAAAGATATTACGGAAGAACAGCAGAAAGAAGTTGATGAAAAGATCAGCAAGCTGAGAAGCAAAGAATTGTTGACAAGTTGTTCTACTTGTCACAGATAAAGATTTAGTCATCTAGGTGGCTGAGATACGAAGAAACTGAGGAACTAAAAACGAATGCACAGCAAAGACAGTAAAACTAACTTTGCATTATTAAAGAATAAAATCCTCCGCCAAAACGGTAAGGAATACTGGCGTAGTGTTGAAGAATTTGTTGACGCGCCTGAATTTGAGGAATTTGTAAAATACGAATATCCGAGCCATGCCGAAGAATGGGATAGTTCGCTTAGCCGACGTAACTTTTTAAAGGTTATGGGTGCTTCGCTCGCATTCGCGGGACTCAGCGGATGTGTTATCCAGCCGGCAGAGCAGATCGTACCTTACGTTACGCAGCCCGACGGATTGATCCCGGGTAAACCTCAGTTTTATGCCACCTCGATGACGCTCGGCGGTATCGCAACGGGTCTTCTTGCGCGCTCGAATGAAGGACGTCCGACAAAGATCGAAGGAAACCCGGATCATCCGGGAAGCCTCGGTGCGACCGATATTTATGCGCAGGCATCACTTCTGAATCTTTACGATCCCGACCGCTCGAAGGAAATTCTGAAGCGCGGCACACCGACCACGTGGCAGGCGTTTACAAAGGAAATTCGTACAAAGATCGCCGAAGGAAACGGAGACGGCACCGGAATCACTTTTCTTACTGAAACCGTTACATCTCCTTCATTGATCGATCAGTTTGCAACGATTCGTCAGGAACTCCCTAACGCAAAATGGCATCAGTATGAACCGATCAACAATGACAATGCGATCGGGGGTGCAAAACTGGCTTTTGGTTCGCCCGCTCAGGCTGTTTACAAATTTGATCAGGCAGAGCGGATCCTGTCGCTCGATGCGGATATTTTCTCGGGTTTTAACGTCAGATACATAAAGGATTTTGCAAAAGGCCGTCTTATTTCGACAGACAAGAAAGAGCTGAACAGACTCTATTCTGTGGAAACGACGATGAGCCTGACAGGCGCCAAAGCAGACCACCGGATCGCTGTTAAACCGAGCCAGATGCCTGAGATCGCCAAAGCGATCGCCAAGGCACTTGGCGTTGCGGGCGCATCTTCAAACTACACCGAAAACGCCAAGTGGATCGAGGAAATGGCAAAAGACCTCCTCGAACACAAGGGCCGTTCGCTCGTCGTGGCCGGAAATAACCAGCCGGCAGTGGTTCATGCACTTGCATATGCGATGAACGACGTACTCGGCAACACCGGACAAACGGTGAGCTTTATCGAGCCGCTTGCTGCCAACACTGAAAAATCCCAAAAAGACCAACTCGCCGAGCTGATAAAAGATATTGACGCAGGCACGGTGAAAACACTCGTAATTTTAGGCGGTAATCCGGTTTATAACACACCGGCGGATCTCAAACTGACGCCGGAGCGGCTAAATAAGATCCCGCTCAGGATCCATGTGGCTGACCGGGTGGATGAAACCGGGATGAACTGTCACTGGCAGATCCCGGCGGCAAACTATTTGGAAAGCTGGGGAGACTCGAAGGCTTACGACGGAACCGTTTCGATCTCGCAGCCGCTGATCAAACCGCTGTACGACGGAAAATCGATCTACGAAGTTGTTCAGCTTTTCGTCAAAGAGAATTTTGAAAAGAAAGATCTTGCCGTGATCCGTGATTACTGGCAGAAACAAGATCTGAAACCGGGTGCTCCGGCACCGGCCGCCGCTGCTTCACCGCAGCCTTCGCCGGCCGCAACTCCGGCAGCTGCAGAAAACGCAACCGAAACCCCGGCGGCAGCAACACCGACGCCGGCTGCAACCCCAACACCGGATACGCAAACAACAAACGGCGCAGCCGCTCCAAAGAGTTTTGAAGACAGTTGGCGAAAAGTTGTTCATGACGGATTTATTTCGGGGTCACAATCTGCCGTGAAATCGGTTTCTGTTACGACAGCGTTCCTCAGCGAACCCGCTCCGGCACTAAGCGGTGACGGCAACCTCGAGATCGCGATCCTTCCGGATCCGTGCGTCTATGACGGGCGTTTTGCCAATAACGGATGGCTTCAGGAGCTGCCGAACCCGCTGAATAAGATCACATGGGAAAATGTGGCTCTGATCAGCCCGAATACGGCGCAAAAACTGGGCATAAACCAGGACAAGCGTTACAAAGACTACGCCGGGGGCGAACTCGGACGCGCAATGGTCACGACCAAGGGCGGAAATCTCGAATCAGATCTTATTGAGATAACCTATCAGGGCGGAAAACTTTCAAAACAGGTTCCTGCGTGGATCTCGCCCGGGCAACCCGATGACGTTATCACTCTTTTCCTTGGATACGGGAGAGATAACGGCGGAAAGGTGGCAACTGGTGAAGACGGTAAAGGTATTGGATACAACGCTTACGAGATCCAAAGATCCGATGCGATGTGGTTTGGAAAAGGAAGTGTCGTAAACACCAACGTCAAGACAAACGTCGCTTCAACGCAGATCCACTTCAATATTTCGGCGGAAAGCGTTGGAAAACGCGAGATCGTTGAATACTGGGGTAAAGACGAATTTATCGCAAAGAGCGAAGAACCAGCTCACAAGCCGGAGAAGATGTACGAGAAGTCGATGTACGGCAATGAGTTCAGCGAAGTTTACGCCAAACACAACCGCTGGGCGATGACGATCGACCTGAATTCCTGCGTCGGATGTAATGCATGCGTCGTGGCCTGCCAGTCGGAGAACAATATTCCTGTCGTCGGCAAGGAACAGATCGAAAGAAGCCGTGAAATGCATTGGATGAGGATCGATGCATATTATAAAGGAACCGATATCAATAATCCTGAAGGACCGATGTTCCAACCCGTACTGTGCCAGCAATGTGAGCAGGCGCCGTGCGAGGTCGTTTGTCCGGTTCACGCCACGGTTCACAGTGCGGAAGGATTAAACGACATGGTCTATAACCGTTGTATCGGAACAAGATATTGCTCAAATAACTGTCCGTACAAGGTTCGCCGCTTTAATTTCCTTCTTTATCAGGATTGGGATACCCCGCAGTACAAACTGATGCGAAATCCCGAAGTGACGGTAAGAAGCCGCGGTGTGATGGAAAAATGTACGTTTTGTACTCAAAGGATCTCGGCGGCAAGGATAGAAGCGGAAAAAGACGGACGCGAGATCAGAGACGGTGAAGTTGTTACGGCCTGTCAGGCTGCGTGTCCGACCGATGCGATCGTCTTTGGAAATATGGCCGATAAGAACAGCAAGGTCGCCAAAACGAAGAAGGATTACCGGAATTATGCGCTGCTGAACGAAGAATTGAACACACAGCCGCGGACTACTTATTTGGCCGGTGTCAGAAATCAGAATAAAACGATGCCGGATTATATTGCTCCGGAAAAAGAGGAATCTAAAGGCGCGGAAAGCCATTAATTCAAAAGTTTCAGGTTCGGAGCTGCCGAGGTTTTTGCAAACTTTGAACTTTGAACTAAACACTTGGAACTTTAACCATTTATGCAAGACCTAAAAGAGATTCAAAATCGGATATATCCGCCGATGGTCGAGGGCGATCATGATTTCGCCTCAGTTACTGACAAGATCAGCGACCTGACGCTCAAAAAACGAACACCGTTTGGATGGTTTATCGGCTTCGGTATCGCGTTCTTAATCGTTCAGGTTTTGATGATGACCGTCACAAAACTCGTTTTTACAGGTGTCGGCATATTCGGTAACAATCAGCCGGTGGACTGGGCAATGCCCATCATCAATTTTGTTTGGTGGATCGGTATAGGTCACGCAGGTACGCTTATTTCGGCGATCCTGCTTCTTCTTAATCAAAAATGGCGTACCTCTATCAACCGTTTTGCCGAAGCAATGACCCTTTTTGCGGTAGCTTGTGCGGGAATGTTTCCGATCCTTCACACAGGACGTCCGTGGCTCGCTTTCTGGATGCTTCCGTACCCGAACACGATGGGCATCTGGCAAAATTTCAGAAGCCCGCTGATGTGGGACGTTTTTGCGGTCTCCACCTATGCAACGGTTTCGCTTCTTTTCTGGTATGTCGGGCTGATCCCTGATATTGCGACACTACGAGACCGCGCGAAAAACAAATTCTTTAAGTTTATCTACGGTCTGCTTTCCTGGGGTTGGCGCGGTTCTGCACGGCACTGGCATCGTTATGAGCTTGCATATTTGCTCCTGGCAGGACTTTCGACACCGCTCGTTCTTTCGGTTCACTCGATCGTAAGTTTCGACTTCTCGGTTGCCCAACTGCCGGGCTGGCACGCAACGATCTTTCCGCCTTATTTTGTGGCGGGTGCTATTTTCGCGGGCTTTGCGATGGTTTTGATCCTCTGTATCCCGCTGCGCATAGTCTACAACATGAAAGATCTGATCACCGACACCCATCTTATCTATATGGGTAAGATCATGCTCGCAACGGGAATGATCGTGGTTTACGGATACGCGATGGAAGCTTTCTTCGCCTGGTACAGCACAGCGCCGTTTGAAACCTTCATGATGAGCAACCGGATGTTTAACGGACCGTACTGGTGGTCTTACTGGCTCCTGATCTTCTGTAACGGTGTTTCTATCCAGTTTTTGTGGTTCAAGCGTTTTAGGGAAAGTCCGTTTTGGCTCTTTGTCATCTCGCTGATCGTCAGCGTCGGCATGTGGCTCGAACGTTTTGTGATCATCGTTACAAGTCTCCACAGAGACTTTTTGCCGTCGTCATGGGGAATGTATTCTCCGACGATCTGGGATCTTTCGATGTTCCTCGGAACGATCGGTTTCTTTATCGCACTGATATTCTTGTTTGTAAGAATGCTGCCGGTAATTTCAATTTTTGAGGTTAGAACCTTATTGCCCGATGCAAAGGTAGAGCATCACGGCCATGGTCACGATCACTCCGGTGAGAGATCGGATGCCGAATAGTTTTAGATCGTTTTGATAACTAAAATACTTTGCCCGCTTTCAGGCAAATTTTGTCCGCAATGTGATTGTTAAGGCAACTCACCCATGCCGGGATCATTTGCCGGCATAAACTGATCGCGGGCGACCAGAACTATTTATAAGTTTATGGAAAAACAACTATACGGATTGCTGGCAGAATTCGACACGACCACAGAGGTCGTTGCCGCTGCTGAAAAAGTTCGTGATGCGGGATTTAAAAAGACCGATGCTTTTTCTCCGTTTCCGATCCATGAAATGGATGAGGCGCTCGGCATAAAGCGTACGATCCTGCCCTATCTGGTTTTCTGCGGCGGGGTTTGCGGTCTGGCACTCGGACTGGGTCTGCAGATCTTTGTTCACGTTTTTGAATACCCGATAATTGTCGGCGGACGTCCGCATTTGAGTCTTCCGGCTTTTGTACCGCCGGCGTATGAATTAACGATCCTTTTGTCGGCTTTTACAGCGGTTTTCGGAATGCTGCTTTTGAACGGTCTTCCGAAGCCGTATCATCCGGTGTTCAATGTTCCGAGATTTAATTTGGCAACGCGTGAGAAGTTTTTCCTCTTGATCGAAGCGGATGACGAAAAATTTGATTACGAAGAAACAAAACAGTTTATGGAAAGCCTAAATCCGCAGGAGGTTTTTGACGTTGATGAGTAAACCAATAGCGGAAATGCAAATAACAAACGGACTTAATAAAAGTAAAGGGCGAACCCTAATCATTGCCTTTTGTCTTTTAGCTGCATCGCTTGGTGCCGGCTGCCGTTACGATATGCAGGATCAGCCGCGTCTGAAACCATACAAAAGCAGTGATTTCTTTAGTAACAACAGCGCGATGAGGGAACTTCCCGAAGGAACGGTAGCCCGCGGTCATTTGAACGACAACAAAGCGCTTTATACGGGTAAGAAGGAAAATGCCGACCTGAGCATTCAGGTTGAAACTACAACGGACGCTTCAGGAAATACGCTTGTTTCGAGTTTTCCGAACGACGTAGAAGAATTTCCTATCCCGGTAACACAGGAATTGATCGACAGAGGTCAGTCCCGCTACAACATTTACTGCATTGTCTGCCACGGCCCGGTAGGAAAAGGTGACGGAATGGTTGTCCGCCGCGGATATCCGCAGCCGCCGACCTATCATGATGACCGGCTGAGAAATGCTCCCGTCGGACACTTCTTTGACGTTATGACAAACGGCTGGGGCAAAATGAACAGTTATTCCGCCCAGATTCCGGTTACCGACCGCTGGGCGATCGTAGCTTATATCCGTGCATTGCAGCTGAGCCAGAACCCGAGCGGAACCACTGCTCCGGACGCAAATGCAAATACAGCAACCGGCGCAAATACCGGAAACACTGCAGCAAGCGAAACAACAACAAATGAAAATTCCAACAGCAACAGCAGCGAAGGGGGTAATAAGTGAAGATAAACGACACTTTTAAGGCTCCTGAAGCTCTTGATCGTATACAGGCGATCGCATTGGGAATTGGCGGAATAGCACTTCTTGCCTGCGCGTACGGCTTTTCTGTCGATACGCAGGCGGCACTGCGGGGCTGGCTGCTCGGTTTTATCCTTTGGGCGGGAGTAGGTATCGGCGGATTGGGAATTCTTCTCCTTCAGTATCTGACCGGCGGTGCGTGGGGTGTTGTGATTCGCCGCGTTGCCGAGGCTTGCAGCCGCACTATCCCGCTGCTGGCGATCCTCTTTGCACCGATCGGCATGGGAATGTTTTACCTGTATGACTGGACCCATCTGAAAGGCGACAAGTTTATCGATGAACGCGGATGGTATCTCGAACCAAAATGGTGGGCTGTAAGGACGGTTCTTTACTTCGCGCTGTTCAGCGTAATGGGATATTTGCTCAACCGCTGGTCGCGGCAGCAGGACAATTCGAAAGATTACGAAGAATCAGCCAAACATCTCGGTACTGCGACCGCGTTTTCGGGACCGGCGATCATATTTTATGTGCTGATCATTACATTTGCTTCGGTTGACTGGATGATGACTCTTGAGCCGCATTGGTTTTCGACGATGTGGGGCTTCCTCTTTGTTGCAGGCTGGGCACTGAGCTGTTTCTGTTTTTCAGTCGCAATACTCGCATTCCTTTCGACCCGCGCACCGCTGGACCGCGTACTCGGCAAAAGACATTTTCATGATATCGGTAAGCTGATGCTCGCGCTTGTAATGGTTTGGGCATACTTCAATTTTTCGCAGTATTTGATCATTTGGTCCGGAAACCTGACCGAAGAAACTCCTTACTACCTGGTTAGATCAAAAGGATTTTGGGGCGGTCTCGGACTCGTTCTGATCGTTTTCCATTTCGCATTCCCGTTTCTCATCCTGCTTATGCAGGATTTCAAACGAAAGGCCAAATGGCTTGCCGTTGTCGGAATTTTTATTCTGTTTATGCGGCTTCTCGATATGTACTACATCATCGGTCCAAGTCCGATGATCGGAGAGGTAAAACAGCATTTATTGGAAATGCCGCTGCGGCTGAGCGCCTGGGATTTTGCAGCGCCGCTTGCGGTTGGCGGAATATGGCTGTGGTTTTTTATTCGTGAATTAAAACTGCGTCCGCTGGTTCCATATAAGGATCCGTTCTTTGAGAATGCGATCAAGCACGGTAAAGGCCATTAATCAATTTGGGTATTTGGATTAATATTATGTCAGAGCATAACAAGGTAGAAATAGATTCGGAAAAGGCATTTCAAAACGTAGAATTGAGTTTAGATAAGCCTTACGAAGAAGACGTGATCAGTTTTCGCGGCATCCTTTATTTCGGGGCCGGCCTGTTTCTTCTGATCGTGATCACTTTCGGTCTGATGTGGATATTCCAGTTTCAGGTGCTTGCGCCGGACGCCGAAGAAAAGGCGGCGCAGGTAAAGCGTGACAACCCCTTGATGCTCTCAGAAGATGAGAAATTACCGCCGGAACCAAGACTGCAGTCGGCGCCGGGTTTTGGAGTGGATTCCAAAAATGGCCGTATTTCGCTCGAATTGAGGGAACCGCAGGCTGAATGGCACGAATTACAGAAACAGTATAAGGATATTTGGGAAAACGGCGAAAAATCCAGCGACGGAAAAACCGTCGTAGCGCTTCCGATCAAAGAGGCTAAAGAAAAACTCTTAAAGGACGGAAACGTTAAATCCGCAACCGGACCGGAAGCGGAAAAAGCTTACACAGATGCAAGACACTTTGTCTCGGGTTCGAGCGCAGGCCGTCTCGCTTCTGAGAAACGCAAATAGACGGTATCCGGCCGGGATTTTCCGGTGCGGATGCAATTGAACTTTGAAAATTCACCGATCGGTGAAACGGTAGGAAAAAATGAAGAAAGATTCGGCAGTTTTAAGCAGTATGAAGCTGAAACTCTTCGTCGGTTTTTGTATTGCATTGGTGATGACGGCGGCGGTTTTTGCCCAAAAGACGGAGCATTATAATTCACCGCTCTATTCGCCAAAAAAATACGATCCCGGTCAAACCTCGAGTAATGGTATTCCGAAGACCCTGAGAACGGTCGGAATCGACCAGAATCTTAATGCGCAGGTTCCGCTGGACGCGCGATTTAAGGATTCGAGCGGTAAAGAGGTCAGACTCGGCGAATACTTTGGAAAAGAAAAGCCCGTAGTTTTGGCATTGGTCTATTACGAATGTCCGATGCTTTGCAGTGAGGTGTTAAACGGGTTGACGGGATCATTAAAAGGAATTTCCTTTGATGCCGGGAAGGAATTTGATGTGGTTGCGATAAGTTTTGACACACGCGAGAATCAAAAACCGGATCTGGCAAGGAACAAGAAAGAAAGTTACGTAGAGCGCTATAACCGCCCTGATACGAAAGACGGCTGGCATTTTTTGACCGGTGAGCAGAGCGAAATTGACAAAGTAACAAAGGCAGTAGGGTTTAACTACACTTTTGACGAAGCAACAAACCAGTTTGCTCACGCCGGCGGGATCATGGTTTTAACGCCGGAAGGGAAAGTTTCGAGATATCTTTACGGGATCGATTATTCCCCTAAAGATCTCAAATTCAGCATTATGGAATCCTCCGAAAACAAAATCGGAAATCCTGCTGAACAGCTTTACCTGTATTGCTTTCATTATGATCCGTCATCCGGAAAATACGGTTTTGCAATACTGAACTTTATGCGTTTGATGGCTGTCGCTACCCTGCTCGGCATTGGAACGATGTTATTTGTTTTTTGGCGCAGAAGTAAAAAAACACAGCCGGAAGGTTGATCTGGGAGTTTTTAGTCTAACCGGTCCCGGCTTTTAACAAAGAATTATGCAAGATACTAATTGGGTACCATTATTTCCCGAACAGGCATCGAGTTTTGCCTGGCAGGTAGACTATTTGTACTTTTATCTGATCGCGATCAGCGTATTTTTTACCGTTGGTATCGTTGCAGCGATCTTTTATTTCGTGATCAGATATCGGGAAACAAAGAAATATGCGACCCCGCAGCAGATCCACGGATCGATCCCGCTCGAACTGTTTTGGTCGTTCGTACCTTTTGTTATTTCAATGACGGTTTTCCTCGGCGGAGCATGGGTTTATTGGACGCAATACACAGTACCTGCCGATACGATGGAAGTTTACGTTGTCGGCAAGCAATGGATGTGGAAGATCCAGCACCCTTCGGGACAAAGAGAAATTAACGAACTGCACGTTCCGGTTGGAAGAAAGGTCAAGCTGACGATGACAACGGAAGATGTTCTCCACGATTTCTTTATTCCGGCGTTCAGAACAAAAGCAGACGTTGTACCCGGACGGTACACGACGATGTGGTTTGAAGCTACCAAACCCGGAAAATACCGTATCTTCTGTGCGGAATACTGCGGGTTAAACCATTCAGGAATGGGCGGCTGGGTTTATGTCCTCGAGCAAAAGGATTACGACAACTGGCTTGCCGGAAACGTATCCGATCAAACCCCGGTACAGGCAGGTGAAGATCTTTTCACAAATAAATTAGGCTGCGCTTCTTGTCACGCCGGCGGACCTTCACAGCGCGGTGCGAAGCTAGAAGGAATTTACAATAAGGAAGTCAAGTTGGCGAACGGTCAAACTGTCATCGCAGATGATGATTACATAAGAAATTCGATCCTCAATCCCGGAGGACAGGTTGTCGAAGGTTACCAGCCGATCATGCCGACGTTTAAGGGCCAGGTCAGCGAAGAACAGCTAGTTTCGCTTGTTGCGTATATCAAATCTCTGAGCGGTGATGCGGCAGCAAACACCGGGGCGGCGCCAAAAGCTTCGCCGACGGCCGAAACACAGGCTAAACCTGCAGTAGAAAAAGCGGGAGAAAAAGAAGGTAAGTAGTTATGGATAATGTAGATGCAATGAAGCTTGACGGATCTCTGGAAGAGCCGAAAGTTAATTATCTGACAAACGGCTGGAGCCTGAAATCCTGGCTTCTGACAAAAGATCATAAGCGCATCGCGATCATGTATTTGATCAGCGTTTCGGCTTTTTTCTTTATCGGCGGGATCTATGCGGCGACGATCCGGCTCGAACTGCTCACGCCTGCGAGTGATCTTCTTGAATCCGGCACGTACAACAAAGTGTTTACGCAGCACGGGATCATCATGGTCTTCTTCTTTTTGATCCCTTCGATCCCGGCCATTTTGGGCAACTTCCTGATACCGCTGATGATCGGGGCAAAGGATCTGGCGTTCCCGAGAATAAACCTGCTAAGCCTTTATATCTATTGGATCGGCGGTGCATTGACGTTATTCGCTCTGCTTCAGGGCGGCGTTGATACTGGCTGGACATTTTATGCACCGTACAGCACGACCTTCTCGAATTCATACGTACTGCTCGTCGGAATCGGGATCTTTATCAACGGGTTTTCGTCGATCCTGACCGGACTGAACTTTATTGTCACAACTCATACAATGCGGGCACCGGGAATGACCTGGTTCAGACTGCCGCTTTTTGTGTGGGCGCATTATGCAACGAGTCTTGTAATGATCCTCGGCACACCGGTGGTCGCGATTACGCTTTTGCTCGTAGCGATCGAAAGATTTGCCGGCGTCGGGATATTCGATCCGGCGATCGGCGGAGATCCGATCCTTTTCCAGCACCTTTTCTGGTTCTATTCACATCCGGCGGTTTATATCATGATCCTGCCGGGTATGGGCGTGATCTCCGAGCTCATCTCGAATTTTGCGCGTAAGAGGATCTTCGGATACGAGTTTATCGCGTTTTCATCGCTTGCCATCGCGGTCTTCGGCTTCCTTGTTTGGGGCCACCACATGTTTGTCAGCGGACAATCGGTGTACGCCGGTTTGGTATTCTCATTCCTGACGATGGTAGTTGCGGTGCCTTCGGCGATCAAGGTATTTAACTGGTCTGCAACTCTCTACAAAGGTTCGATCTCGTACGATACACCGATGCTTTATGCGATCGGATTTATGGGACTATTCCTGATCGGCGGACTAACCGGGCTGTTCCTCGGTTCGATCGGACTTACCGTACATCTTACCGAAACATACTTTATCGTTGCCCATTTCCATTATGTAATGGTTGGCGGACAGGTGATCGCTTATCTCGGCGGTATCCATTACTGGTGGCCGAAGATCACCGGAAAACTTTACTCCGAGTTCTGGGGTAAGATTTCCGCGATGCTTGTATTTATCGGATTTAATCTGACATTTTTCCCGCAGTTCATTTTGGGTTACCAGGGAATGCCGAGAAGATACGCCGCTTATCCGGAAGAGTTTCAGGTTCTGAATATCTTTTCAACAGCGGGTGCTTCGGTTTTGGCGGTCGGAATGACACTGCCGGTTTTATATCTCGTTCATTCGCTGATCTGGGGTGAAAAAGCTTCGGCAAATCCGTATATGCATCCGGGACTTGAATGGAGAACCGATTCGCCGCCGCCGACACTGAACTTTGATGAAACCCCGGTTGTGACCTGGGAAGCATATGAGTTCGGAGAGGAAAGCGGAATGGATCTCGACGCCGCAAGAAGACGGGATGAGGTTTCGCCCGCAGCGTAGGTTAATTGGTCTAATATTTTTTTGAAATTTGAAATCTGAATTCTGAGATTCACCATGGCAGAACACAAACACGACGATCATTATCACCCGCCGGGTCTTCAACACCAGTTTGAAGATATGGGTCAGCAGATGGATTCCGTTACCATCGGAATGTGGGTATTTCTTGCTCAAGAAATAATGTTCTTTGGCGGCTTATTCACGGCCTATTTGGTATTTCGTTCGAAATTCCCGATGGCTTTTGCGGCGGGAAGTAATGAACTCGACGCCCTGTGGGGCGGGATCAATACGCTTGTCCTGATCGTCAGCAGTTTGACGATGGCGCTGACGGTTTATTATGCGCAGAAAGGAAAGAAGAACATGCAGGTCGCGCTTATCGCGCTGACGATGCTTTTCGGTGTCGCCTTTCTTGGCATCAAAGCGATCGAGTATTCGTCAAAATATGAGCATGGCCTGATCCCGGTAGACGGCTGGAACAAGAGGATCAAGGAAGGTGAGCATAAGGAATCGACCGCCGTCAGGCTTCCTTTTGAAACAAAAGCTTCGGCGGCCGGTACCGAAGAAGCGCATCCGAATCCGTCCGGCGACTTTCAGATAAACAAAGAGAAGGCGCAGCCCCTGATCGATATTGCTCAAAAAGAGAACTTTTTTACCGAAAGCGAAAAGATCGGTTATTTTGACGGCGGTGAATTCAGCTGGGAAAAATTCACTCAGAAAGTACAGATCTTTTTCTGGATCTACTTTGTCATGACGGGTCTTCACGCGCTGCACATGATCATCGGATTGGGTATCATGGCCTGGCTTTTGTACAAAGCTTACCGCGGTACATTTTCTCAGGATTATTATTCGCCGGTTGAGATCTCGGGGCTCTACTGGCACTTTGTGGATATTGTTTGGATCTTCCTTTTTCCTCTACTTTATTTACTTGGAAGACACTTTTTGGCAGGAGGTGGACACTAGATGTCGGAACACGGAGAAGAACATATTGGAATACCGGGTTATGCAGGTGTTTTCGCCGTACTGGTAGTAGGAACGATCCTGACCTATGTAGTAGCGCTGCAGGATCTGGAAGGTTTTTTTGCCGGAGCTAACACGCTCGTCGCGTTGCTGATCGCATTTACAAAGATGAGTTTTGTTGTGTTGTTTTTTATGCACGTCAAGTGGAGCTCAAAGCTTATCTGGCTTTCGGCGGCGGCAGGCTTCTTTTGGCTCGCAATAATGTTTGCGTTTACTATGCAGGATTACATTACGCGTTCGATCCTGGGAAGGTAAAACAATTCAGACCAGCTAAAATACGCGGTACGCAGAGACCATTGGTCTAACGTACCGCGTCCTTGTCTATTAGGGTTTACCCTTTTTACCGTGCTATTATCTTCGCTTTGATATTAATGCAGGATTTTCGGTAAGCAGAAGTTTTTGTGAGAGTATTTTTAAGACAACAAGGCGGTACCCGTGAACATCAGAATCGACTGATGTTCAATCGATCCCCTTATTTAAAATTCGGTTCGATTCTACTACTTTTCGCAGCAATTCTTCTCTCCGGCTGTATTAAAGTTAAAACCGAACAGAAAACACCGACATTGCTGAGCGTTGACGACGCAGATCAGGGCGTTCTGTACAACCGCGTAAATTATCTGGCAAAGGTAAACTCGATCAATGCGAAGATGTACCTGAGTTTTGAAGACAATTCCTACGCTGAATCGGGTCTGTCGGAAAAATACACGACAGCGGACAGTACGATAGTAGTTCAGCGTCCGGCAAGTATTCTCTTAAAGGTGGAAGTTCCGATAATCGGTACGGACATCGCGCAGATGACCTCAAACGGCGAAAATTTCCGTGTAGCGATACTGGAAGACGGCGCCGGCGGAAAGTATAAGAAATTTGTGCTTGGTTCGAATAAGATCGATTACTCTTTGCTGACCGATAAGCTTGACGATATCGGAAGCAATGATTCCAAAGAGACGCAGAAAAATGTAAATGCTTTCTCCAACATGCGTCCGCAGCATTTTACCGATGCGATGCTGATGCGCCCGATCGATACTGATAATTTTGTTTACATTCGAAGCACGATCACACAGGAAGAATTTGATATTAAGGCTGATAAGAAATCACCGCTTCGCTGGGTTTTGCGCGGCTATTATCTTCTTGATGAACACCGGAGAGCGGACAACGGAGATCTCGTTATCACGCGCCGGTTTTGGTTTGACCGCGTTGGGGGTATCAATCTCGCGCGGCAGCAGATCTTTGGCGCAAACGGCGAGATCGAATCCGATATCGTTTACGGAAAGACCGGTCCGGTTTCTGAAACGGGTGAGTACAAATTGCCGCTTGAAGTTGAGGTCACACGGCCAAAGGAAAAGTACAAGATCAAGCTGATCTACAAGGCAGAGCGATCTGTAAAGATCGGAAAAGAATATCCGGCAACGGCATTCGTACTCGAAAACACCTGGAACCTGCAGGAGGTGGATCTCGACAAACAGCTGCTTGAAAGAAAGAACGGCACCAGTCCCCAAACTTCGATAGGCAAAAACGACTAATCCTTTTTGATGACAATTCTACAAACCGAAAATCTGACAAAAACCTACAAGATCGGAAAGGTTGAGACAAACGCGCTCCGCGGTGTTTCGCTATCGATCGATAAGGGCGAATTTGTCGCAATAATGGGACAATCCGGCTGCGGAAAATCCACGCTGCTCCATCTGCTCGGCGGACTCTTGTCTCCAACCACGGGAAAGATCGTTATCGACGGCGAGGATATCTCAAAGGTATCTGATGCCAAACGGACGGATATCAGAAGAAGAAAGATCGGTTTTGTTTTTCAGCGATTTAATCTTTTCCCGACGCTTACCGCGGACGGAAATCTGCGTCTTGCCGAAAGAATTCACCTAGGCAACGGCGACGGAAACGCGGAGAAGCGGCGTGAGATACTGAGTTTGCTGAAGCTTGAGAATAAAATGAACAACAAACCGCTCGAGCTTTCCGGCGGTGAACAGCAGCGTGTCGCTTTGGCAAGAGCTGTGATAAACTCTCCGGCAATAATTCTTGCGGATGAGCCGACCGGGAATCTGGATTCTGAGAATTCGGAGATCGTACTCGAGATGTTTCGCGAGTTAAATCAGCGCTTCGGACAGACGATCATAATGATCACCCACAATCCCGAGGCGGCCGAACATTGCGGCAGGATCATTCAGATGCGCGACGGTTTGATAGTTGACGAATAAGAACAGGTTAAACTTATGAAAAGTATAATCTTATGGAATTATTCAAGAGGCACCTGGCAATACGACGTCTTTTGTCTGCTGATAATCGGATTTATCTTTCTGACACCGAAGACGTGGTTTGATAACGGGGAAAAGGTTGCAACCCGAACTGCACGCAGTGCCGTCAAAGTCGAGGATTTTTCAAAAGGAGATAATACAGCGAAAGATCTGAAGGTTTTAGCGCAATTCGATAAGCCTCTTGCTCTGAGGTAACGATCACCCCGATAAAAAAATAAGATTTGATAAGCGCTGAGCTATGCTGTTGGAGACAGTCTTTTGCAACGCTTTTTTAGTCGAAGCGGTCTCCGGCAATTTTTATTTGGAGTAATAATTTAATGAGAAATTTTTCAAAACTGCTGTTACCGGCGATCGCCGTCACATTCTTTTTCACGGCGTTTGGCGCTCAGAGAGCAGAAGCACAAATTGTAAACGAAATCCTCAAACGTATGGAAACGCACGCGCAGGCACTTTCCTCTGTGCGCTCAAAAATCACGATGTCGCAGCATGATGCCGGACTTGATGATTACGACGTAAAAAAAGGATCGGTAAACTATCTTCCGGGAAAAGGAAGAAACGTCTATGTAAGAGTAGACTGGACCCAGCCAAGCGAGATCCTCGTAGTAGCAAATGGTGATTACGTCCTTTACCGGCCCATGATCAAGCAGGCGATTGTCGGAAAAACGGCAGAAGCCAGCAAGAATAATAAAGCGGGCGGAGCATTTGCGTTTATGAATATGTCAAAGTCCCAGCTTCAGGCAAATTACCAGGTCGTATATCTTGGTGTTGAAAAGATCAATGGAAAAGAGGTGTGGCGGTTGCGTCTTGATCCGAAAACAAACGTCAGCTATAAATCCGCTGAACTATGGGTGGACGGTGACGGCATGCCGATCCAAAACAAGATCAATGAGAAGAACAATGATTCGACAACGATCCTTCTTGAAAACATCGAGAAAAACGTAACGATCAAAGGGAATATTTTTAAGATCGATCTTCCCGGTGATGTGAAGAAGATCAAAGGTTAAGTTAAATATTTGGGCAAATGAAGAGAGGCTTTGGCTTTATGGTCAAAGCCTTATTTCTTTCGAATTTCAATAGCCTGCTCTGAAATAGCGGCGCGATGAGTACCCCGGAATTTGGTTTTTCATTTTTAGGAGCGGTCAAAATACTTCGTAATGTCCGCGACGCGGACCGATTCAATAGCGTCGGGTAACACCCGACGAAAAGATAGAAGATAGAATGGTCCCTGAAGGGGACAAAATAAACCGCCGAATGTCCGTCACCTACAGCGACGGGTTGTGGTAAAACCGCGAGGTCGGGATTTTCCCGATAAGTTGTATTCTTTCAGCGGGATAACTATAGGTTCAAATCTGGTTTTTAGTTCTTTGCCGCAACGCGGCAATAAGAAACCAGCCAGACGTGAAACGTCTGGAAATGTCGAAAAATTCAAGCCGCGCTGAAGGTGCGGAAAGACAGAGTTTCTGGCGCATCTTCAATGCGCGAATCGTTTTCAATTGTTCCAGACGTTTCACGTCTGGCTGGTTTCTAAATGTGCCTTCAGCACCCCGGTCGACTTATGTTGAATACTTTATTCATTTGATTACCAAATTCCGGATGACCGCGCCGCGTGATCCGGTTTGAAAAGAATATATTCAACCCCTATAATTAGGAGTTTGACGCCAGCGGAAGAGAGTTTTTATTTATGCCGAAAGCGAGCAGTTTGAGCAGATTTACAAGAGGTGTGAAGCACACGGTTCGTGCGTTTGCTTCGACCAAACATCCGGTGTTGGTACATATCGTGCCCATGCGCCGGTGTAACCTGTCCTGCACTTACTGCAACGAATACGACAAAACGAGCGATCCGGTGCCGATCGTGGAAATGATCAGCCGTATCGATAAGCTCGCCGAATTCGGCAGTTCCGTGATCACGATCTCCGGCGGAGAACCGATGATGCATCCGCAGATCTATGAGATCATCGCGCGTATCCGGCAGCACGGTATGATTGCGGGTCTGATCTCAAACGGATACTATTTCCAGCCGAAGAAGATAGAGATGCTGAATCAGGCAGGTCTTGATTATCTGCAGATCTCGATCGACAATGTAACTCCTGATGACGTTTCCAAAAAGAGCCTCAAAGTGCTCGATAAGAAGCTTCAGAATCTTTCCGAATACGCCAAATTCAAGGTAAACATCAATTCCGTGGTCGGCGGCGGTGTGGCAAATCCGGATGAAGCTCTGATCATTGCAAACCGCGCGATCGAACTCGGTTTTTCTTCTACGGTCGGCGTGATCCATGATGAAATGGGTCTCAATAAAGGCCTGACAGACCGCGAAAAGGAAGTTTACAAAGAAATAAAAGCCAAAGGCGCGAGAAGCTACGCGCGCTGGAACTGGTTTCAGGACAAGCTCGTCGAAGGCGAAGAATACGAATGGCGATGCCGCGCAGGCGCCCGCTATTTGTACGTCTGCGAAGAAGGCCTCGTCCACTGGTGTTCGCAGCAGCGCGGAACTCCCGGAATTTCTCTCCACGAATACACGCGCGCCGATATGGAACGCGAATATATCACCGAAAAATGGTGCGCCCCAACCTGCACGATCCAGTGCGTCCATCAGGTAGGTCATCTCGACTCTTGGCGGGATAAACAGATCTCACTTTCTGATTACAATAAGAAGAATGGCGTCGGATTGAAGAAAGAGACAGTTGCAAGCGTATTAAATTCGAAATAGTGAAAATTATCGCGCCTTTACTCACGTAAGGCCAAAAAGGTTGTTCTTGTCTTTTATTCATTCCGGTCGCGCTTTAGCCGACAGTCCCAGAATCTTTAAATATAAAGGCTCTAGCCAAAGATCTTAACGGCGAATTCATTCCGGATCTCAAACTTTGAGTATAGAATCTACGGAACTATATTTTTAGTCGCATTAGCGACGCGATGAATTTAGCCGTGCGTTTCAACGCACGGTCCATGAAAGATTTTCCTTGTCGCGTCAGCGACAACTGAATATAGTTTAGTTTCAACTGTCGCTGACGCGACAACGCGTCGTATATACAAGTTCCGTGTGTTGAAACACACGGCTAAATTCTGTAAGTCGCTATGCGACATTTGGATCTTCGTTTGATCGCCTAAGTGCCGAAGTAGTAACGAAGGTCTGGTTTCATACCGCTAAACCGGCTCAAGAACTGAAGTCAGTTCACGCCTTTACAGGATCGCGATCAAAGTTTTGGCTACCGATCGAACAGGTCGATCTTGCGACAATTTGTGAGAAGAATTATGGTCGAGTGCCCAATATGTTTGTCGAATACTCATCACTTCTTCGAGGACAAATTTAGAAAATACAACCGGTGCAATCAATGCTCCCTTATCTTCGTCCCGCCCGAATTCCACCCCTCCCGACCTGAAGAAAAAGCCCGCTACGAAGAACATAATAATGATCCTGACGATGAGGGTTACCGCGATTTTCTGAAGCGGATCGTACCGCCGATCAAAAAGCATTTTCCGGATGGGGGAAGCGGTCTTGATTTTGGCTGCGGACCTACTCCACTGCTTGCGGAGATCCTTACCGAAAACGGTTTCGAAATGGAAGTTTATGATTCCTTTTATGAGACGGATAAAGAACCTTTGCGCAGCGAATATGACTTTGTTGTTTTAACCGAAGTGATCGAACATCTGAGCCGTCCGCTGGAAGAGATAAAAAGACTTCTTTCGCTCATAAAACCCGGCGGCATCCTCGCGATAATGACGCAGCCTTATGACAGTTCGATCGATTTCGGCAGCTGGCATTATAAAAATGACCCGACGCATATTTGTTTCTTTTCGGTCGAAACATTTGATTGGCTCGCCGGGCATCTCCGGATGTCTTATGAACGCATCGAAAATGATATATTCATTTTCAGAAAGAGATAGAAGAGATTTGCCCGCGGAACACGCGGAAAGCGCGGAAAAATAAGAAAAAAGCTGTTTTGTTTTACGTTGCGAAATATATTTTCATCAATCGGTTTTTTTACCTTTTTCTTTATTCCTGCAATTCGTGTGATTCGCGGGAAAATATCTTAGGTAAAGAATAGAAGAATCTGCTTTGTTAAGCGCTGGTCGTATTATTTACTGCACTTAAGTTTTTTTCTTTTTTCTGCGACTTCCGCGTGTTCCGCGGGCAAATCTTTTTAAGCTAGTAATCATGATCAAAGAACTCGGCTATCACAAAACTCCTCTCGGCGATCTGACGCTGCGGGTGCGTCCCGAGCCGCGGCTCAATATCGATGAGGTCTACGAAGTAAAACTCGGTGATGAATATCTGATGTCGAGCCTTTTTACCGAAGGGGAAAAGAAACTCGCAAAGATCGGGCTTGAAGGTATCGAAGGAGAAATTGATGTAGTAGTCGGCGGACTCGGTCTCGGCTATACCGCCGCGGCGGCGCTGGAATTTGAAAATGTCCGTTCCCTTTTGGTGATCGATCTTTTTCAGGAAGTGATCGATTGGCACCTTGAAAAGCTCGTCCCGCTTGGCGAAAGACTCTCCGCAGACAGGAGGTGCGAAATGCGCTGCGGAGATTTTTTTGAACTGGCTAAAACAGGACTGGATTCATCTGATCCGGAAAGAAAATTTGATGCTGTGCTTTTGGATATCGATCATTCGCCGCGTCATTATCTGGATAAGAAGAACGAATCATTTTACGGAAAAGAAGGACTTGAACTGCTTCGCCGGCAGCTAAAACCGAAAGGCGTTTTTGCGCTTTGGTCTGATGATCCTCCGGATGAAAAATTTACGGATCATCTCGCATCGGTTTTCGGCAGCGCGGAAGCGCATGAGATCGAATTTAAAAATCCTTATACGCAGAGAACTTCGGTCAATTCCGTTTATAAAGCCGTCAAAACTCAATAAACTGCTTCGCTTTAGCTTCCGATCAGACGGTAACCCGCACCGTGAACCGTAATGATGTGCATCGGCTTGGAAGGATCGGGCTCGATCTTGTGACGCAGCCTTGTGATATGCGCATCGATCGTCCGCGTAAAGAGCGAGGCATTCTCGCCCCAGATGTGATTGAGCAATTGTTCGCGCGTAACGGTTTCGCCGATATTTGCGTAGAGCAGTCCGAGGATCTCAAACTCACGCGGTGTGATGTCGAGCTCGGCGCCGTTCTTTTTCGCCTTGAGCCGTAAAAAATCAAACTTTATTCCGCCGATCAGCGCTGTCCGGTCCTCACCCGAGGAACGGCCCGCGCGGCGCAATACGGCATCGATTCTGGCAAGAAGTTCGCCTACCTCAAAGGGTTTTGAGATATAATCATCGGCTCCGAGTTTGAGACCAAAAGCCGCATCAGACGGTTCGCCGCGTGCTGTAAGCATAATGATCGGCGTCGGGACTTCATCCTCACGCAGCTGCTGGCAAACTTCGAGACCGCTCATTTTCGGGAGCATCAGATCGAGCAGGATCAGATCGAAAGTTTTTGACGAATTTCCGTTTCTTGCAAGCTGCAGACCCGCGTTACCATCGGTCGCGATCTCAAAACTGTGTCCCTCCGATTCGAGTGAATCCTGAAGTGCGATACAGACGCTCGGATCATCCTCGATAACCAAGATGTGTGCCACTTTTTCCTGCCTCCAGATTATCTAACGTTTCGGTTTCCGCCGCTTTCCGGGGCGAAGGAAGTTTTATCGTAAATGTCGATCCCATTCCGGGTTCACTTTCTACCGAGATCTTACCGCCGTGCCCCGAAACGATCTCTTTTGTGATCGCGAGTCCGAGTCCGGTTCCGCGCTTCGATTGTGTGCTCTCGCGCTCCGAACGACGAAAGGGCTTAAAGATCTCACGCTGATCAGCGGCTGAGATACCAACGCCATGATCCGTTACCTGAATTATCGCCTCATTATTATTTATATCGAGCGAGATCCCGATCGTCTTCCCGCTATCCGGCTTTGAATACTTCACGGCGTTGGAAAGTAGATTGATCAGCGCCTGTCTGATCGCACCCTCATCGTATTCGGTTTCATACGGACTTTCCGGAAGTTTTATGTCAAATTCAAATCCGCCCGCGCCGGGAGAATGGCGAAATACTTCCACCGTATCTCTTATGGTTCTGTCCAGAAATCCTTCTTTGATCTGAAATCGGCGCAAGCCTTTTTCAAGACGCGATATCTCCAGAATGTCGTTGATGATCTCCGTCAGGCGGTCGCTTTCCATCTGAATGATCCCGCCGTATTCCTTTATCCGCTCCATATTATTTGAACGTCCGGAATGGATAAGGTCGCCGAACGCGCGGATCGACGTAAGCGGTGTTTTGAGCTCGTGAGAAATGTTTGCCAGAAAATCCGATTTCAGTCTGGCGATCTTCATCTCGCTCTGAGCAGCGCGAACCGTCATCGCGAGCCCGAGCAGTGCAAGTGCAGCCGCGACAAAGCCGAGGATTATGCTTGTTTGAAAATAGTCCGGAGAGATCAGCGTCGCAGCTTCGGGCGCGATTATGCTGAAGGTCAGTTTCGGAAAAAGCTTCTCGGATTCCGAGAACTGGCGTGACTGTGTTGTTACAGCAAGATCACCCGGGCCGGCCGCCGGCGGTTCGTCAGGCTTAAAACTTACGTGATAGTTTAGTTTTCCAAAAAGACTGTCGGTTGAAGAACTACGGTTTTCGTGTTCTTCAACGAGATTTTGGTAAAAATCGGCAGATGGAAATTTTCTGGAACTTGTACTAAAAACGAGCAGCCCGACGAGGTCGCGCTCGCTGTCGAGCTTAACATTGCTGTTTTCAAAAATTGTATGAAAAAAATACTGCTGAGTTTTTTCGCGCGGGCTGTTCGGATCAAAGGCTGAATAGATCGTTGTTTGCGGTTCGAGTTCGACTGATTGCCAGGCGCGTCTGATCGATTCCGAACTTTCTTTATCATCGATCATTTTTCCCTGCGGGATCTGACCATTTTTCCCGGGCACTGTGCCGCCGGCCGGCGGCTCAAATTTTAGCGACCGCCAGGTCTCATCTTCCTTTCCGGGTTCGAGAAAAACAACATAAAACTCTTCCACCTCGGGATATCTGTTCGTCAGCGTAGTCAGGATCTCCTCGATCACCGGAATGTTTCGCTCGCGAATCCTGTTCTGCCGGAAGGCATGCATTATGTGATTTGCGCGATCGAGTATTCCTCGTTTTGCGTCTTCGGAAATTTCAAGCAGCCGCAGTTCGAGATTTACTTTCATTGTCGCGACCGTCTGTTCCTGCGTGCTTCTGATCGACTGGTAATGCATATAGAGAAGTGCAAGGATCGCGACCAGGATCACCGCAGATGCGATCAGTAGATACGAATATCGCTTTAGATTTATCCAGTTTCTCGTCACGATTCCAATCATATTAGCGAATTTTTTCCGGTTGTTTATTACCAAGCCGTGATTGTTACATTTTGTTACAAATTTGTTACCGAATTTAAACTATAGTCCAATTGGTTTGTGCTAGTGTAGCAAAACGCAAATCCAGCTAGAAGTTTCCGAATCGCTGTGAAGCCGTATTCAAAACACACCTTTAATATCAAAAAAAGAGGGAAAGCAATGAGAAAGAGCACTTCAATTCTATTAATCGCTGTTGTGATGATCATAACGTCCGCAACATTCGTCAGCGGCCAGGCGCTGCGCGGCCGTATTGACGGTACCGCCAAAGATGCGCAGGGCAATGCAGTACCCGGAGTATCGATAACCTTAACCAGCAATGAAAATGGTGAAACCGTTAAAACGACGTCGGATTCCGACGGAACGTTTTTATTCGCCGAGGTAAAACCGGGAACCTATTCGATCACCGCTGAGGCAGCCGGATTTAAACGGCTTCTGATCTCGGATGTCACCGTTCAGGTAGCCACGTCTTCGACCGTTGCTATCGACCTCGAGGTAGGCGGCGTTACGGAAGAAGTTACGGTCAATGCCAGCGAGGCGCAGGAAGTCATAAACACGACCACCGCCGAAGTTGGAGATGTGGTTGACAGACAGCGAATTTTGGAATTGCCGCTCGATGGACGCAACCCGTTTGAATTAACCGCTCTTAACGCTGGTGTTCAGACAAAATCGAATTCAGACGGAGAGATCAGAAACTTTTCGATAAACGGCAACCGCACCGTCGCCAATAATCTTACCGTTGACGGCGTAAATGCATCGGATAATTTTCTCAAGACACCGGCGAATATAACGCTTCCGGTAATCCCCGTCAGTGTTGAAAGCATCGCCGAATTTAAGGTGACGACATCGCTGCCTTCAGCTGAGTTCGGACGCGGTTCGGCTCAGATCAATGCCGTCACGGCATCGGGGACGAATAAGTTTCGCGGCTCGGTTTTTGAATATCACCGCAACACGGCTTTTAATGCCAATAACTTTTTCAATAACTCGACGATCCTTGAAAACGGCGATAACGTCGAACGCGAGCCGCTGATCCGAAATCAATTCGGCGGACGGCTCGGAGGACCGATATTTAAGGACAAGCTTTTCTTCTTTTCGTCATACGAAGGCAAACGCGAAACCCGCGGACTTTCAAGAAACCGGATCGTCTATACGGATCAGGCTTTGCAGGGTATATTCCGCTACGTAAAAGGTCTTCCAACGACACCGCAAACGGTGGCGGCTGCTACGATCACTGCACCGGCGGGAACTGCTACCACACAGAGCGGAACATGCCGTGCAACAGCCGGCGGAAATCCTCCGAGGGTCGTAATTCCAAACGGTGCGATCTGTGTGCAGAATGTTCTTGGTATCGGGAACACGCTTAAATTCGGGCAGCCAATTGATCCGACGATTCGCGATATTTTGTCGGTAATTCCCGCTTCCGAATAATTTTCAGGTTGGTGACGGTCTGAATACCGGCGGCTATAGGTTCAATTCAACTGTCCGGCTTCCGACAAATCAGCTTTCAACACGATTTGATTATCGTCTCAATGAAAAACATTCTTTTGAAACTTCGTTTAACTACGGCAACATTTTCTTTGACGGAGACTATATTAATTCCGGCGAACCGGCTTATCCGGAGTCAACCAACCGGACGCGCCAAACCGTCGGACGCGGATTTTCCGGAACATTTCGTTCGATCCTGAGCCCGACCCTGATAAACGAAGCTCGGTTCGGTGCCCAGATCTCGACATTGAACTTTGGAAACACATCGGAATACGGGCAAGGTTATGTAGTCGATTTCCAGGACATTTTTAATCCGCAGAACAACAACATCGGATCGGGAAGAAATCTGCGTGTTCTGCAGTTTACCGATAACGTCACGTATCTGCGCGGAGACCACACCTTTAAAACGGGTGTGGAGATCAGAAATCCGTGGGTCAGACGATGGTCGTTTACGGGAACATTGCCGCTACTCGAATTCGGAACCGGAAACCTGACCGGATTCTCGCAGGCTTCTCATTTCCAGGGCAGCACAGCAGCAGAATATGTAAGCGCCCGGGTTTTGGCCAATACGCTTACCGGCGCTTACGATACAGTCACGCAGGTATTTAACATCGGTGATCCGGAATCGAGAGCTATCGTTCCGCGTGCTCCGGAAGTTCGCGAGTACGATAACTGGGAAACAAATCTTTATTTGCAGGACACGTGGCGTCTCAAGCCGAATCTGACCCTGAGTCTCGGATTGAGGTACGAATACAACACTGCGCCGAAAGAATCGAATAATCTCGGTCTGCTTCCGGTCGGAGGCTCGGCTGCACTTTACGGAATCTCGGGTGACGGAAATGTTTTTATGCCCGGAACATTAACGGGTTCGAATCCGGTTCTTGATTTTCCGGCTGACGGAACACTCTATAACTCCGATAAGAACAATTTTGCTCCGGTACTCGGGTTTGCCTGGGATCCATTCAAGAAAGGAAAAATGTCGATCCGCGGCGGATACCGGATGAGTTATTTTCAGGGTTCGTTTAATACGATCGATGGAACACTCGATGACAATGAAGGTCTGATATTAACAACGGTTCAGTCATACAGTGCCGGATATCTGCGCGACGGATTTCCAACGCCGCCAACGCCCACGGTTAATATACCCGCTTTGCAGGATATTCAGCTTGTTTCAACGGTAGATATCAGAGCGTTTGACGAACATCTCAAAACACCCTATATGCACGATTTTAGCTTTGGTGTTCAGTATGAGGTTTTTAAAGGAACTTCTCTCGAAGTCCGCTATGTCGGAAATCGCGGTAAGAAACTCTATCGCGGATACGATGTAAATGAAGTGAATATTTTCGCGGTCGATCCGAATACGGGTCAATCGATACTCGATGCTTTTCTGATTGCGCAGAACAATCTGGCGGTTTCGAGAGACATCAACGGTGTTGACAATTTCAGCTATAACCCGGCACTCCCGGGCAGCCAGCCGAATCCGCTGTTTGACGTGCTGTTTGCGACGCGCCCAACCGAATTTGCACTGGCCGCATACATCACGCGGCTCGATGAAGGAACCGTCGGCGACTTTGCCGATTATGTTTCGCGCGTGAGGCTTATCGGCGGTGTCCGCGGTGCTCCGTTCTTTGACGCGGTTGCACGCGGTGATCTGCCGATTAACTTTATCAGGGCAAATCCATCCGTCCGCGGTGCGCAGCTTTTTGCAAACGGATCGGAATCTTCCTATGATTCGCTCCAGGTCGAATTGACGCGCAGATTGAGCGGCGGGTTGAGATTTCAGGCAAGCTATACTTTTGCAAAGGCGCTGTCTGATTTTATCGGCTCAACCGGGGATACAAATTCATTCCTGACCATTCGCGACACAAGGCGTGAATATGCGCAGTTTAACAATACGCATCAATTCCTGGCGAATTCGATCTATCAGCTTCCTTTTGGAAGGGGACGAAAGTTCTTGCGCGGTGCAAAAGGAATAGCCGGTGCGCTGATCAGCGGATGGCAGATCGGCGGGATCGTAAAATTCAGCTCGGGCGATCCTCTTAGTTTGATATCCGACCGGGGAACCTATAACCGAAATGATCGCTCCGCTTCAAATACGGTTGACGTTGTGGGCGGATTAGACCGGGGCCAACTCGCTGACATAATGGGTGTGACCCGAGGTCCAAACGGAGTTACATATATCAACCCAAACTTTGCACCGGGCAGCTCGGCCGATGCTTCGCAGGTCATATTTTTGAACCCGCAGCCCGGTACGATCGGGTCCCTTGGCCTTTCAACGATCTATGGTCCGAGTTTCTTTAATTTTGATTTTAGTACGATCAAGAAGACGAGGATCAACGAGAGGATGAATGTAGAATTCCGGGCTGAGATTTTTAACGCACTGAATACTGTAAACTTTGACAATCCGATTACAGATATCAACAGCCCGAATTTTGGGCGAATTACTAACATCGTCGGCAGACCGCGCCTGATGCAGTTTGCTTTGCGCCTGAATTTCTAAGTCTTATCAATAAGACGTATTGATTCACCTGATCGGTCTTTTCATTAGCTCTATTCCGGCGAAAGAAAAGACCGATTTTTTTCGGTAAAAGTGTTTTGGGTTTTTCTCAATTGCCGCCAGCTGAGACTAATTTGTCTTTTGCTAACTTGCCACTGGGTTTAGCTAACTTGCCACTAGCTTTAGCTAGTGGAACATGGTTAAAACTGAGAGGCTTTAGCCAAATACATAATAAATGCTTATTCCAATTGGCTTTAGCCTAATCAATATGTTCGGCTAAAGCCGGGAAAGAGAGCAAATCAAACCACTAGCTAAAGCTAGTGGCAAGTTAGCTAAGACGAAAGGCAAGTTATCTGTACCCCAAGGCAAGTTATCTGAACCTAAAGGTAAGTCATCTAAACCGAAAGGCAAGTTAAATAAAGCGGAAATTTATCGGTTTCGCGGACTAAAAACACGAATGATATTTTGATCGTGACGCTTTCATTAAAGTAACAGTAGAATCCAAATCATTATGAAAAACAAGATCATCCCAATTCTATCGTGTCTCATGATTCTGGGGTTCCAAACACTCTTCGCTTCCGCTCAACCCTTTGTCGACGCCGCGACTTTGATGAAAAACCCAGTAGTAAGAAAAGCATTTGAATTTATCAAAGAGATCGAACCCGAAACGATCGAAGAACAGATAAAGCTTACGGAGATCCCTGCTCCGACCTTTCAGGAAGAAAAAAGAGGCCTGTATTTTAAAGCAAGGTTTGAGGAACTAGGTCTTAAAAATGTCCGGGTAGATGCGGCAGGAAATGTTATCGGAGAAAGAATGGGCACCGGAGGCAAAGGTGCTCCGACGCTTGTTTTGGCCGCCCATCTTGATACGGTTTTTGATGAAAACACCGAGCTGATCACAAAACGCGAAGGGACGGTTATCAAACTTCCGGGCATCAGCGATGACGGACGCGGATTGACGCTGCTCCTCGCGATCATCAAAACCCTTGAAAAACACGATATCAAAACATTCGGAAATATATATTTCGTTGCAAACGTCGGTGAAGAAGGTCTCGGAGATCTAAAAGGCGTACGGCATCTCTTCGGAGAAGAGCTGAAGGGGAAGATCACACATTTTATCTCGATCGACGGCGCCGGGTTAGGCATAACAACCGGTGCGGTCGGAAGCAAAAGATACCGCGTTACATTTTCCGGACCCGGCGGACATTCTTACGGGGCATTTGGTCTGGCAAACCCGATCCATGCGGTCGGAAGACTGATCGCCAAAGTTTCCGAATTTCAAACTCCCGCCAAACCGAAAACCACGTTCAACGTAGGCATGATCCGCGGTGGTACAAGTGTAAATTCGATCGCTGCTGAAGCGTCATTTGACATCGATATGCGCTCAAGTGATCCCGGAGAACTCGCGAAGCTCGATTCACTTTTTAAGGAAAAGGCCCGGGCGGCGCTCGATGAAGAAAATGCCCGCTGGAAAGATAAGGGAAAACTCGCGATGAAGATCGAACTGATCGGCGACAGACCGACGGGTGTGCAGCCGCAGGATTCCGATATCGTAAGGATCGCCAGTTCGGCAAACAGGTTTATGAAGATCAAAGATGATTTTGATTTCAGCAGCACCGATTCGAATCTGCCTATCAGTATCGGAATTCCGGCGATCACGATCGACGGCGGCGGGATCGGTAAAGGCGCGCATTCGCTCGATGAACAGTGGGATTCAAAAGACAGTCATATCGGAAGCCAGCGCGCACTTTTGATCGTTCTCGGTATTGTCGGTGTTCAATAAAATCCCGGGGCAGTGTCCCGGCAATGTGATGATCTAACTTCTTTTGAGCTTTGCGCCCCGGCGGGAACTTTTTGTCCGGCAAAGCTGCGGGCCCGCGAAGTTTAGTTGTACGTTTTTATAGACCAATACGTCACGAGACAACCAAACTTTTAGAGGATTCAGCGGTTTTAGTGAATTGCTGTTACGATAGCGTATCCAATTCCAAAAGGTTGAAAAAAAATTATGGCTGAACGAAAGAAAATGAGTCTGACCGTAAAGGTCATTTTGGGTCTTATCCTGGGCCTCATCACGGGCGTTTTGATCAATACGTTTTTGAGCGAAAACGCTTTTGTAAAAACGTGGTTCGTTGACGGGATCTTCCACATGCTGGGTGCAATGTTCATCAACGCACTAAAAATGCTCGTTGTTCCTCTTGTTACGTTTTCTCTGATCTGCGGCGTTTGCGGAATCGGCGATATTGCCGCTCTGGGCCGGATTGGGATCAAGTCGTTTTTACTGTATGTGCTGACGACCGCGGTTGCGATCTCAACCGCGATCATCCTCGCAAAGATCGTTGGACCGGGGATGGGTTTCCAAATGGAAGGGATCGAGGTTACAAAGGTTGCTGCCAATGAAGCTCCTCCGATCACGAAGATCTTTATCGACATTATTCCCGGAAACCCGATCACGGCATTTGCAAACGGCGAAATGCTCAGCATTATTTTCTATTCAATCATGGTCGGCGTCAGCCTATTGATGATCGGCCGCGCTGTTCGCCCCGTAGTCGAAGGCGCAGAGATGCTCAATGAAGTTGCGATGAAGCTGGTTGATATCGTGATGAGCGTCGCTCACATCGGTGTATTCTGCCTGATCGCAAAAACTTTCTCGGAGCAGGGGATCGGTCTTTTGATGCCGATGGCGAGTTATTTTCTTACGGTTCTCGGTGCTTTGGGGATCCACTTCTTTATCACCATTTTGGTTCTTCTTTATGTTCTGACGCGCTATAACCCGATCATGTTTATGAAGAAGATGCGGGATGCGCAGGCATTTGCATTTTCTACCGCGAGCTCAAGCGCGACGATTCCCATAACTCTCCGTTCGGTTGTTGAACGGCTCGGCGTAAACAATTCGGTCGGATCCTTTACGGTTCCGCTCGGCGCGACGATAAATATGGACGGAACCGCCATCATGCAGGGTGTTGCGACGGTGTTTATCGCAAATGTTTATGGTGTCGAGCTGGGGCTGACGGGATATTTGACGGTGATCGGAATGGCCGTACTGGCATCGATCGGTACCGCCGGTGTTCCCGGCGTCGGACTGATCATGCTGGCAATGGTTCTCAATCAGGTCGGTCTGCCGCTTGAAGGCATCGGGATCATCTTAGGCGTCGACCGTCTGCTCGATATGTGCAGAACTGCCGTAAACATCACGGGAGATGCGATGGTTTCGGTTGTCGTAGCGAAGGGCGAGAACAAGATCGACGTCGATGTTTATAACGATCCAAATGCAGGTGATTTTGACCCCGATGAAGAACTCGACTTTGATGATGAAGATGAGAAAGAGTTTGAGGAAATAATGAAAACGAAGCTTACGTAGGAGAAGTTATTCGGCTGGGCGAAATTATTGGAGAATTGCGGCGGCTGTTCGTTTCAGACGGCCCGCTGCGCTTTGAATATTCGATTACTATTTGTCGCCGGTACGTGCAGCAGCGATTCCAGCGTTCAGGCTTCGGCAAAAATAAACTATGAATGCCAAATATAGAACCATTGGTTTGATCGCCGGACCCATCGCGTTTTTGTTCATACTGTTTTTCTTTCATCCTGAAGGATTATCAAACGAAGCCAATGCGATCCTTGCAACTACCGTATGGGTGGCGATCTGGTGGATCTCGGAATCGATGCCGATCGCCGTTACCGCGCTTCTGCCGATCGTTCTTTTTCCACTGACCGGAGGACTTTCGCTTGAAAAGACAACTGCATCGTTTGGTCACAAATATATTTTTCTGTATATCGGCGGTTTTGTGCTGGCGATCGCCATCGAAAAATGGGATCTGCACAAACGCATCGCGCTTTCGATCATAAATTTTGTCGGCACAGATGTCGTAAAAATAATACTCGGTTTTATGATCGCAACGGCATTTATGTCGATGTGGATCTCAAACACGGCGACTACCGTCATGATGCTCCCGATCGGGATCGCTATCGTTTCCCAATTGAGGGATAATCCCGCAACCGAGGAAAACGAAAATCTGATATTCGGAAAGGCGCTCATGCTGGCGATCGCTTACAGCGCATCGATCGGCGGGATCTCTACGCTCATCGGCACACCTCCGAATCTGGTTTTGGCCGGCGTTGTTAAAGAAACTTACGGTATTGAGATCACATTTTCACAATGGTTTCTCTTCGGTTTTCCGATCTCGCTTTCCCTGCTTCTGATCTGCTGGCTTTATCTGACCCGCTTTGCTTTTAAGTTCAATCAAAAAGAGTTTCCGGGCGGTAAGGCAGAGGTAAAACGACAATTAGCCGAACTCGGACAGATATCTTACGAAGAGAAACTAGTGCTTGCGGTGTTTGTTCTGACGGCGCTTGCCTGGATCTGCCAGTCTTTCTTTATAAAGCTTTTTATCCCGGCGATCGATGACACGATCATTGCGATGGTAGCGGCCGTCGTATTGTTTTTGCTTCCGGCAAAAGACAAAGGCGAAAGGATCATCGGTTGGGATGAAGCGGTCAGACTTCCATGGGGGATCCTGCTGCTGTTCGGCGGCGGAATGGCACTCGCGGAAGGTTTTCAGGTAAGCGGTTTGGCAAAATGGATCGGCGGACAGATCACGCTTCTTCAGGGAATTTCGATCCTTCTGCTCGTGTTGATATTGATCGCCGCTGTGAATTTCCTGACGGAAGTGACGTCAAATCTGGCGACGACAGCAATGCTGCTTCCGATCCTTGCACCGATGGCGCTGGCGATCGATGTTCATCCCTTTCTGCTGATGGTTTCGGCGACGGTCGCCGCATCGTGCGCATTTATGCTTCCTGTTGCAACTCCGCCGAATGCGGTTGTTTTCGGTTCCGGATATTTGAAAATACCGGACATGGTAAAAGCCGGCGTATGGATGAACATTTTGTCGATCCTGCTTCTGACGGTGATCGTCTATCTGCTCCTCCCGGTTTTATGGAATCTTGACCTAACGCGTTTTCCCGATGCGCTAAAGGCTATTGCCAAATAAGGAGACTCGCCAATAAATAATATGAAAAGATTCTCGTTTTCTATGCTGCTGTTTTTGTGCGTTTTTGTTTTCACGTGTTTTTCGTCGTTTGCGCAGGATCCGCCGGATACGCAGTTCAGGCTTAGCGGAAAACATTCGTTTGAATCAAGCGGAGCGGAAAACTGGACGGTATCTCAGGAACTGATCGATGAACAAAGCGGTGAATCTCAAGTCAGCAATGACTTTGCAAAAGCAAAGGGCGCGAAGGCGAAGTTTGACCTCGCAAAGGTTGATAAAAAGGAAACCATTTACCGCCTGAAAGCCGAAGGCAAAGGCTCGGTGAAAGAATTTACAGTCCGTGTTTTTGAGCCGAATAAGATATCTTCGTTTCTGTACAAAACGGAACTGAATCCCCCGGTTCGCGCCTATATCTATGTACCGAAATCCCTTTCCGCAAAAACCAGATTCATCATGGTGATGCACGGGTTAAGCCGAAATGCAGACGACTATATAGCTTCATGGGAAAAATGGGCGGGGAAAAACGACTACATCGCGGTAGCGCCGCTCTTTGACGCAAAAAACTGGAAAGGTGCTGCGAAGTATAACAACGGCAATATAATTACAAGCGACGGATTAAAAGTAAGGCAGAAAAAATGGTCTTTTCAGTTAGTTGATGATCTTCACAGTTTGGTTTCAAAGGGGTTCGGCCTCGATAATGATTACTATGATCTTTTCGGCCATTCGGCCGGCGGACAATTTGTCCACAGGTTTATGCTCTTTTTGCCAAAGGCAAAGGTGAGGGTCGCACTGGCTGCGAATCCCGGCTGGTACACTCTTCCGGATCTCGAACAGGAATTTCCGTACGGTTTAAAGCACGAGAAGCTTTCATTTACTAATGCCGATCTATTAAACTGGACAAAACGAAACGTTATGATCCTGCGCGGAACCGACGATATCCTGCGCACAGATAATCTGCAGAAAACGCCTGAAGCCGATGCTCAGGGACAGAACCGTTTTGAACGGGCTGCGTTTATGTACGATAAAATAAAAACGCTCGATCCCGGTACGAACTGGCGTCTGATAGAGGCGCCGAAAGTGGGACACGATCAGACGAGAATGGCGATCGCAGCACAATATGTGCTGGACATGTTAAACCCTAAAAAGTAGAGACACGCGGGAAATGCACTTTACAAAACTTATGAGAATTCTTATTGCTCAGATCATTTGCGTTGTTTTATTGGCGGCAGTTTCGGTTCAGGCACAGACCGGCAATGATTTTGATTTTGTCATCATCAATGCGCGGATCGTGGACGGAACCGGAAATCCATGGTTTTACGGCTCGATCGGTATTAAGGGCGAGAAGATCGCAAAGATCGGCGATTTCAAACCCGGCGAAGGTGCAAAGATAATCGACGCAAATAATAACATCGTCGCGCCAGGTTTTATTGACGTTCACGCACACACTGAATCGATATACGACAATCCGAAAGCTGAAAACTTTATAAGAATGGGGGTGACATCGCTTGTTACCGGAAACTGCGGCGGATCGTCTGCCGGTATCGGAAAGTTTCTTGACCGCATAAATAAAACCCCGCTTGCAATAAATATCTCTACGCTGATCGGTCACAACACGGTAAGACGCGAGGTTATGGGCTTGGATGACCGCGATCCGTCGGCGCAAGAACAGCAGAAAATGAATGCGCTTGTCGAGCAGGCGATGAAGGAAGGAGCCGTCGGATTCTCGACCGGGCTGATCTATGTTCCCGGTACATATTCAAAAACTCCCGAGGTTATCGAACTCGCCAAGGCTGCGTCAAAATATGGCGGTGTATATGCAAGCCATATCCGCGATGAAGGTACAAAAGTGATCGAAGCAATAAATGAGGCGATCAACATCGGCGAAGAGGCAAAAATGCCGGTTGAGATCTCTCATTTTAAGATCTCGAGTAAAGCACTCTGGGGTGAAAGCGATAAAACGATCGGACTCGTAAAGGCAGCCCGAGCGCGCGGTCTTCAGGTAACGGTCGATCAATATGCGTATACGGCTTCTTCAACATCACTTGATGCGCGAATGCCAAGCTGGGCGATCGCCGGAGGACGCGAGGAAGGAAGAAAGCGTCTGGCAGACCCGGAAACGCGAAAACGGATCATCGAAAGTTTGAAGAAAACTCTTAAGGAGAAGAAATTCAAAGATCTGAGTTTTGCTTATGTTGCAAATTACCGGCCGAATCCCGAGTTTAACGGAAAGAATCTCGCAGAGATCACGCAAATCGTGCGCAAATCGAAAAAACTCGATAAACAGATCGAACAGATGTTTGAAATGTACGAAAAAGGCGGCGCACAGATGGTTTACCGCGTGATGGATGAGACGGATGTAAAAAATATCATCGACGAGCCGTTTACCATGATCGCATCCGATTCCGGCGTGCGTGAATTCGGAAGCGGGGTTCCGCATCCGCGCGGTTACGGAAACAATGCACGCGTTTTGGGAAGATACGTCCGCGAGTTAAAAACGATCTCGCTCGAAGATGCCATCCGGAAAATGACTTCGCTTCCTGCTCAGACGTTTCGTCTCCGCGACCGCGGTCTGCTGAGAGAAGGGCTGGCGGCAGACATTGTGATCTTTGACGAAAACACGGTCACCGATAAGGCAACCTTTGAAAACCCGCATCAATATGCCGAAGGTTTTACAACGGTTATCGTAAACGGAAAGATCGTTTTTGACGGAACCGGAATGACGGAGAATATGCCGGGACAGGCGCTTTTTGGAAGCGGAAGAAAATAAGAGTATGTAATGCAGAACTTGGTTCGAAGATTCCCGGTTATCTCATTCATTTTCTGCTGTCTTTTTCCCGTTCATTTTATCCTTTGGACAGCGATTCTCATGGGTGCGAGTCCTGAATCGCTGAAGCCTTTAAAGCTTCCTTTTGCACTCTTGCCAAGCGTTTCTGCTCTTTTTCTTACCTACATCATCGAAAACGAAAGAGGGATCGTAAAACTCTGGCAGAAAACCATTCTCAGAAAGACACATTTCGGCATCTATTTTCTTGCTTTCTTCATATTCATAGTTCTCGGGTTTTCAGCGCTTGTTATAAGGTGGTATTGGGACGGATATTTTCCTCAATACGAACAATTTCCTGCTCTTTGGAAGGTAGCAGTTATCTCTCCATTCCTGCTGCTCTTTCCCGGATTTGCGGAAGAATATGGTTGGCGCGGCTTTATGATGGAGAAACTCTGCAAAAGATTCCCGTCTTTTTTGGCCTCGATCCTTGTCGGAACAACGTGGGGTGCCTGGCACGGAATGGACTTTCTGATGGGAAACTGGAGTTCGCAGGTCTGGATGGTCTGTCTGTTTTTCGTTTATATCGTCGGAGTGTCAGTAATAATCGGTGAGATATATGTGCTTTCCCGAGGAAGCGTTTTTATCGCGATGCTCGCGCATTTCAGCGCCAACGTCGTAAACTTTTTCTCGCCCGTTTGGCGGGTCGAAGCCGGAACAAAAACACCGCTTATCTTTATTTCACTTATCTGGATCAGCGCCGTTGTTCTGGTCTTTGCAGGTAAGCGGATGTCATTGAGAAGAAATAACGCCGGCACTGAGAAAAGTAAAAAGGCAGAAACAGTAGGCAGTTAAGACCAGGCATTTTGTATTTTCGAGATCGTATCTGTATTTAGAATAAACGGGGGAAACCATACGAGCTGGCCGCGGTTTCTGACGCCGAGCCTGTCCTGATTCGGATCCCGTGACGGTAAATTATCCGGTGACCCGATAAAAAGATCATTGCCCGAATGATCGGCATCGCTTAGTCCGATCGAATGTATATATTCGTGGGCCTGTATAGCCCGCATTACCAGAGTTCCCGTCGGACGCCGGTCTTGCGGAGTCGATAATATGGGACTTTCGGGGAGAAAAATAAAAACCTTTCGGATAGTTTCGCCGCTGCCCACTTTGCGTGTATGTCCATGAAGTCTTGATCCGTCTACATTTATTCGAAAGATCTGGTTTCCGTCGCGAAATTCCACAGTGCCGTTTGCCGACGCAATTACGATATTTGCCGAGTTCTGATCGCCTGTTTCACGGAATTCGATCCCAATGCCGTTTTGCCGGAACAGACCATTGATATCGTCGAGACCCGCTTGAAAGATACCCGCCCAACGGCCGGTAAAATTGTTGTAAACCTCGAGTCTTCCCGTAGCTCTCACTGCTTCCATCCATTTAGCCATTTTGGGATTATATTTGCACCCGGCATTAAATGACAACATTTTTAGTTTTTCCGGCAATTCAGCTTCGGCGCGATTTCAAAATTGATAACTTTGTGATTTTCGTTCGAACGCGATAAATTTACTGAATATGGAAAAGAAAGATGTCTTTTTGCCGCTTCTTTTGGGAACGACGAGAAAAGAACGGGAAAGCGAAAAGGTTGCGCGGTGGGTTTATTCGCGGATGAAAAAACGGGAAGAAATTGAGACCCGGTTTTTTGACGTTCGCGATTTTGATCTTCCAAAAGACGACTATGGAACCGGGCTTGGCGGAGATTTTCCCGAGTGGCGCGATGCGATCATCCGTGCAGACGGTCTCGTTATCGTTACGCCGGAATACAATCATGGATATCCGGGGAGCCTGAAAAGCGTGCTTGATCTGCTTTTAAAGGAATATATTCACAAAGCGGTTGGATTTGTCGGCGTTTCAGCTCAGGTTTGGGGCGGCACGCGTGTGATCGACGCGTGTGTTCCAATGGTTCGCGAACTTGGGCTCGCGGTTACATTTACGGATCTCAATTTTCCGCGGGTCCAGGATAAGTTTGATGACAACGGAGATCTGCTTGATGATGCCTACGAAAAGCGCGCTGAGGATTTTCTGAATGAATTGGTCTGGATGAGCAGAACGCTCAAATGGGGACGCGAAAATCTTCCGTCAAAATATCATCAGGATGAGAAATAGGATCGTGAAAAACTTTTATACCATTACGGCTGTATTCTTCCTTGTTATATTTGCAGCACTCAGCTGCCGGCAGATCGACGTCACCGAAGCGCAATATCCCGCGTGCGTCACGCCAAACGGATCAAAGATCGGTTTCGGATACGGTACACGAAATTTTATCATCGACGGAAAAAGCGGGAAGATCCTTCATCGGTTTTCCCGGCTTGCAAAACACGCGGCATTGGTTTGTTCGGCAAAAAACGAAGTTCTTGCAGTTTATTCAGATGAGATCGTAAATCTTGAAACTGAGGAAAAAACTCCGAGAAGGATAGCCGGATCGACCGTTATCGGGATCAACGGAAACAACAATTTGATCGGATATGAGGGGAAAAATGCCGGTCATAAACGTGGTGCGGAATTGAGTCTGCTTGTCGAAAATCCGAATGACGAGGCAGACGATGTAAAGGTTCTCAAATTACCGCTCGAAAAACTCGATGCCGTACAAAGAAACGAAAGATCGTTTCTCACAACGCCCGTCGGTTTACTGAAGAACAATAGATTATTGGTTTTCGCCGGCGGCAAAGCGAGAGAACTTCCTTCGGATCTCGAAGAATCGATCGGTCCGGATATCTGGGGTTTTTACCAGGTAGATCTGAATAAAGGAGATATTACGCGGACAAAAGCCGTTGATCTTTACGACGCCGGGGTCGGCCTTTTTAACATCCCGCTGACAGCTACGACGCCTGACGGCAAACTTACCGCAGCCGCATTCGCCGGCACTGATAATTACATTCTTTTGGTTTTTGACACCGAAACGGGCGATGAGGTTTTTCGGCGGACTTTTGACGAACCTGCCAGTCCGGAACGCAGCTCACTGAAATTTTCCGAATTTCGTTCGATCGCGTTCTCAAAGGACGGAAGCAAGATCGCGGTTGCCGGTTTGCTTGCAGAAAACGGCCGCGGACGCTACAAAAAGGATCCGAGAATTTTTATTTACGACATTAAGACCGGAGAACTGACAACCGAATTTGCGATCGGCGACGGCACAACGTCGATCGTCAGTTTTGATAAAGATGAAATTATCATCAACTTTGAAGGACGCGCGATCGTAAAACTAAATACAGTGGACGGAAAAGAGATCTGGAACACCGCGCTTCCAAAAGACTAGCGCGGAAGGAGCAGCTATGAGTTTTAAGCATATGATCTATTCAAATACCCCGACGATCCCCGGAAGGGAGATCACCGAGGTGCTTGGGGTCGTTACCGGAAATGTCGTGCAGTCAAAACACGTCGGCCGCGATATCATGGCGGCATTTAAGGGAGTGGTCGGCGGCGAGATCAAAAGCTATACGGATATGCTGACCGAAGCGCGGCATATTGCGATCAGCAGAATGGTTCAGGCAGCTTTAGAACTCGATGCAGACGCCGTCGTGGGTTTGCGTTTTACGACAAGTTCGATAATGAGCAATGCATCCGAGATTCTCGCTTATGGTACCGCTGTAAAACTCAGGGATTAACAATGTCTTCTTTGATAGGTAAATTATCACAAAGAGAAAAGAGCGAGCTTTTGAAAGATCTTTATTACCTTAACACGGCAGAACTTTCTTCATTTTGCGATCGGAATAAGATCCCATACAAAATACTCATCGAAACCGAAAGCGGAAAACTCCGAACTACCCGCGACAAAGACCGCAAAAAGATAATAATTCAGCGAATCACGAATTTTCTTAAAACTGGAAATATCGCGGACGCAACCGTTTTTGCGAATAGCGCGGTGGATCTTTCCGGGCTTCCTGCGAATATCGGTGAGGACGACCGTATTTTCTATGGCTGTTATGACAAGAAAAATCCGAAGATGATCGCACTTCTCAAAGATCTGACAGGCGGGAAATTTAAAAACGGCGCGGTGGCGAGGATCCTCCTTCGCGAATTTTGGGCAAACGGAAAAGCGCCGACTTTCAGCGAATTTGCCAAAGTCTGGTTGAAAGCGAAAAAGGATTACTCGCTCGATCAACACCCCGAAGCTGCCTACCTGACCGACCTGAGAAAAGGAACCGCGGGAAATGATTGGAAGAAAATTCGAAATGAAAAAGCTCGGAAAGTGATGAGAATTCTGGGTAGGCTATAACTGCGAAAAAGGACTTCACGGCCCAGGTGTCGGTAGCCCGCGCGTCAGCAAGGGCTTCCGTGGATAGAGTGCCTTTGTACCAGAAAGCTCGAGTTGAGGATCTTCGCTTTTACACACAGGTGGTAGTGTGAGCCCTTGCTGACGCGCGGGCTACTGACACTGCAGGCTGCGGACACCTCTTTCTTTATTTACTTTCTCGGCACATCTTCGCCGATCGTCCAGACCACTACCGAACTCGAAAGTCCGAGTCCGGAAAGACGGCCGGCCATCATGACGATCGTTTCGCCTGCTTCGACCGCACCGTTCTCAAGCAGTGTTTTTTCGCCCACTTTGAGCATTTCTTCAGTCGAACCGAGCATTTCCTGATAGAAAGGTGAAACGCCCCAGATCAATGCCAATTGATTTCGAGCCCGCCATGATGTCGTCAGCGCAAATGTCTGAAGTCCGGAACGGAATGACGAAAGCCTTCGGGCCATCAAACCCGATTCGGTAAAAACGGCGATTTTGTCCGTCTTGATCTCCTTGGCGCAATATCCGGCGGCTTTGCACAAACCCTGCGATGTTCTCCCGGATGCTTTTTGGGAAAATTTTATAGGCTTCCGGAGCTTGTTTGGCTTGAGCGTTTCCGCGGAATCGATGATCTTTGCCATCGTGGCGACGCTTTCAACCGGATGATTACCTGCCGCTGTCTCAGCTGACAGCATTACGGCGTCTGTTCCGTCCCAAACAGCGTTTGCCACATCAGACGCCTCAGCTCTGGTCGGGCGCGGATTGTCGATCATCGATTGAAGCATCTGCGTCGCTGTGATGACAAACTTATCATTTTCGATCGACTTTCTGATTATCGCTTTCTGATAGATCGGGACGAGTTCGACACTTGTTTCTACGCCAAGATCACCGCGGGCGACCATCAGACCGTCAGTGGCTTTTATGATCTCGTCCAGATTCTCGATCGCTTCCGCTTTTTCGATCTTTGCCACGAGAAGAGCACGTCCGAATTTGCGTTCGTTGAGGTTTTTGATGATCTTCTTTACCTCGAGACAATCTTCGGCCTTTCTTACAAAAGAAAGTGCGATGTAATCAACATCGCGCGACATCGCCCACTTGAGATCAGTATGGTCTTTTTCAGTCAGGCTCGGTATCGGAAGCACCGTATTCGGAAGATTGATACCTTTGCTCTCATAGAGAAGTCCGCCGGAAACTACCCGGCATTCGACGTCGGTTTCATTCTTTCCGGTCACCTCAAGTTCCAGCGAGCCGTCGTCCAAAAGGATCCGCGCACCTACGCTTACAACCTCTGGAAGCTGCGCAAAGTTTGTCGCAACGCCGTTTTCATCGCCGATGATCTCCCGCGTAGTTAATGTAAAAGCCTGTCCGCTTTTGAGATTTACCGGACTATGGTCTTTCAGCGAACGCGTCCGGATCTTCGGTCCGGCAAGATCGACAAGTATCGCAAGCGGTGCATTTAGCTTTTCCGAAACCGCCCGACAGTTTGCAACCAACTCGTCATGTTCTTCCTGCGTACCGTGCGACATATTTATCCTCACGGCATTTGCGCCCGCATTTACGAGTGCCTCGATCGAATCCTGCGAATTTGACGAAGGACCCAGTGTTGCTAAAATTTTTGCTTTTCGCATAGATTGCCTTTAACCGAAATTAACCCGGATAATTGATAAGTATAAAGTGGTTTGAACTAAGTTTTTGATTCCTTTCGGAGATCGACTATCTCGATCCCGTGAAGTGAAACCCTGCCTTCCTTCGGCAAAGCATTATCGGCAAAGACCTTCCATTTCAGTTCCCGCTCTTCGTTTTTTATATCTTCGAATTCTTCTCTTAACGGAATTTTCCAACTCATCGACATATTCCGCAAAAGCGGAAAATTCGCCTTAAAGTTTTCATCGCCAAATTCCTGATTCAGATTGAAAAGCCGGTGCCTGTAATATCTTCCGCCGTCTTTGAGATTTATCTTGTTTTTTGTCTCACGCAGTATCCCGACGGGAATATCGAGCAGACACGCAACATACTGCGCAAATGAAGAACCGATGTTTCTGGCTTCGATTATCAAATTGTTCTCAAACAATTTTTCAGGTTCACCCTCCCGGAGACGAGGTTTGATCTCGATCAAGAATCTCACTTCCACATCCGGCGTCTGCTCGCGAAACATCACATCGCGAACTTCATAATCTTCCATCGGCACGGATTGAAAATTATATCGTTTGTAATACCTATGATCATTTGCCTGATGCGCCGTATTACTTTGCGGAATCTCAATTACGTAAACTGCGTCGCTTTCGCCCGAATCGATCTTTACGGAATGGATCACGATCCCGTCAATTCTCGGTGTGATGCTGTTGATTATCTGTTCTATCCATTCTCTCGGAGTTTCGGTTCTGTTGACCGGAAAGATCATTTCCGGCAGATGTCGTTTTTCAATTTCGGCATATTCGCGAATTCCGTAGATCAACAGACCGCCGGCGGAATTCGCCATTGCTGAAACATCTTTTGTTATCTCTTTTTTCTGATGGTCTGATCTTCCGAGCGCCTCGCCGGATTTATATTCGAGCGTAAGAGATTCTTCGATCTCGCTGTCAATAAAGTTTTGAATTTTCGCCTGGTTCCAAACTTTCGGCATAAACGTAAGTTTAGATTTTAATAGAAAAAACACAACGTGAGAAATATGAACATGCGGGAGTTTTATTATTTGTAAGACGAGAAGACAAAATTTTCGGGAACGCGGAGGTGAAGAATATTTTATGAGGCTTCCGGGACTTTAAATTTCAGATTTCAAATTTGAGATTTCAAAGAGTGGAATTGAGATTTCGGATTTGAGATTTCAAATTTCAGATCTAAAAATGCGGATCTGAGTCATTAGAGATAAGATCGAAGATTCCCGAACTCAGTCTAATTCTGAAATTTCAAATATGAAATATGAAATTCGAAATCTCGATTCTCAAATTTGATATCTCGAATCTGAAATTTGAAACCTGAAATCTACTCTCTGAAATTTCAAATTTGAAATCTGAAATCTAACTACATCCCTTCAAGTTTTGCCAGATAGTTTTCGACCGTCGCAACAAACGTTGAGTGAGACCACGTGAGAGGTGATACTGAAACAGGTGATCCGTCAAAAGGATCGAGCTGTTCGGCTAAAACACCTGAATCTATCGCGTGTTTTGCCGTCCACTCAAGGATTTCGATCACGCCTTTAAGATCTTCTTTTGTTTTTGCGAGCGCTATCCGATAATCCGCCAGCCAGAGCGTACAGAGAAACCATGCGTTTCCGGTATGATCATCGGAAATGCGCATATATCCGTCGTCTTCAAAACGGGCGATCCCGCCGATATCGCCTTTTACCCAAAGATTGTCTTCAATCGCTTTCATCGTCGAAACTACAACTTCATCTCCAGGCTCAAAAACCCCAAAATAGAAAACTCCGAAAAGCGAAGCATCGATCGTCGGATCTTTATCGAAATTCTCATCGTCGTGAGAATTCAGCGCGCGGAGAAATCTTCCGTGCTCGTCGCTGTAAAGATATTTACGCATCGCCGTAACGATCTCGTCAGCTGCAGCACTATATTTGTTCGCCAGATCAACTTCTCCGAAAAGCGATGCAAAATTTGACGCAGCGCGCAAACCGCCGACTACCGTGCTTGCCGTAAAAGTGTGAACGCCGCGGCGGTCTTCCCACAAATTCCACGAGGCACACGGCAATTTTGTCTTTTCATCCCGAAAGCTTAAGAGAAAATCCGCGCACTTTGTGATCAGCGGATGATAGAGTTTTCGCGCAAATTCGACTTCGCGGTATTTGTCGTAATGTTCCCACAGCGCCCATAAAACAAGTGATGTCTCATCTTCCTGGATCGGAAGAAGTTTCTTTTTTGCCCAAACGTCCCATGCCGCATGCCACCCTGAAGCAACGGTTCCGTCGGCGTTGTATTTCTGCAAAAAGTATCCGTCATGATGAACGATGCGGGCGCACAAATTAAAGAATTCGCGCGTGAAATGCGGATAGCCGGCGAGATCCAGTGCATTTGCGATAAAGGCACCGTCGCGTGTCCACAAATAGCTGTAATGATCGGTTGCGCGAAGCGAGACGTCGGAATCATTTGCCGCAAGGATCGCGCCGCCGTTATCGAACTGCGTGCGGATTATCAGTAGTGAGCGCTTATATAATTCGACTACCTCAGATGAAAGATCACGAAAATCTTTCTCATATTTATTCACCCACAGACTCGAATAAATCTTTGTGCTGTCGAGACAAACCTGCGGAGTTCTATCCAAAACGCTTTTGTTCATTTCGCAGACTTCTTCGTGCGACGTTCCGGCGGCGATCCAATAAAAGAATTCCTCTTCACCGTTTCCGGCAACCGCCATATTTATCTGGACCGTCGAATCCACCGAGCCTTCGGTGATCGCGCCGCCGTGAAGTTTTCCGTCTTCTGCATCGCGCCAGGTTCCTTCCTGATCGCGGAATGCTTTTCTTCCGGTCGAAAAAAAATCAAAATGAGGAGAGCTGTTGATGAGGAAATAACGGTGCTTTTTGTAATGGATCAGCGCGAGGCTTTCCGGATCGTAAAACGCGGTGTCTCCGATCTTGTTTTCGTAGATCCGGAAATCGTGATGAAGAAACGTGCGGATCTCTCGTTCTTCATCACGCAAATTCCTGATCGTTATTTTCCTGAGAAAAATATTGTCGTGGCTTAAGACGGTGTCGTTTGAGACGATCTCGATCCCGAGTTCTTCATTTTTCAGACTGACGTCCGTGATAAGAGTTTCGGGAAGATATTTCAGTTTTCGCGTCCAGCCTTCATCCGCGATCCACGAAAAAACGCCTTCTACCCAAACTCCGAACCTGAAGGGAAATCCTTCGGTGTGATTTTCCTGTCCGACGTGCGGGAAATACACATCGCGGATCTGGTATTTTTCGTCGAATGTTACGAGAAGAGAACCGTTTCCAACCGGGATATCGCGCATAGGATCTTAATCTGTAAAAAGCATTTCGAGGGTATCATCGATTCCTTTTTTTACTTCCGCGTCGTAGCCTACAAACTGTTTGATCACCTTTCCGTTTCGGTCAAAGATCAAAGTCTGCGGGATCGAATTATCATCGCCAAGCAGAAAATAGGTAAGCTCGTCTTCGGGAACGGCGAGCGGATAATCGATCTTCAAACGCTCGACAAATTCCGGAACTTTCGGTTTATCTTCCTCACCGCCGACGTGGAGTCCGATCACCTGCAAACCGCGGCTTTCATACTTTTTCTGAAGTTCCATAAGATGCGGAATTTCTTCGATACACGGCGGACAATATGTTGCCCAGAAATCGAGGATAACGATCTTACCCTTAAAATCGCCGAGTTTTTCAAATTTGCCGTCGATAATCTTCCAGCCCATTTGCTCGAGCGGCTTGGTCGGCGGCATCCGCAGATTTGTCCGCGGCATTCGGTTTGTCTGGATTGGTTTATTTGAGATCGACAGAGGTTTCGCGGCTGGCCGGCAAGCAGCGGAAAGAAAAAGTGCAAAAATGACGACAAAAAAGTATAGGTATTTCATAACCGATTTTATTGTATCAGTTAATTTTAGTTTACCTGTTTACCATTTTCCACTTACCAATTACCATTTAACAAGATGTCGATCTATCCGCCAAAAATTGCAAAAAGATTTGATTCGCAGGCAAATTCCGGCAGTTTTTCTTCGCCTTCGGCCATGGGTTCGGAAGTGGATTTTTCGTGCGGTGTCTCATTAAAATTTTCACTTCAGATCGATCCCGAAACAAAAACGATAACCGCCGCTAAATTCCGGACAAACGGCTGTGGTTTTGTCATAGCCGCTGCAGATCTGCTTTCGGAAAACATAACGGGTTCCGCGCTGATCGATCTGCATGCCTTGCAGGACCAGGAAAAAGAACTCCAACAAGAATTCGGCGGAATCCCCGAGAACCGTTTGCATTGTTTCGGACTGGCGATGGGAGCACTTCAAAATGCGCTGGCCGAATATCGAAATTCGCAAGCAGCAGAATGGGAAGGCGAAAAGGCGCTGATCTGCACGTGTTTCGGCATTTCGGAAGAAGTGATCGAAAAAACGATCGCCGACGAGAATTTATCGACGGTGGAAGAAGTGGGCGCAAGCTGCAATGCGGGAATGGGTTGCGGTTCTTGCCAGTTTTTGATTCGGGAGATTCTCGATACCGTCAGCTGAGGTCATCCGGACGTTTAAGATCCGGTTTCAAAAGCCAAATTTTTTCGTGATATAATCTTTTTCGTCTCAGACGTAACTAAAAAAACTATTCGGAGAACTAAAATAATAAGGGATCTTCAAGTGAAGATCGCATTTACAAAATGGACGACCCCGCAAGTTTATTCCTGGCGTTTTTTGCCGAAACCACAACGGCAACCGGAATTTCTTATCTCGCAATTTCATTAAACATATTGGCTGTTATTGCGCTGGTTTTTATCAACGGCTTTTTTGTCGCGGCTGAGTTTGCATACGTGGCCGTGAGAAAATCACGGATCGAAATGCTCGCCGAAGAAGGTGTTAAAAGCGCGAAGCGTCTGATGACGATCCTCGATAATTTGAGCGCTTATCTTTCAGCATCGCAGCTCGGGATCACGCTTGCTTCGCTTGCTCTCGGCTGGATCGGGGAACCGGCGGTGGCAGCGATCTTTGCCAAACCGCTTGCTTCGCTGCCCGAAGCCGCACAGCATACGATCGCTTTCCTGATCGCATTTTCAATCATCAGCAGCCTTCACATCGTTTTGGGCGAACAGGCGCCAAAACTCTTTGGGCTTGAAATGGCCGAAAAAGTTGCGATGATGACGGCTTTGCCGATGCAGATCTTTTATAAGATCTTCAAGCTTCCGATCCATGCGCTCGATTGGACAAGCGCCAAGGTCGTGCAGATCTTCGGGATAAATGCCGGCAGCGAACACGCCTCGATCTATACCGAAGAAGAGATCCGCGGCCTTGTGAAGATCTCGCGCGAAAGCGGGCATTTGAATGAGGAAGAACAAAAGCTGATCAACCAGGTTTTTGAATTTTCTGAAACTACCGTCCGCGAGGCGATGATCCCGCGGCCGGAAATAATCGCGATCCCCGTAACCTCGACACTCGAAGAGATCGCCGAAACATTTCGCGAATACGGATTCTCGCGGCTTCCGATCTACCGCGAATCGCTTGACGACATCGCCGGAGTTATTCACAGCAAAGACGTGATGATCAATCTGCTCAAACCGGAATCATTTCGGATCGACAGACTTCTGCGTCGTCCCGTTTATGTTGTCGATACAGCCCGGCTTGAGGATGTTCTCAGGAAAATGCAGCTTGAAAAGTTTCATTTTGGTTTTGTTGTTGACGAACACGGCGGTGTGGAAGGGATCATCACGCTTGAAGATCTGCTTGAAGAGATCGTCGGCGACATTGCGGATGAATATGATGAGGAAGCCGCAGAACAGATCCACGAGCAAAAGGACGGAAGCTATATTCTGGACGGCGGACTCGCCGTTCGCGATCTTAACAGAAGGCTGGGCGTAAAGGTTCCCGTTTCGGAAAGTTATACAACAATCGCCGGATTTCTGATGAGTGAGGCCGGACAGGTTTTAAAAGTTGGTGAACAGGTGCAGTTTAACGGTCATATATTTGAGATCGAAGAAGTTGAAAAACACCGGATCTTAAAAGTAAGAATGGAAGAGAGATAATTATGAAGCATCGGTTTTTTGTTTTATTTGCAGTAATTATTTTGGGTTTGATCTCCGTTTCTGCGCAGGACAAAAATTATGAGATCGAAATTACGATGGCGGAAACGATCGTTTCAAATGAAGCGGATGAAATACCGGTCGCCGTCAAGATCAGGAATTACGGGAAGGAAACATTAAGAACCGCGGGGCTCGGCGATATTTTCTTCTTCTTTTCAAAATGCGAAGCCGGTGTTGTGTGCGATAAGACGGGTGATAAATTTGCTGCTTCCCTCAGGATGCCCTCAAAATCGATACGTGAGAATTCAACATTCGAATTTAGTGCAAACCTTGCTGATCTATTCTGGAAGGACGAAACGGACAGCGGTTTGACATCAGGCGGCGCGGCAAATTTCGGCGTGATCCCTCCTCAAAACAATAACTTCTATGCCGGAATAAGAACGCTTGAAGGTTACCGGCCGATCGCAAACTCGACCGGAAATTCGGGTCCGAAAAGACCGGTTTATTCATATAAATTCTCAAACGGCATCAGCGTAACGATAAAAGACTGACCTTTTCCAAAGTGATTTCGAAAGGCAGAAACTTTGAGAGTGGTTCCCGAAGTTTCTGCCTTTTTGTTTTTATCGTGATTTAACGTTAAATTTATCTCAATAGAATTTAATTTTTGATTACGGAGCGCTTTTAAAAATGAGTTTAATAGAAGATGTGTGGGCAAGAGAGATCCTGGATTCGCGCGGCAATCCGACGCTTGAAGCGGAAGTGATGCTTGAAACGGGCGAAACCGGGCGCGCGGCGGTTCCGAGCGGAGCTTCGACCGGAGAGAATGAGGCCGTCGAACTGCGCGACGGAGACAAATCGCGTTATCTGGGAAAAGGCGTTACCCAGGCCGTAAATAATGTGAACGACAAGATCGCTTTTGAATTAGAAGGGCTTGATGCGCTCGATCAAACGATCGTCGATGAAACATTGCTCGCTCTGGACGGCACGGACAACAAATCTCATCTCGGAGCAAATGCGCTTCTGGCGGTCTCGCTCGCAACGGCCCGGGCGGCTGCAACATTTCTTCAGATCCCGCTCTACCGCTACATCGGCGGCGCAAATGCCAAGGTTTTGCCGACGCCGATGATGAATATCATCAACGGCGGATCGCATGCAGACAACAATGTCGATTTTCAGGAATTTATGATCATGCCGGTCGGCGCCGAGAGTTTTTCGGAAGCGCTTCGTGCCGGTGCGGAGGTTTTTCATAATCTCAAAAAAGTTCTCAGCGGACGAGGTTATTCGACGGCGGTCGGCGACGAAGGAGGGTTTGCTCCGAATCTAAAGTCGAATGAAGAAGCCGTAGAAACGATCCTCGAAGCGATCGAAATGGCAGGTTACACCGCCGGCGAAGATATCCTGCTGGCGCTCGATCCGGCTTCCAGTGAATTTTATGAAGACGGAAATTATGTCTTTAAAAAGAGCGACGGCCGACGGCTTTCTTCAACCGAAATGGCGGATTACTGGACCGATTGGTGCGATAAATACCCGATCATCTCGATCGAAGACGGCATGGCCGAAAACGACTGGGACGGCTGGAAATATTTAACGGATAAGATCGGCGACCGCGTCCAGCTTGTCGGCGATGATCTGTTTGTGACAAATGTCGAATTCCTCCAAAAAGGGATCGATGTCGGCGCAGGGAATTCGATCCTGATCAAAGTAAATCAGATCGGAACGCTGACCGAAACCCTCGATGCGATCGAGCTGGCGAAGACAAACAACATGACCGCCGTTATCTCGCACCGTTCAGGCGAAACCGCCGATACGTTTATCGCAGACCTCGCTGTTGCAACAAATGCCGGACAGATCAAAACGGGTTCACTCTCGCGTTCGGACAGGATCGCAAAATACAATCAGCTTTTAAGGATCGAAGAAGATCTCGACAGCGCGGCGAAGTATCTGGGCCGAGATGCTTTTTATCAGATAAAGAAGTAAGGATCCGTATAAAAAAACCGTCTTTTCAGACGGATTTTTTTCAATAATTGGCTATCAGAAAATGTATAAAAGTGCTGAAGGCACTTTAAGAAAATAGATACTGTCTTGAATAATCAACTCTGAAACGCCAAGTCTGGGTCAAACGGGGTTTGGTTTTTCAAGACACCAAACGCGATGTGCAGCAGTTTTCGGATCGATGCACAGACGATTTGTTTTCCTGATTTCCCGTTTTTCGCCAAGCGTTTGGCAAAGTCTTTGATAATTTCATTGCACTGACCGGCGACGATTGCCGGAAAGTACATGCGCTTTCGCAAGCGTTTGTTTCCCATTTTTGAAAGTCTTGTGTAGTTCAAACTGGTGCCTGATTTTCTTTGCTTTGGGGTAACACCCGCATAAGCTGCTACATCGCGAGCTGAATCGAAGCGTTCAAACTCTATTTCGGCTAAAAGCAGATGGGATGTCTTTTTACCGATCCCGGGTATCGTTTCCAGCAGATCCTTATGATTTTTGAGTTTAGGATCTTGATCGATATTATCCTTGATCTTTTTTTCCAGATCTTTGATCTCTTTTTCAAACGTTTTAATAACACGTTTGATACTTGCTCTTGTCTCTTGTGGTGAAACGTCAAGACGGTTTCGTTCGGCTTGACGCATCTCCTCAAGAGCCTCGATCCTTCGCGAAAGACCTTGGATCTTGACAACTTGCGGAGACGGCGGGAACCATTGCTCAGGGATTTGAGTACGACAAAAGTCGGCGATCATACGGGCATCAACCATATCGGTTTTGTTGCGGCTCAATGCTGAAACAGCGTAAGACTTGATGCGAAGCGGATTAACAACAGACACAATATGTCCTGCATTGTGCATCGAGTGTGCAACCAGATCACCATAAGTGCCTGTTGATTCAAGACATACGTGAACCGCTTCGCGATGAAGTGTTTCAAGCCAGGCGACAAGAAGTTTGCAGCCGGAAGCAGTATTATCGAACTTCTTAACCAGGGTTTTGTCGTTGAAAAGTAAAGCCACATCAAGCTTTCGTTTTGAAACGTCTATACCTAAAATGTTTTTTGACATAATTAACTCCTAAAATATGTTCCAACGGTCAACCTTGTAATATGCAGACTCAAAAGGTCTTAAGATACTGTTCGACCTGACAAGGAACATTGAAACCGGAAAAGAGGTCTCATCTATTTTTCAGACTCAAAGGTCTCAGCCAGACGACAGACTCATCTTCTCCGAGCAATTATCCAGCGTCCAAGATAATTGCTAAAGGGGTTGACTATCAAGATACAAGCCAGACGTGAAACGTCTCGAACAGGAGCAGATGATTTGCGCATTGAAGATGCGCCAGAAACGCCTGACAGTCTTTTCGCGCCTTCAGCGCGATTTCGGTTATTCGGCATTTCCAGACGTTTCACGTCTGGCTATTTTCTTGATGCCGCTTTGCGGCTAGAGAATGGTTTGTTTGAACGTTACGTAAGCTACTTCTCAAAACACGTATTCGCGATCGTCACAAAATTCCTGCTGTAAGAAAATCCGTAATCTTCACCGTACCAAAGCTCGAGTGATTTTGTTGTTGATTCGAGCTTTTCTTTTGAGAGACCGGGATAGCGTTCAAACCACTGTTTACAGCTGCGATCTCTTACAACGTGGCGGACGCGTGTTCGAAAATCCGCGATATTAAAGATCTTGCTCGGATTGTAAGCTTCGTTAAAATGTATCGAAATAAAGGGTTTTAGAAGATTCTCACTGATCTCTGCTTTATGGTTCATCTCCCATTTTCCGTTTTCGAATTTTAAAACTGCCGGACGGACATTTTCACCGATCTTCACGTCGTGCGTCAGACCCTGATAAAATTTGAGTCCGGCATAATTTGCGGCAAGATCGGCGTTTGAATATACGGCCGAAACGAGTGTTCCGTAATATGTCCGCTCGGTTTTCTGCCCCCATTTGATAGCTTTCCTGACGGCTTTTTCGTCTGAAGCGCCTTTTTTCAGATACCGACGGTATCTCGAATAGTAATCATAACCCTGCTGAAAAAGATGCGCGATCTTGTCCGTTCCGAATTCAGCGCCGTACATATTTATCGTCGGGCTGATCGTTAAATAGTTCATCGGCGCGGTAAAGTGGATCGATTCCGAAAATCCGGTTTTATAGCGCGCAGGCTGGACCTTGAATTCATGGGATTCGAGCCACGAACCGGCTTTTGTAAACGGAATGATCCCGTCTCCGAGTTTCTTAAAAACTTCCTTGGCGACCGCATCTTCAGAACGATAGTAGGTGAGATCTTTTTTGGTCTCTTTCGTCGAATCACAACCCGATTCTTTTGAGTCTTTTACAAGACACGCCTCAAGATGGGCGATCTTTTCATTAATCTTATCGACGGCTTTTACAAGTGCCTGCTCAGAATAGTCGGTCACTTCATCGCCAATATCCCCAAGCGGAACCGGCGGAAGATTGTACTGATCTGTTTCAAAGGAAAATATCGCGATCGGCTGGATCAGCAGGACCATAAAAACCAACAGCGCGAGCAATCGTTTTGTTTTCATAAAAACCTCGAAGCCTATAATTGTTCGGGAAAAGTAAATAGTATGTCGCACATAATATAAAAAAGGTTGTCGAACCCAAAAAACCTTAATTATATCTGAGTTTTCTCAATTTCTAATGGATTTTGTTCCCTGATTCTCAAGCGGAGCGTATGATTTGAAAGGTTTTTTGTAATTAGAACCGCGACAATTTTTTCTGCTATAATTTGCCCACTATAAAAACTGCTTAAACTTTTTCATATTCTCACAAGGCATTGGGTCGAAAATGCCACAATGCGAAACCTCAGAAACAAGGAAGACACCTAAAATGAACGAAGAAAATTTCACCTCAGAATTTAATCTAAAATTTGAAACGATCGAAGAAACACTTAAATACATTGCGGATTCACAACTAAAAGCTGAATGGGCGCTGAAACAGGAAAGCGTCAAGAGCAAAAAGCGAATGGATTCCATTGAGAAGAATCTTGAAAATGTTTCCAAGAATCTGGATCATATTTCGAAACATCTGACCCACATCACAAGAGTCCTGGGGTTCAATATCGAAGAGTATCAATTTCAGGAAGACAAACTCCAGAAAGCCGGAAATATCCTTCAGGAAAAACGACCTCAGTAAGCTCTCAAACTGCAAAGAAATTGAGAGAAACGCAAAACGATGATCTTTAATTAACGAGGAAAAGTTTGGTTTTCTGAAAACAATGATTGAGCATGTTGGTCATTCGAGCATTACGGCGAGCGCTCCGCGATGGCATGATCAACCGCGACACTCTAAACTCCAGGAGCGCGGATTGAAACATGTCTTGGACGAATATTGCCAACTTCTTGCCGGATCGATGAGGCAATCGATGACCGTGGGAGCTAACTATTACGAAAATGCGGAGGCCGAGAGTTTCTTCTCACACTTCAAGGTTAAACTGGTCGGAGATTTAGTCTTGAGTCCTAGTTACATTGGCCATCTCAATTATTCTTTGGCAGGATTTTATTTTAATTCGCGTAGAAATTATATGAGAATTCTAATACTTATGTTCTTAATGCTAGTAACCGGTTGTGAAGGAGCGGGGAAATCTTTTAAATACACTTCTTCACAATGTGGTGATAAAGATTTCGAACGCAAAGCAAGAAATTTCGAACATGAAACTAGCGACGAGATTCATGCAATGTCTCCAGAGGAGAAAATGGATCAGATGCTGCTTGAGTATCTTTTTCACCAACCTTGGGAAAGAGTAAATGATGCCAATTATGATTTATTGCACAAGCTTCTGATTGAAGACAGTATACGGATACTTCCCAAAGCCATCGAGTATGTAACTTCTTACAAACCGACAAACGGTTCTTGTAAAGAATTTAACGAAGCGCGTCTTATTGTAGCTGCCGAATATGTAAAAGCCGTTGACGATCGAGAATTTCGAGTACGTGCAATTACACAAGGGAAAACATTCTTGAAAGAGTTAGAAGCGACAATTGAATTAAAACAAAAACAGAATCATAACAAAAACCGTATACGTCTACTTTCAATGTTGCTTGAACAAATGAAAGGTACAAATATTGCGGATGGAGATCTACAAGCTACATTCAAAAACAAATACTCGATTGAAATTTCGCATGAAGAGTTGAACATGTTTATTGAGTATCTTATTTCAGTCGATCCGGCATATCCGAGTTGGAGTGACGTTGATCGCAGTTCGCCGCCGCATACCTTTAAGGATCCGGAAAAGTTTTATGAAGCTTATGAGCAGTTTAAAACTAAGGTTGCGATTAGTGGTTATTGTGCTAATCCTTCCGGAATCGATGAATTTAATAAGGTAGATAAGATCGCAGCATATAAACAGAAGGGAGGGGATGAGGATTTTGACCGTGCCAAAGACATCTTTTACTCATTTTCCGATGAAATTCAGGTCAATATATTTTTAATCGGCAGGCTTTGCCATGATGGAAAGTTTTTTGGCGTTTCGGTCATAAAACCTGACCGGTTTGCTGGAATTGGCGAAGAACTTTTGATTTCAAGAGGTAAGGATATATTGGGAGCGATTAGTGCAAAAATCGAGCATACTCAATTTTGGAATGTTTTAAACGTTCTCTCAGAGCTGCTTGTGGACATTGATGCAAATTGCAAATGCGTTAGCAATAATCCGAACTTATCGAATGCTCTAAAAAAAGCTACTGAAAACCCGCCAAAGTTGTTAAACCGCTTCGATAGGGGGAATTATGACCAATTTAGATTAAACATTCTTAAACTTAATTTAGATCGTAATCAAAATAAATAGGAGTGTTTTAGAAGTTTTGGGGACAGGTGTTTGTATTTGATTTGTATTTTCAAATTGTAGGGAGATTAATACCTGGGTTAAAGTAGCAGAAAAATCACTTAAAAGTTTGAAAAACAATGCATTATCACTTAATAGGGATTTGCGGAACAGCGATGGCTTCGCTTGCGGGGATGCTTCAGGCACAAGGACATAAGGTAACCGGTTCCGATCAAAATGTTTATCCGCCGATGTCGACGCAGCTTGAAGAGCTCGGTATCGAGGTTTTTAAGGGTTATAACCGCGAGAATATCGATGTCGGTGCGGACCGTTTTATCGTCGGAAATGCGATCCGCCGCGGTACGCCCGAGCTTGAAGAACTCCTTGACCGCAAGCTTCCTTATTATTCACAGGCTGAAACCGTAAAACGCGAGTTTATCCGCGGCCGGCGTTCGCTCGTAGTTGCCGGGACGCACGGAAAAACTACAACGACGAGTATTGCTTCGTGGGTGGCGGAAGTCGGCGGACTCGATCCTTCGTTTCTCGTCGGCGGGATCGTCCAGAATTTCGGCGCGAGTTTTCGTGTAACAGACAGCGATTTCTTTGTTATCGAAGGCGATGAATACGACACAGCGTATTTTGACAAGAAGCCGAAATTTATGCATTATCTGCCGGAAACGGCCATCATCAACAATATCGAATTTGACCATGCGGACATTTACCGCGATCTTGAAGCGATCAAATTCGAATTTTCCCGATTGATGAATCTGGTTCCGGGAAATGGTCATTTGATCGTCGGGATCGATTCCGACGTTGCGCGCGATGTTCTCGATTCGATGCGCGCGAAGCTCCACACAAATATCGAAACATTCGGAACTTCCGACGATGCCAAATGGCAGGCCCGCTATATGGATTATTCGGGCGATTCCGCAAAATTTACGGTGTTTAAAGAAGGGCATTCGTGGGGCGAGTTTGAAACAAATCTGATCGGCGAATTTAATGTAAAGAATTGCCTTGCCGTAATTATCGCGGCGGATGCCTGGGGGATCTCAAAGGATAAGATCCAGGAAGCATTTTCGACGTTCAAGAGTGTAAAACGCCGTGTCGAGATCCGCGGTGTGGAACGCGGCGTAACGGTTATCGACGACTTTGCGCATCACCCGACGGCGGTCGAAGAGACCTTAAAGGCGCTAAAACAGAAGTATGAAAAAAACCGACTGATCGCCGTTTTCGAACCGCGTTCGTGGTCTTCGCGACTTGCGGTTTTTCAGGAAAAATACGAAAAGGCATTTAACTATGCCGATTACGTGATCATCGCCGGCGTTTACGACACATCGCAGGCGAGCGAACTCGGAAAGATCCTAGATACAAATGAGCTTGTCGAAAAGATCGCACTTCAGGGAAAACCGGTTTTCAGTTTGCCCGATGCCGACAAGATCGTCGAACATCTGACGCCCGAAATGAAAGACGGTGATATTGTGGCGATCATGTCAAACGGCGGATTTGGCGGAATTCACGATAAGATCCTGGAAGTTTTAAGATCGTCTGATGGAGGCTGAACCGGTACCCGGGGTTAATAATTGAGCGGGTCGCTTACGCTTAACATACTGATTTCAACACAGCCCGAAAACATCCGTACCGTGAGCGGTAGCAGTTGGTATGACGATCCATTTCCATAGATCGTTAAAAGCATTGAAGACCACCCGGTCGCTATCGCTCACGGTTCTGACAAAACGGCCGGGGCGCTATCGCTTTCCGTTCTGACAAAGATCACCCGGTCGCTACCTCTCACGGTTCCGACAAAACGGCCGGGGCGCTATCGCTTTCTGTTCTGACAAAAACAAAGCGATTTCAAGACAGTTTCCAGACCGGATATCGATCGCAAGAGATGATCAGGAAGGTCATTTGGTATCGCAGATACGATCTTTTCCTTGCATAAATCCTTTAAAACCCTCATACTTTTGGAAGTTTCGCTCTCAGTAGTCTCAGGAAGATACGTCCGTTTCGCCTAAGAAGTATGCGACAGCTTAGTTCGGTTAGAGAGTTTTCAGTCAGGTTAGAAGCAGTTTGAGCACAGATTTTTTCAAGATTAAGTTAGGCATGTCGCATCTTTAGGTAGAAAGTTCTCCTTTCCATAAATGTTAGCCTTCCTTTTGCTTCCTTTTCAGTCTCGCTTAGGAGACAAATCAAAAAATAATGGGTAACAAATTATATGTAGGAAACTTGTCATTTCATTTGACGAGTGACGATTTACAAGACTATTTTGCAGCAGCAGGAACAGTAGAATCCGCTAAAGTGATCGAAGACAGAGACACGGGCCGCTCGCGCGGTTTTGGTTTTGTTGAAATGTCTTCGGACTCAGAAGCAGCTGCAGCTATCGAGCAGTTTAACGGTCAGGAATTTGAAGGCCGTAATCTGGTCGTAAATGAAGCCAGACCGCGTGAAGACCGCGGCGGACGCGGCGGTGGACGCGGAAGAGGCCACAGCGGCGGCGGCGGAAATTATTCCGGCTGGTAGAAAATTGTAAATTAAGTATGAGAAGCGGCTTTCGGGCCGCTTTTTTATTTTTTGGGCGCCTGAAACCTTATTCCGGCTTCGGCGTATCTAATTTCACCTGCTTAACAATTAATCGGATCCTTAGAAACGGTTTTTCTGACCCTGCGGATTTTGATCCCTGTAAATCGCTCTTAGATCACGAATTCAAAAAATTCAAACTATAAGACGAAATTCGTCTGCCCGTGCTACTTTGCGGGTTTTCGAATTGGGAGAAAACAATGAGAAGAATAAATTATTTCGCGCTTCGTCTGATCACTCTGGTGATAACGCTTGCGGTTTTTTCGGCAATAAACTTTGGTCAGACAGTAAATACGCCGCGGCCGGTGAGTCCCGCCGCCGAGCTCAAACAAACGATCGGGTTATCGACGGTTACGGTAAATTATTCGCGTCCGAAACTCACCTTTCAGGGTGTCGACCGAACGGGGAAGATCTGGGGACAGCTCGTTCCTTACGGTTTTAGTAAAACAAACTTCGGCGGACAGGGAGATATTCCATGGCGCGCCGGTGCAAATGAAAACACGACGATCGAATTCTCAGACGACGTAAAGATCGAAGGAAAACCGCTCGCCGCGGGAAAATACGGCCTTCATATGCTGATCTATGAAGACGACCGGGCCACACTGATCTTTTCAAAAAACAACACATCGTGGGGAAGCTTCTGGTATGACGCAAAAGATGATGTGCTGAGAGTAGATGTCAAAACTTTGAAGATCCCGAAAACGGAAGTCTTGACATACAGTTTTGTCGATTACGGAACTGACTTCGGCACGCTTGCACTCTCATGGGAAATGAAACAGATCCCGTTTAAGATCGAGTTTGATACAAACAAGATCGTCATCAATAATTTCAGAAACGAACTGCGCAATCTTCCCGGTTTTGGCTGGCAGGGATTTTTGACCGCAGCAAATTATTGCCTGACAAATAATTACAATCTCGAAGAAGCTCTCGGCTGGGCAGACACCGCAGCAACACGAAACCCGGCATTTAATACTTATGCGACAAAAGGTGCGATCCTTTATCAGCTTGGCCGTTTTGATGAAGGTGACAAAGTTTACGCCGATGCGGCTCCTCTTGGAAACAAGAATCAAGTAAACGCCGCGGGTTATCAACTGCTTGGATTAAAAAGATATAAGAAGGCGATCGAGATCTTTACGATGAATGCCGAAAAATACCCCGATGATCCGAATGTTTTTGACAGTCTCGGTGAAGCTTATAAACAGTCGGGTGACCGGGAAAATGCGATCAAAAATCTGAAAAAAGCACTTTCGATGAATCCTCCGGCAAACGTCCGGGCCAATTCCGAAAAGTTGCTGAAGGAACTCGGAGCGAATTAGGGAAACTTCAAAGATGATCCGTGTTTAATAAGCAGCCGTTTTAATGGCTGCTTATTTCGGTTTAAATCGATAACTTGCGTGATAATTGAGGTTGAAAGATTTCGGTTAATAAACTACGCTAAAGATTCCACAATCTACAAATTTGAAAACGATCTATCCGATATTTTCTGCGTCATCTTTTTGCGGCGTTTTCAAGTTTCGGTTTTCATTACAATTTACAGATCATCTACCGAGGACAGATATGACTAATATTCGCACCGCTCATAAATTCCTTTTTAGTTTTTGTTTTTCTTTGATCGCGGCTTCGGCTGTTTTTGCTCAGACAAACGAAATGCCGAAATTTGAACGTGATCCCAATCAGGCGATCGATCAGGAGTACACAAAAAAGATCGCTGAATACACGACACGCAAGGAGTTTAATTCGCCTTTGACGGAATATCTTCCGGCTTCAAAGACGATCCCTACGCCAAAAGCGGTTCTCGGTGATGTGGCCGGATCTCCGGGCAAACTTCCTTATTCGGAAGAAGTTTACCGGTATATGCGAATGCTCGAGAAAGCGAGTCCGCGCGTAAAAATATATTCGATCGGAAAAACGGAAGAAGGACGGGAGATGATCGCCGTCGCAATATCATCGGAGAAAAATATCGCGCAGATCGAACCAAACCGCCAACGCCTGACAAAACTTGCCGATCCGCGAATGATCAATATGAATGACACCGAAGCGGAGAAACTCGTTGAAGCTTCGGTTCCGGTTTACTACATTACGGGAACGATCCATTCGCCTGAAACGGGTTCACCGACCGCGTTGATGGAACTTGCTTACCGCTTGATCGTTGATGAAAGCAAATATGTAAAACACATCCGAGATAATTTGGTAACGCTGATCACACCCGTTGTAGAAGTTGACGGCCGCGACCGGCAGGTTGATGTTTACAATTGGCACATCGCAAATCCTGGTAAAAACTGGTCGCCTTTGATCTATTGGGGAAAATATGTTGCCCATGACAACAACCGCGATTCGATGGCGCTTTCGCTTGCGCTGACGAGAAATGTTATTAAAACCTATATAGACTGGAAACCTCAGGTGCTGCACGATCTGCACGAATCCGTTCCGTATCTTTACGACAATACGGTCGGAACGGAACCCTATAATGCGTGGGTAGATCCGATCCTCGTCGATGAATGGCAATTGATCGGCTGGAACAATGTTGCCGAAATGACAAAGTTTGGGATGCCGGGTGTGTTTACACACGGGGATTTTGATACATGGTCGCCGAGCTACCTGATGTTTATCGCGGCCTCGCACAACGGGATCAGCAGGCTTTACGAAACCTTCGGAAACGCCGGCGCTGATACCGTAGAACGTGAACTTTCACCTGAAGATTATTCCAGACTCTGGTACCGCCAGAATCCGCCCTATCCGAAAGCTTCCTGGTCGCAGCGAAATAATAACAACTATCAGCAGACCGGTTTGCTTGTTTCCCTGACCCATTTTGCAACAAACGGAAAATACTTTCTTCGCAACTTTTACCGAAAGAGTAAAAATTCGGTTCTCAAACCGCAGCAGGCCGGACCCGCCGCTTATGTTTTCCCGGGCGACGATCCGAGACCGGGCGGCCAGGCGGAATTGCTTGCGCTTCTTCAAAAGCAGGGCAATGAGGTTCACCGGGCAACCGCGGAATTCAGCGTTTCCGTCCGCGCACCGGGTGGTGAAGGAAAAGATTCGTCAAAAACAGTTTCAAGGAGTTTCCCCGCCGGAACTTATATCGTTCGAATGGATCAGCCGTACAGCAGGATCGCCGATATGATGCTTGATCATCAGTATTGGGCTCCGGACGACCCGCAGCAGAATGTCTACGATGACACGGGATGGACATTTGGAGAACTGGGCAATGTAAAAGTGGTCCGCGTTACGGATGAGAATGTGCTCAAAGCCAAAATGGAACTTGTTGATGAAGAAGTTCAGGCTCCGGGCGGTGTTGTCGGAAACGGTTCGATATACGTAGTAAATCACAATACGGATAATTCACTCGTTACGCTGAGATACCGTTTTAAGAATGCAAATTTTGAAGCTGCTGAAGAGCCGTTCAAGATCGGCGACCGTTCGTTTAACCGCGGCTCATTTATCATCAAGAATGTTGACGGCGGAGAATTAAGCCGTACTACGCAGGCTCTCGGTATAAAAGCTTATGCGACCGATACGGCGCCAAGTGTCAGAACACATCCATTGCGGGCAGCGCGGATCGCGATCATGCATACCTGGCTGAGCACGCAGGATGAGGGCTGGTGGAGAATCGAATTTGATAAATATAATGTGCCTTACGATTACATCAGCACGCAGGATGTCGCAAAGAATTCGAATCTGAGATCAAAATACGATGTGATCGTTTTCGCGCCCGTTGGACGCGGTACAGCTCAGATCGTTTCCGGTCTGCCGATGACCGGAAACCCGCTTCCATGGAAAAAAACAGACCTTACACCGAATCTCGGAAAGATAGATTCGACGGATGATATGCGTCCCGGGCTCGGCTGGGCGGGCGTTAAAAACCTGCAGGATTTTGTTCACGGCGGAGGACTTTTGATCACTGCACAGGACACGGCGGAATTTGCCGTCGAATATGGTTTCAGCCGCGGCGTTTCGGCAAGATCACCAAACCGTATGAGACTTCCGGGCAGCGTTTTGCGTTCGAAATTGGTCGATGATGCCAGCCCGGTAGTTTACGGCTATGAGGACGATCTTCCGATCTTTGCCGCACGCGGGCCGATCCTGACGTTCGGAAACTACGCAAGCAATGGCGGAAGACGGGGCGGCGGTGACGGCGGGCGAAAAACCGGACGCGGTTCGGTCGACGATCCGGATACGGTTCAAAACCGCCGGCCTGACGAGATTCCCGAACGCACGTCAGTTGAGATCTGGGAAGCACCTCCGGTGACAAATGCCGAACTGAGAAACGGCATCGGTCTTTTGCCGCCGTATGCCAGACCGCGTGTGATACTCCGCTATGCTGACAACAAAGACCTTCTTATTTCCGGTCTGATCGACAACGGAAATGAGATCGCGCAGCATCCTGCGGTGATCGACGTTCCGGTCGAAAACGGGCATGTGCTGCTGTTTTCAAATAATCCGTTCTGGCGCGCTGAAACACACGGAAGTTATTTCCTTGTTTTCAACGCGATCATGAATTTTGATAATTTGAATTCCGGAAGGAAACTTGCCGAAAAGTAAATTTGGCAAGTTTAGTTTAGGGGCTCTCTAAAAGTGTAAAGCTGCCGTCCCGGCGGCTGTCATGAGAGCGTCCCGCTCTCATCGCTACATTTTTCAGACACCTTTTTAGTTGTAAGAAAATCTCAGCGGGCGCCCGGGCGCCCGCTTTCTTGTCGGTAGATTATATTTGTATTTACTCTTGAACGCAGCAACAAATACGCAGGCAACACACCAAAAAAATGGTAGATGAGATTATCTGACTCGCTTTTCATCCGTGTGATCGTCTTCGTAAGTGTTTCCCGAAAAAGGATCACATCAGAATGAATTAAACGAGAAGTTAGGGTTGATCAAAAAACGATATTTGAATTAAGAAAAACCGGGTGATTTTTATGACAGGGCTTTTTTGAATTTCTCCATCGCGCCTTCGAGAATATCATCCTCACGGGCGATACAAATTCTCATATGAGCATCCCAAAGGTCGCTGTCGGCAAACGCACTTCCGGGAACTGCGGCAACTCCTGCTCTTTCAAGAAGCATTTCATTAAACTTCAGTGCATCGTCATATCCTTCCGGAATTCTTGCCCAAAGATAGAACGCCGATCCCGAGTTAAAGATATTGAACCCAAGCGAGGTAAGCGTTTCGGAAACAAACGCCCGTTTGACGTCGAATTTGCGGTGGAGAGAATCGTAATAATTCTCGTCTGACATCAGGACTCTGGAAAGCGCTGCCTGAAGCGGGGTTGAAGGACAAACATAAACGATATTCAGCGCAGCGTTTACAGGCGCCAGAAGTTCTCCTTTCCCGTATGCATAGCCAAGCCGCCAGCCGGAAATATTCCACGATTTTGAAAAAGAGTTTACGGTGATCGTCCGATCCCACATTCCGGGGAGCGTCGCGATCGGCGTGTGCGGGTTCTCGCCGGTCACATAGTGTTCATAAACTTCATCGGAGATCACAAGCAGATCGAGTTCCTGGGCGACGGCGGCGATCCCTTCGAGCTCTACCTGTGATAAAACCTTTCCGCTCGGATTGGCCGGCGTGCAGACGATGATCGCTGCAAGAGGAAATTCAGAACGGTCCTTCAGTTGACGGCACTGGATCTTGAGAACCTCCATATCGATCTGAAGATTTTCGTCCATTTTGAAAACCCGGGTTTCGCCGCCGAATTCTTCAATGATCTTTCTGTGATAGGGATAATAAGGCTCAAAAACGAGTACGGCTTTACCGCGAAAATATGTTTGCGCGATCCCGACCAGAGCACCGGTTCCGCCGGTGGTGATCAGCAGTTCAAATGGTTTGGCTGCGGTATCGATCTCAATTCCGTTGTATTTCTTAAGTTTGGCCACAACTGCATTGCGCAGATTTGCGTCGCCCTCCGAACCGCCGTAATGATTCTCGCTTGCCGCGATAATATCGTATGCCTCTTTTGCAAGCTGCGGATCGATCGGAAGATCGGATTGGCCCTGAACCAAATTGCCTTCACGCGGAACGAGACGTGTGATCGCACGTATATCGGGTTTAACTTTCTTCGTTTTTGCTTCTGACATATTTAGAATACTTTACCAGTAATTGATATAGAGTTTAAGCGGGAACAAAAGAAAAGAGTCTGTCTGAAAAGTCCAAATTAAGCGGTGAAACCGCAAATAGAAAGTAGCCAGATGTGAAACATCTGGAATGTGTTGGTTAAAAATCAAGCCCTGAAGGGGCGTAAGAACTGCCTTCTTACGCCCCTTCAGGGCTACAACCAATCGTCGATCTTTCCAGATGTTTCACATCTGGCTACTTTCGGTATGCCGCTTCACGGCAAAAAGATGGCTTTTCAGACAGCCTCTTTTCCCGAGTACTGAGCGATCTAATTCTGATCTTTTATCAAACCCTCGATCGCTCCTGATTGTAGGAGAACACTTTTTTCGGATCCACCGGTTTCAATGGAAGGGATGAAATCCGGTTCAAATCTTACCCATATATTCCACTTTCCTCCATCGCCAAGGATCGCGGATTCGGAGATGATCTCGTATTCGTCTTCACCCGCTGAGAAGTTAAGACGGTTGTTTGTGATCGTACCGACCTTTTTGAAATCATAGCCGTCTCTTTGAAATGGGGAAAAGATAAACCTGCCTTTTCCGGGCAAATACACGGCTATGTTATTTCCGCTGATAGCTCCTCTTTCTTTGTATGCCTTCTGCCCGTTTATTCTGATCTCACAGTTGGAGAGTTTTGCGTTAACATCGTCGAGCGAAAAGTCCCTTGAAATATATTTGTCCGCAAATCTCGGTCCGACATAGCTTTTTCTCGTGACCATCAGGTAGTTCTTAATTTTTTCTTTTGTCTTCGGATTTTCCAGTATGTCGAGACTGATAATGTCGCCGTCCGTGACGCTGATCTCGCGGGGCAAATTCGGCATATCGATCTTTCTGTAATCTTTTTTGCTCTGCCAGCTTGAATGGAGTTTACCCGTAACGGGTTTGATCAAAAGTCTGAATTTCGTCTGATCTTCGAGTTGAACGATCTCGAGATCATAACCAAAATAAGTTTTATTATTTTCGTCAAAAAAGAACTGATAAATGATGCTTTTGTCAGAATCATAGGAGCTGCCGGTAGAGAATGCCGCGCTTTTTTCTATCATGTTTGCGACAGTGATCCCGTTGATCATCGTCATACTGCTCTCGGTCTGCGAAAACGCTCTTCCGGCTCCGATCAGAATCACGAGCAAAACTAGGGTTACCAAAACTATTGGTTTCTTATTCATCGGTTTCTCCTTTATTGATCACTGTCGGATTCAGATCCGGCGCGATCTTATATTCCTGATCTGCATCATTTTTATTTACTACCTGAGGGTTGAGATCACCGGCCGGACGAAAACCGGAACGGGCGGTTTGATCACCGGATAGCTTGTTCGCCGCTCCGGGTCGGGACTGCTGATAACTGCCAATTTTTTCTTGCTTGAGATAAACGGTTTTGACAACTTCTCTGATCTCAACAACCGGAACTCTTACGATCTTTTCTTCGATGACCGGAACTTCAACGATCTTTGTTCTATCTGCCGCTTTTACTGCGGCCGTATCTTTGGTCTTTTCATTTGCCTTCGGAATTCCTCTGCTGCCGGCTAACCGGGTTTCATTTGCGGACGCCGAAACTCTTCCGAGCTGAAACGAAAGCGCGGAGAAAATCGCCAGGATAATGAGTCCGCCGGCAAACGTAAATTTCGGAATTCCGAACCAGCCGGCGCGTTTGATCTCGCCGGAAACCTCTTTCTTTAAATGATGATCCCGGTATGCATTTAGAACTTTTTCATCAAGAAATGCAGGCGCACTGGCGCCCGCCGAATGTTTTACGGCAGCACTGATCTTCTTTAAGTCGGCAAGTTTATCGCCGCAGCCCGCGCAGTTTTCGAGGTGCGATCGGATCGATCTTTTCAGCGTCTTATCCGCTTCGCGATCTGCAAAAACTCCAAGATTTTCTTTAACTTCTGTGCAATTCATATTTCACCTCTTCCGTCTTTAAATAGGGCTCGAGCCCGGCGGCGAGCGCCTGCCTCGCTCTGTAAAGACGCTGCTTGATCGTCCCGATATTTGTTTCCGTAATTGCGGCGATCTCTTCGTATGAAAGTTCCTCGATCTCCCTGAGCAGCAAGACCTCTTTCTGGTATGGCGGGAGGCTTTGAACACACTGTTCGAGTTTTCCAGAGAATTCTTTGTCGAGAAGATTCCGGATCGGAGATCTTCCCCAAGTGTTTGAAGGAGATTCAAAAAGATCTTCTTCGAGATCATTCGTCTCGAGCCGGGTTCCGCTTTTCTTCAAATAATTAAGAACTTTGTTCCTCGCCACGCCGCAGAGGAAAGAAAAAAGCGAGCCTCTTTCGGCATCGTATTTCTCGGAATTTTCGATAAAAAACAGAAACACTTCCTGTGTGATCTCCTCGGCTATTGAAACGGTGTTTGTCATGCGGAAAGCAAATCCGTAAAGCGGATCTTTTAAACTAAAATAGATCTCGCTAAAGGCTTCTGCATCGCCTTTGCTGCTTTTCTCGATCAAATGCTGTGCGATATCTCTGCTCAATCGTTTTTCCATGGCCGGGAAAAGCTTCCCCTGACCTGGTCAGTCTTATTCTCCGTTTATCACTTTCAGCTGCCCGCCAGATTCGCGCCGGCGACATCCGGCCGGAATATCGCACAGGTGAAGCTTTATTATGATTTTTGTCATGTTGTCCTTCACCTTCGTTCGATCCGCAGGCAAAGTACCTGCATTTAACCGCAAATATAAGGAATCGCGCGGACCGAAACGGAAATTATACTTTAAAGTTCTATTACCATTATCATTTAGTAAACTTACGGTTCTAACAACAGTTTTTCGCGATGTACGAAAAAGTTACGGATGTAAGAAGTTTCTTTCGCTTTCCATTATAATTAGGCGCTAAAATATCTTTATGACAAAGATAAAATTTCCGCCAAGTCTCAAGCCGGATCCGATCATCGGTCATTCGTACAGGCTGCGCAGCGATCCGACCGGTTTTCTTACAAAACTCTCAAAACTCGGCGATGTAACTTATCTAAGTCTCTATAATCAACACGGATATTTTCTCAATCATCCGGATCTGATCCGTGATCTCCTGACAACAAGCAATTCGAAGTTTGAAAAAGGACGCGCTGTAAAACGTTCGAAAAGTTTGCTTGGCGAAGGACTTCTGACAAATGAAGGCGCTGCGCATCTTCGCCAGAGACGTATGATCCAGCCCGCATTTCACCGTGAAAGGATCGCCGATTATGCAAAATCGATGACGGATTATGCTGCCCTGATGCGCGATGAATGGTCTGACGGTGAAATTCGCGACATCGATAAGGAGATGATGCGTCTGACATTACAGATCGTCGGCAAGACGCTTTTTAGTGCGGACGTAAACAATGAAACTGATGATATCGGCAAGGCAATGACAGACGTCATCGAATTGTTCAATTTTCTTCTCCTTCCATTTTCAGAACTTCTCGAGAAACTTCCATTTCCTCAATCGAGAAGATTCCGCAGGTCGAAAGCAACGCTCGACAGCGTCATTTATAAGATCATCGATGAAAGACGGAATTCCGGAGAGGACACAGGCGATCTGCTCTCGATGCTTCTTCTGGCTCAGGGTGAAGATGACGGAAAAGGAATGACGGATGAGCAAGTGCGGGATGAAGCGATGACGCTTTTTCTCGCGGGGCATGAAACAACGGCTAACGCGATGACATGGACATACTATCTGCTTTCTCAGAATCCGGAGAAAGCCGCGCATCTTCATGCGGAACTTGATTCTGTACTCAGCGGGCGAATTCCAACATTTGAAGACGTAAAAGATCTCAAATATACCGAGGCGGTTTTTGCCGAGTCGATGAGACTCTTTCCGCCGGCCTGGGCGATCGGAAGACTCGCTGTCGAAAAACACGAGTTTGGAGGCTATGAGATCCCAAGAAATTCACTGATCCTGATAAGTCCGTATATCACACACCGCGACACGCGTTTTTGGGAAGATGCGGAAGACTTTATTCCGGAAAGATGGTTTAAGCGGAGTGTAAAAGAAGCCGGACAAACGTTTACCTATTTTCCCTTCAGCCGCGGAGTAAGAAGCTGCATCGGCGAAAGTTTTGCGTGGATGGAGGGAATCCTTTTGCTCGCCGCTATCTCCCAAAAATGGAAACTCGAACTGATCCCCGAACAGAAGATCGGTCTCAATCCGGTGATGACGCTTCGACCGCAATTCGGGATGCGAATGTTGATCCGGAAGCGCAATATCTCATAGCTGCTCATAACCTTCCTTACGTTTTACGCAAAAAAACCGATTCGATTCGTCACAGGCCCACATCAAGTTTTTCTATTAAATCCGGGAGGTGACCGTTGTGAAACAAAGCCGAACAGGAACGGAGTTTCGATCCATCTTTTCTTTTGTCACTTTTATTGGCATTGCGATCTGTTTCCTTGCGGCGGCATCCCGGGTTTTAAGATCGGGATAACAGGCCGGCGAATATTCGATCTGCGGATCGGTTCTTAAATCTCGGGCAAGTCCGGCGATGACTGGAGCTGATTCGGCTGGTGCTGCATATCAAACTGCGTGCTTTGATCGCTTGTTTTTGAGTCAGACAGAAACAAGAGATTAACAAGCACAGATATCCGTTTCGGGAATATCTGAAATGAAGTTCAAACGTCAAAACTCGACCTTAGTTATTTGTCTATATTTCGCTGCCTGTTTGAGTCTTCCATTAATAGTGCCTTCGGTTGTTCCTGCTGTCTTAGCGCAGGATCCGCGGCCCGTGAGTCCGAATTCCGACCCCGATCAAATACCCGAACGAATCGATCTCGAAAACGGCGGATATAAAGAAGTCTACAGAAACAGCGACGGAATTGTCTGGAAAGAGGAGGAGTTTGCGGGAGGTGTTTTGGTCAGCACGACACGTATTTTAACCGCTTATCCTGACGGTTCACGGGCAAGGGTATTGATTCACGAGATCATCTTAAACCGACAAATTCATGCGCGTTTTGATCGCCGTGGTAATCCGATAGCAAGAAGGGTTGTAACCAATGAAAGAGATTTTATAGTCAATACATATGAGGAGTGGTCAATAACCGAAAATGCCTGGCTCCCTTTGACGCGGTTCAGACAAGATCCTGAAACCGGGGAGCTCTTTTTTGAAAAATGGAACAACTATTCCGGTCGATGGATGTCGGATCCAAAATCCGGGTCGCTGTCGGGTCATAAATCCGTGACAGTAATAAAGGACGGTCTGCAGCGGATGACATTTGAAACCCCCAATGGTGATATCGTTTTTAACGTAACCGACGATATAACCTCCGGTTCGACTGTTTCAGGAAGCATTTTTGTAAAACCAAAAGGTAAGGATGAAAAAGAGAGAACCGGAAACGCGAACGAACTCGGCAAATACGCGTTAGAGTTAGGAGATCAAAAGTTCAACTCACCATCACGGGTATACGATCCGAAACGAATCGTGATTCCGGAATCCACCTCAGGACCGGTTGAACTCACCCTGAAGGACAAGAACGGGAAACATGCAGTAACTACCATGGTTTTCGTCACATCCGCAGTGTCAGTTGATCCGATTGTTATAACCACCCAGGAACTCGGTCAACAGGGAGAATCGATCAAAACCACAGGCACTTTTGACGGCGATTCCTCCAACACAACGGTAAGTATCGGAGGTGAAGCCGTGCCGGTCATCGCCGAATCAGAGACGACGCTGATCGCGTTTAACAGCAGCAGCACACTCGGTGAAACCGAGATTTCGATCACCGAACACGGCAGGGTTACGGAGAACAAATTTCGGAATGTCGGTATCAGACTTTCGGCTCCAAAACTCGATCTTTTGAGAGGCGAGCAGACAACGCTGACGGTAAAAGTGCTTGGACTGGCGGGGATCAAACGGGCAATTCCCCTGATTTTGGAGAACAAATCACCTACGGTGGTAACGATGGAAGGCGGGAATTTGCAAATAATCTCGATCGCGCCAAATGAGGTTTTGGAAGGCGTCTATTCCGCAACACGCCGGCTGACCGGAATAAAAAGAGGTTCATTTACGATCTCGGGAACTGTGGATATAAGAACTTTATCCGGTCCATAAGCCAAACCGGCTGTCACAAAATGACAAAAGATAAAGGATTATTATAATCTCCGGCAAAAATGTCATCGGTCAGACCGACTTCATCCGCTTTTGTTTTTTCAATCGTATTCGAGCGCTGATCTGACCTGAGTTTTTCGCCTCACAAATAGCAGAAAAGAATCAAAGATGAGCTGCTTTATCACCGGGCAGTTCAGTATCTACGCGCAAACCTTTTAGTCCGGAACCATGATCCGGTTTCTTCCATCCGTGTCCATCTGTGTGTATCTGTGGTTAAATCTAAATAAGCGGTAATTCAATATGATCTTAAGAACACCTGAAGATAGATTTAGAAGTTTGCCGGATTATCCTTTTGAGCCTAATTACGTTGAATTTGGCGAAGCGCGAATGCACTTTGTTGATGAAGGAGATCCTGATGCAAATGAAACGGTTCTAATGCTGCACGGCGAGCCTTCGTGGAGTTTTTTGTACCGCAAGATGATCCCTGTTGTTTCTGCTGCGGGCCATCGGGTGATCGCTCCGGATCTGATCGGTTTTGGAAGATCGGATAAATATACCGAAGCTGAAGAGTATTCCTATCTGATGCACGTCGGGAGCATCAGGAATTTGATCGAAAAGCTCGGATTAAAGAACATCACGCTCGTTTGTCAGGATTGGGGAGGTTTGATCGGCTTGAGGATCGTCGGCGAAGATCCTGAATTGTTTTCCCGGGTCGTCGCGGCAAATACGTTTTTACCGACGGGTGACGAAAGAACGCCGAAAGCTTTTAAGATGTGGCTGAAGATGTCTCAGGCACTTCCGTTATTCCCTGTTGGAAAAGTAATAAATATGGGATGCGCAGCGAAACTCTCGAGAGCGGTGATCAAAGCATATAAAGCGCCGTTTCCGAACGAGAAATACAAGGCGGGCGCAAAGATATTTCCAAAACTCGTACCGATCACGCCCGATGATCCCGCATCCGAGGCAAACCGAAACGCCTGGGAATCTTTGCGAAAATTCGAAAAACCGTTTCTCACCGCATTCAGTGACGGCGATCCGATCACACGCGGGGCGGATAAGGTTTTGCAAAAGCTGATCCCCGGAGCAAAAGGTCAGCCGCATACGACGATCAAAGGTGCGGGACATTTTCTTCAGGAAGACAAAGGCGAGGAACTGGCAAGGGTGGTGGTTGATTTTATCGAAATCAATTAAGCCAGAATTCTGGCAGAAACGCGACCGTAAGGAAGCGTGTTCATAATAAGGCGCGTGCCTAATTTTGGAACTATTATCGATCGAGAGCACGCTTCCTTACGGTCGCGTTTCTGCCAGTTAGACTTAGAAATCTGAAAAATAGAAATAATGCACGAAATAAACAGAATAATCGATACCGATTCTTATAAAGCGAGTCATTGGCTGCAGTATCCGCCGGAAACGACGCTTGTTCATTCATATCTCGAATCTCGCGGGACCGACCGGGATTGGGATAGAACCGTATTCTTCGGTTTGCAGTATATTCTGAAGCGCTATTTTCTTGAAAGATTTACGCTCGAGATGGTCGAGGAAGCCCGCGAAATAATAACCGCTCACGGCTTGCCGTTTAATTATGACGGTTGGAAAAGGGCCGTGACAAAATACGACGGCAAGATGCCTTTTCGCGTTCGGGCCGTCGCGGAAGGTTCGGTGGTGCCGCTTCACAATGCACTGATGACGGTGGAAAATACGGATCCGGAATTTTATTGGCTGACGAGTTGGTTTGAAACGCAGCTGATGAGGATCTGGTACCCGATCACTGTCGCGACACAAAGCTATTACATCAAACAAAATTTCTACAAGTTTTTACAGGAAACTGCGGACGATGCGGACGCGGAGATAGATTTTAAAATTCACGATTTTGGCAGCCGCGGCGTTTCTTCAAAAGAAACCGCAGCGATCGGCGGCGCGGCGCATCTCGTAAATTTTCTCGGCACAGACACAATGGCCTCTCTTATTCTCCACCGCGATTTCTACAATGAAGAGATGGCCGGCTTTTCGATCCCGGCGGCGGAGCATTCAACGATGACAGCCTGGGGCCGTGAAAACGAAACTCTTGCTTACCAAAATATGCTCACAAATTTTGCAAAGCCGGGCGGGATCCTCGCAGTTGTTTCCGATTCATGGAATATCTATGAGGCGGTTGAAAAGATCTGGGGAGAAACGCTCCGGCAGGACGTTATTGATTCCGGTGCGACGGTCGTAATCCGTCCGGATTCGGGCGATCCTGTGAAAGTTGTTTCGGAGATCACAAATATCCTCGCGGACAAGTTTGGTACGACGATCAATTCGAAGGGCTTTAAGGTGTTAAATAACGTCAGAGTGATCCAGGGCGACGGTGTAAACGCGGATTCGATCGGCGAGATACTCGAGAACCTTAAAGATCAGGGATTTTCCGCATCAAATATCGCATTCGGAATCGGAGGAAGCCTGCTTCAAAAAGTAAACCGCGACACCTTGAAATTTGCATATAAAACTTCGGCGATCGTGGTCGGCGGAAAACTCCGCGATGTTTACAAACAGCCTGTAACAGATGCGGGGAAAGCGAGCAAAAAAGGACGGCTTGATCTTGTAAAAAATCCATCCGGCGAATATGAAACGGTCCGGCTTCCGGATGTCGAAACACTTTCCGCGGCCGGTTCGCAGCTCAGAACGGTTTATGAGAACGGAGAACTTCTCATCGATGACAGCTTGGGCGAGATTAGGAAAAGAGCGGCTTAAACGTTGAAAGGTGAAAAAGTGAAAGGGTGAAATAGGGTGCTCGAAAGTGGAAATGTTTAAAATGGGAAAGGTGAAAAAGTTTGAGTAATCAACTTCTTCACCTTTTCACTTTTTCACTTTTAAACTTTCTCACCCTTTTTATATAGCTTCCGCTCCTGCAGCACGATTGTAATACATATAGAGATCATTAAAGTCATCGAGTGCGCGATTTAGTATCAACGGCAGCTGCTCGATATCGTCGGCATTGACGATCAGATTCAGATTTCTGAGAAATGCTTCGTGAGCATTGAGCGTCGTTCCGCCTTCTTCGATCGAAGCCAGAAACAGACGTCTTCGGTCGGCTGCGGGCATTCCGTTCAATTTTTGCTGAAGGATCGCCGCTCCGCCAAAGTCAGCTGCAAAATCCGGTGAGAATAGAAGGACTTCGGTTTTACCTTCACGGAGCCGTTCATTGGCCTGTGCGGGAGTCTGCGCCATATAAACTTTATAACCTGCTCCGACGAGCACTTTCGCGACCTGATCCCGCTTGCCTCCAAGACAAAGCAAAACGCGCCGCGGTTTCGGAGATTCTTCGTCCTTCATTTCGAGCGACTTTCCTTCGCCCTGAAGAGCTGTAAGCAGCGAGCGAAGTGCGCTGTTTATCTGGATCTCGGATTCTTTTCGCTCAAAATTCTGAGTGCCGTCGCCAACCACCGGAGCCGGCGAATTAGATTTGAGCTGTTCAACAGTTGAAGAACCGCGGCCATTTTCCTTTTGCCGGACCTGGATCAGATTCTGACATCGCGGACATTTTACAGTAAACGCCTTCCCGGGAATTTTCGATTCATCCAGCTGAAGTGAAACCGAGCAATTATCGCATCTTATAATCATATTTTTTTAAGCTAAACAATTCGTTATTCGAGCATATCTAAGACCGAGCCTTCTGGCGGACGGTTTGGAATTGAGGGGGCGGGACTTGCAGAGCTTTCTTTTTCCTTTGTCCGTTCCTGATCAACAACATAGTCTTCCGTTGAAGCCAGTCCCTTGAGCTGCAGCATGAGGTTGTTCTGATTGGTCGCGTAGGAAAGTCCGTCTTCAAGCGTGATCGTTTCATTCATGATCATTTCGCGGATCACGGAATCAAAATCCTGCATGCCGTCCAGCGAACCGTCGCGCATTGCGTCGAGCAATGTTTTGCCTTCGCTTTCTCCGTTTTCGATATATTCTCTCGTACGCGGGCTTCCCTTGAGGATCTCTACCGCCGGAACACGTCCCGTACCGTCTGCTTTTGGTATGAGACGCTGAGAAACAATGTATCTGAACGTTTGTGCAAGACGCGTGCGGATGATCTTTTCCTCGTTTTTCGGATAAAGACCGATGATACGGTCAACGGTTTTGGAAGCATCGATCGTGTGAAGCGTTGAAAGAACAAGGTGGCCCGTTTCTGCTGCTTCGAGCGCGATCTCAGTTGTTTCGAGGTCACGCATCTCACCCACGAGGATAACTTTTGGTGCTTGGCGGAGAGCCGCGCGAAGTGCGGAAGCAAATGTTTTTGTATCCGAACCGACTTCGCGCTGATTGATCGTCGATTTCTTATGCGTGTGAAGAAATTCGATCGGGTCTTCGATCGTCACGATATGGTAGCTTTTTGTTTCGTTTATCTTGTCGATGATCGCCGCGAGAGTAGAACTCTTACCGGAACCCGTCGGACCGGTCAGCAGAACAAGACCGTTTCTCATATCGCTGATATCGCTCAGCTGAAGAGGAACACGAAGTGATTCAAAACTCGGGATCTCGTGCGGGATCAGACGCATAACAACGGAGAAGGATCCGCGCTGCTGAAATATGTTTACACGAAAACGGCAGCGGCCGGGAAGACTGTAGCTGAGATCGGCTGTTCCGAATTTTGCGAGTTGAGCTGATGCCTCAGGATTGTCGCGGAGAAGCGACATCGCGATCATTTCGGTTTGATAAGCAGTCATTTTACCCAATCCGAGCGGCGAAGCGGAAAACAGACTTCCGCTGATCTCGACCTGCGGTTTTTGTCCGGTCGAGAAGTTCAAATCGCTTATATTGTCGGATATGAGCAGCATCTGCTCAATAAGCGGTGTTACATCAAGCAAACTCATTGATTTTTAAATTCTCCTGGAATTTATTCTGAAATGGTGAGAATAGTGACTAAAGAGCTAAGGCGGTGTCCTTTCGGACAATGTCTATTCTTACTTATCGAACAGGAAAAAGCAAGGAAATTTTTAACACTGTTGTTATTTGTTAGTGATTGACTTCCAAAACGAACTTTTTATATGTTTCTGTGATCTTCTCGGCAGGGAGAAGTAATCCGCCGATTACAGCCAGCGAATCCGCTCCGGCATCGATAACCGCCCGGCAATTTTCAAGCGTTATTCCGCCGATCGCAACGAGCGGGAAGTCTTTTACAGTTTCGCGGATCCGCGTGATCATCTCGAGACCGACTGTCGGATCGGGATTCGATTTTGTCGAAGTCTCAAAAACAGGCCCGATCGCGATGTAATCGACCGGCAGTTTTACAGCCTCTCGTGCCTGTTTGTGATCATGAGTGGAGTAGCCGATGATCGCATCATCACCCAGTATTTTTCGCGCTTCGGCCGGCGGCAGATCGTTCTGTCCGAGATGGACTCCGGCCGCACCAGCAGCGAGCGCGATATCTACGCGGTCATTGATGATGAGTTTTACATTTGAAAGTCCGGCCTGATTTAAAGCACTCAAGGCGTCGTTATAAAAACTATCCGCTGGCGCATTCTTTTCACGGAGTTGAATAAATTCGGCGCCTCCGAGTATAAGTCTTTTTATCTGTTCGGTATGTGAGAGCGTTGTCAGACCGGCGTCTGTGATCGGATATATTTTAGGAAGGATCATTTTGTGAATTACAAAGCTTTTGCCATCAGGTAAGCATCTTCACCGTCTGCGTAATAGCGGTTGATCTTTTGAATGATCGTGTAGCCGAGCCGATGATAGAGATTCTGCGCGATGTAATTGCTTGTTCTGACCTCCAAAACTGCCGATTCATAATTACGTCTTATGAGAGCTTTTTCAGCATGCTCGAGGAGTTTTTTTGCGAGACCGCGCTTACGGTGTTCGGGTGCAACGCCGATCGTAGTGATATGACCGACCGTTTCATTATTTACGGCAATAAAAACAAAACCGACCATTTGTTTTTCAGCCGTGATGATCCGGTATCCGAGAATGTTCGGCGCCGCAAGCAAATGCTTGAATGTCGCTTCGGTATAATTCTCGCCGTTGCTGAAGCAGCGCAGATTGAGTTTTATAACCTCTTCAAGATTTTTGCGGTCAAGCGTTATTATTCGGTATTTTGTCGGCGGTGCAGGCGGATTTGATCCGGGCTCTTTGAGTTCTTCGGGAAGAAGTATCTCTCGAATTTTCTGCATTACTGCCATACTTTATTAAAAATTATTGAGGACGATCTATTGTTAAATGATCAGCATACAATCGCCGTAGCTGTAAAATCGATACCGCTCTTTTACCGCATGCCGGTAAGCATCCATCATAAATTCGTATCCGCCAAATGTTGATACTAACACCAACAGCGATGATTTCGGAAGGTGGAAGTTTGTCAGAAGACCATCGGTAGCAGTAAATCGATAGCCGGGTGTGATTGTCAGATCTGCCGTTTGTTTGCCGCTTACAAACTCACCGTGTTTTGAAAAACTTGTCTCAAGCGCCCGCGTAGTGGTTGTGCCGATCGCGATTATCCGGTTTCCGGCGGCCTTTGCGTTGTTGAGAATTTCCCGTGCCTCATTTTCTATCTCAAACGATTCCGCCATCACTTTGTGTTCAGACAGATCTTCGACTCTGACCGGTTCGAACGTTCCATAGCCGACATGGAGAGTTATCTGCGTTATCTCTGCACCGCGTTTTGTGATCTTGCTGAGAATCTCCGGAGTAAAGTGAAGTCCGGCGGTAGGTGCAGCGATCGCGCCGCGTTTTTTTGCATAGACGGTTTGATACCGTGCGCGGTCCTCATCGAGACTTCCGGTCTCGCGCTTTATATACGGCGGAAGCGGGGTCTTGCCGATCTCGTCCAGTACATCATCAAAATCTCCTTCCGAAGCAAATTCAACTAAAACCTTGCCGTCATCTCGTTTTTCAAGGACCTCTGCCGAAAGAGACGTTCCAAATCTAATCTGTTTACCGGGTTTCAAACGCCTTCCCGGACGCGCCAGAACTTCCCAGATCTTTTCCCCGATCTCATTTACCAGAAAGAGTTCGATCTTTGCGCCTGTTTCGCTCTCTCCGAAGAGTCTTGCAGGGAATACTTTTGTGTCATTGAGCACGATCACATCGCCCTTTCGCAAATGATCCGGAAAACTGCCGAATGACGTATCGGTTACCAAATGGCTTTTTCGATCGGCAAAAAGCATCCGCGAAGCGTCGCGCTTCTCGGCAGGACTCTGCGCGATAAGCTCTTCAGGTAATTCGTAATCAAAATCGGAAATTTGCATTTCGGTAAGTTTAAAAATCAAAAAAGACAAAAGCAAAGGATCGTCTCCCGGTAACTTCTGTCTCTTTGAAAATTCTTCTGGTGCCGGAGGTCGGACTCGAACCGACATGAGCGTAAAGCCCGCTAGATTTTGAGTCTAGTGCGTATACCAATTTCGCCACTCCGGCATGGATAAGAATGATAAAACTGTTATTTGGCCAGCGTCAACTGGCAAGCGGTCTTTTAATTACTGCGGCTTTGCGTTTTTCCGGTACCTGTTTATTTTCAAAAAAATTTTAGCCGTATTTCAAGTCCGGATCATGGTGCTGTGTTATAAAAGACGGAAGATATATTATGCTGCATAGATTTCTGATTCTCATATTGCTGACACTCAGCCTCTTCGGGGTAAACTTTTCTCAAAACCCGATCGGCGATGGAGCAAAAGCATCGGAAGCAATTTTGGAATTTCCGAGCGGGATCGCTGTCGATCAGGACAACAATGTCTATATTGCGGAGCGAAGAGCAAACCGCATCAGAAAAGTTGACGGAAAAACCGGGATCATCACGACATTTGCGGGCACGGGAATCCGAGGTTTTAGCGGTGACGGAGGAAAAGCCACCGAAGCGCAGATCTCAATTCCGGAACTTATCGCTTTTGATAAATTCGGAAATTTATATATTGCAGACCGCGGAAACGGCAGAATCAGAAAAGTCGATGGAACAAACGGAATCATCTCCACGATAGCCGGATCCGGTGAAACCGGTTTTGACGGCGATGGCGGTCTTGCCCGAAATGCAAAGATCTCCTCTCCATACTGCGTAGCCTTTGATAAAAATGGCGATCTGTTTTTTGCAGATACCGAAAATCACTCTATCCGCAAAATCGATATGAAAAGCGGTAAGATCTCGACGGTTGCGGGAAACGGCATCGCGGGATTTTCCGGAGATGGCGGTCCTGCAACTGGTGCCCAATTAAGGCGTCCGCACAATTTTGCTTTTGACGCCGATGGAGATCTGATAATCGGAGACAGTTTTAATAACCGTATCAGGAAAGTTGATCACACGACGGAGAAGATCTCTACGCTTTATGGAATCGGAGAGACGGGTTTTACTGAAGACGGAGAAAATGCCTCGAACGCAAAATTCGGTTTTTTCGGTTCATTTTTAATAACTGACAAACACATCATCTTTTCCGAGTGGATAAACAAAAGGATCCGTTTGATCGATAAAAGCAGCGGAATAATGACCTCACTTGCAGATCCTGACGGGCGTCCGTTTGAGATCGAAGGACCTTACGGTATGGCTTTTGACAGCGAAGGAAATCTCTATGTTGCCGAAGCCGAAGAAAACCGCGTATTGAAAATAGATATGAAAACCCGAAAACTAATCCGTTTTGCCGGAAAATAGATCTCTTCAATACGCATCCGGCGCAGGTTTTTCCATCCACCGCTCGGGATGTTTTAATTCACTAAAACCGAATTTTTCATAAAGCGTGTGGGCGTCTTTTGTTGCGAGTATCCAACGCCTGAATCCCTGCAGATCGGGATGACCGGAGATGATCTCCATCAGCCATTTACCCAATCCCGCTCCCTGAAATTCCGGTAGGATATAGACATCACCTAAATAAGCAAACGTCGCATAATCCGTAACGACGCGTGCAAATCCGATCTGTATTTCCTCTTTATAAACCCCAAAGCAAAGTGAATTCTCGATTACGGTCTCAAGCTGCCGCCGCGTTCGGTTTCGCGCCCAGTACGATCGGTTTACAAGGAAATCAAGGATAGCATCTGTCTGCAGATCCCCGCGGTTGGTCGTGATCTCAAAATCATCTTTTTTCCACACATTCATATCAAAATTCTGTCGCCCGGTATTTCCGTTTTTTCTATAAAAATTTGTCTGCAAAGATTTCAATTCTATTATGTTTTAGCGAAACCTGCATCGGTCTGATCCAAGGTAGTAAACAATTGAACCAAACTTGATCGGCAGAAAGAGTTGTAGAAATAGAATAAGAGTGTTACTCTTGTTTTATGGTCAGATCAGCGGAAAAAAAGATAAGAAAAAAATATGACGAAGGGAATGATCTTCATCGGCGGCGACATCCGAAACAGGACCGGAGTCTGAAAACCCACCACGATCTTCTCGATGCTGCCGAACGACTTCTCAAGACCCGGCCATGGGAAGAAATATCGACCGTCGCGATAATGATCGAGGCGGGCTATTCAAACGGGGCAATATACGGGCGGTTTAAAAATAAGGATGAGCTTCTCGTCGCTCTATACGAAAGACACGATAAAAAATTAAGAAAACGATTTTTAAAATTAAACGATCCGGCAAAGAATGAAGATACGACCCTCGAAGAGTTTGTAGAAAAAGAGATCGGTCAGCTGATCGGAAATTACCGGGAAAATCGCTGGCTTCTGCGGGAAATGGGACTTCTCTCGCGACGCAAACCCGAGGTTGTATCCGCCGAAAAAAGACTGGCACGTAAAGAGATGTTTGACATGATCGGATCTCAATTCTTTCAGTTTGAAAACGATTTTGAAAGTAAGAATGCAAAACGAAATATTGAGCTGGTAATTTTCTTTGTGGCAAGTATTCTTCGCGAAGCGATCCTCTATCCCGGTCCGCATTTTGACACGGTTGATCTGAACGACGATGAACTCAAGCAGTCTTTAAAGAAAATGACTCTGGGTTTTTTAGGAAAAAAGTAATATAAAGGAGCGCTTTGATGTCAGGATTTCGAAAAATTAAAAGAATTTCATTTCACATTTTTACATTTTGGATGATCTTCTCTTCGGCAGACAATACCAGATCACAAGACTGGAAACAGTATCTTGATACGGAAAAAGCAGGCTGGTCTTCTGAACAACTTGAGGCAGCAAAAAAATATGCTGTTTCGATAAATTCCGCGGCCGTGATGATCGTCGATCAGGGAAACGTCGTCGCAGCATGGGGCAATATTGATCACCCGTACAAAGCGGCTTCGATCAGAAAAAGTATCTACGATGGTACGATCGGTGCCGTAAACCTCAGAAAGCCTTTTGATCCCGGCACTTCGATCGAAAAACTCGGAATTGATGACATTGAACCGCTCAGCAGTGAGGAAAAGCAAGCGACATTTGAGCAATTAATGACGGCGCGTTCCGGAATCTATCATCCGGCAGCTTACGAAACGGAATCGAATGCCGAACGGCGTCCGGAAAGACATTCCGCAAAACCGGGAGAAAAATGGTATTACAACAACTGGGATTTTAATGTCGTTACTGCCGCATTTGAGAAGCTCACCGATCAAAAGATCAATGATGCTTTTGCAGAAGAAATTGCAGTCCCTTTAGGAATGGAAGATTTCAAACCCGACCATGTATTCGATTGGTTCGAACCGCGCGTCTCGCGTTATCCGGCAGCAACTTTTCGAATTTCGGCGAGAGATCTGAGCAGATTCGGCCGGCTTTATCTGCAAAAAGGTAAATGGAACGGTAAGCAAATTATCTCACCAGACTGGATAAAACGAAGCACTTCGTTTCTTACGACTTTTGAAAACGGACATTACGGCGGAGAGGGAAATGGTTACGGCCGTATGTGGTGGATCTATCCCGCCAGAATGGAATCGGGCGTTGCTTTTGAAAAACATTTACGGGTAGCCGCACGAGGTGCCGGCGGACAATTGATGGTACTTTTCCCGGAAATCGATTTGCTGATAGTCCATCGCGCTGACACCGATCTGACAAACGGCGTATCGGGCTCGGCCGTGCTGAAGCTTATGGATCTCATCGTCAGCGCAAGAAAAACCGCTCCCCGAAAAGATGCGGAGCTTGGTGATCTGAGGGTCGAACCTCTCTCCGGAAAAAAACCGGCTCCGCTCAGAAACGACTTTTTAGCTGTTCCAGAAAACGAAATCGAAAAACTGGAGGGGAGTTTTATGTTTTCGGAAAAACAGGGGATCAGACTTTATCGATACGAAAGCCGACTCTTTGCGCAGCCGCTTGGAATGCCTTTACCCGATGCCGAGATGTTCAAGGTTGCGGATAAGACGCTTCGCTCCCCGCTTGTCAATATCGTAATAAGACCCGTGTTTGAAACAGACAGAAACGTAGAAACTTTAGAGATCACATTTAACGGTCAAACACTTTCGGCAAAACGAAGAGAATAATGAATTCGTTTCAAAAACTCAGCCGGAGAGATCGCCAAAGCTCGTATTTTCAAGAAATGCGGCGATCTCCGGTTTCGATCTCAAACGGAAAACTTTTATATCAGGAAACATCTTAAGCCGCTTTTCAATATCCGGGTTTTTGTCGCGCTTAAAATTCCAGACGTATTTTGTAAATTCCCAGTCAAATCTTTCTCTGCATCCTTCAGCCATATCGGGCCGCGTTTTGTTTCGATACATGACGACGCGTTTGAGGATCCGCCAGGTGCAGAGGACGCGCGGAAGGTCGAGCCAGATTATGGTGTCGCAGAATCCCATTCGAAATTCCATCGTGCCGCCGTAATTTCCATCGATTATCCAATTGTCGCGGCTGACGAGCTCTTTTACAGTCTCAAACCATTCCTCATCAGTCGGCTGACCCCAATTCGGTTTATGATAAAACGTGTCGAGATGGATCAGATCGAGACCGGTTATTTCGTGAAGGCGTCTGGCAAAAGTCGACTTTCCTGCACCGCACGAACCTATTACCAAAACTTTTTTCATGTTATCCCAACAAAACCGTAACCGCTGATCGTCAGTATCAGACTATCAATTTTATTTTTCTGCGTTAGAATCACCAAATGGCAGATTCCTTCAGCGGCACAGAAAAGATACTGGCCTGGAGCGTGCACGTTTTCAGCGCATCGGGTTTGATTGCCGGATTTATGGCGATCCTGGCGATCGCCGATAAGAATTTTCGGGCGGCGATGGCCTGGCTTCTTCTATGTCTGTTTATCGACGGCGTCGACGGAACGCTTGCCAGAAGGTTTCGCGTTAAAGAGATCCTGCCGAATGTTGACGGCTCGAATATCGATTATGTAGTTGATTTTACGACCTACGCCGTTATTCCGGCATATTTTTTCTTTGCGGCAGAACTCGTCGACCCAAATATCAACCTGCCTTTGGCATTTCTGATCCTGCTTGTTTCCGCCGTATATTACGGCATAAAGGGTATGGTTTCCGAAGACTTCTATTTTGTCGGATTTCCGGTGATGTGGAACGTCGTCGTTTTCTATCTCTTCTTTATTTTTGCATTTCCCGGCTGGGTAAACGCCGCCATTATAGTGATCTTAGCCGTCCTCCATTTTGTCCCGATAAAATTTGCTTACCCGAGCAGAGCGACGCGGTTTAGAAAACTGACGGCGGTTTTTTCGATTCTACTGATGGTGATAATGCCGCTTGCGGTGTGGCTTTATCCTGCCGTGCCCGTTTGGCTGAAGATCTTAGCCGCCTTAAACCTCGCGTATTTTGCTGTTCTCGCGGTGATCGATACTTTGAGAAGTCCGCAAAGTTAAGCTCAATTCTTCCTTTCACCCGGTCTGTAAACGCTTTCGGTATTTGCCCTTATGTCTTCATCATAAAAGAGAACATCCTTAAAATTCGCATCGGCATATCGCTGCGCCTGATCATAAAAATGCGGAGAATTCGGGTCGCCGCTTTGTCCGCCGGCGAGCATGCTTTTTGCCTTCACCTTTTTGCCAAATTCAACAACCGCGACAAAACTGTTGCCCGATGAACCGTAAATGCGTTTTGTGTTCGGATAGGAATTAGCACCAAAAGAAGCGAGCGCACCCCACCGTCCGGAAGCCATTCCGATCGGAATGCTCGGCTTTGCGTCGTCAAAACCGGCATCGATCTCACCCGATAAACGCTGCAGTCTGTTGATCCCGCCCCAGGGAGTTTTCCATGTGCCGAAATCTTCGTTTAGTTTCTCTATAGTTTTTGAGAATAATTCCAGTTTTTCTTTATCCGGCGAACCGGTTCCGAAGTAATCGAAGCGTTCGTTGCCGGAGAGGCCTTTCGGATTTTTACCTTCACGGTTATAGATCAGCCCGTAAAAATGGGCGAGCGACATCGCGACGGATCCTTCATTTGTTTTGAGATCCCATTTTCTGAGTTCTTCGATCGGGTCTTTAAGTTTCGGATCTTTCTTTGGCGCTCTATCGTATGCCGCGATCAAGCCGGGTATCAGTTTTTCAAATGCCGGAAGATACGGATCATAGGCGATGCTTATAAGTTTATCGAGCGTTATATCCTGCGCATCCTTTAACACTTTTACCGCATGAACCCCGCGATAGTTTTCAAGATCCGGCGCCATGTAAACCGGGTAATTTTCCTTTTTCGGACTGTATTCGAGGGCTGCGGTAAACGGCGTCGAATTGCAGTTTTGGATCCAGCCGTTTTTCGGATTGAGGATCGTTATCGTTTCATCTACGGTGTGCAGGCCCTTCCAATCGGTTGCCGGATCGCTCCCGTCAACCGGTTTTGAATAATCAAATTTCGGATCTCTTTTCGGGATAAAATTGCCGTGATAATAAGCGATGTTTCCGCTCGAATCGGCGAAGACAGTGTTGTTTGAAGAATTGCGGCGGATCTCCATCATTTTGCGAAACTCTTTGTTGTCTTTTAGTTTTGTCCGCGTAAAGGACTGGATCAATGCATTTACCGGATCCCAGTTGAGTTTTGTCGCGACCCATTTTCCGTCGAGCATATGCGTGACCGGTCCGTGATGTGTGTGATACATCGGAAATGTTTTTTCTTTTACAGAATCGCCGTCCTTATATTTCAAAGTTACGCTCGAAACTTTTACTTCGCGCATTTCATCGCCGTATTTGTAAAACTTCTTTCCGTTAATTTCGCGAACGTCTTCGACAAATTCGTCCATAAAATCCACGCCGGTCGAAGTGTGCATCCATCCGGTGTTTTCATTGAAACCCTGATAGACAAAAAACTGTCCCCAAGTAACCGCGCCGTAAGCGTTGAGTCCTTCATCGCTTTTTACATGAACTTCGCCGCGAAAATAGAACGACGTGTGCGGATTGATAAGCAGCATCGCGTTTCCTGATCGCGTGCGCGAACCGGCGATCGCAAACCCGTTCGAACCGCGCGGCTCTTCATAGGGATCACGATACGCGAGTCCGTTTCCGAATTCATTTAAGGCAAGAGATTCATTCCTCTCATAAAACGCCCTGATCCTCTGCGTTGAAACACTTTCGATATCTCCGCCGATCGAACCCTCGCTGAAGAACATCGGAAACCACGGTTCAAAACGCGTGAGAAGTTTTGGTTTTACTTCCGGATGTGTGAAGAGATAAAAGTTTATCCCGTCTGCATAAGCATCGCAGAGTTTTTTAAGCCAGGCGGGAGCCGATTCATAAGCCGCTTTTGCTTCCTCGGTGGTCATATAAAGCCGCGCTCGCAGATCGCTGTAAATCGCACGCTCGCCTTCGACCTCGGCAAGACGTCCGATCGCCCAGTAATAATTTCTTTCAACACGCGGAAAATCATCTTCGCTTTGCGCATATAGCATTCCGAAAACCGCATCGGCATCGGTTTTACCTTTGATATGCGGAACGCCCCATTTATCACGCGTTATCACGACATTTTGCGCCTGCTTTTGCCAGCGCGCGATCTCATCGGCGGAAAAGCCGCGGTTCGTCAGTTCGTTTGCACTGACAGAAAGAACAAACGCGGCAAACAAAAGAAACACTGAAAGCGGATAGAAATATTTTTTCATGATCTCGGTTTGGAATGTCTTTGATCTTTTAAGGCTTAAAAAGATGATAATGCTTTTTCGTACATGCGAAAACCCGCGCGTATGAAAATTGACATATCGCGCGGGTTTCTTTGAGGATCGGGGAGAGAGCGGTTTCTCGTTGCTCACCATTTCTTACGGCAACTAAAAATATTCACCCGACCGCAAAAACCGCTCTTCCGATCGATTCAACCTGATATCGGTAAACCGTTTCGCGGTCGCCGTATGTATCCATAAAATTGCGCGGGGATTTGGTTGTAAAATCATGATGAAGACCGGAAGCGTGTCCGATCTCGTGGAGCAGGTCGCCGGGATTTGTTGCGTGCGGCGCTATTAAACAAAGCCTGTTCGTATCTGATTCGAGATTAGGCGCAACACCGTATGCGGCATTTTGAAACTGGCAAAAAGCCACGATCAGCGGATTTACATAATGGCAGCCCGCTGTTTTTATTTTTGCTTTTGCGACAGCATAAAGTTTTTTATATTCCGCTGTCGTGTCGGGTATCACCTTGCCGCCATAATCAATAGTGTTTGTCGGAAGTTTCTTTCCGCCGTCCGGGAAAATATCCATTCCAATATTGTGATCCCACAATTTGTCGTTTGCGAAGTTCAGAAATTCCGAACCGTCCGGCTTATACCATGTCTTGAGATAGACGACTGCCACTTTTAACTGGACCCGGTCTTTAAGCCTGAAATTCACATCATATCTCGACATTTTTCTGTTCTCCTTTGCGTGGGGGACGCTTTCGGAGAATTTTTTTGCGGGCTGCTTTTTTATCCGCGGTGAACAAAGCGCTGTAGAATGGAGAACTGGATTTTTCGTCTTGGTTTTTTAAACCGTCGCCGGCATATCTTCACCGTCGCTGTTTCTCTCGTAAACTTCGGCTGCTTTGGCGATATTTCTCGCCATCTGACCAAAGAGAAAAAGGTGGGCCGGATACATCGCGTACCAGTACGCCACGCCAAGAAAACCCTTCGGTACATACATCGCCGTTTGAACAAGCTGAGTATCTTCGCCTTTTTTTATCGCCTCAAACTGCAGCCAGGCCTTCCCGGGAACTTTCATTTCTGCGCGAAGCAGCATCAGCCGGTCTTCTTCGAGTTCTTCAACGCGCCAGAAATCGAGCACTTCGCCGACGTGGACATCGGCCGGATGTCGTCTTCCGCGTGAAAGTCCCGGACCTCCGACAAGCGCGTCAAAATATCCGCGCAGTTTCCACGCCCAGTTCCACGCAAGCCAGCCCTTTTCGCCGCCGATTCCGGTAAAACTTTTATAAACGGAATGCGCGCTTGCATGCGTCAGAACCGTCCTCACCTCTTTCAGCATTCCCTCGCTGTCAGTCAGTTTGTAACTCGTCAGCTTGCCGAGCGAGCCGGACCAGCGCGTTTCCACGGCTCGTTCATCGGTTCTTTTGAGCGCTTCTTTTACCGCTTCATGATAGGGCATCAGCGACATACCGGGAAAATTCTTTTCGGCCTTTTGAATGTCGGCGATCACGGGATTTATCGTTCCCATGACAAGCGGGACGGCGAGTGAATTCGGGATCGGTGTGATCAATCCGACCCACAGACCCGAAAGCCACGGCGTCAAAACCGGAACGGGAATGATCACCCGCTTGAGACCGCGCACCCGTGCGAACGTCCGCATCATTTCGATAAACGGCACAACATCGGCGCCAATATCGACAACACCGAGCGGTTCTTTTTCGATCGCTTTGACGAGATAACTGATGACATCACGGATCGCGATCGGCTGAACCGAATTCTCTACCCACTTCGGCGTTATCATCACGGGAAGGCGTTCGGTAAGATATCTGACCATTTCAAACGAAGCCGAACCCGAACCGATGATCGGACCCGCTCGGAATTCGGTCGTCCGGCAATGCGCTCGAAGGATCTTCCCGACGGCTGCCCGGCTTTTTAAGTGTTCCGACGTTTCTTCCTCAGGAAGCAGACCGCCGAGATAGATCACCTTTTTGATTTCTTTAGCCGCATGAGCAAAATTGTGGGCAAATCTCTTTTCCTTTTCGGCATAGTCATCACCGCTGTACATCGCGTGGACAAGAAAATATGCGGTATCGATCCCGTCCATCGCGGATTTTATCTCGTCTGCATTGTTGAGATCGCCTTGCGCTATCTCAACATCCTCCGCCCATTGTTTTCCGCGAAGCCGCCGCGGATCGCGCACAAATACGCGCACTTCGTGACCCGCATCCAAAAGTTTAGGGATCAAACGCCCGCCGATATAACCCGTCGCACCTGTAACCAGAATCTTCATCGTGTTTTATAAGTTTAACCTAAAAGATTTTTTTCGGAATTTAACGGAGTTTGGATTCAGAAAAGCAGGCTCTAACTACCAAAAGGAGCGCAGGCTGCCAGCCTGCAATGAGTGCAAAGCACGAATAATTCCTCGATAAAATACAAAGATGATCAAGTGGGTTCGAACTTTATCGCGTTCGCTGCAGGCTGGCAGCCTGCGTTCCGCCGACGGAGCGCGGACATCCCTGTCCGCATGAGTGCGAAGCACGAAGAGCACCCCGGTCATGTGCGAAGATTATCACGTAGATTCGAACGTTATCACGTTCGTTGCAGGCTGGCAGCCTGCGTCCCGCCGCCGGCTTTCAATCCGGAGTCCGTTTGAAACTCGTTTGATGCGCCACGGAGATAATAAAATTTTTTTTCGTTGATAACTTAGTTTCGCCTTCAGCGAAGAAAGGAACGCAGGCGGCCCGCCTGCAATGAGCGCAAAGCGCGAAAAAGCGATAAAGGAAATTGAATTTTCATAATATTCCTATTGCCACTGTTTAACCGATCAGATCATTAGAATCGAATCTCATTCCGTCCTCTAACCAAAAAATTAATGGACTCAAATCAAAATCATATCCTCAACGGCATAACAATATACTTATAGTCATACTCCGTATCGCCCGCAAAACTCATTTGCGTACTGCCGTTTGAATCCTTAAATTCAAATGCGATCTTTGGTTTCGCGCCGGTTTCTTTTACTTTTACCTTTTCGCCGTCGGTCTCTTTTTCGGTTTCGGTGGCTTCCATTTCGGTCGAGGCGACGATGTTTAGAAACTCCTGGAGATACTGAGAATTAAACCCTAGGGTAACTTCCTCGCCGTTGTAATCCGCCGGGATCTGTTCTTTACCTTCGCCTTCTTCCGAGGATTGGGCGGTAACTTCGATCTCGCCTTCGCGGATCGTAAGACGGATCGAACGGGTGCGTTCGTCAGCCATCAGGGCGACGCGGTCTACGGCCATCTTTAATTCGCCGGAATCAAAAATGGCGGTCTTGTCATTGTCTTTCGGGATGACCATTTCATAATTCGGGAAATTGCCGCTGAGTTTGCGCGTCATCAAAAGGCGGCCGTCAACTTCAAAAAAGATGTGATTCTCATCTTCGCCAAAGCTGATATCGGAATCTGTTTCGCGCGAGATCTTTGTCAGCTCGATCAGTGCTTTTTTGGGGATCAGCGTATCCATTGTGCTTTCAAGCGCTGTGGAAAGCGGGCGCTCGATAAAAGCAAGACGATGGCCATCGGTTGTAACCATACGGGCGGAACCTTCCTGGATCATAAATTTTGCGCCGGAGAGCGTAAAGCGTGATTGCTCATTGGTGATCGCAAAGCTTGTTGTTTGAATAAAATGATTAAATATCTCCGAAGAAAGCGTGAGCGGTGCGGATTTAAATTCCTGAACTTCCGGAAACTGATCGCGCGAAACACCGGCGAGGCGGAATTTTGAAGCTCCGAATTTCAGGCTCACCCAATCATTATCCTGCTTCTTAAAATGCATATCGGATTCCGGAGCGAGACGCACGATATCAAAAAGCTTGCGCGCCTGAATACACATCGTTCCCGGTTCTTTGATATCCGCCGATGCTTCGCAGCGGATCGTCACATCGAGATCCGTTCCGACGATCCTGATCGTGTTCTCACCGATCGATTCGATCAAAATGTTTGACAAAACCGGTATCGTAGATTTCTTTTCCACGATCCCCTGTACAAAACCCAATTCCTTTTTAAGAGCACTTTGCTTTATTACAAATTCCATTTCGCCTTCTCCTGATTCGCTTTTTCGAATTTTCTAATTTTTTTTTAATTTACCCGTTCTATCACCCAGCTGCCGTTTTCTATTTTTTGAGCCTCAAAAAAGAGGATCCTGTAAAGCGGCTTGTTTGCAGCTTCGTCAAAATCCGCCGCATACACATACTTGATCAAACCTTCCCGGATATCTCTTTCTTCCGCTTCATTTTCTACCTGAGACCAAATTTCCTGAACTTCTTTATCTGCATCAGCCAGCTTTATCACCCGTTCATCTTTTGTGTAAGTGACGTGTTGCACAACCCTTTCATCTGAACCTTTTACAAATGCTATCGAAACAGTTTCCTTTCTTCCGTCTGAAAAATTTATCTGCCGCTTTGTTTCATTTCCGGTTCCTTTACAAGCGATCAAAAGAAAAGAGCTGAGCACTAAGATCAATAATTTTTTCATCCTGGAAAAAAGATCCTCTTTTTATTATTTCTAATACTTTAAAATACTTATTTAAATCCAGTATTAGTATTAGTGCCTGTGAAAAAGTGGAAAACCCAATTAAACGCTTCACTATAAACGTTTTACGCGTCCACATATCCTGCGGAAAAACTGTTAAAAACTTCCGCATCTGTGGAAATATAAGCAAGTTTTTCTATCATCGGGTTTTTCCACACCCCGGTTTTTTCAAACTTCTGTGGAAATGTGGATAAACTTCTTTTAAATCCTTTACTTAGCCGTACTTAGCATTTTCAAACGGTAATTAAACTGTTGATAAAAACCGCTTCCGGTTCAATTCAAATACCCCAAAAAAACTAGCTGCAAAGATCATCGATAAAGGCGCTGATCACATTGTGGAAATCGCGGTCTTCCTTGATCAGCTTTTCTATCTTATCTACAGAGTGCATCACCGTCGTATGATGCTTGCCGCCGAATGCGCGTCCGATCTCGGGAAAACTGTGCTGCGTAAGGCGTTTTGAAAGATACATTGCAACCTGCCGCGGCAGCGCGATATGACGCGAATTGTTCTTCGATTTTATTTCTTCGAGCGCGAGATCATAATGATTTGCGACCATTTTTGTAACGCGTTCGATCGTGATCCCTTCGGCGGTTTCGGCATCGATGATATTTTTCATCGCGTCCTGCGCGAGCATCTTTGAGATCGGCAGACCGCGGAGCGAAGAGATCGCGATCAGCCGGACCAGAGTACCTTCAAGCTCGCGGACATTGCTCTTAACTTTGTTTGCGATAAAGAAAGCGATCTCATTCGGCAGATCGATCCTTTCAAGATCGGCTTTTCTCTTGAGGATTGCCACCTTGGTTTCAAGATCGGGTGGTTCCATATCGGCGATCAGTCCCCATTCAAAACGCGAGTGGAGTCTTTCTTCGATCGTCGGTATCTCACGCGGCGGACAATCGGATGTAATGATGATCTGTTTTTGATCATTATGGAGCGCATTGAATGTATGGAAAAATTCTTCCTGAGTGCGTTCTTTTCCGGCGAGAAACTGCACATCGTCCATCAGCAGAACATCTATTGAACGGTATTTTTCGCGAAATGTCTGTGTCTTATCAAAACGGATCGCGTTGATAAGTTCGTTCATAAACTTTTCGGACGTGATGTAAGCGACACGCAGATGGCGGTTTCGCGCAATTATTGCGTGTCCCGTAGCATGCATCAGATGTGTCTTGCCCAAACCGACACCGCCGTAAATAAACATCGGATTATAGGTTTTACCCGGAGCTTCGACGATCGCTTCTGCTGCGGCATGGGCAAATTCATTACAGGAGCCGACGACGAATTTCTCAAATGTATATTTGCCGTTCAGCGTGTTTTCGATCGGTTCGATATCGACAAATTTTGTTGCCGAAGAATTAGCCGTGCTGTTGATGGCTTCTTCAACAGGATCTGAGGTAACGGTATTTTCATCAGCATAAGCATTATCTTTATGATTTGTTTCTTTTACTTCCCAGTTCAGACTGTAATTTCCGAGATCGAGATCCGACATTGTCGAACCGAGAAGTTCGAGATAGTTTTTATCGATCCAATCTTTATTGATCCGGCTGGCCTTCAGGTGAAGCACTTCATTCTCTTCGTCACAATGATCAAATTCGATAGGCTGAAACCAGGTATCGAATATTTGCCCGTCCAAGCGTTTTCTAACAGAACCGAGAATATTGTCCCAAATATTGTAATTTTCTACCGACGCACTCATTCGCCACTCCGCAAGATAAATTATAAATTTCTAATTTAAACTCTTAAGCAGTTTGCTTAGGTAAGGGGGATGGAATAAACGCCTGATTCCATGTTCAAGCAAAACTGACAAGTTGTTACAATTTGGTTACTTTCGGGGATTTCCGGTACGGAAACTTGAAAGTTTTCCACAATGTTTTCCACAGCTTACTGAAAAAACGCTTAAAAGTTAAGGTAGAACTTTAAGTCTAATGTTTTCAACAACTTACAAGAGTTTTTGTATTGGAAACGAGACAAAGACTATCAAAGAAAATATAGAATAGCAAGCAGTTATCCACAGCTTTTAAAATAAACAATTTTTAAACGGCAGAAAGCCTTTTCTTTACACAAATTAAGAGAGAAAAAAATATTTTAAGGCGCCGCCAGGGTTTTTATTCGCGCGGAAAGTCTAACCGAAAATAATGATTTCAGACCTTACCTCAAGACTGCCCTTGGCAGTCGATTATGAGTAAAATATAAAAAAGGAACCGGAATTATCCCGGTCCCTTTTTTGTATCGTTCTTCAAATAAAATGATTGCTAATCCTGCTGAGATATCTTGCTGACGCCCGAGGTATTTTTGTAGATGTCTGAAGGATTGCCTTTATAATTTACTTTGCTCGCACCTGAAAGTTCGACACTCAGTTTTTCACTGACATTTATCGAAGATTTACTTGCACCGCTGGCCTCGATCTTTGCGTCATTTGTCAAAAGACCGGAAGCATCGAGACGGCAGGCTCCGCTTTGTTCTACTTTCAGATCTTTTGTCTTTCCTTCGACCTTAACTCTTGAAGCTCCGCTTGATTCTATTCTTAGTGATTCCGAATCAAGATTCGTCAGATAAATACCCGAAGCACCCGAGTTTTCTATCGCGTCGATATTTGGTGCCGAAACTCTGATCTTTATCTTGTTTCTCGTCTTATAAGATTTCTTGGTACCGATCTCGAGCGTTTGACCGTCAACTTCGGTTTCGATCAGCGAAAGAAGATTGTCGTCAGCTTCAACCTCCAATCCAAAGTCTTTTTGCGCAACGATCTCCACTTCAATTGCGCCGCCGTGTACTTTAACCGAGCTGAAATTTCTGATGTCCCTTTTTTCGGTAACAACATTTCCGGATCCCCTGACCTTTGAACCGAAAGAGAACGATACAGGATAGTTTCCGACATACTTACCAAACGAGAAAAAATTTGACAGAACAACTCCAACCGCCAAAGCAATTATAAATATTAATACTCCGATCTTTTTCATAGATCCCTCCAGGATAATTAACTGAGAATTTATAGCCGCAAAGTACAACGCTTTTGCCGCGGAAAAAGTTCGTGAGGCACGACAAATTTGTAAAAATACTGCAAATAAACGTTAATAATACACCTGGATGGACAAGTTAAATATATTCGCAACTGCCATAAACTGTATTGACGGTCGCGCGCAGCTGCCGGTTTCAGACTGGTTAAGACTCCATACGGGCGCTGATTATGTCGATACGATCACCGAACCCGGTGCAAACGAGATCCTGAGTAATGACAAAAGCAAACACTATTTTAGAGTTTTTGAAAAACTCAAACTTTCGATTAATGCTCATCAACCGCGGGTGATCGCCGTAGCCGGCCATTATGATTGTCTGGCAAATCCGGTCAGTTTTGAAACTCATATCGCGCAGATAAAAAAAGGAGCGGACAGACTCGATTCACTGAATATGGGTATCCGGATTGTCGGCTTATATGTAAACGAATGGGGCGCGGTGGATCTTGTTTTTGATTCGACTTCGGGCCACCGCGAAATGCGAAGTTTTTTGTAAGATCAGCGCGAGAAGTAATAAAACTGGATCGCCTGCCCGATCCCGATGATCAACCCAAAAAGTGCACCAAAGAGTTCGATGGTCCGGAGGTGTTCTTTGGCGACAGACATAACCAAAGACTCCAGTTTTTCCGCCGGATAATTGTTTACCTTGTCTCTTACAACGCCGCCGATATCAAATTCCTGGATTGCGGCCGGGAGTTTCGCTTTCGCCGCGGCAAGGATCGTTTCGGTGATCGATTCGCCGGCGTTTCGCATCTGGCTTTCCGAAAGATGATTAGAGAGTTTGCCGATCGGCGCATGAAGCAGAGTTTCGATCTGTTTTGAAAGAACGGTGTTGATTATATCCGTCGTATCTTCATTTCCGAGGATCTTTACGATGCCTTTTGACAGTGTTTGTTTGATCTTATCGGCGGCGTCAATGTGTGCCGAACGAAGAAGCACGCCGATCTTTTGCGGGCGGATCTTTTCCAGAGAATCCGTCAAATATGCCGAGATCGACCGCTGCATTTCTTCACCGCGAAGCAGGCGAAGTATGTTGCTTGTTATCTGATCTTTTAACCTCTCAAGCTGTTCGGGTGCGATCTGTCCGATCAGATCGGGAAGCGGCCGGGCAAGCGTGTTGTCGATCGTTTTGTTTACAAAAAGCGCCGCTTCATTTGCAAAAAAGTCTCCCTGAAGTGTTTCCTCAATTCTTTGCGGAAGACTTTCATCGACGAGGTCATCCACTTCCTTGAGCAGATTGTCACGCGAAACAAATATTTTCTTTATAAAAGGAAGCTGTTCATAATAGCTGTGCACTTCTTTTTTTATCAGTGCGCTAATCTGATCTTTTGTCCGGTCTTCGGTGGCGAGTTCGGCAAGTTGATGGACGACGGGTTTTATCTGTTCGCCGGCTTTTTCCTTTAAAAGCATGATCGCGTCGTGCGTAAACATTTCAGCAAGCGGCGTTTCGGTATTCGCCAGGTCATCTACGCGTTTACTTATAAACTCTCCGATCTTCTCTTCAAGCGCAGGTTCCTGAAGCACGGTGCTGATCCGGGTTTCGAGAAAGTTCAGAATATCGTTGTAGGTTTTATCGGTAACTGCTTCCGAAACGGTTTGCGACAATACTTCGTCGACGCGTCTCCCGACAAATCCTTCGATTGAAACCAGTGTTTCTTCACTTTTTACTACATGATCCAGATAAGAACCGATCTTTGACTGGATCGCCGTTACCGAATCCAGTACGGTAACGCGCAGAGTTTCCGGAAGAGCTTCGATCAATGAAGGATAACTTTGCGAAAGCAGTTCTTCTGTATAGGAATCGACGACACCCTGTATTTTCTGCTGAAGGAATTCCTTTTCAAACAATTCCTCGAGGATCGTCTCCTGCGAAACTAATTCATCTCCAACCGCCTTTCCGATAGTATTTGCCAAACGCGCGCGGTGCCGCGGGATCATTCCCTGCGGAAAAACCGTCAGACCAAAAAGTTTTACCGGATTGCGCGGCCGGAAAAGCATCCGCACGGCAAGCCAGGCAGCGCCGTAACCATGAACGGTGGCCAAAAGTACAAGCGAAATAAGCTGGAGCCAGAGCCAGCCGTTTATGCCGAGAAAGTCGCCGGATTGAAAATATAGGAAAATGAGAAAATACATCTAGTAGTTAGAATACCTGAAAACCCTTCGACCTGAGACAGAAATCGGAAAATTCCTCGAGCCAGTCATGAGTTGCGCTGTAGTTTTTCCACTGCTCATCTTTATCTTTGTAGATCACTCCGTCATCGGGCTTATCGGTAATACTCAGATCCGAAAAAATACGTTTGTTTGGAGCGAGCTTTGGCAGCAATTCATTACGAATTCTTTCACCGATAAGTTGGGCCTCTTCGTTTGAAATCGAAATTCCGGACGCATTCGAACCCATTTCGCGAAGTGTCCCGTCAGCGACTATGTCAAAAGATCTGATGATCTCTAAAGCCGTTTTCCAGTTCCAAACGCTTGCCGGAAACTCATAGTTTTCCGAACTAAGATCGATCAAAGTAAAGCTCATAAAGTGTCCTCTGTTGAAAATGCTAAACGCCTGAAGCCTTTTCCGTCAATAACGTTATCTTAACTTTTGCCGGCAAATGATGCTCTATTATAATTGCTTCATCTTATGGATCAGGCTACCTATCTTCGGAGAATTGGGATCGTGGATTCGACGGTTGAGGCCAATGCGAAGTGTCTCGGTATGCTTCAGCGGCAGCATTTAATACACGTTCCGTTTGAAAATCTCGATATTCACTGGGGAAGAAAGATAATTCCGGACACGTCGCTTTTTTATAAAAAGATCGTCGAACGCGGACGCGGCGGATTTTGCTATGAATTAAACGGGATTTTTAATGAACTGCTGCGCGCGATCGGTTTCAGGACAAAGATGGTTTCGGCTCGGGTCGCAATTCCGGGCGGAGGGTTTGGTCCGGAATTTGATCACCTTGCAATCATCTCGGAATCGGATGACGGGAAATACTTGGTCGATGTCGGTTTTGGCGATTTTACTGCGGAGCCTTTAAGGTTTGAAACCGGCATTATTCAGATCGATCCGAACGGGAAGTTTATGATCGCAGAATCCGGCGAAGATCAGTATGAAGTAAGAAAACTTGCGGGCCGCGAATGGACAAACTCTTACATATTTTCAGCAGTTAAAAGAGATATGAATGAATTTGCTGGAATGTGCGAATTCCACCAAACATCTCCTGATTCACATTTTACGAAAGGCAAATTATGTTCACTGATGACCGAAAACGGACGTAAGACTTTGACGGATAAGGCGTTCATTAGATCATCCGGCAATGAGAAAACAGAGAACGCTGTTTCTTCGGAAACCGAATTTATGGAATTGTTAAAGCGGGAGTTTGGAATTGAGCGGGAAAAAAGTGAAAAGTGAAAAAGTGCAAAGGTGAAAAGGTGAAAAGGCGGAAAGAGAAGAACGGGTGATTTGGCAGAATGGTTAAATTTTGGGCATCGGTTTATAATCGCAGACAATTATGACAAAACCAGTTTCGTATTCAGATGCGGGCGTTTCGATCGATACCGCAAATGAGGCGGTTAAGAAAATAAGCGCGTTTGCGCGTTCGACCTTTAATGAACGCACTCTGACAAACATCGGAAGTTTTGGCGGCATGTTTGACGCAAAATTCCCCGAAATGGCGGATCCGATCCTCGTCGCATCGGCAGACGGCGTAGGCACAAAACTAAAGATCGCTTTTGAAACCGGAATTCACAACACGATCGGGCAGGATCTTGTAAATCATTGTGTCGGTGATATTTTGGTGCAGGGAGCTAAACCGCTTTTCTTTATGGATTATTTTGCGACCGGGAAATTATCCGCCGATGTAACCGCATCGGTGGTTGAAGGTCTTTCGATCGCGTGTAAGGAAAACAGCTGCGCGCTTCTCGGCGGCGAAACGGCGGAAATGCCGGGTTTTTATGCCGACGGAGAATATGATCTTGCTGGTTTTATCGTCGGGATCGTCGACAGATCAAAGGTTATCGACGGGAGCGGCATCAAAGCGGGCGATGCTGTTTTAGGGCTCCCTTCGGTCGGACTTCATACAAACGGCTATTCGCTGGCGAGAAAATTGTTTTTTGAGATCGGCGGTTTTGGTGTAGATGATAAACCCGAGGAGTTAAACGGCGAAACGGTCGGCGAAGTGCTGCTCAAACCGCACCGAAGCTATCTTCCGGTGCTCGATGGTTTACTGGACAAAGGTGTAATAAAAGGACTTGCGCACATCACCGGCGGCGGGCTTTTAGAAAATATCCCGCGGATTTTGCCTGAAAATGTTTCGGTTGAAATAAACCGCGGATCGTGGAACGAACTTCCGGTATTTGGCGCGATGCAAAAACTTGGAAACGTAGAAGAAAAAGAGATGTTCCGGACATTCAACATGGGAATCGGGATGACTGTTGTTTGTGCGGAAAGTGATAGGGAGCAGATAGTTTCTCATGTGAAGGGTTTGGGAGAAGAGTGTTTCGAGATCGGAAAGGTTGTTGATGGCGATAAAGAGGTCATCCTCAGCTGAAATAAGATAAGAAAACCACAGAGAACACAGAGTTCACAGAGGTTTTCTCATTTTTTCACTCAGGAATAATTGTTAAGATCTGGTTTTTGGTCTCAGTGCTCTCTGTGTCCTCTGTGGTAAAAAATCTTAAAATATGAAAATTGGAATCCTTATCTCAGGTCGCGGTTCGAATATGGTGGCGATCGCTGAAGCGGTTAATAGCGGCGCGATCCCGGATTCTGAAGTCGCTGTCGTGATCAGCGACCGGCCAAAAGCGCCGGGACTTGAGAAAGCGGCGGCGCTCGGGCTGAAAACTTCTGCAATTCCCAGAAACGGAAGAAGCCGCAGCGAACATGACGCTGAAATTGTCAGAGAATTAAAAAAACACGATGTCGAACTGGTTTGCCTCGCCGGATATATGCGGCTGCTTTCAACCGATTTTGTCAGGGTTTTCCCAAACCGGATCGTCAACATCCATCCGAGTCTTCTTCCGTCATTTAAAGGATTGAATGCGCACGAGCAGGCGATCGAATACGGCGTAAAGGTTTCCGGCTGCACGGTCCATTTTGTTGACGAACATCTCGATCACGGTGCGATCATTCTGCAAAAAGCCGTTGAGATAGACGACGAAGATACGGCCGAATCGCTTTCAAGAAAGATCATAAAACACGAACACGCGTCTTACGTCGAATCAATAAGAAGGATCGTAGAAGGCGAGATCGAGATCGTCGGCAGGAAAGTAGGGAAGAAGGCAGCTGGGGACGAGTGACGGGTGACAAGTGACAAGTGACAAGTGACAAGTGACAAGTGACAAGTGACAAGAAGGATCTTTTTGATTATCACCGAATTTATTACCAAGTACTAATTAGTTAGTCGGGGTTTCTTGTCACTCGTCACTCGTCACTCGTCACTTGTCACCATTCACCTGTCACTTATCCCCCGCCGCTCTCCCTCCCTTTGACATAACAGCCCAAAATCCATAGAATCTAGAGTTTCACTTTTGAGTGAGAGGATGGAAAAGTATGTCAAAAAGAACTTATCAACCAAACAACCGCCGCAGAGCGAAGAAGCACGGATTCAGATCGAGAATGAGCACGGTCGGCGGGCGCAATGTGATCAAACGCCGCAGGGCGAAAGGTCGCAAAAGGCTGACACCGTTTCACTATTAAATTTTCGTCTGCCGAAGGAGAGCCGCATCCGTAAGAGGGGCGATTTTCAAAGGGTTTACGAAAATGGTAGGCGTATCAAAGGACGTTTTATGACAGCTTTCGTTTTGCCGTCAGAAACGTCTTTTCAGCGTATAGGCATAACGGCTTCAAAAAAAGCGATCGGAAATGCCGTACAAAGAAACCGTACAAAACGCCTTCTGCGGGAGGTTTTCAGGTTAAGCAAAGGCGAGCTCAGCAAACTCGAAACGAAGTATGACTGGGTACTGAATTCACGAAGAGATCTCCTTGAGGTGAAGCTCGAAAAGCCGCTGGCCGAATTTCAGCGAATTGTCGCGGAAGTAAAACAATTTGAATTTGAAATAAACAAGGGCGAGGGAAACGTCGTAGATTAATCATAATGAAGTATTTATTTATAGATTTAATTAAGCTCTACAAGATGTTTCTATCGCCTTTTTTGCCTCCGTCGTGCAGGTTTACCCCGACGTGTTCGGAATATGCGATGAAGGCGGTGGAGAAACACGGAGCCATTCGCGGTAGCTGGATGGGTGTAAAGAGAATTTGCCGGTGTCAGCCGTTTTGTGAAGGCGGACACGATCCCGTGAAATGATCCGTGGGAAATAACTAATGGAAGATCCAAACAAACAACAGAATCAGAGCAGGTTTCTTTTAGCCGCTGTATTGTCGCTCGTCGTATTGAGTGCCTGGGGTTATTTTTTTGCGCCGGAACCGCCGGCAGTTGATCCTGCCAATTCTAATGCAAACATCGCTCAGACAAATACGGCCAATTCAAACGCGAATGCCGCGCCTGAAGCTCAAAAATCTCCTGAAAAAGCAGAAAACGAAACCCCGCCGCCGGCAGAAGATGAAGCTCCAAACAAAACGATCTCCATTAATACACCTCTTTATCAGGTAAAACTCGATTCAAAAGGCGCCGTTGCGACAAGCTGGATATTGAAGCTCAATGATTCCGATAACGGCGACGACAGAAAACCGATCCACGCACAGGGTTCAACAAAAGAAAAGGAACTTCCTCTCGAACTGATCTCGCCTGAAGGATTAAAGCGCGAACCGCGTGAGGTTCCCTTTATGCTGGACACGGGGGATAAGGATCTCGATCGTTTTGTAAATGACAGAAATTTTACGGTTTCAGCAGAAGAAGAAACAGTTGAACTGAAAGGCGAGGAAAAGAAGCAGATCGATTTTACGTTGAAAAATGCTCAGGGTGTTGAAGTCACAAAAAGTTTTGTTTTTCATGCAAACAGTTATGTGACGGACGTTTCGATAAAACTGACGAGAAACGGGAAACCTGTTCCGACAACGCGTCTTCTGATCGGACCGAGTATCGGTGATCAGCACATCGAAAGATACGATTATTATAAGGTCGAACCAGAAGGCGTCGCATTTATCGACGGCGGCGCAACACGGGAGTATGCGGCTTCGATGATCGAAAGTGAGAAGGAAACCGGCTCGGTGTCACTGCCCGGAGTACTCGATTGGGCCGGTGTCGGCGACACATATTTTGCGATGGCGGCGATCCCTGCTGCTAAAACGCAGGGTGTCGAATTCAGATCCTCAAAATATGAGATAGAAACTTCACCTTTTTACAACGGGATAATCGCCTGGATAACGAGAAGCGAAAGCACAAAAGCGACAAAGCATCTGATCACAGCGTATGTGCCGGTCGCCGCGGACGGTTCTGCGACACGGGTCTATACCGGAACCAAAGACTATTTTGTATTAACGAATTATAACAAGAGCCTGAGTTCGGCGGTTGGGCGGACGATCGACATCGAAGACTTTATAAATTACGGAATGCTGCGGATCGTTACCAAACCGCTTTCCGTTCCGATCATGTATTGTCTGAGGTTTTTGTACGGGTTCACGCACAATTACGGGATCTCGATAATACTCTTTACGCTTCTTTTCTATTCGCTTCTATTTCCGCTGCGCTGGTATTCTTCGAAATCGTTTAAAAAAGCTCAGAAGAATGCTCCGAAAATGAAGGAGCTGCAGGAAAAACTGAAGGCGATGCAAAAGAAAGGCATCCCGAACGATGATCCGGAGATGCGAAAACTTCAGATGGATCAGCTTCGTCTGACAAAAGACGCAGTTCCTATCGGCGGATGTCTTCCGATGCTGCTGCAGTTTCCGCTGATCTTTGCGCTTTATATAACGGTATCGATCTATCTTGGTTTCCGTCAGGAAGCATTTATGTGGCTGCCGGATCTTTCTTCGGCGGATCCTTATCACATACTGGAATTCGGTTTTGCGATCTCGATGGTTCTGTCATTTAAGTTTTCGCCGACCACGCCGACCGTTACTCCCGAACAGCAGATGCAGCAAAAGATCATGACCTACATCATGCCGATAATGATGCTTTGGGTAATGTGGTCGGCTCCCTCGGGACTTCTGCTATACTGGTTTACCGGAAATATCTTCATGTTTGCCCAGCAGATGCTGATCAACTGGATGAATAAGGATGAACCGACCGACGCCAGCGGGAAAGCGCTTGAAAATGCGCCCGCCGCAACCTAAGAATTATGAACGAAGTTTGCCAACAAGCCGAGGAATTTCTGACCGAGATCATTGAAGATCTCGGTTTTGATCTGAAAGTATCTTCCGATTGGGAAGAGGAAGAAGGCTGTGTCTTAAGCTTCAGCGGTGAGGATGAAGATATGGTCTTAAGCGAAAACGGCGAACTGCTCGATGCGTTCGAAACTCTACTTTTTCAGCTTTACGGCCGCGAGCTCGACAGAAAGCACCGGTTTGTCTGTGACGCCGGCGGTTTCCGTCAAACAAGAAAAGCCGAGCTCCATGCAATGGCAAATTTTGCCGCCCAGCGTGTAAGAGATAAGGGAATTCCATTTACATTTGGTGTGCTCAACTCGAGCGAAAGACGCGCGATCCACGTGGTGCTTCAGGATCAGGAAGATCTGATAACGGAATCGGTAGGCGACGGACGTGATAGACGTCTTCAAGTTCGGTTAAAATAAAGTCAGTTTGGAAATTGGGATGAAACGGGATGTGCAAGTAAAGTTTCTTGTCATCCCATTTTATCCCTTTAACTTTTTTGGTTCTACTGCGAATTTGGTGGAAACAACACGATTAGTCACTTAGAGTTGAGAAATTGGCCCCATGATTAAGTAATTTCTAAGGAAATTTCCCATAACTTTCCACTCGCTTTAGCTAGTGGAATATATTTCAAATAATCAGCGGGCTTGAGCCAAAAAAAGAAAAGAGCCCATTCCGATTGGCTTTAGCCGAAACAAAATGTTCGGCTAAAGTCAAGAAAGAGTGGGAATCTAACCACTAGCTAACTCTAGTGGCTTGTGAAAAACAAAGCGTTACTTCTTAAGCACTATCGTAATTTCGATAATCTTTCATTAACTTCGCGGTACGACGACTCTTTTTAAGCCCAAATGGAAACAATCGCAGCACTAGCAACGGCACTCGGAAGAAGCGGAATCGGCGTGATCCGGCTCAGCGGTCCGCAGTCGCTTGAAATTGCAGCAAAACTGACGAATTCCGCGGATCTTTTGCCAGTTCCCCGAAAAGCCGTTCTTCACAAACTCTGTGATCCTGAAACAAACGAAATTATCGACGAGGCTTTGATCACCTTTTTCAAAGGTCCCAATTCGTTTACGGGTGAAGACATCGTCGAAATAAGCGGACACGGTTCGCCGGTTGTACTAAGAAGAATTCTTGATGCTTGCCTAAAGTTTGATGCGCGTCTCGCCGATCCCGGCGAGTTTACGCTTCGTGCGCTTGCCAATGGAAGAATGGATCTTTCGCAGGCCGAAGCGATCCGCGATCTGATAGATGCAAACAGTGTAGCGATGACCCGGCAGGCGATCCGTCAGCTTCGCGGCGAATTCTCTCATCAGCTGCAGCCGCTCAAAGATGATCTCTTGAGCGTGATCGTTATTCTGGAGTCTGCTCTTGAATTTGTAGAAGATGATCTGCCCGACGTTCAAAACGAAAATATTCGAAATAGCCTTGAATCGATCGCCGCTGAGATCGAAAAGCTGACCAAAACCTATCAGGCCGGAAAACTCCTTCGCGAAGGAATAAAGGTCGCCCTGGTCGGACGGCCGAATGTCGGTAAATCGAGTCTTTTTAATGCCTTGCTCGGACATGACCGCGCGATCGTGACGGAAATCCCGGGAACGACACGCGATCAGCTTCGGGAGAATTTTTCGATAAACGGTATTCCGATCTCGCTAGTCGACACCGCCGGATTAAGGGAAACGCTTGATACCGTGGAAAGTATCGGTGTAGAAAGAGCGAAACGCGCGATGGCGGATGCCGATCTCGTCGTCGTACTTCTGGACAGCGCGGCAGAGCTTCAGAAGGAAGACAAAGAGATTCTTGAAGAAACAAAAGATCTCCGCCGTTTATTCGCATTTAACAAGATCGATATTTCAAACGGAGCTTCTGATATTCCTCCGGAGATAAGATCAGCAATCGATCCGTCAAATCCGGCGTTTATAAAGATTTCTGCAAAAACCGGCGAAGGACTTGATCTGTTGGAAGATGCGATCGTTAAACCCTTTTCTCCGGAAGATATTGATAACGCTGGCTTTCTCGTCTCAGACGCACGCCATCAGGACCTGCTTCTCCGCGCCCGGGATGAAATAAGATCTTCGATCTCGCAGCTTGAAGAAAAGATGAGCGAAGAGATCGTCCTCATCGGCCTCCACAACGCGATCCGCTACCTCGGCGAGATCACGGTGAAACGACAACGGAAGACATGCTGACCGAGATATTCTCGACGTTTTGCATCGGAATAACACGGTAAATATGTGTCCGCATCCCACGCGTGAGCACGGGCTTCCGTTGATGTGTATCGTTGGGAATCCGCTTTTCTAAACATTAAGAGTTTTATTACGTGGTAGCTAAATGACCACGGGAGCCCTTCCTGACGGGCGGGCTACGGACCCGACCTTGATTTGTTAGCTTGCATATTACGCTTTCACGATTTTATTGATTTTTGGCCACTGTTCACGTATCTTTAGGTTTCGTTTTTACTGAGGATATTCTTATTGGGTCTGCAAGGACTGGCTGATCAAGGAGAGAGATGTTTCCAACTGAAAAAAGCGGCTTAGAATTTGAGTTTTCCATGGAGAAAGAGGCGACTCCGGTTCCGGATGATCCGCCGTTTCGGATACTTCTGCTTGGTGATTACAGCGGGAGGAAAAATCTGGCGCGCTCTGTAGATTCGCCGCTGCCGGATTCCAAACCTATCGAGGTTGACCGCGATAATTTTGACGATCTGATGAAGCGGCTTAACGTCGGGCTCCGTTTGGAATTGAAGGATGATTCAAATGAAAAGGTGATCCTAAACTTCCGTGATCTTGAAGATTTTCATCCTGACCGCTTATTCAGACAGGTTTCGCTCTTTTCCGATTTGCGGGATATCCGCAACCGTTTGCTCGATCCGGCCTCTTATGAAGATGCTGCAAGAGAAGTGAGAGATTGGCTTGCGGATGATCCGGAAGAACCAAATGCTGAAACTGAAAACGCTGTATATGAAAGCGAACCGGCAGCGGATGAATCAGCAGCGAGTTCGGGAAATTTGCTTGACGATATTTTGGGTCAGACAAAAGCTGACGCATCATCATATAGCCGCGACGCGAAGGAAGGCTCGCTTTTGGGTGATTTTGTCCGTGATGTTGTAAAGCCGCATTTGATCGAGACTGATGAAGCGGAGCAGGCAAAACTGCTTGCTCTTGTCGATTCATCGACCGGTGATCTGATGCGGAGGATAATTCATCATCCGGAGTTTAAGGAGCTTGAAGCGGCCTGGCGCGGGCTTTTTTTCTAGGTCAGGCGCGCTGAAACCGACAGCGATCTGAAGATATCGCTATTGGATATCAGCAAAGACGAAGTTGTTTCGAGCCTTCAAAATGTAAGAGATCTGTCTGATTCGGGTCTTTACAACATCATTATCCGCGAGACCGTAAAAACCCATGGCGGCGAACCGTGGTCTTTGATCTGCGGCAATTATGAGTTTGGTCTCGATGTCGATGAAGTTGCGACGCTGATCCGTCTTGCGAAACTTGCAAACGTTGCATTAGCGCCGTTTGTTTCTCATATAAAACCTCAGATGCTCGGAATAGAATCCTTTGACGGAAACGCGGATGAAAGGAGCTGGAATTACAAAGATGAATCGACCGCCGGAAAATTATGGACGATGCTTCGGACGATTCCCGAGGCCGCTTCTCTCGGACTGGCGATGCCGAGATTTCTCGGTAGATTGCCTTACGGCGCTCTAACCGAACCTCTCGAAGTGTTTGAATTTGAAGAACTTACGGAAGAGCGGAAACACGAGGATTATCTTTGGATCAATCCTTCATTTTTGATCGCGGCTCTTGCTGCGCAGAGTTTTTCGTCGTTTGGCTGGGAACTGAGAAGCCGCATGTTTTTGGATGCGGACGGTCTGCCGACCCATGTTTACGAAAGCGACGGGGAAACGATTACAAAACCCTGTGCCGAAGTGGTTTTTACGCATAGCGCGTGCGATATTGTGCTGGAGCAGGGATTAATGCCGCTCATTTCATTTAAGGATACAGACCGGGTGCGTCTCGGCGGGTTCCATTCGATCGCATTTCCGGAGAAGCCGCTTAACGGAAGATGGTCGTGACCGAGCCTTCCGCGGATACTCAGGAGTGCTGATTTCATTGGTAAATCGCAGCCTTTTCCAATAAAGTATAAGATCGTTCTGACAGGCATCGAAATTTGATGCCTTTTTGTGACGGGTAAAGCATTTATGTTTTTTGATGAACAATTTGACGTGATCGTGATCGGTGCCGGGCATGCCGGTTGTGAAGCAGCTTCTGCGTCTGCGCGTCTCGGTGTGGAGACTGCCCTGGTCACCCTGAATCTCGATCTGATCGGGCAAATGTCATGTAATCCGGCGGTTGGCGGAATTGCAAAAGGACATGTCGTCAGAGAGATCGACGCGCTCGGCGGGATCATGGGCCGGGTGATCGACAGAACCGGTATTCAGTTTCGTCTCCTCAACCGCTCAAGGGGGCCGGCTGTTCAATCTCCGCGGGCTCAGGCCGACCGTGCGTTGTATCGAACGGAGATGCGCCGCGTACTTGAAGCGACGCCGAATCTGCATCTGCGGCAGGGTGTTGTAGTGGATCTAATTGTTGAAAACAGTATAGTTATAGGTGTAGAACTGCAGGATACAAGAAGGTTTGGCGCCAAGTCTGTTGTTGTAGCGACCGGGACATTTCTAAACGGAAAAATACATACGGGCAATAAGAATTATTCGGCAGGAAGAGCCGGCGAGCCGGCTTCGATCGAGCTCGCAGAATCGATTAGAAAATTGGGATTTCCGGTCGGACGTCTAAAAACAGGTACTCCGCCGCGATTAGACGGACGAACGATCGACTGGGATGCGTTTGAAGAGCAGGCACCTGACGAGATCCCGGTAGCATTTTCATTTGCGACTGAAGGGATCGAACAGAAGCAGATAAACTGCCATGTCGGCTATACAAATCAGGCTCTTCATAACAAGATCCGCGAGAATATCAGCCGATCTCCGCTCTATTCCGGAGCGATCAAAGGGATCGGGCCGCGATACTGCCCTTCGATCGAAGACAAGGTAGTAAAATTTGCCGCAAAAGACCGTCATCAGCTTTTTTTGGAGCCTGAGGGGCATGACACCAATGAAGTTTACCTAAACGGGTTTTCTACGTCGCTTCCGGCGGAGCTTCAGCAGGGTCTGCTTCGAATGATCGAAGGATTCGAGAATGTAAATGTGATCCGTCCCGGGTATGCGATCGAATATGACTTTGTCGATCCGAGGGAGCTTACTCCGACGATGGAGACTTCAAGGATCAAAGGTTTGTTTTTTGCCGGACAGCTTAACGGCACGACCGGATATGAAGAAGCCGCGTGTCAGGGGTTGATGGCGGGAATAAACGGAGCGTTTCACGTGAAACATCGTGACCCCGTTATCCTCCGGCGCGATCAGGCTTATATCGGAGTATTGGTTGACGATCTGATCCGTCACGGTGTTGACGAGCCATACCGCTTGTTTACCTCAAGAGCCGAAGCGCGTTTGACGCTGAGACACGATAATGCCGATCAGCGTTTGTCGCCGACGGGCAGGGAAATTGGATTGGTTGGAGATAGCGACTGGGAAAGATTTAATTCGAAACGCGATAAGATCGCCGATCTTCGAAACGCGCTCGATCAAACCCGGTTCAAGCGTTCGGACGTTGAATATGCGACACTCGCACAGGCACTCGGTTGCGATCTCGGGGATTCGATCACGCTTTCTCAGCTTGCTCACAGACCGGGTGTCGGGAAAGAACTGATCCAAAAACTCCTGCCGGGGTCACTCGGAACCGAGATAAACGGCGGACATCTTGATACGGCGCTTGCCGATTCACTGTACAGCGGATACATAAAAAAACAAGAACAGGCGACCGAGCGGGTAAACCGTCACGATAATCTAAAAGTTCCGAATCATTTTAATTTTAAAGAGGTAAGCGGTCTTTCAAATGAAATGGTCGAAAGACTCGAGCGTGCTCGTCCAAAGGATTTCGGGCAAATACGAAAGATAAACGGTCTCACTCCGGTAGCTTTGTCCACCGTTCTGGTTCATTTGACGGCTTCGGGTGATTAATCCGCACCTTATTTCCCAAAAAATCTCAATAAATGTTTCACGTGGCACATTTGTTTGGAGTGGATAGATAGGTGTACGTCTTTGTGATAAATTTGATTTTCAATAGTTAGGATACGGCTGGTCAATAAATGGGGAAAATAATCGCAATTGCCAACCAAAAAGGCGGCGTGGGTAAAACTACGACGGCAGTAAATCTGGCGGCCGGATTTGCTGTCGAAGAAAAGAAAGTGCTGCTCGTAGATGCTGATCCGCAGGGAAACGCCTCTTCCGGATCGGGTGTTCAGCGAGTCCTTTCAAGAAAAACACTTTATGATGCGATAACCGGAAAAGACTCACTTGAAAACATAATTGTTTCTACTGAGCTTCCGCTGCTTTCCGTATTACCGGCCGACAAAAATCTTGCAGGTGCAGAAATAGAACTTGTCGAACAGGAAAGACGTGAATACCGACTAAAAGAGACGTTAGCGCCGATCAAGTCCCAATATGATTACATCATCATCGATTGCCCGCCATCGCTCGGTCTTTTGACGATCAATGGTCTGACGGCCGCCGATGCATTGCTTGTCCCGATCCAGTGTGAATATTTTGCGCTTGAAGGTGTAACAGAATTGTTTGATACGCTGGCTCGTTTACGACGTGTTCTGAATCCGCAGCTGACGATCGAAGGTCTGCTTCTGACGATGTTTGATGAGCGGACAAATCTCTCATCCGCAGTCGCCCAGGATCTTCGTGATTTTTACGGTTCGCAAGTGCTGGAAACAGTAATTCCGCGAAACGTCCGTTTGGCAGAGGCGCCGAGCTACGGAAAGCCGATAATTCTTTATGACATCCGATCGCGCGGTGCGGAGGCATATATAAACTTAGCAAAGGAGATTTTGGCCAATGAGCAGAAAAGCATTAGGCAGAGGGCTTAGTGCTCTTATTGCTGACGAACCTGAATCAGGACAGGATAGAAACTTTCTCGAGTTGGATATAGATCTCATTGATCCCAATTCCGAGCAGCCGCGGAAGAATTTCCCGGAAACGGAGCTTGAGGAATTGACGCAATCGGTGCGGGCAAACGGGATCGTCCAGCCGATAGTTGTAAGGCGGCAAGGTAAAAAGTATCAGATCGTAGCTGGTGAGAGAAGATGGAGAGCCGCGCAGCGCGCCGGCCTTGCGAGGGTGCCCGCAGTTATCAGAGAAGTGAGCGATGAAAAACTCCTCGAACTGGCACTCATCGAAAACATTCAGCGACAGGAGCTCAATCCGATAGAAGAGGCTTTGGCTTACAAAAAGCTGATCGAGAATCTGGGGATCACTCAGGAAGAAGTAGCCGGCCGGGTTGGAAAAACGCGGACATTTATTACTAACTATCTGCGTTTATTGAAGTTACCGAAACAAATCACTTCCTATGTTGAAGACGGAACACTTTCCGTCGGGCATGCGAGAGCACTTTTGGCGCTTGACGACAAAAGCGCACAACTCGAACTGGTCTCTAAGATCATTAACTCGGCTTTGTCCGTAAGGGCAACCGAGAATGCTGTCCGGAATTATCAAAAGACACCCAGGGTCGCCGATTCAGAGAAGACCAAAGAGACGAAAAAAGACCCAAATATCACCAAAGCAGAGACAAAATTGCGGCGTCATTACGGAACGCAGGTCAAGATCGTTCCCGCCGCCAAGGGAGAAAGCGGCCGGATCGAACTTGAATACTATGGCGAGGCTGACCTCGATCGGATTTATAACTTATTGATAGCAAAGTAGTTACACGATTATGGAGAAACGGTTAACGGAAATGGTTTCGTGTGCGGGTTGAGTGGCTAAACTCGCCCCCAGCGACCTTGCTCAAGTTTTGAGCAAACTTCCGAAACAAGAGAATAAAGACATTATTGTCGGATACGAACATTCCGACGATGCGGGAGTATTTCGTTTAAATGACGAAACATCGCTGGTCCAAACTCTCGACTTCTTCACACCGATCGCGGATGATGCGGAAATGTACGGAAGAATAGCTGCGGTAAACTCGCTGAATGACGTCTATGCGATGGGCGGGACGCCGATTACCGCGCTTTCGATCGTTTGCTATCCGCAAAAAGGAGATTGGGATATTTTGGGAAAGATACTCCTCGGCGGACATAAAGCGATGTCCGAAGAAGGAGTTGCGATACTCGGGGGGCATTCCGTCGATGACGCAGAAATGAAGTTTGGCTATTCCGTAACCGGAACTGTTGCAACTAATAAAGTTATTACAAATGCAGGTTCAAAACCCGGAGATCTTCTTGTGCTGACAAAGCCGATCGGAACGGGAGTTATCAGCACTGCCATAAAATTTGAAAAGACAACTGCAGAGATCGCCGAGCATACCCTCAATTTAATGGCGACATCGGCGCGGATACCCTCAAATATAATGCGCGATATGGGTGCAAACGGCTGCACAGACATAACCGGATTCGGGCTGATCGGACATGCATTTGAAATGGCGAAGGCAAGCAAAGTTACCTTCGAGATCGATTCGGCAGAAGTACCGCTTTTGCCAGACATAATAGATCTGATCGATCAGAAGATGTTGACACGCGGAGACCGGAATAACAGGGAATACGTTGGAAACACGGTGCGATTTGATAAAGAGGTTTCGGGTCAAATGCAAAGTGCGCTTTTTGATCCGCAAACCGCAGGCGGTTTACTGATCAGCTTCGACGAAGAAAAGGCCAGGAAATTTGTTAAACTTGTCGAAGGTGCAAAGATTATCGGAGGCGTTAAAATATTTGACCGGTTTCTTATTGAAGTTGGTTAATTTAACTGGTTAAATGGATTTTACGGCGGCATACAAATTGGATAAGTTGTTAACTGAGAATTATTAACAGCCACCGCGCAGCGAATTTGGCAGGTAAAAGATTTTGTATTTATTAATCCTAGAATCGATCGGTACACAAGAGCTCATTCTGGTGGGAATGGTTGCGCTTATTGTTTTTGGTCCCCGAAAACTGCCTCAAATGGCGCGAAAAGCGGGCAATTTTGTAAGGGAGTTGAGAAGCGTTTCAAATGATTTTAAGGCTACCTGGGCGAAAGAAGTAAATCTTGACGCCGATCCTGACACCGGCAGTTTTTTAGACAAACTCGGATCACCGAATAAGATCCTCGGTGATGAGACGAAAACTGTTGCCACAGAGGCAAAAACGGGATCGGAAGTTAATGATAGTATTCTGCCCGAAGTAAGAGAGGTAAGCAGCGAAGACTTCCAAAAACTCGTCGCTGAAAAAGAGCAGACTCTGCCCGCAGAATCCGATAAACAAAACTGGCTTTAAAGCCCGGCCCCGAGCGAGACCCTAATTAGAAGATCACAATGGATCAGGAAGAGACAGAAGGAAGAGAATTACTTGGCGGACAGATGTCTTTTCTCGAGCATTTGGACGAATTTCGAAAACGTCTGGTGCGTTCGATTATCGTTGTTGCGATCGCATTTGTTTTCTGCTGGTTTGTAAAAGAACCGATCTACCAGTTCCTTTCTGTTCCCGTAACGCGGGCATTGACCGAGGCACAAAGGGCGACCGTACCCGTTGAAGGTCTGACGGGAAGTGAAAAACTTCTCAATCTTACACAGCTGAAAGAAGGAGATGAAGGACGGTTTATTTTTAACAAGGCTTCAACTCTCGGAACAAGCGCGATCGAACCCGGCACTTCGGTTCTCTCGGTAGTAAAAAAGGATTCAAAAGGAAATATAGGACTTTTTACAAACGAAGCCATCTACATCGGAAATGTCGTCATTCCGAAAGGGATCAGACTTCCCGTAGATTTTGTTGAAACAGCCGGGAACGACGCTTCCGCTCAGGAAAAACTCGTTTTCACAACAGCTGTCGAACCCTTTACGCTTTATGTGACGGTTGCGCTTTACGGAGCGATAGTTATATCAGTGCCCTTTTTGCTGCTGCAGATCTGGGGTTTTATTTCTCCGGCACTGTATAAGCACGAGCGAAAATACGTTACGCCTTTTATTCTGCTTTCATCAATTTCTTTTGTAACGGGCGCCGCTTTTGCCTATTACATCCTTTTTCCTCCCGCGGTGCAGTATCTGATCGGAATGGGAGCCGATTTTACCCCTTTTCTCAAAGCTACCGATTATTTCGATTTTATTATTCTGATCATGCTTGCGATGGGAGTGATTTTTCAGATGCCGGCGGTCGCATATGTATTGTCGAGGATCGGAATAATAACTGCGGGTTTTTTGGTCAGAAGCTGGAAGGTGGCACTTGTCATAATTCTGCTTGTTGCCGCGTTTGTTTCACCGACCGGTGACGCACCTAACATGATGTTGTTTGCGACACCGATGATGGTACTCTATCTTGTGTCTATTTTTATCGCCTGGTTCTTTGGAAAAAAACGCGAAGCCGATCCCGATGAATATTAGTTTTGATTCAATGTTTATAAGCACTTCGCGATTTTAAAACTTTGCCGAAAAAGCAACCACCGTGTCTCCCGAAGCATCTTGAACATTTAAAGAATTCTGTTTAGAATCTATCCGGTTCGTAAAAAATTAATCAGGCACCATTAGATTACCCGAATTAGTAGTTTTAAGGAGTACAGGAGTAATGCGTAACAAAGAATTTTTAAAGAGTCTGCTGGCGGTTGGAATGATCACGCTTTTGGGAATTACAGCGGTATTTGCGCAGGTCGGCGATGACCCGACGGATAAAGCGCGAAAGACTAAAGAAGAGGTTTCCAAAATTTACCAGAATTGGTTGAGCAACGATGTGCGTTATATCATTACGAAAGAAGAGAAAAATGCCTTCAAAGCGCTCAAGACAGATGAAGAACGCGAAAACTTTATCGAGAATTTCTGGAGAAGAAGAGACCCGAATCCCGATACAGAAGAAAATGAATATCGTGAAGAGTATTACGAGCGCATTGCCTACGCCAACGAACATTACGCTTCGGGTAAGCCGGGCTGGATGACGGATCGCGGCCGGATCTATATAACCTGGGGTAAGCCCGACGGTGTAGAAAGTCATCCGATGGGCGGCTCTTATGACAGACCCTCATATGAAGGGGGCGGTTCTACTACTACTTATCCATTCGAAATTTGGTTTTACAGATATCTTGAAGGCGTTGGAAGTGGTGTCGAGATCGAATTTGTAGATCCCACGGGAAGCGGCGAATACCGGATCGCTACTAATCCGAATGAAAAAGATGCGCTTCTGATGGTGCCGGGCGCCGGACTTACGACTTCCGAATCGCTCGGTCTATCCGATAAAGGAGACCGGATCAGCGGAATAAATAACAGTAACGGCTACATGCGTGAGCAGGATTCTCCTTTCCGCAGACTCGAGATCAGGAACGCATTGGCAACACCGCCGAAAGTCAAATACTCGGATCTTGAAGGAAGTCTTTCAAACTCGGGTGTGATCGACAATAATCCTCTGGATTTTGATCTTCAGGTAGACTTTTTCAGGCAATCAGATGATCGCGTTTTGGCGACATTTACAATGCAGACCGAAAACAGCGAACTTACATTTAAGGAACTCGGCGGGATCCCAACGGCACGGATGAACATTTTCGGGCGGATCACAGCGGTCACCAACAAACGCGCCGGGATCTTTGAGGATTCTGTGACAACGAATGCAACGACCGAAGACCTCTCGCAGGCACGCGAGCTAAAATCTGTTTATCAAACAGCAGTTCCGCTGACGCCGGGAGCAACTTATAAAGTTGACGTCGTTGTTCGTGATGTTGAGAGCGGAAAACAAGGCGTCCGCAACCTGGGATTTACTGTTCCGAAATATGACGAAAAGAATCTCTGGACATCGACGCTGATTCTGGCTTCAAAACTGCGCCAGACCACAGATCAGGATATCGGCGGTCGGTTTATCATCGGAAATGCGAAAGTGATCCCGAATCTTTCTGGCGTTTATAAGAAAGGTCAGGAAGTAGGGATCTACATGCAGGTTTATAATGCCGGGATCGATCAGACAACGCTCAGACCCGCGGTTGACGTGCAGTACATCCTGATGAAAGACGGCAAGGAACTTCTCAGCCAGCCCGAAACCTGGGAAGGATTGAGTGATTCCGGTCAAAGACTGACATTGGCGCGTCTGCTTCCAACGGCAAACCTGCCGGCAGGCGATTATCAGCTAAAGATAAAGATCACGGACAATGTTGGTGAGAACCGCAGAACCCTTGAACCGACCGCGAAGTTTACGGTCAAATAAGCGAAAGCTAATCAATCACTAGCTGGAGGCTGTCTGAAAAGCCATCTTTTTGCCGTGAAGCGGCATACCGAAAGTAGCCAGATGTGAAACATCTGGAAAGATCGACGATTGGTTATAGCCCTGAAGGGGCGTAAGAAAGCAGTTCTTACGCCCCTTCAGGGCTTGATTTTTAACCAACACATTCCAGATGTTTCACATCTGGCTACTTTCTATTTGCGGTTTCACCGCTTAATTTGGACTTTTCAGACAGCCTCCTTTTTTTGCGCCGGGTTCCTATTTTCCAAATTTTTCATACCAAAGCTGGAAAACAAGAAGCGTCCAAAGCTGTTTGTAATTATTGGCTCTGCCGGTTTCATGATCGGTGATGAGTTTTTGCACGAAGACTTCGTCAAAAAATCCGTGTTTGCGGAGCGATTCCGGCGAAAGCATCTCAGTGAGCAGCGGGTTAAGCGAACCTTTCAGCCATTCAGCTACCGGAATTCCAAAGCCCTTTTTCGGACGCTTTATGATCGATTTCGGAAGAAGATCCCTGACAGCGCGTTTGAGAATATATTTCGATGTATTGCCCTTCAGTTTGTAGTTCGCCGGAAGCGACGCGGCAAATTCGGCTACATTGTGATCGAGAAAAGGTGCACGGACTTCTAGCGAAACAGCCATACTTGCACGGTCTACTTTCGTCAGGATGTCGCCGTCCAGATAAAACTTCATATCCAGAAGCTGCATCTTCTCGATCGGATCGACCGCATCGGAATTCTCCAGCAGCTCGCGGGCGTCGCTGTAAATATCGGTATTCTTTATTTGAGAATAAAAATCCGATGATAAGAGGTCCTTCTTTCCGTCAAACGCAAATGAGCCAAACCACGAATGATGTCTCTGGATCTGATCATAATTTGCCGACGCAATAAATCGTTTAGCTTTATAGTCAAATGAGAGATTGTTTGTTTTTGCAGGCAGACTGTTTACGATCGGCTCGATCATTCCCGAGCGGACAAAACCCGGGATCGAATTGTAAACCTTCGCTACTTTGTGTCCGAAGTATGTCGGATAACCCGCAAAGATCTCGTCGCCGCCGTCGCCGCCGAGTGCGACCGTGACGCTCTCCCGGACAAATCGCGAAAGCAAAAACGTCGGTATCAGAGATCCGTCAGCCAATGGTTCATCGAGCCATTCTCCGATCTCGGAAATAAGGTTTGAGGCAGTTTCTACACTCAGAATATCTTCATAGTGCTCGGTTTTTAGATGTTCCGCTACTTTTCTCGCGTGCTTTGATTCGTCAAATGAATCTTCTTCAAATCCGATGGAAAACGTCTTGATCTTTCTTTTGGAATGCTTTTGTGCAAACGCAGCAACCGTGGATGAATCAACGCCGCCGGAAAGCAAAACTCCAAGCGGTACATCTGAGACCAAACGCAGATCTACTGCACCCGAAAGGAGTCTGCTAAGCTCCCCGGCTGCTTCATTTACGTCAGGGACCGACGCCGGTTTTTGAAAGCTGAGCTTCCAGTATTCCGAAAGCTTTATTTCGCCATCAGACAACACCAATGTGTGAGCCGAAGGCAGCTTACTGATCCTTTTGTAAATGGAATTCGGCGCCGGGACATAATCATGCGAAAGATATGTGTTGAGCGATTCGGGATCGATCTCCGGATCCACATCGGGATGAGAAAGCAGCGATTTTGGTTCGGATGCAAAAAGTAGTTTTCCGCCGAACTCGCCGTAATACAGCGGTTTTTCTCCAAACCGGTCACGCGTCAGCAATAGTTTTTTGGAACCTGAGTCCCAAAGTGCGATAGAAAACATCCCGTTGAGTTTCTTTGTAAACTGTTCGCCGTATTCATCATAAAGGTGCGGCAAAACCTCAGTATCGGATTCCGTGCGAAATTCATAACCCTTTTTCTGAAGGTCGCGGCGAAGTTCACGATAATTGTATATCTCGCCGTTCATGACTACTACGACCGACTTCCGGCTGTTCCAAAAGGGCTGGTCGCCTGTGTTGAGATCGATTATTGCAAGCCGCCGCATACCAAGCGCGGTGCCTTCACCCAGCCAGGTCCCTTCAGAATCCGGCCCGCGATGTATGATCTTTGAGCACATCCGGCGCAGCTGATCTTCATCGCCAAAAGCGTTCTGCACCGATGGATCAATGTTTGCCCAACCCGTAATTCCGCACATATAAAGTCAATGTATGATCACAAAAACGCGGTGTGCTATTCAGAAAAGCCGATCTTTTCCCTTACCGCATAGATAGATTTGTCCTGAGATTCGTGGTAGGTACGAACCAGCAGCTCGGCTAAAAGTCCCATCAGAAAAAACTGAACACTGATCGCGATCATTACAAAAGAAAGCAGCAGAAGCGGAGTTTCAACAAAATCCGCCGTCCCGGTAAGCTTAAGTCCGATTGCCCATCCGCCGGCGATGATCGAGACAAGAAATGCCAGAAGTCCGAAGGTTCCGAAAACATAAAGGGGTTTGGTCTGATAAGAAGCGAGAAACTTGATCGTGATCAGATCAAAAATGACTTTAACGGTCCGCGAAAGACCGTATTTGGACTCGCCCATTGTCCGCGGATGATGTTCCACCGGAATTTCGGTTACACGGGCACCGGCCCAGCTCGCGTAGATCGGAATAAAGCGGTGCATTTCGCCATATAACCTTACATCCTGTAAGATGTCCCGTTTGTATGCCTTTAACGAACAGCCGTAGTCGTGTAAATGGACGCCGCCGATCCAGGAAATTATTCGGTTTGCGATCATCGAAGGAATCTTTCTCGTAATCATTTTGTCTTTCCGGTCTTTTCGCCATCCGGAAACGACATCGAAACCCTCATCGAGTTTTTCAAGAAGCCGCGAAATATCCTTCGGATCATTTTGCAGATCCGCATCCATCGGAATGAGAATGTCACCTTTTGCGGCATCGATACCTGCAGCCATTGCTGCTGTTTGACCGTAATTGCGGCGAAGAGAGATGATCCGTATTCTTCCGTCACCGGCGGCCAGCTCACGCAAAATCGCCAAAGAACCATCGGTTGAGCCGTCATCAACATAGATCACTTCGGCGGATCGATCCAGCGATTCCAATGCGCCCGAAATCTTCTCGTGCATCGGACGCAGATTCTCTTCCTCGTTCAGCACGGGAAGGAATAGTGAAATTTCCGGATTATCCGGCATTTTCTGTTTCTGCATATTTCTTTGAGATCTTAATTTGGATCGTTAAGCGTTGATCACATTCTGGATCGCGGAATTCTTGTTCCTTAAGTCGATTCCGCCCTCAAGATAGGATTTCAGATTTGCGAGATAAAACGTCCAGCCCTCACCGCATGAAACAAAAAGATTCTGGTATGGATTTTCTTCAAATACGATGTCTTCCTGGATCAATTCAAGTAAATTCTCTCCGCCGGCCTTTTTTATCCGAACCGAAACCTTACAGCCGCCCGAAAAATTGAAAACGAGATAATTACGGTTATTAGCCTCCAGGATCTCTCTTTTTTCGCTTTCATCGTCGCCGTATCCGTGCCAAAGCCAAACGTATTTATCACCTGCCTGGATAAGCTCGTCGTTTTTACGCACCCTGCCGTCTGTCGTTAAAAACTGGGCCTTTCTTAAAAACCAGCTTTCGAGTCCGATCTGGCTCGCAAACGCATTGTATATCGCCTGCGGTTCGGCATTTATCGTCACGCGCTTCCGGAATTTACTCCAGGCACTGCTGTATTCTTCGTTCATTTCTTTTTTCCAACCAGAACAATCGAAACGCCAAACGGGAAATTTGCACGCTTCAGCCAAAATCTTTCCGCGCTGAAGATCTTACCGAAAAACCCGTTAAATGCTGCCACATTTACATTATTTTCTGATTCGGGTTTCACACCGGTAAGCTTCATCAAAGTTCTTCCTAAAAGGATCGGACTAAAAAACGTAATGTTAGCATAAGTCGCACGTTCCACTTCAAAACCCGCTTTTTCCATGCGTTCCACGATCTGCTTTCTCGTATAACGGATGCGGTGATTTGAAATATCATCCTGAACTCCCCAAAGCCACATAAAAGCAGGCACAAAGATCAAAGTTTTCCCGCCGCTGCGCAAAACTCTGTACATCTCCTTAAGACCCGCAATGTCGTCGTCAAGATGTTCGACGACATCGAGCGCCGTCACCACATCAAAACTTTCATCTTCAAAAGGAAGTTCCTCGGCGAGACCTTTATGAGTTTTGAGTCCCTTTGCTTTGCAAAACTCGAGCGCATCATCCGAAACGTCAACACCTTCAGCGTCACCAAATCCGGCAAGCATTTCAAGATTTGCACCGGTTCCGCAGCCGACATCAAGGAAGCGTAACTCTGAATTCGCCGCTCGCAATTCGCTCGAGATCTTTTCCAGAAATGATTCAAGAATCGCCCGTCGGCCGACAAACCACCAGTGCGAATCTTCTACCCGATTCATGATCGCGTAGGTGTGTTCCTGCATTTCGAGTGGTAAATTCTCCATAATTCATTTCACCGCAGAGGCGCTGAGACACAGAGTGAATCAAAAATCGTTGACAATACGTTTCAAACCATTTTTGAGTACCGGAACCTTAAAGTTAAGAAGCAATCCGACTTTCTTCCTATTCAATTTCAAATAGGAAAGTAATTGGGCTTAATGGACCGGCAAAAGTTTCTCCACCGCCTTAATTTCCAGTATCACAAGATCTTCAACAACGATATCCATCACATAGCCACAATCAAGTTTAACCTCTTTATATTCAATAGGAAGAGGAACTTGACGCTTAAATTTCAATCCATTCTGAGACAACTCGAAACACAAACACTCCTCATACGCAGATTCCAATAGTCCCGGTCCTAATCCCCGGTGGACCTCGATCGCACAGCCTATTATCCTTTCGGTAACCTGATTTAAAATAGTTTGATTTTCATCCAGTTTGTCCAATTCCGTCTCCGCGTATCAGTGCCTCTGCGGTTCAATTAACAATTCCGAATCCGCACCAGGAATTTTGGTTATGCCAGGTGATTTCAACATTTTCGGCCCTGATCTCTTCCCACCACTTTTCAAAATCTTCTCTCGAAATATAGAACGCCGTCGGCGCAACGAGATGATCAAAAACGATATTATGCTGCTCGCGCCAGCCGAAAGTTCCGAGATGGTTTAGGTAATCGTTGTAAAAAAGCTTGTTTGCAAGAGGTTTCGCCGCTTTATTGAGGGGTTTATAGATCAGTTTTGACGCGAGAAAAACACCTACAGTCGGAAGCTTCGAAAGCTGATAAAGCGTCGGCTGCTTCATTTTTGAGGTAAAGGACGTTCGAACCGGATTAACATAATTTACGATCCAATCGTTATTCTCCTGGCCGTATATCCAGGCCGAAATGCTGCCCCCTTTTTTAACTTTGGAAGCAAGTGAAACAAACGCCTTTTTCGGATCCGGTGTGTGGTGAAGTACGCCGACACTGAATGAATAGTCAAAGATTTTCTTAAACGGAAGTTTGAAGATATCCGCCTGTACAATATGCGCATTCGGCAGATTTCTCGTTGCCTGAAAAGCTGATTCTACCGCCGCGCTAAGGTCAATGCCGATAACCTCCTTTGCGCCCCACTCATGAGCAAGCGCTGTGTGCCTCCCTTTTCCGCATCCGCCTTCCAAAACGATCTTTTCTTTAAAAAACTCCTGTCTTACCGGTTGTAACCAACCCAGAAACTGATCCGAATATTTTCCGTCTTCCTGTGTAAACTTGTTCCATTGCCACCCGAAATTCTGTGCCGTTTCGGCCTTGTCGCGTTCGATCTTATCAAGCTCGGCAAAACGCGGAACGCCGCGCAGTACCCGATACTCTCTTTCGCATTTTTTACAAGAAAGCGTACCGTCGATGATCTCATTCTCTTCCCGTTCGGCAATATGAACAAGCAAAATGTCACCGCCGCAAACGGGACATGCAAGATACTGTAAAAGCTTTTCTTTCATTATTATTGAGACAAATTCCGGACGGAGAATTAGATATTTTTCCAGCGCCCAAGGGTTGGAATAAACGAAGTAGCGAGGTCACGTGCCTGATCAAAAGCCATTCCCAGATCTTTGGTCATGTTTTCGATCGAACTTTCGATCATTTCTTCCAAAGTCTGATCCGGTTTTGTAAAAAAACCGTTCTGAAAACAAAAACTGCAAAACTCGGCGGTAAACGAACCTTCCGAATTTGTCCCCAAATTTGAAAAAGATTCGTCTACGGGCATTCCGCAACTTTGGCATCTTTGTTTATTGTCCATCGTTTTCAACCGCGGCTTTAAGCCTTTCAAACTCAGCAGTCGGGAACTTCTGATGCCAGTTTTGCTCAAATTCATCTACGTTTCGTTCGTCGAATAGCTGATCGAATGTCTTTAAGAATGCCGTCGCGATCTGATGTGCTTCTCCGCGATGAATGAAAACTCGCCGGCTCCTAAGCTGGTCACGTTCCTCCGTGGGATATTCGATTATCTCGATCGAGGTCTCATCGCCGACCCGTGCAAAAATAAAATCAAATTCTTCGGGATCACGGTTCCACTTTAATGTGTGCGCAAAATTCTCATTGCTGAGAAGTTCCGTTACTGTCAGAAGCAATTCCGAGAGGGCAGTCGAATGCGGGGCGTGGGCGGTCGTGGTTTGAAAAGAGTGTTTTCCGTCTTCAAACCCGATCGACATCCATCCGCATTGCGGACTGTTAAAACTGACTTCCAAATTTCCTGCCATTTTTTTTCAACGCTGGTTATAATCCCAGCGAATATGGTAACTTTAAGCACGTAAATCCACAAACGAGCACCCTTCAAAAATGAAGCAATACCACGAACTATTACGCCATGTTTTAGACAACGGCATCAGACACGATGACAGGACAGGCGTCGGTACGATATCTGCGTTTGGCTATCAAACCCGTTTCGATCTGCGCGCCGGATTTCCGATCGTCACGACAAAACGCGTACCTTTCCGCTGGGTTGCCGAAGAGTTGTTCTGGTTTCTTTCGGGCGACACAAGCGAGGAAAACCTGCGCAGCCGGGGTGTCGACATCTGGAAAGAATGGGCGGACGAAGAACACACGTCACGATTTGGCAGAAAAGCAGGTGACCTCGGACCGGTTTACGGTTACCTGTGGAGGAGTTTTGGCGGCGATTATCCGGAAAGAAACGGGATCGATCAAATAAGTGAACTGATAGATCTGATCGGGAAAAATCCCAACTCACGACGACTGATCGTTACCGGCTGGGATCCCGAGCAGGCAGACGAGGTCGATTTACCGCCATGTCATACACTTTTTCAATTTAAGGTTGAGAATGAAAAAACGCTTCATTGCCAACTGTATCAAAGAAGCGCAGATGCTTTTTTGGGTGTGCCATTCAACATCTCGTCATATGCACTATTAACTCACCTTATTGCACACGTTTGCGGGCTTGAACCGGGTGAATTTATCCATACATTCGGCGATCTTCATATATATTCCAATCATCTCGAACAGGTTGACACGCTTCTTGGCCGGGAACCGCTGGAGCTGCCAAGGCTTGAGATCGTCAATGCCGAAACGATGAGAGGATTAAGCGGTTTGCTCGATCTGAAATATGAAAACCTCGATTTGATCGGGTATAGTTCCCACAAAAAGATCGCGGCACCAGTTGCCGTTTAGCGAAGCTTTTCGATAAGCGAATCTGTCCAAAGTCTGAGTTCTTCTCCGCTCTCTTTGTTGTATTTTCCTGCAGCTTTGTTAAATGTCGACAGCAGCAGCTGATTGCTGCACATACATTTGATCAGTTCCTTTCTTCCAAGCGACTTTTCAATAACCGCCGACATTTTCCATCCGACCGTATACCATGGACCTTGAATCCCGTAAAACGATCTGGCTTTGTCGATCTCAGCATCCTGATCGAGTTTTCCTTCGGACAGATCTATCAGGAAATCTTCAACATCTTTCAAATCATTATTAAAATTCGAGACGTCTTTTTCCCATCGTTTACGATCTTCTTCCGCGCTAAACTTGTGGGGATCTACCTCCGGTCCGCCGGCGGCCGCAAGCATTGCAAACCCCTCACTAAAGGCGCCAAGCCACTTTAGAACGTTTTGCGAGTCCTTCGGGAGCGATTCGATCTGCTTGGCCGTTTCTTTATCCGGACAGGCGGAACCAAATCCAATATGGTGAAGCTCGTGAGTTAACGTATTTTCGAATTTCGGAAGTTCAACTTCCGGATCAACATATAGAAATATTGCAGGATCAGTTTTGATCTCAAATACAAAACTATTGCTCCGGGGTTTGATCACCGGATAAATCTTCGCCGAAATCGCCGCATTCTCGGGCAAATACTCGAGCGCCATGCTGGCAGTTTTCCGGACATCAGCAGTTTTCCATTTTGCTACCGTTTCACGAAGCCGTGTGCGCTTACTTAATAATTCTTCTGAAGTCACAAATAACCTGAACTCTGAATCTTCAAATCGACGGCCTAGAGAATGTTCCCGTTTCTTTAGCCGAAGGTAACCTTCGCTTTCAAACAGTCTTTTCCAGTCAGGTTCAGAAACTGTCTGCTTTCGGGCACGTTTTTCAAGAATCGATAAGACCGCATCCGCCTGGTCGGTCATCATTTTGACGTTCACCTCTGATCTTTTAGAAAGACCCGCCAAAGAAGAATTTTCGGCGGGGAAGATAAAAATAACGGCGAGCAAAATTGCGATCTTTCGGATCATAATCCTCTTTGAAATGTTCTAAGCATTTCCTTTAGTGTAAAATGGTTTTAAAAGTAAAACACCGCAAACCAGCGTTTTACTACATAAAATTCTCAGTATTCATTTTCGGATAACTTAAAGCACATAGATATGAGAAAATTTCTGACGGCAAAATGGGAAGATCTGATCATGGCAAACTATGAAGTCGAACCGGATCTGCTGGCGGATTTTGTTCCGGATGGGACGGCGATCGATCTTTTTGAGGGAAAGTGCTTTGTAAGTCTGGTCGGTTTTAGATTTCTGGATACACGCGTTTTAGGGTTTTCGATACCGTTTCACACGGATTTTGAAGAAGTGAATTTGAGATTCTATGTAAAGCGAAAAGCAGAAGATGAAGAAAGACGCGGAGTGGTATTTATAAAAGAGATCGTTCCGAAACCGGCGATCACCTATGTTGCACGGACAGTTTACGGCGAACCCTATGAAACATGGGATATGGACAGCGAAAAAACAGAGGATGAACTCACATATTACTGGTCGAAAGGTTTATGCGATAATCGTCTTCACGTTGAAATTGCTGAAAACACAGGAGTTCCGGAAGAAGGAACGGAAGGTGAATTTATAATCGAACATTACTGGGGATATACAAAACGCCGGCAAAACAACACGGATGAATACAAAGTCGAGCACCCGAAGTGGGAACTTTTCAATGTAAACTATGCCGAGATCGATGTCGATTTCGGTGAAACATACGGGGATAGATTTGATTTCTTAAGCGATACGGAGCCGAATTCGATATTGCTTGCAAAGGGATCAGAAATTTCGGTTTATAAGGGCGAAAGATTGCGCATTTGAGGTATTAATATGAGTGATAGTGATGAAAAAAAATATGTGGACGGAGAGCTTACAGTTTATTGGAAACCGGATCTGTGCATACATGCCGGCGAATGTGTAAAGGGTTCACCGGGTGTTTTTAATCCGAAGGCACGGCCCTGGATCCAGCTTGAATATGCTTCACACGAGAATATTAAGAATGCTATCGATAATTGCCCGTCCGGCGCACTTTCATACGAAAAAGAAAGTGAGGAAGAACCGGAAGAAACCACTCCTGAGAAGAGCGAATATCTTCGGATTAGAGCATCAAAAAACGGCCCGCTTTTGGTTCAGGGAAGTTTTGAAATGGAAGACCGTGACGGCAGCGTGCAGCTCTGCAAAGGAAAAAGCATTGCCCTTTGCAGATGCGGAGCTTCCCGTACAAAACCTTTCTGTGACGGCACCCATACAAACGTAAAATTCTTTGGGTAGACAGCAGTTATATGGCAATCATCGGAATCGCAGCGGTCGCCGAAAATCTTGCGATCGGCAAGAACGGAAAATTACCATGGCACTATTCCGCGGATTTGAAGTTCTTTCGAAAAACCACAACGGGACATGCCGTTCTGATGGGCGCAAATACGTGGCGTTCGATCGGAAAACGCCTCCCAAACCGGCTTAATATTATCCTTTCGGGAAGTCTTGAAGCAGACGATCTGCCGGGCGTATTGATTGCAAAAAGCAAAGAGGAAGTAACCGAGATCAGTAAATATTTGGGCTGCGATCTGTTTGTGATAGGCGGTTCAAAAACATACGAAAGCTTTGCAGATCAGATCGACAAATGGATCGTTACCCGGATCCCGTTAGAAGTTGATGATGCAGATGTGTTCATGCCCGATGATTTTTTGGATGGATTTACAGAGAGCGATTCTGAGGAAATAGACCGCGGCCTTTTTGTAAAAACGTACAGACGATACTGATAAAATCACGGGAATTTGTTTACGCAGGAAGAATGTAAGGATATACTTCCCAAAAAACCAAAAGGAAGACAAATCTATGATGGGTGGAAGAAGCTGGGATGACTGGATCGACGAATATGCGCTCGCACATCAGCATCCGGTAAACAAGTTTACGCATGCGATCGGAATTCCGATGATCGCCATCTCGATCCTCCTTGTGCCGACGTGTCTTTTTGTGACCGGTACGTGGCGGATCGCGTTAATGCTTTTCGTGATAGGATGGATCTTACAGTTTGTAGGACACTATTTTGAAGGGAAACCGCCTGAATTCATGAAAGATCGCCGATTCTTATTGGTCGGCCTGAGATGGTGGTTTAAAAAGGTACTTGGGGTGGAATTTGGCAGCTAAATTTCTTTTTCCGCCATTTTTGGAATCAAGCCTTCGAAGCGAATCTATAAATTTTGATCTGTATCTCTCTCTGACACGCGAGATTTGAAGTCACCACTTTTTCTAGCACTTGACATCGGAACCTCGAGCGTTCGCTCGGCGCTTTATGACCGCGAAGCAAACGTCCTGCCTCATACAATGGTGAAAAATGAGCGGCAGTTGACAACAACTCAGGACGGCGGCTACGAGATCGATGCGGAGGAAGCGTTCTTACATGCTGTAAGTGCAATCGATACCATTCAGGAAAGCTCCGCAAACCACGCCGAACGAATTCTTTATGCTGCTACTTCCTCTTTCTGGCACAGCATCCTCGGGATAGACAAAAATGGAGATCCGACAACAAAGGTCTTTGCCTGGGGCGAAACACGCCCGGCAAAATACACAGAAAAACTGCGGGCAGATCTGGATGAGGATAAAATTCATAACCGGACCGGATGCCGGTTTCATTCGAGCTATTGGACAGCAAAGCTTTTGTGGCTTCGGAATGAATATCCGCAAGAATTCGAGCGAACCGACCGCTGGATCTCGTTTTCAGACTATCTGTCATTAAAGATCCATCGAATGAGCGATCCGGGCGAAGTGAGAATTCCCGTCACCGGCGTTTCGATGGCATCGGGTACCGGGATTTTCGATATCAGAAACTGTGTCTGGGATGCCGAACTCCTGGCTTATCTTGGGATCTCGGAAAACAATCTTCCCAAGATCGTTCCAAATGATAACCAAACTTTTTTTCTGAATGATCAATTCGGCGATCGCTGGAGTTTTCTTAAGGAAACAAAATGGTTTTCCGCGATCGGCGACGGGGCAGGCAACAACATTGGTGCAAACTGCGTTTCCGAAGAAAGGGCGGCACTTATGATCGGCACTTCGGGCGCGATGCGGGTGGCGTTCGAAGGTGAGGTACCGGAAAATATTCCCGAAGGTCTTTGGTGTTACCGAATCGACCGGAAAAGAATAATAATCGGCGGAGCATTATCTGACGGCGGCGGGCTTTACGGCTGGCTGAAGAAAAATTTTCGTCTGAAAAAAGACGACGACAAGACTGAAGCAAAGATCGAAGCCCGTAAGCCGGATCAGCATGGAATTACATTTTTACCGTTTTTGGCAGGTGAAAGGAGTACGGGCTATCACGATTTTGCTGAGGGTGCGATACTTGGTCTAAGGCATGCGCACGATAAGATCGATATTGTCCAGGCAGCACTCGAATCGGTCGCGTACAGATTTGCGGAGATCTATGATCAACTGCTGAAAGTATCGGAAATAAAGGAGATCATCGCCTCCGGCGGCGCGTTGCGGGAATCTCCGGTGTGGACGCAGATCATTTGCGACGTCCTCGCGCAAAACATGGATCTCCCGGATACAAGAGAAGCATCCTCTCGCGGTGTCGTTTTGCTGGCTTCGGAAATGACTGGTGAGATCGAAGATATCTCAAGAGTCAGCAGAGCGGAGGGTGCAAAGTTTACTTTTGATCCTGAAAGACATGCGGTCTATCGAGAAGGACGACGCCGGCATAGAAAGTTTTACAATTTGCTGATCGGGGAATCCGGCAGAGACGACGGATTTTAGAAAATGATTAAAACAAATCTAAAAATGAACAGGTCATTGGTTTTATTGTCCCTTACGATCGCTGTGCTCTGTCTGATGTCATTTAGCGCCAGTGCGCAGACGAAATGCAGCACGGTTGGAGCTATAAAGAGATTTGAATTTGAAAATGCGACGATTCGGGATGTTGACGTGAGAACCGTTACGGAAAATTGTAAAGAAAATCCCGGTAAGGTCTTAACTCGGGGCGAGAAGCTCGGCGGAAATGCATATATCGGAACCGTTTTTCGCGCCTATGAGAAAGATACGAACCGGCTGATCCGGGAGTTTGTACTTGACAAAGCACACTCAAATTTTAAGGTTGAAAACTGCAGCAGGGATGGCGGAACTTCGCTTGAGGTTAAGTTTCAAAATTCGATGCCGCGAGAGGTCGTGATCCGCAGAGTAAACGCCGATTGCGGGGAAATAGCTGTCCGGACATTAAAAACGGGAGAGATCCATGAGAGCCGATCGGCCAGCAATTCCGTCTTTCGCATTTATGAAAACGGCACAAACAAACTGCTTGATGAAATGGTTGTTACGGGCAGAAACAACGTTTTCAGACTAGAGAACTGCAGTAAAACGGGTAAACCAAGACTTATTTTTATAAGGAACGGCGGTGCAAACGAAATCGAGGTCAGAAGAGTTAGCGAAGACTGCAAGGAGCAGAAGGTTGCCGCGGTCACACCGGGACGCATGTTTGAAAGCAAGACTTTCGCAGACAATGTTTATCGGGTTTATGAGAAAGAAACGGCGAGACTCCTGGAAGAATT
>JAWKHO010000006.1:0-170665 GCA_041394785.1 Pyrinomonadaceae bacterium | reverse complement strand
ACAATTAAATATTCTTTCTCCTGCCGGAATATTTGCTTTCGCCCATTCCATCGCCTCAACGTATTTGTCGTCGGTCTGATTTTTTTTGATCGTTGTGATCAGGCCCTCTTGCTGAATTCCGAAGGGCTTAAGATTAATTCCGACGTAATTGTAAAACATCGTAAAGACGAGCACGGTTCCCAAAACCCACGGGACGGCCTGTTTGATAGAACTGATCAACTCGCCTTTTTCCGTTGTCTTTTCGGAATCGAGCAAAGGCTCGATCTCGCGCCGGAAGTCTTCAGGCAGCTGCGGCTCCGTTGATCTCATAAAGGATTTCCAGCTGAACGCACAGAACAGGATCGCAAACGGGGGGAAGTATTCCGCCAGCCGTTTGGATTTGAACATCCAAATCAGCAGGATCGTCGAAAAGATCAGGAAAAACGTGGTCTTTTCCGGAAGATATTTATTACGGGGTCTGTAAAGGACATAACCGACAAACATCGCGATAAGTGCGACCGTCAGATGCGTCAGAAGCTGCGTTCCCGTGTACGGATACCATTCTCCGCCGACCGGGACATCGAAATTGCCGCCGATCTTCGTAAAAAAGTGTTCCGCAAACAAACTCAAATTATTCGGGAAATACGGGTTTATCAAATTTCCAAGGATCATGCCCCCGCCGGTATAGGCAAGCGGCTCCCATTCAAATTTCCTGTCGTTCCAGGCAATCACCCCAACCCAGATCGAGGCGGCGATAAAAAGCAGCGGAAAAAGGCTGTACGTCCAGACAAAAACGAACATCAATGGCAGAAGCCATTTGTATTTTCTCTCAAACAGAAAATAAATTCCGGCGATCGTAATAATGATCGTCAATGGCGGTGCCTTGGCCATGCTCATTCTGTAAAAGAACGGATTTGCGCATGTCAAAAGGGCGAGAAGCCAGACGAGCATGTAATTTACGTTATAGCGGTAGAGAAGCCAGTAAACCGAAAAGATCGCCAGAGTTCCATAAAATACCGCCGCCACTTTTGCCGCCGTAACCGCCTCAAAAAACCACAAGAAAGGTATTTGAAGCAGATGAAAGAGAAAATGGTGATCCGCGTAGTCGTTCGGGTTGAGGACGGTAAGCGGAAGCCATTTGAATTCGGGAAGCCATTTCAAATGCTTGATATTCTCCCAGATCAAAGCGCTCCAGCGGATATGATAATAGCCGTCCCAATCTCCGCAGCAGATCGCGGATGTTGAAAACTGCAGTAATACCATCAGGAGAAGGATCGCGAAAAAGCCAAAACCAAGATAAAGCGTTCTCGCCGCATTTTCGCCTTCGAGCCAAACGCTGAAAGGCCTGCGCGCTTTTTTTTCCTTCCTTGGTTTTTCAATTTCCTCAGCGGGTTCTGAGGTCTCTTCCGCGGTTTCTGCTAAAGGGTCCTCTGCGGCATTTTCCATCTCCGCATCGTCGTTGTTTAAAATCTCTTCCATAAAAAATCTGTGACCAGAAAAAATTATAATTGTAGTTGAGAGTTAAGAAAAAAGGAGTATGAAATACAAAATCCGAAACGAAAATTTCACCTTCAAAATACCACGAAATAGAGAAAAGCGCATTTGCAAAGGCAATATTCAGAACCTAAAATCGACAATTTAGTTATGTATCCAAAAGGAAATTTATTCGTGCCGGCTTCGCACGGAAAACTCGAAGCGATTCTCAGGGAGCCGGCCGGAGAAGCAAAAGGCGTCGCATTGGTCTGCCATCCGCATCCGCTTGGCGGAGGAACAATGCACAATAAGGTCGTGTTCCGCGCCGCAGCGGGATTGATCGACGCCGGATTGATCACCATCCGGTTCAACTTCCGTGGGGTCGGAAATTCGACCGATGAACATGATGACGGAATCGGCGAAAAAGACGACGTTCTCGATATCCTGGACTATTTGTCCGAAAATTATCCCGGGCAGCCGATAACGCTTGCCGGATTTTCTTTCGGATCGAGGGTCGGAAGCGAGGTCGCGATGAATGACGACCGTGTTGTCAGACTGATAAGCATCGGAACGCCGGTCGATAAATATAAGGATTTCGGGTTTCTCGAAGATCTGCGAAAACCGATCCTCTTTGTTCACGGGGATAAAGATGAATTCGGATCGGTGGAGAGTCTCAATGAACTGGTCGCAAAGGTCTCCGCTGTGACGGATACAACGCTGAAGGTATTTCAAAATTGCGGTCACTTCTTTGATGATCACCTCCCGCAGCTGAGGGACACGATCCATGACTGGGTTTTGGAGAAAATGGCTGAGGCGGGGGAGTGAAAAGTGAGCAGCTGCCGGTGAGCAGTGAGCAGGCAGAAACGCGACCGTTAGGGAGCGTGCATGTCGGAAGCTGGGAGTGAGCGGTGATCGGTGAGCAGGCAGAAACGCGACCGTTAGGGAGCGTGCATGTCGGAAGCCGGGAGTGAGCGGTGAGCAGTTCGCGGTGAACAGGCAGAAACGCGACCGTCAGGAAGCGTGCATGTCGGAAGCTGAGAGTGAGCGGTGAGCAGGCAGAAACGCGACCGTTAGAAAGCGCGCATGTCGGGAGCTGGGAGTGAGCGGTGAGCAGGCAGAAACGCGACCGTTAGAAAGCGCGCCTGTCGGGAGCTGGGAGTGAGCGGTGAGCAGGCAGAAACACGACCGTCAGGAAGCGTGCATGTCGGAAGCCGGGAGTGAGCAATGAGCGGTGAGCAGGCAGAAACGCGACCGTTAGGAAGCGTGCAGGTCGGGAGCTGGGAGTGAGCGGTGATCGGTGAGCAGGCAGAAACGCGACCGTCAGGAAGCGTGCATGTCGGAAGCCGGGAGTGGACTTAGCGGTGAGCAGTGAGCGGTGAGCAGGCAGAAACGCGACCGTTAGGAAGCGTGCTTGTGGTTCGAAGGCGGTGAATTATCCAGCAAGGACGTAAAGACGTATAACGAATAGCGTATAGCGAGACGCGAAACGCGAAAGGCGAACCGCGAAATAGAAAGTAATGAATGAATTAACGGAAGAAAAAGTACAGGAAAGAATGAGAAACGCGGCGATACGTTTGACAATGATGCCGCGCGATACCAATCATCACGGGACGATCTTTGGCGGGATCATTCTGAGTTATATCGACATCGCCGGCGGCGTCGAAGCGGTCCGGCATACCGGCCATGACCTTTTTGTGACGGTTGCGATGAAGGAAGTGATTTTTCACGAACCGGTTTTTGTCGGCGATCTTGTGAGTTTTTATGCTGAAACACAGAAGGTCGGAAACACCTCAATAACTATCCGCGTGGTGGTTGAAGCCGAAAGATTCGGTTCGCGCGGACAGATCGTCCGCGTGACCGAGGCGGAACTGGTCTTTGTCGCGGTAAACAAAAACCGGGAGAAGGTTAGGATCAGCAAGAGTTGACAGGAAGTTGGCAGAAAGTGGCAGAGTTTCAGAAAGTACCAGAAGTACAATGGCGTAGATGGCTAAGTTTGTTAAATTTGAAGAGATAAAGGCTTGGCAGAGAGCTAGAACGGTAACTCGTAAGATTTATCAAATTAGTTCAGCTGAAGAATTTGGACGGGACTTTGGATTAAAAGATCAGATACGAAGAGCAGCCGTTTCGGTAATGGCAAATATTGCGGAGGGATACGGAAGACGAACGAGTATCGAATTTGCAAACTTTGTTAATATTGCGAGGGGCTCGGCTGCGGAAGTTCAATCACATCTTTATATCGCTCTTGATCTAGGATATGTAAATCAGGAACAGTTTGACGAGCTTTACGGTGAGTTAACGGAAATTTCCCGTATGACCTTATCGCTGGCGCAGTATTTACGAAATGTTCCAAAATAACTTCCGGTGCTTTCTAAAAACTATCTGATAACTTTCCGCCAACTCTCAGTTAACTTTTTTCTTATGAATACCTGGAAACTCGAAATCGAATATGAAGGAACGCGCTATCGCGGCTGGCAGATTCAGCATAATGCAAAAACTGTTCAGGGCGAATTGATGAACGCTGCGCGCGAGCTTTTTTCCGGGAAGGTCGATATCGGCGGTGCGGGAAGGACCGATGCCGGTGTTCACGCAATTCAGCAGATCGCGCACCTGAGAGTTCAGGAACTGCGTACAAATGTCACGCCTAAGATGATCCAGCATGGGTTTAACGATCTCCTGCCGCACGATATAAATATCCTCAAAGTTCAAAATGCTCAGGATAATTTTCATGCCCGACATGATGCGGTTGCGAGGCAGTATCTTTACCAGATCTCAACAAGGCGGACGGCATTTTCAAAAAACCTTGTTTGGTGGATCAAGGACGAACTCGATCCTCAGAAAATGACAAACGCGGCAGAAACACTCGTTGGCCGGCACGATTTTGCTTCGTTTTGTCAGTTTGACGATACAAAGGATCAATCGACGATCGTCAATGTTGAAAGCGTGGAACTTTTTCTCGAAGCAGATCTGATCTGTTTTCGGATCAAGTCGAGCCATTTTCTATGGAAGATGGTAAGAAGGATCGTCGGCATGCTCGCCGAGGTCGGACGGGGAAATCTCTCGGATACGGCCTTTGAAAGGATCCTCAAATATCCGACGAATACGCCCGCTAAATTTACCGCACCTCCTTCCGGTCTTTTTCTTGAAAAGATTTATTACTCGGGAAATTAGCGTTTTGTGTCCCGAAAGGGACGTCCGGCAATAGCCCACCGATTTATCGGTGGGTAAGATCAAAAGACAAAAGGAGTCCCATCGGGACGATTGAACCGTTATGATTCATCCGTCCCGATGGGACTGGTTCACTTTCAATTACATGACCCCGCCATAAATGGCGGGGCTACTCTCAAATGTCCCTTCGGGACAAGCAGAAATCAGCCAAAGATTTACCAAGTCTAGAAGTTAACAATACGGTCTTTTCAGTAACGACGGTTGATCATCTTCGGCATTCAAGATCTCTAAATGTTCGAATAATTGAAACTCGGCGCCAAAGTTACTACTTGCTTTTATCTCTCGATTTATCCTAAAGTCAAAAGACATAAGTTCTACAAAATTCAATTTATTCAGGAGCAATTATAAATGCCGACAATTACTGCTGAAACAGCAACGGGTGACGTGGCGTTCGATGCCGAAAAAGGAAGAAAACTCGTACTTTGTCTCGAAGATAACGGAGTCGATATTCTGCACCGGTGCGGCGGAAACGCGCGGTGCACGACATGCCGTGTTGAAGTGATTTCCGGAGATCCGGGCGAGATCGGTGAAGCGGAAGCAGGGATACTCGCGACCAAGGCAGATCTCGGCGTCAATACAAGACTTTCCTGCCAGGTCAGAGTGATCGATGATCTCAAGGTAAAAGTTATCAATCAGGCAAGCGTTTCGGGAATGGACGCCGGTGGACGTCCTGAAGAATAGAAGACCTATCAATTTAAAATGGCCGATCTGAGCATCAATTTTGCCGGAATAAAATCGCCGAATCCCTTTTGGCTCGCTTCTGCGCCGCCAACCAACATGGGTTCGATGGTCGAACGTGCGTTTGATGCCGGATGGGGCGGGGCGGTTTGGAAAACGCTCGGCGAGCCGATCGTCAACGTGTCTTCGCGTCTCGCTGCCATCGATCACGGAACAAACCGGATGATCGGTCTGAACAATATCGAACTCATCACGGACCGTCCGCTTGAAGTAAATCTCAAAGAGATCTACGAATGCAAAAAGAAATATCCGGATAACGCGGTGATCATCTCGCTGATGGTCGAGTCGAAACGCGAGGCGTGGCACGAGATCGTTAAGAGATCGCAGGACACGGGCGCAGACGGCTTTGAGCTCAATTTCGGCTGTCCGCACGGGATGAGCGAGCGCGGGATGGGCTCGGCGATGGGACAGGTTCCGGAATATACATGCATGGTCACCGAATGGGTCAAGGAAGTTTCGGAACTTCCTGTGATCGTTAAACTCACGCCGAATGTGACAAATATCGTCCCGCCGGCGCAGGCCGCTGTCAGAGGCGGAGCAGACGCGGTCTCACTTATAAATACGATTAATTCCGTGATCGGTGTCGATCTCGACACGATGATCCCTTATCCGAATGTGAACGGTAAGGCTGCACACGGCGGTTACTGCGGTCCGGCAGTAAAACCGATCGCGCTCAATATGGTTTCCGAATTGGCGCGGGATGCGGAAGTGAATGTTCCGATCTCGGGCATCGGCGGGATCAGCAACTGGCAGGACGCGGCGGAGTTTCTCTTGCTTGGTGCCGGAAATGTTCAGGTCTGTACCGCCGTTATGCATTACGGTTACCGGATCGTCGAGGATATGATCGACGGTTTGAATAATTATCTCGACGACAAGGGGATTTCGAGCGTAGCAGAGATCATTGGAAAATCTGTGCCGAGAGTTACGGACTGGGGAAATCTCGATCTCAGTTACAAGACCGTTGCGAAGATCGATCACGACAAATGCATCCAGTGCAATCTTTGTCACATCGCCTGCGAAGACGGCGCACATCAGTGCATCGATCTGAAAGAGATCGACGGAAGAATTCTGCCGGTGGTCGATGAACCGGAATGCGTAGGCTGCAATCTCTGCTATCTCGTTTGTCCGGCTCCCGACTGTATTACGATGAAAAGAATTGACGACGGAAGCAGTCCGGTCACCTGGCGGGAATATTCGAAGTGAGCAGGTTGGAGTGAGAAGTAAGCGGTGAGCAGTGAGCAGTATTACTCGTGATCATTTTAATTCAGCAAACGGAATCTTGTAGACTTCTGCTAACTGCTAACTGCTAACTGCTAACTGCTAACTGCTAACTGCTAACTGCTAACTGCTAACTGCTAACTGCTAACTGCTAACTGCTAACTGCTAACTGCTAACTGCTAACTGCTAACTGCTAACGTGCACGCTCCATAACTGTCGCGTTTCTGCCTGCTCACTGCTCACCGCTTTCTGCTCACTTTACCGCCTATTGCTTTCAATTATCTCCCGAAGCAGATCTGCATCCAGTTCGTACTTTTCATTGCAAAAACCGCAATCCATCACGGCTCCATTATCTTTTTCAAGCATGTCCATAACTTCTTCGTTTCCTAACGATGAGATCAGAGAAACGGCTTTTTCCATTGAGCAGTTGCACTTAAATGCAACGTTCTTTTCTTCGAGGATCTTAAATTCGATGACACCTAGCGCGAGTTTCAGAAGATCTTCGGGCGCTGCGCCGTCGGTTATCGCGGTAGTTAAATGTGGCGCGTGAATGATCGTATCTTCGATCATCGTTACGATATGGTCATTTGCGCCGGGCATCATTTGTATCAAAACACCGCCGGATGCCGCCACGAAGGGCTCGGTATTTTTGAGCAAAACACCGAGCAGCACGGCTGACGGGATCTGTTCAGATTTTGCAAGGTAATATGCAAAATCTTCGGCGATCTCTCCTGAAACGATCGGGACGGATCCGACATAAGGATCGGTCCGAAGCCCGAGCTCAAAACCCGATTCGCGGATCACATAAAATGTTCCCTGCCCGACAATTCCGCCGACATCGAATTTACCGTCTTCTTTCACGGGTAGTTCCGCCTGCGGATTGCGGACGTATCCGCGCACGTTTCCATCGGGAGTCGCTTCAGAAACGATCGCTCCGATCGGTCCGTCGCAGTCGATCTTTACGGTCAGCCGGTCGTAGTCTTTAAGACTCGCGCCAAGAAGCAGATTTCCGGTCAAAACACGCCCGAGAGCGGCTGATGCGGTTGGAGAAGTTTGATGTCTGCGGACCGCCTCGGCGACGGTATCGGTTGTGACCGCCGCCATCAGACGGACGGTGCCGTCTGCGGCAATTCCATGTACGAGTTTATCCATTGTTGTAGTAATACAAACGGCCTTTGGAAAGTCAAATTTAACAGACCGGAAATATTTAATTTGCCGAATGATAAAAAAAGTTTAGGGGCGCAAACCTAAGGAATTACTTTAACTTACAGATTATTTTGCTATGTTAAACATATCAGGTACAATATATTGTGGTTTTTTTGGTTGACAGCATAGATTGATTTGGGTATATTTCTCTTCACTTGATAGCGGTTGTCACCCACTTGGTGTCGGAGAAAGGTCAGTAGGAAATACCTTCAAACCCGCAATCCTTAAACGAAAAAATCTGAAAAACAGACGCTAATTTTATCGGATAGCTGTCTTTAAAAGTAGCAAAAAGGGGAGTGTAAATGAGTACAGTTTTTGAACCTGCCGTGTCGGCAAAAATATCAGCAAAAAACGGAAACGGAAACGGAACCGGAACTGCCGCAAGAAGAGTCGCGGCTCCGATAGGATTAAATGCGGATAAGGTCGTATTAAAGCGCTATTCGCTGAAGGATGAAAAAGGAAATCCGGTGGAGCAATGGTCGGATATCGTTTATCGCGTAGTCGGTCACGTTTCGACGGCCGAACAGGATCCGGTAATGCGCGACTTCTTTTTTAATTCGATGTTAGAGATCATGCTGGATCGCGAGTTTGTACCAAACACCCCCTGTCTCGTGAATTCCGGTAAACCAAAAGGACAGCTGGCAGCCTGTTTTGTTCTCAATGTTCCCGATTCGATCTCAGGTATCATGAAGCATGCACAAGATGTTGCGGTCATTCATCAGACCGGCGGCGGAACCGGCATGACCTATGAATTTTTAAGACCTGCCGGATCGATGGTTAATTCCACCCGAGGCGTAGCTTCCGGTCCGGTGAGCTTCATGAACATCGTCAACGGCACAACGGAAGTCGTAAAACAAGGCGGCGTCAGACGCGGTGCGAACATGGGGATCTTAAGCATCAAGCATCCCGATATTCTCAGATTCATCCATGCAAAAAATGACCAGCATTCTCTGACAAACTTCAATATTTCCGTAACCGTGACCGATGATTTTATGGATGCGGTGGACGCCAAGGCATGGTTTCAAACCGAATTTGAAGGAAAAGCGTGGGATCAGACGGTTTTTGATCAGGCGACCGGAAGTGACTACGTTGTCTATCGCCGTCCGGACGGAACGACCGTAACTTTCGCCGATAAAAACGCGTTTGAAAACGCCGATCTGAGCGAATGCACGATCGAACAGCCTCCGGCACCCGGCATGGTTTACGCTCCCGATGTCTGGAACCGGATCATCGCTTCCGCACACAAATATGCCGAACCCGGAATTATTTTTATCGACGAAGTAAACCGGCACAACCATATGATGAATTCGATGGGGCCGATCTACGCGTGCAATCCGTGCGGCGAACAGCAGCTCCACTTTAATAATTCCTGCAACCTCGGTTCGATCGATCTTTCGAAGTTTTATACGGAAGTCGGTGACGGCACAGATCCGGATGAGTGCATAAACTGGGAAAAACTCGCCCACGTTACCCATCTTTGCACAAGATTTTTGGACAATGTGATCGATGCCGGTCACTTTCCGCTTCCCGAGATCGATGATGTTGTAAAAAGAACCCGGCCGGTAGGTCTCGGCGTTATGGGTTTTGCGGATCTCTGTCTGAAACTCAAGATCACTTACGGCGAAGACGATTCAATTGCATTTATGGATAAGATCATGGGATTTGTCCGCCGTGAATCCTGGAAAGCCTCGCTCGATCTCGGCGCTGAAAAGGGAACTTTCCCCGAACTTGAACCGAACCGGGAAGATTACGCAGACTTTATATATAACGAAATCGGAATATCCCGCGATGTTCCGTTAACGCCGCGAAATTATGAGGTTACGACGATCGCTCCGACCGGGACGATCTCGCTTGTTGCCGAAACATCTTCGGGGATCGAACCGAATTTCTCGTGGGCGTATGTCCGCCGCGACACGCTTGGTGAGCGTCATTATGTTCACACTTTGGCTGCTGAAGCGCTCGGGATCGAAGTAGATCAATCCGATGAGGATTCAATAAAAGAAGCCGCTGAATACGTGGTAGAAAATCAGGATAAATTACCGTCGCACTTTATTTCGGCAATGGATATCACTTCTCATCAGCATGTAAAAGTTTTGGGCGCGGCGCAGAAACACGTTGACAATGCGATCTCAAAAACGTGCAACGGCGCAAATGATGACACCGTTGAATCCGTTGACCAACTCTACCGCATGGCCCGCGATCTCGGCTGCAAAGCCGTCAGCTATTACCGTGACGGAAGCCGCGACGGACAGGTTCTGACTTCGATGAAATCGAGCGACAAAAAAGAAGCGGAAACAACCGAACCGGGTGCGGACTTTACCGAAAATAAACAAAGTACTATCGATGTTCAGAACGACCGCGTAACTCGTCCGCGTGAACTGCAGGGGTCGACATGGCGGATCCCGTTTGACGGTCAAAATTTATACGTGACCGTTAACCATGACGGAAACGAAGTGCTCGAAGTATTTGCGACCGGTCCGATCTCGGAAGGTGTCGGACTTCTTGCTTCAAAGATGCTCCGCGGCGGGTTTGACGTCAGGGAAGTTTCGCGAAGTCTTAATAAAGTTACCGGTACGCACGCCGTGTGGTTCAACGAAAGACTGCTGACATCGCCGGAACAGGCTGTTGCGGAATGTCTGCTTCTGATCGACCGGCGCCTGAAAGGCGAGCCGACATCGGAAAGACAGATGAGTAAAGCCATCGTTGAAGAAACCGGTTCTACCGAAACAAAATCCAAGATGTCGAGCATGATCGGCACCTGCCCCGAATGTAAGGGCCAGCTAGAACATGCCTCCGGCTGTGATTTTTGCCGCGACTGCGGCTATTCCAAGTGCAAATAAATCGGCACTCCTTTTTACTCCTTGATCCACTTTGCCTGCTGTTTTTAAGACAGCAGGCTTTTTTTGGGGAGTTTCCCGCTAAGGCGCGAAGACGCAAAGAGGGAAAGGAGAAAAGGTGGAAAAGTGAAAAACGGTAGAAAATGTTGCGGGCTGCACAAAACGAAAAAAACCACGATTTTCCAAACCCGTAAAACCAACTTAGGTTTTCCTTTGCGGCTTTGCGGGAAAACCGATCTTTGCTCCTTGATCCGCTTTGAGGCTGTCTGAAAAGGTAGCGCCGTCGTCCCGACGGCTGTCATGAGAGCGTCTCGCTCTCATGCGGCTTAACGATTTGCCGCATTGGCGGCGGCAAGATGCCGCAGCCACAGCCACCGAGACGGTGGCGCTACGCTTTTCTGACAGCCTCTTTTTTTCGGGAAGTTTACCGCGAAGGCGCGAAGGCGCGAAGACGCAAAGAGGGAAAGGAGAAAAGGTGTAAAGGTACGGAGAAAGAGGAGATTACTCTAAATATCATTGATTGATCGGACATGTGGGACGTTTTGATGAAGCCTGCTTCCCGCTTTTTCCCATTTTTACTTTTCCACCTTTTCACCTTCGCATCGTAGCCTGTTTGCTATCGATTTTACGCGGGTGATAATATGACATTTCTAAAAATGAATAATAGAAACGGCGATCCTGCCTGTATATTCTGATCCGACGACCGATTATGGAACTAGCTGTTGAAAAATATAAGGTTGAAAACGAACCTTATTATCTGCCGATAAACAAAGAAGTCGAATTATTTGAGGCCGCCTACGGGGCAAAGCTTCCTGCGATGCTCAAAGGGCCGACGGGCTGCGGAAAAACGCGCTTTGTCGAATATATGGCATATAAGCTGAACCGTCCGCTGATCACTGTCGCCTGCCATGAAGATCTGTCGGCAACCGATCTCGTCGGACGTTTTCTGCTCGAAGGTGAAGAAACCGTCTGGCATGACGGTCCGCTGACGACCGCAGTCCGCTCAGGCGCGATCTGTTATCTCGATGAGGTTGTCGAAGCGAGAAAAGATACGGTCGTGATCATCCATCCGCTGACCGATGACCGCCGCCGTTTGCCGATCGAAAAACGCGGAACGGTGATCGAAGCTCCGGAAGAATTTATGCTCGTCGTTTCTTATAACCCGGGTTATCAGTCGGTTTTAAAGGATCTCAAACAGTCAACGCGTCAAAGGTTTATCGGTTTGGAATTTGACTATCCGGACCCCGAAGCGGAAACCGAGATCGTCGCAAAAGAAGGCGGCATCGGGCATGACACCGCAAAAGACCTTGTAACCATCGGTCAGAAGATACGTAATCTTCGCGGGCACGGACTCGAAGAGGGAGTTTCAACGAGGCTGTTGATCTATGCAGCACAGATGATATCGAAAGGAATATCATCGGTCGATGCCGCAGAAGTAGCATTTGTATCGCCAATTACGGACGATCGGGAATTGCAAAGAAGTATCCGCGAAATTATTACGACAATAATTTAATTCGTAATTAACGCGGAGGACTTTTTTCAAATGGCAATACTAAAATTAACCGGTTCGGTCGGCGCCGGAGGTTCCACAAAAGGCTTACCACACAATGATCCCGCCGATTTTCAAAAAGTAAAAGACAGATTCGTCGAACTCGGCTACGCCTGGGTCGCCGGCGAAACAAACCCGAAAAGCACTGACTTTATAAATCTTATCAAGCTTTTTCAGTGCATAATCAAAGGGAAATCAAAACGCAATGCCGGTGACGGCAGGATCGATCTGAAAGGTGAAACACACCGCTGGCTTGCCGCTCAAAATGCTCCGGGCTGGATAAATATGACAGGTCTGACCGGGATCGGCTGGCGGATGACGCCTCTTCATCACACCGCAAACTGCTGGACAACAACGTGGATGAATGACCGGATCCAGTACGCCGGGATGGCATATATTACGAGATCGATGTTCATCAGCAATGCGCCGCCGATGTGGATCCGCGACCTTTCTCCGATGAAAGGCGGAAATGCGAGCGGGCATAAAAGTCATCAAACCGGACTCGATGTCGATATGAGGCTGCCGCTGCTGCCGCCGAAAACCAACGTCTGGGACAAACTCAATGCGCACACATACACAAAATATTTTCATTTTGACGCCGCAATGGCACAGGTTGAATCAATAAAATCGACGATGGACACAAAGTTCATCTTCTTTAATGATCCGCGGTTCAAAGGACTGGCGACAAAAGAGCCGAATCACGGTAATCACTATCACATCAGGATAAAACCGCCGGCGCGGATCGAAGGGACCTATATGTAATTAGCATCAGTTTTTTCTATCTCGCAAAATAAACAGCGGCCGCAGTGCTTTCGAAAGTAAACCCTTTCGCGGACGATCAAACGCAGCAAGATCGCATTCCCGGGTTTACTTTCCTTCTTTCCGCATTTTCTTCTAGAACTTTTCGTGACCAAAACCGTATAATGTTCAAAAGTCTTCCCGGATTTTTCTAAATAAACGAATAGGATCTCAAAAGTTTTATGAAATTGAATCGATCTAAACTCGTCCTGCACCGCAGAATAATCAGATTATTTCTCGTCTTTTCGCTTCTTGCCTCTTCAATTCCGAATGTTGGTTTTGCGTATGATCAGCCCGAACTGACTTTCGAAGACCGAGAAGAGATATTCGATAAGGTCTGGAATCTGATCAATGATCGATACTACGATCCGAAAATGAACGGCGTCGATTGGGAGCGCGTCCGCGCAAATTATGAGCCGCAGATCCCGGGACTTAAAACGAGCGAGGAATTTTATGACCTCCTCAAAAAGATGGTCGGCGAAATGAATGATGCTCACACCAGGTTTTTGACGCCGAGAGAAGCACGGGAAAGAAGAGAAAGACAAAGCACTACGGTTGGTTTGCTGCTATCGCGGGTTGAAGGAAAAACTGTTGTCGAACTCGTTTCATCCGACGCAAAGTCCGAACTCGCAAAGGTAAAACCGGGAATGATCGTCCGGACGATAGACGGCATCGATGTTGAAAAAAGTTTTGCCAGGGCGCAGAAAGAACTCGGCGGTTCCTCTTCAGAAAGATCGCTTGAGATCATGACCTACAGCCGAATGCTGCGGGGCGAACCGGGTACGTTGGTGAGGATCGGTTTAACAGACGAATCCGGAAGAAATTTTGAAGTGAAACTGATCCGTGAAGTGGTGCCTGAAAAGTCCGAAGCTGCCGGACGCGTTTTGCCATCAGGATTAGGCTATATTTCGATCTCGAGTTTTAAATCCCCGATCTCTGATAAATTCAAAAAGACGCTTTCCGAGCTGAAAAGCACGCCGGCCTTGATCATCGACCTTCGCTATAACGGCGGCGGAAGCATCAGCGAAGTATTAGAGATGGCCGGCGTTTTCCTTGACCGAAAATATAGCTTTGGCAAATTTATGAAGCGCAGCGGCAGCTCGAATCAGACGCTCAAGAAGTTTTCTGCCGGCGACAAAGGCGGACAGCTTTATTCAAAACCGCTTATCATTTTGACGAGCAAATTCTCGGCGAGCGGATCAGAATTATTTGCCAGCAGTCTGCAGGAATTGGGCAGAGCAAAGATCGTCGGCGAACAATCGTGCGGATGTCTGCTTGGCATCTCCAGAAAGCATTCCTTAAAAGACGGCAGCGAACTTCATATCAGCGACATCGGTTTTATTTCGCCGAAAGGAAACATTTACGAAAAGGTCGGAGTGACCCCGGACATTGTGATCGAACATACGATCCGCGATCTTCAGGGCGGGATCGACCGCGGAATGTTCGAAGCGGAAAAACTGCTTGAAGACAGCGCCAGCCTGTATTAAAAATTTCGTTCAGACCTGATTTATTAAAGTTTCTCACCTTCCGGGCGGGTAACTCCCGCTTTTACATAAATTACGTCCGGAATTTAAATTTTCTGTAACCTTTTCGCAGTAAATTTTTAACATAGTCTTCACAACTAAGTAATCCCACTGTCTTACTCTATCGCTTGATTATCCAGCAATAAATTTATTCGTTATCAACAAATTTGGACGGTCGTTCCGGGTTTTTTGCCCGATTCGGGCGCGTCTATGGTTTTGGAATTCAAGTTTTGGAAAGAAAGGAGATGGATATGTACATCAAGCGAATTGTAAGCGTTTATGCGATCCTGATTTGCGCGCTGATCTTCGGGGTTGCTGAGGCGAATGCCCAGGCAACAGGAAGTTTGAGCGGAACGGTTACCGATGCGACAGGCGCCGTAGTTCAGGGAGCGACCGTTGTCGTAACAAATGTGGATACAAATCTGACGCGAAACACGACGACCAACAGCGACGGACACTGGACGATGACCGTACTTCCGGTCGGATCCTATCAGGTTACTTATGAGAAAGACGGTTTTAAGAAGGCCGTAAACGAAAAAATAACCGTCGAAGCTTCGGTTCCGAGAACCGTTAAGGTCGAACTCGAGGTCGGAGGAATCGAAAACATCGTTACGATCACATCCGAACAGCCGCTTGTTCAGAGTGAATCAGCTGCTGTTTCCCGGCAGATCACGGGTGACGAGGTAACAAAGATCCCTACTTCAACGAGGAGCTTTACCGGACTGCTTTCATCGGAAGCAGGCGTTTCCGCAGAACTCTCGCCGGTCGGCGTTAACGGAAACGGAAATATTTCGCCGTCTGTAAACGGAACGAGAACAACATCAACCAGTCTTTTCTTCAACGGTATCGATGCGACAAACATCACCAGCAATGAAGGCTCGCTAAATGACAACATCTCACCGGCACCCGAAACGCTTCAGGAAGTAAAACTTCAGACAAGTCTCTACGATGCGTCAACCGGACGCAGCGGGGGCGGAAACTTCCAGCTTGTCACAAAGTCCGGCGGAAATAATTTTCGCGGTTCCGCTTATTACTATCTCCAAAACAAAGCGTTCAATTCAAATGAATTCTTTCTGGCAGACGCAGGGATCGAAAAACCGAGGGCGGACAGAATCGAAACCGGCTTTACAATTGGCGGACCCGTTATCAAAGACCGTTTCTTTTTCTTCGGCGGATATCAGTACACGAACGCAAACACCGGACTTGTTCCGACGGCGAGATCGAGAACGACACTGCCGCGGGCGATCCTCAGATTGGGTAATGACCGTTCGAGAGCAGCGATCGCCGCAGCGTTTAATGCCGAAAACGGCTGTGTCGGAAATCAATGTCTGACAGCAAACGATATCAGTAATGTTGCATTCAATTTGATGAATCTTGTAAATCCGGTGACCGGCGGATACGTGATTCAAACACCGGCGAACTTTACCGATCTTGGAACAGTTGATCAGGCGGGAACCGCTAATTTTCAATTCGGTTCGTTTCCGAATGTAACCACGAAAACGCTGCTGTTAAATAATCCGCTGATCGAAGTACTGAACGTTGAACCCGCAAAATTCAAACAAAACCAGATCACCGCACGCCTCGACGGCCAGCTGAGTGATAAGAATACGCTCAGCGGAACTTTCTTCTTTTCTGATTTTCCGGGCCTTGATCCTTTCCCCGATCCAAGCAGCCTGGTTTCACCGTTTACGCTGCGCAGAAAAGATCAAAACCGCACGCTTTCGATTTCCGATACACACGTTTTTTCGCCGACCTTGATCAACGAAATACGGGTCGGATACTTTTATCTAAACAACACCCGCCAGCTTGATGATCCGTTCTTAACGGATGAATTTACAAATGAAGCCAATGGGATCTTCAATCCTGCAACCGTTTTTGATGACAGTATCGGGACACGCAGATTGGGACACTTCGTTGGAAGAAACGGGCTTTCAAATTTCTCTTTGGGCGGACCGAACGATTCATTCAACAAGCGCAAACAGGTGTCATTCAGTATTTCAGATAATCTGACTTACATCTTCGGAGATCACAGTCTGAAATTCGGCGGCGAATTCAAGACCCATCAATACGATACAAATCTTCCCGAAGAACAGGCTACAGAATTTGAAAAGTTTGAAACCTTTACGCAGTTTCTCACCGGTAACGGTACCGAAGCTGATACGCAGTACGGGATCACGGAAAAGGAATTCCGGTTTAAGGATTTCGGATTCTACGTCACAGATGATTGGAAGATCACAAACCGTTTGACGATGAACATCGGTCTTCGTTATGAACTCTTCAAATGGCCGACAGAAAAGAACGGACGAATCGGAAATTTTGATATTGCGCAATATGCATCATGCTTTACCGCGGCGGCGACTACCGCTCTCTGCGATAATCCGACGGCAGGCTTCCTCGTTCCGAACAATGTCCAGCTGACCGGAAATCCGGTAGTTGACGGGGCGATAAATGCAACAAATATCGCGTCAAGCGGCCATACGCTAAACGGTGAAGATTACAACAATTTTGCACCGCGTTTCGGAATGGCTTTTCAGGTCAGCGATAAGATGGTTATTCGTGGCGGTTACGGATTATTTTATGATCGTCCTTCGGCTGCGTTTATCAACACGATCTTTAGTAACTATCCGTTCTTAAGAGAAGTTGAGATCACCGTTCCGAGCCGAAACGTTCCGATCGATTTTGCATTTGCAAATACGCCGACGAACATACCGCTCAATGAATGGCTTCCGTTTAGAGTTGTCCGCAGTTCGGGTGCAAACGGCAGCTATCAGATCCGCGACAGCACGCCGGCAACAACCGATTCGCGCGGCGTTCCTTTTTCAGGCGGTTTGACCGGCAATATCGCTGAAACGTTTGAATTCCGTGCGATCGATCGTGATCTTCAAACGCCGTTTGTTCATCAATGGAACGTCGGACTGCAGTATGAATTTGCCAGGAATTTTATGTTTCAGGCGCGTTATGTCGGAACTAAAGGTAAAAATCTGTTGCAGTCGCTCGCTTTGAATCAGGGTTATGATCTTAATGATCCAAGTACACCGGATCATGTATTTGAACGGTTTAACGCGGCTTACGTCGCAGCCGGTTCTCCAAACGGTGCACTGAATGCCGGAACAACGGCTCGCGCACGCGGTCTCGGAAAGGCGTTCGGTTTCTACAACTCTGCGCTTGATATGGTCGATCTTAATCTGGCAAACGCTTCGGGTTCTGTGATCGGATTTGAAGCGCGTGTTCCGATCCTCGGATTCAACGTACCGGAAGCGCTGCTGCTTAAGTCTAACGGCTATTCAAACTATCACGGTGCACAGTTTGGCTTAACAAAACGTCTTTCTGACGGCCTGCAGTTTGATTTTGCATACACCTTCTCAAAATCGCTCGACACGATGTCGTCCGATCCCGGAAGCACGGCAGGCGGCGGAAAACCGGACGTTCCGAACACCGGCTTTATCGCACAGGGCAGCGCTTATGATCCGGACAACAATTACGGTCCGTCGGATTTTGACCGTTCGCATCGGTTCAGCGTCAACTTCCTCTGGGAAGTGCCGACCGGCGGTTCGACAAATATGTTTGCCAAAGGCTGGCAGATCTCCGGATTCTTCCAGGCACAGTCAGGAACTCCGTTTACCGTTTTTGCATCGGAACCCGAGATCGGCAGCGTTTCAAACTACACGAGCGTAACCAGAGGCGCGGGCGGTTTGTACCGTCTCGGTTTCGGTCGGCCAAACACGGTGTGTACGGCGGATCAGGCGATCCTCGGGTTCAGCGGAACCGCTCCGGTGATCGATGACGGCTGTTTTACGTCGGCGCTCGGCGGATTCGGAAACCTTGGAAGGAACACATACCGCGGACCTTCGCAAAAACGCTTTGATATCGGTTTTGCAAAAAACACGCAGATCACAGAACGGATCGGCGTTGAAGTAGGGTTTGATATCTTCAACCTCTTCAACACGGTAAACTTCTCCAATCCCGTCAATGACCTTCAGGATGGAGATTTCGGACGGATCACCACAACACAAGGCGGTCCGAGAGTTGATCAATTCAGAGCGAAGTTAACTTTCTAAATTGACCATCAGCAACAAAAAAAAGCGGCTCCGAATTTTCGGGGCCGCTTTTTTTGTCGGATTTAAGCTTCTCATGCTTGACGCGCAATGTACTATCTAATTACAACAAACAAGATTCCACAGGGTCATTAAATGTCCCTGTGAAAATGCTAAACTCGCTCCCATCATGAAAAAGTCCGATACACCGCCGCGTGTTTATCTCAGAGCTCTTAAAAGGATCACCGAGATCCATAGACAAATTGCTTCCGGGAAGTATCCTAGCGTCAGAAGACTTGCCGAAAGTCTTGTTGTAAACGAAAGAACGATAAAACGTGACATCGCTTTTCTGCGCAATGAATTCGGTGCTCCGATAAGATTCGAGCGCAAGAAAGGCGGATATCTCTATACTGATTTGGCCTGGGATCTTCCCCCGCTCAAGATGTCGGAAGGCGACATCCTCGCATTTTTTATCGCAGAAAATGCGCTAAAACTCACAGGACATACCGCCGAAGCTCTCCGGCTTAAAAACTCGCTTGCAAAGATCGCCGGTCTTCTTCCGGATGAAGTTTATGTAAATCTTGCCACCTTAGGAGAAAGCGTAGGGTTTCAAAATCGCCCGTTTGTTTCCGTGGACCTGAATCGTTTAAAACGACTGGCAATCGCTTCCATAAGTCAACAAACAGTGGAATTCGATTATTTTTCACCGCACAGCGGAACCGAAACACATCGCATCGCCGACATACATCTTCTTCACAATTTCGCAGGCGATTGGTACGCCGTTTCATACGACCATGCGCGTCACGATTTCCGCGATTTCCATCTCGCCAGAATGTCAAACATAAAAGAATTAAGCAGCTATTTTAAAAAACAAAAAGGCTTCAGCGCTGAAGACTACATAAAACGCGGCTTCTCGATGACGCGCGGCGGCAGACTCGCTACCGTAGTAATCCATTTCGACGCCTACCGGGCGCAATGGATCCGCGAACGCAATTTCTTTCACCCCGAAGAAATACGCGAAGAACTCCCCGATAAATCCTTACGGCTCTCTTTCAAAATCGAGTGAAAAACGGCCTGGAAGCCGTCACTGGTTCTGCCTCCAATACGCCGGAAATTGCCGCATGAAAAGCCAAAAAAACTAAAAGCGCTTAGTAATCGAAAAATTAAAGAGAATAGCTATAAATGACGAATCAAAATAATCCCATATTAAAATTTTGGGCAAAAACAAGCCACGACAAAAAGCATGAAAATGTACATATCATCCTCTGATCTGTCATTTAATCGGCGATTTGCTAACGTCACGCAAAGAATATGGGACAAGGTTCTCGCACCGGCGGGAAAAAATAAATTTCAAAAGCTCTTGGTATTTTGAGAATGATTTAGTTTTAGCCGGAAAATTAGTTTCCTTTTTTATTGCTGGGACTTCACGATTTGGGAAAATGTTCTCCTCCGTTTATCTTGCGAGGACACAATGATTCAGATAAAAACCAATTAAAAGGAGTGCTCCACGCGTGGAGATGAACCAGATGCCTGGCAGATCTATTGCACGGGAAGACGCTGTCCGCGTGGAGATGAACCGAAAGCCGTGTTTCAAATCCTAAGAAGCATAACTATTTTGTGCGCGTGCGGAATGAACCGAATTCATCGACCGGGCAATGAAGGAATATGGCATTTTCTCCACGCGCGTGGGAGTGGGCAGGCAAAGTTTTCTGGTTCTTAAGGTGGCATTCTCCACGCGTGGAGATGAACGGCGACTTTTCCGATGCGGAATTTCCGTAAACATTTTCTCCACGCGCGTGGAGATGAACCGCCATCTCGATCGCCGTAACGTCAGCCACAAGCATTTTCTCCACGCGCGTGGAGATGAACCGTTGCCAGAGGATACCAGTATCACCCCGCTGAATTTATTTTCTCCACGCGCGTGGAGATGAACCAGTCTACTGGCAATTGTCGGCAACACGTATAACTTTTCTCCACGCGCGTGGAGATGAACCGTAAATGCCGGAAACGTAAAACTGGTTCGCAACATTTTCTCCGCGTGGAGATGAACCACTGTTGAACTTTTAGAGTAAAACGATCACCAAGTTTTTCTCACGCGTGAGATGAACCGGTTTCTGACGGATTTGGGATGGCCGGTGCCGTATTTTCTCCACGCGCGTGGAGATGAACCGCTCCTCGATCACGTCAAAACCATCGTCGTCAAATTTTCTCCTGCGCGGCGGAGTAAGACCACGTGGGCGGTGAAATGTGAGGTATCCAGTAGTATTTTCTCCACGCGCGGCCGGAGATGAACCAGAAGGACGGGCAAAAATTTCGGGACTTTGCGATTTTCTCCACGCGCGTGGAGATGAGCTCGCTCGGATTAAGTCAAGACTTTCTGTAAGCAATTTTCTCCCGCGCGTGGAGATGAACCGTACTGGGATAGAAGATGTTTCTGAAGGTTGTATTTTCTCCACGCGCGTGGAGATGAACCGGTCGGCGCAATACTGCAAGCAATTCATTTGCTGATTTCTCCACGCGCGTGGAGATGAACCGATGATTGGGAATTCCAAACACCGGAATCCCAAATTTCCTCCACCGCGCGTGGAGATGGGCACCTTTGACTGGTGAGGATTTGAAGATGTTTTCATTTTCTCCACATGGCGTGGAGATACGACCGACAGGTAGACCAGGCTACCAGCGCTATCACTGATTTTCTCCACGCGCGTGGGAGATGAACCGACAATACGACAAAGGTAAAGGTGCTTATGTGATTTCTCCACGCGCGTGGAGATGAACCGTGATACGGGATTTCCACATTGTGAAAGCTACGATTTTCTCCACGCGCGTGGAGATGAACCGGTTTGGACGTTAACGGTTATTTAACAGGAACTTATTTTCTCCACGCGCGTGAGATATGAACCGATATGGCGAATGAAGATACGGTATTCACCGGAAAATTTTCTCCACGCTGCGGCTGGAGATGAACCGTGATGCGGTTGTGTCACATTGTGAAAGCTACGATTTTCTCCACGCGCGTGGAGATGAACCGGTTATGAATAAGAAACCTAAGAAAAGCGAGCAATTTTGTCCACGCGCGTGGAGATGAACCGTCTTGATGTTTCAAGGCTTGTTATCACCTATAATTTTCTCCACGCGCGTGGGGATGAACCGTTCAATCAATTAAACGGGGCGGCGCCAACCAATTTTCTCCCACGCGCGTGGAGATGAACCGAAATATATGCCGATCTGCCGCAGCTTCTAAATTAATTTTCTCCCGCGCGTGGAGATGAACCGCGCGAATTACCGCCAATAACAATAAAGTTTCATTTTCTCCACGCGTGGAGATGAACCGCTGACATAACGTGCAATTTGGTTTGTTGTTTAATTTTTTCTCCACGCGTGGAGATGAGCCGATAACCCGGAGACGCAATCGCATTGCGCAATCATTTTCTCCACGCGCGTGGAGATGAACCAGTCTGGCGAATGAAGATAAGTATTCACCGAAAATTTTCTCCACGCGCGTGGAGATGAACCGTATAGAACCCTTAAATTGATCGCATTTTGCCCATTTTCTCCACGCGCGTGGAGATGAACCGCATCAAAGAGTCACGATTATCGATGGCATATTTCATTTCTCCACGCGCGTGGATGAACCGATCAAATCTTCAGCAGATACGATTTCGAGATCATTTTCTGCGTGAGATGGTTTCCTGAACTTCAGAATGCCGAAGGTCATCTGGCATTTTCTCCACACGCGTGGAGATGAACCGCGCACTAATTGAACTCGAAAAGAAATACTAAGACATTTTCTCCACACGCGTGTGAGATGAACCGAATACCGACATTACAGCGGCGCGGAAGAATTGAAATTTTACTCCACACGCGTGGAGATGAACCGAATTTACAAAGTTTGAAAATTATTACAATGGAAATTTTCTCCACACGCGTGGAGATGAACCGTAGATCTGACTTGAGAGATAACCATTCAGCGCATTTTCTCCACGCGTGGAGATGAACCGCCGCCATGCCAACAAAATCACCGACACCACCAATTTTCTCCGCGCGTGGAGATGAACCACCCGGCGGAGAGGCGCGTTCAGCGACGATGAAATTTTCTCCACACGCGTGGAGATGAACCAGATTGCAGACCTGGGAAAATGAACGGGCAAAAATTTTTTCTCCGCGTGGAGATGAACCGATAACCGACCACATCATCTGTCGGACATAGCATTTTCTCCACACGCGTGGAGATGAACCGAAGCGCGGGATCTGTTTGAGGGGATTCCGGAGATTTTCTCCACACGCGTGGAGATGAACCATCAACGACGCCGAAAACTTTTTCCTACGATACCATTTTCTCCACACGCGTGAGATGAACCGCGTCGATAATAACCCAGCGATCCGCCCGACCGATTTCTCCACACGCGTGGAGATGAACTGAATGTACTAATAATCTTTCTCGAAATCTTCAAATTTTCTCCACACGCGTGGAGATGAACCGCTCAAATGATCACGCTTCCGCAAAAACGCTTCTATTTTCTCCACACGCGTGGAGATGAACCGCGCAGCAAGCAATCGCGCACTCCAAATTGTCGATTTTCTCCACACGCGTGGAGATGAACCACATCGATACCTCTGATCCTTATCGGGGCTTCAAAGATTTTCTCCGCGTGGAGATAGACGGAGTAAGCTCGAGCTTAATCTGGATATGTGTATCTTCATTTTCTCGACACGCGTGGAGATGAACCGATCGCATCAGCATAAGCGTCAGTGGTGGCGCATTTTCTCCACACGCGTGGAGATGAACCGATCAGCTCGTTTGGCATACAGTCAAACATTTTCTCCATGCGTGGAGATGAACCCGGAAATAGAGCCTGGCATTCCTAGGAAGTGGCTGAATTTTCTCCACACGCGTGGAGATGAGCAATTCAACGTCTTACCAATCAATCATACAAAGAGCATTTCTCCGCGTGGAGATAGACCGCTTAACAATAAATTTATTAATATCTTTTAAAATAGATTTTCTCCGCGTGGAGATGAACCGAAAACCGACATCGCTGGGGACGCCGTTAAAAACATTTTTCTCCACACGCGTGGAATGGACAAACTACCGCAGTGGATAGGCCGTCCACGCCGGCACCATTTTCTCCACACGCGTGGAGATGAACCGAAGCTAGATACATTTTCGGCGTTTGGCCTTGTATTTTCTCCACACGCGTGGAGATGAACCGAATTGGTGAAACGGCAAATGCTCGGCTGCCGATTTTCTCCACACGCGTGGGGGAATGAACCCGGAAAAACTGATTTGTAATCAGTTGGTCATCGTTTTTCTCCGCGCGCCTGGAAATGGTGAAATTTGGTAAAACGCGCAATTTAATGGTTGATTCCGGGTGTTAAGTTCTTTAACGGATGTCCTGAAATTACGCCGGAAGTCATATACAGTAATCTTTCGAAATGGCATAACTGGAAGAAATAGACCGGATAAACCAGGAGCATGAGAAAAATTCTCAGGCAAGGGGCGATCTAAATCGATTTATCGAAGAAGATGAACGGATATTGGATGAAGTCTGGCAGGAAATTGCCGGGGAACACGGCATCGAGCGAGTGCCGAAGGTACTTTGGATTTACACGAATAGCGTGGTTTTGAGTTTGATATTAATGGGGGTCTTTTTCGGCGCCTTTTTTTCTTCTGGAAATCATAAAATGGTAAACTTCGCAAAGAAGCGCAGTTCCTGATCGTTTTCCCGGCAAGCCCTACAGATAACCGGCAAAGATCTTATAACTCAAAACCTGGCCGACAATTCTCTAATGTAGCCGTTAATTTCGAGAAGTTACAATTGTTCATAAACCAGGGCTACAGTGGAAAACTGTAATTGAAAACTAAATGAAAATATCCAAACTCTTTTTAATATGAAAAAAATCGATTAAAGTTGAAGAGAAGAATAAAAGAATCGCTATAAAAAATGAAATGAAAAGATTTATGAATATCAGATTTTGCCTGATGACAGCAGAATCGATACCAGAACTTACTGATCCGCTGGGATGCAGGGATACGGATGCTTTAGCGGCGGGCAATGGAAAGATTGCGGGACGGTTTATAGTTTCCCAGTTTGACGGGCTTCTCAAAGATATCTCACAGCGAAGCACACGAGATCATTGAGAGAATGAAAAAGCGAGTCCCCAAATAAACGGTCACGACCGGTCTTTTCTAAAAAAAGCAAAGCGATGTGAGCTCGACTTGTTTTCTCGTGTACGAGTACTAAATTTCGCAATTATCAGAATCGCATAAGTCAAGTTTGAATAAGCTGCGGAAAAGTGCCAACGACCGGACGATTAACCGCGAACGAGGATTCAAAAAACAAACGCGCTAATTCACAGCCGTTGTTTGTTTCGTTTTCGGATCGTACGGACTTGCTTTGTATTGTTCAACGGCCTGCTGGGCGTTGTCATACGTATCGCCTGTCTCTTCAGCTCGCGTATAGGCGGCGACGGCGCGTGTGCGGTCGCCTTTCGCGTCGTAGGCATTACCCATTTTGATCTCTGCCCAGACAAAGAGCCAGGTCGGTCTTGCGTCTCCGTTTTTTGCGAGGTTTCGCGTAGCTTTGAAGTTGTCGATCGCGAGATCATAATTTCGCTGCTCGAGAAAGAGATCCGAGGTGATAATAGATCCAGGCGTTTGAACGGTCGAGTTTCAGAGCTTCTTCAAACTGCTGCTGGGCTTCTACGTAGTTTCCTTCCTTAAACTGTTCGATACCACGCCGCGCAATTGATGAAACGCGCAGGTCATCCGAGATCCTGAGCAGTTCATAGTTCGGATCGATGACCACTTCGATCGGTTTGCCGGTTGATTCGAGATTAAAATCGGCACTCGAATCCTCGATAAAGAGTTTTTCCGAAGCTACTGTCCCCTGGCCTTCTGCGCGAAGCTGGACCTCGATCGGAAGCTGCAGGTTGTCGTAGTTTTCCTTGACGGTTCCGCGGGTTACAAATTTGCCGTCCCTCGTGCGGAGAATCAGATAATCCACCTCAAATTCCGGAACGCCGGTTCCTTCGACCCAGCGCGCAAAGAAGTATCGGAGATTCTTTCCGGCAACCTGGCTGGCGAGTTTCTCGAAATCATCGATAGATGCATTTTTACCGCGGTACTCATTTAAGAATCTGCGCAGAAGCTGATCAAACTTTTGTTCGCTGAGCGTGTCGCGAAGAAGTTTGAAAACAAAAGCGCCCTTTGAATACATGATGTATTGATAGGCGACGGATTGATCGTCAAGCGAGGCCGGTGTTCTGACAAGCGATGCGGTTTGTTCAAAGGTCAATGATTTTTCCAGGAGTTCGCGGCGCAGGCTGTCGAGCTGAGCGCCGTTGAGCTGGCTTTCACGAAGCGAAAATGCGCTGTATTCTGCGAGTCCCTGCGAAAGCCAGGCGTCATCGGGTTTTAACCCGACGGTCCAGACCCCACCATTGAAACGCCGCTTCACGCTGGAGACGTTCATTTATGATTTCTCTCGACCCGTCAAACAGACGGTTTGCCAGAAAGAGCATTCCTTCCTGGGAATAATATTCGAGACTGTCGTCATCGATCTGAGCAACGATCAACTTTGTCCCCATTTCAGGAGGGCCAAAGCGTTTTGTATAGTATTCAAGCGCCTTTCCTAAGGTTTCACCGTATTCCGCCACGAGTTTTTCATTGCCGGCTTTTGTATTGAACTGGATCTCATAATTGCCGAAACGCAGGGTTTTTGTTGCGTACCGACCGTAGGTAAAATTACCGACGAGTCCTGGAGCGCTTCTGACAAAACGGACCTTGCCTCCGGTGTTTCATGCCGGGACATCGCTGTGACCGACTACCTGAAATGTATTCGGAAGATTGATGGTTATGTCAGAGGTCGCTTTATCTGCAGCATAGTTGTGAAAAGGAAACCACCGTGCTGCGTACATCAGGTAACCGTCATTTGCACCGATAAATGCAAGGCGTTTAGTCAAAAGCGGCCCGCCTTCGGGCGTAACCAGAACGCCGCTGTAAACAAATCGAAGTTTCAGTTTTGTATTCGCGGGGACGTTTTCACCAAGATCGATCCTCACGCTCGGCCCGAGATCACTTACGCCAACCTGATCCTGAATAAAGGTTACGGCGTTTACAGGCGCTTCCGGTGTTTTTGCAGTGCTTCGTTTTGCGGCCGGGGTCGGAGCGGGCAGCGGGGTAACAGCTCCGGGAAGGGTTTTCCCGACGAGCGATATCTCGCTGATCTTCAGCGAACCGTTTATTTCAAATGTTACGACGCGTGTCTCTTCCTGCGGGATGAGATCTACGTCAACTGTCGCAGAAAGCTTGTTTAGCGAAGGCTCGAGCTTAACGTCCATCAAATAATGCTGAACATCAAACGGCGTCCGCTGAACCTGCTGACCGAAAGCCGTAAGGGCCGTGACCAAAACGGCAAGACAAAAAACCGCCGCACAAAAACTTGTTAGTTTAAAATTCTTCATTAAATTTACCGGTGAACTATCTAAAAATCTGCTAAAACTCAAATTGTTTGGTGCTAACCTATGATGTCTGAAATATTTATTACGTTGCAAGAACCGGATCTCCGGGCATCGTCGGCTTTTCATTTGATATAGATCGGATTTGAAATGATCCACGGCATAGAATCAAACGGCTCGCCGAGGATGTCCAGATATACCTCCACGCGAAAGGCTCCCGTGTCTTTTGTTTCGTATTCGACGCGTTTTGTCTGGCCGGATTCAAAAACCGTTTCCCCGTTTCGGAGGATCTTAAATCTCGAAATTTGCGGCGCAGAAGCGCGCAGTATTACCGACCCGCCGCCGGTCGCGATCTCCTCTCCGAGTATCTTTGATTCGGAATCGTTTGACGCCGAAAACATAAATCCGCGCGTATTACAAAGAATATCGAGACCAATATAACTGTTTCCGTCTTTTAGTGATTTTAGCAGACTTTCCCGATTGAGCGGAGTTTCCTTCGGGATCAGGACATGTGTTCTGACGAGCCGGAAGATCGTTTCATACCGGTCGAATTTAAGATCGAAATATTTATTGTTCGCATCGTCGCCGATATGGATCCCCAGATTGGAATGGGCATCGGTTCCGGCAAAAAGCGTCAGCTTTCTGCGTTTTGCAATTTCGTCGAATTTTGCCAGATTCTCATCCGGGCGCGTGAAGTATCTGGCAAGCGTAAGTTCAGGGTAATCACGGTATGACCACGCCAAATCAGGCAAAAACATAAAGGGATTCATTTTCTTGGCGTTCGTATGGAGACTAAAGACCTCGATTCCGTCGAAATCCGCACTCCATGCATTGAACTTTTCCGGATATGTAACCAAAGCCAAACTTCCGCGATCACGTACCTTATTTAGAAATTCACCCGTTTCCGATCTGCCTAGTGAACCGATATTCGCAAAACCGTCAACGACAAGAAATCGATTTCCGTCGCGGGCACTCACTTCGCTGCCGCTGATAAACAGTACGTTGTTCTTGAGTTCACGAAGCGTGATATCCGACGTGTCAAACAGATCTGACGGGTGCTCGGTCATGACTACAAAATCGAGCGCGTTTTTATCTGCGGCAGTGATCAGTTCGTCGAACGTCCCGGTGCTGTGTCCGCCGAGGAATGAATGAACATGAATTATTCCCTGGTAATCAATGAAGCCGTCAATTTCCGCTGGTTTCTGCTGCGTCGGCGGCGCGAGACCGGCGACCTTTGACGCAAGTTTTCCGGTTTTCCAGCGGGTAACCGCAAACGGTATCTGCGAAATAAATAAAGCGCAAAGAATTCCGATCAGGATTTTTGTCCGAAGTTTCATCAAATGTAAACATCAACCGAAACCACCATATCGGCAATCCGTTGTCCTAGTGCCTCAACTTTCCGGTAAGCTTCGTGTTCGAGGTAGAGTTTCAAGTTTTCCCGGTCTGCAAAAGTAGATGTCAGCCCGGTATCAAACGGACGGTCATCGTGGCGAATGTCCTGTCCCACATGATAGCTTGCGATATACGGTATTTCTTCTGAAAGCCGTCTCAGCCTGAAAACATGATCATCACGCTCTTCGTCCGAAACTTCGCTCTTATATTTCCAGAGTACTACCTGAACCAGCATTTTCGCACCACTCTTTTGTAATCTTGTGACGATATTCAAACATTTTTTCGAGCTTTGGTAAAACGATCAGGGACGCCGCGAGTGAACCGGCAAAGTAAAACGGGAGTTCAAATTCGATCTCATCGATCAGCTTTGCGTGATCTTCGAATTCCTTAACTATATGCTGGTGACGCCAGTGTTTCACAGGTCCTTCTACAATAACATCCTCAAAAATCCGAGGAGGATCATATTTCGTGTGCTCGGCAATGATGCGTGCAACCGGGAAACCGAGGAACCGCTGCTCGACGATCGCCTGTGATCCGATCTCCGAGATGTCAGCTTTTTGGATTATCTTTAAATCTTCCCAGGGAGGAATGAGCCGCTCAAATGCGTCCGGCATCTGATGGAATCCGAAAACTCTTTCGGGCGAAGCGAATATCTCTGATGACTTGCGGAATTTCATGGTTGAGTAAATTTTCCGGCATATTAGAGAGAAACTCAAAGCGCGGTCTTCTCCTTATTATTCTTCCTTTGCGCCTTTGCGGGAAATATTTCTCTTCGTGACACAAAAATGAGATTCCCGCAAAGACGCAGAGCTGCAAAGGAAGATAAAAACAAAACGTAGGACTGGAGTTAAACCGACGATGTTTCTGTCTTGCAGCTAACGCTTACCTCGACAGTATTATGAAAAGTAGCTGTTTAAGATTTCCCAAACTTTTCTTATATGTCGTTCTTCAACCCGGATACTTCCTACAGATAAACGCAGTACGAATTCGCCGTTTAATTTCGTATGCGACAGATAAGCTTCACCGGATGCATTTATCATATTCATCAAATTCTCATTGAATGCATCGAGATCGCGGGTGTCTTTCGGCACCGCACGGAAACAAACAAGCGCAAAGGGAACATCCGCCATCAGTTCGAAATGATCAGACTCGTTGACCCACGACGCGAACAGATTGGCGAGACGGATATGTTCACGAATTCTCGACCTCAGGCCTTCAACTCCAAAATAACGGATCACAAACCAAAGTTTGAGTGACCGGAAACGGCGGCCGAGCTGAATGCCGTAGTCCATTTGATTTGTAACTTCTTCAGAAACTTTCAGATACTCCGCAACAAGCGAAAAGGTCTGTTTGAGCAGATCGAGGTCTTTAACGTACAGGACCGAGAGGTCAAAAGGCGTGAAAAGCCATTTGTGCGGATTGGTCACGATCGAATCCGCCTTTTCGATCCCGTTTTGATGAGGCCGGAGTTCGGGAAGTATCATCGCAGAGCCGGCGTAAGCCATATCGACATGGAGCCAGATATCGTGCTCTTTGCAGATATCGGCCACAGCATCAATATCGTCGACGCTCGAAGTTGAAGTAGTTCCGACAGTTGCGACCGCGCAGAAGGGTAAAAATCCGTTTTCAATATCTTCTTCGATCGCTTCCCGAAGTTTATCCGGGCGGATCGAAAACTTCTCATCGGTTTCAATTTTACGGATCGCCTTCTTGCCGAGACCTAATGCGATCACGCTCTTGTCGATCGAACTGTGTGTGTGTTCCGAACAATAAATGCGAAGAAGAGGCAGGTCTTTTCTTCCGCTCATTCCGTTTTCCCGGATCCCAAGCGCGATTTTTTCCCGTGCGACGGCGATCGCGTGCATTGTCGAAACCGAAGCCGTGTCATATATCACACCGCTGAAACTCTCCGGAAGCGCCATCATTTGGCGGAGCCAGTCGAGGACGACTTCCTCAAGTTCGGTGGAAGCCGGAGAAGTTCTCCAAAGCATCGACTTCTGATCAAAAGCCGCCGCCAGCATCTCTCCGAAAACTCCGACAGAACTGGTAGACGTTGAAAAGAGACCGTGAAAATTCGGGTGATTCCAATGTGTGATAGCCGGAAGTATGAGTTTTTCCACGTCAGAAAAGACAGCAGTGAAGTCTTCGCCTTTTTCCGGTGCAGAATCAGGGATCTTTTCTTTTAACGAGTTTGGTTCGATCCGGGAAAGCACCGGAAGCGTTTCCATTTTCTCAAAGTAGTCGGCGATCCAGTCAACGATCTCGTGACCATGGCGCCTGAAATCCTCTGCCGGCATATCGCCTGTGTTTTCAGAATTGTGCTGCATTTTCATTATAAATATTTCCGATTATCGCCGTATTTGAAGTCTTCTGGCTTTCTTCGGCTGTTCCGCATTATACAAAAAGGCTCGACATGACTAGCGAAATGAGTATAATTCCTCACTATAGTTATTTTCATCCGACGATGACTAGCCAAGTCTGACCATAAAAACGGAAGACGAGTTGACTCTCCACCAACTTTAAAACGAAAAATTCTTAAGGACAATTTCACTTTAATAGGTAACTTTATGAATCGAAAAGTTTTTGGATACGCGCTAACTATTTTTACCATGCTTTTGACGCCCGTATTGATCTTCGCGCAGGATGCCGCGGACGAATCAAAGAAAGCTGCGGAAGTGGTCGGTTTGGATCAAAAGATCGATAACGCATTTGCTCCGATCGCTGATCAATGGGACGCACTTATTTTTACCTCCGTATTCGGGGTCCCGATCGTTTTGATACTGCTTGTTTTCGGTGCCGTATTTTTTACATTGGCTTTTGGATTTGTAAATATCCGCCGTTTTCCTCTTGCTCTCCGTGTTGTTCGCGGAAAATATGATGACATTGAACAGGGCGGAGATCCTGTTGTCACGGACACGGTAAACGTCGTTGACGGAAATATCGTTGACACGATCCGGCTCGAAGGCGTTTCGGGTGAGGTTAGTCACTTTCAGGCGCTCGCTACGGCGGTATCGGGCACAGTCGGCCTTGGAAACATCGCCGGTGTTGCCGTGGCGATCGCGGTCGGCGGCCCGGGTGCAACCTTCTGGATGATCGTCTGCGGTCTGCTTGGTATGTCGAGTAAATTTGTCGAATGTACGCTCGGCGTAAAATATCGCGATATCGGTCCGCGCGGAACGGTTTACGGCGGTCCGATGTACTATCTGTCAAAAGGATTCAAGGACATCGGATTTGGCACTGCAGGTAAAGTGCTTGCGGTCATTTTTGCGATCATGTGCGTCGGCGGCTCGTTCGGCGGCGGAAATGTTTTCCAGTCTAATCAGGCGACTGTTCAAATTACGTCGATGACCGGCCTCGACGGCGGTGCCATTAAAACCATCATCGGGGTTGTGATGGCGGTTTTAGTCGGCATAGTAATTATCGGCGGCATAAAAAGGATCGCCAGCGTAACGGAAAAGATCGTTCCGTTTATGGCCGGTATCTATATAATCGCTTCGCTGATAATCATCGGGTTTAACATTCAAAATCTTCCGGGCGCGATCGGTCAGATCTTTGCCGGTGCGTTTGCACCCGAAGCAGCAGTCGGCGGATTGATCGGAGCACTGCTTCAGGGATTCAAACGAGCTGCGTTTTCGAACGAAGCGGGTGCCGGTTCAGCGGCGATCGCCCACTCCGCAGTTAATACGAATTACCCGGCAAGCGAAGGGATCGTTGCACTGCTCGAACCGTTTATCGATACGGTAGTTATTTGTACAATGACGGCGGTCGTGATCATTATGTTCAACTATGACGGAAAGTTTCTCTACGATGCTGCTAACACATCGGGTGTAACGATCCAGGGAGTTCAAGGCGTGGTCGGCGGTGTCGATCTGACCTCGATGGCTTATGATTCTGTGCTTCCGGGCTTTAGATATATTCTGACGCTGGCGATCGTGCTCTTCGCATTCTCGACGATGATCTCATGGTCATATTACGGACTGCAGGCCTGGAAGTATCTCTTTGGTCGTTCGAGCGCTGCCGATATGTCATACAAAGTTCTTTTCCTGATCTTTGTTGTGATCGGTGCTGCAGCTTCTTTAGGTTCGGTCGTAAAATTCTCTGATGCAATGATCTTTGCGATGGTATTTCCCAATATGATCGGTCTGTTTTTCCTTTTCCCGAAAGTGAAAGAAGAACTGATCCGATATCTCGATGCGATCAAAGACGCATAGATCGATCCGGGACTAACTTAAAAGATCAACGTAAGGCTCTTTCTTTGTGGGAGAGCCTTTTTTATTTTGCACAAATGATTTATGATGCGAAACATCTCTGCTATTTAGATAAATACTCTTAAAATTTAACAGTTTATTTGGAGGCGTTCATGTCACTTTTTGCGACCAAATCAATCGACAAGATTATCGCGGAATCCCAGGAGACGGGTGAAAACACCCTGAAGAAGACGCTTACTTCTTTAGATCTGACGATGTTAGGCGTCGGAGCGATCATCGGGACCGGGATCTTTGTATTAACGGGACAGGCGGCCGGTAAGCACGCCGGACCGGCAGTTGTCATTTCTATGATACTTGCCGGGATCGTCAGCGCGTTTGCTGCGCTCTGCTATTCAGAGTTTGCGGCTAGCGTGCCGATCTCGGGTTCGGCTTATGCATACGGCTACGGTACACTTGGCGAATTTATTGCATGGATCATCGGTTGGGATCTGATCCTTGAATATGCGTTCGGTGCGGCAACCGTTGCTGTCGGATGGTCAGGTTATCTGGTCAGTTTATTGAGTGACATGGGGATAAACTTCCCGCCGGCGCTTGCCGCGCCTCCCGGACAAACCGTTACTTTGGCTGACGGTTCGACGGTTACCGGAATATTTAATCTTCCGGCCGCGCTGATCGCCGTCGCGGTCACGCTCCTGCTGATCAAGGGAATTAAGGAATCGGCAAGTTTTAACTCGATAATCGTTGTCGTTAAAGTTTTGGTGGTTGTCCTGTTCATCGTGGCCGGGATCGGTTATGTGAATACGAGCAATCTCGGGATCGGTTGTGCGGCAGGATCGGAAGGATGTGCACCGTTTATGCCGTTTGGCTTCAGCGGCGTTGTAACGGGAGCCGCGGTAATCTTTTTTGCATATATCGGTTTTGACGCGGTTTCTACAGCCGCTCAGGAAGCCAAGAATCCGCAGCGCGATATGCCGATCGGTATTCTCGGTTCGCTTCTGATCTGTACCTTTTTGTATATCCTGGTTTCAGGGATCATGGTCGGATTGGTGGATTATAAACTCCTGACCAACGCCGCTGCTCCGATCGCAGTAGCCGTTGATGCCGCACTGCAGCAGGCACGGGGGACAACGATGGGAACGATCCTCGCGGTATTTCCAACTATAATCAAGGTCGGAGCCGTTCTCGGTTTGAGTTCAACGATGGTCGTCATGGTTATGGGACAGCCCCGTGTTTTCTATTCGATGTCGAAAGACGGTCTGCTCCCGACCTGGGCTGCAAAAGTTCACCCGAAATACCGAACACCGCACGTTACAACGGCGATCACCGGAACGATCGTTGCAATTCTCGCAGGATTTGTGCCGATCAATCTTCTCGGCGAACTTGTAAGTATCGGGACGCTGTTTGCGTTTGTTATTGTCGGAACCGGAATCATTATTCTGCGTTCCTCGAACCCGACGTTGAACAGACCGTTTAAGGTGCCTTTTTCACCGTTTATTCCGATGGCGACAGTGGTTTCAGCAGCATATCTGATGAACAGTCTCCCGCTCGACACGTGGATCCGTCTTATCGTCTGGATGTCGATCGGACTTGTCGTTTACTTTGCCTACAGTTATTCGCACAGTAATCTTCGCGACGCCGTAGATGAGCCTGCTGTCGAAGCTGAGTCACAGAACTCACCGCCGATCGCAGCAATAATCTCGATCGTCCTGGCGATCGCCCTGACGCTTTATCAGGTTCCGTATTTGATGAATCATACGCCTGAAGCGGTCCCGCTCGAACTCGGAATTCGGCTTTTTGCGTGGGTCGTCACCGGTATATTGGTAGCGATGCTGATGTACGGAAAACAGGACAAACGAAGCGGTACCGATCCGAAAGTACAAAAGATCGGATTGGCTGTTTCAGTTGTAAACCTTATCGTTTGGGCGGGAATAACTTACTGGTTCTTTGTTCACTACGCTGAGCTGCACGTGAAATAGATAATCGCAGGCAGAAAAAAAAAGGCTGTCTGAAAAGCCATCTTTTTGCCGTGAAGCGGCATACCGAAAGTAGCCAGATGTGAAACATCTGGAAAGATCGACGATTGGTAATAGCCCTGAAGGGGCGTAAGAAAGCAGTTCTTACGCCCCTTCAGGGCTTGATTTTTAACCAACACATTCCAGAGGTTTCACCTCTGGCTACTTTCTATTTGCGGTTTCACCGCTTAATTTGGACTTTTCAGACAGACTCTTTTTCTTATTTCTCAAATCTGCCGGATCATTCACTTCGCGGCGGCTGCTCCGGAAGTTGAATTCCTTGCGGGATATTCGGTATTTGCGGCATGTTGTCCTGATTTGCCTTGTCCAGCTTGGCGATCGCATCTTTATAGATCTGGATCTCTCCCTTCTGTTCCATGGCTAATTTACGGGAAGCGATGTAATCGGAAAATACGCGGGTGCGTTTTTCATTCATCTTTGTCCTGATCATCTGCTCGCGTTCCTTCGGAAAGTTTTCCATATTTGCTTCTTCACGGCTGTTAACACCGACGACAAACCAATTGTCGCCTACTTTGATCGGCTTCTTGGTTAGTTCGCCCTGTTTCAGAGCAAATATCGCATCCTCAAGTGCCTCGGAAGTTGTTGCACTCGGGCCTCCGCCAAGAGGCGAACCGAGAATGAAATCTTTTGCTTCCTGAGCTTCGAGTCCTTCAGTTTTCGCTACAGCGCTCAGATCTCCTGCCGACGATGACCCGTCAGCGATCTTCTTCGCTATCTTATCGATCTCTTCACGCGCTTTTTTTGTTTTAACCGCTTCAACTACCTGACTTCTTACTTCGTCAAATTCAGCGTCTCGCGGATCTTTCTTCCCGACAAGGATCGGGATCGCAAACCCGCCGGGGATCGGGATCTTGTCGCCAACGTCATTTACATTATTGAGAGATGCAATACCTTGTTCAAAGTCCTGCGAGATCCCGAGATTTTCGATCTCGTCGCCCGGTTTAACAAATCCGGTTTCGCGGATCATGTTTTCCGTACTCATATTCGCCTGAGAAGCAAACTCTTCAGCAACCTTCTCGACGTCTTTTGATTTTTTCAGGCTTTCGGCCGCTTTTGTCGCAAGCGCAGCATTTGCTTCATAAGCCTTGCTGTTTCTTCGGCTAACTTCGATCTCCCGTTTGGCATCTTCAAATGGCTTTGCAACCGATTGACCGCGGCGCAAAATATAATAATTGCTGCCGAATTTCAAAGGCTCGGTAAACTCGCCTTCTTTCATTGAAAGGATCCGTTGATACGGATCGGTCGGATTGTTAGGGTTTTCGCGGACAAGACCTTCAACCTTGCCGCCGTTTAATGCAGTTGACGGCTTCTCCGATTGTCCTTTGGCAACTTCGCCGAATTTTTCTTCCGAAATCGTATCACCGGATTTTTTAAGAGTCTCGATTATTTCATTTGCTTTTTGCAATACCTGGGCATCGTCTTCCGGTTTGTTTACGCGCAAAACAATTTCCTGAACGCGCATACCCGCCTGTTTTCTTTCCTCAGGGAGTTTGTCGTAGGCGGCTTTCAGTTCTTCGTCGGTAAATTTCAGGGTTTCCCCGATCTTAGCGGTCTCAAGAAAGACATATTTTATCTTCTTTTGCGGGCTGCTTATGTAATAACTTTTTTTGTTCTTTTCAAAATAATCTTTAAGTTCATCATCGGTCGGTGTGATCTTTTCGGTCAGATCCGCGGTGTTTACCGGAACGTATGTCAGGTTAAACTTAGTGTTTCGGCGTTTGTAATCGCTTAAAACTTCTTCTTCAGAAACCCGGACACCGGCCGTGACATATGCGATCAGCTTTTGTCTGCTGATCGAATCGCGGATCGATTCTTCATAAGCCGAGACGCTTCCGGCCTGCTGAACGGCGTTTTGTTCGTAACGCTTTTGATCAAACGCCTGCCCGTCAGCCGATTGATTTGCCTCACGGATCTCGTTTGCCACTTCTTCATCGGTGGCGGTCAAACCGAGTCTTGCGGCTTCGATGCGGACAATTTTTTCCTGGATCATGCTGTCAAGCAGATAACTAGTCGGAAGAATTTGCGGCTGACTTTGTCTTAAGCGTTCCTGCAGCATCGCCACGTCGCCGACAGTTATTCGCTCGCTTCCAACGGTTGCAGCGAGTTCATCACTTCGTGTGAGGACTTCCTGAACTCCGCCGGAGGGCGAATAGAAGAGAACCAAACTTAAAACCAATACGAACGCAAAGAGCAAGATAACAAAGTTTCTTGTTCTCTCGACTTTTTTGAAGAACTTTAACATCGAATAAACACCTTAATTTTGAATTTTGAAATCCGGATAGAAAACTCAATTTCTATATTTTTTGCAATCCGAAATTTTACCAATCTACTGCTAAAAAGTAAAAGCGCCCTTCTGTGCCGGGTTTGCGCAAAAAAGTCTAATCTCTCTTTTACAATTTCCTTTAATTGTTTGTATCTTAGTTGCGTATGAACGTTGGGTATGAATTATGGCATTGGCTTGTGTTTTTTGCGATCGTTTTCGCAGCCCTTTTTGTTGACATCGGCATCGTCAACAGGAAATCTCACGCACCAAGCCGAAAAGAAACTGTTATATGGAGTTGTATATGGGTTTCGATAGCCTGTTTATTCGGCGGTTTTGTGTTTTGGGAACTCGGCGCATTCAAGGCGAAGGAGTTTTTTACCGGTTATCTCATCGAACTCTCACTTTCAATAGACAACCTTTTTGTTTTTCTCCTCATTTTCGGTTTCTTTAAAGTACCAAAGAAATATCAGCATCGGGCACTGTTTTGGGGAATCTTTATGGCGCTGGTATTGCGGATGGTGATGATCTTTGCCGGCGCCGGACTCGTCGAAAGGTTCGAATGGATACTTTACATATTTGGGGTTTTTCTGATCTATACCGGCATTAAAATGTTCGGCGATGATGAATCATTTGATCCGGAAGATAGTCAGATCGTCCGATTGACGACAAGATTCATTCCAATTTCGAATAGATACGATGGTGATAAGTTTTTCACACCGGAAAACGGAAGACAGACGGGAACACTTCTTTTTCTGGTTTTGATCGTTATAAACGTTGCTGATCTTGTTTTTGCAGTCGATTCGATCCCCGCAATTTTCGGGATCACGACCGACAGGTATATCGTCTATACGTCGAATATTTTCGCCATACTCGGCCTTCGAACATTCTATTTCCTGCTGGCCGAAATGGCAGACCGCTTCCACTACCTGAAATACGGACTTGCGTTCATATTGAGTTTTATCGGCGTGAAAATGCTCTTGCCACTTTTGGCTGTAGGCGTAATAATGGTGATGGGTGACAGTCATTCAGCTTTTGCAGATTTTGTGCACCGGTTTCATAACGGCGACTTCAAACAGGAGTTTGTAAATATTTCGCTCGGAATAGTCGCCGGAACCATGATCTTATCGGTTGTAATTTCTGTCGTATTCCCCCCGTCCGTGGAATCAAAGGACGCGGAACTGAAGGATATGCTTGATCAGTAAACCGCGCTGAGTTGTGGCAATTATTTGTCCGAACGGAATTTTTCTGTTTGCTGTCCCGCAAATCTTCTACGCAAACTGGCAAAATAGAATGGATAATAACTTTCGCAGATATTATGTAGAGTGGTGGAGCATTAGAAAGAGCACCATCTACGCCATTGTTGCGATAGTTGTGACCTTGCTTTTACTGATCGGCGGGATTTGGTGGCTCTGGCAGAACGACTGGGTCATTACTCCGCCGACGGATCAGACCGCACCAAAGGATTCTGCAACGATAATTTCGTTTGAAGGAAATGTCCGCATAATCCGTGTTGCAACGCGCGTGACCGAAAGGGTTACAAAATCAACATATGTCCAGGCCGGTGATACGGTTCAAACTCAGGCGGACGGGAGAGCGCAGATCCGCATGATCGATGGCTCGATCCTTTCTGTAAGACCTAACAGTACGGTCGTTATCAGCGACAGTACCTCGATCCTTGGCGGAACGAATGTTCGCGTTAAGCTCGACGACGGACAGATCCGCGTTAAAACCGAAAATCAGCCGGAGAGTTCCAACAATATAATCGAGCTTAAAGAATCGCAGAACAAGATGGGTTCGCAAACGGAAGCAAGTTTTAACTTTGATCCGAATACCGACCGTGGAGAGATCAGGATCAACCGCGGCGGACTTGAAAGCGAAGTCGGCGGTGAGAAAGTCCAACTGACTGAGAACGAATACCTCTCGATCGACAAGAATAAGATCTCCTCAAAAGAAAAACTTCTCGGCGCGCCGGTCTTAAGAGAACCGACACCGTCAAAACAAATGTATTCGAATTCGGGTGTGAATGTTGCGTTTGAATGGACCGAGCCGGAAAACTTCCCCGGGGCTTCCTATGATCTTCAGATCGCACAATCACCGTTTTTCGTTTCCGGAAAACTTAAAGGAGAACGAAAAGCGCTGACGGCAAATAAGGCCTCGCTCGGGAGTCTTCCGCCCGGAACTTATTTTTGGCGCGTACGCGCATCGATCAGATCGGGACAGGTGAGCGAATGGAGCGAGCCTTCAAAATTTACGATAATCAACCAGCGCGGTTCCGCCGGGATCGAAGTAAGTGACTGGAAGGTAGAAAATGTCGGCGGCGGTGTATATATCGTTCAGGGAGTGACAAAACCGGGCGCGACAGTAACGATCTTAGGGCGCGAAACCTTTGCAAAATCCGACGGTTCGTTTCAACTGCAGGTCTCAACCTCAGCCTCTTCGGTTCCCGTAAACATTTCTGACGAGAAAGGCAACCGGAGTGTTCCGACGGTCTCGCTCCGTACCGGAAAAGTGATCAAGTAATTTCGGATTGGTTTTTTTCGCCCGGCTCCTCATCCGGATCAGCCCCTAAATAGCACGCACACATCAATATGAAAGTTATCCAGATCGAATCTGCGAGAAAAAGATGTCCGAGCTGCATAACGATCGGCGCCAGCATAAACAGCGTAGCCGCACCAAACATAAGCTGAAACACAACCAGTGCGGAATGGGCTTTTGCAAAGGTTCTCAGCCACTTGTTTTCCGGTTTTTTCCTGCTGATCCATCCGGCAAGAAACACCAAAAACACACCGATCATTACCGACAGTATCGGGTGGCTGATGCGCAGCCTTAGCAGGATGTGTGAAGCATCTGAAAAATCCTGCCTGATTCCTTCAGCGAGTGTTTCTACCGGGAAGAGCATACTCGAAAGAGCAGCAAGCGAACCGCTCGTTCCGATCAGCAGCATCCCGGCCGCCGCCGCTATCATCAGGGCAAGTTCCTTCTTATATCCGGCGAAACGCAATTTTCCGCCTCCCGAGGCCGTCCACGCTGTTAAACTCAGTGCGCCCAAAAGGATAAACGTATTGATAAGGTGTCCGATCGCCCAAAAAGGACGAGCATCGGTCAGTGCCAGAGCCGTATTTCCGGTTAAAACCAATCCCGCGCCGATCAGCGCTTCGGTGATGATAAATACAAAGGAGACAAAGGCAAATTTGCGGATCTGCTGCGATTTTTCAAACTTCCTGAATGTCCAGATAACCAGTATCAGAACCACAAAAAAATCAATTCCGCTCATTATCCGGTGAGAAAACTCGATCACTGTTTTGAGCTCGGGTGCCGATGGGACGACCTCTCCGTGGCAGGTTAGCCAATACTGACCGCAGCCGTCGCCGGATTTCGAAGCGCGCAAAAACACTCCCCAGATAACTACGATCATATTGTATGCAAGGGTAAACCAGGCATATTTTGCAAACTTTGTAAGTTTCATTTCAAATGACGGTTTGATAAATTGGTAACTTAAAATGAGAGTATCACCGGCGGTCGGAATGACAAACCGCAGCCTTATTAGAATCGCTTGATGGAGATCGAACACTTTTTTATTTGTCCATACTGCTGGCAGGAAATTTCGGTAATTTTGGATCTGTCCGTGGAGGAACAGGCATATATCGAAGACTGTGAGGTTTGCTGTCGTCCGATGCTGATCTCCTATTCTGCATCCGGATCGGAGCTGACCTCTTTTGACGCGAAAGAACAATGAGATATTTTGTTTATGTTTTAGTTATGCTGGCGGTACTTGCAACAGGCACCAGCGCCGATTCGCCCTATGTGATCGTTTTAGGAACGGCTCAGGATGCCGGCGTTCCGCAGATCGGCTGTATGACGCCGTTTTGCCAGAAAGCATGGGCCAATGAAAAACTCCGAAAGCTGGTTTCTTCCGTCGCACTCGTGGAACCGGAAACAAAAAGGCGCTGGATCTTTGATGCGACGCCTGATCTGCCCGCGCAGTTCCAGCGTCTTAAGGAACAAACCGGCGATTTTTCAAATAGAATTGACGGAGTTTTTCTCACGCACGCTCATATCGGGCATTACACAGGACTGATGTATTTTGGCCGGGAATCCATGGGTGCGGCCGATGTGCCGGTTTACGCTATGCCCCGAATGTCCGAAATGCTCAAAAATAATGCGCCGTGGTCACAGCTTGTCGAGCTAGGGAATATTTCGCTGAGACCTCTCACCGAAAAATCGAAACAATATATCTCGACAAACATATATGTGATGCCGTTTCTCGTGCCCCACAGAGACGAATTCTCCGAAACCGTCGGATATCAAATTGGCGTTCATAACCGGACCCTTGTTTTTATTCCGGATATCGACAAATGGGAGAAGTGGAGTGACAAATTAGAAGATGTAGTTAAAGACAACGATCAAGTGTTTCTCGATGGAACATTCTACGCTGACGGAGAGATCAATCGTCCGATGAGCGAGGTCCCGCATCCGTTCGTATCGGAAACCATAGCGCTTCTTGAAAAACTTCCGCCCGAAGAGAAACGCAAAGTCCACTTTATTCATTTTAATCATTCAAACCCCGTTATTCAGGATAACGAATCGGTTATCAGAAGTGTAAAAGAGAAAGGTTTTAATATTGCCTTTCAGGGACAGATCGTTAAATTCTAGCGGAAGCCCAATTGTGAAAAAGGAACTCATAAGTAAACTGCTTGTAGAAAATGGTTTCGCCGGTTCGGAGGCAAAGGCACAGGCACTGGTCATGGCCGGAGTTGTACTTGTGGACGAAAAAAGGGTCGAGAAGTCTTCAGAACGCTTTAGCCGCGAGGGTGTGATCAGGATCAAAGGACAAAATGCAGCGTCAAAATTTGTTGGCCGCGGCGGTTTGAAACTTGAAGGTGCGCTCGAATCTTTTAATATACGTCCAAACAAATATGTTTGTCTGGATATCGGTTCTTCGACAGGAGGCTTTACGGATTGTCTGCTTCAATCGGGTGCGGAAAGAGTTTATGCCGTCGATGCAGGGACAAACCAGCTCGCATGGAAACTGAGGAACGATCCCCGCGTGGTTGTCCGGGAAAACGTAAATGCACGGTATCTTAAGGCAGATGATTTTGATGAGCTTTTTGACCTTATTGTAATGGACGTTTCGTTTATCTCGGTGACAAAGATACTCGGCGCACTTATGCCGCTGCTCAAGCCCTCCGGTAAGATAATAACCCTGATAAAACCGCAGTTTGAATTGCCAAAAAGTGACGTCGGAAAAGGCGGTGTAGTTACCGACCCCGAAAAGCACCGCGAAACGGTCGCAAAGATCAATAATTTTGCCGGTCAGATCGGCATGGAAGTTTCCGGTTTGATAGAATCTCCGGTTTTGGGAGGAAGCGGAAATAAAGAATTTTTGGCGCTTTATGAAAGAAACTGACACGGAGAAGACAGCCGATGAAAAGAAGGCGAAATTTGTTGAAGGTATCGATTACTACTTTGAAGGCGGATTTCTGGTGATGACCGAAAAGTTTCTGCTCGACCGCGGTTACTGCTGCAAAAACGGTTGCCGCCATTGTCCGTATCCGAAAGAAATGCCCGAGAGGCTATAGCAGAAAGGTTTCGAGTTCTTCCTGGGCTTCTTCCGCAATCGCGCTAACGAGTGCTTCAGGTTTTGGAGCACGCGAGATCGTGACCGGCGCTTCCGGAGAACAGCATGCCGCGACCAGTCTCTCATAATCGCCGCGCATCTGGTCAGACTGTGCCAAACGGTTAAGCGTTTCGTTGATTATGTTTTGCAGATTTTCGTCTTCGGGCATGCTGAGTTTATAGTGCATCCATTTTCCGTCGCGTCTTGTCTCGACGAGACCTGCCTTTCTGAGGTAAGCCAGATGTCTTGATATCTTGGGCTGGCTTTCATCCAATGCCTCGACAAAGAAACAAACGCATACCTCTTCGTTTCTGATCAAATTCAGCAGCCGGAGCCGGGTTTGATCGGATAATGCGGTAAACAAAGTTTCCATATCTGTGAGAATTTTTGCCTGACTCATATTCGTATATTAGCAAAAATCGGACAAAAAGTCTTGACATAAGGATGCTGACCGAATATATTCGTCTTAACATATATGACAAAGCGTATATGAATATTACGTACTAAAGGAGAAAAAGAAATGAAGGTTCATATTTCATTAAATGTAAAGGATATCGCGGATAGCGCAGCGTTTTACGAAAAAATGCTTGGAATAAAGCCGCGTAAATACATCACCCCCCGGGAAAACGGAAGCGTAAGCAGAGGCTATGCAAAATTTGACGTCGCCGACCCGCCGCTGAATCTGACTCTAAACGAAGGGAAGTTTGATTCCGGCGGTTCACTTTCCCATCTCGGTCTTCAGGTGGGAACAACCGAGGACGTACTCAAATTCAAACAAAACTGGATCGAGAAAGGACTTCTGACAGTCGACGAATTCGATGTTGACTGCTGTTATGCAAATCAGGACAAAACGTGGGTACGCGATCCGGATGGAAACGAATGGGAAGCATTTGTCGTGCTCGGAGATCTCGATCCGGCCGTATCCGACGTAAACTGCGCTTGCAGTACAAAGGTTTCGGATCATATTGCCGGCGTCGAAATCGCCGCCGCCGGTGGTTGCTGCACACATTCATCAGGTGAAATGAAATCTTCTGCAAACTGCTGTTAATGTTGATCGTCTTTGAAATCGGTTCGCCGTAGTTTTATAGTATCTTTTCGGTTTTGCCGGAAAATTATAAAAATTAGCGAGATCATATTATGGAATTACCTTCGACCAATCAGCAAAATCTGGATATTCGTTCGACACCGCGGGATGAAATGGATCTGTATCCCCTGGATACGTTTGAATATGAATATCCGGGCAAGGAGATTTGGATAGATTTTGAGATACCGGAATTTACCGCGATATGTCCGTTTTCGGATTTTCCCGATTTTGCGACTATCAGGTTAAAATATATGCCGAATGAGCGGTGTATTGAGCTTAAGAGTCTCAAAATGTATATCAATTCATTTCGCGAAGTGAAGATCTTTCATGAACATGTGATAAACGTTTTGATCGAAGATTTTGTCGCAGCTTGTGATCCGCTCCGTTTGAAGATCGAAGGTGATTTTAATGTCCGCGGGAACATTAAAACCGTGGTCAGGGCCAAATACAACAAGATGCAAAATAAAAAAGACTCATAAGGCACGGGCCTTATGAGTCTTTTCTACAAAAACTAAATTTTTAGTGTCCCGCCGCCGCCATTACGCCGACGGCGCCGCCCGATTCTTCATCTTCATCGTGATGATTCGTGCACGCACATTCGATCAGTTCATCGATCTTTTTCTCGATCTTTCTTTCCGTGCCGAGATCTGCATTTCGCAGTTCGGAAACTATCAAAAATTTCGCTTTTTCCAAAAGACTTTGTTCGCGGAAGGAGAGCTTTTTCTCACCGCTTAGAAACGTTAATTTTTTCAAAACATCGGCAGCTTCAAAAATATCGCCCGACTGCAGCTTTTCATTAAATTCGCGGGAACGGACCTTCCAATCGCTCGAAACAGTATCAAAATCTTCGCCGAGAGTTGTCATCAGCGTTTTATACTGTTTTGAACCGATTATTGGTCTGATCCCAACGGCTTCTGCATTGTCCATTGGCACAAATATTGTTGAATTATCACTTAAGACTCTGAGCGAGTATAAACTCATCAGATTCCCGCCTATCTTCTTCTTCTGAATGTCTTCAACTAAGCAAACACCCTGATTGGGATAGGCCACTTTCTGCCCGATATTTAGTTCCATAAAGTCCTCCGGTTGATCTAAGGTAAAAATGAGGAAACGAAAGGATAAATCACTCCGTTTTTTTGCCCAAAATGTTTAGGTACGCCTATTATACCACACCAAAAGAGGCTTTGGAAAAAAAATTAATTTCTGTGTGATCTGAAACCCAATAAATTAGGGGAGTTCAGCAAGAAGGTTGGGGAGCGATATCGAAAACGTCGTACCGCTGCCGAGTTCGGAAGATACTTTTACCTCGCCTTTGTGAAGACGTGCGAGGTGTTTGACGATGGCGAGTCCGAGTCCGGTTCCGCCGATCTCACGGGAACGTGCGCGGTCTGCTCGATAGAATCTTTCAAAAACACGCGGGATCTGTTCGGCGGGAATTCCTTCGCCCGTATCGGAAACCTCGATCGTATTGTATCTCTCGCCTACGATGAGATTTACGGCGACGATCCCGTATTCGCGGTCAAATTTTATAGCATTGTCCACCAGATTCGTCAGCATCTGTTCGAGCCGGATGACGTCTGCAAAAACCCTCGATTCTTCGCGGACGTTGTTTTCGAGCCGGATCTTTCTGTCCATCGCTTTTGCCGAAAGATTTATAAAAACTTCGTTGACGAGTTCGCTCAGCTTTATATCCTTCTTCTCGATAGTGATCTTTCCGGCTTCGATCGAGGAAAGTTCCGAAATATCTTCGATCAGATGCTGCATGCGCTCGGCATTCTTTTTAATGATCTCGAGAAAACGCCGGCTGTTTAAGCTGTCATCGATTCCGCCGTTTTCAAGCGTTTCGACAAATGCGAGGATCGAGGTGAGCGGAGTTCTCAGTTCATGAGAAACATTTGAGAGAAATTCTTTTCTGACCTTTTCGAGATGTTCGACCTGCGTGCGGTCATAAAAAACACCGATCGCAAATCGCGAATCGCCCAGATCGAGCGTTTTTACGCTGACCTCAAACAAACGGCTGTGGGACTGGCGGATCTCGACCTTTACAAGCGAGGGAAGGCCTTTTGTCAGCGCGTGATGAAAAGCATTGTGAACCGCGACACTTCTGACGACCTCGCTCAAACGCTTGTTGAGCAGCTTCTCATTGCTTCTGCTGAATACGCTAACCGCCGCATCATTGGCAGCGGCGATCCGCATATCATCGCCGACGATCAATATCCCTTCGCGAATAGATCGAATTATCTCCGGAATATAAGGCTGCGGAAGTTCGCTTTGAGAAACAAAATTTGTACGTAAACCGTCGGAAAAGCTCATTTAGTTAAATTATAGATTCAAGCAGCGTAACTCAAGAAACCGCAGCTTAAAAAAAACTACTTAAAACCTACAAAACGATAGCCCACTCCTACAACGGTTTCGATGCAGGCACCGCACTCTCCGAGTTTTTGGCGCAAACGGCGTATATGAACATCAAGCGTTCTCGTATCACCGAAATAGCTGTATCCCCAGACGTTATCGAGCAAATTCTGCCTCGTTGCGACGCGCCCGAGATTCTTTGTCAGATATGTCAGAAGCGAAAATTCTTTTCTCGTCAGCTTTACTTCGTTTCCAGTGCAGAAAACCCGCATATCCGTAAAATCGATCGCGAGCTTATCATCTTCATATTTCTGAAGTTCTTTAGTATCCGAACGCCGCAAAACGGCTTTGATCCGCGCAATAACTTCTTTAATTGAAAACGGTTTTGTAATGTAATCGTCTGCGCCGATGTCCAGACCTGCTATCTTATCCGCCTCGGCGGTTTTCGCCGTCAGCATAATGATCGGAATATCTTTTGTCACGGGTTCGCGGCGGAGACGTCTGCAGAGTTCGATACCGCTCATTCCCGGAAGCATCAGATCTAAAAGGATCAAAGACGGAGGACGTTTTTCATCAAGAGCCAGTCTGAGACCTTTTTCACCGGATTCGGCGATGACCGTGATAAAACGTTCGCGGTCGAAATTGTAGCGCAGACTCTCGGCGATATCGGATTCGTCTTCTATTATCAGAATATACGGTTTCATGTCTTAGCAAACTAATTTCCAGATTATTAATTTAATACAGACGCAAGAATATGGATTACAATTTAATTGGATGTGACAAAAGTGTTAATAAAGTGTTAAATCGCGCGAGGTTTTAAAGATGTCCCTGTTCTTTCGGACGCAATATCTCCGCCAATTTACCGCAGCCCGAGGCAATTTCGCTCCACTTTTCTATATCCAGCTCGATAACCGCCAGCGCCGCGGTCGGCATTCTTTCATATTGGCCGGTCAAAACTTCGACGAGTCCTTCAAAACCCGGATTGTGGCCGACGATCATCGCAGACGAAAACTCTTCGCCCGTTTCCGCTAAGATATGGATAAGCGAATTTGTTCCGGCACCGTAAATTCTCTCATCAAAAACGATCTCGCCCGTGATCAGTCCGTTTTCTCTTACGAGTTTCGCTGTCTTTTTCGCCCGCTTTGCCGGTGACGACAAAACGATCTCCGGATCAAATTCCTTATCTAGCATAAGCTCGCCCATAAAAGGTGCGGCCTTTTTTCCGCGATCGTTAAGCGGACGCTCAAAATCCGAAAGCCCCGGGTGATCCCAACTCGATTTGGCATGACGCAGTACGAAGAGTCTTTTCATTTTTTATCGTATCGTTATCCGCTTTCGGCCGAATAAATGAGTCTCCTGTTTCAGATCTGCTTTAAAACAATCGAAGCAGGCTTGCTTATTTCTTCAAGTGTTTTTGCGAGGCTTTTTCTTAAAGACTTTTTCTTCTTGAGCCGGAGAATATCGGCGATCGAAATTATTCCTTTGAGGTTTCCTTTTTTGCCGGTTACGGGCAGACGTTTTATCTTGTGCTTTGCCATTGTTCTTAAAACTGATTTTACCGAATCCTTTGGCGAACAGGAGATTAGGTTTCCGTGTGTAAGATCATTAACGAGGACTTCAGAAGCGCGCTGATTTCGGGATGTCAGCGCGATACAAACGTCGCGGTCGGTTATCATACCGATCACCTTTTCATCGGCGTCAAGTACCGGCACTACGCCGCAATCCTTCTGCCACATGATAAAAACGGCTTTTCCGAGATTTTCGCCGGTGCTGCAGGTGCCGACGTTTTTCGTCATGATCTTTTCAACTTTCATAAGAGTTTAAAACGCCTATTAAACCAATAATTTGATTTTTCGCGATTGGTGAATTTTTGTATTAATCTTTACTATAACAGAAAGATGAAAACACAAAGACTCGCCGCTATCGACATCGGTTCGAACTCTCTAAAACTGGCCGTTATGGAAGCCGCCGCAAGCGATTCGTTCACAATAATATCGCAGGATCGCGAACGCGTAAGGCTCGGCCACACCACGCTTCAGAAAGGTTATATTCCGGACGATGCTTTTGAAATGTCGATCGATGCGATCGCCAGATTTCGTTCTATCGCTGAAATGCGCGAGGTGGATTCGATCATCGGCGTGGCGACGGCCTCGGTGCGTGAGGCGAAGAACGGTGCGGTATTTGTGGAAGAAATAAAACGGCGGACCGGTGTTCACGTCGAAGTTTTGCCGTCTCTTGAAGAAGCGCGGCTGATCGGGATCGCCGCGGCGCAGTATTTTGGTAAAGAAGACAGTTCGATCCTCAATATCGACATCGGCGGCGGTTCTACCGAGGTCTCTTTTATGGAAAACGGCGAACCAAAGAAGCTTTTTTCTATGAAACTCGGCGCGGTAGGTTTGTCTGAGAAGTATTTGAAAAATGATCCGCCGACAAAAAAAGAACTCAAAAAACTTCGGAATGAAATAAAATTTGCGCTCGAAAAACCCGTCAGAAAGATGAAAGGCGAAAAATGGAAACTCTCGAGCGGAACTTCGGGTACGGTTTTAACGATCGCCGCTTTGCTCAATTTTCAGTCTGAAAATGAGCTGACCGTTAAACCCGTTATCAAACTCGACAGACTGACGGCGCTCAACAAGATGCTTTCGAAGATCTCGATAGAAAAGCTCTCGGTAAACCCTTTGATCAACGAACGCCGCGCAGAAGTGATCGTCGCCGGCGGATATATTCTTGAAGGTGTGATGTCGGCCCTCGGGATAGAAAAGCTGGAACCCTGCGAATATGCGCTTCGTGAAGGCGTGATCATCGAGTATCTCCAGGAAGCCGAAACGGAATCGCTGCCGCCGGTTCCGGACGTTGACGATATCAAACTCCGCGATGTTTTCGCGATCGGCCGGCGATTTGGTTATGAGGAAAATCATGCACTTCAGGTAGCCGGAATGGCCGAAAAGATCTTTGACGAGCTTGCGCCGATCTACGGACTCAAGCGGCATGAGCGTACGCTTTTATCGGCGGCCGCTTTGCTCCACGATGTCGGGTATCATATTTCGCATGAATCTCACCACAAGCATTCGCTGTATTTGATCAAGCATTCTGAAATGACCGGCTTTTCAGAAGAGGAAAAACTTGTCATCGCAAACGTAGCGCGGTATCACCGGAAGGCGTTTCCGCGGAATCATCATTTTTTCTATATGCAGCTCGATGAAGCCGAACGCAAACTTGTTGACCGGCTGAGTTCGATCCTTCGGATCGCCGACGGAATGGATCGCGGTTATGAGAGTCGCGTAAAAGATGTGCGCTTTAAGAAGGACAAAAACCGCCTGAAACTGATCCTTTTAAGCGACGAAGATCTGAGCAATGAGATTTACGCGATCGAGATAAAGAAAGAATTTTTTGAAAAGACATTTGACTGCAAACTATCGGTATCCCAGGCTCCCGCAACACTTAAAGAAATAGCAAACGCGTAATTCGGAACCGTGGCCATTGAATAAATATGGCGCCGCCCGAAGCGCATCGAACCGTAGCGCCGCCGTCCCGGCGGCTGTCATGAGAGCGTCCCGCTCTCATGTTTACCAAGTTTGAAATATAAGCGGCGGTATCACGCCGGGCAGCTGCGGTTGAAGCAAACATCAAGACACTCTTCAGGCAATCGCCTTTTGTTTTCTGTAATTACGTAGAAAGGAGAGCGGGACGCTCTCCCGACTGCCGCCGGGACGGACGGCGCTACGGTTTTAGGCGTCCGCCGCGTTTATATTCCGAATAATTTACATGCGGGCACTGAAATGTTCAGTGATCACCTTTTCCCGGTAATCAAAAATATATTTCAGTTCGCGTTTCACATACCACAAACCGATCTCGCCAAACGGCTCAAACGGAAGCCGGTATCTTACGATATCTTCAATATCGGTTCCGCCGTCTTCGGCTTCGGTGAAAACATGGCGGTGGATCCATTGTTTATAAGGACTTTTTAAGGCTTCATCGATAAAGGAATACGGCGGATCCCACTCAGAAATAAGCGTCTGCCATTTGATCGGAATCCCCCGCAGATGCAGACGGTAATCGAGGATCGTCCCTTTCCGAATATCTATCGGAAGCCCGGTCAGGATCTCAAAATCGAGTTCGGGCGGACAGATCTCCTGAAGTTTTCGTGCGTCCGAGAAAAACTCGAAAACCTTTTCGCGCGGTACTTCAAGATGCAATTTTCTGTTTAGAATGTGTTCGGCCAAAATAGTTTATGCTTTTTTACGGTTGATCGGACATTTCCTTTTTGAGTTGAACAATAAATGATGCGACAGCTGTGCGTTCATTGTTTTCAGGGAAATCCCGTAGAAATCTTTCATAAACGGCGATCGCCTTTTTCTTTTCCTGCGCTTTTTCATAAACAGCGCCGAGAAGAATGTAGACGACAGATTCGGTTGCCGAGAGCTGATCGATCGCTTTTTCAAACGCCTTTGCCGATTCGGTGAAATAAAACTTTTCATTGTCAAAGTCGCCGTTTGCTGCGGCTCCTTCGGCTTCGTCCTGATAGATCATTCCGAGTCCGGTGTATGCTTCAGGCTGAAATCCTTTTCCTTCGCGGATCGCCCGTTCAAACGATTTGACCGCATTCCCGGTATCGTGATCCGAACGGAAGATCCTTGCTTCAACTGCGGAAGCTTCCGAATAATTCGGCCGGATGCCGCGTGCTTTTCGAACGGCTTCGTGTGCAGCATCATTATCCTGTCCGGTCAGGGCGCGTGCTAAACCGATATAGGCGTTGAGGTGTTTGGGGTCGAGCTTAACCGCTTTTTCGTAGAGTTCGATCGCCGCTTCCGTATCGTCTGAGAGTGTCCGTTCGGCCTCCTGAAACGCGAGTTCGGCAGGATCGGTCGTCTTAACCAAAACGACTTTTGCACTTTTTTGTACGGCGGTAATTCTTGCAGACGTTTCCTTAAAACCGTCAGCCCGAACGCGAAGTGTCGCCGCACCGGCGCTGACCGGTTTGATCTCGATATTGCCCGCGCTGTCGGTAACGCCGCGTCTTACGTCGTTTAGCCAGACGGTTGCTTCCGGCGCTGTTTGAACGCTCAGTGTGCGGATCTTTGTTTGGGCGTTCGCCGTTGCGGCAAACGCGAAAACAAGCATACTTACAAAAAAAATATAGTTCTTCGTTGTCATAATTTCACTCTCGGCCGAGCCGTTAAGATTGAGGAAGCACATTCGAAAGTTGCAAAGTTTTATCTTCCGCGGTTTCCGTGTTTATCCGATCCGCGAGAAAATGTCCGATAAGTGAATATCTTCATCCGGATCTCCGGCCGTAAACAATATCTTAATAAACGGCGGTGCGATCAGTGTAGTCGCGATCGCCATAAAAAGCACCGCTCCGAAATACTGGTCGTTGATCACCGATAAACCGAGTCCGATCTGCGCCACGACGATCCCTACTTCACCGCGCGGAACCATCCCCGCACCGACCTGAGCCGATTTTTGCAATCCTTCGCCCCACGCTCCGAGTCCGCAGCCGATGAATTTTGTGAGTACGGCTACAAACGTGATGAGCAGCGCAAACATTACTACTGACCAATCCCTGAATATCTCGAGATTCAGCTGCATCCCGATATTTACGAGGAAGAAAGGCACCAGAAATTCCGTCACCCCGTTTGTAAGTTTTCGCATTTTCGGGTTTTCTTCCGTCGATTCGGAAAGCGCCATCCCTGCGACGAAGGCACCGATTATCGCCGCAACCTGCATATACATCGCCGCGACCGAAAGACCGAGACAGATGATCAGGCCGAAATTGAAGAACGGTTTTCCGATACGGAGTTTATTGATCTTCGGCGCAAGTCTGGTGACGAGAACCGCACCGAGTACCGAAACGCCGACAATAAAAATGATCGCCGTCGAGGTCGTTCCGGCAAGCCGTAAATAATTGACATCGCCCTTGCTTATCCCCGAAACGACCGAAAGGATCATCAGCCCGAGTATGTCATCGATCACGGCGGCTCCGAGAATTATCCGCGCGGCGTCGGTATCGAGAAGTCCGAGCGAACCGAGAACCCGGGCGGTGATCCCTACCGAAGTTGCCACAAGCGCGGCGCCGATAAACATCGATTCGATCGTCGAACCGCCCCATAAAACCGAAACATAATAACCGGCAACAAAAGGCAGAACGATCCCCGAAACACCGACAAGGAGTGCTTTCCGTCCGACACGAATGATCGATTGAGGTTTTGTTTCAAGACCGACATTAAACAACAGAAAGATCACGCCGACCTCGGCGAGAACGGAAATTACCGTTGACGGAGTTACCCATCCCAGCAGACTCGGTCCGATCAGGACGCCGGCGAGTATCTCTCCGACAACGGCGGGCTGTCTCAAGCGCTCGAATATCTCGCCCATGATCTTCGCCGAGGCGAGGATCACAAACAGCGCCAGTAAAATTTCTGCGTGTTCAACGCTTGCCGCCAAGATTACGTTCATCGGATATCCAATTCCGGAAAGCAGTGTTTCTGCATCAGGCGCCTAAAAAAGCACCCAAAAACCATTTGTACTCATGATTAGATTTTAACGTAAATCAGCGGAATGTTGAAAATTTTTTAACAATGAGCCGCGGGATAGAGATGGAGCCGTTATCACAAAAAATCGGATCCAGAGATTATTTCAAGTGAAGTGCGAAGTATTCTTCGGCTGAAATTCCAAACTGAACGAGCTCTTTTTCGTAAAAGATTCCGGTTTGAATATATTTCATACCGATCTTTTTCATTACATTTTGTGAGCCGATATTTTCCGGAAATGCCACGGCAACGATCTTTGGAAGGCTGAGGTCATTAAACCCGTATTCGAGACAGCGGGCTGCGGCTTCGGTCGCATATCCTTTTCCCCAGCGATGTTTTGCGATGGCGTATCCGACTTCGATATCATCGGTTCCGCCGAGATTCCAGAGTCCGCACCATCCGACAAAATTACCGGTTTCTTTTTCGATAACGCCGCAAAAACCGATCTTTTCCTTATCCCATTTTTCGGTCATCATTTCGATCCACTTTATCGAAGAATCGAGATCGGTCTGCGGTCCGCGAATATAACGCATGATCAGCGGATCTTTGCGCATCGCAAAGATCTCATTCAGATCGGACGACTTGAGTTTTCGCAGTATCAGGCGTTCGGTTTCAAACATAAGCGGGAATTGGGGGTTGGGTCCAAAGTTTAAGGTTCAAAGTTAAAGATTTAAGATTTAAGATTTCAGACTCCATGTTTTGACCTCTCCGATCAACCTTCTTGACGCCGAACGGCGGATCGCTTTTTGTTCGTCCGTTTTAAGTCAGCAGCACTGATCATGCCTTTGTCCGCTGCGTCAGATCAGGTGAACAAGCAGACCGTCTTTCAGTTTTGGTTCAAACCATGTGGATTTCGGCGGCATTATTTCGCCCATGTCCGAAACATCAAAAAGATCGTCCATTGTTGTCGGAAACATCGAAAACGCAACCTGCGCCATTCCTTCGTTGACGATCTTCTCAAGTTCGGCGGTTCCGCGTGCGCCGCCGACAAAGCCGATCCGCTCATCAGTCCTCGCATCGCCGATCCCAAGGATCGGAGCCAGCAGGTTTTCCTGCAAAATACTTACGTCGAGCCGTTCGATCGGATTTGATTCATCGACCCGATCGCGCGAGATCTTAAGTTTCCGCCATTTTCCGCCCAGATACATGCAGAATTCGCCATGGATCTTCGGTTCCTTTTCTTCGGTTTCTTCGACGGTAAAGTTTTTACCCAGCGCGTCGATGAATTCCTCTTCGCTTAAGCCGTTCAGGTCAAGAACCACGCGATTGTAAGCGAGTATCTTAAGATCTTCAGCAGGATACATCCCGGCAACAACAAAATTGTAGTCTTCGTCGCCCGTATGACCGGGGTTTTGTTTCATCCGTGTTTTCCTGACGAGATCAGAGCTTTCCGCGCGATGGTGTCCGTCTGCGATATAGAGTGCCGGAACTTCCTTAAACGCCTCGACGATCTCAGCGGTTTCCGGAACCTTCCATACGGTCTGTTGAACGCCGTCGTTGCAGTGAAAATTGTAGATCGGCTTATCCTGAACCGCTTTCGCGATCAGTTCCCGGATCTGCGGAGTGTTTCGAAACGCAAGAAATATCAACCCGGTTTGCGCGTCGAGAGCGAGCATATGCTGAGTGCGGTCAAGCACCTTATCGGGCCGCGTTTTTTCATGTTTCTTGACGATGTCGTTTTCGTACTCATCGATCGAACAGCATCCAACAATGCCGGTTTGCGAATGTTCACCGAGAATAAGTCGGTAAATGTACAAACACGCTTCTTCCTCCTGAAAGAAAAGCCCGTCACTGATAAATTTTTCGAGATTCTGCTTTGCGCGTTCGAAGATCTCAGAAGACGGTACGGTTTTTTCGTCTTCAAATTCCGCTTCCGCTCTCGTCACACGGAGAAAACTCAGCGGATTTGCTTTTATAAATTCACGCACTTCCGATGTATAAACTACGTCATACGGCACACACGATGCTTGCTTTGCATTTTCAAGTTTCGGACGTAGCGCCCGAAAGGGTTTGATAATTGCCACGGTAAATTTTTCTCTCCGGGATTATTTACTAAAATTATTCAAAAAAAATTAATTATGCTGCCGCGAAATCTTTAGGTTTCCCGGCAGCATATCTGAAATTCACGACCAAGATTAATTGAGCTTATCAAAGGCGATCTTCCACGATCCGTCCTCTTTTACAAACGGGATCGTTTCCCATTTTTCGGCTTCGTCCATTTTTACCTCAACCGTGGCCGTATCACCCGTGATCCTTTCGTTACGCATTTCCGGCATTTTCTTATCCGAAACGTCTTCTCCGGAAGCGATCATTTCGTCGAGCGTTTTATCGTTTGCCTTTGCCGATTCCTCGTAACCCTTGATCGACGCCTTTGAAAGCGAGGCCTTGATCACGGCGGCGTCCTTTTTCTTCAGCGCCTCGATATAGGCTGTCATCACTTCGGTCGGAGATTTGGAGGCGACGCTGTCATCAGCGATTTTTTCGGATCCTTCTTTCGGTGCTTCCGAAGCTGCGGACTCCGGTTGCACGGAATTTGAGTTTCCGGCCGTCGACCGGTTAACGTTATCGGCAGTTTCAGTAGTTGACGAACAACCCAAAAAGGCAAAAGCAAGAATCAAAAAGGCGACAAATACAAATATGATCTTTGTAAATTTCATCTGATCTCCTGAAAAAGAAAATAATTATTGCGGCGGCGAACCCGGGATTATCGGAGTTGCGGCCGGTTTTTTCGGATCTGCGGTAGCATTCGGAGTCGGTGTTGCATTCGGATCCGGAGTCGCATTCGGGTCATCAGTCGGCGGAACGGCATCCTGATCGCTGCCTTCAGTTCCTTTCGAATTACTGTTTGTATCCAATCGCTGATTTTCGATCTGCTCGTCCAGTTTCCTCTCGGCTTCTTCGTTTTGATTGATTATTTCGTCGCTGAAACCCTTTTTATCGATCTTCCAGAGACCGTCTTCCTTTACAAAATGGACGATATCCCAGCCGCCGATATTGTTTTTAACCTCGACCGTCGCCTTCTCGCCTTCGATCTTTTCGTTCCGGTAATCAAAAACGCGCTGTTCGGCTGAAAAAAGCGTTTCACGCTGAATGATCTCGTCAACGGTTACATTCTGCGCCTTTGCCTGCTCGGCGTGGAGTTTCAAAGATGCTTCGGAAAGAAGCATTTTCATCATATTCGTGTCTTTGAGTTTGACGGCGGTTGTATAGGCTTTCAGAGTTTCCACGGGAGTCGCCGGGGTCGAATTCCCGCCGCAGTTTAGCGCGAAAATCACGAGCAGGATCAAGGCAGTTACTTTAAACGAATACTTCATCACTATTAAACAAACTCTCTCAAAGTCGATATACTTGTCGAAAAGTATAACCAAAAACAGGGAGTAAGACGAATGAGCAGAAGGAAATTGTCAAAGGAAGAGGTAGCGGATGCCTTGCTCAAACTCAGCGGTTGGAAAGTGGAAGAAGAATGGCTAAAAAAGCGCTTTGAGTACAGAAATTTTGCGGAAAGTCTGGAATTTGTGAACAAGATCGGTGAGATTGCCGAAGAAGCCGATCATCATCCGGACATAAAATTCGGCTGGGGCTACGCCGAGATCGAACTGACAACGCACGACGTCGGCGGATTAACCCGCAACGATTTCGATCTCGCGGAAAAGATCGAGGAAGTATAACGGCGTCTCGCGCAGATAGAACTGTCGGTACGCTGAGCGGTAGCGACGCGGTTGAATGCGAGTGATTTGTTACCTTAGCGTTGAATTCTAACCTGGCTTTTTTCGATCGCTTTGCGATCGTGCGGGCAGGGATGCCCGCGCTCCTTTAATAAAAGTTCCTAGATCCCGTCCACGATCTCGTTCAGCGTCGCTGAAGGTCGCATGGCAATATCGGCCAATCTGGTGTCCGGGTGATAATATCCGCCGACATCCTGCGGTTTTTGCTGGGCTCCGATCAGTTCATCATTGATCTTAGATTCTTTCTCCTGCATCGCCTTTGCCGCGGGAGCGAATTTTGCCGCTAATTCCGCGTCATCCGTTTGATTCGCAAGCGCTTCCGCCCAGTACATCGCCAGATAAAAATGCGAACCGCGGTTGTCGATCTGTCCTACTCTTCTTGCCGGAGACTTATTTGTTTCAAGGAATTTTGCATTTGCTTCATCGAGTGCATCGGCGAGGATCTTTGCTTTTGCATTGTCCTGAGCTTGCGCCAGATGTTCCAAACTCGCCTGAAGCGCCAGAAATTCACCAAGCGAATCCCAGCGCAGATAGCCTTCCTTTTCAAATTGCTCGACGTGTTTTGGAGCGCTTCCGCCAGCGCCCGTTTCAAACAGCCCGCCGCCGTTCATCAGCGGAACGATCGAAAGCATTTTTGCCGAAGTTCCGAGTTCGAGGATCGGGAACATATCCGTGATGTAATCTCTTAAAACATTTCCGGAGACGGCGATCGTATCTTTGCCTTCCCGCCCGCGTTTCAGGGTTTCCGTCACGGCGTCTTTTACGCTCATGATCCTGATGTCGAGCCCGCTTAAGTCGTGATCCTCGAGATATTTTTCGACCTTGTTTATGATCTCGCTGTCATGAGCACGCGATCTGTCGAGCCAGAAAATGGCGGGCGTTTCGGAGATCTTTGCGCGGCTGACGGCGAGTTTTACCCAATCGCGGATCGGATCATCTTTTGTCTGGCACATTCTGAAAATATCGCCGCTTTTCACGCTTTGCTCGAGAAGCACAGTTCCGTTTTCATCTTCAACTTTTACTGTGCCTTCGCCGGATATCTGAAATGTCTTATCATGCGAACCGTATTCTTCAGCCTTTTGCGCCATCAGACCGACATTCGGAACCGAACCGAACGTCTGCGGATCGATCGCGCCGTTTTTCTTCATATCCTGAATGATCGCATCATAAAAACCGGCGTATGTCCGGTCCGGGATGATACAGACGGCGTCTTCCTCATTTCCGTCCCTGTTCCACATTTTTCCGCCGCCACGCACGAGGGCTGCCATCGAGGCGTCAACGATGACGTCTGACGAAACGTGAAAATTTGTAATTCCTTTATCCGAATTTACCATCGCAATTCGCGGCCCGGCGTCGATCGCATTCTGAATGTCAGCTTTTATTTCGTCTTCTTCTGGATGTCCCGAGATCTTTTCAAAAAGAGTTGCCAAACCGAATTTCGGGTCGATATCGAGCTCCTTGAAAGTTTCTGCATGTTTTTCAAAAACGTCTTTAAAATAAGTCTCAACGATCGCGCCGAAAATTATCGGATCCGAGATCTTCATCATCGTCGCTTTGAGATGAGCCGAAAGCAGGACATCTTTTTCCTTAGCTTCCTCTATCGCCTCAGCGACAAAGGTTTTTAGAGCCTCAACGCTCATCACCGAAGAATCGATCACCTCGCCGGCCTTTAGCGGCGCCGGTTCCTTCAGGACTTTTTCGGAACCGTCGTTTCCGTAAAAGACGATCCTGAAAGTTCCTGCCGAATCGACCGTTGTCGAATTCTCCGTTCCGTAAAAATCTCCCGAATTCATGTGAGCAACCGAAGTTTTCGAATCGGCGTTCCAGATACCCATTCGGTGCGGATTCGCCTTTGCGTAATTCTTAACGGCTTTCGGCGCCCGACGGTCTGAATTTCCTTCTCTTAAAACCGGATTTACCGCGCTGCCTAAAACTTTGGCATATTTCCTGTTGATCTCCTTTTCATCGTCATTCTTCGGCTCGCTCGGATAATCCGGCAGCGCAAAACCCTGTTTCTGAAGCTCGGCGATCGCTTCTTCAAGCTGCGGAACTGATGCGGAAATATTCGGAAGTTTGATGATATTTGCTTCGGGTTTTGCAGCGAGTTCGCCTAACGCCGCCAGCGCATCGGGTATTTTCTGTTCATCGGTCAGATATTCCGGGAAATTCGCCAGGATCCTTCCCGCAAGAGAAATATCAGGAACTTCAATTTCGATACCGGCTGCTCCGGTAAAAGCCTTGATGATCGGAAGAAAAGAATGCGTCGCAAGCATCGGCGCTTCATCGGTTAGTGTGTAGTAAATTTTTGACATGTTATCGGTTGATTTTGTTTCAAACTTAGTATTGTGGTTGTAAAAACTGGTTTTGCCTTCCCGCTAAACACGCGAAAAAACGCGAAAATTATTTACCTTCTTTTCTTTAGCGGCTATTTGACTCTTTCCGATATAATTATTGATTTCAATCGCGTAGCGATCCCATGAATTTAGCCGTGTAATTTATTGCACGGTGCAGATTTATTTAGTCTCCGTCGCTTTGACGACGGCTGAAATCAATCCGTTTAAGCACCGCATACGCGATAGGCATCTTTTCCATGCGATGCGCTCCACAAAAGACAAGTCTAAGTTCAATGGGTCGCAAACTCAACGAAACCAGTTCAATTTAGGACATTAGTAATTGCTGTTATTTTAGTCAACTTTGATCGCAGGCGTAAATTAGTAAAATCAGAAATATTCCGGATTGTTTAAATTCGCTAAATAAGTATTAAAACTATGCCGATTTTTCCTGCGTAAGAATACTAACTGAGTTCTTATTAATAAGATGGCGGCTCGAAAAATTAAAGACTTTTAATTTGTTCTCTTGCCAAACAAGTATCGAGCTTGCGGATTGCCTATGCCCGGAACACCAGACGATAAATACTCGTCGGGGAGTCGTTATGAAAAAAATCATTCTTGCGTCATTTTTACTGATCGGTTTTTCTGCCCTTCTCCTTAATTACTTAAAGGCCGATGCGCACGTTCTTGATGACACTATACATTCAAAGCCGGAAGAGACGCTCACTAAACCGGAAATGCTGGCCGATTATAAAATTTTGAGAGATGCGCTCGAGGAGGTTCACGGCGGTCTGTACCGGTTCGTAAAGAAAGAAAGGCTGGATAGGATCTTTGACGATTATGAAGCGGAAATAGACGGATCAAAAACTAAACTTGAATTTATTGCCCTTCTTTCGCGGATGCTGACCGAAGTGAGAGACGGGCATATGAGACTCGAATTTGATGATAAAACCAATTCGGATCTGAGCAACGCGCTTCGTTTTCCGTTTGGGATCGGCATCGACAATGGAAAGCTGAGGGTAATCTTCAATGACAGCACCGATGATAAATTGATAATACCCGGAACAGAGATCGTTTCAATAAATGGAAATCGGGCCGATGCGGTCTTGAATAAAATCCTGGACAAGATCTCAGGCGATGGTTTTATCCAAACCGGCAAACTCCGCCGGGCGGCGGCCGCATTTGATTCATATTACTGGCTGTTTGTAGACGATTCTCCCAGATTTAAGATTGATGCCAGAAACGCAAATGGAGAACCGATTTCGGTTGAAGTAAACGGTATTAAAAGAAATGAAAGGAAACTTAACAGACAGAGTAATCCTTTAAATACAGAGGTTTTGAAGCATACACCTTTTCCCGGCAGTCAAACGGATATTTTTTCGGTGCGATTCTTTGAAAAGGATGCGGTTGCATATCTGGGTATTCGCGGTTTTCAGGGCGGAGATTTTATTTCAAAACTTGATTCACACATACAAATGATCAATGCCAAAAGATCTTCGTCATTGATACTCGATCTGAGAGGCAACGGTGGCGGCGTAGATATTTATGGTGCCAATCTGGTTTCACGATTTACCGACAAGCCTTTTCGGTATTTTGAAAAAATCCATCTCAGATCGATCAATCCCTCTTTTTCTGGCTGGAAATCTGATACGTACCAAAACTTAAAGAACGGGACTACTTCCGACGGAAGCTCGGGTTTTCTGGTATCAGGCTCATTACATAACGGATTGAATTTGCAAGAACCATCAGCATCGCCATTTATGGGAAAATTATTTGTATTGATAGACGGCGGTACTTTCTCGACCGCCGCTGATGTCAGTGCATTGCTTCGGAGCCTTAAAAGAGCCACGTTTATCGGGGAAGAAACAGGAGGAACGTATTCAGGAAATACTTCCGGTCTGAACGCAAAAATAGATCTTCCCAATTCGAAGAACAGCGTAAAAATACATATGTACGGATATTGGAACGCCGTAACACCTCCTGCTGAAACGGGGAGGGGAATCATACCTGATTTACCGATCACGACTAATACTAAAGACCTGATCGAAGGAAAGGACGAACAGTTAAAACTTGCGCTAAAACTTTCCGGCGATCAGGCGAACAAATAGTTTTAAGTTCCGGAGTTGTTATCGATTGCGAATCTGGAATATAAAGATATGATCGGATGGAAGAAATAAGATGATCTCAACTGCATCATCACCGATCGGGTCGGCTGTGAAACCTGATGGCATAGAACAATAGCAACTCTGTTACCCGAATTTAGCTAAAACATCAAAGAATTAATATTCGTAAGTATAACCATCAAAATCTTACGAATGAAAAATAACAAACTACATTTAAGAGCATTTCTGCCAGTACTTTCCGCGATTATTTTCTTAACGTCGTTTAATTTTGCGCGGGTTTCATCGCAGCGAGAAATATCTCAATTGCGTCATCAAGGGATTACTTCCGAACTTGATGAGGCCGCCAAATGGTTTTCGGCATGGGAATATGTCAGCGCCGGGATCTACGGCCGTCGTTCGTTTGCGCCGGTCGAGTTTGTGTTTTTTGATCTCGAGCATGTTTATTCCACTTCGCGGATATCGGTTCCTGCCGGGGAGATCGTTAGCGGTCCGCGCTTGTTTCAGAAAAAGCTCATCTGGCGTAAAGCGGTTCACAACGGAGAATTAAAACTTCCGGACGGACGAAAGGTTCCGGCCGGATTGATGTCATTTGCCGCGCCGCTAGGAGGGAGAGGAAGACAGGCGTTCTTTGTAATGCCGCTTCCTGAGTTTTGGGAAAAAGCCGGCGTAAAAAGTGAAGAACTCGGTCTCCGAAATCTTCTGACCGGAGTTTTTCTTCACGAATTCTCTCATTCGCAGCAAATTAGAACCTACGGAAGAAAGATCGCGGAATTTGAACAGAAGTATAAATTTGACACCGCACTTTCCGACGACATCGTTCAGGATCATTTTGAAAAAGTTCCGGACTATGAGGCGGCGTTCCGCGAAGAAACAGAACTTTTTTACAGCGCTGCTGAAGTCGGCGATGACGCCGATGGTTTGAGCACAGCCCGGTCGGCGTTAACAAAACTACGCAGCCGGCACAAAAAATACTTTACTGCCGATAGCTCCCACTTTGCCGGTCTCGATGAGCTGTTTCTGACAATGGAAGGTTTCGGGCAGATGACGATGTATCTGTGGCTGACGGATCCGAAAGGAGGGAATATCATGCGGGATCTTGCTAAAAAAGGCGTCCGGAGAGGCAAACGATCCTGGTCGCAGGATGAGGGTTTTGCAATGTTTCTGCTGCTAAATAAATTTTCTAAGCCGAAGAATTGGGCTGGAAATATGCTTGGTAATAAGCCCGAAAGCGTTATAAAAATTCTCGAGCGGGCGTTTGGAAATGCAAGGCGTTAAAAATTAATCTGTGACTTATTAAGCTGAGTAGTTATGCTGCAGTTTGATTTATAAGTGGTCTTCGAAAGATAATCCGTGAATTGTTGATAATTATAAGTTTTAGGAATCTGGGATTTTCCAATTCGCAGGTTCGGGGTTTGTATAAACCGGAAATTTGGAAGTCAAAATTGGTGTGAACCTGCGGAGGCAAACAGACCGGAGAAGTAAAACCCGAAACCAGCCGGAATAATGAAAAAACGAAGCTACAAATTCTATATCCGCAAATCTCACCGTTACCTGGGAATCTTTATAGGCGTGCAGTTTCTTTTCTGGACATTGGGAGGTTTGTATTTCAGTTGGACGGATATCAATGAGATCCGCGGCGATCTGCTGCGAAAGGAAACTCCGGAGATCGATCTTGCCAGCGGTCTGATCTCGCCGGATCGAGTATTGGAGGAAATCAAGACTTCAGGCGGCGTCGCAAAGGTCGAAAATATGCGGGTCGTCCAGGTTTTCGGTTTGCCATTTTATGAGTTTACGGTTCGGGGAAGTGACGGAAACAAAAGAATGATGCTCGCGGATGTTACCCGCGGAAAGATCCGCCCGCCGGTTTCGAAGGTTGAAGCCCGACAGATCGCGGATCAGTCACTCGCGAAACCGCTCAATTTTACACATTCTGAATACCTGACAAAAGAGAATGTAAGTCGGCATCACGAATACCGGGAGAAGCCGCTTCCGGCATGGGCTATCACTTATGAAAACGGTCTGACCGTTTATTTAGGAGCAGAAAACGGACAGATCGAAGCATTCCGGACAAACAAATGGCGCGTGTTTGATTTCCTTTGGATGATGCACACAATGGATTTTGCCGGAAGAGACAATATCAATAATTATCTGCTTCGGGGATTCTCGATTTTGGGGATCGCCACGATCCTTTCGGGTTTTGCGCTGTTTTTTGCAAGTTCGCGGCTGCTCAAACGAAAAAGGAAAACCTCTTAATAGTGGTGGGAAGGCGATGTTTCTATAGAGCGTCACCGGCCGCAGATAATTTCCATTGACTCACAGCGGGCATATAATTCATATTCTAGGAAAATAGCATTCACCTGTGAGGGATCAATTTAATCCCTGCCGCAGACACGAGAAAAAATCTCTCCTTAAGGATCTGTAAGGTATGAAGCACAAGAAGACCTATCAGCTTGTCCGCAGGCTGATCGATGAACGCGAACTCGATGATGAGAATATGGAATCGGCTCATGAAGAGCTGATCGAGCTTGTCGAAAAAGATCCGGAGTGTGATTGGGCATACGGATTATTGTCCGAGATCTATTACTGGAGCGGAGAATATGCCGATTCCGAGGATAAGCTTTTTTATTTTGATAAAGGGGTGGAATACGGCGAACAGGGAGTTGAGATAAACGACAATTCTCTCGAGGCAAATTTCTGGCTGGCGGTAAATTGGGGCTCTTATGGCAACGCAAAAGGGATCATGAAAAGCCTTTCGCTAATTACACCGATAAAAGAAAAAGCCGAGTTTGTGATCGAGCTCGACGAAAGTTATTTTTACGGCGGACCTTGGCGAATTTTGGGGCGGCTTTACAATAAGGCCCCCGGCTTTCCGATATCGATCGGAAATAACAAAAAATCGCTGGAGTGTTTTGAAAAGGCACTGGAGCTCGGTCCGAAATTTTACCTCAACCATCTGTTTATTGCCGAACTCTATATCTCCGACCGAAAGTACGACAAAGCAAGAGAGCATCTGGAATGGATAATCGATGCTCCGCTCAATAAAAATCACGAAAATGAAGACGAAGGATATAAAGCAGAAGCCGAAGCGCTTTTAAGCCGGATCTGAAACTGACTGTGATGTGTTTCTGAAAATTCGGTCGCGATGTGAATATGAAGCGTGTCTGTAGCCGACTTTAAAGGAGGGTTTCCATGATCATGTCGTTCTTTGATTTCACCGATGGCTGACGTTGTCGTGCCGCCTCCGCGAAATTTGAACAAAGTAGTTTTGTTGGGAGGTTTCCATTTACTGACGGAAGCCCTTCTTTACAGTCGGGCTTCTGAGAAAAGCACTCCTTTACAGCCGGGCTGCAGAAACGGCGTTTTTATCAAACCTCAAACTCTCTGATAGAATGAAGCGTATAAAAAATCGATCCTGAGTTTTCAACAAAAATATGGATGGCGGAATGGGCGGTACAAGTCAGTTTGACCAGTCAACAGAACTTTACTTGAAGAAAGTTTTGGCGGGGAATTCTGAGACAGTGCGTCTTCAGTTGATCGAAGCCCTCGAGGTGCTGGGCTATGACATAATCGAAGACGAACCGAATATCATTGCGCGCCGCGGAGCACGCGGATGGGCGACTTCATTTATGTCTGCAAACGCATTGGACTACGCGATGACGCTCACATTGAGACTCAAATCCATCGGAGCCAATTCTACGCGCGTCACCTTCGATTACCTCATAAAACACTCGATGTTGAACAGCGGTGACAAAAATCTTGTCCTTCAGGAAGCTCATACGATCGCCGCAATATCAAAAACACACACTGTCGAGAAAATGTGTTCGGTTTGCGAAACGGAATCGACCGATGATTCAAAATTCTGCAGAAAATGCGGTGCTCCTTTGACGTCCGAATCGGCAGAACTCGAAGTTTTGAGGATCTCTGCAGAAGCGCGTTCCGCAAAGTCATCGGTTGTGTTTTCTTCAATAATTACGCCGATCGCTGCAATTGCGGGTTTCATATTTTTCCTCATCTATAACGCCGGGTGGATGAAGCCGAAACTTTTTCCGATCCTTATGATCGCATGCGGTCTGGGTCTTTTGTCCGGGATCATCTCATCATTTTTTGGATGGAACCGTCTGAAACGCGCAATGGAAAAACCCGAAACAGTGCCCCGCGCGCTTCCCGGTTCTTATTCAAAGCCCCGAGATCCGGAGTCCCGGCCCGCTCTTTCTGCCAGGAATACCGCTGAATTTCCCGAAGTGCCGCTGTCTGTTACCGAAGGAACGACGAATTTACTTGATGAGAATTGGCCGGAACAGCGGGAACGGGAAAAAGTACCTGTTGCCGGAAGTCGGAAGACGAACGACTTAGAGCGATAAATGAAGCCGCGGTTTGAAGAATTATCACCCAAAAAGCTCGTCGGACGCCGGGTACGGATGTCGTTTGCAAAAGATGCTACTGCGCGGCTTTGGAAAGGGTTTATGCCCGCACGGAAAAATATCAAAGATGTGAGCGGTCGCGAGCTTTTTTCTGTTCAGGTTTATCCGCCGTCATTTTTTGAGCGAATGGATCCCCATGAGGAGTTTGAAAAATGGGCAACTGCGGAAGTTTCAGATTTTGCGGATGTGCCGGAAGATATGGAGACATTGATCCTTGAAGGCGGACTTTACGCCGTATTTCTTTATCACGGCGCATCGTCAAAAGCGGATTCCTTTTTCAAATACATTTTTACCGAATGGCTGCCGGAATCCGGATACGAACTGGACTCGCGCCCGCATTTTGAGATCCTGGGAGAAAAATACAAGAACGATGATCCCAATTCTGAAGAGGAGATCTGGATCCCGATAAAATCGCGGATTCGCCGATAGATCTGCTATTAATAATTAAAAGGTGTTTATCAAGGTTGCGTTCGATCCGCATCTTTTTTATTTTTGTAAGCAAATGAATGAGAACCAAATTGCCGATCCGGACGGAAAAGCCCCGGTAGTTTCAATAATTATGGGGAGTACATCTGACTGGGAAACTATGAAGAACGCTGCCGACATTCTGACGGATTTCGGTGTTGAACATGAATGCAGGGTAGTTTCCGCGCATCGCACCCCGGATCTTCTGTTCGATTTTGCAAAAAGCGCCGAGGGGCGCGGAATTGAAGTGATCATTGCCGGAGCCGGGGGAGCGGCGCATCTTCCGGGAATGTGCGCTTCGCAAACCGTTCTGCCAGTGCTCGGTGTCCCCGTAAAAAGCCGCGCGCTTTCCGGAATGGATTCGCTCTTGTCGATCGTTCAGATGCCTGCCGGGATCCCTGTCGGAACGATGGCGATCGGCGATGCGGGAGCAAAAAATGCAGCGCTTCTTGGAGTTTCCATCCTCGCAAATTCAAGACCGGAACTGCGAGAAAAGTTGAAAAAATATCGCGAAGCGCAGACCGAAGCGGTATTGGATAGCGAACTTCGGTGATCGGGAGAATAAATGTTTAGAATCGCACTTGGTATCATAGTCGGTCTGATTTCAGCAACGCTTGTATTTTTAGCGTTTCAAATGCTGAACACTTCATTCTTTCCGCCTCCGGAAGGCGTCGATTTTTCCGATCAGGAAGGAATGAAGAAATTTATCGAGGGTTTGCCGGCGACAGGCTTTCTGCTCGTTCTTGCAGGGTATGCGGTTGGCGTTCTGGCGGCCGGGTTTATCGCCCGGAAGATATCCAGACACGCAAGTGTCGGGGCACCGATCGTTATCGGCGGATTATTTTCGGTCGGCTGGATAATGAATGTTCTCAGCGTTCCTCATCCAACGTGGGTCGTTGTAGCAGGGATCTTTATCTTTTTACCCTTTACATATTTAGGACACCGGCTTGCTGCCGATTAAATTCATATTGTGATCAATCCAGGTTCGATAATCGGAGTCTTCGGAAGCGGTCAGCTTGGCCGCATGTTTGCGCTTGAGGCCCGGAAAATGGGCTTTCGCGTCGCGACATTTTCTCCCGGAGCCGATACACCAACCGGGAGGGTTTCTGATTTTGAGATCACTTCGGATTACGAAGATCTTGAGCGCGTTGAAGAATTTGCAAGGTCCGTGGATGTCGTAACCTTTGAATTCGAAAATATACCGGCGGCAACGATCGAACGGGCGTCGCAGTTTGTTAAAGTTCATCCTTCAGGCGATGTACTTCATATCACCCAGAACCGGCACCGCGAAAAGACATTTCTTTCAGGTAACGGATTTCCCGTAGCGCCTTATAAACATGTTTCAACGGTTGAGGATCTTTTCCATGCAGTAGAGGAGATCGGGACGCCGTGTGTGCTGAAAACAGCGGGTTTCGGATATGACGGAAAAGGTCAAAGCAAGATCGAATCAAATGCCGACATCGAAAGTTCGTTTGAAAAACTTTCGGGAAAGGAATGCGTGCTCGAGGGATTTATTGAATTTGAAAAGGAAGTTTCCGTTGTCTGTGCGCGGGATGAGAAGGGAAACTTTGTAGATTACGGTGTGATCGAAAACGACCATGCAAATCATATTCTGGATGTCTCATTTGCTCCGGCAAAAGTTTCGGATGAAACAAAAAACGAAGCGATCGGGATCGCGCGCGGGATCGCCGAAAAATTCAACTATGTTGGGACGCTTTGCGTTGAATTCTTCATGATGGAAAACGGGAGCCTGATCGTCAATGAGATCGCTCCGCGGCCTCACAATTCGGGACATTTAACTTTTGGTACTGCGTGTGTTACATCTCAATTTGAACAGCAGCTCCGTGCAGTTTGCGGGATCCCGTTTGGTTCAACTGAGTTTACAAAACCCGTCGCGATGGCAAATCTGCTCGGCGATCTCTGGAAAGACGGCGAACCTGACTGGGAAAGTATTCTTAAAGACCCGAATTTGAAACTGCACCTTTATGGAAAGGAAGAAGCCCGGCCGGGACGAAAGATGGGGCATCTGACAGCTGCGGGAGAAAGTGTCGAGGAAGCGGTGCGCAAGGTAAAAGCTGCACGGGAACATTTGTCGAGGCCAGGAAGAAAAGAGTAAGAAACGAAACGGCGCTTAAAAAGCGATGACCCGTAAAAGCGATAGTGTCAGTAGCGCGACCGTCAGGAAGGGCTACTGATACTCCGAGGTGAAACTTCAAGCTCTAAAACCGTCTGCCGATCGAGATTCCCAATGCGACTCCGATAAACCCGGTCAGCAAACTCAGGAACAGATATCCGAATGCGAGCGCGTAACGGCTGTTTGTGACGAGATCCCAAATCTCAAGCTCAAACGTCGAAAAGGTCGTGAACGCTCCCAAAAATCCTACCAAAACCAAAAGCCGCAAATTTTCGCTGACGACAAATTTGTCCGTAAACAGTACAAGAAGCAATCCGATCAGAAATGAGCCGATCACGTTTACAAAAAATGTGTGAAACGGAAACTTTCCAAAGGCGGTTTCAAGCGGAGAAACACTTATCAAATATCGCGCGACAGAGCCTGCCGCTCCGCCAATGGCAACCGAGCAAATTTTAAGCAAAGTATTTTCCATGATTTCCCCCGCAAGACGCCGCCGGAAAGGTGATTATAGTTTACGTTCTTCTATTTTTCTATCTATGGTTTCTTTCTAGCTGAACACTTTATTGTTAGACTATCGAATGTCGAAAAAGGCACCGGGGAAGTTTGGAGAAAACTCTAAACCGCTGAATTTACATCATATCAATCTTTTAAAACTGGAATTTTCACATATCAGATTGCGGGCTGACGAAACACTTACAAACGTGGGGAAAAACGGCGGAAAAACAACAGAGACGGTAAAAACCGCGGCAAGATTTCTTCACGTTGGATTTGTCCTTTGCGCGCTGATCTCAATTTTTATACTTTCCGCACATTCCCAAAATAAATACGAAAACCGGAAAATCGAACGCGTCGATATTACATTTGAGGGTAATGACCGCGATCTCTCTGCGTCCGAGCAATTCAGACTTCTTGCGAGAGAAGAAGTAGGTGAATTATATTCGGCCGTCAAAATCCGCAATGCGATCGAGGAGTTGTATAACACCGGCCGGATCGTGTCCGTGCAGGTCGAAGCGACGAATTTTGAGGACGACAAGGTTTTACTCCGGTTTATTGTAAAGCGGAAAACGCTTGCTAAAAAGGTTTCGGTGATCGTCGAAGATGCGGTCGGCGAACCCGTCACGGAAGAGGAACTTCTTCTGAGACTTAATTTGTTGACTGCCGGAAGTGCGATATCGGAGCGAGTGCTGGTTGAAAATGCCAACTCGATCCTTACTTACCTTCGCGAACGCGGTTACTACGACGCAGAGGTAACCTACGATCAAAAACTGATCGGAAATGCGATCGATACGGAGGTTATCTTTGACGTAAAACCAAAAACGCAGGCACGTATCGGGAAGTTTGAGATCGACATCGGAAAGTTTGACGAGACGGCCGTTAGCTCGGATCTCGAACTTCAGCCGGGTGCGCCTTTTTCGCTGCAAACGCTGATGGAAGATGTTGACAAAGTCCGGGCGGCACTGCGCGAAGAAACTTTTCTTGCCCCGATCCTGAACGAGCCCCGGATCGTTTATGACAGCGACAAAAATCTGATCGATATTGAACTCCGGGGCGATACCGGTGCAAAGGTAAATGTTGTTGTAGATGTCGGAGAGGAAACGATCGGTGAAAAGACGCAGACAAGACTTCTTCCTATCAAAAGAGAAGGAACTATTGACTACGCAGCGATCGTTGAAGGCGAAAGACGGCTCGAAAGCTACTATCAGGAAAGAGGCTATTTCTTTGCGACAGTGACACCGTATTGTTCAGTCAAGCCTGAATTCAGACCCGATGAAGCGAGCGAAACGGAAAATGAGACGGAGGTTCTTTGCACGGCACTGAGCGGAGCTGATCTTAATGACCGCGAAGTGGAAGTTAAGTATGAGGTGGATCTCAACCGCCGGCTCAAACTCGTCGCGATAAGACTGGAAGGAACCGATAAATTTACGATCCCGGAAATTCGCGGTGTGCTGGAATCTCAGGAGGCAAGCATTCTCGGATTTATTCCGTTCTTTGGCTACGGGAATGGATACACGAGCAATGACCTTTTGCTAAAAGACAAGGATACCGTCGAATCGCTGCTTCGCGAATTGGGTTATAGAAATGCTCGGGTCGGTATCAAACAGGGTGTTTCGCCGGAAGGCGAGGATCTGATCATTACGTTTGTGGTTCGGGAAGGGATCCCGACGTTGATCGAAGATGTTGAAATAGTAGGAAATACGAGTTTTTCCGATGATGTTCTCAGAAAGGAACTCCCGGAGCTTGTCGGAAAAAATTATTCGCGGGCACGAGTTCGAAACGGTGTAAGAAAACTTTCTGAATATTATGCGAATCTGGGATATTTTGACGCCCGCGTTACTTATTCGACAACCGAATATCCGAATGAGGATGATGCGACAGAAGATAAGATAAAGATCACTTATCGTCTCGAAAATGAAGGTAAAAAAGTGATCGTAAACCGGGTACTGATAAACGGCAATGAAGACACCAAGACAAAAGCGATCCTTAAAGCGATCGACATCAAACCGGAAACGGGTTTGCGCATCGCTGATATTTTTTCGAGTGAACAAAATCTTTACGCGACGGATGCATTTGACCGCGTTGAAATAAAGCCGGAGCCGGCGGGTGAAACGCCGGACGGACAAAACCGCCAGACGGATGTGATCATTAATGTGGAAGAGAAAAAACCGAGATTGATCACATACGGCGGAGGATATTCAACCGACGTCGGATTGAGCGGATTCTTTGATATACGGCACTTCAATTTGTTTGGGAGTCTGCAGCAAGGCGGTGCTCAGATTCGCTGGAGTCAAAGGCGTCAGCTCGCTCAGATCGATTTCTTCAATCCGCGTTTTATACCCGACGGCAAAAACGAGAACGGACAAAAGCGGTATGCCCCGATCACGTTTACTGCACAGTATCAGCGGGATTCTACCGTTACTCGATTCTTTCGTTCGACCTTTGATCAGGGAACGTTTGGGATCGTTCAAAGGATCGACGAAAACGGCAATCCGATCGATGAGTTTGGAAATGCGGCCGGTGATCCGACGATCAACCGCTTTACAATTTCTGCCGAAACGAACCGCACCATCAGCAAGAAAGATCGGAGTATTTTGTTCGTCAAATACAGGTTTGAGGACGTCAGACTTTTCAGCTTCGAAAGTCTTTTGATAAAAGAGCTTCTTCGTCCTGACGCCCGCGTGCGGATATCGGGTTTCGGTGCAACATTTGTCAGGGATACCCGAAAAAACTGTTCGATAACATATACGATCCTTGATTTTATTGCTAAAGGAGAACCCGGAGATCCCTGCAGATATAATGCCGGCGATCCGACAAACGGCGAATATCTTACCGCCGAATATAACGTTTCTCTTCCCGCTCTCGGCGCAAATATCGGGTTTAATAAGTTCCAGTTAAACTACAACCGCTACTACACGTTCCCGAAAGTCAGAACGACACTTGCCGGCAGGTTCGTTCTGGGTATGGCGAGTGTTTTCAGCGGCGGAGACCGGTTTTCGCAAACACAGTTTCCCGGGTTGACCGGCGCACTTCCGATAAGCGAAAGATTTTTTGCCGGAGGATCGACGACGCTTCGCGGATTTGATTTCGAATCTGCTGGCCCGCGGATCGCCGTTGTGCCTCAGGGGATCTTCCGTAATCAACAGGGCGAGATCGTAACGCTCAATCCGTTTACTATTCCGTTTGGCGGCAACGCGATGGCGATCGTAAATCTTGAAGCCAGGATTCCGGTTTCAGAATCAATACGGATCGTGCCGTTTTATGACGGAGGGAATGTATTCAACAAAGTCGGTGATATTTTCAAACGCAGCGAAACGCCGCCAAACAACGTATTTGACCGCAATCTCAGATCCGTTTGGTCAAACACGGTCGGGTTGGGTGTCAGAATAAAAACCCCGATCGGCGGTGAATTTGCAGTTGACTATGGTTATCTTCTGAAGCCCCCGAGTTTTGTCATACCGCAGCAAAATCCTCCTGATGCGATCTATCGATTACCTCAGGGCCAGCTCCATTTTCGTTTTTCCCAAGCTTTTTAGTTAGGACTGTTGTTCTCTTTCGGTCGAACGACGTGGGTTTCATCCAGTTCTACGATCAGGGAATCGTTTGTGGGCTGGACCGGGATAACTATTTCGGCCTGTTCGATCTCCTGAATATCGGTGTCGCTGACGCGGATTGTCGGAGAGGATTTTATCTCATCCATTCTCTTTCGGTGTTCAAATTCCTGCAGACGTTTTCTCTTTCTCATCGCCTTGCGTTTTCCTTTGACCGCGTACATAGCCTTGTCTGCCGCGATGATCAGCTGATCAAGGGTTTCACCCGATGTCGGGTAAGTTGCCGATCCGAGGCTCACGCCGACATTGGCAATACCGCCATTGCCGGTGTTCAGTTTATAACTGCGTACCGCTTTTTCCATTCTTTCGCAAAGCTCGCGCACTTCTTCTTTTGAGGTTTCCGGAATTATCGCAACAAATTCGTCGCCGGCGTAGCGTGCAAGAAAATCGTAATCCCGCAGCTGTTTCCGCATCACTATCGAAATGTCTTTTAGCAAACGGTCTCCGGCTTTGTGACCAAAGGTGTCGTTGATCGCTTTGAATCCGTCAAGATCGAGCATCAATATTTGGAAATTCGTATCATTTCTGCGAGCCCGCGCGATCTCTTTTTCAAACTGGATCTGCAGACTGCGGCCATTTGGCAGTGCGGTCATCGCATCGGTGAGCGCTCTGTTTTCAGTTTCGGCGTGACGAAGCGAAGTCGAGATCGCATCTGATGCAATCCGGGCAAGGGTTTCCAGAAGCCGCATATGCTCATCTTCATAGGTTTCTATCTCGCACGAGTAAAGCGAAACCGCACCGAGCAGTTTCTCGTTAGCGATCAGCGGAAGCGAAGCCATCGAAGTGTATTCCTGGATAAATTCCATTTGATAGAAAGAGAAGTCGAGTCCGGGATTGATGTGATAGATCGGCTGTCGTTTTTTTAGTGTATAACCGGTGGCGCCCTGGCCGACTTTGATCTTTCTGTTTTTCAGAGATTCGTTATGTTTACCCATCGCGTGTCTGGCGATAGCGACATTCTTTGTCTCGTCGAGCAGGTAGATAACGCAAGTGTCGAGAGGAACGAGTTCAGAGATCTTTTTGGCAAACAATGTCAAAGTTTCATCCATGCTTAGCGATGAACTGAATACGCGGGCAAGTTCGTAAAGAGTGAAAACTTCGCGGTTTGCGCGTTTGATCTGATCGATATAACTGAGCGATTTTTCTTCGGAAGTTTCGGTTGCCGGGATCTGCTTTTTATCAAGATCGTATGAAAGTTTCTTCCGGTCGACCTTTGCTTCAAACTTCGTCAGATTACGCATAAAGATATCGACGATCCGCGGGTCGAACTGTGTTCCCGAAGCGCTGAGCAGGAATCGTCTGGCATCCTCACGCGAAACCGAGGGACGATACGGACGGGCGCCGCGAAGGGTGTCATACGCATCGGCTACCGCCAAAATTCTTGCGGTTAACGGAATTTCTTCTTTTTTCAGCCCTTCGGGATAACCGCTGCCGTCCCAGGCTTCGTGATGGTATTTTACGGTTGATATTACAGGATAAGGAAAATTTACATTCTCCAGGATCGCCGCACCAACCTGCGGGTGGATCTTCATCTTCTCCATTTCCGCCGGAGTCAGTCTGCCGGGTTTGTTGAGGATATGATCCGGAACAGCAAGTTTACCGATGTCATGGAGGAGCGCACCCGTGCTGAGTGCCTGAATTTCCTCCGTAGGCAGATCAAGTGCTTTTCCGATCCCGACCGCATATATCTGTGCTCTTGTTACATGTCCGCGTCCAACCTGATCCCGAGCATCGATTGCGGTTGCGAGTGCTTCAACCGTCGCAACGTGAACCCGGTTTGCTTCACGGATCTCTTTTGTCTTTTGGGTAAGCATCTGCCGGTGAAACCGGTAAGCGAAATGAGCGATGACGGTGATCGGAAGTACTAAAACTCCAAAAAGCAGACCAAAGAAAACGATCAGAAGATGAAAGGCGAAAACGACCACCACACTTAGTCCTACGGAAACGCTCGACCACAAAAAGTTTTCTTTCAGGATAACCGGAACGGTAGATGTGCCTTCGAATTTTAAGAACGTTGAATACAAAAGCGAGTACAGCGCCCATTGGAAAACTCCGAAAACGACGAGGCTTCCCAGCAGTGAGAATGCATTAACGGGATTGATCGCAACGGGCATTTTTGTAAATCCGAAAATACCGCTTAGGATCAGATAGAATGCGATCGCGGAAAGCAGTGTTGTTACTGCGAGGGATCCGGTTTCAGCTATCGTTTTTACAGGTTTTGAGTTTCGTGTCCAGTAGTTTCCAATCGCCGAAAGGATCACCAGCAAGACTCCGCCGCCCGGTCCGAGCCATAAAACGGACCAAAAGATGAGAGGTTCGCGGATCGAAAAATGTATCTCTGTTCGCGGAATACGTATTTGATACTGGCTGACGATCAACCCGATAAATGTGCAGCTGCCGAGGATAAGCCACTGTTTCAGGGTGTATGAGAAACACTCGTAAACGGCAAAGCCGCAAGCAGCGACAGCGAGTATTGATATCGCTATAACGTAGGCTGTTGCACGTTTACTGTATTCATTGAGATTGAGCATTTTTACGATAAAACTCCGGGAAGCCTTGAAGCCGAGACTTAGAATGGGGAGTTGTTAATGAAAATGGTCATTTGAAGCAGGATCTCACTGAGGATGCGTTTTTCCGACCAACGTGAACGTACTATGAACATCCAAATCCGCAGGAAGCAGTTCATTCAAAATTAACGGGGGGTGCCAATTTCTCAGAAAACTCTCCGGCAAATGTAAGGTATGTGTCACCTCAAACTTACGACACATCTGATTCGGCAACTTTATTGACCGATGGAGTATAATTTGAGAAAGCATAAAATCTTCTGCCTTGTGTCGTAATCTATTGTTCCGTTTACGTTTCGATCACGCAGAAATACTCCAAAAAAGAGTTTACGACAGTTTAACGGGAATTGCAATGTTTTCTTATGATAAACCACGTTAAAATTCATGGTGTTCGAATCCGGCAGATCTCTGACAAAAAAGCAGACAGATGGGAAAATTTCGATTCGGTTAAACTCACCGGCCGAAAAACAGGCGGAAATGCCTCATCTGGCGCACATCGCAGCAAAGAAATGCCTCGATCGTATGGTTTTCTCCTCGGTATCACCGTAATTTTGCTTCTGGTAGCGTTCTCTTTTATTCCGGCGGCCGGACAGGATTCCGATGATTTGATAAAGATCGATACCGATCTCGTTTCCTTCGAGGTATCGATAACGGATAAAAACGGGAATCCGATCCGCGGTTTAACGGTTGACGATTTCAATCTGTTTGTCGACGGGGAAATGCGCCCGATCAGTTTTTTTAAACCGATACGGAAAAATGATGAGAACCGGCCTTTGTCGGTTGTGTTTGCGCTCGATGTTTCCGGAAGTATGACCAAAGACGAGCTCATCAGACTTCGCGACGCCATGCAAAAGTTTATAGACAGACTCGCCGACTATAATTCAAATTTCGCCGTGATGACCTTTGGCATGAAGGTAAAGACGATCCAGTCTTTTACAAACAGGCCGGAAAAACTCAATAAGAGTTTTGAGAAAATACTTAAGGATAATGATGGTCTTTCAACTCATGCTTATGACGCGGTTGATGATGCGATCCGTCTCATAAGAAAGCGCTCTCCAAAGAGTATCGGAAGGCAAATCCCGAAGCGGGTGGTAATCGTTATCACGGACGGATATCCGGTTGGAGATACGGTCTCGCCGGCGACTGTGATCGAACGCGCGAATATTGCCGAGACCAGCGTTTATGCACTGATCCTTCCTTCGTACTCAAGACTTTCGGTAAATAATAAGCCCGTTCTGACGCTTTTTGAGGCGAGCGGTTTGATCGAAAAAACCGGCGGACGATCGTTCTATGCGAATGAAAAAGATTTTGAACCGCTTTTCGATGCACTCGCGGAAGAGATCACGGCTTCATACGCACTATCGTTTTATCCTTCGGACGAAATTTCCGCCGGCGAAAAATTTTACGAGGTGCAAATTAAAACTACAAAGGAATTTATTGTAAAGCAGAATCGCAATGGCTTCAGACTCAAAGCGAATAAATGAATAAAGCTCTGATGCCGGGTTTAGTCATCATCATAAATACTGAATCCGTCATCGTATTCGTCTGAACCTTTTTGAAAATACGGATCCAGCTCAACCGGGTCCATACCAACTATCTCCAAATCCACGCCACATTCGTCGCATGAAACCAATGTGCCCTGTTCCGAATCCGCAGAAACATAGACGTCTTCTTCACATTCAGGGCAAACACCAATCGGCATCTTTTTATCCTCCAAAGTTCTTCTAAACTTTTACGATCAAAAAAATAAAAAGGCAGCGAAGATATCGCTAAAATCAATTTAGCTTTTTTCTAAACTATTTGGCAAGATGAATTTATGCGATTTCCATTTGAGGTGAAAAACCGTGCGAAATTTGACGTGATCGGTTTTGGCACAAACGCCGTAGACTACCTTATTCAGGTTCCGGAATATCCCGAATTCGATTCAAAGATCGAGCTGAATGATTATGTTCAGGCCGCCGGCGGCGAGGTCGCGACGACGATGGTCGGGCTTCAGCGTCTTGGACTGAAAACTTCTTATGCAGGACGTTTTGGTACGGATGAAGCCGGAGATTTTGGTCTCGAAAATCTTCGTAAAGAAGGAGTGGACCTGACATTTTCGGAGAAGGTTTCCGGAGCCAGAACGCAGATCGCGTTTATCATCATTGACGACAAAACGGGTGAGCGCACCGTGATCTGGAAGCGCGACAGGAAACTCGGATTTTCGGAAGCCGAAGTTTCGGAAGAATTGGTAAAAGATGCGAGAATTCTTCACTTTACTCCGCATGATACGCGGGCATGTCTAAAGCTTGCAAAAGCAGCCGCGGCGGAAAACGTTCTGGTTTCGATAGATATTGATAATGTGTTTGACGGGATCGAAGAACTCCTTCCGTATGTTGATGTGCTGCTGGCGTCATCTGATTTTCCAAAAAAGTTTCTCGGGATCGACGACCGGAAAAACTCGCTTGCGGAATTGAGGAGAAGATTTGACTGCGGCGTGGTTGGAATAACGCTCGGAAGCAGCGGTTCGCTGGTTTTATGCGGCGGAGAATTTATTGAAACCGGCGGTTTTGAAGTTCCTAACGGCTGCAGGGATACAACAGGTGCGGGCGATTCATTTCGCAGCGGTTTCTTGTACGGTCTTTTAACGGGTGAAAGTGTCGAAGAAAGTGCCCGGATGGCAAATGCGGTCGCAGCACTGAAATGCCGTGATATCGGGGCAAGAACAGCGCTTCCTACCATGGAAGAACTAACCGGGCTTCTACGTTTTTTAAACTAAGATCTCTTCACTTGCGACTTTTGCAAAATAAAGTGACACAAGAAATGCGATCAGCATTATTGCGGATGCGGTCCAAAAAGTCCTCTGGATCGTGTGATCATCAATTTTGTTTAATGAATTATTTAGCAGCAATCCTCCGATAACCGGGCCGATCGCCCGCGCGAGACTTGCAGCAGACTGCATTGTTCCGAGCGCACGCCCCTGATCTTCTTCATTTGTCAATTTAGAACCCAAACTCGTCAGCGCAGGGGAGGAGAGCGCGTTGCCGATCGAGATGAATGCGATACCGATCAGCAAACCGATCAGGCCGCCTGAGACCGGGCCGATATAAGGGATCGCAAAAAGACTCGCAACAAGAAGTAAACAGCCGATCGCGACCAGTTTTGGTTCTCCGAAAACCGAAACGAGTTTGTTGAAGATAAATCCCTGAAATATTATCGCAAGGATCCCGACGTAGAAAAAAAGATAGCCGTTCTGTTCGGCGTTGTAACCAAAGCGATTGATCGTATAAAGCGTGAAAGAAGCGGTCATGATCGAAAATGCCGTTACGACAAGGAAATAAAGCAGCGTAACGGTCAGAAAATTCCGGTCTTCAAACGCGCGAACGAGATCACTGAACCTGGTCAGCTTTATCGACTGCTTGTTTTCAGTATTCTTCCGGGTTTCGGGTAAAAAGAAATAGAGCGCCAGAGCATTTAAAAATGTCAGAGCTGCCGCAAATATGAACGGCGCATGGATTCCGTAGCGGCTCAACAATCCGCCGATCGCCGGGCCAAACACAAAACCGAGCCCGAACATCGCGCCGAAAATGCCCATTCCTTTCGCACGATCCTCACGCGCAGTAACGTCGGCGATGTATGCCTGCGCCGCCGAAATATTTCCACCGGTGATCCCTGCAATTATTCTTCCCGCGAAGACCATCCAGAGCACCGTCGCATACCCGATAAAAAGATAACCGATCCCCGAACCGATCAAACTCAGGAACAGGACGGACCTTCTGCCGTATTTGTCTGAAAGACTTCCAAGCAGGGGGGCAAACAAAAACTGCATCGCCGAATAAACCGCAAAGATCATTTCCACCTCAAACGGCGACGCATTAAAGGTCTCACCGTAAAAAGGAAGAAGCGGTATTACGATCCCGAATCCGACGAGGTCGATGAAAACGGTGACGTATATGATTATCAGCGGCTTTGTGAAGAAAGCTTCTTTCGACCGCTTTTCCGATAAGTTTTCGTTCATCGGTTTTTAAACTAGAATGTTGACCACTATTTTGCAATCTGCCGGACGCCGCCTGGCGGGGTGTACTGATAAGTTCAAAATTTTGTAGTAAGATAGCAAAAAATATTTAAACGGAGTTCGTTATAGTGATTCAAAAATCGATCAGAAAAAAAATCATTTTTTTACTTTTGTTTGCATTTCTATTCTCGTCTTTTCAGGAAACAAATGCGCAGCGCCGAACCAGAAATAAGAAAGTTGCGGAACCGAAAGTCGAAAAGGTAAAACCACCCGAGGTTATGTATACCGTTTCGATGACAAAACCCTCGACGCATTTACTTGAGGTTCAGATGATCATGAACTGGGAGGAAATGCCGGCAAAGGCCGAGATAAAGATGCCGGTCTGGACTCCGGGAAGTTATCTGGTCCGTGAATACGCGAGACACGTTCAGGATTTTGTTGCGGTTGACGGAAGCGGAAATCCGCTTGACTGGCAAAAGATAAACAAAAACACCTGGGAGATCGATACAAAGGGCGCAAAGGTGATCCGGATGGGTTACCGGGTTTACGCCAATGAACTCACGGTCCGGACAAACGAACTAAACGATGAACACGCTTTCTTTACGCCCGCCGCGCTTCTTATGTTTCCGAAAGGACATCTGGACGCACCTTCAACGGTTAGGGTCAGCCCCTACGGAAATTGGAAAGTGGCGACCGGACTGCCGCGGGTTCCCGGTCAGCAAAATACGTTTCGGGCCGAGAATTATGATGTTTTGTACGATTCGCCGTTTGAGGTCAGCGATTTTCGCGAAAAATCTTTTGTAGTTCACGGAATACCGCACCGTTTTGTCATTACAGGTGACGGCAATTACGATCTGGACCGGATCGTAGCCGACACAGCAAAGATCGTGGATCATACATATCAGATCTTTGGCGGACTGGATTATAAGGATTATACGTTTATTTTGAACCTACGCGGCGGCGGCGGATTAGAGCATCTGAATTCTACGGCACTTCAGTGGAATAAATTCGGATTTGTTCCCGACAGCCGTTACACGGCGTTTTTAAGTCTCGTCGTCCACGAATATTTTCACAATTACAATGTAAAAAGGATCCGTCCGGTTCCGCTTGGCCCGTTTGATTATGAAAACGAAAACTATACCAAGCTTTTGTGGGTAGCCGAGGGTCTCACCTCTTATTACGAAGGGATAATTCTGCGGCGTGCGGGATTGGTCAAAGCCGAATATGTTTTGAGAAACGAGGCTAGTGTTATCGAAGGATTGGCCGGTCAGCCGGGACGGTTCCAGACAAGTCTTGAAGAGGCAAGTTTTGACGCCTGGATCAAATATTACCGGCAGGATGAGAATTCGGTAAACAATCAGATCTCTTATTACAGCAAGGGCGATCTTGTTAATTTCCTTCTCGACATAAAGATAAGAGCGGCATCGGGCGGAACGAAGTCGATGGATGACGTTTTGAAATATCTCTATGACGAATTTTTTAAGAAAGGAAAGAATTATTCGTCCGAAGATTATCAGAACGTATGCGAAATGATGGCCGGAACAAGTCTCGATCAGTTTTTTGAAAGATATGTCAGAGGACGCGATGAGATCGACTATGACTCGATATTGAACGAGGTCGGATTGCAATTGATAACCAGAACTCCTGAAAACAATGAGGCTTATTTTGGTGCGAGACTGGCTGAAGCCGACGGCCGCCTGACGATACGGGCAATCCGGGCGGATTCCCCGGCGTATGAAGCCGGATTTAACACTGACGACCAGATTGTTGCGATAAACGGATACAGGGCAACCAACTCGATGCTGAATTTTCTCGTTGGTCAGAAAAAAGCGGGTGACAAGATGAAGCTGACGATCTTCCGCCGCGATGAATTGCAGGAGATCGAAGTGACCTTCGGCAAAACTCCGGCTTCTGGTTATATGATCGTCCCGGTTTCAAATCCGACTGCGGAGCAACAGGATCTTTATCAAAAATTCCTCGGCGAAAGTCTTGTCGGCGGACGGTAATTTGTTTAGAACGCCGCTTCTCGGGATTATCCGCGAAGCGGCGTTTGACGTAAATATCGAAGATCATAGGTTTTTTTATGCTTAACAGAACACTTATTATTCTTCTCGCTTTTTTGACATTTGTTTCCGGATGCAAAAACGAGACGGCCAATTCGCGCGAGATCGCCCCGGCCGCGCTTCGGAATGTTCCGGCACAGCGTCTGAATTACCGGTTTGAGACCGATATTCCGGCTCCTGAGGCAAAGGCCGGGCCGGGACAAAGCGATGAGCGAAATCCGGCGGTTCAGGCGGATTTTGATAATTCACGCGTACAGGAAAACCTGGACCGGACGATCACATCGCCGGACAAGCAGCGCGTCTTAGCCGTTTACCGCAAGATCGAGGATCTCGCAACGGAGTTTCGACTCGATGTCTATTCGGCGGACGGAAAGCTGATAAAAAAAGTTACCCATGACGAAATGGCTGTTCATTTTCCGGGGACGATCGTTTGGTCGCCCGACTCTAAAAATGTGGCTTTTCTCGCAATGGTCCGCGGTACAGACACGGAGAGTTCAGCAGAAAAGAACGAGGGAAACGCAACGAAGACCGAAGCGCCTCCCGAAACTGAGACTGAAGATTCAAACACTTCAGACGCTGCGGCTGAAACGTCAAACGCAAATTCGGAATCGGCTTCTGATGATCCGAGTGAGCCGGCAAAAGACGTTCTGACGTTTCGGACCGAACAAATCTATCTCTGCGGAGCGGATGGCGAAGATCTGAAGCCGCTTACGCAAAATGAAGGACTGATGTATTTCTACGCAGTCTGGGCTCCGGACAGTTCAGCGCTCGTCGCACTTGCTTCGCCCTTCACCGAATGGCGGGTCAGAGAATTTCAGATGACAAAGGCCGGTGAGAGATTTGTGCCGATGGGCAGACCCCGGCTGATCGAGAAAAACGGGCGTGAACGTCTGCTTGATGATTATCCAACCCAGGTGCACCCCGTGTGGTCACCTGATTCCGCAAAAGTGGCGATCGCCATTGATAAGCAGATCCGGATCTATGATGCGATCGGAGAAGCGCCGACTCAGGCCGCCATACCGCTTAGAAACAGATTTTTGCTTGCTGCAAAAGCTTACGAAGACAAACTTCGCGCTGAAGAAGAAGGCGGGGGTTCAAATTCAAATTCACCAGACAGCAATGCGAATTCGACAGATCAAAATGCGAATGGTGCGAACATCAATTCAAATGTTGAGGAAGATCCGAATGCTCCGACAACGACACTGCCCGACGCCAGCAAGCTCGTAGCGTTTAATCCGATCATAAATTTGAATTGGGAGCTCGATTCGATGCTCTATATTGAAACCGGTTACGTAAAGAACTATGTGGATAACGAAACCGAAAACCGCCGGAGCTATCTAAGGTGGCATCGGCTGATCTTCAGTCCGCAGGCGATCGCGATCGAAGGTGCGGCACAATAAAAAATTATGGATTATAAAACGATCGGAGATATTTATGGGGCAAACGACAAGATCCTTAAAAGATTTGTCGAAACGGTCAGATCTCTTTCTGACGAACAGGCTGCGCTGCAGACGGAGAACGGAAAATGGACGGTTGAGCATTTGGTCGAACATGTAGCCGTCGTTTACCGCGGAATGACCGGTATCAGCGCAAAGTTGCTTTCAAAAGCAGAAGCGGAAGGAAAAACCTCCGACGGCTCTGCGCATCCCTCAGGTACCTTTATGGCTGCGGTTTCCAATGCCGGAAATCAAAAATTTGACGCGCCGGAAGCGGTGGCCCCAAAAGGAGATAAGTCGATCTCAGAATCCTTAGATCTCCTCGACAGATCGAAAAATGACCTGGATGCTCTGCGTGAAAAATTTGAAAGTGTAAGCGGAACGGAAGCTTTCTTCCCTCATCCGGCATTTGGACAATTAAATGCTCATGACTGGCTGATCCTCGTCGGCGAGCATGTTGCGCGGCACAATGCGCAGCTTCACAAAATTCTCGAAAACAATTAATGACGGATGAGATAAAAATTCTTCTCGCGGACGACGATCCGGTTTTACTGGAACTCTTGCCCGCGCAGCTTTCGGCTTCCGGTTTTTTGATCTCGACCGCCGCAACCGGCCGGGAAGTTTTGAATAGTTTGAAAAAAGAAGAGTTTGATGTGCTGCTTCTTGACGTAAACCTTCCTGATGCATCAGGGATCGAGATTCTCTCTGCGATCGGCAGCGCGGAAGACGCACCCGAAGTGATTATGCTGACGGCCGACAAGAATCTCGAGACGGGGATCGAAGCAATGAGACGCGGGGCTTATGATTATCTGACAAAACCGGCCGAAGCAGAAGAAGTTAAGGCCGTAGTGAGGAAAGCTGCCGAGAAACAAAAACTCCGCACGCAAAATCAGAAACTTCGCACGGCGATCCGACGCCAAAATGAAAACTCTGCAATAAAACCGGTGCACGCGAGCGCAGTGATGAAAGAGATCTTTGAGCAGGCCGAACGCGTTGCCGGCCTTGATACGACAATTCTGATCACCGGCGAATCTGGAACCGGTAAAGATGTTTTAGCCAACTGGATGCATTCTCAGGGGAGGCGCGGTGATTTTCCGATGATATCGGTAAACTGCGGAGCATTGCCCGAAAATCTTTTCGAATCTGAGTTTTTCGGATTTGAGAAAGGTTCGTTTACAGGAGCCGGGAAGCAGAAGATCGGTTTGATCGAGGCGGCTGACGGTTCCACCCTTTTTCTGGATGAGATCGGCGAAATGCCTTTAACAATGCAGGTAAAACTTCTTCACTTTCTTGAGAACGGCAGCTTTCGGAGGGTTGGTTCAAACCGGGATCAAAAGGCCGATGTTCGCGTGATCGCGGCGACGAACAAGGATCTCCCACAGGAAATTGCGAAAGGAAACTTCCGGTCTGATCTCTTCTACCGGATAAATGTGATCTCGTTTTCGCTTCCGCCTCTCAGGGAGCGGGCCGGGGACATCGGTCCGTTGATCGATTTTTTTCTTGAAGATTTCAGAAGAAGCTACAATCGTCCGTCTATGGAGATCTCCGAAAAATCCCGGAGAGAACTGGTAAACCATGCGTGGCCCGGAAACATACGTGAACTGAGGAATACTCTTGAAAGAACCGTTGCTTTGAGTGCGTCTGATCAGATCACTAAGATCTTTGGATTACCGGAACGCGGTTTTGAAAGCGACGAGCGGGAGCGCAAAGAATTTAAACCGGTAGCGCTTTCGGAGCTGGAAAAAGACCACATTCTCAAAGTCCTGGAATCGGTTGACGGAAAACGCGATAGGGCCGCTGCGATCCTTGGCATCACTTCCAGAACGCTCTACCGCAAACTGAAAGAATACAACTCACAAGTCTGACATTTTTTCCGCTTCTGCCAAAATTACCTGACAAATTGTCAGTTGCTCACGGTTGCCGATTACCAAACCTCCTTCCCGGACTCGCCCAAGTCTCTAAAACACAGCATTTAGCATTCAATATGGGATAACAGGAAGTCTGGCACGAATCTTGTATTAGGTATCAATGTGTAACGACGTTTCTTGCCAAAGAAACCTTATTTTGGGGGCAAGGAATTGGAGGCGGGAAACGTCATTTCACATTTGCACAGCAGAACTCCTGCTGTTGTTTTACAGGTAAACTCAATTTTCGGATAAACACTACCCTTAGTTTCTTGATCTGTTCGTATTTTAGGCATTAGGTGTGAGAAAGCGGGACGGGGGTAGCCTACTTTCTCGCTCGCTCAGTCTTGATGCGGACCCTTCAGGACTGAGCACTTTTTCACGAGGCGTTTGCGCCTCGTTTTTTTATGGACAGTGGAAAACCGTTATCTGTATCTTTATAGTTTAAGAAAGTAATGCCTGCCGACGACACATCACGTATCCGGTTCTCGTCTCCAAATGAGGTAATTTTAAATTCCCTCAGCGAAGGAGTGTGTCAGATATCCCTCTCAAATAAGATCATCTATTCGAATAGCGCCGCCCGGTCTATGCTTGGCATGACCGAAGAAGAACTTAACGGCGTTTCCTACAGCGAGGTGTTCTTCTCGACGCCTGAGGAACGATACCTAAGCGATATCCCCTTTTGCCCGATCCGGTTTGTTTTAACCTCAGGTGAAACTTCGCACGTGAGTTCGGAGATATTTCTTGGCAGGAACGGAAGAGAGATCCGTGTCGAATATATCTGCACACCGCTTTTCGAAGGCGAGGAGATCTCCGGCGCGGTAGTTTCATTTCAAGACATTGCCGAAAGATATGAGGCGGAAAAGGCACTTGGCGAGGCGCGCGATTTGGCGTTGGCGGCAGTTGAGACAAAAGCGATGTTTCTTGCCAATATGAGTCATGAGATCCGCACTCCGCTTAACGGGATAATTGGAACTATCGACCTGCTGAGCGATGGCAGTCTTTCAGCGGAGCAGTCTGAATATGTGCGAATGCTCAAAACGAGCACCGAGCTGCTGAGAAGTATTGTCGATGACATTCTGGATTTTTCCAGGATCGAGTCCGGCGGAGTAAGGCTCGATGAGGTCGAATTCAGCGTTCGTGATACAGCTGAGGACATTCTTTCCATTTTTTCGCCGGTTGCGAAAGACAAAAGTATCGATCTGAGATCGGAGATCGATGCGGAGGTAACACCGGTCCTCGTCGGAGATGTCACCAAGGTCAGACAGGTTCTAAATAACCTGATCAGCAATGCGGTGAAATTTACAAATAATGGGGAAGTTGTTCTTAAAATAACCACCGGCGACGCTGATGCCGAAGGCGAAGAACTGGTTTTTGAGATCCGGGATACGGGAATCGGAATAAAAGATGAGGCACAGGCCATGCTTTTTGAACCGTTTACGCAGGCTGATGAATCGACAACCCGATTATTCGGAGGAACGGGGTTGGGACTGGCGATTAGCCGCCAATTGGTCAAGATCATGGGCGGACGGATGGGATTTGAAAGCGAATATTCAAGGGGTTCGAATTTCTGGTTTAAATTACGATTTGCAAGGTCACCGGCTGCTGAGGGAAGCGCGGGAATCGGTTTTGCTGAAACCGGAGGCGAAAAACAGCCGGAGAAAATCAAAGTCCGGTTTCCCGGCGATCTTAAGGTGCTTGTCGTTGAAGACAATCCTATAAATCTCATTGTCACAACAAAGATGCTCGAACAACTGGGGCTGGGTCCGGAAACGGCTGAAAACGGAATGGTCGCGGTGGAAAAAGTGCAGTTGAAGGATTTTGACGCGATCCTGATGGATTGCCAAATGCCGGAAATGGATGGATACGAGGCAGCAAGACGAATGATTGAAAATTCTGTGAAACCTCCTTTAATTTTTGCGATCACCGCGGGCACGTCGGCTTCCGAACGCAGGAAGTGCGCGGAAGCAGGGATGACAGATCATATTTCCAAGCCCTTTACAAAGGTGGATCTGGTGAGGGTTTTAGGCAAATATTTCGAAATTGAAAGGTCGGAAGAATTTCTTGACTTGGATAAAGATCTTACACAACATTCATTTGCAACGATCATCGAAGCCGGAAAACTAGAAACTTTTCGAGAAATAGAGTCTAATGGAAAGAAAAATTTTACGAATGATCTGCTGAAGATCTTTGTCGATCATTCCGAAAAATTGATAACTGAAATGAAAGAAGCTCTTTCCGGAGAAGATACTGCGCGGCTGCGCGGGATCGCTCACAGTTTTAAGGGAAGCGCCGGAAATGCGGGCATTTCAGAGCTGTTCACGTTATTGGAACAGCTTGAAGCAGCATTGCAATCAAAAGACCGAAATGCGGTAAATGATCAGGTCGAAAAGATTGATTCAGAATTCACAAAAGTAAAAAAAATAATTTTATCAATAGAATAAATATTGAGGTTCCTTAGATGAAATCCACCAAGGTGAAAGAGAGCGCGCAGGATGCGCTGAATGAAGAAGAGAATATTGACAAGATCCGTGACATCCTTTTTGGAGTACAGGTCAGGGATATCGAAACGCGGTTTGCAAAGCTCGAAAAGCGTTTCGAAGAAGAGATCTCAAAAAGCCGTGCGGAAACACGCGAGCAATTTGCAAAGATCGAGGAAATGCTCGAGAAGGAGGTGGCGTCCTTAAGTGAAAAGATCTACAACGAGCAGGATTCGCGGAACGCGTCCTTAAAAGAACTCTCAAGTGATCTTGAGAATGCATCCGCTTCAATTTCAAAAGAGTTGTCCGGTCTGAGCGAAAAGACAGCCTCTAATGAGGCGGAGATCCGTCAGAATCTGATCGAGCAGTCAAAATCGCTTGTGGCACTCGTTACCGAGAAACAAAAAGAGACTCTGGCATCTTTGGAATCGAAAGCCGACGGTCTCGAAGACTCAAAGGCTGACAGAAGATCGCTTTCAAATGCGTTTAGCGAAATAGCCAGGCTGTTAAATGAACCCGGCGAAAAGAACGGTTCAAAATAGTGTGTTTCCCGCGATTTAAGCCATACGATCCGGAAAAAAATGTCTTCGACGATACTGAAAACAGAGGATGACAAAAGCGTTTCTCATGAAGGAAACGGTACTCCGCCGACGTCCGGAAACGGCGGCGACGGGGACCGCGGAGACCACGGAAAAAATGATTCCGATGATCTCGGACGTCTTCGCAAGCTGATCGTTGAGTCAGAAGGTGTCGCGGAGGTTTTACCATCCGCAGTAAATCAAACAGCAAAAAAAGACGGACGACTTGCCCAGGCAACGCTGCCGATCGTTGAAGAAAACATAAGGCAGTCGGTCGCCCGCGATCCGAAAGTTCTTGCAGAAGCCCTATTTCCGGCGATCGGTCCGGCGATCAGGAAGGCTATCGCTCAGGCCCTCAGTTCGATGGTTCAATCGTTTAACCAAACCCTTGAATACAGTGTTTCTCCGAAGGGGTTGAGCTGGCGTTTGGAAGCTTTTCGAACAGGGAAGTCGTTTGGCGAAGTTGTAATGCTTAAGACTTTGCTGTACCGCGTCGAACAGGTTTTTTTGATCCACAAGGAAACCGGACTTTTGATCCAGCACGTGGCTGCAAATCCGACCGATGTTCAGGATGCCGATATGGTCTCGGCAATGCTGACCGCGATCCAGGATTTTGCAGAGGATTCGTTTAAGACTACCGAAGGCGCAACTCTTGATTCGTTCAAGGTGCGTGAGCTTTCGGTTTGGATCGAACACAGTTCCGACGCCGTGATCGCAGCGGTGATCCGCGGGACGCCGCCGATCAGTCTTCATGAGACCTTTATCGAAACGATCGAGGAGATCCAGTTTCGCTTTGATTCGCAATTGAGCAACTTTGAGGGGCGCCCAGAAGTATTTGAAGAAACGCGTCCGATACTTCAGCGGTGTTTGAGGTTTCAGGCCGACGAAGGAGCGGCAGGAAAGCAGAAGTCGAATCCGGCAAAGATCGGTTCGATAATAATGGGCGTCTTGATCATTTTGACCGCGGTTTATTTTGGTTGGGAATACTGGCGCTGGAGCAGCTTTTTAGATAGATTGAAAAATGAGCCGGGAATCGTTGTTGCAGAATCCAATTTTGGGATATTTCAGCATTCGGTCAGCGGACTTCGCGACCCGCTTGCATCCGATCCTGCAATTCTTCAACAGGCTTCAAATTTTGACGAAAACGACGTTTCGGGCAATTGGAAGTTATACAGTGACGCCGATCCCCGCTTTGTGCTTTTGCGGGCCAAAAGACTTTTGAATCCGCCGGAAGGCGTCGAACTTTCGTTTAAGAACGGAGTTTTGTATGCAAAGGGGCCCGCGCCGGCCGCCTGGTTTTCAGATGCGGCTAAGATCGCTCCGGCGCTTGTCGGAGTCAGCGAATTCAGGGCGGAACAGGACATCGCACAGGAACTTCAAAAACGCGTCGAATCGCGCAATGTCCTGTTTGCCTGCAATACCGATGAATTTGCAGCTGGTCAGAACGAATTGTTAAACAGTCTGATTGCGGATCTTGAGAAACTGACGGCCGACGCAAAGATCGCAGTTTCGATTATCGGACATGCATCCGAATCAGGCGATGCGGATACGAATGAGAATATTAGTAAGCTCCGTGCGGAGAAAATACTGAATGAGTTTGTTACGCGTTCTCAAATATTGAAACAGTCAGTGGAACGCGACCCCGGTTTTATGACTACGCTCGCACAGGGGACGGAACAAACAGACCGCGAGTGCAAGGTGACGTTTAAGGTTTCCATAAGATAACGGATATGATTCAGAAGAAGGTATGCATGCTCGGTGCAACCGGGGTAGGCAAAACGAGTCTTGTCCGGCAGTTTGTCCAGACTATTTTCTCCGAAAAGTATCATTCGACGGTCGGCGTAAAGATCGACAAGAAAATAGTAAAAACAGAAGGCGAAGAGGTGTCGATGATTCTCTGGGATGTACAGGGCGAAGACGAACAATATTCGATCCGGCCTTCATTTTTGCGCGGTGCTTCGGGATTTCTCCTCATCGTCGATCTCACACGCAAGGAGACACTCACATCGGCTCTCGCGATCCTCGAAATGGTCAAGCGGGAGATCGGTGATCTTCCTTTTTTCGTGCTGATGAATAAAAATGACCTCGCGGACGACTTTCAAATCAGCGATTCAACGATCCGCACGCTTTCTATAGAGGAGACAAGGATAATCCGGACAAGCGCCAAAACAGGCGAAAATGTTGAGCAGGCATTCAAGCATTTGGCAAAAGAAATGCTTGGGGTTTAATCACGCCTTGGGGTTTGAATCAAAAAATAGTTTGATCTAAACTAGTAAAGTTTTTGCCCTTGTAGCTCAATGGTTAGAGCAGCGGACTCATAATCCGTTGGTTGGAGGTTCGAATCCTCCCGAGGGCATTCCTTCCTTTTCATATCCAATAAGAATATAATCTCAGAAAATTTAGCCGAATTTTGTTCAGGGGAATTATGGTTCACAAAAAAGTGTGCATGCTCGGAGCGACTTCTGTTGGGAAAACCAGTCTGGTCAGGCAGTTTGTCCAAAGTATGTTTTCGGAGAAGTATCAGGCAACGATCGGTGTAAAGGTAGATAAGAAGGTGGTTGTCGTCGGAAAGCGTGAAGTTACAATGATGCTCTGGGATATTCAGGGAGAGGACGACGAATTTAAGATCAAGCCTTCGTTTTTGCGCGGTGCATCGGGGTATATTTTGGTTGTTGATCTAACCCGGGCATCAACACTCGAGTCGGCGAAAAGGATCCAGCTTATGATCGAAAAGGAGATCGGAACCGTTCCGTTTCAGATCCTTTTCAATAAGAATGATTTGGAAGATGAGTTTGAGATCGACCATTCGTGGATGGTCGAGTTTGCCGGCGAAACGGTAATTAGGACAAGCGCGAAGACCGGCGAGAATGTCGAAGAGGCTTTCCGCGGTCTGGCGGAAAAGATGACATAAAAAGATCTGTAAATGAATAAAAAGAGTGGAAAATTCCGCTCTTTTTATTCATATGAAAGCAATCCGATTCTTTTGTAAATACTCTGATCACCTGCACGGCTTCCAGAACGATTCGAAACAGGCGACAAGAATTCCTTGCGGATCTCAGGCGCTCTATAGTAACATCGTCGTTTATTACTAAGGTATACGCATATCGCGTAGTCATTTGCCGCTGAATTCGCTTTCTGAATTTGGTTTGGGAAAAAGGGGGGTAAGTGTTAAAAGCGGTTCGAAAGGCTCTCAGTTTAAGTAAATGAGAATCTTCGAAAAAGTCTGATTAGTCACCCATAAAGTAACATACAACTTGACCGACGTAAGAGTCACCGTGCTCGCATCCGTCATCAGCAAAACCCATATGGGGCGTGTCACCGGCGAGTATCGAGACTGTTAATAGAGAAGTTGATAACAAAAGGGTTGAAATAAATTTTTTCATAGCATTTCTCCGATTTTTCTTTTATATACAGTGTTTAACACCGTTGTTAATAGATAATGCTAATAGGCGGGAAATGCCAAAAAAAGTTAAACTTTTTTTAACAATAGAACGAGATGGAAAAGCTCTTAACCTCAGAATATCGGATCCAGCAGAATGGCAATGCAGCGCAAGTTATTGAAGACGCTAGAGTTGCAGAACTCAGAAGGGATTCAGCTGCGCTCCAGGATCTTTTAAGTCCGTTTTGGCCGGATTTTGAAAAAGAACCGGAGATCGGAGAAAGTGAGCCGCTTCTTCAGGGAGAGCTTTTAAGGCTTTGCGGGCTGTTTTTAAGCGCTTTCGGACATTCCCGCGGTATCGGAAATTATCAGGAGAGAAGTAAGGATCTGCTTTCAAAAGCAATTGCGGTTTTTGAATCGGAAGAGTGTTTTCACAAGGCAAACGAAACAAAAGTCTCGCTCGCTACAACCTATTATTATGAAGGCCGGTTGGACGAGTGTGAGGCGATACTTGAAGAAGCCGGTTCATCTTATCAGAGAAATCAACTCCATCCGGTTTATTTATCTGTTTGTATAAATAAGATCGGGGTTCTCCATTGGAAACGCGAATATACACAGGCGCTCGAGATCATTGATTCAATAGAAATTCCGATGAGTGTCTGTGAAGATCCCTACCTTAAAGGACAATTTCACAATCAGGCCGGAATTACTTTTACACGCAGCGGAAACCGAAAACTCGGGCAGGAGCACTATAAAGAAGCGATCAAATTTGCTGTCGAAGTTGGAAGTGACCGCCATGTCGGCTTGTATCTGAACAATCTGGCATTTTCCTGCAATTCGTCGGGCAATTATGATGAAGCTGAGGAATACGCAGAACGGGCACGAAGAGTTTTCACTGAACTAAATGAGCGCAATTGGCTGGCGATGACGCTCGATACGCTTGCGCAGATCCATCTTCATCAAAATAAATTAGAACTGGCCACAGAACGTATCGATGAATCTGCCGAAATTTTCCGGAAGTCTGAAAGTTTTGGCGAACTTACCGATGCTTTGTGGGTAAAAGTGCTGATCCTGCTCAGGGCGGAAAACAAAGAAGATGCTTTTATGCAGTTTACCGAGCTTGCCGAAATAGCAAAAAGAGAGATCGGCGAATACGGCGTAAGAAAATACGCGAAAGAATTTTCCAAAATCGTGTATATCCTTTCCGGAACGAACTATCATCATGAGGTCAAAGAGTTTAAGAGAAAGATGCTGATGGATTCGATCCTCGAAAGCAATGCCGATCTGAACAATGCTGCCGGAAAACTCCACACAACGCGCCGTGATCTTGTAAATATCTTAAACCGCGAGTTTCCCGAGATCTATCTCGAACTCGGGATCTCGACCGGTGTGATGAATTCAGCAAACAGCTGATTTTAGCTGTCTTCCGCTATTCGCTTTCGTCGTAGATAAGAAGCGACGAATAATCCCGGAACGCACGGATCTTCTCCTCCCGTAATATTATGGGGATCGTACCGATAGTTAAAGTCATTTTTCCGGCACTTCCAAAATCTCTGATCAGTTCCTGATCGACATCCCAGCAAAGATTTTCAGTAACTTTCCCGCCCCTCACTTCGGTTGTCCGCTGACCTTCGGCAAGCGTAAATTCCTGTCCGTCAAGCGAAACCCGAAGCTGACGGTTTGACGCGAAGTGAAACTTTTTTCCTCTGGAATTTGCACAAAGCAAGGTTCGGTAAGGTTTTGAATCGATCCCGATGCCCGTGTAGATCGAGGTCAGGTCAATGATGAATTCCTTAAACTCCTTTTGGAGTTTCGGATCATCAGAACGAACATCGAAAGACAAATGAATCGTTGTTGCGTCTTTTGAATCGTCGTATCCTGCGGAAAACAGCCCGGCACTTTCAAATCCTGTAATCGCCGATTCCAGTTCAGATACGGAACGTGTTTGTGAATACCCGGCGGCGGCGAGCAAAAGTGTAAACGCGACAGTTATCAGCAAGTTTTTATAACGAAGCATATTTGATCAACTCTATACGTTAAACCTGAAATCGACGATATCGCCTTCCTGCATGATGTATTCCTTACCTTCAAGTCTGACCAAACCCTTTTCTCTGGCCGCGGCCCGCGAACCGAGTTCTGTAATATCGTCGTAAGTGACGATCTCCGCCCGGATAAAACCGCGTTCGATATCCGAATGGATCTCGCCGGCAGCTTTCTGGGCTTTGGTTCCGACAGGGATCGTCCAGGCGCGGACCTCTTTTTCACCGGCCGTCAAAAACGACATCAAGCCGAGCAGTTTGTAAGCAGACCGGATCATTTTATCAACCCCGCTTGAAGAAACTCCGAGATCGTTCAAATACTCGATCCGATCCTCTTCTTCGAGCGAAACCAACTCTTCCTCAAGTCTTGCGCAGATCACGACAGTTTCCGCATTTTCGGCCGCCGCTCTTTCCTTTACGGCTGTTACGTGCGGATTTGAATCCGGATCGGCGAGCGAATCTTCGTCAACATTTGCGGCATAGATCGTCGGTTTTGAAGTTAAGAGAAAGAACCGTTTCGCGATTAACTTGTCATCATCCGTAAGATCCGCAGATCGTGCGGATCGGCCTTCTTCGAGCACGGGCAGCAGTTTTTCGAGCACCGCGATCTCTTTTATTGCATCCTTATCGCCCGATTTTGCCGAACGCGAAGCTTTGTCCCGGCGTTTTTCCACCGACGCAAGATCGGCGAGTGCGAGTTCGATCTGGATCGTTTCAATATCGCGGATCGGATCGACCGAGCCTTCTACGTGATGAACATTTTCGTCTTCAAAACATCTCGCAACCTGGATCACCGCATGCGTTTCGCGAATGTTTGCCAGAAATTGATTCCCTAATCCTTCGCCTTTTGAAGCACCGCGAACAAGACCTGCGATATCGACAAACTCGACGGTTGCGGGGACCACCTTTTGGGCGTTGTTCAGTTTTTGCAGCACGGCGAGACGTTCATCAGGTACGGCAACGATCCCGACATTTGGTTCGATCGTTGCAAAAGGATAGTTTGCCGCAAGCGCAGTTTGCTGTGCGGTCAAAGCGTTAAAAAGGGTGGATTTTCCGACGTTGGGTAACCCAACGATTCCGACTTGTAACATAATTTGATAACTATCGGTCAAAGACCGGTGATTTGCTAAATTTCCAAACTAGTAATTCTAAACTCTGGCGCCCGTTTTGAGAAATCGGGAAACTATGGCTTAATTTTGTAGAACATCACATCGCACAGTTCTCTATAAAATAATGCTCATTTCATCGGCAACAATTCTTTTCATAACGGTATGCGGTCTTTTACTGACGTATCTTTTCTCAAAAGATAAACCGTTATTGTGGAGGCTGGCTGCGGGAAACATCGCCGGTTCGGCGGTTTTCGGACTAATTTGTTTTCTGGCGGCAAATTTTTTCGGACTCTCAGCGTCGGTAGTATTTATCTCGCTATTGATCAGCGCATGGCCGTTTATCTTGCTATGGAACAAAGACATAAAAATTGCGCTCAGAAATGACTGGCAGCGCGCAAAAGACAGGACTCAGGGCGGAAGTCTCAAAATGTTCTGGAGGCTTTCGTATTACCTTTTCTTTGTGGTTTTGTTTTTTGCCTTTTTTGACCGGGCGATGATCATCGGATACGACGGGATCTTTACGGGCGCATCGCAGAATCTGGGTGATCTGCCTTTTCATCTCGGTGCGATATTTTCTTTTTCGGAAGGAAATAATTTTCCGCCGCAGAATCCTTCGTTTGCGGATGCAAAATTTACTTATCCGTTCATCGCCGATTTTCTTACGGCATGTCTTTTAAAACTCGGAGCTGATATTAAATCGGTAATGCTAATGCAAAACGCCGCATGGGCACTGTCGCTTCTTGTCATACTGCAGAGTTTTGTAGAAAAGATCACCGGCAGCAAACCCGCCGGGAGGATCGCTGCGGTGATGCTGTTCTTCAGCGGCGGACTTGGCTTCCTGTGGTTTATCAAAGATTTCTGGAACAGCGGATTTGGGATCACAGATTTTCTTTGGAATCTCCCGAGAGATTATACGATCAGCGACGAATTTCGCTGGGGAAATCCGCTTGTCACGCTTTTTATAACGCAGCGGAGTTTGCTCCTCGGCATGCCGCTGACGATCATCGTGCTCGAGAGAATATGGGCGATATTTGATTCCGGGAAAGAAACCACGACGCCCGCAAACAATGAAAACGGGAAGTTGAAAAAGAAAAATAAAATCGAGAATGATTCCGGTATCCGCGAACTTCTCCCGTTTTTCATTGTCGGTCTTCTTGCCGGATGTTTGCCGCTTATTCATGCGCACAGTCTGGCGGTTTTGTTTATTGCTTCGGCATTCTGGTTTTTCGTTAGCATCACCCGCTGGAAATATTGGATCACATTTGCCGCGGGAGTTTTGGTGATCGCACTTCCCGAGCTTTTTTGGATCCTTTCCGGAAGCGCGTCGCACACGAGCGAATTTATCGGCTGGCATTTCGGCTGGGATTCGCGGGGTGAAAATCTTGTCTGGTTTTGGATAAAGAATACGGGAATATTTATTCCGCTGCTTGCGGCTGCGGTTTTTATGATGTTTTTTGCGCAAAAACGCGAAGGCACTAAGAAAGAAAAAGAGAAGAGCAAGCGTGAAGTTTTGCCGGATGGATTTCCGGTTGTGCCTGGTTTCATATATTTTGTTCTCCCGTTTGTTTTCATTTTCCTGTTGGCAAACATTGCCAAATTCGCACCGTGGGAATGGGACAATATAAAAATTTTGATCTATTCGTTTGTCGGCGCGCTTCCGTTCTCGGCTCTTCTTCTGGCGTGGATGTGGGAAAAGGGAACGGCATTTAAGATCGGATCCGCCGGTCTGCTCTTGATATTGACATTTTCCGGTGCGCTCGATGTTTGGCGGACCGCATCTGCCCAGATGCGGCATCAGGTTTTTGATCAGGATGCCGTTGAGATCGCCGATGCGATCAGATTGCGCACGCCTGAAAATGCGCTGGTTTTGAATGCTCCGACGTATAATTCGGCCGTTGTCCTTTCGGGAAGACGTTCGCTGATGCGTTATACCGGTCATCTCTCATCGCACGGGATCGATTTCAAAGAACGCGAAAATGATCTCAAGCGAATTTATTCCGGCGCGGGCACTGCGGATATTTTCTTAAAAAAATACGGTATTGGTTATGTCTTAATATCGCCGAGGGAAACGGAGTCGCTTCAGGTTAACGAAGAGTATTTTTCGAAATTTCCCGTGTTGTACGAGGTTGGCGATTATAAGGTTTACGAAGTTAAATGATCGATCACGATAAAGAGATGGGTGCGAAAACCGTTTCAGCAGAGAATTTCTCTGAAAAGTTTTTGCGGGAAAAGTGGTGGCTTCTGAGCTGCGCGGCTGTAACGGCGGTCGCCGTTTTTCTGCGCTTTTTTCTGCTTGAATTAAAACCAATGCATCACGATGAAGGCGTCAACGGACACTTTCTCACAACTCTCTTTCGCGAAGGAGTTTATCAATACGATCCTGCAAACTATCACGGCCCAGACCTTTATTACATCTCTCTGGCATTCTCAAAATTATTCGGATTAAACACATTCAGCGTCCGCACGAGCGTTGCGGTATTCGGCGTACTAACTGTAATACTGGCATTTTATCTGCGGGATTACATAGGAAAGATCGGAAGCATTTCGGCTGCGATGCTGATCGCGGTTTCGCCCGGAATGGTTTACATTTCGCGGTATTTTATCCACGAAATACTGTTCGTTTTCTTTAGTCTTGGTTTTGTAGTCGCACTCCTGTTTTTTATCGAGAAGCGCAAAGCCGGATTTTTTGCGACCGTCTGGATCACACTTATATTATTTATTTCTTTTCTTCCTTCGGCGCTGAATTTGGCTGCCGTTTATGGAAGCGATAACCCGGGGATACTTTGGACTCTCAGGATCGCGATTATCATCCTCGAATCTGTTTTTATATTTTTTGTAGTTAGAATGCTGATCCACTGGGACGGCGGTAGGCCCGTCTATCTGATGCTGGCTTCCGCTTCACTCGTCATGCTTTTTGCGACGAAGGAGACGGCATTTATCACGATCGGTACGATGCTGATCGCGTGCATCTGCGTTTTGCTGTGGCAGAAACTAAACTCGTCCCAAGCCTTTCAGGATAACGGTTTTCCCCTTCGGGCGGGTGCGCAGGTTTTCGTCTTTGCGGCCGGCGGGCTTCTCACATATTTGTATTTTGATCGTGTAATGAGTTTTTACAACTGGTTTTACACGGTCTTTGCCAGCCCGGACGGGCCGGATCAGCGGTTTCTTTTTTATGCAATTGTCGCCTTGGTTTTGGTGAGCATAGTTGGATGGGTGATATATTTTCTTGATTCGCGAGGGGATCGGGCAGTACAAAAACGCATCTTTGTTGAGCCGCACTGGAGTGCTTTTCGTGATGCATTTGGCGGCCGGAAAAACGCTTTGATCATCTTTTTTGCCGCCGTTTTAGTTTTTGCCTATCTCGGCGCCTTATTTTTTACGTCGTTTTTTACATACGGTGAAGGCGTAAAAAAGGCCTTTGAAGCTTATGCGATCTGGACAAAGACCGGTTCAAAGGATCATACCCAAAACGGAACTATCGCATATGTAAAATGGATGGCACAGATCGAATCACCGCTCATCATTTTGTCGGTTTTGGGAACGCTCATCGCTGTCATCAAAGCGCGTCACCGCTTTGCGATGTTTGCCGGGATCTGGGCATTTGGGCTTTTTCTTGCGTACACTATTATTCCCTATAAAACGCCGTGGCTCGCGCTTTCGTTTACGCTTCCGATGTGTATCGCCGGAGGTTATGCGATAAACGAACTCGCCGTATCAAAACAGATTCATCAAAAGTTCTTTGCCGCAGCCCTGTCGGTACTTGCGCTTTTTATACTCGGATACCAAACGTACGATCTGAACTTCGTGCGCTACGACAGCGACCGGATGCCTTATGTATACGCCCATTCCCAACGCGGTTTTGACGATCTGATAAACGAGATCGAGCGCTATGCGAAGAAGAGCGGCAAGGAAAACCGAGCGACGATCGAGATCGTCTCACCCGATTACTGGCCGATGCCGTGGAGTTTAAAGGACTATAGCGCAGCAAATTTTCACGGCAAGCTGGTTGATGTGGTTGCAACCGCGAGTAAGATAATTATTGCTTCTAAAACTCAACTCGCCGAACTTGATGAAAAATACGGCGCACATTACAGATACGTCGGCACATATCCCCTCCGGCCCGGCGTAAAATTGTATCTGCTTGTGAGAAATGATCTCGCCGGGCGGAGTGCGAGATCTGTCAGTGAGATCGACGAAACAGAGTAAAAAGATTGCCCGCGGAATACGCGGAATGACGCGGAAAAGCGGAAGATAAGAAAGATGTATCGTCAGTACGGGGAACGGTAGTGACCCGGTCTGAGCGGAAGAATTTGCCCGCGGAATACACGGAACGACGTGGAAAAACGGACGCCGCGGTAAACCCGTAGGGGCGGCGGCTTGTCCCCGCCCATGAGCGAAGCGAAAAAGAACTGGAAGAGATTGCCCGCGGAATACGCGAAAGCGCGCGGAAAAAACGGATTCCGAAATAGATGCCCCGTCAGTACGGGGAACGGTAGTGACCCGGTGATCGCGAATGTCACGCAATGGTGCGGAAAAACGGACGCCGTGGCAGACCCGTAGGGGCGGCGGCTTGTCCCCGCCCATGAGCGAAGCGAAAAAGAACTGGAAGAGATTGCCCGCGGAATACGCGGAATGGCGCGGAAAAAACGGACGCCGAAATAGATGCCTCGTCAGTACGGGGAACGGTAGTGACCCGGTGATCGCGAATGTCACGCAATGGTGCGGAAAAACGGACGCCGTGGCAGACCCGTAGGGGCGGCGGCTTGTCCCCGCCCGTGAGCGAAGCGAAAAGAATTTGGAAGAGTTTGCCCGCGGAATACGCGGAATGGCGCGGAAAAAAACGGAAGCTGAAAGAGATCCACCGTCAGTACGGGGAACGGTAGTGACCCGGTCTGAGCGGAAGAATTTGCCCGCGGAATACGCGGAATGGCGCGGAAAAAACGGACGCCGTGGCAAAACCGTAGGGGCGGCGGCTTGTCCCCGCCCGTGAGCGAAGCGAAAAGGATTTGTAAGAGTTTGCCCGCGAAATGCGCGAAAGGGCTCAAAAAATAGAAATTTAATGAGTTTTTTTGGGTAACCCCATCAGTACAACCAACGGTAGTGAGTATCTCTACGGAGTAAAAAACGGAAGAAAAAAATAAAGATCGATCGGGCTGGTCCTTATTAATAATCCGGTCTAGGTGACGGAATTTTACCGTCGCTTGGAACCAGCCACAATTCGATTTCTTGTTGTCTTCTGTGACCTCCATTGATTGTGACGATTCGTTTTGAAGGAATCCCGTAATTATTTATGAGGTTTCCGCGTTCTTCATTTAAGATCTTTAAGATCGTTTTAGTTGAATCAACTTCTGAAAGCTTTTTTCCGTTCCGGAGGGATGCTAAACGCTTTTGTTGAACTTCCTCTTCACAAAAAGCGCAATACTGCCCATAAAAAACGATATAGGCTTTCAAGTTCGGATTTTCATTCAATAAACGAACATATTCATCCATTGCAGCTTTTTTACCTTCCTCAGTATAGCCATCAATCACGCAGCAACCGCCGCCGTCATATGGGTGCGGATAACGAAAACTGTCAAAAAGCATCGTCTCAACGCCTACCTCTGTTTTCGGAATTGCAAACCGTTCCGAGAAATTTACAGTTTTCGGATAAATCCAGAACTGAGTTTTCGCAACTTCCTCTATCCCGCCATCAATAATTTCAAACTCATCCGGCAGCATTCCAAGGTTTTCTGTCAGGTATCCTGAAATACGAGCGCTGAATCTAAAAGGAAATCCCTTCGTACGCGTTTTATCGCCGTAAGTAACTACGTACCCTCTTGAATTCGGACTTTCTCTTATTTTGGAACGAAAAATCTCATACCGCACAGACCGCGATTCCGCATTAAGGTCACCGAATTCGTCGACCAGTAATCCCTCAATATGCGGTAAATCGTCCGGAGTCGCTTTCGGAATTTCACCGCCTTCAGGGACGTACCAAATATCTACACCTCTTTGGTTTTTACGATATCCGCCAAACGATGTCGATATTCTATTTTCCGAAACGCCCGCTTCGATCAATTCCTTTTTAACGTTGTCGACATACTGCAGCGCGTCGGCTTCCTTGTCCGTCTTGTATTTCGTTACAAAACCCCCACTCGTGTCGTCATTGGGATCAGTGTTCAGCCATACGGGCCAGTCGAAAAGTCCGGAATACGAAATCAGATAAAGTCGGGAAGAAGCCGGTTTTTCCATGATTCGTTTTGTGAGCGCTGTAATTGTCTCGTTGACTGCCGCATCCCCACCAACTGTCACGCAGCACTCATTGTATTCCTCGTATTCCGGCGGATATTCAAACCGTGTTCCGACGAGGGTACTTTCGTCCGGGACTTCGAACAGATCCTGACATTGATCGAGTTGAGCATCTTTGGGAACTAAAAATAACCGATGCAGCAAATCAGCCTGATTACTTCTGCAGAATGAAAGGATTATTCTATCAGGGCGATAACCGCGATTGTTTGTAAGGTAAGCTTTCAACAATGAAGATTTATAGTAAAGGGTAAGAAGTCATATTCCTGACCGCCCGAGGTTTCGATCAACAGCTTTGAATCAGCGTCCAGAACTGAATCTCGTTGTCCAGTCTCGCTGCCATGTCTTCCCAATTGTATTTCCCGAATTCATCTATGAGGATAGGTTTGTCGAAAATCAATTTGACCAAACACAAATGACCAAACAAGCAAGAAGAAATAAGATCTGATAAGTGAAATCTTTCATTTATTTTTGGTAATGCCAAACTGGAATCTCACGATTAATTTCGATTATCCTGAACCATATGTCTTTGGAGATTTTGTATGGATTTTATCTCATGGGAATGCATTGAATGTACACCAAGTCATTTCACTAAAACACAAAACTTGGGGATCCTATTATTTCTTCATCAGAAATGCTTTCACTTCGACGATTCATTTCCGAAATGGTTTTCAAAGAGCAACTTATCCCGCAGGGACTCGACCGAACATACTTCGTCCATTTATGGCGGGGAAAGTTCAGTTTAGGATTTGAAACTCGGAAGGGACGGCTTACTTCCGGGCGTTCAGCCGTCCTTACCGGGACTTCGAAGTTAGACGCAACAAAACCCCGCCATAAATGGCGAGGCTATTATCATGTGGTTCCTTGCGGAACATCTGAAAGGAGATTTTCAACTATTGCTATTGAAATAATGCAGTGCTTTTTTCAATCTCGACAATCGTCGCCAAAAAGAAGATATCCCGCAGGGATAAACCGAAAATAGCCCCGTCCATTTATGGCGGGGTAAGGATTGGAGAGACGTGCGGGAGTCCCGCACGGGACGACTGGAAAATACTACTTTCATCGTGTTGAAAAATCCCTCTACACCAAATCAATCAAAAACACGTTGTTCTTCAAATTCAATTTTATTCTTTACCAAAAACAACAAAAATTCTTCCTTAAAATCACGCTTCAGGTGGTGCTTGGCTTGGTTTCGGATGTACTTGCGTGTCCTTTCGACCTCGCCAACTCCAATGCTAAATGCGCCATACCCTGATTGCCACGCAAACGACCGATGCTCGGGAAATGTGTCGTGAATCCATTTTGATGAACCGCCTTTTATGAGTTGCTGGGCTTTTGAAATTGGCATCGTCTTTGGAAGAGACAGAAGCAGATGGACGTGATCCGGCATTCCGCCAATGGTGAGCAATTTCATTTTGTGTTTTTTTGCGATCCCGCCAAGATAAGGAAAAAGGCGGGTTTGGAGTTCCGGTGTGATCATCGGACGACGTTCTTTTGTGCTGAAAACACAATGGTAGAGTGAGTTTGTATATGAGTGAGACATAGTTTGAGGATGTTAGCAGATATCTTGTGGCGTGAAAATAAAAGACGCGTAAAAAGTTACGAAATATCAATATGCAGTGCGTAAAGATGTGGTTTTCGAATGGTTTCCGACGGAATGTTTGGCGGGAGAATTCAGTCTTTTTTTAAAGTAATTTGTTGCGGTAATCGAGTTTTATCGTCGGTATAACCACGAAAATATCCCGCGGGGATAAACCGAACATAGCCCCGTCCATTTATGGTTGGGGTAAGTTTCGGTTAGAGTTTGAAGCCCGTCAGGGACGGCTGAAGGATGACATATCAGCCGTCCCTGACGGGACTTCCGCGTTTTAAATGACAAAACCCCGCCATGAATGGCGAGGCTATTTCCGAACCGTTCCTGGCGGAACATTTTTCGGGATTATTTAAATAGGTCTCGGCCTGTCTCCGGTTTCTGGATCTTCAAAAAGCGATTAATGAGTCAAGGGTTTCAGTTTTCTCCAATCCTTAACCAATCCTATAACTAGGTTTTCATTGTTTGTTTGACCGACTAAATATGCAGTAAACACTCAAAGATTCTCAAATCCTAATATCCCCAACCTTCTCCGTCGGTTTATCCGAAGATTCTTTCAGATAAAGAGCCTCTTCCTGTTCGCGTTTTTCTTTTTCGTCGGATGAATACCATTTTAGCCACTGCTCGGGAGCGTCGAAGGTTTCGCCGCCGTGCTTGGTCAGACGTTTGCGGATGCGGCACATTACCGGGGTGTTTGTGCCTACGCCGGAGATTATTGCCTGTCCTTTCGTCAGCGCCGGGAGTTCGGCAAGCATCGCGCGTCCGGCGCCTTCAACGGATTGGGCGATCGTCTGCTGGTCGATCGGATTGACGATCCGCATGATTATCTGGGTCATACATTGCGATAGAACGTCCTGATCGAGTTTCCCGGGGCGCTGTGTGATCAGGCCGATCCCTACTCCGAATTTTCGGCCTTCGCTCAATATCTGTTTCAAAATGTTTGTCGAAACGACGCTCGCGCCCGCCGGTGCAAAACGGTGCGCTTCTTCGAGAAGTGCGAAAACTGGATAATCGAGAAAATTCTCGCCTTTATCGACGCCTTCGCGAACGGTCATCATCCGTGCTTTATTCACGCGTCTTAAAAGTGTGCCGACGATCACCTGCTGCTCGTGCTGTTCAATATCGGAAAGCTCAAGGACGGTGCAGCGTCCCGGCGCAAAAAGTTCCTGAAGCGGGATGTGCTCATTGTCGCTGAAGATCCCGTCCCGCTTGTCAAAACGTGAATCGAGTCGCCACAGCAATCCTTCTATCGAAGAGACGTTTCCGAAGATTATTGCTGTCTTCACGCCGTATTTTTGTTCGACAACGGCTTCGCGAAGATCATGATAACCCCACAATCTGCGGTCGGCGGCTTCTAGCCCGTCGGTCAATTTGCGAAATGCCTGCGAAAGAAAATGATTCATCTTGTCCGAAGTGCCTTCGGGCAAAAGATACTACGTCGGCTTCGGTGAGTGCTGGAAAAACGCACTTTATCTGTTCGGGTTTGAAGATCTTTACTTCCGGCCTGTAGCCGTCTTTACCGGAAAACTGCGGATCGCCGGACGGACTGCACGTGTGATATTCGCCGCGGGGATCGATCATCAGAACCGCAGCGCGGGTTATATGAATTCATCAGTTCTTCAACCAAAACGCCCGCCGTATAAGATTTTCCCGAACCCGTTGATGCGAGGATCGCAAGGTGCGTTGAGACGACATCTTTTACCGAAAGCACGACCGGAACTTCCCCCTGCTCTCTAGTTAAAAGACTTCCGATGTGCGCCGACCCGGATTCCGACCTTTGTTTCGGAGAGAGCATTTCGGAGAGTTCTTCTGAGGAGGCGAGATTTATCGCTTCACCCGGATTCGGCGGGATTCGCGGGTTTACAAAGTCGCTCAGTGCTTTGCTGAAATATCCGATCGTCTCGACCTCGATCTCGTAAATTTCACTTTCTTCGCTGTCAAAACCGATCAGTGATGAAACCGCTGAAGGCGGTGTGCCGGGATCGGAAAGAAATGCATCCGGCAGATTCCTGACGAGTTTTCTGCCTTTGATCGTTCCGATGATCTTGCGTTCTTCGGCTCCGTCTTTTGCGGTGTAATAGACAAACTCACCGATCCGCGTGCGATCGTTGTTTTTTGTAATAAATAGAAATTCGTGAGGTAGTTCGCCGGGACCCTTTACCGTTCCGATAGGTGTGTCGTTTGTCATGAATTTTACGGTCGTTTTTGTGAAAATTTTTCAAATTATATCACGAAAATTTCACCGCATCGGAAACGGCACTACAACAAGCGGCGGCTCAGTGTTTGGAGTTTTTTAGTTCTTCAATGCTTCTTTTATTTCATCAACAATTATTCTGACAAACTTTTCTTTTTCGTTTAATTTTCCGGCAAGGGTTATGGTTTTTATCGGCTTTTTATTTTTTATCAGAATGACGGTCGCCGAAATGTCTTCGCCTTTAACCGTGTAAGAACCGCTCGGCTTGACGGCATCGGTCATTTCGTCGGCTTCGACAAAAACGAACGGAGTCTGAAACGTATCGGGATCAACGGTAAAGCTTGCATTTCGTAATTCACTTGAAAGAAGAAAAGTCAGTTCCAGATCATCAAAGAATCGTTCTTTGTTCTGCAGCGCGGGTTTTACAATGAGTGGCTTTGGAGCGGCTAGCACGATCTCATTTTGCTCCGCCGCCGTAAATCTGCCGATGTCAAAACTCTCCGAAGTATCGGGGGCGATGATCAGCGGTTTCTGGATTCCGCCGATGTATTTTGCCATTTCGGGAACGGTGTCCTGAGCATAAGAGAAAAGCAGATTAACATCGGCGAATTGATTTTCACGCAATTTTGCACCTTTCAGACCCTGCAAAAGTGAATACGTCAGCAACCCCTGCCCGTATTGTGTCGCTTCGTAGGACACCTTGTTTGCAGCCGCTCCCATCAGGACAAAGAAACCCGTGCGGTCTTTCAATCTTTCGATCGCGCGGATCTGATCAGACGGCAGATCTCTCTGAGCGATAAGGCTGTTTGCAGCCGCACCCGCTGCACAGGTGTCTAAGATCAAAACTTGCTTCAAAGCTTTATTTTGCTTTATCAATTCAGTCAGTTCGTCGGATGAGATCGTCATCGCTTTTCGAGAATTTTCAACCGCTAAAACCGTCTTGTCATTGGTCGTCGCTTCCTGCGTCAGGTACAAATATAGGTCGCTGTTTGCTTTATCATTACTGATCGAAATTCCGTGTCCGGCGAGGTAAACGATAAAAATATCGTTTGGTGTCGCGGTTTTAAAATCATTAAACGCAGTGACGAAATCGGATTTGGTAGCCGACAAAATTTTCGCGTCTTTTGATTGAAAGTTAATACTTGTATTTGCGGGATCACTGGTTAAAAGACGCAGGTGAACTTTGTCCGCACCAAACAAATTGCTTGCTCCGATCTCAAGAGCCTTCGCAAAACCCGCCGCATCTTTTGCTGCGAATTTCAGATCGAGATTGTCGCCCGTATAATTGGAAATTCCGCCGACGATGATATAAACATTCGGCGGCAAATTAGAACCTAAATTTTCAGACGAAACATTTTCTCTGCCGCGGGGAGTCCCGCGTGAACTGATCGAGCCTTCCGCGTTTCGCGTAATTATCTCGATATTGTTTTCCGCTCCTTCGAACAAAGGAGCATCTATTAAATTGATATTTAAAACTACTGATCTCTGATTCTGATCAAATCCGGCCGGCCGCGCATCATTGATAAACTCCTTCCCGTTTATTAATACCTGCACCTGTCCGATCCCGCCGCCGCGATTGGTGATCTTTACCGGAAATTCCTTTTCGCCGTTTTTCGGCAATTCATATTCGGCAAGCGGAAACAGATCTTTGGCGGAAAACAACTCGACGTCGGGGAGCGGTTCGGCGGCGATCAGTTTCTTCAAAAGTCCGGGAACGTAATAAACATCTTTCAGCTGTTCGAGTGAAACGGTTTCAAATCCAACCGCATAATGCATCTGCTTCCTTGCTCCCGGTGAGGCGTCGAACAAACCTTCGGGAGTAACAATCGCCCAGTCGTTCTCGCCGACCGAGACCAGATTTGCCAGATGTTTTTCGGGATTCGTTTGATAAAGATTGATCTCTCCGTTTGATTCTTCTCTTTTTAACCAAAATTTTCCGTCCGGCGACATCGGCTCGTCAAGATTCCGGGAAGGAAAATTCGGCGCAATTGAGAGCAGAAGTTTTTCATCCTCCGGTTTATCATAGGGTTTGATAAATATCTTTTCTCCGCTCGCAATCGTCCAGACGGCGACCGTTCCGTGTTCACTTCCCGAAACGATTCTCTTGCCGTCGCTCGAAAAGGTTATACCGAGATTTACCCATTCAGCCTCAAACGTTCTTAGTTTTTCACCCGTTTCAATATTCCAAACCGAGAGGAGACCGCCTGACGCGTTGAAAGAATCCGCTGCTAGCAGTTTTCCGTCGGGTGAAAAATCGATCAGACCCAATTCTGCATTTTGTTCGGAAAAGGATCGCAACAGTTTGCCCGTTAATATTTCCCAGATTTTTACCGTCGTGCTGTTGTAAGCGATCGAAGCGAGAAGTTTTCCGTCGCGGGAAAATTTCAAAGTCTGAACGATTTCATCTTTATTATCGAAAGTGTGGATTTTTGTTCCGGTTTCCAGATCCCAGACGTTTATTTTTCTGTTAGTGTCGCTCGAAGCAAAGACGGTTCCCGCGGGAGAAAAAGCGGTTGCCGCGATCAGTCCGGAAAGCGAATTGAGATTTTTGATTTCCGCTCCGGTTTTGACGTTCCATAATCGTACTGTTTTATCGCGTGAAGCGGACGCGAGAATCGTGCCGTCTGGCGAAAATTCTACCGAATTTATTTGTTCGGTTTGTCCGGAAAATGTTTTTAATACCTGTCCGGTTTCAGCGTTCCAAAGTTTTACGCTGTTGTTTGAAACGCCCGATGCAAACATTTTTCCGTCCGGCGAAACTGCGACCGAAAAACTTTTGTCAGTGTTTGTTTGGTTTCTTAGTTCGCCGTTTTCTGGGTTTAAGATCGCGATCGGTTTATTTTGACTGGCGAGGTAAATTTCTTTTCCGTCGGGAGTAAAAGTGATCGAAATTGCGGCATATTGCGTCCCGTCAAAAGTTTTGATAATTACGCCCGTTTCCGCGTTCCAGATATTCAAAGTTTTGTTCCAGCCGCTTGCAGCGATCAGTTTCCCATCAGGTGAAAAAGCTACTGAAGAAACATATTCCTTTGCCTGAGCCTGAATCTGTCTGATCGGTTTTCCGGTTTCGATATTCCACAAAGTAAAGAACTCAAACCCGGCAGAAGCGAGAGTTTTTCCGTCCGGAGAAAAACTCAGAGCACGATAAATTCCTTTATCCGCGGTTAATTTTTTGAGCAGTTTTCCGCGTTCGGTATTCCAAAGATAGATTCCGTCCTGATCGCCGCTCGATGCAATTGTTCTTCCGTCGGGCGAAAAGATCACTGTGTTAACGGATGATTCCATCTTCAGTGTTTTTAGTTGCCTTCCCGTTTCCGCATTCCAGATCTTGACGGTTTTATCATTGCTTCCCGAAGCGAGAAGCTTTCCGTCCGGTGAGAATGAGATCGAGCGAACGCTGTCAGAATGTCCGGTCTGAACGACGAGTTCGGCCTTTTGGGCGTAAAAATTTGCCGGAAGAAAAACTGCGATCAGCAATAAGATATTAAATAAGTTACGTTTCATTTTGTTTTTGGCGGTCCGACGAGAGATCCGTATATTTGCCCTAATCAATCTTCGCATAGTTTCGCCGTATTTATAATTTTTCCAAAGTTTTCAATTCTGTTGAATCCTCTTACGCCCGAAGAGTGTCGAAAATTCAATTTTGGTTACAGGAAAAGATCATTTTTGGGTTTCGGTAACCTTTTTTCGATTTTCGTCACACACAGGGTGAAAGGCGGCAAGAGCCTTCAAATTTAGATTCACTAGGAGAAAATCATGAACGATCAACTTTTTAATACTCAAAACAGCAATAATACGGCAAAAGCGATTTTTTGCAGCACAGCGCTGATCGTCTTTGCATTAGTGTCCGTTTCTTTTGTATTCGCCCAGGGAGCTCCGCGGATCCCGTCAGCCGATACAAACGGAAACTTTCAGGATATGCAGGTCGACGGCGACCGCGTGAAAATTCTATCGACAACAGATGGCGGTATAAACGGTAAAGTTCGGATCAAACTCGACGCCGACGGCGATTGGTGGAGAATGCTTCGTTTGATCGACAAAAACGGAAATTACAAAAACATCGAACAGGAAAACGGCGGTTATGTGCATAGAAAAGATGTAATCGAGATCAGCGTAAGCGAATTGAACGACACATTCAAACTTGAATTTTGGAAGGCTAAGCTTTTCGGCGTTCACACGCATATGATGACGGAAAGATTTCATAAAGATGATTTTTCAGGTCGCGTCGTGACATTTATCTGGCAGGAAGGGTTGGAAGACAAAGATTCCGATTTCTCAAAAAGCATCACCGCACCTATCAATGAAACGCTCAGGGCAGACGGAAAAACTCTTACGATAAGAAGCACAAACAACGGACGAAAAGGTTATGCAACCATCAAACTTCGGTCCAACATTGACTGGTGGACGGCTGTAAAATTATTTGACCGCAGCAATGAGGCCAAACTTATCGGGAAAAACAAAACACTCGTTATCCCCATAGATCAGTTGAGATCGGAAATAAGTCTGGAATTTTGGACGGCCAAAATGTTCGGTGTTCACACACATATTTCGAGCAAAAAACTTCTCCGGGAGAGATTTGACGGACGAATAGTAACGATCACCTGGAATAAATAAGACAGTTGAAAACGGATAATGGATAGTTTAATTAACTTCTTTTCCAATTATCCGTTTTCAATTTTTCACTACTCGCGTAACCTTTTTTCATTTTTTGACACTCAGGAAGCGAAAGGCAAAAAGCGCCGTCAATAAAAGGAGAAACTCAGATGAAAAGGACAATCTTGAAAAATCAATTCGCAGCATTGATCGTTATTTTGGTTTCGGGAATTTATGTTTCGGCACAGTCCGATATTGCGGTTTCCATTCAAAACACTTCCGGCGAAGACAGAAAGGTTTGTATTTATAATCCCGAAGACGCGGTCGGTTTAGTTCCGAAAACCTGCGTAACGATGAAAAAAGACGAAAGTGCTTTATGGCAGAACAAAGGAGCCGTCCCTTTTATGGTGAAAGTTTTCAAACCCGCTATTTTCGATGAATACATTTACACGCGACAACTGCCGGGTGATACCCGAAGAATCATCGTTGCCGAAGGCGGCCGATTCGGCTTTAGCCGTGAAGACGCCCCGAAAAGATATTTTCTAAAAGCCTGCAATAGGCAGTGGGATGAGACGGTCTATTTCGTGCTTGGTTTTGAAACCTACATGGGTAGCTTTACAGAAGGATGGTGGACGCTCGAAAAAGGAAAATGCATAGATTTTCCGATCAGCGAAAAAATCAAAACCAAATACGATATTGGGTATGGGTATAGACCAAAGATCTATTTCTATGCACAGACAAAAAAACAGGGACAAACTCTGGAATGGAAAGGCGGCGAAAGTGATCCGGATCTCTGCATCGATAAGAGCAATGTATTTATGAAGGACCGATTTCGAACCAATGACCCGTTTAACCTGCTGCCGTGTGATGGAACAAGCGATAAACTCGCCAGATTCCGCGAATTAGCGGGCTCGGACACAACTTATCCGGCTTTTAATTTAGTTTTCTAATAGGAGAAGAAAAATGAAAACGACACTTTTATCGATTTTAGCGGGAATGATTTTATCGGGAGCAATCACTGCTCAAACCGGATCGGTCAAACTTCAGTCGGAAGTTCAAAGTTTTATCGGGAAAGATTCTAAGGCGATCGCCATCGAATCAGCCGATTTAAACGGCGACGGGTTGAAAGATCATGTTCTGCTTTTAGCAAAGTCTGATCCTGAATTTGAGGCCGCCAATACGAACATGAAACGCGGAGCGGTTTTGATCCTGATCCGCGGTAAAGACAGGAAATTAACCGAAGCGGGCCGCAACGAAAATTTTGTCTGGAGCGGGTTTTACACAAAGCTCAAAGCCGCCCGCAATACCTTTACAATCTTTCAGGAAGGCGGAAATTTCAACCGCTGGAACGAGTCCTTGAAATTCAACTATTCCCGGATCGATCAAACCTGGGAACTGGTTCGCAGAGAAAATGAATTTTATCAGGCTACGGGACCTAGAAAAACAGAACGTGAAATAAAAACTCCAAAGAATTTCGGCAAGATCAGGATCGCCGATTTTGATCCGTCGGTTTTTGAAGAAAGTTCGAATGATCAAAATTCGCTCACCGAAGAAGAACTAAAAGAACTTTTACCCGAAGGCTACCGGACAATTCACGAAGTCGTTGCAGGTGATTTCGGCGGATGGAATTCGGGCGGACAAAACAAACCCGAAGCCGATTCACGTACAAAATTCGTTATGCTGATCTCAAATCAAACTCCGGCAGACAAGTATAAAGCAAAGGTAATAGTTCCGGCGGGATTTGAAGCATTTGATACTTTCGATCTGCCAGAACCGCAAAACACCTGGGCGATCATGGAACCATTGGCCGTTTTTTTTTGAAAATGCCGATAGAGATCCGGAAAAAGAACTTTTCATTCTGGAGCAGTGTATGACAGGAGTCGGCGCAAAAGGTGCGGAGTATTTTTACCGAACGAGAGTTTACGATTGGAACGGTGAGAACTTTGTTCATCTCGACGGATTGAGTGAAAAGATCGGCGATGCAGACACGGCGGCAAAAGTGCGAAAAATGTTAGGCAATATGAAAAAATAAAATATTTTTTTCTCCTTGGAAAACCAGCCGCAAAATTTAGATTGTGGCTGGTTTCTTTTATGGTGTTAGAAACATATTTCAGACAGTCTTTCATCATCGCGCATCGGTGTTGTGCGCTTAGCCTTGTAATTTATTACACGGTTGGATTCTCGAAACGTTTGAGCCGCGTCAGCGACGACCTAGTCTTTATGGTTTGTTCAACTGTCGCTGACGCGACAAGAACGACCGTCAATCTATACCGTGCAATAAATTACACGGCTAAACTCATTTTGTCGCTGACGCGACGAAAAACTTTTTAATGCAGTATTACTTTTTCAAAGATAAAAATAAAAAATATTTTTCTTTCACTTGTAACCCTTTTTTTATTTTTGACACTCACTAGGCGAAAGACAAAAAAAGCCTAATAAAAAAGACACAGGAGAAATCTAAAAATGAAAAACACGATCGCAAAACTTTTTACGGCATTAACAACTATCGCAGCATTAATCGCATTTACGTTCGCTCAAAACGCAGATGATTTTCTGGTCACAAAAAATTCGGTTGGAAAAGTAAAACTCGGGATGACCGTCGGCGAAGCAAAGAAGATCTGGAAAGATTATAAATTTGAAAGAACTTCCGACGCCGAAGTTTCTACGATGATCGCCGTCAAAAAAGGCAGCGAAATGATAATGAGAATTTACACGGGTGAAGCGGATGATTCGCATGAAAACCCGCCGATCAAAAACGGTGAACGCATAGAGTATGTCGAGATTTGGAGTAAGAACTTTCAAACCGCTGAAGGCGCTCATCCGAAAATGTCTGTCAGAGCTGCAGAAAACGTTTACGGCAAAGTAAAAAATATAATTCGCAGCGAATTGGAAATGAGAGAATTTGCCGAATTTGCAAAACAGCCCGCAGGCATCGATTTCCGTTTATCGAGTAAGGCGGATTTTGCCGGAGTCAGTTACAAAAGAGATGAGCTGGGTTTGGAAGTTACAAGACAATTTGTGCCATCGGCTTATGTTTTGTACATCGCCATCGCATCACGGCGGGACCAAACAAGTAAAACGGAATTTACGAGTTTTTATACCGATCTGAAGAAAGACTGCAAAACACAGGAAAGCGACGAAGGCGGCCATGCTTCGACCTTCTGCAAAGGTCCGGGAAATTACCGGATCCACTATTTTGACAGTGCGACCACATTGGAATTTATCGCCGAAACGACGGATGGCGAAAACAGCGTTCGGCTGGCATCGCAGAGTCTTTCCTATCCGAAGGAAAACAGCATGATCGAATGGCGGCTTGCCGACGGAAAACCTTTCGCGGTTATCATGAAAGTCTCCGAATACGAAAAAGAAAACGGAGCGATCGCTTACCCGACGAAAATTACAGACAAACGAATTCTAATTAAAGGTTTGCCGGGTTTTGAAAGAATTGACCACGAAATAAAAGATGAAAAATACGCCGATCTGAAGGCGAGAGATATTACTTATAACGATTATTTCGACATCACCGCTCAGGTAAAACAGATCGAAATTCCAAAGGGTCAGATTCGAATTTCGGTTGAAGACGTCCTCGCAAAAGGTGACGAAAAAATGAAATTCGTAATAAAGGGAAAAAATCGCCATCGGATGACCGTCCGCATAGAAACTCTCGGATACGACGGCGAAGAAGGTCCGGTGATGATCGGAGTCGTTAAGTCTCCGAACGGCGACTCGGATGGTCAGCCCGGCGGAACAGTTTTCGACGCGGTTGTAACCGACGGCGATTACGAAATCACGGTCGCGCAGAATATGGCAAAATCCGGTGCTGTTAATGTTCGTTTCAAATTAGCCGTTAGAATGGAACCTCTTTATGAGTAATAAAAATTGTCCACAGATAAACACGGATTCACACAGAAGATTCCGATTGCAGAATCTTTGTTCTATCCGTGTCCATCTGTGGACAAAGAATCTTTGATTGATAATAAAAGTTATTTGACAGATTTACCCAAGCGCATAAAAATTAAGTGATTTTCATAAAACTCACGGAGAAAAGCGAACTTGGCAAATTTATCGGCGGAAGGATTTGAAAAACTTTTACAAAGGCTTGACGCGAATCCTTCGCAGGCCGCCGAAAAATACGAGGAGCTGCGTCTGAAACTCGTTAAATTTTACACGTGGCGGGGTTGTCCCGATTCAAGCGCAGACGAACTGTCGGACGAAACCTTGGATCGCGTCGCTTCGAAGCTGGAAGAAGGCGTAGAGATCGAAAGCCTAAATGCTTATGCCTGTCAGGTTTCAAGGTTTGTCTGGCTGGAATTTAGTCGTAAACGAAAAGAAGATAGTTATGGCGACCAAATGCCCGAACAGACTGTCGAACCGGAAATTTCCGAAGATCCCGATAAAAGAATGGCGTGTTTGAAAAAATGTCTGAAGGAAGTAACAAATGATGACGCAGAAAGAGAATTTATCATCGGTTATTACGATACGGATGCAGGCGAAAAACTGAAAGAATCACGCAGATCCCTGGCGGAGAAATTCGGATTGAAAATGAATGCATTAAAGGTGAAAGCCTGCCGTTTGAGGGTAAAACTGGAAAAATGTATCAATGAATGCCTGACGGAAGGCTAAAACGTAAATTGGTTTTAAAGAAATGACTGAGATCGAATCTAAACAATTAGAAGAAATGAAACGCTTTGTATTTCACGAGCTTTCGGGCGAGGAAAGAGAAATGCTGGAAGAACGTTTTTTTCTCGATGAAGATTTTTTCTACGATCTGCTGGAACTCGAAAACGGTCTGGTGGATGATTTCGCGCGCGGCAGATTAAAGGGAAATGATCTCAAACGGTTTGAAGCAAGTCTCGAAAGATCGGAAGAAAGACGGCAGAAGGTCGCGAATGCGATCGCTTTAAATTCGCTGATCAAGGAAGAAAAACAAACTGAGACGCGTGACTCCGTTGTCACTGATCCGACTCTTTGGGAAAAAATAACGGCGTTTTTTACCTTTAAGCTGCCGGCGATGCAGTATGCCGCAGCCGCTTTATTATTTTTATTATTGGGCGGAATGAGTTTTTTGTTTTACGAGAGAGTTCGCTTGAATCAGGAACTGGCAAATTACCGCGAAGACCAAAAGAATATTGAAAAATTAAAGAATCAGGAAAGAGAACTGCAAAATAAATTAAATGAAATTCAGCAGCGCGAAAAAGATCTGCAAAAACAAATAGACAATAAAGAAGGTGAAGGCGAGATATTAAATAGTCAGCTGGAAAGCGAGAAAGCCGAAAAACAAAGATTGCAAAATGAAATTGATCGTTTGAAGAAACTGCAAGAAAACAATCCTCTCCCGCCCCAGCAGCGGGAAACTCCGGATCAGCCGCCGCAGCCGACGATCGCAACAGTTATTCTTTCTCCGTTTATCGGCGGAAGAGGCGACGGAAATGGCGGGATCAAAACCGTTAAGCTGAATCCGAATTTGAATAACATCAGTGTTACTCTGCAGTTTCCGAAAGACACAACCGCCGAATTATTTTTAGTAAAATTCGGGGGTCGGAATATTGCTTCAAACCGAAAACCGGGTACTACAAAATCAGGGATCAAATTTATCACCGTCATGATTCCTGCAAACCAATTTTCGATCGGAAAGGAAAACACTATTTCAGTTTTCGGCAATACCGGTGTTTCTTATGAATTCATTCTGAAAGTTCAGAAATAGATTTAATTCAATACGCAGGAGCGATTCTTAAATGTGCAAAAAGAGGTAATTTAGAACAGTATCTTTGCTATTTGATGGTGAATTCGAAGAGTTAATAAAAAAATCCGTATATTGCACATCGGGATCTCACTGCGGAATAAAATTGCACTGATTTGAAATAGTCAGTATTGATAGCGCTGATCTATTGGGTTCGATACAATATAAATTACAAATAAAAATCTAACTACAAAATTTTGAGGGGATAATTATGAAATACACAATATTTTTGTTGCTGGCCGCATTTGTCTTTATAGGCGGAATCGGAAGCGTGAATGCGCAGGATGCAATGGCGAAGAAAGATGTCCAGTTTCCGGGTATGCAAAAAAGCCCGACGGACATTTCCTACATGCGTGAAGGACGGCGAGGTCCGGTTACAGCGCGCGTTTTATACGGCCGGCCGTTTAAAAATGACCGTAAGATCTTCGGAGAACTCGTACCTTACGGAAAAGTCTGGCGAACGGGAGCCGATGAAGCAAGCGAAATCACGTTTTACAAAGATGTGATGTTTGGCGACAAAGAGGTAAAAGCAGGAACATACGCGCTTTTCACGATTCCAAATGAAGATTCATGGATTGTGATCTTAAACAGCGACCTCCATCAATGGGGTGCATTTACATACGATGAGTCGAAAGACGTTGTGAGAACCACCGCAAAGGTCGAATCTTTAAGTGATCCGCTCGAAAATCTTGCGATCGTTTTTGACGATGAAAATATGATCATGGCCTGGGACAAAACGAAGGCAGTTGTTCCAATAAAAGCAAAATAAGGTTCGGTTAATTTTAAAGAATAAGTGATGCCTCCGGCTGCAGACTGCCGGGGGCATCACTTTTGGCTTTGGAACAAATTGCTGAAACGTCGTGTCAAACTCACCAAAACTTAATGGGGGTAAAACGATGAAGAAATATTTTGATATCAAGAAAATTTGGCTCGCAGTCGCGATCGTTTCAATGATATTGCTGGCATTTCGATTTTTCGGCTACGATTCGGAGGATCTCGAAACTTCGCTGCTTGCGCTGAATATCGCGGCATTTTTATTGGCGCTGCCGAGCAGTTTGTCTGTGGCGGTTGTCGCGGTGGCTGCAAATTATTATATGGTGATGAGTCCGGTGTCTGATTCAGCGATCTACCTGAATACGATCTTTCTGTTCATCATCGGTTTTGTCCAGTGGTTTTGGATCGCGCGTTTTTGGTCGGGATCGGACCACCGGCTTCAGGGGATCGAATTGTATGATGTAAAATAAGCTTTATGAAGCAGGAGATAATTCACATAGCCCTCGTCGTAAAAGATTACGACGAGGCTATTTCTTTTTATACCGGTAAGTTGAATTTTGCCCTGGTTGAGGATACTTATCAGCCTCAGCAGGATAAGCGCTGGGTGATTGTTGCGCCGCCGGGGTCTTCGGGTGCGAACATACTTCTGGCTCGTGCTTCAAATTCCGAACAGGAGAAGTTTATCGGAAATCAAACAGGCGGAAGGGTGTTTCTATTTCTGGCTACTGATGATTTTTGGCGGGATTATAATAATATGGTCTCAAATGGAATAAAGTTTATCCGGAAGCCGAAAGTAGAAGAATACGGAACTGTTGCCGTATTTGAAGATCTATACGGGAATTTATGGGATCTTGTAGAAAAGCGGTGAGCTGAAACAATGCTTCCGCGTTTTCCGGATCTGAAGCAATGATACAAACCCTCTCGATCAATGAGAACGATCAGTTTGAACCTATTACCGTGCAGGAAGGCGAGCACGTTGTCGGAAGTTTCTGCGGCAACTCATCAGGTCCGACTCTTGTCGTTTTCGGTGCGATCCACGGCAATGAACACAGCGGCGTTATCGCGATGAAACGAATGCTTCCGGGCCTTTCTGAGATCGAAAGCAAATTGCGCGGACGCGTTTTTCTTTTGGCCGGGAATACCCGGGCGATCAATAAGAACATCCGTTTTGAAGATGCGGATCTGAACCGTCACTGGACCGTGGAATCTGTCAAGAGAAATTCTCCTGATTCAAAGATCCGTACAAACCGCGCCGAAGACATCGAACAAACCGAGATCCTCGAAGTGATCGGGGAGGTGTTTGATTCGGCAGAGGATGAGATCTATGCGCTTGATCTTCATTCGACATCGGCCGAAAGTACGCCGTTTGCGATGATCGGTGATACTCTGCGCAACAGAGAATTCGCCCGACAGTTTCCTGCAACAATACTCCTTGGAATTGAAGAACAGCTTGACGGGACGATACTCGAATATATAAACAATATGGGTGCCGTTACGCTGGGATTTGAAGCCGGTCAGCATACATCTTTGAGTTCTGTAAGAAATCATGAGGCGCTGATCTGGCTGGCACTGGCACATTCCGGAATACTTGCGGAAGAGGATGCGGATGTCCGCCGTCATGAGGAAGTTTTGAGCACTGCGATGGGGGGATCGCGTTTGGTGGAGATCCGTTACCGGCACGCGATCACCGAAAAGGATGAGTTTCGGATGAATCCCGGTTATAAAAACTTTCAGCCGATAAAAAAAGGCGAAGTGCTGGCTTTATCGCGGAATAGAAAGGTGAGGGCAAACGAAAGCGGATTGATCCTGATGCCGCTGTATCAGGCTCAGGGGCAGGACGGATTTTTTATCGGGCGGGAGATCTCAACCATTTGGCTCTGGCTTTCAAAAATACTAAGACGGCTTAAGCTTGGTTCATTGATGCGGTTCTTGCCAGGAGTACGCGTCCATCCGGCGGATCCGGAATCGCTGATCGTTAACACACGAATTGCGCGGATCCTTCCGCTTCAGATCTTTCATTTGCTCGGATTCCGGAAAACCCGCCGGCGAAACGATGAGCTCATTGTCAGCCGCAGAAAACATGATACGATCAGTCCATTTATTAAAAGATGAGCACAATCGACAAAATAGCCAGTGAAGAGTTAGTGGCGGAGTTGCTCGATGTCGGGCGTTCAAAAACATTCGAGCCCGGCGAACGGGTCTTTTCCGAAGGCGAAACAGCAGAATTTTTGCCGATCGTTTTGAGCGGAAGCGTAAAAGTGGTCCGCTCGTTAGATGAGGGAAAAGAAGTGATCATCAATGTCTTTAGAAACGGAGAGATCTTTGCGATCCCGCCGGTGATCGACGGTAAACGATATCCGGCAACGGCGATCGCGATGGAAACTTCGAGCTTGCTGCTGATATTCAGGCAGGATTTTCTAAAACTTCAGGAAAACTCTGAAGAATTTGCCGCAATGACGATCGAACGGATGTGCGGTCTGCTCAGAGAGACGACCGCATCGCTGGCAAATCTCGTTGCATCATCTCCCGAGATACGCGTCGGGAACGTCTTGATCCGACTAGCCCGCAAGGAAGACACAACTCCCGTAAAGATCCTCCTCCGTCGCCAGGATATAGCCGACATGGCCGGTCTGACGACCGAGACAACGATCCGTACCGTCAGGCGGCTGGCCGATAAAGGTCTGCTGAAGATCGTCAGCGGGAAAATTATCCTTGAGGATCTGGAACTTCTCACGAATCACGTTTCACGCTGATTATTTCTCAGCTTATTCCTGCTCCGCAATCTGTTGCCGTTTAAAGATCAAACCCAATGCGAACCAGACAAACGCGACCGCACCGATCGCAAAAACAGTGTCTCCGATCACCCGCAGCCACCGGAGAGTTTGCATCAGATCTGTCTGCATAAACTGTGCGCTTCTTGCCGACCAATAACCGTTTGTTACGGATTCGTAGGTCTGCAGCAGACCGACCGGAAGCAGACTCAAAATGATCATCATCATCAATCCGCCGTTTATCGTCCAAAACGAGAACGAAAGAAGCTTTTCATTCCAGACCCTTTCGGGTTCGATAGCTCTGAAAACAAAAAGCATCAGCGCAAGTCCGAGCGTTCCATAAACACCATAAAGCGCACCATGTGCGTGAACAGCGGTCGTATTCAGCCCCTGCATATAGTAAAGAGCGATCGGCGGATTTATCATAAATCCGAAAATACCTGCACCAACGAGGTTCCAGAAGGCGACCGCGATAAAGAAATAGATCACCCATTTGTATTGAGCGAGCCAGGGCTTCGCTTTTGAGCGATGGATATTCTCCCATGCTTCAAATCCGACGAGCGTTAGCGGTACTATCTCAAGTGCACTGAATACAGCCCCAAAGGCGAGCGCAACTGTCGGCGTGCCTGCAAAATAAAGATGATGTAGCGTTCCAAGAATTCCGCCGCTAAGATAGATCGCGCCTGACAGCAATGCGGCTTTGGCGGCGAGTGTCGCCTTTATCACGCCGAGTCGCGCAAACAAAAATGCGATAACAACCGTTGCGAAAACTTCAAAGTATCCTTCGACCCAAAGATGAACGACCCACCACCGCCAATATTCAACAACTGTCAGATGCGACTTCATTCCCCAGAAAAGTCCCGGTGCATAGAAGAACGCGATACCGGCGGTAGAGATCATATAGAGGATCAGCAGCGGTTTGTTTCCGTCGTTCTTTTTCATCGGCGGGATCGCCGTCCGCGCGATCAGCGCAAACCAGAGCAGAAGCCCGACAAAAAGCGCGGCCTGCCAAACCCGTCCAAGATCGACATATTCATAACCCTGATGGCCGAACCAGAACCACAGATCTCCACTCCCGAGCATATGCATCACCGAAAGCCATTGGCCTGTCATTGAACCGAGTACGACGATGAGCAGCGCGCCGAATAAGACGTCAACTCCGAGTTTCTGGAATTTTGGCTCATAGCCGCAAATGACCGGTCCGATATATAGTCCGGCGGCGAGCCAGGCAGTTGCGATCCAAAAGATCCCGAGCTGCGTGTGCCACGTACGGCTAACGACATACGGCAGATAATCGGCGAGCGGGATCCCGTAGAATCCGTCACCCTCGACGCCGTAATGGGCTGTTACCACACCCATTATTATCTGCAGCAGAAACAGCAGCGAAACGACGAGAAAATATTTTACGGTCGCTTTTTGCGAAGGCGTTATCCCGGCACCGATCAGCGGATCTGAATCGGGGGCATCTGAAAAATCGTGTTCGTTTCGCATTCCGGCAAAAAACCAGATCATGCCGCCGATGCCGGCGATCAACACGATCACGCTGACGCCCGTCCAGATTATTGTAGAACCGGTGGGGAAATTTCCGACAAGCGGCTCGGATGGGAAATTGCTTGTATAGGAGATCGTATTATTTGGACGGTTTGTCGCCGATGCCCAGGAAGTCCAGAAGAAAAATTTTGTCATCAGGCTCAGTTTTTCAGGATCCGACTGAGCATTTCTTTGGATCGCAAAATCCCTGCTTCCATTCGTAAAGATACCCGAATAATACTTGAGGTTTTCCTCAAACGCCCTGGCGCGAATGGGTTCAATAGTAAGTTTTCCTGTTGAAGCGTCATAATTATTCTTTCGCAGCATGTCTTCCATCTGCTGACGGACCGATGCCTGGTCCTTCGAGCTCAGCGATTCAAAGTTTTTGCCGAATTCCTCGTTTGCCAGGTGATCAAGAATAAAAAGTGCTTCACGGTGTAGATAGTCTGCCGTCCAATCGGGTGCGACATAACTCCCGTGTCCCCAGATCGAGCCGACCTGCATTCCGCCAAGTGCCTGCCAGACATTTTGACCGCGTGAGATCTCGCCGTCGCTGATCAAAACATTACCGTCCGTAGTTACAACCTGAGTCGGGATAGGCGGGGCTTCGCGGAAGATCTCTGTTCCGATCCAGAGCAATACTCCAAACGACAAAACACTGATAAGTCCAAAAATTAGCCAAAGTTTTTTCATTTTCCTCTCCCGATCTCAGAATGAAGCTGATTTAGTTTGAACAAGGTTATTAACGTGCGGGAAATTGTGCGATTACAAAAAAGTTTGCAAAATGCCGCAGCCAGTTTATTTCTTAAATCTTGTCAGTAAAAATTTCAGATAAGTTTCTGCACGTACTTCGTGCAAAATGTTCGGTTCAAGTGTCAGCAGGATCCCGGGTTCTAAGGCGGCCATTTCCGAAAGGTCATCGCCGGCCTGAAACGTCCCCCTCCCCGCGATGCACAACACCGTGATCGGATCGCCGACCCGGTGCTCTTTCAATACGCCGCTGCCCTGAAGGCTGATCTCGATGATCTGCCGTCTTTCCCCGTTAAACAGTATTTTTGTCCCCGGTTTTTCTTCCCGATCCGAACTCGCGCTAAAGTCCAGGGCTCCTATAATATTCAGCAATCCCATTTTGTTGTCAATTAAAAGCAAGAGCATATACCCGGCAGACATTGAGTAATATGATTTGAATCATATGTCCGCAATTATTTGTCCGCCAAAATAAAGTCTTTTACAATAAGCTGAAATACCACTTTTTAACTGCAAAACAAAAAAATGGGTGACCAAAAAGTTTCAGACGAATACGGCGGCGCGGAAATGCGGCGGTTTACAAAAGCAGTCCTCGATGATCTGCAGGTGTTTGAAAAAATGCTTGACGGAAATATGTTTGAGGACGACAAACTCAGGATCGGTGCGGAACAGGAAATGTTTCTGATCGATTCTTCGATGTGTCCTGCGCCGATTGCAACACAGATCATTGAAGATGCCTCTGATAAGCGTTTAACTACCGAGATCGGAAGATTTAATATCGAGGCGAATCTTACACCTCTCGAGTTTTCGGGAGACTGTCTAAGCAAACTCGAGAATGAACTTTATGAGGTTTTTGATATTGTAAAAACATCCGCGAAAAAAATGTCTTCGGATGCGGTGCTGGTCGGGATCTTGCCGACTATACAGGAATCAGACCTTGTTATCGAGAATCTCACGCCTCTTCCCAGATATAAACAATTGAACAAGGTCCTGACCGAAATGCAGGGAGATGACCGCGGGATCCACATCAAGGGTCTCGATGAACTAAGCCTTCATCTGAGCGACACTTTTAGCGAGTTTTGCAACACAAGTTTTCAGATCCATCTTCAGGTGCCGATCAGCAAATTTGTCGATTCCTATAACTGGGCACAGGCGATCGCGGCGCCCGTACTGGCGAGTGCGGTAAATTCTTCAATATTGCTGGGTCATCGTTTGTGGTATGAAACGAGGATCGCACTCTTTAAGCAAGCCACGGACATCAGGTCGCCGGCGCTTCAGGCACGAAGCCAGACGACGCGGGTAAACTTCGGAAGCAAATGGCTTGAAAATTCGGTTCTGGAGATGCTTCACGAAGATGTCGCGCGGTTTCGCGTGATCCTGACGCGGGATCTCGAGGAAGATTCACTTGCAGCCCTGAAAAGCGGAAAGATTCCGGCTCTAAAGGCGTGGGGTATGCACAACGGCACGATCTGGCGATGGAACCGGGCGTGTTATGGGATTCTGGAAAACAAACCGGGGCTGCGGATCGAAGCGAGATTCCTGCCTTCCGGGCCGACAATTCTAGATGAGGTTGCAAACTCGGCGTTCTTCCTTGGCCTGATGATAGCGCTTCCGCTTGAATTCGGTGATATCAGAAACCATATTTCTTTTGACGAGGTCAAGGATAATTTCTACAGTGTGGCAAGATACGGACTCAAGTCACAGATCGTATGGCTGGACGGACAGGGATACCGTTCGCAGCGGCTGATCCTCGATGAGCTTCTGCCGCGTGCAGAAACGGGTTTGAAGTATGCCGGACTCCATGACAAGGATATAGATAAATATCTCGGAGTGATCGAAAAGCGGGCGACCGCAAACCGAACCGGTGCAGGCTGGATGCTCGAATCTTTGGCGCTGATGGATAAGAATGCCCGCGTAAATGTGCGTATGCGTTCCTTGACGGAACAGCTTGTAAAGAACCAGGAAGGCAGAACGCCGGTTCATACCTGGGATCTGGCAGTGATGCAGGATGAATCCGATTGGATCGATAATTTCAGAACGGTCGAGCGTTTTATGGCGCGCGACCTATTTACGGTTCGCCCCGGCGACATAATTGATCTTGCGGCGAGTCTGATGAACTGGAAGCACATACGCCATGTTCCGGTAGAAGACGATCAGGGAAATCTCGTCGGGATCGTTTCACACCGTGATCTGCTCGAAATTCTGGCGACAAATCAAAGGAACAACGCTGAGGAGATCGTCGTCGAAGATGTCATGAAGAAGGATCTTTTTACGATCTCGCCCGAGACGCCGACACTCGAAGCGTTAAATATCATGCGGGAGAAAAACATCGGATGTCTTCCGATCGTCAAGCGCGGCAAACTCGCCGGAATCGTAACGGCCCATGATTTTCTGACGGTTTCCGCAAAACTGTTTGAAGAACGCCTGAAAGGTCCTCAAGAACGCGAATAGTTTTAGCAGAGATTTTTGCGAAAGATACCGGGAGTCATCCCGGTTTTGTTTTTAAAGATTCTCGTAAAATGACTTTGATCGGCGAAGCCGGTCGTGACGGCAATATCGCTGAGAGAATTTTCCGGATCCAGAAGTAGCTGCGAAGCACGTTTTACTCTGAGTTCCTGAAGATATTCACCGATCGTCCGGTCCTGAAATCTTCGGAAAACGGCCGAGAGATGTACCGGATGTACATTCGCCTCATTCGCGAGTTCTTTGGTCGTCGGAGTCTCGGCAAATTCATCGTTCAGTTTTTCGATAACAAGATCGAGCCATTTCGGCGGTTTCTTTTCCTTCAGGATCTCGTTTCGGGCCGAATGAGCCAGCATTTCAAGAGTAATTCCCTCCGCCACCAGTTCCGAACACGTTTGCCATTCCTTAAATTCTCTGTAAAGACGGCAGGCAAGCCAGACCAGCGAAGAACGCTCTTCGTAAAAATCTTCCGGGATCTTTGCGTAGGTTTTAAGAGTGTCCAGGCCCGCTTTCTGTATCTCGACACTGAAAAATCTTCCGCCCTTGCTTCCGATCTCGTCTTTGTGAGAGACATCGGATGGGTGCCATAAAACGGTCATCGGACGATATGAGAAATTCTTCCTTCCGTATGATTCCGAATAACTGCCGTCGAGGAGCAGCGTAAAAAAAGCGAGTTCGTGTGAATGCTTCGGCAGGCTTTTGCCCCGGGTATGAACGATTTCCGAAATGATCGAAGACGAAACACTCCGTTTGGCGGAGACCTTGCCGTAAAACTCTCCGGCTTTAAGGTTTTGAGAAATTGGCAGGCTGCCCGGCATAATCCGTTTACGGCTTAAATCATAAAAATGTTCCAGAGACCTTTCATCTGTTCAATACTCGAGCCGCGGAACACGCATAGAATAAAGCTTATTTCTACATTTGGAGCGTTCATTATGAAAATACAATCTGCATTTATCAAGCTGGCACTTGTTCTGTTTTTTGCAAATCCGGCGGTTCTAAGAGCACAGGAAAGCTGTGCAATAACTGAAGATACGCCGATGACAGTTTCGTCAGAGTGGCTGAAAGACCACATCGGTCACAATAATCTTGTGCTACTCCACGTCGGCGACCGGGCTGAATATGAAGCCGGTCATATACCGGGAGCACGGTTCATTTCTTCACAGGACGTTTCGCTTCCCGACGAGGACGGAAATCTCTCGCTGCAGTTGCCTTCCGCAGACGATCTGAGATCGACGTTTGAAAAATACGGGATCAGCAACGATACCCGGATCATACTCTATTTCGGAAAGGATTGGGTCACATCAACAACGCGGATCTATTTCACACTTGATTATCTGGGCCTGAAAAAGAACACCTCGATCCTCGACGGCGGAATGCCCGATTGGGTTGCCGCGGGCAATTCGCTGACAAAGGATATTCCTTCTGCAAATCAGGGAAGTCTCAGAACGGCCGTCAGCGATCAGGTCGCGACATCGGATTGGATCGCGACAAAATTGAAAGATCCGGGAGTGAAGATCATCGATGCGAGGACACCGGGCTATTATGACGGCTCAAACGCCGGAAACTATCCGCGTCCGGGTCATATTTCAGGGGCGAAGAATATTCCGTTTAACGGGATCGTTGACGAGAAGAACAAACTGAAAGATGAAACGGCCCTGCGCAAGATGTTCACTGACGCGGGCGTTAAGCCGTATGACACCGTCGTAACATATTGCCATATCGGACAGCAGGCATCGCTTGTCTATTTCGCTGCAAGATCGCTCGGCTATAAGGTAAAACTCTACGACGGTTCTTTTGAGGAATGGAGCAGAAATGAGTCGCTGGCCGTTGAAGATCCGAAAGCCGGCGAACGGGGGACGACGGTTTCGGTTGTTTCGCCAAAATGGGCAAACGAGCACGCAAATGACGAAAATGTCCGGGTTCTCGACGTCCGGTTAAATGTCTATGATTATTTTGCCGGACACATTCCGAATGCGGTCCATCTGGCCGATGCGGCAATGCGCGCTCCGCGGGAAGGCTACCCGACGCAGTATCTCGAATCATTTCTGATGGGAAGAATGTTTTCAAACGCCGGCATTCGGAAGGGTGACAAGGTAGTGGTCTATTCAGACGGAGACGGTGTCCTCGGTGCAACGATGATGGCTTATCTGCTTGAGCGATACGGACACCGCGAAATTATGTTTGTTGACGGCGGATTTCGCGATTATAAGATGTCGCACGCGCCGGAACAGAAATATCCGGCGTATAAGCCCGAAAGATTTGATTCGCTGGACAATCGTAAAATAAGTGCGTCGGTAGAAGACATCAAAAATTCGATCGGGAAAAAAGGAGTCGTCTTTATCGATGCCAGACCTCCCGATGTTTACCGGGGCGAGACAAAGATCTGGACCAGAAACGGCCATATTCCGGGCGCCGTTAACATCCCGTGGAAGATGCTCGTTGAAGAAAACAATTCACATAAGTTCAAACCGGCAGCAGATCTGAGAAAGGTTTACAGCGATGCCGGGATCAAACCGACCGACGACATCATCGTCTATTGCGGAACGAGCCGTGAAGCGAGTCTCGAATATATGATCCTGAAGCACGTTTTAAAGTTTCCGAAGGTCAGACTTTACGAAGGTTCCTGGGCGGAATATTCGAACCATCCGGACCTTGCGGTAGAAACGGGAACTCGTCCCGAAAGGCCGTAATTGTAACGGTCGCCAAATGCTGTTGTCACGAAATTTATTCTCGCGGTGTTTCTTTTACAGAAACACCGCACTTTTTTTAGGGAAGATCGCCGAATCGAAGTTTTTACCAGGAATCAGGGAACGAAAAATTTCGCGGGGCCGTTATATATTTCTATGAATTCATTTATGCAACACGCGCAAACGCTGAAGGAAGAAAACGAAACTCCGGACTTCAGAATATCCAAAACTGTTTATCCCTCAAAATTGAAGATGCCGTTGCACAGACACGAATCGGCGTCTCTTAGTATCATTTTCAACGGAAAGATCCGCGAACAGGCCGAAGGCAAAGACCAGACGTTTGTTTCCTCAACGCTCCTGGTGAATCCGCCAGACAGATCTCACGCCGTAAGTTTTTCAGATCGGCCCGTCCAGATCTTAAATGTAAGGTTTTACGGAAAATTTTTAACGCGCTTTTCATCATTGGCGCGGGTGATCGAATCTTCAAAAAATTGCCGCTCAGAAAATATTATCCGGCTTGGAAATAAACTGGTTAAGGAAACCCAACAGAATGATGAGCTTTCAGCGATCGCGATCGAAGCGATCGTTTTGGAATTGCTTGTCGAAGTATCGCGCCGCGGAAAGCGGAAAAGCGACCCGGCGTCTTCGCTCTGGCTTCTTAAAGCAAAGGAATTTCTCCACGATAATTTTTCTGAATCGGTTACGCTAAAAAAGACGGCCGATGAAGTGGGTGTTCATCCGGTTCATCTTGCACGCACGTTCAGACGCCGATTCGGCTGTACGATCGGAGAATATGTCAGAACGCTGCGGGTCGAATTTGCAAAGAAGCAAATGTCTGCGACACGGAAGTCTTTATGTGAGATCGCACTGATTTCGGGATTTTCCGACCAGAGTCATCTCAGCAAAACCTTCAAAAATCTCTGCGGCCTGACGCCGAACGAATATCGAAAAACCAATTGCACGGGTTAAGCTGATACAAAAAAGTTTTGTCTTTCCAAGAAATCGCGTGGACGTTGGCGGATAATAAACAGATCTTAGATCGATCCGAAAAAACGTTTCATGCTCAAACTATATTTTGTTTTCAGTTTACTTTTCACCACACTAACCGGTATTTCTCAAACAGACGGACCCCGTCTGATCCGGCGGGTCTCGGCCAGCCAAACACAGATCGCATTTGAATCCGACGGAAAGATCTGGGTCGTCGGACGAAACGGCGGAACTGCCAAGCGTCTGACAAGCACCTCGGGCGATGAGTCCGATCCGGTGTTTTCTCCTGACGGGAAAAGGATCGCGTTCTCGCGGACAAACGGAAGGGATTTTGAAGTTTACGTTATTCCGGCTGACGGAAACGAAGAGGCGCGTCGTCTGACCTATCACGGGGAAAGTGATTTTGTCACAAACTGGACACCGGACGGCAAAAGTATAATCTTCGCCGCGCCGCGTGATGAACGAAGGCTGTTCAGGCTCTATAAGATCGCTGCCGACGGCGGAAGTCTCGCCGAGTCTTTGCCGCTGCCGCAGGCGCTTGACGGTTCGCTTTCACCCGACGGAAAACAGATCGCCTATAATCCCCGCGTTTTTATTTTCGGTGAATGGCGGTATTACCGCGGCGGGATGACGTCTCCGATATGGCTTACCGATCTTGCTTCCGGCGCGACCGAGAAGCTTACAGACAAAAATGTCAATGATAAGAATCCGATGTGGATCGGCGACAAGATCTATTTTAATTCTGACCGCTCGGGCGCTTTTAATCTTTTTGTTTATGACCGCGCTTCGAAGCAGACAAAACAGCTGACGAACTTCTCTGAACCGGGAATTAGAACCGCCTCCGCGTCAAACGGGATCATTTCCTTTGTCCGCGACGGCAGGATCTATATCTTTGATCCCGCAGACGGTAAATACCGAACAGTGAATATCTCATTTTCGCCGGACAGGTCAGAACTTGCTCCGAGGGAAGTCAACATTATGCAGACACTTGAGAACGCTCTGCCTTCTTTCTCAGGCGATAAGATCGCGATCAGCGGACGCGGCGAATCTATAGTCTATGAAGTTTCAACCGGCCGGCATGAGAACCTTACAAATACACCGCACGCTGCCGAACGGTATTCGAGCATTTCACCGGACAATAATCTAATCGCTTATTTTTCAGACGAATCGGGCGAATATCAGCTGCATCTTCGGTCGCTCAAAAACGGCGGCGTGAGGAAAATTCCGATAGAGAAGGATCCGACCTTTTACAGGTATCCGGTTTGGTCACCCGATTCGAAACGAATAGTTTTTTGCGACCGGCATTTGGACCTCTGGCTTACCGATGCCGAATCCGGAACGACCACAAAAATTGACACTTCCGATGATTCAAACCAAAGCGAATGGCGCACGAGCTTTTCACCGGATTCACGTTTTCTTGCTTATTCAAAACGATTAAAAAACCGTGCCGGAACCGTTTTTATCTACGATCTTACTAAGAAGAGATCGTTTCAGATCACTGATGGAATAACACATGCCGAATCACCGGTTTTTGATGCAAACGGGAAGTATCTGTACTTTATTTCGAGTCCGAATGCATTGACGAGCGAATACGGCTGGGGCGTCTTAAACGGCATCAACGCACGGCCGCTCGTTGTCAGAAACGTTCGCGGATTTGCATTAACAAGGGATGCTTCCATGCCGTTCCTTCCTGACCGCCAGCCGAATCCGGCTGCGAAAGTCTCGGATCCCGCAGGTACGACAGAGGTCGATTTTGACGATCCTGACAAACGATTCTTTAGTTTACCCGTTCCCGACAAAGACTATTCGCAGATCATCGCCGGAAGATCCGGTAAAGTGTTTCTCGTAGTGACCGGCTGGGGAGATACTCCCGGTGATCCGGGTTCACAGCAATCGACCACGATCTATAAATTTGACGTTGCCAAACCGGGTGAAATGCAGAAGATCGTCGGCGATATTGGAGGCTATGAAATAACGCAGGACGGTGCAAAATTGCTCTACATAAAACGGCGGAACTGGTTTTTCGTTGATGCCGAGAATCCTGCTGAAGAAAATAAGGGACGGCTCGATCTTTCGAACATGACCGTAAAAACGGATCCGGCCAGAGAATGGGAGCAGATATTTCATGAATCGACGCGGATCATGCGTGACTGGTTCTACGATCCGAATCACCACGGGCAGGATCTGGTAAAACTGGAAGCGCACTACCGCAAATATCTGCCAAATATAACGCGCCGGCGTGATCTGAACACGCTGATCGAAATTATGCTCGGTTCGGTTTCCGTCAGCCATTTAAATGTTGGCGGCGGAGACGTGCCGCGCGCAGAGGGTGACAATACGAGTTTCGGAATGCTGGGCGCCGACTTTGCCGTAGAAAACGGAAAGTTCAGGTTTAAGAAGATACTTCGTTCGACCTCTTTTGCTTCGGCAAACGGCGAGGAGCGCGCGCCGCTCGATCAGAAAGGTGTTGAAGTTAGGGAAGGCGACTATCTTCTTGCGGTGAATGATACAAAGGTCGAAACAAGCAAGAATCTTATTAGTTACTTTCGGAATACTGTGGACAAGCCGACGAAGATAACTGTCAGTTCAGATCCGGACGGTGCCGGCCCGCGTGAATATACGGTTTATCCAGTTTTGCGCGAATCCAGAATTCGCCGGTCAAACTGGGCCGAGGAGAACAGGCGTTTAGTAGAAAAATTGTCCGGCGGAAAGCTCGGTTATATTTTTATCGAAGACTTCGGGTTTGACGGTGTGACGAACGCGGTTCGCGGTTTGAGCGGTTATGCTGATAAGGAGGGCGTAATAATCGACCAGCGGTTTAACTTTGGCGGTATTACTCCTGATTCGCTCATCGAGTGGATGCAGCGCAAGCCCCTTTATCATTACGCCTTCCGCGCCGGGGACGACATCGCGACGCCCGTGAATCCGGCACCGCCGGTAAAAGTTTTGATAACAAATGAATGGAACGGTTCTGCGGCGGAGACGCATGCGTTTATGTTCAAACTCGGGAAGGTCGGTTCGATCGTTGGGAAAAGGACCGGCGGTGCCGGCGTCGGATCATATTTTTTCCATCCGCGGTTTATTGACGGCGGAAGGATCCAGCTGCCGAACCGGGCCGCATATGTTTCAGACGGATCGTCATGGGGAATCGAAAATCTTGGGATCGAGCCTGATATCGATGTAGAAATAATGCCCGAGGATCTGAAGACGGGACGCGATCCGCAGCTTCAGAAGGCGATTGAAGAAGCAATGCGAAAGATCGCGCAAACACCGGCGGCTAAACCTAAACGGCCAAAATTTCCCGTTCATCCGAATTAAGCGGGTGTGAACCGGTATTTAATTTGTCGCCGGAAAAGACAGCAAAAAAACCGACCGGTTTTATGATCGCTGCCGATCTGCAGTCATTTCCGGGTAATATTTGCAATGGGGGAAGAATGAAAAGACGACGATTTATAAAAATTTCTACAGGCGCTTTAATGATCTTGCCGGGGAATCTTCTCGGCTGCGGAACTAAAGAACTCCCCAAACCGGTTTCCTCAAACACAGACGTGATCGACGAGGCTCTGAAAATGATGTCGGATCTTGCTCCGCTTTCAAATCACGGTCCGATGGCTGCCGAAGCATTATTTGCAATGGGTCGCGGCGATCGTGTGATGCCGTTTGTCGAAAGCTACCGCAGAAACTTTTCGTCGGATTTCCCGCCGCGATTTAAGAAGATCACTCAAAATGACTGGAAAGAAGCACTAGACGACGACCGCCGGACAACAGACTGGATCGATTTTTTTAACCGGGAGATCGATGAAAATGGATGGAAAAAAACCGTTGACACGTGGTCAAACAATCTGGCTCCGGGGCTTTCTGCCGCCGCCGCCCACGGACTTATCAGGACCGGACATGCGGTTCGCAGTTTGAGCAGAAATGAAAATGAGGGCAGGAAAAATGAACTTGCTCAGGCGCTTGCTTATTGGGCTGCTTATTATCAGGTGCTGCCGGAAACTATGAAGACGGACGGGGAAAAGTCGGATCTTCCCGGTGCACTATACAAAATCCCAATGTTCCCGCCGGAAAAGCGTGTTCGCGGTTCTATCATGAGACAGTTAGAGGCGCTCAACGATAGTTTTCCCGAATTTGGCGGTGTTATCGGCTCCCTGGAAATTCAAGGGAAACCGGAACAAATTATCTCTGACCTGACGGAAGCTTTTGCCGAGATCTACGTAAGAAATGTACTTCCGAGAAACAACGTCGCTTTGATCCACTCGGTCACCGGGCTTGCCAGTGTAAGGTCACTGGTGCCTTACTTTTCTTTGGCAACAACGGAAAGAATGCTCCGTTACGGCTGGCAGGCCGCGGCCGGGATCTATTCGATCTCGGGCAATGAAGCAAACAATCAGGAACCCGCGGATATTCCCGATATCGCCGGAATGACCGATCAGGCGGCGACTTCAAATGAAGTCCATGCGATAAAATATACAGAAGCGTGTATCCGGGAATACAAGCTCAATCCAAAGCCGATCTATCTGAAAGCGGCAAAAATTGCGATCGGGAAACTCGGAAGGGTCAGATAGCTTGAAAAATAAAGATCGGATCTGATTTTTTTAGTAAGATTTTAACTCAATTCACAGGGTTTCTTTCGTACGATCAACGCGGCCCCATCAACGCCCGAAAATCATTTTATTTTCACCATTAAGTTTATACTGATAGAATCGCGTTTAAGGAGCGGATCATTATGAACAGAAGAGAATGGCTGAGGAAATTTGGCAGTGCGGGCGTATTGTTTGCGGCATCGCCTTCGCTGATCAGTTGTCAAAAAAGCGGAGTCGGCCGCGAAATTTCCCGGAATGCCGTTAAAACGGTAAATCCTGTCAGCGCGAAAGTTGCGTTTATTGAAACTTCAAATCGGACGGAAGGTGTAAAACGAGCGATCGAACTTCTTAACTTCAGGGACGAATTCAAAGGAAAAGATCTTTTCATAAAGCCAAATTATAACAGTGCGGATACCACGCCGGGCTCGACCCACAATGATGTTTTAGAAAGTGTCTTAGGTGAATTGCGGGATCTGAAGGCTAAAAGTTTTACGATCGGCGACCGCAGCGGTATGGGCGATACAAATGCGGTAATGCGTGAAAAGGATATTTTTTCGCTGGCCAAAGATGCGAATGCAAAAACTGTCGTTTTTGACGACCTGAAGGAAGAAGAATGGCAGCCTTTTCAATACAAAAACAGTTTCTGGCAAAAGGGATTTGCCATTCCGAAGCCCGTTTTGAAGGCGGACTCCGTGGTAAATCTATGCTGTCTGAAAACTCACCAGTACGGCGGCCATTTTACGCTTAGCCTGAAAAATTCCGTCGGTATGGCAGCAAAACGCGTCCCGAACAACAACTACAACTTTATGAGCGAACTCCATTCTTCACCTGATCAGAGGAGAATGATCGCCGAAATAAATGCGGCATATTCACCTTCATTGGTCGTGCTTGACGGCATCGAAGCATTTACCGACGGCGGTCCGCATCAGGGAACGAAAGTTAGTTCCGACGTGATCCTCGCCGGTACGGACCGCGTAGCGATCGACGCTGTTGGTGTGGCGATCTTAAGGCATTTCGGTACTACTCCCGAAGTTTCAAAAGGAAAGATCTTTGAGCAGGAGCAAATAGCGCAGGCTGTAAAATTGGGAATCGGCGTCAGCGCCCCTGATCAGATCGAATTCCTGACGGACAGTAAAGAGAGTGCCGATTATGTGAGTGAGATCAAAAAGCAATTCACATAACATCGCCGGCACATCAGCGATTTAATTTTGTTAACACTTCTGCAATCTGCAATAATACGGAAAAATTCAAAACAATCCGGAGAAACATATTTTGAAAAGACGTTTCAGCATTTTCTGTGTTCTATTTGCCCTTTTTTCACTCGTCGTATTTTCGCACGCGAAAGATATGAACGACGAGATAAACGCCGCTACGAAGAAGATCGAAAAAAAACTCGTTGAGTGGCGGAGACATATTCATGAAAATCCGGAACTTTCTAACCGGGAATTTAAAACGGCAAAATACGTTGAAGCACATCTTCGTTCGCTCGGTATTGAAGTGAAAACCGGTGTTGCGAAAACGGGCGTAATCGGAATTCTGAAAGGCGGGAAACCGGGTCCCGTGATCGGTCTCAGAGCGGATATGGATGCTTTGCCCGTAAAAGAACGCGTTGATATTCCGTTTGCTTCAAAAGTGACGACGGAATACAACGGTGAACAGGTTTCGGTAATGCATGCCTGCGGTCATGATACTCATGTAGCGATGCTTATGGGGACGGCCGAAGTTCTTTCCGGAATGAAGAACGAGATAAAAGGAACGATCGTTTTTATTTTTCAGCCGGCAGAAGAAGGTCCGCCTGAAGGTGAAGCAGGCGGCGCTGAATTGATGGTAAAAGAAGGTGTAATGGACACACCGAAGATCGACGCGATCTTTGGCATTCACATAAATTCGCAGACCGAAGTCGGGACGATACGCTACACACGCGGAGCGACGATGGCTTCTTCGGATTGGTTTAAGATAAAAATAAAGGGGAAACAGGCACATGGTTCTGCACCCTGGGCAGGAGTGGATCCTATTGTAACGGCTGCTCAGATCATCAACGGACTACAGACGATCGTTTCGAGACAATCGATTTTAACAAAAGCTCCTGTAGTAATTACGGTCGGAAAAATAAATGCAGGTGTCCGCGAGAACATTATTCCGGAAACGCTTGAAATGTCGGGAACGATCAGAACGCTTGATTCTGCGATGCAGCTCGATGTTCACAAAAAGATCCGACACACCGTAAAAACGATTGCCGAGAGCCAGGGGGCGACGGCGGAAGTGGAGATCGATACGAAAACTCTGGTTACATTCAACACACCGGAATTGGTTAACAAAATGCTGCCGTCGCTTGAAAAGGTGGTCGGAAAAGCAAACCTTGTCGAGAGCGAATGGACGACAGGGGCCGAGGATTTTTCATATTTCGGAACAAAAGCTCCGTCATTTTTCTTCTTTGTCGGCGGAATGCCGAAAGGGAAAAATCCGGCAGACGCTGCCGGACATCACACACCGGATTTTTATCTTGATGACAGCCGTTTGGATGTCGGTGTGAAAGCGTTCTGTAATATCGTGTTCGATTATTCTAATTGAAGCGCATTAAAAAAACAGAATAAGGGGGCAATTCATCCATGATTGCCGCCTTTTTGTATTATGCGGTTGTGAAGCTGTAATTTGCCGGGAAATAACGTCGTTTTGATCCGTGCGTTAACTGGTATTTCGGCGATCCCCTGAATATAACCGTCTCATTCTGTAACACCGTCAGATAGAATGTCTTGTTATTAGCGATTGACGGCAGACGAGCGGTCGAAATGACTAAAATTTTAGAAGATTTGAGGATTATTTGAGAAAAAATCTGCTCTGCAGCTGATACAATTTCGCGAACAATCAGGAGCGCCGGATGTTAACGAAAGATCTGTTAAAAAATGTAAAGTTGTTCTCTCAGGTAGGCAAAGAAAGAACGGAATGCGAAACGGGATTTGTGTTAGAGAGAAGAAGCTTCTTATGGCTTCCGCTCCTTGCAGCCGGCTCTCTCATTCCCGGAAATAAGATCTTTGCTGCAGATCGCGCAAATTTATTAAGCAGATCGATGGTTTGGGAAGATTTTTTGAAAGAGTGTCTTCCGAAAGCCTCAGAACTTCATAAAGACACGACCGCACAGGGGCAGGACGCATATTTGTTTTGGATCGCTTCGGTTGCAGCAAGGCTGAATTTGTTGACGGTGCCTGCGGCGAAAACCGGAAAGTTTAAGAATCTCGAACCACCCGTTGAATTCGGCGTTGGTTACCGCGGCATACCCTTTTTTGTAGTCGAATGGAAGATGTCTCCGAATTCTTATTTTCCTCCGCATAATCATCCGAATGCCAGTGTGTGTACGATTGGAATCGAAGGTGAGGCGCGCATAAGAAATTTTGAAGGAGTTGGTGACCTGCCGGAATTTTCATCAAAAGAAAAATTTGAAGTTCGGGAGACTCATAATGAAATAATTTCGGCCGGAAGAATTAATATGCTTTCAGCTGCACGGGACAATATACATACCTTTCAGGTGAGCAGCAGCGGCGCCCGGGGCATTGACATTACGACTTATCATGGTGAAAACGTTGGATTCTCTTTCCTTGATATTTCCGATAAACCATTTGAACCTGCGAAGAGATTATTTGAGGCAACGTGGAAGAAATTGTAAAAGGCGAATTCTGTTACGGGAGAAATTTATGAAAACCAAATGGCAGCAGACACTTGGAGTGATGATAACAGCGGTTTTTGGCCTGGCAGCTGCGGTCTTATTATTCTCAGCTTCCCCGATCGGAAAACCTGCCTTCGCTCAAACGAGCCCGACACCCGTCACCACGCAGTTTGATCAGGCCGCGGCGCTAGCGGTTTTGCGCCAGCAAATAAAAGGAAGAGAACAGGAACCTGCGGAAAACGTTTTCAAAAACATTCAAACGCTGAAAGCTGTTCCGGCCGGAAGATTTCTGGCAATTATGAACTTTGGCTATTCGCGTTCACTTGGCGTCGATTGTACACATTGCCATGTTCCCGAAAAATGGGAATCTGAAGACAAGAAAACAAAACAGATAGCCCGTGAGATGAAATTAATGGCGGATCAGATCAATCAAAGGCTTTTGAAAAATATCGAAAATTTAAAAAGTGTATCTCCAACGGTTAATTGTACAACCTGTCACCGGGGTGAGATAAAACCGGCTCTCGATTTGCCGCTGCCTGCAAAAACTTCTAGAACTTAACGATTTAGGATATTTATCGCGACACCAGTCCAAAAATTATCAGGCTGCCGTAAAAGTCTTTATCCTGCGTTTTCGCACCATGACTAAGACTTTCAGGGCAGCCTGATCGGTTTATTTCTTCACGTTAGTTTTGAATATGTGCTTCAACAAACCACAGGAGTTTGTCGATCCCGCGAGAAACTTCCGTAAAAAGATCCGCCGTATTCATGTCACCGGCCTCATCGGCTTCGTCGATATTTGCGCGAACCTTTTTGCCAAAATCGGCAAGTGCTGTCGACAACGCCTCGACGTGGTCGCGTCCTTCCGAGATCTCCATCGGATATTGGCTAAGACTGGATTTTTCAGCGGAGACGCGCACCGTTCCTTCGGCCGTTCCGCCGAGGATCGTAACGCGTTCAGCGATCGTGTCCGTGTAGTCTTCGACGCTTGCCGCAACCTGATCAAAGAGTTCGTGAAGCGCGATAAAATTCATTCCTTTCACGTTCCAGTGAGCCTGTTTTGCCTGAGATTTGAGATCTATCGAATCTGCGAGTCTGGCATTGAGCAATTCGATCATCTTTTCCCTTGTGTCTTTATCAACGTCAATTTTTGTACTATGCATGAAAATATAAATCCTCCTATTTAGAATTATTCTAATTCTATGCCATCCGATTGTCAAACTCTGAAAACAGTTTGTTATATAGTGCGGAATATCCGTCCCCACGCCCATGACAGATGGATCACCAGCTTCCCATGTTCAAATATTTTAATGCAATTTCCTGTGCTTTAAATACCCGCTTTCCGTAATCCGTGGAACAATAAACGCGTTTGGCTGCGCCGGATTCCGGATCGCTGCGCACCTCTTCCTTGGACGTGATGAGACCTTTATCTTCCATTCTGCCCAACGTTACATAAACGGTCCCCTTCTTTAATTCTCCGCCGGATTCCTCTACCATTTTTAGTCCATACGTTTCGCCGTGATCGCGAAGCATTTCCATTATCAGAAATTCTTTTGACGAAAGACTCGGAAATTCGTTATCTGCCATCAATGTCACCCTTCAACTTTTAATCAGTGATCTTACAGTATGTAAGGGTTTATTTTTTGTCAACGAACAGATCTAACAACTTGTCTGCAGCGGCGGTAAAACCTAAACTTTTAATATGCTCGTGCTTGGAATTGAAAGTTCTTGTGATGAGACGGCCGCGGCAGTCGTAAAAGACGGACATGAAATACTTTCGTCCGTCATATCGTCACAGATCGATATTCACAGGGAGTGGGGTGGGGTTGTGCCGGAGATCGCATCTCGCGAACATCTTTTTAAGATCGATCCGATCGTAAAAGAAGCTCTTGAAAAGGCGGAGGTTTCGCTGCAGGATATCGACGCGGTAGCTGTTACTCAGGGTCCCGGGTTGATGGGATCGCTGCTTGTCGGCGTTTGTTACGCGAAGGCATTGGCATTTTCGCTAAACAAACCACTTATCGGCGTCAATCATATCGAAGGGCATTTCTTTTCGGTAGTATTTGAAAATCCGGTGATCGAATATCCGGCGATGGCATTGATCGTTTCAGGCGGTCATACAAATTTGTTTTATTCACCGGAAGAAGGCAAATATAAAGTGATTTCACGAACCCGCGACGACGCGGCCGGCGAAGCTTTCGACAAAGTATCAAAAATGCTCGGTTTGGGTTACCCGGGCGGTCCGGTCATTGAGAAGATCGCGATCGAAGGCGATCCGCGCGCGATCAAATTTCCCGTTGCAAAAATTTCTGACGGACGTCCGGACTTCAGCTTTAGCGGGCTTAAGACTGCAGTGATGCGCTATCTGCGGGAAAATGAGATCGAACCGGCGGGTGAAGACGGAACGGTGAGCACCGCTATCAAAGACATCTGCGCAAGTTTCCAGTACACCGTCGTTCGGTCACTGATGAAGGTCGTAAGAAAGCAAGCGGTTGAACTAAAACCAAAAACATTGATCGTAGCGGGAGGTGTGGCATGTAATCTCGCACTGAAAAAAGCGGCGGAAGCCGCCGGTGAAGATCTTGGAATTCCGACGTATTTTCCGTCAAAGCATCTTTCGACCGATAATGCAGCCATGATCGCCGCCGCCGGATCATATCGTCTGAGCAGCGGCGAAACGGCAGGACTCCGGATGACGGCGGATGTTTCGATGCGTCTCCAAAACTTTGAGGTGGAAGACGGCAGGCTTCGGAAGAAGAAGGTCAGATACCGCTTATAGGGAAAAAATATGAAAAAACTTTTATTTTTGATCGCAATTCTGTTGGGTTCACTTTTTTACTCTTCGCTATACGAATCTACTGTTCGGGCGGAAACTCCGGGCGTGAAATGCGCGATACCAAAATTTGATGCCGAATATGAAAACTCAAAGGCAGTTTTTGTAGGAACCGTCATAAAAGTGGAAAAAGAAGGCGATAAGAGGATATTCGAGTTTGAGGTCGATAAATACTGGAAGGGTGTCGAATCAAAAACCGTGATCGTCGCTGTAACTGAAAACATGAGGTTTCAGGCACAATTCAAACTTGACGGGCAGTATCTGGTTTTTGCAAAAGACGACGAAGAAGGCGGTTTGTGGGATGGACGCTGTTCCCGATCAAAAGATCTTACAGGGTTTGGCGGCGAGGTTGAGGAAGACCTGAAAAAACTTGGGGAAGCGAAAAATTGTATACCCCTCAATGAATAAAAAAAGAGCAATGTCAGGTCGTCCGAGCAGCCGTGAATACAAAGACCTTTCGTGCGCCGTACCTTTTGAGTGTTTTTGCGCAAATTGATGCTGTCGCACCGGATGTCAGAACGTCGTCGATGAGGAGAATCGTTTTGTCTTTGATAAAGGCTTTTCTGGATACGTCGAATGATCTTTCAACGCTGAGTTCTCGTCCTCTTCTGTCCATTCCCGCACGATGAACTGCCGCGTGCTTTGTCCTGATAAAGCTCGCTTGATCCAAAACGATTCCCGTTTTATCAGACAGGATTTTTGCCAGCAGACCGGCCTGATTATACCCGCGCTCAAAGAGTCTTCGTTTTGAAAGCGGGACCGGGATGATCCGGTCAGCATTCAGAAAAGACGACCTGAAAAACGATTCTTCAACGATACCGCGCAAATGGGAGGAGATATAAGGTTCGCGTTTCAAATGAAGGATCGATCCGGCAAGAGCGCCTTCATAAACTCCGGCCGCCCTTGCGCTGTCGTAATAGTGATCGTCACACTCGCGGCAAAACGTCTCTTCTTCGGCAGTTTTCAGGCTCTGCAGTTTGCCGCATTTGAAACATATCGATTCACCGCCTGAAAATAATTTTGTTTGTGACCAGCAATCGCTGCACGCGACGCCGAAGCGAGAGTTTTCTACGCTGTTTCCGCAGACGTGGCATTCCTGCGGATATACGATGGAAAGTAGTGAGTCGCTGACAGTCTTCAGCATTTTTCCTAAGGTGGTGAGGGGTATATCGTAAAAAAAGAAAAAGACGGAAATGAAATCCCGTCTTTTCTCATGTTTAATCTTCTTCGTCGAGCAGGCCTTTTTCCATGAGTTCCTGACAAGCCAGACAGTATCTGGCCCAGGGAACAGCGGCCAGCCGTTTCGGGTTGATTTCCTCTTCGCAGTTTTGGCAGAGACCGTATTCATCGTCTTCGATACGGAGCAGCGCTTCGTTGATCATCATCAGCTGCCGAGATTCATTTTCGGAAACCGCAAGCATCACATTTTTTGAATAGTTCCTCACTGCGAGATCGACCGGATCGGGCGTTTCTGCATCATCGATCGATAGATCGTTTCCGCTCAGTTTCGCCGCGATCTGTGCGCGCTCTTCAATAAGATCTTCCTTAATTTTCTTTAGGTTTAATTTGCTCATTTCTGGTATGGAAACCCCTTGATTATAGTATATGCTCGATAAAGCTGTTCTAATAAGATCACGCGCGCCATTTCGTGCGTGAAAGTTAGAATCGACAAGGATAGCGTAAAGTTAGCCCTTTCGACAACCTCAGAAGCAACTCCTTCCGCTCCGCCGATAATAAACGTGATTTCTTTAATTCCACGAATCTGCCACTTCTCAATGGTTTTTGCCAGTTTATAAGAATCTGCGGCGCGGCCTTTCACGTCCAGCAGGCAAACGAATGAGCTTTGATTCACTTTTTCCAAAATTCGGTTGCTCTCTATTTCAACGGTTTCATGTTTCGACTTGTCCTTTATTTCGGTGATCGAATACTTTACGAAATGAGCAAGTCTCTTCAGATAATTTTCCTGAAGTGCCCGCCAATTTTCATCTTTTGTTTTACCTACCCAGATAAAGTGGAATTTCATGACCTTTCAGTTCGGCGAACGCCGGATTTCCAATACCTTTGTTTGAGTCAAACACTATGCTAGATTTGAGCTATGAGCGATCTTGCTAAAATATTGAAGGCCTCGGATTTTGCCGCAAAGAAGCATACGCGACAGACCCGCAAGGGTGCAAATGCGGAACCTTATATTAATCATCCGCTGGAGGTCGCGAAGCTTTTGGTTGAGGTTGGAGAGGTGAACGATACCGATGTGATCGCTGCGGCACTGCTGCACGATACGATCGAAGATACTGATACTTCGGAAAAGGAAGTTACTGAGGTTTTTGGCGAGAAGATCTGCGCGTTTGTGTTAGAAGTAACCGACGATAAATCGCTGCCGAAGGCGGAACGAAAACAAAAACAGATCGAACATGCCCCGCATCTTTCGCACGGAGCAAAACAGATCAAACTTGCGGACAAAATAAGCAACATAAGGGATATCGTTGGAAATCCTCCGGAAAACTGGTCTCAACTGAGAAAACTCGAATACGTCGAGTGGGGCGTAAAAGTGGTCAGCGGGCTTCGCGGAGCAAACTCCGGACTTGAAAAAATGTTTGATGATCTTGTGAAGCACGCACATGCCAGTATAACGCCGGGAGAAGAGCATTCCGGATCAGACCCGGGTTGAATTTTTGAATTGTCTTCGTTAGCATCAAGATAATCATGAAACTCGGCGGGGGAGAAAAAAAGGCGGTCCAAAAACTTAGCGACGCGGTAAACACTGCGGTCGAAAGTTCGCCTGACGTTTTGGATGCTATTGAAAACTTGCGGTCCCTTGGCTTCGAATCGGATCTGAGTATCAGACTTGAGATAGGTCTCAAGGAGCTCGGTGAAGATCGTAAAAAGCCTAATGAAGAGGTTACACTCGAACTCTCTGAGGATGATCTCCTTGAACTTCGTCGGATGAAAATTAAAGTGGATTAGCGTTTGATAACCGCTTATACCTGCCTTGAATTACTTCAATTATTTTACAGAGATCGAAGAAACGTTTATTCGGCGCCGCGGGAGGAATCTTTTCCTCAGCCCGCTTGACTGGGCGCTAATGGAGAATTGGAAGGAACGTGAAATACCGTTGAGGATAATTTTGCGCGCGATCAATAATGTATTTGATACGGCAGAGAAAAAAACCAAACTTGGCAGAAATATAAAATCTCTTACTTACTGCAGGGACGAGGTTGAATCGCTTTTTAAGGATTGGCAGGGTTCGCAGATCGGAAAAAATAGTGATCGCATTGAACCGTCTTCGAAATTCGGCGATTCCGCGATCGAAACTCATCTTGAAAGCGTTATGCGCAAACTCGAGAGTGCGGCGGAAAATGCTTCGACGCCGGTTAGGGAGAAAATCCGTGAAGCTATGACCGGGATCGAAACTCTGAAAAATGCAGGTGATAATAATGAACGGGAAATCGAGAAGGACCTTGAAAGATGGGAAAAGGCCATCGACTCGGCACTGACCGAACATTATTCCCCTTCATTGCTTGCAGAATTTAAGAATGAGATAGAAAATGACCTCTCAAAGCACAAGGCTTCAATGGATTCGGAGGCCTATCAAAAAACGTTTGAATTAATGCTCTTAAAACGCCTGCGCGAGCACGCAGAGATTCCGCGTCTGAGTTTGTTTTATTTATAACTCGATCGTAACCGTAATCTTTTCTAGCCAAAAGAGGAAACTACAATGAATAAACTAAGAATTAAGAAACTCGGTGTCTTATCCGTTGCAAAAATTCAGGCTGTAATGATGCTTGTTTTGAGTTTACTGATCGCGATACCGTACGGTCTGATCATAATTGTCTTCTCACTGATCGGAGGCGTCGGCGCGGGAAGTCAGGACGGCATGTCGGGTCTGATGGTCGGCGGCGGCGGGATAGTAATGGGAATCGTGGTAATGATCGCGCTGCCGATAATGTACGCGATCATGGGATTTATTGCCGGCGCTATCAGCGCACTTGTTTACAACATATTTGCTAAATTGGTCGGCGGGGTCGAGATCGAGGTCGAAAACGTCAATTGAGCGATAAATTCAGAGTTGGAGACAAGATCGAGGTTTTCGTTGAAAAGATCGTGCCCAATGGGCTCGGGATGTGTTTTGCCGAAAACCTCACATTGTTTGTTCCGCTTTCAGCAAAAGGCGATCGTCTTCTTGTTGAACTAAAACAAATAAAGGGCAAAACGGCGTTCGCGCAGATCGTTGAGATCCTCGAAGGTGCGGATTCGCGGGTCGATCCGAAATGTGTGTACTTTGGTGAATGCGGCGGTTGCGATTTTCAGCATTTAGCATACGAAGCTCAGCTTGAGGCGAAAGTAGAAATTATCCGCGACAGTTTGAGACGGATCGGCAAGATCGATTTTGGAGAAGATATTCCGGTAATAAGAAGTCCCGAAGAATACGGATACAGGCTGCGCTCTCAATGGCATTTGGACGCAAACAAAAAGCAGATCGGTTATTACAAACGCCAGTCTCATCAGATCATTGATGCAGCATCATGTCCGATCCTTGATCCGCCGCTGGAAAGGGAATTGAATGCGCTTCGCGAAAACATTGCCTGGAAGGAGTTTTCCTCTGAAACTGCCCACATTGAAGCGGCGAGCGACGGGACCGAAACCGTTTCGACTTTTGCAGAAGAAATGATCACACCCACCCGGGAACTCGGTTTTAGGGTCAATGGCGAAACATTTTCGTTCAGTGCTCAGACCTTCTTTCAAAGCAATAAATTTCTGATCGAGAGGCTGGCCGAAACTGCGACTGGCGATCAAAAAGGGATGTCTGCGCTCGATCTTTACTGCGGTGTAGGATTGTTTTCGATTCCCTTAGCAAAGAGATTTAATACTGTTACTGGCGTTGAAGGCAATTCGAGGTCGATCGGGTTTGCCGAAAAAAATCTCGAGCTGGCCGGACTTAAAAACATAACTTTCAGATCGCAGCGGGTAGGTCAGTTCCTGAAAGAACAAACTCAGGAGGGCAATTCATTTGACTATGTTTTGCTTGATCCTCCGCGCAGCGGCGTAAAACAGGGTGCTTTAAGGGCGATGACCGGGCTTGCAAGCAACCGGATCACATATGTTTCCTGTAATCCTTCAACGCTTGCCCGCGACCTGCGCGTGATCATCGATGAAGGCTTCAGAATCCTGAAAATAACGGCGTTGGATCTTTTTCCGCAGACGCATCATGTCGAAACGGTCGTGCATCTTTCGAAGGCAGAATAAACTTTTTGAGTATTTCCTCGTTTAAGAGACTGGACAATTAACTTTGAAATATGGACTTCTTCTTACTAAACTAAATTTATGGCAACAAAAAAATCATCGAGTTCGGCGGAAAAGGGCGAATTTATCCGGTGCCGTTATTGCGGACAGAAAAATGCGGTGCGTGAAGGCGCGAAGGCAAAAGCTTCATGCGGGAAATGCAAGCTCACTCTCTCAAGCGAGCCTCATAAGAAATTTGCAGACCTGACAAAACATGAGTATATTCACCCGGCTGACAGCAAAGCGCTAGCGGCCGTTCGTGCTATTCCCGGTGTTGATACAGCGCTCAGGAAACTGATCAAGGTTACGGGAGAATCTGCGATACGTGTCACGCTGATGGCAAGCGCCGTAAAGGTCACGCCAAAACAGTGTCCGGATCTTCATGCAAAACTTCAGATCGCCTGTACAACGCTCGGTGTAGATATGCCGGACATGTATGTCCAGCAGAACCCGATCGTCAATGCTTTTACGACAGGTGTTGAACAGCATGTGATAGTTCTCCATTCAGGGCTTCTCGAACGCCTCAACGATGAAGAAACTCTTGCCGTTATAGCACACGAGGTCGGACATATTCATGCGGAACACGTCCTCTATTTGACTGCTGCAAGATTGATCGAAGCTATCACCAAAGGAACGATGATGGTTGTTCCCGGTTCTGAGATCATAAAATTCCTGATCTCGGCAGGTATCTCGAGCGCGCTGCTTGCATGGGCGCGGAGAGCGGAATTATCGTGCGACAGGGCAGCGCTCTTGGTCACGCAAAATCCGCATGCGATAGGAAGAACGATGATGCAGCTTGGCGGCGGAACAATGGCGTCGAAGATCGATTATGATGAATTTCTCGAACAGGGCCGGGAATTTAAGAAGAATTACGACGAGAATAAGCTCGATAAGTTCTGGGCCGATATTATCAATGCGGGTCAGACGCATCCGTTTCCGGTTTGGCGTGTAGCCGAGATCCTTGACTGGGTTGACAGCGGGCAGTATGCCGATCTGATGGAGAAATAAAAAGTCTGCGGTTATAAGTTTGTGAGTTGGCTAGAGTTTTATAGTCAGCTCACATTTATTTTAAAACCGAATTTCAGGAGTTACTATGATCGTTGTATTCACCACCGCACCGACCGAACTTGAAGCCGGCAATCTTGCTAAGAAGATCGTTGGGGCAAAACTCGCCGCGTGTGTTCAGATCCTTCCGAAGATCGAGTCGTACTACTTTTGGGAAGATGAGATCAAAAAGGAGCCCGAACACCTGATGCTGATAAAAACGATCGAAGGTAAATTTGATGAACTCGAAAAGTTTATCGTTGAGAATCACAGTTATGAAATTCCAGAGGTTGTCGCCGTCAAGGCGGAAAGGATATCATCTGACTACTTAGATTGGGTAAACGATTATCTCCGGTAGTTTGAAAACATGTTTTTCTTTTGAAATGAAAAAGGGATCCGAATGAACAAACCATTCGAATCCCTTTTTTCGCCAACACCTTCGAAAGCTTCGGTTTTCTAACTTCTCAATAATTGTTTTGCGATCACCAGCCGCTGAACTTCGCTGGTGCCTTCGCCAATCGTGCAAAGTTTTGAATCCCGCCAGAACTTTTCTGCCGGATAATCTTTCGTGTAACCGTAACCGCCGTGGATCTGGACGGATTCTTCAGAGACTCTGACTGCGACTTCCGATGCATAAACCTTCGCCATTGCCGATTGTTTCGTAACACTCTTACCGTTGTCTTTCAGGAATGCAGCCTGGAGCGTGAGCAATCTTGCGGCTTCGATCTGAGTAGCCATATCTGCCAGTTTGAATTGGATCGCCTGAAACTCCGCGATCGGACGTCCGAATTGCTGCCGCTCTTTTGCGTATTTTACCGCGGCCTCGTAAGCACCCTGAGCGATTCCGACTGATAGCGACGCGATCGAAATTCTTCCGCCGTCAAGGATCTTCATCGCCTGCAGAAAACCCTCACCTTCGTTTCCGAGCAGGTTCTCGCGCGGAACCCTGCAGTCTTCAAATACGACAGAAGCCGTTTCCGACGCGCGCATACCGGTCTTATTTTCCTTATGATCCGACCGGAAACCTTCCATCGATTTGTCAAAGATAAACGCTGAAATGCCCTTATTGCCTTTGTCTTTGTCCGTTACTGCAACCGCTACGAGTGTGTTGCATGAGATCGCGTGAGTTATAAAATTCTTTGAACCGTTTACCACATAGTGTCCGTTTTCGGTTACCGCATTTGTCCGTGTTCCCGACGCGTCAGAACCCGCCTGAGCTTCTGTAAGACCCCATGCTCCCCAGCTCTCACCCTTTGCCAATGGCGTCAGGTATTTTTGCTTTTGCTCTTCGTTTCCGAAGGTAAAAATATGATTTGAGCAAAGAGAGTTATGAGCGGCAACCGATAGTCCAACCGATCCGCAGACGCGTCCGAGTTCTTCGATGATCGTCGCATATTCAACGTAGCCCATTCCCGAACCTCCGTATTCTTCAGGGAAGAGAACACCGAGAAGTCCGAGTTCGGCAAGCTGCGGCCGAAGTTCATCAAAGAAGTGCTGGGACTCATCCCATTCCATAACGTTTGGCCTGATCTCGCTTTCTGCAAATTCTCTGACGCTGTATTTAATCTGTTCCTGTTCTTCGTTTAGTTCAAAATTCATAAGTTCATTACATTCAAAAAAATTTTCTTCGTATAAGAATAATTTATCACAGAATAATTGCGATGCATATCGCCATGCCTCGTTTTGTATCAGATTTCCGCGCAATTGCTATTTCAGCGGCGCATGGAATTTGAAATTTTTGGGAATTTTACTTGTCGAACCCGCCTTTTTCCGGGATTAAAAAAATGAATTTTCTGCCCGGTCGATTCAACAACTTTGCGATCTGCAGTTCATCCGATCAGTGGTGCAGAATAGATTTATTTCTGCGCAGCTTTTACAATTTTAGTCGATGAAAGCATTGCGCGTAGAAAATAAAGAATTGAGTCTGTCAGAGATCCCGGTGCCTGAAACCGGGAGCGAAGCATTGATCCGTGTACTGAGGTCCGGTATCTGCAATACGGATATTGAAATCGTGAAAGGTTATGCCGGATTTGAAGGTACGATCGGACATGAATTTGTAGGTGTTGTCGAAAGGTCTGAAGATGCTCCGGAATGGAACGGTAAAAGAGTCGTTGGCGAGATAAACGTCGGATGCGGTGTCTGCGATTTGTGCAGGGGGTTTGATTCTCGGCACTGCAGTAAAAGAACAGTTCTCGGGATCGTTGGCCGTGACGGCTGTCACGCTGATTTTTTGACATTGCCGGTTCGAAACCTTTTGGAAGTACCGGAAGAAGTCTCAGACGAAGAAGCGATCTTTGCCGAACCGCTTGCTGCAGCATACGGTATCACTGAACAACTGGAGATCGCACCCGAGACAAAGGTCGCCGTCATCGGTGACGGCAAGCTCGGTATTTTGTGCGCCTGGAGTTTGGGAACAAAAAGTAAAGAACTTTTTCTGGTCGGGAAACATCAGAGTAAATTAAAGATCGCGGAAAAAGGGAATATCGGGACAATACTTCTCGAAAATATCAACAAATTAGAGCGAAATTTTGATGTGGTCGTTGAGGCAAGCGGTTCCGAAAGCGGTTTTCAAACTGCGCTCGATCTCTTGAAGCCGCGCGGCAAATTGGTTTTAAAATCTACTTTTCACGGCAAACCGACGTGGGAAGCCTGGCGGGTAGTTGTTGATGAGATAACGATCATCGGTTCAAGATGCGGAAAGTTTTCGCCGGCTTTAGATCTTTTAAAACATAGCAGTTTTGATGTCAGCAATCTGATATCGGATGAATATCCGATCGCTGACGGGATCAGAGCGTTTGAAGAAGCATCAAAAAAAGGCGTTTTGAAGGTAATGCTTTCGATGCGGTCCTGAGTTTTCGAGGCCGGCTTTCCGATCCGGCCGCGAAAATTTTATTGTCAATTGTTCCGCGGCACTTTATACTCGTTAGACGCGCGGTGCGCGGAAAAGCTATTTTAATTGGGAGAGTAATATGTATTTGATTTCTGAGAGTAAGGAAAGTGGTGTAAGAACCGGTGCAGGATCTGCGCTGTCGAAATTCACATTATTTCTTATCGCTTTATTTATGTATTCCGGAACGGGTTATGCGCAGCTGCCGGATACATTTCAGAAGACCAAAAGCGCAAAATCCTCTCCTGAACAACTTTCCGCCACTTTTGCCGAAGTCGCCAAACACGTCGAAGCGGCGGTCGTAAATATCGATACAAAAGGAAAAGTACCGGACGTAAATGTACGCGGCAAAGAAGCACCGGGAGAGAACGATGACATTTTAGATTATTTCCGGCGAAGCCTTCCAAGACGGCCGAGTTCGGCGGTCGGAAGCGGATTTATTGTTGATAAGCGCGGGTACATTCTAACCAATTACCACGTTGTTGAAGATTCAGCGAGAATTACCGTCCGGCTGCAATCCGGAGAAGAATATTCGGCGAAGATCGTCGGCGGTGATGATCAAACGGATCTTGCGATACTTAAAATAGAATCAGAAAAGGAACTTCCGTATTTAGAATTCGGCGATTCGGATTCGATCAATATCGGCGACTGGGTTCTCGCCGTCGGCTCCCCATTCGGGCTCGAGCAAACCGTTACGGCCGGAATAATTTCTCAGACAAAGAGGGAAATTCCTTCGTCTACGGCATTTCAAAAGTTTATTCAAACCGACGCGGCGATCAATCGCGGTAATTCGGGCGGACCGCTGGTCAACATGAACGGCGAAGTGATCGGTGTTAATTCACAGATCGCCACATCGACCGGGGACTACAACGGAATCGGTTTTGCGCTGCCGTCAAACGAAGCAAATTATGTTTACGAACAGGTTTTGCTAAACGGTAAAGTTCGCCGGGGATTTCTCGGGATCTTTCTTGATTCGGTAAAGAAAGAGTTTGCGGAAGTTTATAATTTGCCTGAAGCAAAAGGAGCGATCATCACGCAAATTCGTGACAAAAACGGGGCAGCGGCAAAGGCCGGTCTCTTAAAGGATGACATTATTCTTGCGATAAATGGTAAATCGGTCGACGATCATCAGGAACTGATCGCGATGATCTCGTCGATGCAGCCGGGAAGTTCGGTTAAAGTTTCCATACTCCGCGAAGTCGGCACAACGCTTGAAAGAAAAATTATTACCGTAAAACTCGATGAGCGTCCGGTTGACGAGATCATCGCGTCCGACGATACAAAAAGAAAACTTCCGATCGAAAATGCGGATCTCGTCGAAACGCCATTTGACGGGCTGACGCTTGAGAACATCGATGCTCAGTTTACCCGCAAGTTCCGGTTAAAAGGGCAGGAAGGTGTCGTGGTTAGCAAGATCGCTCCGGAAAGCTATCTGGCGGATATCAAGAACTCAGCCGGCGGTGACGCACTGTCGGAAAATGACATTATCCAAAGATTTAACCGAAGCAGCGTAAAGAATCTGGAAGAATTTCGCGAGCTGACGAAAGGAATCAAAGCGGGATCGGCGATCGTTTTGCACGTTTTGAGATATGATCCGAGAGGGCGGCAGTTTGTCCCGGTAGTTGTTCAATTTACGGCGAAATAGTCCGTGTGCAGCGTTTGGAATTAAGGGTTTAGAGTTATAAGATATTTTCTTCGGACTCTAAGCCCGATTATTTTGGGACAGCAAATTATTATGGCAGAAGCAAAAAAAGCGGCGAAAACAACGCCAAAGAAAAACGCGAAAACAAGCGTAAAAAGATTTCACAATTATATCGGCGGCGAATGGGTAAAGAGTTCGTCGGGTGAATGGTTTGATAATGTAAATCCGGCAGACACGACGGACATCGTCGGACGTTTTCCAAAGTCAAATGAAGACGACGTCAAGAAAGCGGTTGCAGCAGCAAAAGGCGCGGCAAAGCGCTGGAAAAACACGCCTGCGCCAAAACGGGCCGAGATCTTGTTCAGACTCGGCGAGATCCTCGCAAAAAATAAAGACCGGTTTTCACAGGAAATGACCCGCGAAATGGGGAAGGTTCTGACCGAAACAGGCGGAGATGTTCAGGAAGCGATCGACTGCACTTATTACACCGCAGGCGAGGGAAGAAGACTCCACGGCTTTACGACACCGGCAGAAATGCACGATAAGTTTGCGATGTGTGTTCGCCAACCGGTAGGACTCTGCGGTTTGATCACGCCGTTTAACTTCCCGATGGCGATCCCTTCATGGAAGCTGATACCGGCGCTTGTTTGCGGAAATACAGTGGTCATCAAATCCGGCGAAGACGTTCCGCTTTCGACGGTCAATCTGGTAAAAGCATGCGAACAAGCGGGAATCCCGAAAGGCGTCGTAAATGTCGTCAATGGTTTTGGCGAGGCGGGCGAGGCACTTGTAAAGCATAAAGATGTGCGTCTGATCTCGTTTACCGGTTCAACGGACACAGGCAGAATAATCGCCGAGCAATGTGCGCGCGACAACAAAATAGTTTCGCTTGAAATGGGCGGAAAGAACGCGATCATCATAATGGATGACGCTGATATCGATAATGCAGTTGAAGGTTCGCTGTGGGGTGCATTCGGCACTTCCGGACAGCGCTGCACGGCATCTTCGCGACTGATCGTGCATAAGAAGGTCTATAAGAAATTTGTGCAGAAACTTGTCGAAAAGGTGAAAACCCTTCGCGTCGGAAACGGTTTGGATGCGAAGACTAATGTCGGTCCGGTGATCAATCAGCAGGCGATGGATAAGATCCTTTCATATATTGAGATCGGCAAAACTGAAGACAAGGCGACTTTGGCGGTTGGCGGAAACGCGCTCAGAACAGGAAAATACAAGAATGGATATTATATTGAACCGACAGTATTTTCTGACGCGTCGCCGAAAATGCGTATTTCGCAGGAAGAGATCTTTGGTCCGGTGACGACGGTCATTCCGTTTTCAACTCTCGATGAAGCGATCAGGATCGCCAATGATGTGAAATACGGACTGAGTGCGGCGATCTACACGCAGGATGTTAACAAGGCGTTCCATGCGATGAACGAACTCTATACGGGCATATGCTATGTAAATTCGGCGACGATCGGTGCCGAAGTTCATCTTCCGTTTGGCGGAACAAAAGGAACCGGCAACGGCCATCGCGAAGCCGGAACACAGGTTCTCGATATCTTCAGCGAATGGAAATCACTTTATATCGATTATTCGGGCAAACTCCAGAAAGCTCAGATAGATGAGGTCGAGATCTGAACCTAATTTAGAACTAATAAAAGAACGCCTGAACGGGAATCAGAAGATCCCGATCAGGCGTTTTCAAATTTCGGCTTTTGCTAATCTTCCAGATACCCGAATTTTCCGGACTGGAAATCTTCAGCGGCCTGTCTGATCTCATCCCGCGTGTTCATCAGAAATGGTCCGTACGCGGCGATCGGCTCATTCAGCGGTTCACCGCTCATCACCAGAAGCACGCTGTCTTTTTCCGCTTCGATGGAGATGTTTTCTCCGTCGTTGTTAAACAAAACAAAGTGGTCAGCCGGAGCAATTTCGCTTCCGTTTATCTTTACCTGACCTTCGATCACGAGGATCGCTGTTGTAAAGTTTTCAGGCAGATCAAGATCAAGCGACGTGCCGTTCTTTGGTTTAATGTTGAACAAATTGACGGGTGAAAAAGTTTTCGCCGGTCCTTTTACACCGCCAAACTCGCCCGCGATTATCTCTACGTGTCCGCCGTCATCAGGAAGTTCATATCTTCCCATTTCACTATTGGTGATCGCCTGATACCGCGGATCGGTCATCTTGTCTTTTGCCGGAAGATTGACCCAAAGCTGGACCATATGGAAAACACCGCCTTTTTTGTTAAATTCCTCTTCATGGTATTCCTTGTGCAATAGTCCTGATCCGGCCGTCATCCATTGAACGTCACCCTCGCCGATCACACCGCCACCGCCGCGGCTGTCATGATGCGCGACTTTGCCTTTATAGGCGATCGTCACGGTTTCAAAACCGCGGTGCGGATGCGGACCGACCCCGAGCAGTTTTTCGCTCGGCTTAAACTCAAACGGCGCATTGTAATCCAGCAAATAGAACGGACTCATCCTTTGATCTCCCAATCGGTGATAGGGGAAAAATCCGTGGACGCGGAATCCGTCTCCGACCCAATGGACGGGCGGCGGCGCGATTATTCTTTCGATTGTCTTCGTTCTGGTTTCAACACTTTTTTCTGCCTTCATCTTAATTGGTAACCCCCTTGTAATGCTTGTTATAAATATCTCTGTTATAACAAGGTTTAGTTTGTGAATAATCGGGAAAATAACCGTCCCAATCTTTTGGTATCACGCTCCGCGGAGCCGTTCAAGCGTCCCGATCAGTTCGGTCAGCGTTCTTTTATTGCAGACTCCGAGAAGCTCTTTGTTCAGATCTGAAAATACCTGATCCAGATCAGAAAGTAGATTAAGCCCTTCTTCTGTTATACACGCAGTTACCAGCCGCCGGTCCTCAACACCCCTTTCCCGGCATACAAGATCCCGTTTTTCAAGCCGGTCAAGCATTCGCGTAACGTCCGGGACAAAGGTCAGCATTCGTTCGCCGATCTCCCGGTTTATCAGACCGCTTTCGCCGGCGCCTCGCAAGATTCGCAAGACATTGTACTGAGGCGGTGTGATGCCGAAAGGTTTTAGCGCATCGGTAACTTTCCGCATCAGGAAATCTGTCGTTCGCTGAAGATTTAAGAATGCCTCATGTTCGAGACTTTCAAATTTCTTTGATTGTTTAATTTCCATCTGCAGTTTGTTTACCATCGTGACAACAATAGTTGTTATAACAGGAAATGTCAAGCAGAAAAATGAGTAAATTGAAATTTCAGCTAAGCTTTAGTAGATAAATTTATGCACGATGAGTGCATAAAACTTGCTTATACGGTTTTCGGATTTTGTTAAAACCGCGTAAAATTATGGGCATAGCTATAATTTGTAAAACTTTTAATGAATATCTTCGGGAGAATTTATGAAAATAGGATTGCCAAAAGAGATCAAGGATAACGAATATCGGGTTGGTTTGACACCGGCGGGTGTTCAGGCTTTGACGGATGCCGGCCATATGCTTTTTGTTGAGAAAGCAGCGGGTGAAGGTTCGGGATTTGCCAATTCGGATTATACGAATGCGGGTGCAACTATTCTGGAAACAGCGGATGAGATCTGGGAAGCCGGTGACATGATAGTAAAGGTTAAAGAGCCGGTAGCGCCGGAATATCCGCGGATGCGTGAAAACCAGCTGCTCTTTACATATCTCCATCTCGCACCGGAATTTGAACTGACCAGGCAGATGATGGAAAGAAACGTTACGGGTGTAGCGTATGAAACGATCACCGACAGACGCGGCCGTTTGCCTCTTTTGACACCGATGTCGGAAGTTGCCGGGCGGATGTCAGTACAGGTCGGCGCAACGTATCTTGAAAAGATGAACGGCGGACGCGGGATTCTGCTCGGCGGAGTTCCCGGAGTTCCGGCAGCAAATGTGGTCATTATCGGCGGCGGAGTTGTCGGCACGGAAGCAGCTAAGATGGCGATCGGTCTAGGTGCGCACGTCACCATCATTGATCGTGACCTCGACCGGCTTCGACAGCTCGATGATATCTTTCTTTCGAAGATCCAGACGCTTGCATCGAGCCGGTATCAGATCGAAGAAGCGATCTCGCATGCTGATCTGGTTATCGGTGCCGTACTGGTTGTCGGTGCTGCGGCTCCGAAACTCGTGACGCGCGATATGCTGAAAGTGATCCCGAACGGCGCGGTTCTAGTAGATGTCGCGGTAGATCAGGGCGGCTGTTTTGAAACAACGCGCGCTACAACACATTCAAATCCGACTTACTACGAAGAAGGCGTGCTCCACTATTGCGTGGCAAATATGCCGGGCGCGGTTCCGAGAACATCGACGTTTGCGCTGACAAATGCGACGCTGCCCTATGCGATGGCGCTTGCGAATAAGGGATTTGAAAAAGCCATTCAGGATGATAAGGGGCTGGCCGAAGGCGTAAATACCTATGCCGGAAAACTGACCTATGAAGCGGTCGCGACATCGCAGGATCTTGAATATACGCCGCTTGAAAGCCTGGTTGACGGATTGGCGGCGAAAGCGACAAGCTAAGGTCAAAATTCAACCTCTAAGATTCAAAATTCGCGTTATCAGAAATCTTGAATCTTGAACGTTGAATCTTAAATTTGAAAAATGTCTGCAAAAATAAAGATATTCGCCGGTATATATATCTTTATTATTGCAGGCATTGTTATTTTGGCGGATGTTAAAAGTACGCAGTATCTGCTCAAGTTTAGCGGCGGAATTCCGTATTTTGACAAGATCGCACACTTTTTTCTGATGGGCGGATTTTCGTTTGCCGTAAATCTTGTTCTCAGAGCAGAAGAGTTTTCGTTTTGGAAATTCAGGTATTTATCCGGAAGCCTGATAGTTTTTCTGATCGTCACCGTCGAAGAGTTTTCTCAGCTTTTTGTTACCGGCAGGTCGTTTGACACCGGAGATCTTGTAGCGGATTACGCAGGAATACTGTTTTTTGGCGAGCTTGCGAGATTTATTTACAAAAAGTATTTGATAAGATATTAGCCTGCGAAAGATTTTGCCGTTATGTATGAATTTGCCGTCACACCAGCCGTTACTCAGCTTCGCCGTCCGGGCGTAACGATCGATTCTGTCGAACCCGAGAGCCTCGCCGAAGAACTGGAACTTGCTTCCGGCGACCGGATCGTCAAGGTCAACGGCAGAAGCGTGCGCGATTATCTCGATTTTCGCTTTCAAACTTCGGGCGAAGTGGCGATGACGTTTCTCGTTCGAAAAGTAAACGGCGAAACGTGGGAAGTGGATCTCGAACGCGACGAAGGTGAAGATTTCGGAATAAACTTCGAACAGATCGTTCCGCGGCAGTGTGCAAACGAATGTTTGTTTTGTTTCTGCAAAGGAAACCCTGAAGATGCGCGCCCGTCGCTTTTTGTCCGGGATGAGGACATTCGTCTGTCGTTTCTATACGGTAATTACACAACGCTTTCCTCGATCACGGAAGATGAGATGAACCGCATCATCGAGCAGCGTTTGTCACCTCAGTATGTTTCTGTACATGCAACGGATGTAAAAACGCGCGCCTTTCTTCTCGGAGTCCCCGAAGAACGTGCCGATATTTCTGACAAACTCGAAAGACTTCTCGAAAATAATATCGAACTGCATGCACAGGTGGTTCTTTGTCCCGGCATCAATGACGGAAAGCAGCTCGAGAAAACGCTTCGTGATCTTGCATCGCATTATCCGAAGGTTGTTTCAACCGCGATAGTTCCGGTCGCGCTTACGAGATACAACAAAGACGAACGTCTGACACGCGTTACACCCGAATTCTGCCGGCGGACGATCTCGGAGGTCGAAAAACTGCAGAATGAATTTCGCGAAACGCTCGGCGTCACTTTTGCCTTCCTCGGTGATGAGATCTACCTGAAAGCGGGCGCTGAAATTCCGGATAAGGCACATTACGGCAACTATCCGCAGATCGAAGACGGAGTAGGGATGATCCGATCCTTTGTCAATGAATTTGATGAGTTTTTAAAGGAAGTTGAAAACTATCGAACCGTGGATATTGGATCAAAACCCGCTGCCGCTGCGGATGTCAGAACACATGAATTCGCGATCAAACCTGCCAGCGGCGATAGTGCGGGGTCGAGCGAACCGGATTTTCCAAACTCACTCCATGCAACGATCCTGACGGGCGAGATGTTTGCTCCCGTATTAAAAGAGCAGGTTGATAGACTGAACAAATTGATCGGTTCGGAATTTTATGTTATGGCTGTTCCAAACACCTATTTCGGAGGCGATGTTTCGGTTGCCGGATTGCTTTCCGGGCGGGATCTTCTTGCCGTAAAAGACGCTATAAAAGGAGATTATGTGATCATTCCGGAGCACGTTATAAAGTCCGACGAACCGATCCTCATTGACGGAATGCAGTTTGATGATTTGAAAGCGCGGTTTGATAAACCGGTCTACGCCGCTGATTTGAAGGACATAGTGAAACAGATCTTCGCGCAAAAAGCTTGACGCATGTGTTACGCCGTTCTTCGGTAACTATTCCGCTTCGACTTTTATCTCAAAGAGTTTTGACCAGTTTTTTCCGGTGACGAAAATGCGGTCGTCCTTTGCGTCATAGGCGATCCCGTTTAGTGAGTTTTCGTAATTTGATCCGCTGTCAGCCGGCGAGATCTTATCGAGGTTTATCCAGCCGAGAAGCTTTCCGCTAGCAGGATCAATACGCGCGATGATATTCGGCTTGCCGATCAATTCGGATTGCCAGATATTCGCCCAGATCTCACCTTTGACATATTCGAGTTCATTCAATCTCATCAGCGGATTGCCGTCGTCATTCATTACGACGATCGTCCGTTCGACATCAAATGTTTCGGGGTTGAGAAATCTGATGACGTGTGTGCCGTCGCTTAAGATCAGACTTTTTCCGTCGTTTGTAAGACCCCAGCCTTCACCGCTGTAACGAAACTCTTTTATCAGCTTAAAGTCAGCGAGGTCGTAAACAAACCCGAGCGAACTCTGCCAGGTCAGTTGGTAGATCTTGCCGTTTAGCAGGGTGATTCCTTCGGCGAAATAATCTTTAGCGACTTTATGCATCTGCAAAACTTTGCCGGTTTGAAGTTCAACCTTGCGCAGCGAGGATTCTCCGTATTGACCGGTACTCTCATAAAGAAAACCGTCATGAAAAAGGAGGCCCTGCGTGAAAGCATTCTTATCGTGTTTAAATTCTCTGACGACTTCAAAGCCCGATACAGCCGACTTCGAATTTACAACCGGATCAGGTGAACCCGGCGACGGCGTCGAAGATTTTGTTCCGGAATTTACACCGCAGGAAAATATCATGGTGACAAAAAGGATCAATAAGTATAAGCGCATATTCTTCTTGGGGTTATTTTGCAAACCGGTCTATCGCTTCGCGAAACGCCTGGGCGGAAAGTACGCGAACTTTGATCCCGTTTACAAAGATCGTCGGAGTTGAATTCACACCGTATTTTTCGCCGTCTTCAATGTCTTTGCGAACTTCTTCTGCATATTTAGTCTCGCCCAAGTCAGATCTGAACTTCTTTTCATCCATGCCGATCTGCTTTGCGAGTTTGACCAAAGATTCAGTATCGAGCGAATCCTGGTTTTTGTAAAGCAGCTCTTTGTATTCAAAGTATTTTCCCTGATTGTTTGCTGCATTTGCCGCAACCGCCGCGCCAAATGCATTTGCATGGATGCCCTCAAGCGGGAAATCCCTGATCACAAACTTTATCCGTGCGCCGTATTCGGCAACTACATTTTTCAGCACAGGATATACGGCTGCGCAGGCGGGGCATTCGAGATCAGTAAACATGACAACGGTTATCGGTGCATTCTTATCACCCTGAAACGGATCGTCGTCAACCGACACTTCCTGAACATACGGCGCCGGCGCTTTAAGGAAAAACTTTACGCGATATTTTTCATAGAGACGTTTTGTAAGAATTGAATGAAGCCGCGACTGTTCTTCATCAGTATAATTCTGCATTTTGTTTGTGATCTCACGCGCGATCAGTTCGCTCGGTGCAATTCCGAAACCGATCGCTTCCTCTGACAGAACTGCGGCTTCGACTGCCTGATTCAGCGATGCCGAAACCTGGTCAAACATATTTGCCTCGTATTCATAAAGAACAAGCGCATTCTTATCCGTAAAGTCTTTGTACGTTATCGACCGCGGTCCGACAGTCGCCAATACATCAGGCGGAATAAGACGTTCGGCGGAGATATCTTTTACATAAGTGATCTTGTAAGTCGTTTTAAGGCCGGCGATAAAATCCTCGTAGGCTTTCTTTTCGGGTTCCTGCCGGAGATATTCAACGATCTTTGAGCGAACCTCTGAAAGCGGCACATTTTCAAGGTCGGCCTTATTTGCGTCGTAAACCGCTTTGATCTGAGTTTCAGACGGGTCCGGAACTTTCTTGGCGACCGATGCCGTTATAAATTCGTTAACCTTCATCTTGTTTTCCGCCGCAGCAACTTCCAGCAGCACGTCTTCGATCTGCCGGTCGAGCAGTATCTTCCTTGCGTTTGCCATCGTTTCCGGCAGTGAAATCCAGGCTTTTGAAATTTCCGGCGAAAGATCCTGAGCAGTAAAACTCCGGATCGTCGACGTTGCCAAAACCTCGGTCGGTGTTTGTGCGAAAACTGAAATCGCGCCGAATAGAATTGCAAGTGAAATTAAGATCGATCTCATAAAACGTGTTCCCTCATAAAAAAACTTAAGCCTGTGCGGAGAAACTCCCGGAGAAACTTATCAACTCCCTTGGGATTCGAACCGCTTCAGCTACAGACGGCGCACCAAAAATCTCGGAATGAAAGATCTTCGCGAGGATTTCCGCACCGTCAACAACCCTTGGACCGGGTCTTGAAAAATAGCTCGTCGCATCGAGTGCCCAAATATTACCGGTTTCAATCGCGGGGATCCGACGCCAGTTTTCAGGAAAATCGGTATTTTCTAACTGCCGGAGTGTGTCTGCAGTGTAATAACCGCAAGGCATAAAGACGATAACTTCGGGCTTTGATTCATAAATACTTTTGTAAGTTGTAGTTACGGATCTTTCACCGGCGCGGCCGAGAAGCGGATTTCCTCCTGCGATAGTCACCTGCTCTGGTACCCAGTGCCCCGGAGAAAAAGGTGGTTCAAGCCATTCCAGCATAAATGCGTTCGGATGGTCTTTTAGTTCGGATGTTATTTTCCGGATGTCTTCAAGCCGCTTATACAGATCATTGACCAGCGAAACCGCTTTTTCCCGGACGCCGCAAAGCTCGCCGACCGTTGTTATATTCTCAAAAATATCTTCGATCGTATTCGGTTCGAGCGAAACGACCTGCGCATCCGCAACGTACATCCTTGCGGCCTTTTTCACCGTTTTGTAGCTCACGGCGCAAACATCGCAAAGTTCCTGCGTGAGAATAATGTCGGGTTTTAATTCCTGAAGCAGATCGGTATCGAGGTCATAGATCGATCCGTGTCCGTCAAGCTGGCTGCGGACGGCATGATCGATCTCCTTGCTCGTCATTGTTTCGTGAGAAATTCTGCTTGCCGTTAAATGCGGGAGTCCGGTGACATAAGTCGGAAAATCACATTCGTGCGTGATCCCGACGAGATTTTCTTCAAGACCAAGTGCGCAAATTATCTCCGTCGAAGAAGGAAGAAGCGATGCGATTCGAAGATCATTTTTCATGATTAAACAGGGATAGCGGAGTTTGTTAAAGCGAGTTTCGTTGCTAAAATTGTAACAAAAGGAGTTTGAAATGTCAGAAGAAAATGAATTTCGATTTGCCGGAACCGTCGATCATTTGGCAGTAAAGTGTGAAAATCTTGAAAAAAGCGTTGAGGAATGCAAGCAGCTTGGTTTTACCGTCGAAACGGTTTATGAAGACTGGGCAATGATGCGCGATCCGAAAGGTTTTGGTCTCGCTCTCCTTCCCCCGGGGTCAAAACATCCGCCGCATATAGGTTTGAAAGTTGACACGATGGAAGAACTCGAAGCCGCCGCAGCAAAGGAAAAGCGGCCGATAAAACCGCATCGTGATGGAACTTCCTCTTTTTATACGAAGGGAGTCGGCGAAAAAATTGTCGAAGTGATCTATTATCCGCCGGATTTTGGTGAATGAGAGCAAATCTGTTTAACGAGTACAGAATCGCTTCCTCCCGCGAATTAAGTGAATTGGTAAAATGAGGCTGTATGAAAAGCGCAGCGCCAACCTCCCGGTGGCTGTTGTAAGAGCGTCTTGCTCTTAGGCGGCTCAAGGAGCGCCGCCACAGCCACCGGGACGCTGGCGCTACGTTTTCGCCGTAGATACGACGAACCCGTGCGTTTACTGAGCAGCTGCGGATTTTGATACTTCCTGAACAACTTCAGCAGTTTTATTTTCTTCCGCATTTATTGCGATATCTGCCTGAGAAACGATTCCGCAACAGCTGCCCATGTCGTCCACCACCACCACCCGGCGTATCTGTTTTTCTTCCATCAGATTACAGCAGTCTTCAACGCTAGTGTTGGGCTGAACAACCTCGACCCCCGAGATCATTATGTCTCCAACCTTAAGTTCGAGCGGATTTAATCCTTCTGCTACGGTCCGACAGCAAATATCCCGGTCCGTGATGACACCGACCGGCGTTTTTGTCTCCATTTCGTTTACCACCGGAATACATCCGCAATCGTTTTCTTTCATCATTTTTGCCGCATCTTCAAGCGAACTCTCTTTCATACAACATGCCGGATTGCCTGTCATGATATCTTTTACAAACATTTTCTAATCTCCTTAAAATAAATAATAATTTCGTACATAATAATAACGATACGTATCGCTTTAATACACAAATCTGCCTTTTGCCTTGAAAACATTTAAGGTGCAATATCCGTGCCCGCGATTCTCAATGTCGGCGGAAGCAAAAAATATGAAACTCGCGAAGAAATTTTATATCCGGGAGGAAACGCTAGAAGTGGCAAGAGATCTTCTTGGAAAAATTCTCGTGGTTCCGGATGAAAACGGACGACGGGTTTCGGGAATGATCGTCGAGACCGAAGCGTATATGGGGCCAGATGATAAGGCCGCTCATTCCCATAAATACAGACGCACAAAACGTACCGAAGTGATGTTTTCCGAAGGCGGCGTTGCGTATGTCTTTTTTGTTTACGGAATGTATTTTCAGTTCAACGTCGTTACGGGAAAACAGGATGTCCCGCATGCGATCCTGATACGTGCTGTCGAACCGGTGGAGGGAATCGAAACGATGCGCGCGCGTCGCGGCAAAATGCCCGATAAGAATCTGACGTCGGGTCCCGGAAAGCTCTCGATCGCGCTCGGGATCGACAAAACCCTAAACGGCGAAGATCTTAAGGGAACAAATGTTTGGATCGAAAAGGGTAAAGAAATTTCAGATTCGGACATCGCATCGGGTACGCGGATCGGTATCGATTACGCCGAAGAATATTCTAAAAAACCTTGGCGGTTTTGGATAAGGGGAAATATGTTCGTTAGCAAATGATCAAATGAACAGTAGATTTCAAAACGAATTCACAATTCTTTTGAGACCTACGGGGGAACGATGTGATACGAATAACCGGAAAAACCAAATTACAAAGGAGCGATCCGGGAAATGTTTATGAAACGGAAATTCGGTTTGTCATTTTACGGCAAATTCTATCAATCTCTCATTATCTGTTTGTCGCTGGTTTCGGCAAGTATTTCACCTGTGTTTGCACAAACTGATGATAATCAGGTAAACGCACCCGTGCTAACCGCAAATGCTGCAAGGTTTAAGAAAAAGATCGAAAAGATCGGACGATTCGGAGATCTGACCGTTGTCGCCAAAAACGGAAACGAGCTTTACGGATCAATTGATTCGATCGGCGAAGAATCCTTTATGATCAATGACGTAGATAAGGGGCAGAAGATCGAAGTTAAATATGAAGAGATCAAAGACATCTGGAAAAACTACGGAAAGCATCGCGCGCGAAACGGAAAACGGATCCGACCCAGAAAACATTTGATCGCTACCGGAATAATAGTTGCCGTGTTGGCAATTCCGATAATTCTGGTAGCAACTTCATTGGACGAATAAATTGTCCGACTTTTTGCAGAAAGAAACGAGGCTGTTTGAAAAAAGCGTAGCGCTGTCGTCTCGACGGCTGTCATGAGAGCGTCTCGCTCTCAAGCGGCTTCACGATTTGACCGATTGGCGGCGGCAAAATGCCGCAACCACCGGGATCGCGGCGCTACGCTTTTCAGAGAGACTCCAACGCATTGATCAAATAAATTTCAAGCTGATGTCTGTATGGACTTTCAGACCCGATGCATCTCGTTGGTTCCTTACAATAATCAGCTTCATTTTATCGAATCCCAAAAGATCTGTGTTTGAGAAAGGTAGTTATCGTCTTTCTGCTCTTTTGCCCAGGCATTTGCCTCGGCGATCGTTTTCAGCGCTTCAATTTTCTTTCCCTGTTTTGCGAGAATCTTCGCGTGAAGCAGACCGTAACGGGGATTTTTCGGACTTTTTTCGATCCCGGTCTTGATCCATTTGACCGCCTGATCCTGATCCCTGTCATTGTGGAAATAATACTCCGCGGCGAGAAAATAATTCTGATGGCTCATTCCGTCTTTTCCTTCGAGAAGCCTGGCGATCTGTGCATCGATCTGTTTATCAACTGCAAAATCGATCGGAAACTTAACTTCCGTATTTTCCCAACTGAGACTCAGCGCACATGACGCAGTTGAAATGTCCGTAAATTCGATCGTAAAAGTTTCTACAAAATTCGAAGTTTTCCGCGGCTTTATAGAAAAGCGAAAAGCATCTTCTTCCTGTTTATAAACGTTTCCTGCAAGCGCCCGGTGTGTTGTGTTTTTATGGATGATTATTGTCCAGCTTTCTTCTTCGGGGATCGTGTAGATCGCGTAGGTCCCCGCTTTTAGATCATTTCCTGCGATCGAAACATCTTCGCTGAATGTGATCTTTGTTGAAGCATTGGCTCCGGTTCGCCATATCTCTCCAAACGGTACGAGTTCGCCGAATACTTTTCTGCCCTTGGCGCTGGGGCGTGCATACGTAAGCTTCACTTCCGTAAGCGCAACTTCCTGTGTGATGTCGCTTTGCGGGCTTAATGTCGGCACCCGCAACCTCGGATCATTCTGGTTTTGAGCAAAAACCTGCGGCAGAAATATCGCCAGACAAAATAAAACAACGAACGTTCGCATAGTGATCACCTCTTAAACTTCTTTTTCGTATGGTATCAAAAAAAGATGAGCATGTTGTAACCGGATATTTCCGGAAATACATAAATTCTCAAGAGGTCTCTTGTGTCAACCCGAATTTCCTATTATGTTTAGCTAAAAGCAATACAATTTGGAGGGATGAAAATGAGAGCGAACCGAATCTTCGGAAATCTTTTGACATTAGTATTTCTGTGCATAATTTTATGCTCCGGTGCAATCGCGAAAGATCCGGGAAAACTTGGCAGACTTGCGGTTGACGAGGTTTCAACAAAAGCGATTCTGGATGCGACCACCGAAAAAAGATTTCTGACACCGCTTGTATCGTCGATCCCCGATCATCCGACGATCCCGAGTCCGCGCGATTTCCTCGGTTACATTGCCGGTGCGCCGGGAGAAATGACAAATGTCGCCGAGATCCATGCTTACATGCGGGCGATCGCCGCGGCGACGGATCGTGCAAAGGTGGTGAGTTTGGGAAATAGTGCCGAAGGCCGCGAAATGATCGCATTGATCATTGCAGACGAAGAAACAATCGCAAATCTGGATCAATATGTCGCAAAGTTAAACGCTCTCGCCGATCCGCGGAAAACCGACCGCGCCGCAGCTGACGAAATTATCCGATCTGCAAAACCGATCTATTGGATCACCGCCGGACTTCATTCAACCGAATTCGGTCCTCCGGAAACATCGCTTGAGATCGCGTATCGGCTTGCCGCCGAAGAACGTGAGATCTTTAAAAACATTCGAAAAAATGTGATCACGATGATCACGCCGGTTTTCGAAGTTGACGGAAGAAACCGCTCTGTTGAATGGTTTCACCGACATCACAAAGGCCGCACAAACTATTACGACCGGCCCCCGACTAGTCCGCCGTTCTGGGGAAAATATACATTTCATGACAACAACCGCGACGGTATCGGCCTGACACAGCCGATCACGAAGAATTTTCTCCGCGGTTTTCTTAAATATAAGCCTACGCTTTCGCTCGATTTGCACGAATCCGTTCCGTATCTTTACGTCGCTCTCGGAACCGGTCCGTATAATGAATCGGTCAGCGCAACGACCGTGTCCGAATGGGGATCGATCGCCAATTATGAGGTTTCGCGATTGACGGCAATGGGTTTGCCGGGTGTCTGGACGTGGGGTTTCTACACGGGCTGGTTTCCGGGATATATGCTTTGGGTGACAAACAACCGCAACGCAAACGGACGCTTTTACGAAACCTTTGGAAACGCGAGCTCTGAAACGATGAAGCGCGATCTCGGAGACAGCCGTTTTGCCGGAGAAAAGGTTACCGAAAAAACATGGTACCGCCCGTCTCCGCCGTCTGAAGAAACGCACTGGTCGATCAGAAATACGGTCAATTTTATGTCGAGCGGTGTTTACGTTTCACTGGAATACGCTGCACGAAACGGCAGCGAACTGGTTGAAAATTTCTATAACAAAGGCGTCGAATCGGTCTCGCGCGGAAAAGAAAAAGCGCCATATGCGATCGTCATTCCGCACGCTCAGCGCGATAACGGTGCTGCGCGAGAATTGATCGATCTGACGATTGAGCAGGGGATCGAGGTCAGCATTGCGTCAAAAGATGAGAAGTATGGCGATCTGACGGTCGCAAAAGGCGACGCACTGATAAAACTCGATCAGCCTTACGGTCCGTTTGCGAAAAATCTTTTCGAAAAGCAGGCTTTTCCTGAAAAGGCAGCACTGCCGCCTTACGACGATGTCGCGTGGACACTCGGATTGATCCGCGGCGTAGACGTAAAAATGGTGGACGATAAAAAGGTGCTCGACCAATCCGTGAAGATCGCGGCTTCCGGCAAAGATTTTTATCAAACACCCGGATCGGTTTCGAACTCGAAATACTTCGCAGTCGTTCACCGCGGGCAGGAAGGTCTCGGCGAACTCCGATTTGCGCTTCCGAAAGCCGCGATGAAAGCTGCAAAAAGTACGGTCAGGATCGGCTCCAGGTCGTTTCCGGCGGGGACTATTTTTATTGACTCTAGCACCGTTGATAAAGCGGAATTTGCAAAAGTCATTGAAAACACGCTTCTTGAATCGGAGGGAATTTCTGATCTCCCGAAAGGCGATCTGATCGATCTCGACGTTCCGAGAATCGGAATGATCCACAGCTGGATATCGACCCAAAATGCAGGCTGGCTCAGGTTTACGTTTGATCAATCGAGAATTCCGTTCAAAATTATCGAGAAAACCGAACTTCGCGCCGGAAATCTCAGGGCGAAATATGATGTCATCATCGCGCCGGATTTCGGCGGCGGATCGCTGAAAAATTTTGTTGCAGGTATCGACAAAAAATGGAGTCCGCTTGCGTATAACACAACGCCGAAAACTCCGAGTCACGGAAAGATCGTCAGTTCAAATGACATCACCGGCGGCTTCGGACTAGAGGGTCTCGCATCGCTCGAAAAATTTATAAATGCGGGCGGTACATTTATCGGAATGGGTTCGGGCGGCACTCTCGCCGTGGACAGCGGGATGGTAAGTGATATTTCGATGTCGAGGCCGGGTATCAATACGCCAGGATCCGTGATCACGATGAAGATCACCGATCCGTCATCACCGTTAACATTCGGATACGATGAGATCACTTACGCATTTCGCGGTAATACGCCGTTATACAGCGTCGGGAAAGACGACCGGAACCTTTCGGTAGCTCAATTCGGGATGAAAAAAGCTTCCGTTCGTCCATGGGACCGCGAAAAAGCCGATGACGAGAAAAAGAAAGCTGAAAAACCTCAGCCGCTCGTTTTATCCGGCGGCATTTTGAGCGGGAAAGACGCGTTGGACGGATCTCCGGCAATTCTTGAAACGACCGTCGGCAGCGGGCAGGTGGTCCTTTTCGGCTGGAACCCGATGCACCGTCATCTCAATCACCACGATCACGCGTTTGTTTACAATGCGCTGATGTTTTGGAACGATTTGAAATAGGATCGGGCTGAAGATAGCGGCATGCCCGTTTCCTATGATCTGTCACCTGTTTTGAAGGCTCAAACGATTACCTAAACGAAAAACCCGGGTTCCGCTTTGCTTCACCCGGGGCTATTTTCTTTCATCTGCTTCGCAGATTTTGTCAATCGTTTGAAGAGCCGGCGATCCCGCGCGCCAAAACGGCGTTCTAGAATCGATCCGGGAGATTTCTTCAAGAGCAACTAATTATCTTTTTGATTATGCAATTGTCTCTCAAGCTCCTGAAGTTTTGCCTTTGCTTCAGCTTCGGAGATATTTCCGGCTTTTACGCCATGATTCCAGTTTTGCCTTTACATTGTTCAAATGGCGAAGCTTCCTTTCTCTTGCTCGCTAGCGTTTTCTTAATTCAAGTATCCGCTTTTGCAGCTTCCGCTTTTGAAATGCTGTTCTGCGCCTCTACGGCACTCGCGTTTTAGTTTTTCCAGCTCGCTTTTAAGGCGGACGTCGTTTTGAGAAGCAGACATTTTCAGTCTTAACGCTGTTCAGTTTTAACTCAGCTTCATTCTTTGAGATCCGTGATTCGCTTAACCTGCGAAAGTTTTAGTTTTTGCTTCGCGGTTTGACGCTCGATCTGCCCGGCAGCGCGGAAGTATAACTTTTCGTCTTCTGTTCGAAAGGCGTTCAGCCTCTTCTGTTGAAGCTCCATCATTCTCTGTCCGTTTCGGCTTCGAACCCTTTCCTTTTTCAGAGCAAGACTTATTTCTATTGCGGCAAGACGCATGCTGCTTCGTTTTCTTATTGAGCTGAGCAAGACTTTGGTTTCAAGATCGCTTGAAGTCCAATTTTAGTCTGGATTGATTCTGCCTCGGAGATCAAATTAGCGCTCACCGCTATTCTTAATTTTTCGGCGGCTAAATGGAGTTCGGTTTCCTGTTTTTTTCCGGGAGTATGCGAGCTTTAGTTTCAATGTTCGTTTTGCGATCATCTTCCTTTCGAGATCAGTTCCTTTTTTAAGCGCGGATGCTATCTCTTCTCTTGCCTTTCGCAACGCATCATCATCCTTGTTTGCAGCGTTTGCATTCTTTCTAACCGCTTCCAAATTTCGTTGAGCCTCATCAGGCGACATTTTCCCTGCGGAAACTGCGGCATCCAGTTTCCGCTTTGCAGCACGAATTTGGATCTCTCGTTTTATCGATTCGATTTCATTCCTTGCTTCGTCTTTCGATCTTGTACCTTCTTTGACGTCTTTTGTAATCGTTTCAATCTTCTTCCGCAGTTCCGAATCTGGATCCTTGTCCTGCGCAAAAGTTAAACCCAACGGAAGTACAAGTGCCGCAGCTGCCAATACGGCGATCTGCATTCTTCTCTTTATTTCACTATTATTGCCAGATAAGATCATATTAACTCTCCTTAATAAATATCCGCCGCTGTTTATTTCACTTGCCATAGCCGGTGGACGGTAAGCCGACTCGGTAAAACTTTCAACCGCACTGAGGAGCGAAGCGGCATATTCATGGGGTTTCGGCTTGATCGCCGTTAACACCAGCGAATCGCAACAGATCTCTTCGTTCGCGCGGATATTTCGCTGCGCCCACCAAACGACGGGGTTCCACCAGAATAAAACTCCGGCCAGCCATTCGATCCATCGCACAAGAAAATCGCGGCGTTTGACGTGGGCAAGTTCGTGAGCGATCACAAGACGGAGTTGTCCGGGATCGAGCTTCTTAATCAATGCGTGCGGAATAAAGACACGCACTTTTCCGCCGACCCACCAAACCATCGGAGCGATCGACGCATTTGTGATCCTAATAGACGGGATATTTCTCAGCTCAAGTTTATCGGCGATCTCAAAAGCTGTTTTCAGGACGGACTCCGGCGCGCTCTCCGAATTCGAAGTTAAAAGCCTGTTAAACCTCACGACCCGGAAGATGGAGAGAACGATCGCTGCGAATATCCCGAATATCCAAACTGCCGGCAAAAACGCTACCGCGAAACTCTTTATTTGCGGCAAAAATTCGCGGAAGATCAAAGTGTCCGTTTCTGCAGCCTGCATTTCCCCGAGTATGAGTCCGCTATCCGCAGGCAGTTCTGTCTGCGCAAGCGCTACGGATGAAATGTTCTCTGGTGCCGGCGGAAAAGGATCAAACGCAAAAGAAATATGAGCCGGCATCAAAAGTTTTGCCAAAACGAGAAGCCATAATAAATGCGCAAGATGCGGGCGCCTCGCAGTTTTTCCGACAAAAACCGCGATCAAAGCGATCATGAAAGAAATGGCTGCATTGCTTATTCCGGTCTCAAGGAGATACCAATTCATTTCTTTTTCTCCTTTTCCGCGTATTCATCGATCAGCGCCCGGATCTCAGCGATATCATCTTCGGAGATCCTGCTTGTTTCCATCAGGTGAGTAATGAGAGGTGCGATCGAGCCCGAAGTGAGTTTTGAAGCCAGAGATTCGAGCTGCGAACCCGCGTATTCCTCGCGCGAAATTTTCGCCGTAAACGTGTGGGTAAACTGACTGCTATCCCGGGTTATATAACCCTTATTCTCCAGACGCTGAAGCAGTTTCTGAACTGTGCCGTGCTGCGCCCCGGATTTATCGGAATAGAGGCGTTCCCGAATGTCGCGGGCTGTCATGGTTCCGGAATCCCAGAGAAGTTCGATGATAGCCAGTTCGGAATTGGCGAGTGTTGGTTTGCTTTTCATAACGTATTTACCATTCTACGACACAATGTCGTAAGAGTACGACACAGTGTCGTATGTGTCAAGAAAAATTTTAGTGTCGGGAAAATTTTCAAGCCAAAATAGTGAGAGTGATGATTTTTCAATGACGATAATACGGATGAAGTATCCCGGCGGTTTTCCGCTTGCATGTCAGGAAAGCGATAGCGGGAGATCATTCCAAAAAAAGGCGGCCTCCGTGAACCGGAAGCCGCCTCTTTTTCAATGTTAATTTTAATCTTCGGTTAGCGTTCGCTTTCGCGTTCCATCACAACCATGTGTTCATCACGGCTTACCATTCCGACCAAAACAAAGCCCGCATTTTTTGCTTCCGTAACTTCCTTTTGAAGCGTTGAAGTACGCGTTGTCGCCAGCAGTTTATACTCATACTTCTTCTCAGTATTCGGCGGCAGTTCCATGATCATCACGATCTCGACAGAGCCGAGAAGCTGTGCTTTTGCGATCATCGTGCTCGGGATCAGTCGATAGCCGGCGCTCGCCATTTCGTTTAATTCTTTCTGCATCGTACTGGTTCTTGTTGTGGCGAGCAGTTTGTACTTATATGGTTCTGCGGCAGTCGCATCGCGCGAGAGAAAGACGGCCATCTCCGAACCGCTTGTCGGTGAACCGGCAACGATCCGGTAACCCTGAGACGAAGCTTGATCGAGCTCCTTTTGCATCGTTGAGGTCTTGGTTGTGGCCAAAAGTTTGTATTGCAGATCCGAATTGTCCTGGGCAAGACAAATGCATCCCGCAGACAATATAAAAAGCATCGAAAAAATGAGCTTGTTTGTGATTCTCTTATTCATTTAATGTTTATTTCCTTTTTTATAAATTTGGCAGTTTCGCGGATTATCAGTGCAATATTCTCTTCCTCCGTATAGCCCGAACTTTTTCTCGGCTTAAACGAGTGTTCGCCGTCAGGGATCCAGTTTACTTTTATTTTCCGCGAAAGTTTATAATTTTTTACTTCCTCCTGTGTGCCGAAAGGGTCGCGGGTTCCCTGGAGTATCAGAGTCGGAAGTTTTATCGATTCGAGATGTTCGGTGCGAAGTTTTTCGGGTTTCCCCGGCGGGTGAAACGGATAACCGAGACAGATGATTCCGGCGAGCCCCGGTTCATCGGCGATCATGCTCGCGATCCGTCCGCCCATCGATTTCCCGCCGATAAACAGCGGCAGTTTGCCTGAAAGTTCACTGACGACATTTCGGAAATCATCCAGGAGCTTTAAAGCATTTCCGGGGCCGCGCTGTTTCCCGTCGATCCTTCGCATCGCCATATATGGGAATTCAAACCTGCTGACGAGAATTCCTTCGTGAGCGAGTCCTTCGGCAACAATATTCATAAACGGCGAATCCATCGGAGCTCCGGCTCCATGTGCAAAAACAAATTGTGCGGCTGCATTCCCGGTCGGGGTATTATGGAGAAATTTCGTGGTCATTGGGTTGTTAGTTGAAGGTTTGATTCTTTTTCGGAGGATCGCTAAATCGCGGATCTTTTGACATCGTTATTGTCTTTGCATCCCATTGAAGTCCGCAGTCCCGGTAAACGGCATCTTCCCAGGTTCCGATAAATCCCGTGTAATCGCAAAGTCTGATCATATGCTGTTTATCGTCCGTAACCTGTAAAATGTAATGTCCTGCAACTTTCTGCTTTCCGCGAACGATGAAAGCTACCGCATCAATTCCTGCGGCCTTTGTATAACTGGTGGTTTTCACAAAACCCTCAGGAATTCGGACCGGGCTTCCATCCACCTCAAGGATCTTATAAGAAACGGTTCGCGGACCATTGTAAAACTTATAAACTTTTTCTGAGATCCGCCCATGGTTTTCCTCAGCGGTCGGTTTTTCAAAAAACCCCGGACGCAGCTCAGGCAAGCCTGATCCGCAGCCGATTACAAGCATCATGCCGATCAGAAGGACCGGCAAAAAACGGAAGAGCGAATGTAAACCGCACATTCGGTTTGAAAATTTGGCTCGCCCGGTTGTCATTTTTCCTCCTGTAAAACCTAATGTTTAGTCCGATCGGATTGAGCAGAAGAGCTCCTCAAGGTTTCAAAAAGAATACACCCCATTAAATAAATCATGAAATAGTTTTTGCTCTTTCAAAAATAAAATTAATGTCCTAATAATTCATTGTTTTAACTTTCTTGCGGCTTTGCGCCTTGGCGGGCTCTGGTCTTATCCCGTAAAGATGCAAAATTCGCAAAGTTTGGTTGAGTGTTTCTTTCACTTGCTCGTGATCGAGACACAACCCCAAATGCGAAACTATTGACAACTTATCTTCGTAATTGCAAGACTAGGCAAGATCTCAAATCCAAAAGAAAAAACCACCATCATGAAAAAGATAATTTTTCCGTTTCTAATGCTGCTGTTTGTTCTAAACGCTAGCGCACAGATCACCGCCGACCAGAAGTCAAAGATCGATGCACTCTTTAAAGATGCAAACGAGAATACACCCGGAGCGGCGATCGGTGTGATCAAAGACGGCAAGCTGATCTATTCCGGCGGCTACGGCATGGCCGATCTGGAGCATGACGTAAAACTTACGCCGCAATCGGTTTTCTATATGGCTTCGGTTTCAAAGCAGTTTGTGACGATGGCAGTTCTTCTTCTTGAAGAAGAGGGAAAACTCGATCTTGACGATGAAGTGCAGAAATATCTGCCCGATTTTCCGCGATACGACGCTCCGCTGACGATCCGCCATTTTATCCATCACACAAGCGGCGTGCGCGACAATCTCACGCTCTGGAATCTCGCCGGACGCGACATTTACGATCACGTTGATAAACAGGCGATCTACGAAATGATCAAAAGACAAAAGGAACTGAATTTCAGGCCCGGCGAGAAATATCTTTACAGCAATTCGTGTTATTTTATGCTCGCAATGATGGTCGAAAAAGTTTCCGGAATGTCGATCAGGGAGTTTGCCGAAAAGAAGATGTTCGCGCCGCTGGGTATGAAAAACACGCATTTTCACGACGACCAGTATCACATTGTAAAAAACCGCGCTTTCAGTTACGCGCCTGGAAAGGACGGATTCCGGAATCTTATTATGCGGTATGATCTCGTCGGTTCGGGCGGTCTTTATTCAAACGTCGAAGACATGCTTCTCTGGGATCAGAATTTTTACAACAACAAGCTCGGCAAAGGCACGCCGGATCTGATCACAAAAATGAATACGGACGGAAAGCTTAACAACGGAAAAAGCGCTGGTTATGCCTTCGGAGTCCAAAACGGAACTTACAAAGGTCTTAAAACCGTCAGTCACGGCGGTGCGCTAGCCGGATACCGGACATTTTATGTGCGATTCCCCGAGCAGAATTTTTCGGTTGTAGTTTTAGGCAATTCCGCAGATTTTCGTCCCGATCCTAAATCCTATGCGATCGCCGACATAATGCTCGAAGGCCAACTGGAAGAAAGATCTGCACCCGCCTCAGGAAACGGATCGGGCGGCGTTCAGCCGGTTAATTTAACCCGCGACCAGCTCTCGAAGTTCTCCGGCAACTACTGGAACACCGATGATCTCGAGTCCTGGAGGATCTTCCTGAAAGACGACAAACTCGTGGCCGATATCGACGGAAATTTTGAGGTCGAACTAATTCCGGTAGGCGAACGCGAATTTACCGGGAAGGGATTTCCGCCGAATACGAGGGTAAAATTTGAAAAGGCCGAAGGCAGCGGAAATAGTTTTATTTTCACCCAAGGCGGTTCCAGCTATAAATTCGATCCGTACGAACCGGCCGACTATTCCGCCACGGAACTCGAAAGACTTTCGGGAAACTATTTCAGCGAGGAACTCGCCGTAAATTACAATCTGAAGATCGAATCGGGCAAACTCGTTCTATACATCGCCGATCAAAAAGTCTCCGAACTTAAACCTGTAATGAAGAATATATTCCGTGGAAACGAGATCGGTGTTGTCACTTTTCAAACCGACACTGCGGGAGCGGCAGCCGGGTTCAGACTGGAAGCCGGACGCGTCAGAAATTTGAGATTCAGAAAAGTCTGATTTGTTTATGTTTGAGAAAGGCTCTAATGCCCGGGCCGAGCGGAGAAGTCGAAACAAGGTGTCGCGCGAGCCTATCTCACCTTGCATTAAAATTAGTTATTCCAATTGTATTCAAAAACTCTCCTCCTTTTTGAGGGCAATAATATACTT
>JAWKHO010000005.1:0-175541 GCA_041394785.1 Pyrinomonadaceae bacterium | reverse complement strand
GTTTGAGCTGAAAAAGGGCGAGACGCTCGGGATCGTTGGCGAATCGGGTTCGGGAAAATCGGTTACGAATCTTTCTGTAATGCGCCTTATTCCGCAGCCGCCCGGGAAGATCGTCGGCGGCGATATTATATTTGACGGCATCGATGTCCGAAAGATACCGATCGATGAAATGAGGCGTCTTCGCGGAAAACGAATGGCGATGATCTTTCAGGATCCGATGACCTCGCTCAATCCGTTTTTAAAGATCTCGACGCAGCTGATGGAAGTAACTCAGCTTCATCTCGGACATAACAAACAGCAGGCGTATGATCACGCCGTTGAGATGCTCCGAACGGTTGGAATTCCGGCGCCTGAGAAACGCGTTGATAATTACCCGCATGAGTTTTCGGGCGGTATGCGCCAGCGTGTGATGATCGCGATGGCGCTTAGCTGCGAACCGGAGCTCCTCATTGCCGATGAGCCGACGACGGCACTCGATGTTACGATCCAGGCTCAGATCCTCGAACTGATAAAAGAACTCAAGGCAAAACTCGGAACAAGCGTGATCCTGATCACGCATGATCTCGGTGTGGTCGCCGGAATGTCTGACAAAATTATCGTTATGTACGCAGGGAAGGTATTCGAATCTGCATCGACGAAAGATCTTTTCAAATCGCCGGCAAATCCTTACACCAAGGGCTTACTTAAGTCGGTGCCGGATCCGGCACATGAGGAAGGAGCCGATCTTTATCAGATCCCGGGATTGCCTCCGGACGTAGCGCGTCTCCCGCCCGGTTGCCCGTTTGCCGAAAGATGTGATCGTGCCGAAGACATCTGTCACAGGGAATTTCCGCCATTTGTTCAGATCAGTTCGGATCATCATTCGCTTTGTCATTTTGCCAAAGAAGTACACGCCGAATCTACAAAGGAGAAAACAGAAGTCTAATGTCAGAAAGCAACGGAAAAAATCTAATTTCTTTGGAAGATTTGAAGGTCTATTATGATCTTGGCGGCGGCGGGCTTCTCGATAAGCTGACCGGCGGAAGCGGGGTCAAAAGAGTCGTTAAAGCGGTAGATGGTGTTTCGTTTGACATCCGGAAGGGTGAAACGCTCGGACTTGTCGGCGAATCCGGATGCGGGAAATCGACGCTTGGCAAAGCCCTTCTTCGATTGACAAAGATCTCCGGCGGTAAAGCCTTTTACAACGGCAAAGACATTGCGAGTCTGAATGAAAGTGAGATGCGCGAACAGCGTAAGAATCTCCAGATGATATTTCAGGATCCGTATGCGTCGCTGAATCCGCGAATGACGGTAGGAAATATTATTGGAGAACCGATCAGAACCTTTGGTCTTGCGCAGGGACCCGAAGTTGAAAAGAGGGTGATGGATCTGATGGAAACTGTCGGATTGAGCCGCCGATTTATCAAGCGTTATCCGCACGAATTTTCCGGCGGACAAAGGCAGCGGATCGGGATCGCACGGGCGCTGGCGGTGGATCCGGAGTTTATTGTCGCGGACGAACCGATCTCAGCGCTCGATGTTTCGATTCAGGCTCAGATTATGAACCTGATGAACGAGCTTCAGGAAGAAAAGAATCTCACGTATCTTTTTATATCTCACGATCTGCGGGCAGTCAGACACGTTTCGGACCGCGTCGCAGTGATGTATCTGGGTGAGATCGTCGAACTTGCGAACGGAAAAGATATTTATGCCGAACCGCTTCATCCCTATTCTCAGGCGCTTATTTCCGCGGTTCCGGTTCCTGATCCCGAAATCGAAGCGACAAGAGAGCGGGTGATTTTGACGGGTGATGTCCCATCTCCGATCAATCCCCCGACCGGGTGCCATTTTCATACGCGTTGTCCGTATGCGATCGAACAGTGCAAAACAACCGAACCCAAGTTGGTTGAGATCAAACCGGATCACTTTGCGGCCTGTATCCGTATAAGCGAGGAAAATCCGCATATCGAAAAAGTTGCAGGTAAGCACGAGGTCGAACCAAAATTAGAATCGCCGGAAGAGCCCCTAGAGGAGCGTCCTACGGATCCGATAATCGAATCCGATCCGGATGAGGATCCTTTAGATATTTAGAAGAAACTCGCTTGAAAATTCATCTTACCTACTGGAAAAATGCCGCATATAACACTTGATCAAGCGATCCCAAAGGGACTGAAACTAACAAATGATTTAGACCGCTCATTAACTTTTGGGAGGTTTATTCGGTTTCATTTTGGAAACGCGGCTAATCAATATCAATCCACGTCTTCTCCAACACGTGAAAACACCCGATAGCTTTGAGTGTAAATACCGTTTCTTCATTTTCTCATTTTGGATAAATTGATCATTAACAACCTTTCTTGTTGTGAATGATCAATTTTTTTGAGAGGAGTAATTATCATGAAAGGAATTTATTTGGCATCTTGGGTTCTATTCGCAATATTCTTGATTACCGCTGCTTTAACTGACAGTTTCAGCTCTCTGCATTTGGTTGGATTCAGTATCGCTGCGCTGATCTTAGTTTATGCATTCGCTCTCTGGTTAGCCTTCACAAACACGGGAATTCCGGAATCGGTTAATTCGGATCAAGGATAATCGGATCTTTTAGATTCAATTGCACAACACCGGTATCGGGCGTTCGATTTCGCCCGCAAGCGACCGGCGAAAGGCTGGATAAACTGCGATAAGCCCCAGCCGGTCGCACTTAATTTGATTTACTACACGACTTTTATAAAGAAATGAGAATTCTAATCCCATATGATGGCACAACGAACGCCGAGAATGCTCTGCACGAATTGCACAACCCTGACTTCGGAATGGACGACGAGATTCTAGTTGTCATCACAGATGTTTTTATGGCGGAATCACTTGAAGAGATTTCACGTACTCGTCGCAAACGCCGGTTAGATTTTGAAAGTACGGGAACTTCTTCATATGCTCCGGCACGAATCGAAGCTGAAGAGGAAAGATTTCTCGCGCTTGAGATTCGTGATCGACTGTCGCTAAAGCATTCATCGCTAAATATAAAGGTCGAAACATTGCCGGGGTCTAGTCTCGTATCCAACGAGCTTTTGGAAAAGGCGGCTCGATGGAAGCCTGATTTGATCATACTAGGTGCAGAAAAGCGCGAACCAGATAATAGGTTCGGTGAATATAAATCCGGTATTTGGCGAATCGCCGCTGAAGTTCAATTTCCGGTGCGTATTGTTTATGGTTCAGCCGCTGGACGAGAAACTGTTTCGAAATGGCGACGGTCTAAAACCGCGTTTAAAGATATGAGAGTTGCGCAAACCAATAAAAGCGTTTCTGACGCTGTCTCATACCAACAAGCGGCGGTTAAAAATTTTGGCAGCAGGAATGGATTGGATAAACAACATTTTCCGAGAAATACGCAACCTTTTCACGATCGAAGTCGATCAGGAACGTCAAAGCAACTAAGCTAAAGCTTTTAAATGCATAGCCGGCTAGGTAAAAAGAGCAAAAGTGACCGGAGCGTTCGAAACCAAGCGTAACGCCATTTGGAGCGGATGTATAAATCGTGTAGACGCCCGACATCTAAGACCGCGGCGTCGGAAATTTATTTAAAGCCCGAAAAATAGCAGATCTCCCCGGCAAACAAATAATTTCTCATAATTTCAGTCTCTCCCATTAGCGTTTCAGTAATTGGCTATTGGTACTTTAGAATGATCAGAACCCTCAAAGTTTTGGCACGCCGCAAAATCGGTATGATCAATGTCTCACAGAGGGCGATCAAAGGTTTTTTAAGATACGGTGACTAAACCCAACCCAGTTTTTGATTGGGTTATGATTCTTCGGATAACCAGTTCTAGACGCTGCAATCATTTGCCTCGAAAGTGAGAGTCGGTGTTTCTGACAGAACGCGTTTTCTTGATTTGCCCAACAATTCCTAAACCACTATTGAAATAATCAAATCTCTTATTTGTATCGTCTTGATTTATAGAATACTTCTGAACCAGGCTGCTTATCTGACCTAAATACTTCCTCATAAGACGCTATTTCCTTATCCCGATTCATTCCCGCGATGGCCAGAAGCTTGTTTTCTTTGACATAACCCGCAAGGAAATCTCTGTTCTTGACCGAACCATGAATGAGAATTGTGTCCCAGTCTTTTGCGTGGCCGACATAGTTGAGCGTAGCGTCGAACTGCGTCGTCCAGAAAAACGGAACTGCATCAAAAATTGTTTTCTTACCAGCCATATTGTGGGCGGCGGTTCGTCCTTGCTGCATTGCCATTCTCCAGTGCTCAATACGCGTCAATTCGTTTGTATATCGGTCGGGGTAATGGGTAATATCGCCGGCCGCAAATATATCGTCTGCGATCCTTAAATATTTATCCGCAATTACTCCGCCGTCGTCGTGCAGCTCAATACCTTCAAGAAACTTTACGTCAGGGGTAACCCCGATACCAACAACAACAAAATCACATTCAAGTCGTTCACCATTTTCAAGCACTACTGCCGTCACGTATTTTTCGCCTTCGAACTGTGAAATGGCCGATCCAACCCGGAAATTCACAAAATGTTGCTCGTGAATATCTTGAAAAAAATTACCGATCTCGCCACCGAGTGTTTTCTCAAATGGCACTTTGTCCGATGCGACGACAGTTACATCACAACCGCGTGTTTTCAAACTGCTTGCAGCTTCCATCCCAATAAAACTTGCGCCGATAACAACCGCTTTCTTTCCTTTTTCGGCTGCTGCGATGATCGCGTCCGAATCTTCAAAACTTCGCAAAAGATAAACATTCTTCTGCTGGTCGTATTGAAAGGGAAGCGTACGAGGCGAACCGCCTGTCGCAATCAGAATAGAATCATATTCCAAACCTTCGCCGTCCTTAAGGAAACAAGTTTTTTCTACCTTGTCGATCTTTACAACTTCCTTACCCGATTTTATTTCAATATCGTGTTTGTCAAAAAAATCTTCGCCGCGAAGCGGCATCCATTGCGGTTCGGCGTGTCCCTGAAGGTAGTCCTTACTCAGATTTGGCCGGTCATACGGCAGACGATCTTCACGAGTTATCATTAAAACTCTTCCTTGAAAGCCATCTTCGCGTAGAGTTTGCGCCGCCATAAAACCTGCAGCACCTCCGCCGAGAATGACGAAAGTTCTCTCATCTTTAAAATCGCGCCGTGCCATCTGTGGAATTCTGCGGTCAACTGGATTTTCGGGAACGGTTACATAGACCATTTCATCCCGAATCGTTACTTTGAAACATGGAAGTGCGTCAAAAGACGGCGGTTCTTCAAGATCGCCCGTTGTCACGTCAAAACAAGCGTGATGCCAGGGGCAAATGATCCTTTTACCGCTAACAACACCTTCATCGAGCGGGGCTCCATAATGGGGGCAAGTTGCTCCAACGGCATGAAAATCATCACCGATCCGTGCAAGCAAAACCTTCGTTCCGCCCGCGTCAATTCCTTTCATTTCTCCGCTCTTAAGATCCGAGAATTTTGCGACTTCATATTCTTTTTCCATTCTATGCATTTCCGCCAACAAAACTTGAACCGGCCGCTGCTTTTGCTTGAGCAATATTCGATATTTCGCCCGTTCTGTGAAGTGTCGAGTAAACGCGACGCGGGCTTCCGAGATCACTCCATTTCGAACCCCTCACCGGTATAACGGTTAAGTTCTTTGCCATTACGGTCAGAACATCTTTTGAAAAATTTGTGTCCCGCGGCAGCTTTTTATACAGATGGCTGACCGCTTCGGTTTCCTGAAGCGTGTTCAGCTTTGATCTGATTTCGCCGAAGGTCTCAAATAGTTCGGTGGTAGAGCGCCGGATCAGATCTAAGAATGCCGATACTTTTCCGATCATTACAAAACTGTTCCATAGACAGCCCCGCAGCAAGAGTCTATTTGCCAGATCGGGCGCCGGTTTTTCCCAAAATCTTCTGACCCTCGCAAACTTCAGAGGATTATTTTTAGAAGCTGTCGAATCAGGTTCTATCCAACCATACTCTTCGTCAGGATTTTCTGGTTCGATCCCGAGCAATACGATCGACTCCGGCTTAGTTTCGGTTATTTCAAAAGCAGTTCTAACGTGCGCCATGAATACCTGATCACTTGAGAAGTAATGATCCGAAGGGAAAAAAGCTGCGGATGCACACGGGCTTTCCATTTCTAACCTCATTAGACTATAAAGAATTGCCGGAGCCGTACCGGCATTTTGAGGCTGTACTACGAGATTTTCACTTGGAACATCGGCTAAGGCATCTGTGAAATAGGTTTTATGTTTGTCCGTCAGAACAAACATCGTATTTTGCGGCGAGATTCCAAGTGCGACACGCCGCCTGGTTTCATCAAGCAGCGTGGACTTTCCAATAACCCGACAAAATTGTTTGGGTCGATCATCACCAGAGAGCTTTCGCGTTAAGGGGAGGAGCCGAGTTCCGTCGCCGCCCGCCAAAATGACCGCCCAGTTATTTGGTCCGTAAGATTCCGATGAATTCCTGCCTCTTAAGTCTTTAACTCCGGCGAAAAACAAATTGCTTTTGTTATTCAAGTTTTTCATGTCGTTTCCTCATTTTAAAAACCACTTCGTCACAACAACAGGAATGTTCTGCGAATAAGCGACTTTCTGATCTAAGTATAAAAAACGCAGAGTTTCTTAAAAATAGTGTTTTCACGCGATCTGATCGGGTGTTTACCCGCGAAAAGTTTTCCCGAGAGGAATTGCTTCGTACCTATGTACATGTGGAGCCATTTTTCCGGTTCACGATCAACTCGTGTGAGATGTCAATAAGATGTCCCATTCGCTGCTTTTTTGTCTTGAGATAATCAGTCATTGCCTCGTAGTATTTAAGCGGCTGAGAAATACGTTCGACAATCTCAAACCCGCTGTTTCTAACAGCGGCGATCTTTTCCGGGTTATTAGAAATAAAACGAATTCGACGCAGATGCAGATGGTGCAGGATTTCCGCACATTGATTGTATTTTCTCCGATCAACTTCAAAACCCAATCGTTCATTCGCCTCGATCGTGTCGGCGCCGGCATCCTGAAGTGAATATGCACGAATTTTGTTGATGATACCGATGCCTCGCCCTTCTTGCTGCTGATAAACAACAACACCGCAATTTTCTTCTGCGATCAGCTTCATCGCTTCGTTTAGTTGTTGACCGCAATCACACTTTATCGAACCGAATACATCACCGGTCATGCATTGCGAATGAATTCTCACAAGCGTAGGATTCTCGGGTTTTAGTTCTCCCCGGGTCAGCACAATAAACTCTTCACGCGAATTGATCGAACGGAAACCGATTATCCGGAACATTCCCCATTTTGTAGGCAAGTCGGCTTCTGCTATCCGTTCGATCGTCTTGTCGCGCTTCATGTTTGGTGTCACGCAATTCCGGATCTCTTCACTTTTTTGAATGCAGTCAAACATATTTTTATACCGAAATTTAACCTGAATAATCCTGACTCAATCGTCCGAGGGCAACCGCTCCTAAAAGCAGCCCGAAATCCCGCAGGGCGACGTCAAGAAAACCCGTAACCAACAATAAATTGACGATTATCAGAAACAGCCAAGCTGCAACGACGAATGCAAAGATCTTTGGCTTGAGCCAAATACCGATTCCGGCGACGATCTCGATCACGCCGACGACGAACATTAATTGGTGTCCGTACCCGCCAAGCATATTGTTTACAAATCCCGGCAGAAATTTATCCCAGTCTGCCAAAACGTAGAAAAACTTATCAAGTCCCATCACGACGGGGAGAACAGTAAAACCTGCGTGCAGGATCGTATAAGCCTGATATCCTCGTTTTGCGGGAACATCATCAGATACCGCAGAACTGTCCAAATTGTTGATCGTATTTATAGCTTGTGCCATTATTTTCTCCTTGATCTAAACTGATCACCTTTTGATTTTTATCTGTCTAAATCAAAATACGATTTCTGAACTAATAAATCAAGAGGTTATTTGACTTATTGTGGTTTTTCGATAAAAAGTTTATAATTCGCTATATAAAAGGATATGAAAGCTACAAAATTTGGAAAAAACTTTTTTGATTCAACCCGCGGCCGGGTTTTGAAACTCCTCCGCCGCGGGGTAAACACGGTGGATGATCTTTCAAAAGAGCTCAATGTTACCGATAATGCAGTCCGTGCACATTTGATAACTTTAGAACGTGATGGACTTGTCGAACGTAGCGGGATGGAGCCGGGTTTTCGTAAACCGCACGTAAGTTATGAAGTCACAGCAGATGCTGAGCAGCTCTTTCCGAAGGCATACCCGGCATTGTTGAATAAGTTTTTAGAGATCGTAAAGCAAAGAGTAAGTCTGAAAGAGTTTGAAGCTATTTTAGGGGAAGTCGCGCGTTCGCTGGCACAAGGCAACTTTCCGTCTAACGAAGAAACCAAAGAGAGCCGCATTGAAAGATCAATCGAAACGTTGAGATCAATGGGCGGTGCGTCCGCTCTTGTTGTGGAAGGCGACAGAGCATTTATAAGATGTACGACAAGCTGTCCGTTTGATATTTCCGTTTCTGAACATCCGGAAGTTTGCTCTCTAGCAGAGACATTATTGTCGGAAGTCGCCGGTCTTGAGTTCGAAGAACAATGTCAAAAAGGGGACTTGCCGAAATGTTCGTTTGAAATTATGGGCTGCAAAGAATAATAGGGAGATCTTCTTTTATCAGTATTTAGAGTTCAAACTCTATTTATTTTCGCCGGCAATGCGTGGCACTAACCGAGAGATAAACAAAATTAGGCCAAAGCTGCCAAACGCCGAAAGGACGAGGGGTGGGCCACTCGAATTTTGATAGCGAAATGTGACCATCAAAATTTAATTACCCGCCTTGGACAATTGCTATACGAAATTTTTGCGGCCAAAAATACCCCAATCACAAATGGTATTCACCTGTTGATTCCGGCTGGTAAATTATTTCGTCAATTGCCAATCTGCGAAGGCCGGAAGGTGATTTGAATTCGACCTCGTCTCCGAGCCGGTGCCCGAGGATCGCAGTAGCCAAAGGTGCCAGAATCGAAATTTTTCCCTCGTCGATATCGGCTTCACTTGGAAAAACCAAAGTATATGTAGTATCTTTTCCGGTTTTCAGATCATTCAGGCGAACTTTAGAGCGCATCGTGACGATATTTGACGGAATATCTTCCGAAGCGGCCGTATCCGCATATTCCAGCTTTTCTTCTAGCGCATTGATATATGGAAAGTTTGCCTTTTCACCTTTACTGCGGACGAGTTTTATCAAATGCTCGAGCCTTTCGAGATCTGTCTTTGTTATGTAGATCGTTGTTGTGTCAATCATGAAATTTATAACTCCTTTTTCTTTTCTCTTATCGCCGCGGCTAATCGCCTAAAGCTGAATCCTTTCACAAGTCTCGAAATTAACGATTCGCGCCACTGACGGGCACAAAATAATTCGCTGGTTTCAACGCACAATGAAATTATTTTCCAGAACACCGATGACAACTCAAAAAACAGCTTTTGGGTTGTCGATTGGTGACCTCCCCGTACCCGTATTACATTCTAATATTGCCAATATCGGAAATATTACCTGTTATAACTAAACTCCGCTTTCATGTTCTGGCCGACGGTACTTTCATCGAGCCCTGAATCCTTATATCTCAATAATGCGCCGACACCCCCGATCTCGCTTAGTAAAAGCGGGTCTTCAATAAAATTTATTGACGCGTTCGTTAGAAGTGCCTGAGAAACGAGCCGGTCCGCGATATTTGCAGAACTGTTGTGCCCATCGACCGCAACGAAGGTATCCCGAACCCCCGAGATCGAGGGGACTTTTAGAATTTCTTCAGGTTTTGAGCTAATACTTTTAAGAGATGCACTCAGTAGCAGCTCATCGACCTGACCCTTTAAGAGCGCATCCAAGGTGTCGTCCAAGCCAGCGACTGCTAGTCTTCCGGCGCGGTATTTATCGAATAATTCGGTGACGTTTTCCGCATCGGTTTGGATGTTGTGGTCAAACAATGCCTTCGTTGTAGCTTTAAGTACTTCGTGTTCGGGAGTTCTTATATCGAGCCGAATGTTCTCTACCAATTTATCAGCAAGATCTTGAGGCATTTGACTCACTAAAAGGGGAATAATTACATCATCTCCGGCAAGGATGATGTGATCGATCTCTTCATTCTTCGCGACCATTTCAAGCCTCGATACGATATTTTTCGCATGGAGGAGACGCCTGTTCTCAACCCATTGTTGATTTTGGAGTTTCGAAGACTCCCGGTTTGGCTGAGCGCTTGCGTCGGAATTTTTTATTAATTGAATGCTTTTCGTAACACCGGGATCAAAAACGAAAAGCCGTGCCTCGCTCGTATCGGCAACAAGTGCGATGTGGCGCGGATTCTGGTCGATAATACGTGCCAGCGGGTAAAGGTGCGGCCTGTTTGTAACGTGCATCGAATGCTTATTGATCGGGGCGTCAAACTGGATCACTTTAAAGAAGTTATCTGCTCCGGTAGATGCAAAAATACCTATACCATTTGCCGAGGGTCGCACGTTTTCGTTGAGAAATTCATTGATCCTTTTTCGAACGTTCTCAAAACTCTTCAATTTAGCCGAATCCTCGTTAAATTCTTTTGCCTTCTCGCTAAACTCTTTTCGCACAAAACTCGCAAAATCGTCACGACCATGCTGGTTTGCCTGCGTATTCAAATAGAGGCTGATAAACGGGAAATCAGTCGGCGTAAAATTTGCCAGTTTGTCCAATACATTCTTAAATAACTTATTCATAATTTCTCCAAAAAATCATTTCGGTCCTTAATACGCTTATCTTTTCTTAGGGGAAAAACTTTCTGCCATCGACGGGATAACACCGATCAATCCCATAAAAATCAATCCTACAAAAAATTTTCCAAAAGCCAGTAAAACTATCGAGCTAAGAAAACCAGTCAAAAATGTAACCAATAATATCAAGATGGAGAGAATCCAAATCACTCCATAAACTTTTGCTAGATACATAATGTTCACCTCAATGAAGGCAGATCGATTATTCCTTCGATCCGGCTATCGTATATTCCGATCGATTTAAATAAGCTGACAAGAGGGCGAACGAGTAGAAGAACGCCAAAGCAGAAAGACCAAAAACGATCAAACTTAATTCATTAAAAAATCCGGAAATTATCAAAACTAAAAACGTAAAAGCCGTAAAGATCCAAGCGGCTAAATATAAGATTTTCATGTTAGTTACCTCCTCCTGAAGAATTTACGATCCGATCAAGCGCTGCAGCGTTTCCTATGTCAAAAAACGCCAGCCACAACGTAAACGTATAAAAAAGTCCAAAAGTGAACAGACTGAAAACCGCAATTGCGGTCGAATCCATTTTCCCCGTTACGATCCACGTAATTACCGCGGATAACACTAACGTTAACCCTATTAAAAAAATGTTTCTTAACATTTCGCTTCCTTCAAAATGGTTGAAAACAAAACGCCTTGTTGATGTAAATTTACCCAAAACTGAACGCCCCAAAAAGCGTATTAATACCTGAAATTTACAGGTGTTTACACGCAACCGTCCGATTACGATAAAAATCCCGCTTGCGTCCATTACGGGTGTAAACACTTAGATTTTTTGGGTGCTAACTCTCTATTTAATGAGCGGATCGATCGCTATGATCAAGGTGTATTAAAAATAAGACTGTTTGGTTCAATTCGGGCAGCGGATACTAAGTGAGAAATTGTCGCGGTCGACACATTCAGTAAAAAACGAGGTATAGAAAAGATGAGAATCTTATTTTGTTATGACGGATCGGCAAGTGCCGATGCAGCGATCGATGATCTGAAAAGCGCGGGATTACCGCGAGAATCTGAAGTTATGGTCGTTACCGCTGCAGACATCTTGATGAGCAGTCCGCCGGTTCAGGAGATCGTAGAACAGGTATTACTCCCGCGAAGATCCGTAGCGGGTCTAAGGGAAGTGCAATCACATGGTGAATTGGTTGTTAGCGCAGCGCGAACATATGCTTCGGCTGCACGAAACGAAATACAGATCTTGTTTCCCGACTGGAATGTGGAGGAAACGGTTATAGAAGGGGCGCCGATCTGGGAACTCCTCGCAAAAACAGAAAGCTGGAACCCCGATCTAGTGATCGTCGGTTCTGAAGGGCGGTCTGCACTCAAGCGTTTCCTTCTCGGCAGCGTTTCCAGAAAACTTGCAACAGCTGCTCCCTGTTCGGTTCGTGTGGCACGTCGCGGCGGGAGAAAAAACACAGACCTCTCTCCGCCGCGTATAGTCGTAGGAGTTGATGATTCTCCGACGTCAATCCAGGCAATAAATTCGATCGGACAGCGGGTATGGCAGGAAGGAACTGAAGTGCGTCTGGTATCAGTCGACGAAAAAATTTCAACTAATCGAATCGCTTATCAGGTTCCGCAAGCGGCAGCGATGATCGATAGCGCTCAGCAAAAGAAACAATCTCGTATTGTTTCGATCCTAAAATGGGGGGAGGCAGAATTAAAGCTCATTGGGCTGAACGCGACGACGAAAATTAGAAAGGGTAATGCTTCGCAAGTCCTATTGGATGAAGCGCGAAAATGGAATGCCGATTCTATCTTTGTCGGCACACGAAACTTGAATGGCTTTTTTGAAAAATTCAGGCTTGGCAGTGTCTCGACCGATGTGGTGACAAAAGCACATTGTTCGGTCGAGATAGTCCGCCCGCCTCGGGTCCACATATAAAGTAACGATGTTAAAAATCCCGGGAATACCGGGTCTATCTAGCTGCACGGAGTGAAAAAACTGCAGGAAAGGGATAGTTGGTTAAAACAATTCTAAAAGGAGTATAGAAAAATGCCAGATTTTGTATCAAGAAGAAAACTAAAGAAAAAAGCGATAAGCATATGGGAAAACGAAGGCGGTAAACCAATTTCCGATACCCGAAGAAAACAGACGGAAGAACCGCCGAAAAAGCGCAAGGTTAGAAAAAGTAAAGTTCGGTCAACCGTGTGAACTTCTCAAATAATCGGATTCGGATCCAGTAAAACGATTTAACAACTGCATTTCTTTTGCATCTATTTAGCCGCTGATTCATTCAGCGGTATTTTCATTTTATTCCATTACCTATGGAACTGCCGTTTCGATTTGATTGTGGGTTCCACGTTTTATTCGTCTTCGGCACAATGACGGCTGTTCGAATAATCTTATCCGGTATTTCATCAGACCGGTCTTAACCCATAGAAATATGTCTAAGTGTAAACACTTATTCGATTCAGGTGGAATTACTCTAACTCTGTATGTCGCAACACTCTAAACTATACATTACGAATTAGAATTTTCCGTTTATCGACCGTTAAAGGGGAATTTCTAATGGAATCGCGCATTTTAAAAAAAGGCACCTTCTTACTTGCTGAATTACACCGATGAATGTGAATGATTTGGGAGTTTATTTTATGAGAACCGAAAAACAAATTGACCTGCTGGATCTTGCTGATAAAAATAAATCTGCGGCGGATAACGCACAAAGCCTTGAATCAGGCAAAGATGAAACCAAAGAATTACAGAAGGAACTTGAGACCGAGCGGGAGCAGTATTTACGATTGGCTGCTGAATTTGACAACTATCGCCGGCGCACGAATCAGGAGCGAAAGGGTTTCGCAGAAGAGGGGAAACGCATGCTTTTAGAGCAATTTGTGACAATCGCAGACGATTTTGATCTTGCACTTAATAATCTCGATGATGACCCTAGTCAGATTAGCGAGGCTATGATCGTTATAGAGCGGCGTTTTCAAAACATGTTGAAAAACAATGGAGTATCAACCTTCGAAAGTCTGGGAGAAACATTCGACCCTGAAATTCATGAGGCATTTGACGTTATATCCGCAACGGAGAATCATAGAACGGGAACGATTCATTCGGTTGTTCGTCGCGGCTATTTTTTGAATGACAAACTTCTGCGACCTGCGATCGTCGTTGTCGCACAATGAAATTGAGTAAGTTTGAAAAATAAGCGTGTAAAAATTCGTTCAAGGCCGAAAGTTGACGTGCGACACATCTAGGATAAACTGAAACGAAAAATATCGGAGGCTAACTCCTCGTAGATGTTTCGGCAACGAAAAGCCCCGTTAAAACACTGGGTTCTTCCATAAAGGGAAAAGCCCCAACGATAATTTAAAATATGAGCGTAAGAAATATATTCATTGCATCTTCCATTGCCGCAGTTGCGACAATTCTTCTGCTGAGTTTGATAACTCCGTATTTTTTGCTGAGTTTTATCGTGATCGTACCGATTATTGCGATCGGTCTGATCGATATAACCCAAAAGCGACAGACGATACGAAGAAACTTTCCAATTATCGGAAACTTTCGCTATATGCTCGAAAAGGTCAGACCCGAGATAATGCAGTATTTTGTCGAAACGGATACTGAAGGGAAACCGATAAATCGGCTTTTTCGGTCGGTCATCTATCAGCGGGCAAAAAAGGAAACTTCGACCAGTCCGTTTGGAACACAATGGGATGTCTATCGGGCCGGCTATGAATGGATCGATCACTCAATCTATGCGGCAAATCCCGCCGATCTTGAACCGGAGCAAAGGGTTTTGGTTGGAGGTAAAGACTGTTTAAAACCTTATTCGGCAAGCAGATTGAACATTTCTGCGATGAGTTTTGGATCCTTGAGTGCAAATGCCGTATTGGCAATGAACGCCGGGGCGAAGATAGGAAACTTTGCCCAAAATACTGGTGAAGGCGGGATCAGTCCGTATCATTTGGAACCGGGCGGAGATCTGATATGGCAGATCGGGACAGGCTATTTTGGGTGTCGGACGGAAAGCGGAGAATTTAGTCCGGAGCTGTTTCAGAAAAAAGCCGCACTCGATAATGTGAAGATGATCGAGATAAAACTCTCGCAGGGAGCAAAACCGGGTCATGGCGGAATTTTGCCCGCGAAAAAAAACACAGAAGAAATTGCGCGGATTCGTCACGTAAGGCCTCATACAGTCGTAAACTCGCCGCCGGCACATACGGCGTTTGTAAGTGCGGAAGGCCTGATGCACTTTATAAAACAATTACGGGAGCTTTCAGGAGGGAAACCCGTCGGTTTTAAGGTTTGTATCGGAAAAAAAGCAGAGTTCACAGAGATCTGCGAAGCGATGATAACGACAGGAATAAAGCCCGATTTCATCTCGATCGACGGAGGTGAAGGAGGTACCGGCGCAGCGCCGATCGAATTTGCGGATTCAATCGGAATGCCACTGCGGGACGGGCTTGCATTCGCGGTTGATACCTTGAATGGTTACGATCTGAGAAAAGATATAAAAATAGCAGCGGCAGGTAAAGTATTTAATGGATTCCATATCGCGCGGTTGATCGCAATCGGTGCTGACATGGTAAATGTCGCCCGGGCAATGATGCTCGCTACCGGATGTATTCAGGCGCTGCAATGTCATACCAACACTTGCCCGACGGGCGTTGCGACGCAGGATAAAGGATTGATGAAAGGTCTGGTGGTCACAGACAAGGCGCAACGTGTTTTTAATTATCATGAAGCGACGATCGAAAGTTTTATTGAATTGCTGGCGGCATCCGGCGTAGTTTCGGCCGATGAACTGAGTCGGGAGCAAATTAACCGGAGAGTCGGTGCTACTCAGGTATTAAAATATAGCGATATTTACCCGGAAGTCGAAGTGGGGGCTTATCTTACGAAAAAACGGTCGAATGAATTAGTAGGTGAATGAGAAACTGAATCCCACCGATTGATAGATCCAGAACTTTCATGCGGTAGTATGGAAAAACATTAATCGCAGCCAAGAAAACCACATAGTGATTGACGACTTCTGAATTAGCTTCAACCTTGCTTTAGAGTCGGGGTCCGATTCTTGAATTTCTTCGGCATACGAATGATCTTTCCCGCCCCATATTCGTCACATAAATGCAGGAAACTCAGTGCGAGCGTCTCATCTTCCAGACGTGAACTTAGATCCAGTTCCCGATGCGGCAGACGATCGCCCAAACGATTGAGCGACCAACGTAGAAACTGCTTGATCGATTGACCCCGATGTGGATAGTCCCTCGCATCTGATTCCATTGCGCGAACAATTTCGAGGGCGGTCCATCCATAATAGTCCTTTGTTTTCGTCCGAAAAATCATATACCAAATTAATCCTCAGTAATTCATCGCTGAGCAAAAACCGGATTTTACGCCCGCGGATGAGCAGTAAAATATTTTGGAGCCGAACCCGAAATCTTATTTGATAAAGAGAACAAATCCGCCGGTTCCTTGAGTCCGATCCGGTTTTTAAGCGGCGCGGGAACGGGAACTACCATAAGTTTTCCGGAACTCTTCTCGAGAACGTCCCGCGAAAAATCAGTGAAAGGATATTGCGAATAAAATGCCGCTCGCACCGCTCGCTGCTCGCTAGGTATTCCCATTCGTTCTGCCGCAAAACTAAATCGTTCGTAGATTTCCGGTGCGGCGCGTCTGATCTTCCTTAAAAATGTCGCTGCTGTGCCGATCATTACCGCACTGTGTATAAGCGCACCCTCATAAAAAAGCTGCTGCGCTTGTTCTGCCGTTGCATTTGTCGAAAAGCGGCGCACACGCCAGATATCTATGTTTTTATCAACGCAGGCCGACGGATCTAGTTCGATCAATTCGTTTCCTGCCGCTGCAGCTTCGGGTGTTATGCCCAGAAGGATCAAATGCGGATCGCGGCGCGCGAACTTACAAGCCGCTTCGACACGCCGCATAAATTCGACTTCATTCGCAGTCTCAAGATCCGGCGGGAAAAATGCGAGCACTGCAGACGGGTCGTTTTTGGCGATTTTCAGCACAGCGTATAAGACCGACATCGTCGTTCCGTTGTTCTGAGGCTGTACGATCAGATGTTCAGGCCACACGTCGTTTAAAACTTCCCCGTAATAACGCTCGTGTTCTTCGGATACAAGAAAGTAAGTTTGACGTTCTGAAAAGACATTATTGATCAGCTTTCTCGTGTTATTAATCGCAAAATCACTTCCTCCGGTACGGCAGAAATACGTTGGTCGCAGCCTGCGCAACTTGCCCGGAAATGATATGTTTTCGGCTAATCCGCTTCCTCCGGCTAATATGATCGCTTTGCAATTTTCGAGATCCGTGTTTTCAAAAAATTTATCCGGCTTTTGATTTATATTCTGTGATCTATCGTTTAAATTATTCATAACATTAGAACCTCACACTGGTATTTTCCAACTTCGGAATGTCTATAATGATTCCACAGTTAAGCTTAATATTAGTAGAATCACGAACATAGACACGAGGGTATAAACACGTAGAAAAGACAAGTGTTTACTCTTGCTATGGAAACCCGTCGCGTTTGATATACTTGGTTTTAATGGGGATATCTGGGTTCGCGGGGAAAGAGAAACAATCTCAGAAATGTCTAAAAATACAAAAGAACGATTGAAACTTCTAAGATCCGCCGCGGATGAATTTGGCGAGAGAAATTTTTCCGCTCGCGTCAAGATCGCAGCGGAAGATGAACTTGGCGAACTCGAAGCCAGCTTTAATAAAATGGCTGAGAGACTTCAAAAACGTGCCGTGCGGTTTCAGGAAGCTGATAAGTTAAAATCGGATTTTGTCAGCAGCGTTTCTCATGAGCTTCGCACGCCTTTAACGACCATCAAAGCTCTAACGAGGCTTTTGATGCGCGGTGAGATAACAAACGAAAAGCGGCGCGAATATCTTGAAACGATTTCTGTAGAATGTGACAGGCAGATCGACCTGGTGCTAAACCTTCTTGATCTTTCGAGAATCGAAGGTGGTGTTTTCCGTATTAACTATGAGAGTGTCTCGGTTTTGGAGGCTATTGAATCTTGTGTCAGATCTGAGTTGATGGCTGCCGGGAAGCGCCATCATAAATTAAGCGTCGAAGCAGCCAAAGAAGTTCCGCCGATCTGCGCAGATCCGAAAGCACTGCGTCGCGTCGTTAGTAATTTAATCGAAAATTCAATTAAATATACTCCGGATGGAGGTTTGATCACCCTTTCTGCAGCGCTCGATCCTGAAGATGAAAATTTTGTTCTGGTCAGCGTCTCTGACAATGGACGAGGGATTCCCACTGAAGATCTGCCGGTTCTATTTAATAAATTTCATCGGGGAAAACCGGTCAGGGCAAATTCGACAACAAACGAAGACTTCCTCGAGGATGCCGATGTTTCCGGTGTCGGACTCGGACTATATCTGGGTAAGAACGTGATCGAACAGATGGGCGGTAAAATAACGGTAGAAACCGAAGTAGGACACGGAAGTACTTTTTATTTACACTTGCCGGTCTGGAAAGAATCCGATTGCGGAAAACAGGTCATCGGAGAACAGTAAATTATGACGAGAAGATTGTTGGTAATTGACGATGATCCCGGGCTTCTTTTAGCAGTTTCAGAAACTTTGCGGGCGGAAGGCTATGAAGTGAAAACGGCGCGGCGCGGCGCGGAAGCTATGACCCGCATTGCAGAAAGTCTTCCGGATCTGATCATCAGCGATATTCGGATGCCCGGAATGGACGGTTATCAAATCGTACGAAACCTGCGTTCAAATCCGCGCACACGTCTTGTGCCGATCGTATTTTTAACCGCAAAAGACGAGATCGCTGACAGGATCACGGGATTTCGAACGGGGGTCGATGCCTATTTAACCAAGCCTTTCGAACCTGAAGAATTGGCGGCAATAGTTGAGGCGATCCTTAATCGTGTCGAACGCACTCATTCCGATCTCGCACTGATGTTTGGGGAAAAGGAGCAAGATCCGCACGAATTTATTCGCGATGAAGAATTAACTGACGCTGAATGGAGAGTCGCCGAAGAGGTGGCGAAAGGGCTGAGCAACAAGGAGATCGCTGCTGATTTAAACCTAAGCTTGCGAACCATCGAAGGTCATATCAGTCGAATTCTTGATAAGAAGCGGCTTAACAACCGAGTCGAGCTCGCACTTGAAATTGTCGCACGTAAACATGAAGAATAGCCGGTAGCGGGCCGGACTTGATTCTCCCAGCGTTTATTCACCGCTTGCGAATTAAACTTCTGAGCGATCTCACACGAAAGCAGCTACCCGAAAGTTATTTTTTTGGATAGCCGCTTAGATTTGACTTGTTTCTTATAGACCATCGGTTAAACGCCGGCCGCCCGTGCCTGATTCCTCAGAGCTTTAATTTGATCATGTGCGGCCAGGATCGCGCCGTATTGCCTGCGCACTGCATCCCCCGGAACGACCGGAAGTTCATTTTCGAGTGCCTTCTTGTAGGCGTCGACTGCCACATCTTCTGCTCTTTCACATTCATTCAAGATCGCCGTTTCATCATTACCGGCGACGGCATCTTTATTTCCATCCAGCCCCTATGAACTGCACCTGAGATAGAACCGGTTTGTTCAGGATCACCGCCAAAACTCTTAACGATCGCCTGGAGCTCTGTCGCGAAATTCGATCGCTGTTTGAAGAGGTCGTAGAACAACGTTTTCGTTTCGTTGCTGTTTATGCCTTCCGCCGCCTGCTTATAACCTTCCTGTCCGTCTTTACATGTTTCGATCAGGTTGTTGAGCGTTGAAACAATATTTTCGTTTGTCATAATATTCTCCTTTATTGCAAAAATCTAAATTCATGCATTTACAGACAAATTGATCAATGCTGAATTACTAGATAAAGCTTCAATTATCGTGCCATAGCGTAAATTGCTGCGTTTGAAGTCTTTATTTGGTTTAAATATTGTCAGGCACGGCGTGGGTCGAAACCAATTAACACACTTTTGTATCGAAAACGAACATTCACGTCATCATTTGTTCCCTGTCCTGAAAGCCGGTTTTTGATTGAGAATCTTTATAGATCACAAAATTTCCGGCAATTCTTTTACCCGCGATAGAAAGTGAAAAGAGGTTTATGAGATAATTTACGCATTCAAATTTTAACCTCAGGATGTATTTGAAATTCGGATTCGATTAGGAGTATTTAGGTATATACCGGCAAATGATCCGTATTGATTTTGATCGAATATTTATCTCAACGCTGCTCAGTTAATGGAAGTAAATAAGGAAAAGGACAGTTGGCAGGAAACGCAGGATAGACTGGCCAACGGAAGCGGGCTTGCGGTCGTAATGATCGATGGCGTGGGTTTGTCTTCCGTTTCCGAATCGAACAACAATTCGATCTGCTCGACGCTGATCTCTTCGGGCCATTCCGCGCAGTGCGAAAAGTTTTGCGGAAGTGTTTTTGAAAACGCAGAAGTCGGAAAGGATGCGGTTAAATATAAATGTCATGCGGGACTTGAGTGCGTTGCGGTGCCGCTAAAAACGCCGAATGAGAAAAAACTGGTAGCGATCCTCGGCCGCGCATTTACGACGGCAAAAGATTATCGCGACGCAACGGAAAAGGCCGTATCTGGCGAATGGACCAAATTTCCGCCGACAAAATTTTTTGGAAACATACTATTGACAAATTCCGCACAGAATATTGAAGACCTCGGAAAAAAACTGGCATCTCTTAGTGAAGATGAAATGAAGCAGCTTTCGGGTTTCGAAGAGAGGGAAAAACCGGAAGTTGCGACCGGCAGCGCCGATCCGAATGCGAAAGGAATGCAGGATTTCCGAGTCAAATCGGTGATCGGCGCGACAGAAGAGCAAGGTAATGTCGAAGATGAGTCGTCTCCGTTGACAAACACCGGAGAATTAAAACTGACAAAGCTTATCGAAGAGTTCAGTGAACAGGCAAAAAGAAAGCCTTCGATCCTGAGGGAAAGTTCGGGAAGAAATAAAGAGGATGCGGAAGAATTTGCCGCCTGGCATACATTTACCTCTTCGATCCATGATCTTGATTATCCAAACGCATGTTTTTCGATCCTCAAGTTTATAAAAGAGCGGTACGGGGTTTCTTCGGTCGCCTGGCTCGAAAATGCCGACAATCATCTCAGGAAGGTTATGGCGATCGGTGCCCTGGAGAAACAGAATATTAGAATCAGTGTCGCAACTGATGATGACCGCCTGTTGCGCGTATTTCGCCGTCAGTCTTCGATCGAACTGCGGGAACAGAATCCGGATTCGGGTGAAGCTTCTCAAAATACTATCAGGCTTTTTCCCGTTGCAATCAGGAATGAGATAAGAAGTGCACTGGTTTTAGGCGATAAATCGCAGGATTTGAAGATCAGACGCCACGTTTCAAGATTTTGTCAGGTTATTGCCTCGGAGCTTGAGATAATTCGTCTCAGGCAGCAGCTGATGAAGCAATCCTGGCGTGACAGTGCTTATGCGAAGTTTAACCGGAGTCTGACGATGGTCGATTCTAACAACTTCTGGCTGAGTATAATGCAAACGGCGGCGGAACTGGTCAAAGCGGGAAGAGGCTCATTGCTCGTTTACGACGAAAAAGGTGAAAACCTCGTTGTCAGAGCTGCGATCGGAAAGAAATCCGACTTTATCGAAGGATCGAAAAGCGAGATCGGCATTCGGGTCGCAAAAAAGGTTTGGAAAAACGGCAGGCCGCTGCTGGTTGCCGACGTCAGTAAGCTAGGTGTTGATCCGGCCCCGGCAGACTGGGAATATTCGACGGGTTCATTTATCAGCTACCCGCTTTCGATCGGTGAACGACGGGTCGGTGTGCTGAATGTGACGGATAAGACCGACGGAAGTTCGTTTGGCAAGATGGATCTCAGACTTCTGAAGTCGATCGCACCCCAGCTAGCGGTTGCGATTGACCGCGCTTCTCTTAAAAACAAGGCGGGCGAATTCGAACAGCTTTCCGTGACAGATCCTTTGACGGGTCTTTTGAACAGACGATATTTGGAGGAACGCCTGACTGAGGAAATAAAGAGGTCTGACCGACACGGTTATCCGATGAGTTTTCTGATGATCGATGTTGATGATTTCAAGTCTTATAACGATACATACACGCATCCGGAAGGCGATAAAGCGCTGCAGCTCGTCGGACAATGCATCAAGGATTCGCTCCGCGATGCCGATGTTGCCGCTCGTTACGGAGGTGAAGAATTTTCGATCCTTCTTCCGCAAACAAATCTTGAAGAGGCTAAAACGATCGCGGAACGTATTCGCGGCAGGATCGAATCTACCGAATTTCCAAACCGGCAGGTTACCGTCAGTGTCGGCGTAACCGGAGCGGCATCGAGCCGTGACACTGCTGAAGCTATCATTAGTGCAGCGGATAAGGCGCTGTTTGAGGCCAAGAGGAAAGGACGAAATAACGTTCAGATCTACGAATATGTCAGAAAAAATCTGACGATCGGTTAGAAACCTGTAATTGTTAAATGAGCAGAACCGAAAGAACAAGAATACTGTCATCAGTCGGCCCGGAAAGGTTTGTCGGCCGCAGCGAAGAACTCGACCGACTTTTGCGGCATGCCAAGGGATTCGGTGAGTCGAAAGGACTCGCCGTAATGGCAGCACCCGGCGGCGGACTGACAGAACTTCTGACACAGATCTATGACCAGCTCTTTTACGAAAAAGGTCAAATCATCCCGGTTTATTTTCAGGTCAGAAAAAGCGACAAAACATCCGATCAGATGGCGGTTCGATTCCTGCAGACCTTTCTTCAGCAGGTCGTCGCCTTCAGGCGGAATGATCCTAAAATCCTCAGCGCTTCACCCGATGTTTGCGAAATCGCTGAACTTTCGATCCCGACGGATGGCAGTTGGATCGATCGTCTTATCGAAACTTGTGAAACGCGCAGCCGGCTCAACGACAAGGCCATGTTTTTCCGTCAGGCGCTGAGTGCACCTTTAAGAGCCGCGGCAAACGGCGCGCAGGTCTTTGTGATGATCGATGATCTTCAAAATGCCGAACATTTTACAGGAGATCTGAATGCGGTCGATGAACTTACCGAGATCTTTTCGCGCTCCGAGTGTCCGTTTGTCGCAGCCGGCAAACGACGCTTTTTGTTTAAGAAGACGCACAATGGAAATGCGGCAAACGATCTGCTGAGATCTTTCGAGCTCAAAGAGTTTTCGTTTTCAGATAGCGGACTGCTTGCCGAAAGTCTTGCCTCGGAGATGGATCTCAATATCACCGACCAGACAAGGGACCTGATCGCGCAGCAGTTTGACGGAAATCCGTCATTTATCAGATCATTATTTCAAACCGCCAACGAGAAAGAAATTGATCTTGACACTTTCCAAAAAGTAGAAGAAACCTACGCCGAAGCGATACTTGGCGGAAAGATGAAAGGGTATTTTGACACGGTATTTGAATCCATAACGCCGAATATTGAAACCAGAAAAGCTCTGCTCAGTCTTCTTTACAATGCGCTGACGATCGAAAAGGGCCGCAATCCGGTTGAGTCATGGCGCAAACATCTGGAACTCAGTACTGAAGAATTCTACCGCGTTATTAACCAACTGAATGTTAGAGAGATCGTTCGACAGTCGTCGAATTACATCGAGGTGATGGAGCAGAATGATATTTTGTGCGACTACATTACTTCGAGATTCCGTCTGGAAGTGCGCGGTGATTCGCGTTCGCTGGTCGTTGCCGAATCGATCTCGGAATTTCTGAAGCGCGCCCCGAATAAAATGGCGGGTTTTTACCGGCGTTTGACGGCGATCGGTTTGCGCGAGTTGATGGCGGTGTTTGATTGCCAGGAGGTTCCGGCGGGAATGATCGATTATGAAACCTTTAAGGCGCGACATAAGGGGAATTCGCCCGAAGAGATCGATTCGGCACTTTTAAACGAGACGGAGACTGTGAAACTTCCGCAGATCGTCTATACAGCCAATACCGTTTCCTTGTATTCGCCGATCAGCAAACTTACCGAAGCCGAAAGATCGGCGGTAGCTTTGGGTTTTGAAGCCGCAGATTATAAAGATGAGAGTGAGATAGTCTGGATCGCTGCAGAGATCGATTCCAAACTCGAAGCTGAAGAAGAATTGACGTCTTTCTGGTGTGACAGGCTCGAAATGGTCGCTTTGATGTGCGACTTTTCAAATTACCGTCTCTGGCTTATCTCACCGGAAGGATTTACGCCGGCCTCGATCGAAGTATTAAAAAGAAGAAATGCCATCGGTTCAAGCCGTGCACAGATCGATCTGCTTGCTAAGTTTCTTGACGCGGAAGAGATCGTTGCAGATAAACTCGCTTCAAATGAATATGAGATGGTTTTGCCGATGGGCGACGATACCGAACTTATCGCCGCCTATGCAGTGGAAGAAATCGCGCGCCGGCATTCGTTTGATTCAAAAGCCATCAACCAAATTAAGACAGCGCTTGTCGAAGCGTGTATCAACGCGACGGAACATTCTCACAGCCCGGATCGAAAGATCTATCAGAAATTTGCGGTTGAAGATGACAAGATGGTGATCACGATCTCAAACCGCGGGCTCCGGTTCAAAGGTCAGGAGTCAAAGGAGATACGTCCGGATGAGGGCCGCCGCGGGTGGGGACTGAAACTGATGCAGTCTTTGATGGATGACGTTAAATTCGAACAGGTTGACGACGGCACACGAATCTCAATGACAAAAAAACTCGTCCATTCTTCTCTATAGTTTGCCCGCTTCCGTCTTTTCGCTTAGAGTTGTTTTGATCGTTTACGGAAATGATTTTCCGAGTTGCCGGAAACGATCTAAAAGGCAATTTGATGACGGAAATTCCTGAAACAATCCAGGCATACCGCGATAAAAAGTGGCGCCGCGAGGAAACGCTGAAGGTCACAAAAGCGGCCGAAGTGGAGCAGATGGTAAATGACGTCGGGTTTTGTCTGACGCTGACGGATTCTCGCACTTCTCTTCCAAGCGTCTATGTCGCAGTTTGCGGAAGGCGCGATGTACACGCTCCCAAAAATGTTCAGAAAGATGAGGAGTGCAGTCTTGCCTGGGTCTTGAAAGACGAGGTAATGCAGCGCGGAAATGTCTATTATTCAAAACTTGTAAAGGGACGGGCGATGTTTGTTGCGCCGCGACTAATACCGTATTTTAATGCGATCCACGGTGTCTCAAAGAAGCTGGAAAAAGTTACGCTCACCCTCGATGCCCAAACTATCCTCTCCACATTAAGAAAGGAATGGGAATCTTCAACCGGAGATCTGAAAGAAGAAACAAAAATAACAGACCGGAAACGCCTCACAAAAGGACTTGATGAGCTTCAGAAATCTATGAAGGTGATCCCGTATGAAGTTATTTACAAGCCGAAATTCACCTATCTCTGGACACTGGCCGAATCACGCTTCGCGGATCAGCTCGCGATAAAAGTAAGCCGCGAAGATGCGATCAGGGAACTTGCAAAAGTATTTCTGACGATGTGCGGTATTACACTGAGGGGAGAGCTTGCAAAGGCGATCGGAGTTCCGCCGAAGCAGGCAGGCTATGCGAATCACCGTTTGGTTGACGAAGGATTTGCCGAAAGAATCGAAGACGGTGTTTACAAACTCAAGTTTATTGATCTCTGAGTTCGAAAAATCCGAAGCATTTGATAAAATTCAGGTTCTGCAACTTCAAATAGGTCAACAATTAAATGCTTCGTTTTATAAAGATCGCACTTTTTCTCTCAATTATCCTTTTCCCGTCGAATCTCTTTGGTCAGGATAATGAACCGGCTGTCGAAAGATCGAAGCTTGTAATCCCACCGGAAAAAGCAAATCCTGTTGTCGTTCCAAAGTTTGCAGCTCCGCCGGTTATCGACGGCCGTTTGGACGAGGAAGTTTGGAAAACAGCCGCAAAGTTTACCGACTTTATTCAAAGCGAGCCGGGCGATCAGGTTCCTCCTTCGAAGGAAACGATCGCATATATGGGGTATGACGAAAAGAACCTCTATATTGCCTATTTTTGTTTTGACGAACCGGATAAGATCCGCGCGACCGTTGCAAAGCGTGACGCGGTAAGCAGCGAAGATTATGTCGGCGTTTTTCTGGATACTTTTAATGACCAGCGCAAGGCTTACATTCTCCAATTTAACCCGCTTGGAATTCAGGCGGACGGCGTAAAGACTTCGGGATTCGGGGGATCGGATTTCAGCGTCGATATAGTAATGGAGTCAAAAGGGATGATCCACGACAACGGATGGTCGGTTGAGGTCAGGATCCCGTTTAAGTCATTAAGATATGAGGCCGGCAAAGGGAAGTTTTGGGGTGTTGATTTCTGGAGAAGGATCGATCGCTTTAACAGGGAGATCGATGGCTGGATGCCGATGGTCCGCGGCGTTTCCGAACTCCAGCAGCTTGGCCGGATAACCGGATTGGACGACATCAAAACCGAACGAACTCTCGAAGTTACCCCGAGCGTGACATTTTCAAAATCGGGCGAGCGGATCGAAGATCTGACAGCGGCTCCGGATCTTTCCAGATTATCAAGCGGCCCATTTAAAACTGATCTTGGTGTCAGCATCAAGTATCAGATCACACCGAATATAACTCTCGATGCAGCGGTCAACCCGGATTTTGCCGAAGTCGAAGCCGATGCGCCGGTCATCAGGGCAAATGAACGATTTCCGATATTTTTCGCAGAAAAGCGTCCGTTTTTTCTTGAAGGCATCGACATATTCAAAACATCTCTCCAGGTTGTAAACACAAGAAATATCGCCGATCCGGACTTTGCATTGAAACTTACCGGAAAGATCGGCAAGAATACTTTCGGTATTTTGGGAGCGGTCGATGATTTTCCGCCGGATCCAAACCATCCTGAAGGAAGAAAAGCGTACGCCGGAGTTTTACGTCTTAAAAGAGATGTCGGCGAAAATTCGAATATCGGTTTGATCGCGACTCAGTATCATTTTGGGGCAAAACAGCATAACAGTATTTTAGGATTTGACGGTAAATTTCAGCTCGATCCGCGAACCGTTTTCGAATTCGAGTTTGCCGGAAGTTTTTCAAAAAGATTTTTCTACGATCCCGAGATCGATGACAGAACATACAGGTCGGGCATCGGCGCTGCTTACCGTATTGTCCTCGATTACACGGGACGAAACCGCGGCTGGATATTTACGGTGAGCGGGCGGAGCAAGGATTACCGCGCAGACCTCGGATTTACGCGCCGGACCGATACGCACGGCGCCGATTTCGGATTCAGGATCGGAACCGAGCCAAAGCCCGCAAAGTTTCTTATCGGGATCGTTTCACGCGGTTCGGGGCGTTTCAATGTTGACGAAAAAGGAAGACTTCAGTTCGCACAAACGACATTAAACACGCAGTTTAATTTTCAAAAACAGTTCGGAATAAATCTTGATTTCGGTACCGGATACGAGAAACTCTATGAAGACGAGTTTGGTCCTGCAAGAAGTCCAACCCAAACAGGTGCTTTTTTCGGCGAACCTGAAAGAAGCGCACTATATTTTTTCGGCAGTGCCGGCGTCAATAAGAGTTTCGGCAAGCTTTTCGGCTTTGACGCCGGGATCGGGGTTACAAAGAATTCGTTCGACCTCGATTTTGGGGCAAGCGAAAGATTTAAGCGGGTTAGTCCGGCAGCGCTCATGGGAGACAGCCGCCTCGATCCGGGAAAGGGAATTAACCTGCGCTACGAAATGAGTTTCAGGTTCCAACCGTCCGATCCATTGAGCATAAATTTCGGATATGAGAGAAGCCGTTTGCGCAGAAATGATACTGATCTCGTGGCATTTGATTCAAATATATTTACCGTCCGTTCGACATACCAGTTCACGCGTTTCATATTTGCACGGACCAGATTCGACTACGAAACGATCGACGGTACATTGAACAGCCAGCATCTTTTCGGCTGGAATCCGAGTCCGGGTACCGCCTTCTATATCGGATACAACGACAATTCCTTATACCGCGGGTTTAACCGTTTTAACGGCCGTTTTGATGACGGCTTCCGCCGCGACGGAAGCAGATTCTTTATCCGTATGTCCTACCTTTTCAGAAAGAGTTTCTAACCTCCGGACAATTAATTATTTGAATATATGCTGCCGCGTGCAAGAAGAACTGGCGCATACGTTCAATAGACCGGGAAGCGAAATGCTTCGGGAGGTATTGACGATGGAAATGGTAAAAGGACTAAGAACGGCACACGCAGCGGCGGTCAATTCACTTTTTGTTTGTTTTGAAGCAGGACTGGTGATCGGGTTAGACGAAGATACGATCAAGATCTGGGACACGGTAAAAGGCGTGGAACTCAACGTATACCGCTCGGAGAATAACGATGATTCGATAGTTCCGGGACTAAACGCGATCTTCCGGGCGGTTTGATACAGCCGTCCCGGAAGTCCGCGGTAAGTTTTAGATTCGAAGCTCTCTGACAGTTTACTTTGCTTTATTCAGCAAGATCGGTTCACCAAAACCCAGATCCTTCATTCTCGGCAGCTGAGTTTTAGCATCTCCGACAACAAGCCAGATCATTTTCTCAGGGTTCAGAAACTGCCGGGAAAGATCCTTGATTTTTCCGACGGTCATGTTTCTGACTATCGATTCACGCTTTTTGACGTAATCATCATCCCAACCGTATTCGCTGATATTTTCCAGCATATTGAGTTTTGCACCGGCGGTCTCAAAGGCTCTTGCATTGCTTTTTATTAAAAAGCCTTTTGTTGTATCCATATCCCTTTCAGAATAATTTTTCGGATAATCCTCGAGAATGGTTTTTACCAGCTGCGCCGATTCAAGCGTGACATTTGAGCGGACGCCGCTTGAGATCGTAAAAGGTCCCGCGCTTTTTGAGCCCGAAAAGCCGGAGCCGATCCCGTAGGTATATCCCTTTCCTTCACGCAGCTGCTGAGTCAATTGCGATGCAAATCCGCCTCCGCCGAGAATATAATTCATTACCGTTGCAGGATAGAAATTTTCATCCGTTGCCGCGAGTGCTGGGTATCCAAAGCGGATTACGGATTGTTTTGCATCCGGTACATCATAAAAATAAACCTGCGACTTCTGAGGCGGACCCGGTGTTTTATAGACCGGGATCTCAACCTTTTTGCCTTTCCAACGTTTGGCAAGAGAATCGAGCGATCGTGAAATTGCCGCCTGGTTAAGTGCGCCGACGATGTGCATCCGGGCAACAGATGGTGAGATATTTTTGCTGTAATAAGCTTTAAGGTCGTCAATTGTGATCGCGTTTACCGATTCGATCGTCCCGAGAATATTTCGCGATCTGATGTTGTTTTCGCCGTAGATGAGCTTGTTGTATTCGTTCTGAGCGATCGCGTTCGGATTGGCCTGCTGCTGACGAATACTGCTGATCGTGCTCTGTTTCAAAAGGTCAAATTCTTTTTCGTCCCAACGCGGCTCGAGAAGCATTTCTTCAACCAGAGCCAGCGTAGCCGGGTAATTTCTGGCGAGCGTGTTGCCGGAAACTCTTATGCTTTCCGTACCGGCAGAAACAGAGATCGACGCACCAAGCTGCTGAATCGCTTCCTCGAGTTCTACCGGGGTCTTTGTTTTTGTCCCCTGATTCATCAGGCGCGCGGTTAGATTTGCAACACCTACTTTGTTGAGATCATCGAGAAGTTCGCCGCCGTCGATGACGATATTGAACTGAACGAGCGGAACCTCGGTATTTTCTATCCCGTAAACTTTCATTCCGTTTGACAGCGTGTTTTTCCAGATCGTCGGAATTGTGATCTCGGGAGCTTTGCCGTACGGCGGTTCCTTTGAACGGTCGAAGGTCGACGGCGATTTTTCATACGAGGCTTCGATCGAAGCGTCAAAGGTTTCTTCAGCGCCTTCAACGATCTTTTCCTCAACTACTTCAGCTTTTGTCGATCCTTCGAGTGCAAGCCCGACCTCGCCTTTCGGGACAAAACTCGTTGCAACATAGTTTTTCCCCTTGATATATTTCTTATAAACCCGCATCACGTCTTCCGGCGTGACGGCAAGAATATTATTGATATCCTTTTCGATAAAACCGGGATCGCCGGCGAAAATATTATACTGGGCTAGTTGGAAGCCTTTACCTAAAACACTCGAAAGACTGTTATAGAAGCCGGTCTCCTGTCCCGCCTTGATCCGGTTGAGGTCTTTTTCCGAAATCCCTTCTGCTTCAAATTTTGCGAAGGCCTCATTTATTGCGTCGGCCGCATCGTCAAGATCCTTGCCTGAAAACGCTCTCACTGAAAGCTGGGTTTCACCGGCTAATTCGGAGGTTGAATTGTACATGTTGACTCTTGAGGTAAGTTTTTTATCTTCGACCAATACTTTATAGAGCGGAGCTTTCTTTCCATCGGAAAGGTATTCGGTCAAAACGTCGAGCGCGTAGGAATCGGGATGATATTGCTCGACAGTTACCCAGGAAAGGTTCAGTTCCGGCAGCTGCGCAAAATTATCTTCGTGATACAGCTTCACTGTTTTCGCGATGTTGCCCGGCCGTTTCGGAAGCGATTTGATCTCTTCACCGCGCTTAATTTCGTCAAAATACTTATGAACCCATGCTTTTGCCTGATCTTTGTCAAAATCGCCGGCGATAACAAGCGTTACATTGTTCGGCACATACCAGCGGCGGAAAAATTCCTTTACGTCCGCCAGCGTCGCATTTTGCAGATCTTCAAGCGAACCGATCACCTGCCAATTGTACGGGTGATCCTCGGGATAAATATTTTTGTCGATCACATATGATGTATGACCGTACGGTTGATTGTCATAACTCTGCCGTTTTTCATTTTTAACCACTTGTTTTTCTTTCGCCAATACCGGCTCGGTGACGGTGTTGATAAACCAGCCGAGTTTGTCAGCTTCAGCCCAAATCATCTTCTCGAGAGCATCTTTCGGCACTGTCTGAAAATAATTTGTTCTGTCTCTCGACGTAGAGCCGTTTGCACCCGATCCGCCGATTCGCGCGGACATTTTATCGAGACCGCCTTTGCCGAGATTCTCAGATTCGAGGAAAAGAAGATGCTCAAACAAATGTGCAAAACCGGTCCGGCCTTCTTTTTCACGCGCGGATCCGACGTGGGCGGTAAGTGCAACGGCGACAACCGGATCACTTCGGTCTATATGGAAGATCACTTCAAGACCGTTGTCGAGTTTGAACTTCTCGTAATCAACCTTAAACTCGGTCTTTTGCTGGGCCGCAGCCGTCGGGATCAGGAATGAGAGAGCCAGAAATGCTATTGTTAGAAACGAAGATGTATTTTTCATATATGATTTGTACTGAGTTTTCTAAAATTATATTCGATACGTCGAATTGCTTCAAAAGGTTATTAAACGCTCCGGCTCCCGGGGTGATTCTCATTGCGGGCTTTGCTCGTAAGATGAGTTCCTGAGGATCAGGTTTCTCTTAAAAACATACTTATATGAAACGCTCTCTTAAAAGTCTGTTGTTCCTTTTCGTGATTTTGATCTTTGCGGACGCGGCCCGTGCTGAAAAGACGAACTGCGATTTTCTGGGTGATCATACAAACTTGGGCGCTATCGAATGCGGCCGTGTTTTTGTGCCCGAAGATCACGATGATCCCAAATCAAAAAAGATCCGGATCGCGTACGCGGTATTGAAATCAAAGAAGGTCAGTTCGGCAGGTGATCCGGTGATCTTTTTTTCGGGCGGCCCGGGCGGGAGTTCGCTTCAAGCGGGTTTTCTGGGGTTTATTTCAAAAGTTTCGCTGAGAAACGAACGCGACATCATTGTTTTTGATCAGCGCGGGATCAACCACTCGGGAGGATTGCCGGATATCGGTTTGGACATTTTTAATGCGATGGCGGCGGATCTGGATATGGTGGAGGAACGCAGCCGTTTTCGCGAAATACTCAGATCCTTTGCAGCTACTGCGGAAAAAGCCGGGATCGGATTGGGGAACTATAATTCGATCCAGAGTGCCCGTGATGTCGGCGTGCTGATGGATTCTCTCGGCTACAAAAAATACAATCTGTTCGGAATATCATACGGGACGCGGTTGGCACGCCTAATTCAGGATATGTTTCCGGAGAAAGTAAACACGTCCGTACTGGATTCACCAAATCCGATGACCGATGACTTTCTTATCGACCGGATGCGGAGTTATTCTTCTGCGGCCGAAAAGATCTTCCGGTTGTGCGAAAAGGACAAGGAGTGCAGCGAAAAATATCCGCGTCTTCGCGAAACATATTTTTCGACGATAAAAGACCTGAAGAAAAAACCGCTGGCCGTAAGCTTCAATGACGAGATCTTTTATCTTAATTCTCAGGACGCGATGTTTTTCTTAAGACACAGGCTTTACCGGAATGATGCTCTGAGATCGTTTCCTGCTTTTCTTGCGGCAATAAAAAATTCCGAAAAAGAAATTATCAGACAGGCGATCCTTAACGAAAGACTCGATTCTACGGACGGCAACTTTAATACGTCGATGTTTCTTGCCGTCAGCGTTTTTGAAAGCATGGATAAATCGAATACTCCGGAAAAGATCGAAGATCTCTATTCAGGCATTCCGAATTTCCCAGAACAGCTTGGCTTTTTTACAAATTTATATATCGAAGGAATGAACTGGCATAATAAGCGTCTGCCGAGAGAAAAACGGGAATTTGCCGTTTCATCAATTCCCACGATGATATTTGTAAACCAGTATGATCCGGTAACTCCTCCCGAAAACGGTGAAGTGATCCGCCGCCGGCTGACAAACTCTCACCTTTACGTTCTTGACGAAGGCGGGCACAGCGGCGGAGATACAGAGTGTAAAATGAGGGTAATGGCCGGATTCATGAGCGATCCCGACCGCAAACCGGACGCTTCATGTCTGAAGATCTTTGATCCGGATTCCGGCATTGGACGTTGAGCTGCCAGGCTCGCGCCCGGATTTCTTCACTGTTTCATCGTCATTAGATTTGCATAGATCCTGATTCCGTCCCAAAGGTTCTGAAGACGAATGTTCTCATTTTCGGCGTGCTGATTATTGTCATAGTTTGCGATCGGCACGGTGATCGTCGGCACGCCGTCAAGTGATTCGGTAATGATCGAAAGGGGAAGACTCCCGCCGAGTGTCGGGAGTGCGACGATCGAATCCTGAGATGCGTTTTGGACCGCACTTAAAACCGACAGCGAAACAGGAAGATCCATTTGTGTCCGCTGTGCGTTATAGCCGCCGCTTTCCGGAACAAACTTTAGTATCAGCGGATGTGCGAGGCGCTCGGCCTCAGTCGGATCCCGGTCGGTAACATAGAATCCCTGTTTCTCGATGTGTTTTCTAAGTTTTTCGACCTGCCGCCTATGGTCATTCCCTTTGACCAGTCTGAGTCCCAATACCGCATTTGCTTCAGACGGGATGACGTTTCGCGCCAGTTTCCCGACATCGCCGGCTTTGATCCCGTTGATGTTTAGCGACGGAAGATTGAGCTGCTCGAGAAGACTTTTCCCGGCTCCATCGGTCTCAGCTAAGCCGAGCTGCTTTTTTAATTCCTCGTCATATTGCGGTGCTTCTTTGATCGCCTTCAATTCATTTACGCCAAGCGGCTCGACGTCGTCGTACCAGCCGTCGATCAATACCTTTCCGTCTTTGTCTTTCATTGTCGCCAAAAGCTGAACCAGACGGAATCCCGGATTTGGAGACCAGTTTCCATAGTGTCCGCTATGGAGCGAACGGTTTGCTCCGTAAACGGTCAGGTTTACGCCGGTAACGCCGCGGACTCCAAAAACAACTTGTTTCTTTCCGGATTGGTGCACGGGGCCGTCGCAGATGATCCAGGCGTCTGACCTCAAAAGTTCTTTGTTGCCGGAAATTATCTCTTTCAGATTCGCCGATCCGGCTTCTTCTTCGCCTTCAAAAAAGAGTTTTATATTTACTGAGGGAGGGATCCCGGAGGCTTTTAATACGTCGATCGCTTTGAGGATCGTAAAAACCCCGCCTTTGTCATCCGATGCAGAACGCGCGTAGATCCTCCATTCCGGATCGACAAGTTCTCCTTTGTTCGGAAGCGGGATGATCCTGGCGCCGCTTTCTATCGTTCCCGTGCGCAAAACAGGTGACCACGGCGTGCTTCCTGTCCAGTCGCTCGGGTCTGTCGGCTGTCCGTCATAGTGTGCGTAAAAGACGATCGTTCTTTCAGCACCGGGGGTTTTCCATTCGCCGTAAACAGCCGGCGGTACAGAACGGTCTTTTGCCCGAAGAAGCCTCGGGTTGAGACCGCGCTTCTTCATTTCATTGAGCAGGTAATCCGCGTTTCGATAAATGTCATCGGTATCTGATGCGACATTCGGGAGCGAAAGCAGGCGGATAAATTCTGAAAGTATCTGCGGACGGTCCGATTCAAGATATTCATCAACCGTAGTGTTTATCTGCTGCTGACCGCTTACGGTTAAAACTGCAGCGGTTAAAATAATTATCGAAATAATAGTTTTCATATCGGTAAAATGGCTAAACCGGTTTCGGCGTTACTTTACGAGAGCAGGATTGACTTAGAACGATCTGCTTACAGCTTAAGGTGCTGCGAAAACAGTAGTTTGCCTGCGCAAAAAGAAATCAGACAATGTATACAAATTGCGCGGCATTAGCTTTTCCAATAACGCAAAATATGGACAAGTACGGATTCGACGGCTATCATTTTAAACCACACGAGCTTTTAAGCGAAACAATAGCAAAGTATAGATGAGATCCCGAATTTTCTACACGGTAATCCTGGTAACATTAGCCCTCTCGTTGCAGGTCTATTCACAGCGGGGAGATGTCAATCCGCTTGAGGAAAAACGACGCGCTGAGCAGCAAAAGCAATACGAGGAATGGAAACGTTCAAACCGTGATCCGGATATTACGGTAGATAAAAGACTTGCGGATTTCCGCAATCAGCTCAGGAGTCGCCACAGAGTTTCCGGGAATCGTTGGTACGAACCCGGTGTGCGCGAAATGTTTAGAGACGCGATCGCGGTAGAAGAAAAATATTTGCGTGAACACAGGGAATTTCTTAAAGGAAAGAATACCGGTATCTTCCGGATCTTTGACGACAAAGACTGTATCGGAGTAAAGGTTGTCAGGATCGGTACGGGTTGCGAATCATATCTGCCCGAGAGTTCGACGTTTTCTTTCAGGCAGGGTTTTCACGTTACCGAACCGATCCATGACATTAGACTGGTAAACGGCAGCCTGATCAGCAACGGGGTTCTGATCTCATCTATCATTACCTCACTCGGAGAGACGAAGATCGAAAATATCGGAAAAGATATCAAACAGATCGAAGATCTTCAGAACATCACGCCGGCAAAGGAATTGAATGAAATTCAGGAGCAGGTACGAAATATCGCCGGCGGCATAAAGATAAATGGCAATGACTACTCAAACTCGGCTCGGGCAGCGGTCGGGAAAACCTACGCGATCAGAATAATCGCATACCGGGTTGATAACATCTCGCCGTTCGTAAAAAAGACCGCGGATGAGATCGAGCTTGTCGATCTCGAATTATTCGCTGAGCTGAGAGGGTTTCCGGATTATAGCGTCCGCTCCGGAAGGCGTCTTGATACGCTGGTTGTGTTTAAAATTGTCGGAAAAAGTGAGGACGGCGGTTTGACTGTGATCTGGAAAATGATCTCCCAAAAAAAGGCGCCGGAAATAAAGATCCCATAAATACGATAAGACGATCTAATACTTCATCAATTCGTTAATAGCATTCTCGACGTTTTCAACCTGCGGCAGGATAAAGTCTTCGAGCTGCGGGGCGTATCCGACAAAGGTGTCTGTTGCGCCGACCCGTCTTACCGGGGCGTCAAGGTATTCAAAGAGTTCATCCGAGATCCGTGCGGCGATTTCCGCTCCATAACCGAAAGAAAGCGAGTCTTCATGTGCGACGATAACTCGGTTTGTTTTCTTAACGGTTTCGGCAATTGCATCCCAGTCATACGGAGCAAGCGAACGGAGATCAACGATCTCGACCGAAATTCCGTGATCTTTTTCAACCTTCTTTGCCGCCTGCCGCGAGCGTTCGACCAACGCGCCGAATGTAATTATCGAAATATCATTTCCTTCACGTACCGTTTTGGCTTTTCCAAACGGGATCATAAATTCGTCTGAAGGATATTCCGATTTATTGTAAACCTGTCTGTAAAGGTGCTTGTGTTCAAGAAACAAGACCGGATCATCGCATCGAATGGAGGTTCTGAGCAAACCGTTTGCATCAAGAGCATTTGACGGATACGCGATCCTTAATCCCGGAATGTGCGAAAACAGAGTCGTACCGCTTTGCGAGTGATAAACCGCGCCGCCCTTCAAATATCCGCCGACGGGAACCCGCATCACGACCGGTGCTTTCCAATCTCCGTCCGCACGCCAGCGCATCAAGGCCAATTCGTTGCGGATCTGATGGTAGGCAGGGAAGATATAATCAAAGAATTGAATTTCGACGACGGGTTTAAGATTTCGCGTTGCCATTCCGATCGCCCGTCCGACAATATTTGCTTCGGCGAGAGGTGAGTTAAACACTCTGTCGCCGCCAAACTCACGCTGCAGATTTGCCGTAACTTTGAATACGCCGCCTTTTCCTTTGACCTGTTCGAGATATTCTTCTCTTGAACAATCCGCAACATCTTCGCCGAATACCACGATTCTCGGATCCCGCGCCATTTCCGTATGAAGACACTTGTTGATCAGATCGACCATCGTGCCGGGCTTGCCAGAAAGTTCTGCACCGTTTTCAGTATCAAATTCGGCGGATGTCGGATCCACATCCGGAGAATAGACATTTCGATAAGCCGTATCGGGCTCGGGCTGCGGACTTTCAAGTGCAATGTCCGTGGCTTTTGTGATCTCAGCGTCCACCTCATTTCTGAGTTTTTCAAGGTCTTCCGAAGAAATGATGCCTTCGGTCATCAGAAATTCGCCGTACGTTTTGATCGGATCGGTCTCGGCATCTTTTTGCCTTTCTTCTTCGGGTCGGTAAAGCTTTTCGTCATCAGACAGCGAATGCGAGTAAGGTCGAACGACCTTTGCATGGATAAGCGAGACCCCTTTGCGCTTACGGCAGAAATCTACGGCCTTTTGAAAAGCCGCATAGGATTCAAGCGGATCCGTACCGTCGCATTTTTGGATAAATAGATTCGGGAATCCGATCAGAAGATCCGAAAGAGAACCTCCGGCGGTTTGGACTTCGACCGGAACCGAGATGGCGTAACCGTTGTCCTCGATGAGAAAAATAACCGGCAGCTTTAAGTTGCAGGCTGTATTCATCGCTTCCCAGAATTCACCCTGCGAAGAAGTTCCGTCACCGATCGATACATAGACAACTTCGTCGCCTTTAAAGCCGGTAACTTTATCCTGCATTTCCTTGACGAGCGATGCACGGTGTGTCGCTTCGGCGGCACCAACAGCCTGAAGCAGCTGTGTGCCGGTTGGCGAAGATTGCGTCGGGACATTTAGTTCAACGCTACCCCAGTGTGAAGGCATTTGACGTCCGTGCGAATTAGGATCGTCGGCTGCACCAACTGCCGACAGGAGCATGTCTTTTGGCGACATTCCAAGCTGGATCATCAAAGCGCGGTCACGGTAATACGGATAAAACCAGTCGTAACCGGCTTTCATTGCCATACCGGCCGCGGTAAGGATCGCTTCATGTCCGGCGCCCGAGATCTGGAAAAAGATCTTGTTCTGACCCTTGAGCTGAATTTCCTTGTCGTCAACGCGTCTTGAGGTATACATCGTTCGATAAATACCGATCAAAGCAGCTTCGTCCAAGCCCATGTATTTATCCTTTTTTGCGTCTGCGGCCGACTTGCCGGTTTTTCCTTTCCCCATACTTTTTTCTGCCAAGATCTCAGCCTTTTTGCCTGGTGTCGCCATTATAAATTATTCCTATGTTTTGATAAGTATTGTAAATATGTAATCTACTAAAATATCAAAAATAGGGGGTTTGGGCAATTGCGCGGTCGTCGCCGGATCTTTTACGATTCGCTTCGGAATGACTCGAGTATCGGGGTATCATTCCGGTTGAGAAGTCCGAGCGTTTGATCGATCACGCGGTGCTGAAATGCCGCGTCATTCGGCTTTCCGAGAGGATAGCCAAATGAAAACGGCACGAACAATGCGCGCGGCGGTTTGATGATCCGCGTGATCTCCTTGAGTAGCGAAATAGAAGCAGTAGGAATGCCCTGTTTTTCGATCTCACCTGCGATCAGGCCAACTGCCTGAACACAAAATGGTCAGACCGGAACCAGTAGAACTGCGTCGACGCCGTCGTCTTTTAACAATCCGGCAACCTCCGGTGCCGATTCGTTTATCAATTTTCGCGGGGCAAGGATCGAGCCCATAAATGAGAAATGCCTGTCGTTGAGCGAACCGATCGTTTTTTGTGCCTCGAGTTCTTTTAGTCTGTCCAGCGGAAATGCGAGATTTCTGTCAGCGTCAATGCCGGCGTGGTCAAAAGAATCACTTCTGTGATCATCGATCAGGTCCTGCAGGCGGAAGCCATTCGGGATCTCGCGAAAAGATGTATCGCCAAGTTTTATATTTTTGTCAAACCGCTCGTCATCCGGGCGCATAAGACCGGCAGTGGTGACGATCGCTAATTTGCATTCGGAAAGCGGTTTGCGGAGTTTTGCCGCCGGAACGTTCTCAAGGGAATATCTCGAAAACGGGTAGTTTTTTGTAAAAACCCGGTGCGTGAACTTGAGATCGTCGAGGGATGCCATGACGAGATGATAACCGCCGGCGGAAAATAAATCATTCCGCAATTAGAAAATGCGACCTGCAGAGAATAGCGTGGCCGGTATAGGCGTCTGGCGTTTTTTATCACTAAGCCTTTATTATATGACGAAACCGGCTTTATAAATTCAAAGCAGCCTCAGAGAGTCAAAATAGTTTATGGCAGATAAAATGAAGGTCGATCTGATAGTCCACAATGCAAAGCAACTTGTCACTTGCACTTCAAGCGGAATCGGGAAGAAAGGCGCTGAGATGCAGGATATTAGTATTGTCGAGGACGGGGCAGTAGCTGCCGGCGGCGGGAAGGTATTGTCAGTCGGGAGCTCGTCCGAGATCCTGAAGGATTTTACAGCTGAAACTGTTGTCGATGCAGGCAAGCGGGTCGTTATGCCGGCATTTGTCGATCCGCACACTCATATTATTTACGGCGGCGACCGGCTTGATGAATTTGAACTAAAGATCAAAGGCGCCGATTATCTTGAGATCCTTGCCGGGGGCGGCGGAATTCTTTCAACCGTCAGACACACGCGTGAGGCAAGCAGGGAAGAGCTGACCGATGCGACATTAAAACGCCTCGACAAAATGCTTCGTCATGGTACGGCAACCGCAGAGATAAAAACGGGTTACGGACTTGATGAAGAAACTGAGTTCAAAATGCTTGACGTTTGGAGCGACCTTGAACAAGCGCATCCGGTCAGCCTTGTTCCGACATTTTTGGCAGCGCACGCGATTCCGCCGGAATTTAAAGAAGATCCCGATGGATATGTCGGGATCATCTGCCGCCGGATGCTTCCGAAATTGGCAAAATGGCGACAGGAACATATTCAGGATCCGGAGATGCCGTTCTTTGCGGATGTTTTCTGCGAAAAGAATGCGTTTACTGCCGGGCAGACAAAAGTGATCCTTGAAACCGCCAAAAAGTTCGGTTTCGGACTAAAAGCTCACGTTGATGAGTTTACAAATCTCGGCGGCAGCAGACTCTTAATCGAAATGGGAGCGGCGTCCATCGATCATCTCGATGCGATCTCGGATGAAGAGATCAAAATGCTTGCCGGGTCAGAAACGCTGGGAATCATTACTCCGACCGTGAATTTTAATTTTGGTTCAAGTGAATTTGCCGATGCGCGCAAACTGATCGATTCGGGATGCGCGATCGCGCTTTCAACCGATTACAATCCCGGCTCGGCGCCATGTCCTTCACAACAGACGACGATGCAGATCGCCTGCCGCTATCAAAAACTTCTTCCTTCTGAAGCCGTCACGGCCGCAACCATTAATGCCGCTCATTCGATCGGGCTAGGGAAAATGACCGGTTCGCTCGACGCGGGCAAACGCGCGGATATGCTAATCATGGATACGCGTGACTACCGCGAGATCTGTTACGAGTTTGGTGGAAACTTTGCAGAAGTGATCATCAAGGATGGAAAGGTTTTAACTGGATTTCGGTAGAGCTATTGATTAGTTAGCAAAGTATTCACCTGCAGTACTTGAATGTCACGATATCGGTCCAGTCAAGCGGCAGGTTTAGCCACAAATTTCCCGCCGTTTTCGAAACGACCTTCACGTCTGCTCCTGTTGCGCTTTCAGCCGAGCAGACGTCTTTTGCCGTTTTAACTTCTACCACAAGAGACCGGATCGGCTTATAGGTGTAGTTGGCAAGTACGATCGCACCGCCTTTTATGCCATCCAAAAAATTGGTCTCAACAACGGGAATGTTTGACTTCGCGACAGGCGTGATGTTTGCGGCTCTCAGCGGTTCAGCGATAAGCTCACGAGATTCGGGTTGCCATTCTTCACTCAAAGTTTTCGGCTGGAAATTCGCCAGTTTTCCGTAGGCTATCATCGGAGTAAATGCGTAGGCATAGATCTTTCCTTGTCCGTACTGAAGTGTTTTTCCTGCCGGCTTACCATCAACGAAATTAGCGGTAATATCGAGATGCGGATTCATTTCGCTCTTGATGCCAACGACGGGCAGAATAACGTCTTTTCCGTCAAATTTAAGACTTACCGAAGTTATCGGCTTCAGCGTCGGGAGATCGGTACGTTCATTAAAACTGCTGTTTTGATGAATAATATTTTCCGCGGCATCCTTTGACCAGACCAGCGATGAGAATGGCGGCTGATAAGGTTCGTTAAACTCGTCGCGCGTCGCCGCGCCCGCTGAAAGATACAACGTTCCACCGTCTTTTAGCCACAGATCGATCGCCCGAGACGCTTTTCGCGAAATATTCCAATCGGCGATATACAGTACCTTGTAATCTTTCAGCCTGCCGTTTTCGAGATCTTCTTCACGCAGCATATCCGGCTGGATCTGCAGATGACGCAGGCCGTGCCAAAGCAGGCGTCTTTCCGCAAAAACGGCTTTTCGGTTGTTGTTCCAGATATCGTGACTTACCGAATAAAGGATCGCTACGGGATCAGAGACGGTTTTTGCCGGGTACAGCAGATCTTCCGCTTTCTCGAGTTCGCGGTTAAGTTTTACTATTCCGGTGTATTGGCTCCTGAGATCTGACCAGTAATTTTCCGTGCCAACCATCGTCGGACCATATGACCAGAAGTTAAAGGATTTAACGCCCTGCCCTAACGCCGTATGAGCTTTTAGCAGTAAATACTTCTCGTCGCTCGGCGTAATATAGGTGCGCATCATTACCGGTTTTTCTGCTACTGCCGAACGGATCAGTGCGTTGAGATAACCAAACGTCTGTCCGCCGGTCCAGGTGTAATTCGGACCATACATGTGGTTCATTCCAAGCCAGTCTTCAGAGGAGAGCTGATCCACGGAGTTCTGCGCTGTAAGCTCCCAATTATCGAGCATTCGATAACTCATGCCGATGTGTTCGGGTCCCCAAGCGTCACCCAGAAAACCATGGGAAGGCAGAAGTGTGCCGGTCGGAACACCGGGATAGGTTTGATGAATCAGTCCCGTATGAAGATTCAGTTGCTTTGCAGACCACCAATGACCGAATTTTGCCGCGTAGTAGAGAAGACGTCTTGTTTCAAGCGGCAGGTCTTTTGGAAGAGCTTCCTTGTTTAGGTCGCGAATCGGATATTCAATTTCATGTATATTTTTTCCGAGGTCGCTCGGGCCGATCTTGTTTTGGGTGAGAAAACTGCGGAACAAATTGTCGAGTTTTTTCTTGTCTAGGCTCTGAAGATCAAGTGCGCTGATCTCGTCCGATATCTCGTAATATGCGATCTCGCCTTTATCCGCCTCTTCAGCGGCTTTTGTTTTTACCTGATTAGCAAACGTCTTCCAGCGGGTTTGTAACTCATCGGGATCCGGCAGATAAAGTGAACTTTTTCTCGAATCCTTTACGCCGTTGTTTTCCCTGATCGACGCTTTTAGTCCGCCGATAACATTGAACCCCATAGATTTCAGCGTTTTTACTTCCTGATCTACGAGGAAATCATCATATTGCGTCCAGATATCCGAGATCATTTCAAACTTCTTCAGCTCAACGGGTGAATTTCCCACCTCTTCTTTTGCCCATCCCGCTCTGCGCGCCGCCATTTGACGGCCGGTTTCAAAGTCCGCACGGTTTTTTCGCAACGGAAAGGGAGCGAGAAAGACGATCGTACTCCCGTCTCCTTCTTCCTGAAATTTGATTACGGTTCCGTTCTCATTCGGAGCATCGGCGAGTTCGACCTCGAAATTACAACCGGCGATCGGTTTATTTGTTTCGGGATCAGCTATGTTCAGCATTACCGAAGGGTATTCGGCAATTCCTCCCGCCCGGGAAAGTTTTGAGTGCCAGTCCCAGTCGCTGAGGTCGATCCAATCGGTCCATTCACCGGTTTTTGCAGCGACAGTTTTGTGTTCGTACTGCCACGGGTCCGAATCATGTCGAAAACCAACGATAACAGCCCGCAGTTTTTCAGAAGACGGTTTTGTTACCTTTAACCGCAGAAAGACGAATCTTTCACGCTGCTGGGCATTCAGCGTGCAGCTTGAGGATGCCAAGATGATTGACAATATGATCGGAAATACCCGGAAGAAGTTTCTGGATCTTTGCGGCATAAACATTGAAAGATTTTGCAGCTGGAAAAGAATTTATGAACGGTCGGCGTAATCGATCTCTAGTGTCATTTTGTATTCAGATGCCATTGACGGATGACCGTGTGCGATCGAAACATCGATTCCTTTCTTGTAGGCGGCAACGGCACTTTCTTCATCACCGGTTGCCTCATAGGCTCTTGCCAGCATTCCGTACGCCGCACCTTCATCGGTTTCAAACTTCAAATATGCTTCGAGCGTCCTGATCGCTTCTTTGTTATCTCCGTTCTTAAGATATTCGTTTGCCAATCCGAAAAGCACCACCGGGTTTTCCGGATCGGATTCGAGCATCTGTTTGAATACGGCAATTCTGTCTGACATATTTTCTTCGGGGAAAATGAAAAGTGGAAACGCTTAAAGGTTAAAAAGTGAAAAACTAAAAAAGTAAAAAACTGAAAAAGCAAGAAAGCAGAAAAGCAAATAAATAAAAACGACTGATGTTCTGCCGTATTCTTATTGATCCCCGCCGTTTGCCGGATCGGTCCCCGCTCGCTTTCAACTTTCAAAAAGATTTTATTCTAAATTCTTTCAGGGACAAAACTCATCTTGCTCAGAACAGTTTTTGCTGAACGGGTAATTCGCCGCGCTCCGGCTCATCAAAAGGTTCGTACTTTACATAGCCCAAACGCCGGAAATGAAGATCGAACATGTTTTTCGCAATATCCCACCGCTCGGTCTTTCCCGAATTTCTTTCAGCATAATTCCTGTGACGCAGGTTTCCGTTTCTCTCCCGCTTTACGTGGTTCAGAATTTTAGCGGCTTTCGTCGGAATAGTTTCGATCAGACGCTGTGTGAAATATTGCTCGATCGAATCTGTATCAAAATGCACAAACGACATAAAGGCCTTTGTCGCGCCATTATCTTTTGCTTTTTCCAATAGTAGAGGGATCTCGGAGTCATTGTAACCGAGGATCACCGGTGCGATCCCGATCCCGACCGTAATTCCCTGGTCAGCGAGTCTTTTCATTGCGCGGAACCGCGCATCCGGAACCGGTGTGTAAGGCTCAAATGGATTTGAGGATTCCTTTGTCAAAAACGGGATCGAAAACAACACTGTAGAATCGAGATCTTTCAAGATGTCCGAATCCCTTGTAACCAGCGGTGATTTTGTAATTACTCCTGCCCGAACGCCAAACTCGGCACAGACTTTCAGGCACTTCTGGGTCAGCAGATAATTTGCCTCAAGAGGCAAATACGGATCGGTCGTAAATGAAAACTCAAGATAAGGTATCTTCAGCCTGATCTTCTTAAGATCCCGGCGAAGCACATCGGGCGCATTTATCTTCGCGACGATCTTTGTTTCGAAATCGGTACCGGCCCCATACCCGATATATTCGTGATACTGGCGGGCAAAGCAGTATGTGCACCCATGAATACAGCCGCGATAACAATTGACAATAAGCCGGTAGCCGACCTCGTTCTTTGCATAACTCTTGGTGATCATTGAACTTGTGGTCGTCTCTTCAAAGACCTCGAGCTTTGCAGCCGGCGGCTCTCCGACAAATTCTGCCGAATAGGCTTCGTAAGGATTCGGAGGATTTCTTACTTGTCGCATACATAAAACAATAGCCCATCTCTAGGCTGATATCAATTCGTCCGGCGCTTAGTGAAAGTTCCCGTAGAACTCCGGTTAGATTTATTAAACATCTGCGCAATACATCCTTTAATTTCTTCGATATACTATGCGCTTTTTAACCGGACTCTAAAAGATGAATATTGAAAAAGAAGATAAGAAAGGTATGGCGTTTTCAGATTTCGGACTGAGCCCCGATCTTCTGAAAGCGATCGGGCATCTTGGGTATGAATCACCGTCGCCGATCCAGGAGCAGACGATACCGGTGATTCTTGATGGCCGGGACATTATCGGGCAGGCGCAAACGGGAACGGGTAAGACCGCAGCGTTTTCATTGCCATTGCTTGAAAGGATCGATGTTAAAGGTAAAACGGTACAGGCGCTGATCCTGACACCTACTCGGGAATTGGCGATCCAAGTCGCCGAGGCGATCCATTCCTATGCAAAGTATCTCGGTCGGATAAAAGTATTGCCGGTCTACGGCGGACAGTCGATCAGCCAGCAGATCCGCCATCTGAGAAGCGGAGTTCAGATCGTTGTCGGAACTCCGGGTCGCGTAATGGATCACATCCGGCGGGAGACTCTCGATATCGCAGATCTAAAAATGATGGTTTTGGACGAAGCGGACGAAATGCTTCGGATGGGTTTTATCGAAGACGTTGAATGGATCCTGAGCCATACACCTGAAACCAGACAAACCGCATTGTTTTCGGCGACGATGCCGCGGCAGATCCGCAGAATTGCCGACAGGTATCTCGAAAACGCAAAAAATGTTGAGATCCAGCGTAAAACCCTGACCGTGCCGACGATACAGCAGTTTTTTATCAATCTTTCCGAACGGCAGAAGACGGACGCCCTTACGCGGATCCTTGAAATGCAATCCGCGCCCGGTGAGGCCGTTTTGATATTTCACCGGACCAAGGTTGGAGCTGATCAGCTGACCGACAAACTTCAGGCGCGCGGCTATGCGGCGGAAGCAATGCACGGCGACATGAATCAAAACCAGCGTGAGAATGTAATAAAGCGCATGAAGAGCGGAAAGATCGAGATCGTGGTCGCGACGGATGTTGCTGCCCGCGGGCTGGACGTTGAACACATCACGACGGTCATCAACTACGATATGCCGTCCGATACCGAATCTTACGTCCACCGGATCGGAAGAACCGGGCGCGCGGGCCGAGAAGGAAAGGCCGTGCTTTTTGTGACACCCAGACAGCAGCGGATGATGCGCGATATTGAAAGATACACAAAGCAGAAGATCGAGCCGCTAAAACTGCCGACGGAAGCTGATGTTGCTGCGCGAAGGGAAGAAAAACTCAAGGAAAAGCTCACCGACACACTTGTCAAACAAGATCTTTCCGTTTATCGGAGACTCATAACGGATCTGGCATCAGATTCGGGGATCGACGCTGCCGAACTTGCGGCAGCGGCTGCATATCTCGCCGCCGGCGACCGCGGTTTGGAAGTAAGTGCCGGTTCGGAAAGTCGTCCATTCTCTTTCTCAGAAGAGGGAATGGTGCGGCTCCATATTGACGCAGGGCGGAAACACCGGATAAGTCCGGGCGATATTGTCGGCGCGATCGCGGGTGAAGCCGGTATTCCCGGAAAGGCGATCGGCGCGATCGACGTTAATGACGGTTTTACGCTGGTTGATATTCCTGAAGAGTTTGTCCGAATCGTACTGGAGAATATGCAGGGAAGTCGTATCCGCAAACAAAGGATCAGCATTCGAACTGCGTCATCCGACAAAGCGAACGTCCCGGCCGCGGAAACCGGGAAATCACGAGAGCCCCGAAAAAAGACTGCTCAGGATCAAAAGGTCAGGAAAACTTCAGTAAAACCGAAAGCAAAAACGCGGACTAAACCGAAAAAGAAATTTCCAAAAAACGAGGGGAATAATCCGTTCTTCGGGAATTTTACAAAAAGGAAAAAGAAGAGGCGAAAATAGACTTCACGTAGTGAAAACCCGAACGCTTATGAGCGATCGTGATGTCCAACGTAAGGCAAACTGTCCGTCTGTAGCAGACTTTTAGCTTGGAGGATCTCGGTTTTAATTGAAGTTATTCAAGGAGTTTTCGCGCTGTGCGCTCATTGCAGGCGGGCCGCCTGCGTTCCCGGCTGCTCCGCTTACAGCAATTCTTTTTGCATCAGAAGATCGATCTGCGGATCCTTTCCCAGCAGGAAAACGTGTTCGCCGACAAGTCTGAAACCGTTTTTTTCATAAAAGCGCTTCGCTCTTGGGTTGTACTCCCAGACCCCGAGCCACATAGCATCGCAATTCTGTATGATCCCGGTCTCAAAACAGCTGTCCAGCAATTTCTGCCCGACTCCTTTTCCGATCTGATCCTGCACAGCATACAGTCGATTTAGTTCTATCGGACGCTCTGCCTTTATTCCTTTTTCCGTACTTCCGATCATGACTTTTGCATAACCTATCGCGTTGTTATCAGATTCTGCTAACAGGAAGACCGAATTTTTATCCTTAAGTTCTTCAGTAAGGGTTTCAACACTAAACGCCTTTTCCATATACGCCGCCAGATCTTCCGGCGCATTTTTCGGATGATCGTGAAAAGCGTCGTAAAATGTCTTGAAAGAAAGGGCTGCAAGCATTTCACAATCTTCGATCGTCGCTTTTCGTATATTCATATTCGTCAAAAAGTAAAAACAGGTTATTCAAGGAATTGATCCTGAATATCCTGTTTTTTAAGCCCGTATCAATTTTTATTTCCCGCTCGTTATCAATTTAGCGATCGTTTGCAGCTGCATATTGCTAGTACCTTCATAGATCGCTCCGATCTTCGAATCGCGCCAGAATTTTTCTACCGGATAATCTTTAACGTATCCATAGCCGCCAAAAAGCTCGATCGCTTTTGAAGAGACCTTTTCGGCGACCCGCGAAGTGTATAGTTTTGCAATTGCCGCTTCTTTAAGAAAAGACTTACCCGAATCTTTAAGCCTCGCGGCGTTATAGGTTAGCAGCCTCGCGGCTTCGATCTCCACAGCCATCTCGGCAAGCTGAAACTGAACCGCCTGAAACTGATCGAGGCTTCGGCCAAACTGCTCCCGCTCGTTTGTGTAGGCAAGCGCTGCTTCATAAGCACCCTGCGCGATTCCGATCATCTGCGCGGCGATGCCGATACGGCCCTCATTCAATGTTTCGATCGAAACTTTATAGCCCTTTCCTGCCTTGCCGAGTACATTTTCTTTCGGTACTTTGCAGTTATCGAGGATCAATTCGGTCGTCGAACTCGCCCGGATCCCAAGCTTGTCTTCTTTTTCACCGACACTGAATCCTTCAAATCCTTTCTCGACAATAAATGCTGTGATCCCTTTGTAACCCGCTTCCGGATCGACAGTAGCGAAAAGAACAAAGATCTCTGCTTCGTTACCGTTTGTAATCCAGAGTTTTTGTCCGGTAATTTCGTAATGATCATCTTTTTCTACAGCACGGGTTTTGAGTGCAAATGCATCTGAACCGCTTCCCGCCTCGCTCAGCGCGTAGGCGGCAACTTTGGACTCCGCCATCTGCGGCAGATATTTTTTCTTCTGATCTTCATTTCCCCAGCGGATTATCGCATTAGTCGAAAGCGTGTTTTGGACGTCGACAAAAACCGCCGTCGAGGCATCCACCCGGGCAAGTTCTTCGATCGCTAAAATCGCATTAAAAAACGAAGAACCCGCACCGCCGTATTCCTCCGGTGTTTCGATCGCCATCAAGCCTATTTCAAAACATTGCCTGATTAGTTCCGGATCTAATTTTCCGGCTTTTTCCATATCGTTTGTTCGCGGGCGAACTTCGCCTTCGGCAAACTCGCGGAACGTGCTGCGAAATAATTCTTCTTCCTCTGATATTTCTGTTAATGCCGGTCTTAAATTTTCGTGTTCCAATCCAGTTGCGTTCATTTTTTTATATCCTGATTTTCAATAAGATTTTTAATAGTTGCTTGAATGATAAAAAATCTTTTCGGTCTAAGCAAAGCGATCGGCTTTACCAAACCTGTCTCCCGATGCGCTGCTCATAACGGAAGACCGCAGAGCAAAACGCCTATACGGATTTTGCAATTGATTTCCCATAATTTACCATCGAAGATATAAAGGATCCGGCAGTTCTAAAGCAGTGAATCACGAAATATCCGCAAACCGTCAGACGGCGTCTCAGCATTCAAACAAAAAAAACATCAAGCGGCTTAAGATCCTGGGTGGAGTATTTACGCTTTTTGGTATCGCGCTATTCTTGTATTTTATTTATTCGGTTGGAGTTGCGGAGATTTTAGCGGGGGTCGGTAAGATCGGTTTCGGAGGATTTGCAATAATCCTGCTGCTTTATCTGGTCCGGCTGATCATCAGATCAGCGGCGTGGAGTCTGTCGGTAAATGATCCGTATCGACTTTCCGTCAGACATTCTTTGCCGGCAGTAATAATCGGCGAAGCGCTGAGCAGCGTACTTCCGTTAGGGATCCTGATAAGCGGTACGGCAAAGGCGGTGGCGATCCGCAAAAGAATTCCGCTCGTCGCAGGACTCGCCTCTGTAGCCACCGAAAATCTTTTTTATTCGATAACCACCGGTCTGTTTATTTGTCTTGGCGCGTTCGCGTTTCTGCGAAGGTTTGAACTTCCGGAAACTTACATCGTTTTTATCGATCTGCTGATCCTGCTGATCATCCTTTCGATGATGTTCGGTATTTTGATGGTAGTTCGCCAGTGGCACTGGATGAGCGGAATTTGCAACTGGCTTTTCAGAAAAGGGGTTCTTAAAAGCATACTCGAGCGCGGACGGGTTCAGGTAAGATTATTTGAAGACCTGATCTTCGGCTTCTACCGAAAGTATCCGCGAAGATTTTTTCCGATCACGATTCTTGAGGTGTTATTTCATTTTCTCGGTATTGTTGAGGTTTGGTTTATTTTGTCGCGGCTGAGCAGTGTGATCCCGGAAATTTCAACAGCATTTTACCTTGAAACGATCAGCCGTTTGATCACGATCCTCTTCAAGCTGGTTCCGTTTGTGGTTGGCGTGGACGAGGCTGGTTCCGGATTTATCACTGAAACGCTGGCTATCGGTGCGGGAATCGGTGTTACCCTGGCGATCGTAAGAAAAGGCCGGATAATTGTCTGGGCGGCCGTTGGTATGTTTCTGCTGGCCAAACGTGGCTTATCGATCCGTGAAATAAGCGGGATCGGAGAATCACCGGACCTCGCAATTTCGCAGGAAAATTAAGTCGGTATGACACAACACGATTTTGACGTAGTAATCATCGGCGGCGGTCCGGCGGGGCTTTCATCGGCTTTATGGTGTTCTGAACTAGGGCTCTCCGCCTTACTGCTTGAGTCCGGCGACGGACTCGGCGGACAGCTAAACCGGGTTTTTAATCCGATCGAAAATCATCTTGGGGTTTCTGCAGAGAACGGAAAGAAATTGCTGGATATTTTCCTCACCCAGATCGAAACCCGTGATTTTGAGCGAAAGATGAATTCAGAGGTTTCCGCCGTCGATCTTGAAGCGGGATCGGTGAAACTGCTATCCGGAGAAGATGTGAACTTCCTGAATTTGATAATCGCGACCGGAGTGCGGAGAAGGACTCTTGACGTTCCGGGCATCGAGGACTTCATCGGCCGCGGAATTTTGTTTTCCGGAAAACGCGACGGCGAGAGCGTCCGAAACAAGTCTGTTGTTGTTGCCGGCGGCGGGGATGCAGCATTTGAGAATGCGCTTATTTTGGCTGAAACGGCGGATAAAGTGGTTCTTATCCACAGAAGTTCCAAATTTAGAGCGCGTGAAGAATTCGTAACGCAGGTTTCTTCTCATCCGAAAATTCAGATACGCACTGCGGCTGAGATAACCAAAGTATTAGGAAATAAAGCGCTTCATTCGCTCGAGATCCGAGATTCCTCAACCGGCAATACTTCAATACTCGAAACTGACGCACTTCTTGTCCGCATCGGAGTCGTGCCTAACACCGAACTGTTTTCGGGGAAATTAAAACTTGATGCCGGCAACTACATCGTGATCAACGACCTTTGCGAAACGAGCATGCCTCGGATATTCGCCGTCGGAGATGTTTCTAATCCGGTTTCACCCACCGTCAGCAGCGCAGTTGGAGCGGGTGCAACCGCCGTCAAAACGATTGCCGCGAAATACAGCCTAAGTTGTTGAAATATATGAAGATTTGTATGAACTACTAATTTTTGAATTTTTTTATGTAATTATTTTGTAATCCTCTACTCCGCAAGGCCGCCTGATCCCGATAACCCTCTTAGTTTCAATGAGTTGCAAATAGACACGAATGAGCGGAACGAAAACTGCCTTCAATTGATTCAGATTGAAAAATCAGCTTTCAAACTTAATCAAAACTTTAGAAGGAGGAGCTATGAGTTTTTGTTTTCAAAGATTTAAGACATTTCTCGCCGTTTTAGCGTTTGCTTTCGCTATCGCAGCGGTCGGAAATGTTTATGCCCAATCAGGTACCTCGTCGATTCGCGGCGTTGTTTCTGACCAAACGGGTGCAGCAGTACCGGGCGCAACCGTCACCATAAGTAATGCAAACACCGGATTTACGCGTACCACCACGACCAATTCGAGTGGCAGCTACAGTTTTCCGGGAATTCCGCCGGCAACCTATTCGCTTTCAGTTGAGGCCGGGAATTTCAAAAAGGCAATAAACAGCAGCGTCACTGCGGCAGTCGATTCTTCTTCAGAAGTAAACATTGCCCTTGAGCCGGGTGATGTTACGGCCGTCGTCGATGTCACATCGAGTACGATCGAGTCCGTTGTCAACACTCAGGACGCCAGTATCGGCAACAACTTTGTTCCTCAGCAGATCACACAGCTGCCGACAAACTTACGCCGCGTCAATGATCTGTTAAGTCTTCAGCCGGGTGTAACGCGTGAAGGTTATGTTGCCGGCGGTCGAAGCGACCAGGCCAACATCACGCTTGACGGGATAGATATCAACGATCAGCAAACAGGCGGCCGTGAAGATGGTCAATTTACGACATCGCAAAATTCCGTTTTAAGAGCAACGACGGAATCGGTAGAAGAATTTCGTATTACAACAACAAACGCGAACGCAAACCAAGGGCGTTCATCCGGTGCGCAGATCTCACTCGTCACGCGCAGCGGAACGAATGAATTTCACGGTGCAGGCTTTTACTTCTATCGTCCGACCGAATTTTCAGCAAATGACTTTTTTGGAAATCAGTCAGGCGGGGAAAGACCGAGTCTTGCCAGGGATGTTTTCGGCGGTCGTTTGGGCGGACCGATATTTAAAGACAAGCTCTTTTTCTTCTATAACTACGAAGGGCAGCGTCAGACGCTTGGTCAGGCGGTAAGCAGAACCGTTCCGCTTGCCCATCTTGGACAAGGTCAGATCCGGTTTCAGGGAACCGGTCCGAGCTGTGTTAACGGGCAATGCGTTGTCGGACTAAACGAACTGAACAACGTTATCTATCCGGAAGTAGGAATCAACCCGCTTGCAGTGACGATTTTGGCTGATGCAGCTGCGAGATATCCGGCAAACGATCCTTCGGGCGGTGACGGCATCAACACCGGTGCTTTCAGATTTAATGCTCCGCGAACAATCTCAGAAAATACGCACATTGCAAAATTCGATCTGAATCTCAGCGACACACAGCAAATGTTCTTCAGAGCAAATTATCAATGGGATATTTCCACCGGTACCTCGATGTTCCCCGATACACCGGCAACAAACCTGTGGGAACATCCGATCGGCGGTGTGATCGGGCACAACTGGACGATCAGCAGCACAATGATCAACAATTTCCGGGCCGGACTGACCAGACAGGCGTTCAGCCAGCAAGGGGATAGTTCGACTCCATCGATCAATTTCCGGTTTGTTTACAATCCGAGGCTCGATATCAGGACGCTCAGCAGAACGACCGACACCTATAACTTTACGGATGATTTCACCTGGATCAAAGGGAATCATACTATTCAGTTTGGCGGCAACGTTCGAATCATCAACAACAAGCGAGTCAGTTTGGCAAATGCATTTGATGATGCTGTAACAAATCCGTCCTTCTACAATCTCTCAGGTGCGGTAATAACAAATGCCTTTACAGATGCCGGTTATACGATTGACGGCGGAAGCGTCGCATCGGTACAGGCTGCGGCGACCGCGCTGATCGGAAGATTTTCACAGTATTCCGGTAACTTTACATTTGACATCGACGGCAGCGTGCTGCCGGCGGGAACACCAACCGAACGTAACTTTGCTACAGAAGAATACGACATGTACGTTCAGGATCAATGGAGACCGTGGAGAAATCTGACGATCACAGCCGGTCTGCGTTACGGTTTAAGCCGTCCGGTCTATGAAAAGAACGGATTCCAGGTTGTTCCGGATACACCGCTTGGAGACTATTTTGATCGCCGTGTAGCTAGTGCGCTTACGGGCGTTCCGCTAAACGATCCGATCAACTTTATCAAAGGCGGTCCCGCAAACAATGCGCCGGGATTCTATAAAATGGATAAGAACAACTTCCAACCGAGAATCGCTGCAGCATGGTCACCGGATTTTGATGGCGGTTTTCTTGGAGCACTTTTCGGCCGTGAAGGTACATCGACGATCCGAGGCGGATTTGCGATGACAAATGACTATTTTGGTCAGCAGCTCGCCGTAAACTTTGACGGTTTGTCTTCGATCGGATTTACGAGCAGTAATACGATCGCCGCAAACACCTATGATATTACGGGTTGCGGAGGCGTTCAGCCGAGCGGTTTGCCGGTTTGCGCACCTTTGTTTACCGGTTTTGACCAGGACATTCGGGCACTTCCGGGTATTCCTGCACCGCAGCAGCGTTTCAGTACTCCGGCCGATGAAGCACAAAGAATTGAAGTTTCGCTTGATTCGACAATTCAGTCGCCGGTCAACTATGTATGGAATATCTCCTACGGCAGAAGCCTGCCGAAAGGGATGTATGTAGAAGCCAGCTATGTGAATCGTAAAGCAAGAAATCTTTTCGCAACACGAGACATCATGGCTCTTAACAATCTGGTTGATCCGGCATCCGGAATGGACTGGTATACAGCCGCCGGTATGCTTGCGCAACTGAGACTTGCTGATACGCCAAATGCAAATGTTGCACCGATCCCGTATTTTGAAAATCTGTTTCCGGGTGCGGTTGGTGCATACGGAGCTCCGGGAACCACTGCTACTCAGGGAATTTATAATCTTGTCTCAAGAGTAGATGGATATGACATTCTGGACTGGACCTATGTTCAATTACTAATTGACGATGGGTTTGGAATAGACAATGCCTTTTTCCATCCGCAATATGCTGCGTTCTCTTCATATGGAACAACAGCCTATTCGGATTATCAGGGCGGCACGATCAGTTTGAGACAGAGACTCGGTGATATGTTGAGCTATGACTTTAACTACACCTATTCTGTTTCAAAAGATAATGCTTCGGGTCTCCAGGGCGGTGCCTCTTATGGTTCACAGTTTATTCTGAATCCGCTGAGACCGCAGGACAATTATGCATATTCCGATTTCGACGCACGGCACGTGATCAATGCAAACTTTGTAGTTCAGTTACCGTTTGGTAAAGGTGCGATGTTTGACGATCGCGGCATGACGCTTGACTTCTTTACGGGCGGATGGCAGCTCGCGGGTGTTTATCGCTACAACACCGGATTGCCGTTCTCAGCGCCGTTTGATCAGGCTCAGTGGGCGACAAACTGGAACGTGCAGTCTAATGGTTCATTGATACGGCCGGTTGAATTCAGCGTTTTCAGAAATACGCAAAACGCTTTTGCGGATCCGCAAGCTGCGTTTAATTCATTCAGGAATGCACTTCCGGGTGAAACCGGACCGCGGAATAATTTCCGTCAGCCCGGATATCAGACCCTTGATCTTGGCCTGACCAAGAGCATTCTGCTTCCGTGGAACGAGAATCATAGTTTGGAACTTCGATGGGAAGTGTTCAATGTAACAAATTTCCAATCGTTCAGTGCCAACAATGCTACCCGTGCAACCTACGGTCTGCCGCAGGATCCCGAAACCGGAACGGCTTCGGCAACCTTCGGAAAGGTCTATACAGGAATTCAGGGTAGTCCGCGCTCAATGCAGTTTGGTGTGAGATACGAATTCTAGAGATCGATCACTAACTAAAACTAATGTGGCTGAAGCACTCTTGCTTCAGCCATTTTTTTTACATCGAAAGTCGGATAAAAGATTCAGTTAAATGAAGGTGAACTCGAAAATATGTATATCCATCAGAGTACAGACGTTTTAAGGGCAGGGAAATTAATCAAATCTTTATAAAATGTTTGGATAAGTCTTAAATAATACGATTTGAAGACAGCTCGTAACAAATATCAGAAACTCCCCAAAATTAAGCAAACAGAATCTTCAGGGAATAAAAGAAATATAAAATCCCTCCGCAGACCTAATGCGTGCGCTTCTCCTTCCAAAAACTCGGAACAAAAAATGCATAAATTACTGCAAACAATAGCAATTGTTTTCACAGGCACTCTTTATGTCATTTTCAGTAAAACAAGGAGAAGTTATGAAAAATAAAGCAATAATGGGCAAACTTAAATTATTGCTGTCGGCCTTTGTTATCGCACTGGCGACGGTTATAAGCGCGTTTGCTCAGTCCGGTACGTCCAGCATCAGCGGGGTTGTAACCGACCAGACCGGAGCCGCGGTTCCGGGCGCGACGGTGACTATAAGCAATACTGCCACCGGATTTACAAGAAACACAACTACCAGCAATGATGGAAGTTACAGTTTTCCCGGAATACCTCCGGCTACTTACAAACTCGAAGTCGAGGCCGGTAATTTCAAAAAAGCGGTAAACAATAACGTTCAGGCGCTCGTCGACACCAAAGCTACGGCCGACATCGCACTCGAACCGGGTGACGTAACCGCGGTCGTTGATGTAACGACGAACACGATCGAATCGGTTGTAAATACTCAGGACGCAAGTCTTGGTAATACATTTGTTCCAGAGCAGATCACGCAGCTGCCGACCAATTTGAGACAGGTCAACGACCTTCTCAGTCTGCAGCCGGCTGTGACCCGTGAAGGATATGTCGCCGGCGGACGCAGCGATCAGGCGAACATCACGCTTGACGGTGTTGACGTTAATGATCAGCAAACCGGCGGACGTTCAAACCAGTTTCAAACTACACAAGGATCGGTTTTGCGTTCTACTACGGAATCCGTCTCTGAATTTCGAATTACAACTACAAACGCAAACGCTAATCAGGGCCGTTCATCCGGTGCACAGATCTCGCTCGTAACGAGAAGCGGAACGAACAAATTCCACGGAGCGGGATTTTACTTTTACCGGCCAACGGCATTTTCCGCAAATGAATTCTTTAACAATGCGGCCGGTTCGTATACCGCAACAGATCAGGCGGTTATTGACGGAAATGCAGCCGTCGGCGAACAGCGAGCTCCGCGTCCGAGTCTGGCACGCGACGTTTTCGGCGGAAGACTCGGCGGCCCGATCGTAAAGGATAAATTATTTTTCTTTTACAATTATGAAGGTCAGCGGCAGACGCTTGGAACTCCGGTTGTCAGAGTCGTACCACTCGCGCACATGGGACAGGGCGAACTTCGCTTCAACGGGACCGGCCCAAGCTGCGATGCTGCGGGAAACTGCCGGATCGGTTTGGCAGAACTGAATACGATCTACGCTCAGGCGGGGATCAATCCAGATGTTGTGGCGCTTTTTGCAAATGTCAATTCGAAATATGCGTCGAATGATTCAAGCGTCGGAGACGGAATAAATACCGGCGGATTCAGATTCAATGCGCCGACCACGATCTCTCAGAATACACACATCGCCCGGTTTGACTACAATATCAGCGACCGGCATCAGCTTTTTGTCCGCGGAAATTATCAGCACGATCTTACTGCGGGAAGTACCGATCCGGCATTTGCGCAGCAGTTTCCGGATACATCGCCGACAACGCTGTGGAGTCATCCGCTCGGGTTTGTCGTCGGACATAACTGGACGGTCAGCGACAATAAGATCAACAACTTCAGATACGGATTGACGCGTCAGGCATTTACGCAGGGCGGAGATTCGTCAAACAATTCGATAGTTTTCCGATTCGTGTTTTCGCCTACTCTTAATCCTTCGGTACGGGAACTTTCCCGCATCACGGACACTCATAATTTCACCGATGATTTTACGTGGATCTCGGGAAATCATACCTGGCAGTTCGGCGGAAACATGAGAATAATCAGAAACCGCCGCAGCAGTTTGTCAGGAGCTTTTGATTCGGCATCGACGAATCCTTCGTTCTACGAACTTTCAGGTGCGGTGGTCGACGCCCGAATCAGGGCGGCGGGATATACGATCGATGAAGGAAGTATCGCATCGGTTCAGGCTGCGGCGACAGCTTTGATCGGCCGTTATTCGCAATACTCCGGAAACTTTACGTTTGACCTCGACGGAAATGTGCTTCCGGCGGGAACGGCAAGCGACCGGCTTTTTGCAACCGAAGAATACGAAGGCTATGTCCAGGACACGTGGAGACCATTGCGCAATCTGACGCTTACGCTGGGGCTGCGTTACGGAATAAGCCGTCCGGTTTATGAGAAGAACGGATTCCAGGTTGTACCGGATATCGCGCTTAGCGATCTTCTGGATAAAAGGATCGCCACTTCGCAGTTTGGTGTTCCGACAAATGATCTGGTCAACTTCGTCAGAGGCGGGCCGGTGAATAATGGTCCAGGATTCTATCCGATGGACAAGAACAATTGGCAGCCAAGATTTGCGGCGGCGTGGTCACCGAATTTTGAAAGCGGCTTTCTGCATTCACTTTTCGGCGATGAAGGCGATTCGACGATCCGCGGCGGTTTTGCAGTAACAAACTCCGCTTTCGGACAACAGCTCGCAGTTTCGTTTGATGCTCTGTCAACCATCGGTTTTACAAGCAGCACGACGATCTCCGCAAACACTTACAACGTAACGGATAATCTCGGTCCGCGTTTTTCCGGATTCGGACAAGATATTCGAAGTCTTCCGGGAATTCCGGTTCCGACCCAGCTTTTTAGCACGCCGGCCGATGAATCGCAGCGAATACAATCTTCGCTCGATAGAAACATCGTTTCGCCGAAAACTTACAGCTGGAACGTTTCTTACGGCAGAAGTCTTCCGAAGGGAATGTATTTTGAAGCTTCCTATATTGGAAGCGTCAGCCGTAATCTGTTTTCAAGCCAGGACGTCGTAACCTTTAACAATCTTGTTGATCCGGCGTCAGGAGTAGACTGGTATACGGCAATGGGACAATTGGTTGATGCCCGCGCGGCAGATACCGATATAAATTCTCTTGCGGCGATACCGTATTTTGAAAACCTGTTCCCCGATTTTGGGGCGAATTTCTGGGGATTTCCCGCATGGAATTCTACGCAGGCCGTTTTCGCATTGATCGCCCGTACCGATTTCACAAACGGAACAGGTATCTGTGCTCCGGATCCGGCATGCGGATTCTTTGATGTCGCGGATTATACTTACATACAAACGCTTCTCGATGACGCGGGTGTTTATCCGAACATGTTTGTTCATCCGCAGTATGCGGCATTTGCTTCGTATGGAACAACGGCAAGGTCAAATTACCACGGAGGTTCGTTCAGTCTAAGGCAGCGTCTCGGAGACGTATTATCTTATGACGTGAACTACACGTTCTCGAAATCGATGGATACCGGTTCCGGACTTCAAGGAGCTGACAACGCAACCACCGGATACGGAACGGCGTTTATTTTGAATCCGCTTCGACCCGAAGACAACTATTCGGTTTCGGATTTCGATTCGAGACATATCGTAAACGCAAACTTTATCTTCCAGCTTCCGTTTGGAAAAGGAAGAAAAATGTTCAGCGGCGTGAATAGTTTTGCCGATGCAGTGATCGGTGGATGGCAGCTTGCCGGCGTTTATCGCTGGAATACGGGATTGCCGATCTTTTCACCGTTTGATCAGGCACAGTGGGCAACCAACTGGAATGCACAATCAAGCGGCGTGAGAGTTCGTGATCTGCGAAGCAGCGTCGACCGCAATACGCAAAATATATTCAGCGATCCGCAGGCGGCGTTTAATTCATTCAGAAACGCACGTCCGGGTGAAACGGGAGACAGGAATTTCCTTCGTCTGCCCGGATATTCAACGCTTGATCTTGGTCTTTCCAAGAACTTCATGATGCCATGGAGCGAGAATCACAAGCTTCAACTGCGATGGGAAGTATTTAATGTGACAAACGTTCAATACTTCGGTCTGGATGCTCCGCAAACGGGTATCACAAGATCGACATGGGGATTGCCCCAGGATTCGGACACGGGAACAGCCGCCGGAAATTTTGGTAATATTTTTACCACGATCCAGGGCGCACCTCGTTCGATGCAGTTCGGTTTGAGGTATGAATTCTAGGTCTTGGATCGAAGTTGATCATTCAGGTTAAGGCAGAAATGCCTTAACCTTTTTTTATTTTGGAGCGAAAGAATCGTTGCCGGTTATGTCGTTGAGATGACGGGTGTCGTTTAGTGCAACTACGCGGATATTATCACGCCGGCGGATCTCGAAGCGGTTAATACCGCAATTTGACGTCAGGAGCCACGGAGTGGTTTTTGTTCTCGAATTGATCGCATTCATGAGGTAAAGCGAAACAAAACAGATCGTTCCCGTATGTGAAAAGATAACGATCTTCTTTCCTTTCCGCGTTTTTAGGATCTCATTCAGAACTTTTGTCGTCCGCCCGAGCAGTTCGCGGTAGCTTTCTCCATCAGTGATCTTGTGATTGATATCGCGTCTGACCAGCGCATAGTAATCGTTGGGGTGGGCTTTTTTTGCCTCCGGAAATGTCAGACCCTCGAGCACGCCGACATTTCGTTCGCGGAATGCTTCGGTTTCGTTTATTCCTATATTTAATCGGTCTGCAAGAGGTGCAGCCGTTTGAACTGCCCGCGGCAGATCGCTCGAATAAATAACCGATGCGCCCTCGCGAGCGATGGCTTCGGCGGTGATCGCTGCCTGCTTTTCTCCGAGTTCCGAAAGCGAAGTAAGACTGTGTCCGCCAAAACGTCCTTCGACATTCTTTGCGGATTGTCCGTGTCTTACTAAAAGAAGTTGTGTTATCGCCATCGGGATATTCCCTGATTTAAAAAGAAAAGAGGAGTTTCCTCCTCGACTCGTTCTGAAATAGCTCAATTTTCCAGATCAGCCTGAAGCGGTTTCCGCCTTCAGTTTTTCCGTTTGATAGTGTGTTACAAGCGCATCGATGATCTGATCAAGATCGCCGGCCATAACCAGATCGAGTTGGTGTACAGTTAAGCCGATTCGGTGGTCGGTCACGCGGTTTTCCTTAAAATTGTAAGTACGGATCTTCTCGCTCCGGTCGCCGCTGCCGACCATCGATTTTCTCTCAGAAGCGAGTTCTTCGTGCTGTTTCTGCTCTTCGATCTCCTGTAGCCTGGCGCGCAGAACTTTCATCGCCTTTTCGCGGTTTTTGATCTGCGACTTTTCGTCCTGCATCGAAACGACTAACCCGGTAGGTTCATGTGTGATCCTCACGGCGGAATACGTTGTATTTACGGATTGCCCGCCGGGACCCGAAGAACAGAACGTATCTATCCGAAGATCATTCTGATCGATCTCGATATCAACTTCCTCTGCCTCAGGCAAAACGGCGACGGTGATCGCCGATGTATGGATCCTGCCGCTCGATTCGGTTTGCGGAACACGCTGTACGCGGTGGACTCCGGATTCAAAACGCATTTTGGAATAGACCGAATCACCTTCGATCATCGCAAAGGCTTCCTTAAATCCGCCTACTCCGGTGTCCGAAGCGTTCATCACGTCCATTTTCCAGCCTTGTTTTTCAGCATAGCGAACATACATTCTTAAGATATCCGCAGCAAAGAGCGTGGCTTCATCGCCGCCCGTCCCCGCGCGGATCTCGATGATCACATTTTTTTCGTCATTTGGGTCTTTCGGGATCAGGAGTAATTTGAGTTCGTCCTCACCTTTTATGTAGCTTTCTTCTAGCTCGGCGATCTCCATTTCGGCAAGCTCACGCATTTCCGGATCTTCCGTCGCTTCAAGAACCTCTTTTGCTCCGTCAAGATCTTCGCGGATCTTTTTTACCTCGCGATATTTTTCGACGACGTCGCCGAGAGACTTATGCTGCTTCATCAGCTTCGTATAGGCGTCAATATCCGAAGTAATATCCGGTTCGGAGAGCTGCGCATTGAGCTCTTCAAAGGTCTTTTCGATCTGTGCGATTTTTTCGAGCATTCTTTTCTGCTTCAATCAGCTTACCGCGATCTGGGGTTCATGTGTCGGTTCGAGCTTTAGCGATTCATTCAGCGCTTCGATAGCCACTTCGAGCTGATCCGGATCGGGTTCCTGCGTTGTAATATTCTGCAGCCAGATCCCAGGAAGCGTCATTAATTTGAATACCGCGCTCGATTCCTTTTTCGCTGCATATCGGATTATTTCGTAAGAGAGTCCGGCCACAAGCGGCATCAAAATAATTCTTACGACAAGGTTCAGCCAAAGCGCGTCAAATTTGATCACCGAGAAAAGCACGATGGCGACGAGCATTACAACCATCAGGAATGAAGTTCCGCAGCGCGGATGAAGTCTGCTTTGCGGCTGAGCATTCTTAACTGAAAGATCGAGCCCTTTTTCCCAGGTAAAAACGGTCTTGTGTTCGGCTCCGTGATATTGAAAAACGCGGTGGATATCTTTAAGAAATGACATCGAAAAGATCATTATCACAAAGAAAAGCATTCTGATGAGCCCGTCGATAAGGTTAAACGCAACCCAAGAACCCGGCTTTATTTCCCAAACATAAGCCTTTACCGTTTCAAGCCATCCGGCCGCCGCCGCGATTGAAGGCGCCTCGGCCCAGCCGAGCCAGATAAATAAAAGATTAGTCAGGATCAGAGGAGCGACGATAAAGAGAAGGATGTTAAAACCAAGGGCAAAAATTATCGACCCGATCGCTCCGGCAGACTGTTTTGCCTTACTGGCTTTTGAAGCTTCTTTTTCTTCCGGAAGAGTCAGTTTTGCAGGCGCCTTTGTGAAATTTTCGTCCGTTGTGCCTTCGGCGAGTACCGGTTCCGTTCTGCAGGCTTTTGCTTTTTCGAGCTGTTCCTGTTCTTTCAGATCTTCCTCGTATATTCCGGCAGAATAATTCAGCGCCTTAACGCCCAAAGCCAGAGACTGGATAAGCGTTGCACCGCCGCGAAGGATCGGGGTATTGAGTATCTTATATTTGTCGCTCCATTTTGGAAGCTTTGCCGCTGTGTGAACGATCGTTCCGTCAGATTTCCGGCAGGCGATCGCGTACGCATTCGGTGTGCGCATCATTACACCTTCCATAACCGCCTGACCGCCGACGATCAGATCTTTTTCTAGTGACATAAACAATTGAAAAAACTTTTTCATACTCGCACCTTTTAATTGATCAATTATTTGCTGAATCGGTTTGATTCCCGCGCTTTTCTGCCGGCTCCCGGCAAAGTCCCTTTGATTTGAGATCTTAGAATAAAGATGTCTAATGCAGCAAAAATCTCAATTCCCGTTACGGCAAAGAAATAACGCCGGGCTGTTATTCTGATTCGTCCTTTCCGGGTGTAATTATACACGAAGAGCGGACGACGCGAATTTGAGCGCCGGCGTTATTTATCTCTGGCTATAATTGATTCAGCAGCTGTTTCAAATGCTCTAAACTCCTAAGCTGTTTCGACTTCGGTAGTTTCTGCAGTTGCTGCACCTTTGCGGCGCGCAAAACGCTTGTTAAAGCGATCTACACGACCTGCGGTGTCAACCAATTTTTGTTTTCCTGTAAAAAACGGATGACATTCCGAGCAAATTTCAATGCTCAGGTTGTCACTCAACGTCGAGCGGGTTTCAAATGAATTTCCGCAAGCGCAGTTAACCGTGATCGCCTGATAATCCGGATGTATTTCTGGTTTCATTGCTTTATATTCCCCCTTGCTTAGTTAACTTTGCACCAAATGCAAACAGCGATGATAACCCGTGAATGCTGATTGGTCAAGGAAATATGGGGGCATCTGATTCCGCGGCGGGTTCTGTCTCTTCAGTGTTGTTTTCTCCGGGGAGTTCTGCTACTAGGTTGTTTCCGCGTTTTACTCTGTAAATAAATCGCTGTTCAGACAACGGTATAAGATTTTCTTCGAATTCCAGTTTTGACTTCCGAAGCGCACTTTTTACGTTTTGTCCGGCAAAAAGAATTAGATCCGCAGAATTTGACCAATTTACGATTCTTGGCAGCTTTTTTGCAAAACCGTCGATCGCGCGGCACATAATGTGCGTTACGCCCGGATTCCGCGCCTCGTCAAATTGTTTATTTACAACATCTGCGCGGCCAGTCAGATCGCATAGTCTGACCGCTTTTTCGAGAAATTCCGATTTTTTCTGCTTTGATTCGACGAGTATTCCTTTCAGATCCTTTCTCGCGATCAGACAAGGAATTCCCGGAAGACCCGCTCCGGTTCCGATATCGGCAAAAAACGAACCTTCCGGCAAAAACCTGAGCGCGTAGAGCGATTCGAGGATGTGTCTGATCGCAAACTCCTTCGCATCACATTTGCCGACGAGATGCAGAAGGTCGTTGTTTTTCATCACGCCCTGATAATAATTTTCAAGACTGAGGATCGTGTCTTCCCCGAGTTCCAGGCGAAAAGAATCCTGATTCTGCCTGACCGCTTTAAAAAACTTGCTTTTCATTGTGGAACAAACCCGGAGAAGGAAAATCGATCAAAATTTATGGTGCGGACGAGAGGACTTGAACCTCCACGATGTCGCCATCACGGGCTTCTGAGACCCGCGCGTCTACCAGTTCCGCCACGTCCGCATTCAGAAGGCGATAGTTAATATACATTTGGATTAAAGAAGTGACAAGTGACGAGTGACGGGTGACGGGTGACAAGTGCCATTGATCAGCCGTCGAGTCCGCGTGCGTTCTTTTTCAGATTCTTTTATCATTCTGGAAATGAACGTTGAGCTAGCAGCACGATTTTCCAAGGTCCGTGAAAAAATTTCCGCTTCCGCCAAAAAAGCCGGGCGCGACCCTTCAGAAATTAAACTCATCTCTGTCAGTAAAACTCACCCGGTAGAAACGATCCGCGATGCGATAAATGCGGGAATAAATATTTTTGGCGAGAATAAGGTACAGGAAGGGATCGACAAGATCACTTCGATCGGATCTGAAAATATCGAATGGCATCTGATCGGACATCTCCAAAAAAACAAAGCGCGAAAAGCCGTGCAGAATTTTGATGTGATCCATACGCTCGATTCCGTGTCTCTCGCAAAAAGACTCGAACGGATCTGCGGGGAAGAAAACCGGGAAGATCTTTCTGTTTTGGTACAGGTCGATCTGGCGCAGGAAGAAACAAAATTTGGAGTTGCGGAAGAGAAATTAAAGGAACTGACCCGGTATCTATCTTCCTGCAAATATCTCAAATTCAACGGCTTGATGATCATTCCGCCTTTTTTCAGCGATGTTGAAAAAGTAAGACCCTACTTCAGGAAATTGCGCGGGCTTCGTGATAGACTTGTCGTTGAAAAATCATTCGCAAACGGTTTTGGCGAACTCTCGATGGGAATGAGCCACGATTTTGAAACAGCGGTCGAAGAAGGGGCGACCATGGTTCGGGTCGGGACAGCGATTTTTGGAACCAGACAAACGGAGATTTAGGCAGAAACCCGCGTGTAAACAAGGGTGTTCTGGATCAAGATCGAAGTAAATCGAAAATATACCTCTTGGTAAACAAACTTTTTTAAGTGATTTGCTAATACGTAGAAATTGCCTACTTATGTTTGAATTGTCTTTTTTATTTGTGATATTCCGATATTTGTCAGCGCTATTTTTGCCGTTACTAATAGTAATCTTTTATTCAATGCGAAACAGAACGAATGTGTTTCCCGGAATTAAAACCCAAATTCTTACAATCTTGATTTGTCTTTTTGTAATTTGGTACGGCATCCCTAATGTGGGTGATTCGGATCCTGCGATGATTGGGAGTGTTGAGAAGAATTTAGCAGATTTGAAGTGAAAGATGTGGAGATACACAAGTGACATAAAACGCACGTTTGCGATCTTATGGAGTGGGACGATTTTGGCGGGTGTTTATATCTGGGTTACCCGGGCAAAAGAAGCATTGAAAGTGGATGAATAATACCTATGAACAATTTTTTCAATTCAGATCTGTCAGATGTCGATCCGATCGTCAGAGAAGCGATCGATAATGAGGTTCGCCGGCAGGCGGACGGTTTGGAGCTTATTGCTTCGGAGAATTTTGTCAGCGAAGCAGTACTTCAGGCGATGGGTTCGGTATTTACAAATAAGTATGCCGAAGGTTATCCCGGAAGGCGTTATTACGGCGGATGCGAATATGCTGATGTAGTTGAACAGCTTGCTATCGACCGCGCAAAGCAGCTTTTCGGCGCGGATCATGCAAATGTTCAGCCGCATTCGGGTTCGCAGGCGAATACCGCGGTCTATCTGGCGGCGATCGAGCACGGCGACAAGATCCTTGGGATGAATCTTTCTCACGGCGGACATCTGACGCACGGCCATCCGCTCAATTTTTCCGGGATAAATTATGAGGTCGCCGATTACGGTGTTTCCCGCGAGACCGAACAGATCGATTACGATGAACTCGAAAAGACCGCCGAACGCGAAAAACCGAAAATGATCGTCTGCGGCGCTTCGGCATACCCGCGGATCATTGATTTTGCACGCATCGGCGAGATCGCGAAATCGGTCGGCGCCTTCGTCATGGCCGATATCGCGCATATCGCCGGACTGGTTGTCGCCGGGCTTCATCCGAGTCCGGTTCCGCATTTTGAGTTTGTTACAACAACGACGCATAAAACACTCCGCGGTCCGCGGGGCGGTTTGTCGATGTGTAAGGAAGAATATGCCAAGGCGCTTGATCGCGTTGTGTTTCCCGGAATTCAGGGCGGGCCGCTCGTCCACATTATCGCCGGAAAAGCCGTGGCATTCGGCGAGGCGTTACAGGGCGATTTTAAAGCTTATCAGCAGCAGGTTGTAAAAAATGCAAAAGTTCTTGCCGATGAACTTCAAAGCCACGGGCTGCGGATCGTTTCAGGCGGAACGGACAATCATCTTGTATTGGTTGACGTATTTATGGACGGTAAAGGCATTACCGGGAAAAAGGCCGAAAATGCACTTGATGAAGTACATATCACGGTCAATAAAAATACGATCCCGTTTGATACAAACAAACCCTTTATCGCTTCAGGGATCCGGATCGGAAGCCCGGCACTTACGACGCGCGGGATGAAGGAAGACGAAATGCGTCTTATTGCGAAGATGATCGCGGAAGTTATCCATGACTCCGAATCGGAAGACGTAAAAGCAAAAGTAAAAGAACAAGTTCTGGAACTTACGGCAAAATTCCCGATGTATCCCAAGCGGTATAAGGAAGTCGGAAGCGGAGCAAATTCAGCTTAGGGAATTATTGTGAGAAAACGGCAACTGGTATTTGTAATCATACTTGCCTTGACCGGCTCATTTTCAGTCAGGTCGGCGGCTCAAACGGCTGTTTTGGATGATGCGAAAATTTCGACGGAGTCGGTTTCGGCAGACGAAAAACACGAACATCCGCCGGGATTTAAGTCTGACGGGTGCACGGCGTATCCGGACGGGAATTACCGCGAATGCTGTGAGGCGCACGACCTGGATTATTTCAAAGGCGGTTCATTTTCCGAGCGGCACGATTCTGATAAACGTCTTTACCGCTGTGTGAAAGCCAAAGGCGGCTGGAAAAATAAGATAAATGCGCCGTTGATGTATCTCGGCGTCAGGGTTTTTGGAACCGCGTGGCTTCCGACACCTTTTCGCTGGGGATTTGGAAAGAAGAAGATCAAGCGCGCAAAGGAACAAGCAGAACGCGAAGCTGCAGCAGAATCAAGTCAAAGTAAAACTTCTCCGGCCGATAAGAAAAGCAGCACCGATTCAGACTCAAAAACAGGCGATAATTAAACTATAAAAGCGATATTTTAAAACGGCGTACAGCTATGATGCTGTGACCCCGCAGATATTCTATGAGCAATCTATCAGACATCGGTTTCCCGGTGAAAAGCGATAAAGACGTGAACGACATCCTGATGAAAGTTATGCAGGAGCTTACACAGATCCCATGTCCGCCGCGCGGGTTTTATTATCTTTTCAGCGACGAATCGGGTGCGGAGCTGTTTCTTCAGGCTGATTCGGCCCAGGACATGATCGGATTTAATCCCGCGTTTTGGGGGAAAAGTAGGCGCCAGATCGGTCTGACAAAAGGTATCGAACGGGACACTTCAGAACTCGATGGAGCGTTTTACGGTTGGGCAAATCCGAGAAACAAAGAAAATCCGGGAGAGGCCGGTGAACATCAGATCGTTTTTGATGTACCGGATTTTCGCCTTCATGAGAAGATCGTGCTTCCTAAAACCGCGGATGTTCAGCTGACGGCCTTCGCGTCGAACGATTTCCGGATCTTTGAAAGTGAAGATGATTATTTTGATTCTCAATCGGGTGAAAAAGAGCTTCCGGTGAGATCATTTGCTGCCAGCGCCCTTTTCGGTCTCGGTCAAGCCGAAGAGAACGCGGAGGAGATACCTCCGCAGGCACACGGAATGATCTCGGGAGAAATAAAAGAATTCGGTATTCGGACAAACGGATTTACACATCAGCCGTTTTACTGGTTTTTGATCGAAACTCTCGGCGGGGAAATCGATGTGGTTGCCGATCCGAAGTTTGTAACAGCAGAACCCGCTGCCGGACAGATCATCAGCGGCAGTTTTTGGATCTCGGGAAAAATTCTCGGCTGAGATTAAAAGTTTTGATTAAAGGTAAGATCCGCCGCCATGCTCTCAAGCACAAGACCTGCTTCTTCATTTTCAAATTCCACTGCCTGCTGCTCGAGCACATTGCAGGCGATCTCAAAATAAAGAGGATCCTTAACAAGAGGTTTTATTGAGGAGGTCGGCATAACGGCAAGCGTCTCATAAGCGATGGCGCGGATCTGCGGCACCGTCGTCTGCCGGATAACCTCAGCAGCTTCACTCGCAGAATATCGTTCGAAGAGAATGTCCGAAAGTTTGTCGATCTTCTTGTAATCGTGTTTCGCAAGCGCGCGTTTCGTGAGCTGAATAAAGATCTCGGCTGATTCGGTTTTTGCTTCGAGAACACTCGCGCAGACTTCGGCGAGATGATTTACCTCAGCCAGTTTTGCCGAAGGTTTTTTCGATTTGAGGTTTGCTGCTTTTTCGTCGAGCGCATCAAGCAAACTGCTCAGTTCCCAGTCTGAATGTGCGTCATACGAAAAATTTTGCTTCATCGCAGGCTTCTTGTTGGGCGTCAAAACCCTGACAAGCATTTCTTTTGTCATCGGCCGGAGGTTTTTCCAAGCGGTTTCTACTTGTCGGCCAAAATTCTTGATCATCATTTCAAAAAGAGACTATCACTCAAAAAACATCTTGGCAACCGAAAAATGTGCCATAAAAACGGCCAAAAACGCCTATTTCTCCGATGTCGAACCGGCCAGCCGGGTTTCCATTTCATCGCGGATTTTATCCCGCGAACTTTCGTCAAGATCGTCTCGAAATGTTTCGAGAAGTGCAAACGGCTGCTTGCGCAATACCCTTAATTCCCATACCTCGCGGTTGTGTCGTGAAGCCCTCGAAAACCATGCTGCGTCGATCTTCGAATCCCGAATTTCGGCGCCGGGGAAAGCATTCTCGATATCTTTGCCGATCCGGGTTTTTATTTTCCCGGTAAGCAAAACTGCGCGAAGCTTCCAGTCATACTTTTCGTAGGTTGTGACGATTTCTCTGATATCTTCTAGATTCATTAATTAACACGCGAGCCGGATTTGTTTTATTAGAATACAAAACGGCGCGATTTACTATTGACGAGTGCGTGTTTTATTATCTAATTCAAATGAAGCAAAACACGCCGATCAGGCGATTTACAATTTTCGCACTTATCATCGCATCGTTTTTATCGGCCTGCTACGAACCGGTTGCCAATACCGACGACAGCTTTAAAAACGACCGCCGCGCTTCCGCGGAAACTACCTATGATTCAAATTCCGCAAACAATGCGGGTTTGGCTGAAAATGATGCTGATACAAACACGATGAATGATTCAACCGAAAAAACTGAAACATCTGCGGCGGGTTTTCGCGAAAACCTTATCCAGATGATCGCACGGCACGGGTATAAGCTCAGCGAAGTTGTCGATGAATCCAGCGATGTCGAAAGACGTCTGCTTGATGAATACGGCGCAGTATTTCTGACAAAAGCGGTCCCGCCTTCCAAGGTGATGTTTACGGGCGATGGTGAAGTTGAGCAGTTTCAGGCAAAAACCGGTCACACAAGGATCGAGCTTAACGGCATCGCGGTTGAACTCCAGGCAGACGCGGCAAAGGCATTGACAGCCGCATATAATGAAGCAAAACAGAAAGGAATGAATATAACGCCCGCTGATCCTGAAGATTCGGCGAGAAGAAGTTATTCCCACACCCGGAAACTATGGGATGGCCGGTTTAATAACGCCTGTGAACACTGGTTGAAGAAAGGGAAACTTACGGCCGAGAAAATAAGTTCGCTTCGCTCAGAACCGATAAAGCAGCAGGTTGCATCGGTGCTGCAGTTGGAACGGCAGGGGATATTTTTCAGCACGGCCTTTGATAAATCGATACTATACTCCGTAGCTGCGCCGGGAACTTCTCAGCATTTATCGATGCTTGCGTTCGACGCAAAAGAATACGGCAATGAAAGTGTAAGAAAGATTTTGGCAAAGTACGGCTGGTTTCGAACGGTAAAAAGCGATGCGCCGCATTTTACTTTCCTCGGCTATGATGAGAGCGAACTTACATCGCTCGGGCTGAAGAAAGTGAGCGGCGGGTTTTGGATACCGGATGTTTGAGAAGGATTTTCCGGAAAAGGTTAAAAATGAATTTAAAGAGATTTCCCGCAAAGTCGCAAAGGGATTTGAAGCGACTGTTTAGATTTTGACTTTTTAGGGAAAAATCGCAAATACTTTGTTTTGTTGTGATTCCCTAGGCGTATTGGCTGATCCATGAAATGTAACGGGTCAGCGCTCTTTTGCTTCAATTACTAATGTATTTCCCGCGGTTTACCAAAGTCCGGATCCGCTTTTATTATTCTTCCTTTGCGCCTTTTCGGGAAATTCCAACGCCGCCCGGTTTAAGCGTTTAGTAAGCCTTTATACTTTCGAACTGTGTGCATGAGAAGTTTATGAAGACTTGTCCACAATGCCGGTCAAATTACACGGATGACACGCTGCAGTTCTGTCTTCAGGACGGCACATTGCTTGAGCAGGGAGACGCTGATCCGTCGCAGATGAAGACCGTTTCCTTTGAGGAAAACGCCACAGTAATTGCAAAGAAACCGCGCGAAAAAATAACTTTTGATCTCGATACGCCCGCCGAAACGGCTCAGCATGCCGGTCATACGCACCAAAGCTTTTCGTCAAACTCCGAACCGCCCCGGGCAAATACATTTCTCGTCGTATTGGTGACGATCTTTGCGATGCTCATTGTCTTCGGCATTATCGGTGCAGGAGCGTGGTATTTGCTGCGTGAAAAACCTCAAGCCGTAAAGAATTCAAATGAACCCGCTGTAAATGAAGGACGGCGCGGTAATCTGATCGAGGATGATCTAAAAATATCTCCAACGCCCGCAAAGGATAAAGATGATAGGAACACGCCGGAGCCCGCAAAGACTCCGTCCTACGACCGCGAAAAACTGATCGGAGGCGTCGGCAAACAAATTTCCTCCTGGAAATCTTTGGCAGAATCAAGGGATCTCGAAGGGTACATGAAAAAGTACGGCTCGAAGATCAATTATTACTCGAAGCGCGGTGCGAGTCGGGAATTTGTAAAAAGCGATAAAAAAAAGGCGTTTGAGACGTTTACTTCGATAAGGACGAAGCTTTCAAGCATTACGATCACGCCCGCACCGGACGGAAAAAGGGCGACCGCAGTTTTTGATAAGGAGTGGGATTTCTCGGGCCCGGACAAACGGTCAAGCGGGAAAGTTCAGACACAGCTTATTTTTGAAAAGTCAGGAGAAGACTGGCTGATCGTTTCCGAACGGGATTTGAAGGTTTACTATGTCAATAAATAAATATCCGGATGAATATACGGTTAGATCCGCAACAAATGCGGATAGTGACAGCGTCCGCGAACTCGTCTTCGCAATCCTAAGGGAATACGGCCTCGAGCCGGATCCGGATGGGATCGACAGTGATATGGATGATATTGAGGGGAACTATATAGCTTCCGGCGGTTCTTTTGAGATCATTGAAGACCGGGAAGGGAATCTGGTCGGCACATTCGGATTATACCCGTTTGACGAGACGAGGGTCGAACTTCGCAAGATGTATTTCCTTCCGGAGATCCGCGGTAAGGGTCTTGGAAAGATCACACTCACACGAATAATAGGATCAGCACGCGATCTTGGATATCAGCAGCTGATCCTCGAGACAGCGAGCGTGCTAAAGGAAGCGATCGGGCTGTATAAAAAATTCGGATTTCGCGAGGCGGTCGACCCTCATACACCGCGCTGCGATAAGTCGTTTTTTCTTGATCTTTAATTTCATTTTTGTTTGTTTCGGTCCCGCGGATCGCAGTATGTTCCCGCCGTCGCTTGAATTATATAACTTTGTGCGCATATAATGATTATATGAAAGGCAAAAACTTATCACCGCAGGCACTCGATATGATCGCTGAAAGATTCAAAGTACTCTCCGAACCGATCAGGCTGCAGATTCTGCACACCCTGCAGGATGGTGAGAAAAGTGTCAATGAACTCACGGAAGCCGTCCAAACGAGTCAGCCAAATGTTTCCAAACATCTCAAGATTTTGCAAAGAAACGGTCTTTTGACGAGGCAGCAGCACGGAAACACCGTCTTCTATTCGATCGCAGATGACAGTATTTTTACACTTTGTGAAACGGTCTGCGGTTCGTTAGAGGAAAGCATTAAAAATCAGGCAGAAATCTTTTCATACGCATAGAAAGTTTCTACAGCGACTTGGGTTCGTTTTGCCGACGGCATATAAGGTTATAGTCATATCATTATAATTGCATAAAGATCAAAGTCAGCTATCGGAAAGCAAATTGGAGGAAAATAAAGGAAATGAAACATCAGATCGTGATCGTCGGCGGCGGAACCGCCGGACTTAGCGTCGCCGCGAGACTGTGTAAAAAAGGCCTCGACGTAGCAGTAGTCGAGCCGTCTGAGAAGCACTATTATCAACCGCTCTGGACATTGGTCGGCGGCGGGATCGTCAAAAAGGAAGTTACCGAAAGAGCAGAATCCGATTATATCCCGTCCGGCGCGACATGGATAAAGCAAAAGGTTTCTGGATTTGAACCCGACGAAAATACGGTGGTCACGGAAAGCGGGGATTCGATCAAATACGATTTTTTGGTGGTCGCGGCAGGGATCCAGATCGACTGGGATAAAATAAAAGGATTACCTGAGTCGATCGGAAAAGACGGCGTTTGTTCAAACTATTCTTATCAATATGTCGATAGAACCTGGGAGTTTATCAGGGCGTTCAAAGGGGGGAATGCGGTCTTCACGCAGCCGTCAACTCCGATAAAATGCGGCGGTGCACCGCAAAAGATTTGCTATCTTGCCGAGGATCATTTTAGAAAAAGCGGGATCCGCGATAGCGCCAATGTTACGTTTATCACGGCGACTCCGACGATATTCGGTGCCGCGTATTATGCACCGACCCTTCTGAAACATTGTGAGAATACGGGTATAAATACAAAATTCAAGTTAGATCTTAATGAGATCCGGCCGCAGTCAAAAGAAGCCGTATTTTTAGATATTGAAACGGGAAAAGAACACATAGAAAATTACGACCTTCTCCATGTGACGCCAAAAATGTCGGTTCCCGATTTTATAAAGGAAAGTTCGCTCGGGAACGAAGGCGGCTGGGTTGATGTTGACAAATATACGCTGCGGCACAACGCTTATGACAACATTTTCTCTCTGGGTGATTCAAGCAGTTTGCCGACGTCAAAAACCGGAGCGGCGATCCGGAAGCAGGTTCCCGTCGTAACTGAAAATCTGCTTCATTCGATAAAAGGAGAACCACTGTCAGCAAAATATGACGGTTACACTTCGTGTCCGCTGGTTACCGGGTATGACAGCCTGATAATGGCCGAGTTTGATTATGACGGCAAACCGCAGGAATCGTTTCCGTTTGACCAGAACAAAGAAAGATACAGTATGTACCTGGTCAAACGTTATCTTTTACCGCAGCTTTATTGGAAAGGGATGCTTAAAGGAAGAGCATAAACGGCAAAAATGTTCGCGCACAGCTGCAGCGAGGATCTTTTTGCCGGGTGCTTTCCGATCTGAGGCTGAATGATTATATGAATCCTAACTTTGCGAATCCGGCTTTGCGCAATAAAAAATGGTTCCCGCGAAGCTGCAGCGCCGCAAAAATGTTCTTCGGCAGATTATCGGAACACTGCTTTCTTTAAGCACTTGACATATCAAATATATAACTATATAGTTATATCAGTATAAAGGAGTACAGGAGAAATTAAGAAAATGAGTGAATGCACAGTATTGACATTGAGTGAAAAGTTGGGAAGTGAAGAATTGGATCTTGTCGACGTACGCGAGCATGCTGAATATGCCGGCGGAAGGATCGAAGGCGCGAGACTTATACCGCTTGGAGAACTTGAAAAAAGACATAAGGAACTCGACCATTCGAAGCCTATCTACGTCGTCTGCAGATCCGGAAACCGCTCCGGCAAAGCTCAGAAGAAGCTCTACGAGCTCGGTTTTACAAATGTCGTCAACGTTGCAGGGGGCTTTGAGGCCTGGAAAAAAGAAGGGCTGCCTTTTGAAAAAAATGATCGAGCGCCGTGGGACATCGAACGTCAGGTGAGATTTACGGCCGGAATGCTAATCCTGACAGGTTTTGTACTCAGTTTGATTGTTCATCCTTATTTTATCGGTTTGTCAGTGTTCGTCGGAGCAGGACTGACATTCTCCGCGGTTTCAAACACATGTACGATGGGCATGATCCTGCTCAGAATGCCGTGGAACCGGCCGGGTCGAAAACATCAGACGAGCGCTGCTGTTGGTAATTAACGATTGGATTGATCAAAAATTTTAGAATGTTGCCGGATCCGAAACGCAAACGGGCCATGCAGAAAAAAGATTGAGCGGCTCAGAATCAGCGGATCCCGGCAGATCGTTTAGGGAAAGTTTTGGAGGGAATACAATGAAATTCAAACAGTTTTATTTAGGTTGTTTATCACACGCTTCTTATTATCTTGGTTCGGAAAATGTTGCCGCGATCATTGATCCGCAGCGCGATGTTCAGCAGTACATCGATGAAGCAAAAGCGAACGGGCAGGAGATAAAGTATGTAATCGAGACTCATTCGCATGCTGACTTTGTTTCGGGTCACATCGAACTCGCCGAACGAACCGGTGCCGAGATAGTCTTTGGTCAGAAAGCAAACACGGAATTTCCGACCCACAAAGTTTCAGATGGCGACGAGATCATGCTCGGAAAAATAAAACTCCGGTTTATGGAAACCCCCGGACACACACCGGAGGGGATCACAATAGTCGCGGAAGATACCGAAAATCCGGGCGGGCCGGCAAAAATGTTTACCGGCGACACGTTATTTATCGGCGATGTCGGCAGACCGGATCTTGTTGGTTCAAAGGGATTTACGGCTGAACAAATGGCTTCGATGCTTTATGACTCGCTCCATGAAAAAATACTCCCGCTGGCGGATGAAACTGAAGTTTATCCCGCGCACGGCGCGGGAAGTCTTTGCGGAAAATCGCTTTCAAAAGAAACCTGGTCAACTCTTGGAAATCAACGGCAGACAAATTATGCACTCCAGCCGATGACCAGAGAGGAATTTGTAAAGGTAGTAGCCGAAGATCAGCCTGAGGTGCCCGCTTATTTTCCGGTCAGTGCTTCGCAAAATTTGAAGGGCTCTCAGCCGCTCGAATCGCTGGCAAAACCCAGGGAACTTTCAACCGAAGAAATAAAAAACTTTGACGGTATCGTTTTGGATGTCCGCGAACGCGGCAATTATGGTGCCGGTCATGTTCCGAACGCTATCAACATTGCTCTCGGCGGACAGTTTGCATCATGGGCCGGAACTTTGATCACGATCGGCAGTTCGATAGCGATCGCCGCCGATACGCAGGATCAGGTCGACGAAGCAGTAATGAGACTTGCACGGGTCGGTTTTGAAACCGTAAAAGGCTTTATCCTTATGGAAAACTTTACCGGTGCGAAGAAAAGCGTCGCACAGATCGATGTTTCTGAAGCCAAAGACAAGATCACTTCGGATACCCAATTTATCGATGTTCGCCGGGTTCAGGAGCATGCAAACGGGCACGCCGTAAACACGATCAATCTGCCGCTCGACACGCTTTCAAGAGAGATCGACCGTTTGGATCCGGAGAAGCCGGTATATGTGATCTGTCAAAGCGGTTATCGTTCGAGCATCGGTACAAGCATTCTCGAAAATGCCGGAATGAAAGAGATCTTCAATGTTTCCGGCGGAACGACGGCCTGGATCGATTCAGGCTACGATTCCGAGGTTTCCGCAACAGCCTGCGCGAATTCCTAACAGATAAGAAACAAGGCGGCCATTAGATGAGCCGCCTTTTTTAATGAGGTTTTATCGTGAAATATCTACTTACAATTTTAACAACATCAATTGTTTTGTTCGGCGCATGCGGAAATAGGGAAGGTCGTAATATATCCGATTTAACGACCGGAACGACACCTGCCGCGACGCAGTCTCCACAAACACAGCAAAAAGAGAACGAATGCAATATCTGCGATTATGATTTTGCTGAATATAAAGGCGAGCTAAACAAAGAAGAAGTAAACGCGCTTCTGCTGGCACTAAATGACGAATATCTTGCGCTCGCCACATACGAGCGGATCAACAAGGATTTTGATAATCCGCGGCCGTTTGTAAACATCCGCGAAGCGGAATCAAAACATGCGGAAGCGCTCTCCCGGCTGTTTACAAAATACCAAATTCCTCTGCCTGAAAATAAGTGGACCGGAAATGTTGAGGGTTTTGAGAGCGTCAGCGATGCCTGCAAGGCCGGCGTCGAGGCCGAGATCGTAAACCGGGATCTATACGAAAAGCTTCTTGGATCGACAAAACGCGAAGATATTCTGACGGTTTTTACGCAATTAAAGAACGCTTCCGAATACAACCATCTGCCCGCATTCAAACGCTGCGCGGACCGTCAGAACGGCGAATCAAGACGGGGAAGAAGTTAAATGGAATTAGCAGCATATTTTTTCGCAATGTTTATCGGGATATCGCTGGGGCTGATCGGCGCGGGCGGAAGCATTTTGACCGTTCCCGTGCTCGTTTATCTCGCACATGTCGAACCGGTTTTGGCGACAGGATATTCGTTATTTGTAGTTGGATCGACCGCGCTCGTCGGCGGTATCCAGAATGCCTGGAAAAAACGAGTCGCATTTAAGACGGCATTGGTTTTCGGGATACCTTCAATAATTACGGTCTACGCAACGCGGGCCTGGATTATGCCGTGGATCCCTGCGGAGATCAACATTTTTAATACTTTTGCAGTCGGGAAAGGAGAACTTCTTCTGCTGCTTTTTGCCGGATTAATGATCATAACGTCTGTTTCGATGATCCGCGACAAAAAGGACAAAGAAGAAGTAAACGATTCGGCGCTCAAAGAAAACCGCTACATTATGATCCTGCTTGAGGGCGTCGGCGTCGGAATGCTTACCGGATTGGTAGGTGCCGGCGGAGGGTTTTTGATAATTCCGGCGCTTGTCCTTTTTGCCGGTCTTGAGATGAAACTTGCGGTCGGCACATCGCTTTTTATTATCGCGGCAAAATCGCTGATCGGTTTTATGGGCGATATTCAAACGGGCAGCGCGATCGATTGGACATTTCTATTGACGTTTACCGCGTGCTCGATCGCCGGGATCTTTGTAGGCATCTGGCTCAACAAGTTTATCGACGGCAAGAAACTAAAGTCCGGTTTTGGCTGGTTTGTCCTGATCATGGGAATGTATATGATAATCAAGGAAACCGTTTTGAGATAAGCGGCCGGAATTTAAATTATCAAGATTAATTTTTAAGAAATAAGGAAAAATAAATATGGCGAATGAAGGTTATCATGAAGAGATCGGGGATCTTTCGGACGAAACGCGTGATATGCACCGCGCGATCTCGTCTTTGATGGAAGAATTTGAAGCGGTTGACTGGTACAACCAACGCGTGGATGCCTGCAAGGATCCGGAGCTAAAAAGGATCCTCGAGCACAACCGCGATGAGGAAAAAGAACATGCCGCGATGGTACTGGAATGGATCCGCCGCCGCGACAGCGTTTTAAATGACGAACTCAAGGATTATCTTTTCACCGAGGGCTCGATCGCCGGAAAAGAGGAAGAGGTAAAAGGATAAGAGATTTGCCCGCGAAATGACGAGTGTCAGAACCGCGAGCGGTAGCGACCGGGTTTTTTGCCCGCGGAACACGCGAAAAAGCGCGGAAAAAAGAAATTGCCTGGCAAATACGACCATCAGTATAGAAAGCGGTAGCGACCTGTCGGGTCGTAAACTGAAATCCGAATTGTCAGAACCGTGAGCGATAGCGACCGGGTTTTCGAGCCCGCGAAACACGCGGAAAGGTGTGGAAAAAAGAAATTGCCGGGCAAATACGACCATCATTTCAGAGAGCGGTAGCGACCTGCTGGGCCGTAAACTGAAATCCGAAATGTCAGAACCGCGAGCGGTAGCGACCGGGTTTTTTAAGGGGGATTTGCCCGCGGAAAGGCGCGGAAAAAGTAAGAAAGCTGTATGTGAAACGACAATCGGAACTGCGAACGCTAGTGAGCTCCGACAAGGAATACGAACAAAAAAGATAATTGCCCTCTTGCTCGCTCGCAACGCTTTAAAGCGGACCGCTAGGAACAATCAACGCCAGTGAGGATTGTCAAATGCTATGAGCACGGAAAATAACGTCACTAGCTATCGCTCGTAGTACTGATTCAGGCATTTCTCCATTTAGCTATTTTCTTCTTTTCGCGTCCTTCCGCGTGTTCCGCGGGCAAATCTTCAGGAAAAAACCCGGTCGCTATCGCTCGCGGTTCTGACATTTCGGATTTCAGCTTATGGTCCAACAGGTCGCTACTGCTTCCTGTACTGATGGTCGTATTTACCCGGCAATTTCTTTTTTCCGCGCCTTTCCGCGTATTCCGCGGGCAAAAAACCCGGTCGCTATCGCTCGCGGTTCTGACTTTTCGGATACCCGGTCGCTATCGCTCGTGGTTCTGACACTCGGTATTTCGCAGGCAACAAATTTCCCGTATAATCTCTTCATGAGCAAATTCAGAAGAATCGTCCTGATGGTTTTAGACAGTGCCGGGATCGGCGAGATGCCGGATGCTGCTGAATGGGGTGATGCGGGCTCCGATACACTTGGAAATGTGATCGATCTCCGACCGATAGATCTGCCGAATCTCGAGCGGCTCGGACTCGGAAATATCCGTCCGTTTAAGAATCTTCCGGCGGCTGAAAACCCGATCGGCGGTTATGGAAAATGTACACTCAAATCAAACGGCAAAGATACCACCACCGGACATTGGGAGATGGCCGGGATAATTCTTGAAAAAGCGTTTCCGACATATCCGAACGGTTTTCCAGATGAGGTTATTTCCGAATTTATAAAACGCGCCGGCGTTCCCGGAATTCTCGCAAACATTCCCGCATCGGGAACCGAGATCATCGAACGTCTCGGCGAAGAACACGTAAAAACCGGCAAACCGATCGTTTACACCTCGGCAGATTCCGTTTTTCAGATCGCAGCGCATGAAAACGTGATCCCGATCAAAAGACAGTATGAGATCTGCGAGATCGCCAGAGAAATTCTCGACGGCGAACACCGCGTCGGACGTGTCATCGCGAGGCCGTTTGTCGGAGAAAATGCAGCGGATTTCAAACGCACCGAAAACCGTCATGATTATGCCGTTCCGCCGCCGAATGAGAATTTGCTTCCAAAGCTTGAGGAAAATGGTCTCGATGTCATTGCCATCGGCAAGATCGCTTCGATCTACGATTCGCTCGGCGTAACGCAGGATCTCGTCGCAAAAAACAATGATCAGACGATCAATCAGACGATCAACGCCTTAAACGCCGAAAGCCGCGGACTCATTTTTTCAAATCTCGTGGATTTCGACATGCTCTACGGCCACCGCCGAAACCCCGAAGGCTACGCCGCCGCGCTCGAACATTTTGACAAGAGGCTTCCCGAAATCATCAGCGCGATGCGCGAAGACGACCTGCTGATCATCACGGCCGACCACGGCAACGACCCGACCTACCGCGGCACTGACCACACACGCGAATACTGCGTGCTTTTGACCTATTCAAAGAGTTCGGAAAAAGGCGTCGATCTTGGGATCAGACAGAGTCTTTCGGATATCGGTCAGACGATCGCAGAGAATTTTGGGGTTGAAATTGAGGACGGGGTTAGTTTTCTAGCGGAAGTTGGGTGATTAGCCGATTGTCAAAACTCCCCTCCTTCCGAAGGAGGGGTACCCATTTATGGGTGGGGTGGTTGGCCGCGTTAATGTGCCCGGTCCCGGACTTAATGAATGTCGCGTAATTACCACGCGGGACAACCACCCCGTCAGCGAAGCGCTGCCACCCCTCCTTCGGAAGGAGGGGAGTTTGGTCTGAATTTCTTTGAACTCCATATTCTTTTCAAATTGCAACTGAAAAGTGATGTGAAGAATAAGCAGATTTATGACCACCCAAAACGACAAAATTACTTGTGATTCTTGCGGAAAAGACCGGGTGAGGATAATTCATGGTTCAAAAAGCTATGGCAGTGGAGAAAATCATCTTGTCATTGAAAACGTACCACTCATTTCTTGCCCTCACTGCGGAGAAAGTTATGTCACAGCCAAGACTCTCCGAGCGATTGAAAACGTCAAAATCGATCATAAGAATACCGCCGTTGAACGTCCCGTTCCGGTCGCCGTCATGGCGTAATATAAGCTCAAAGTCAATACAAGACTTTGAGAATTCCAACATAATTGCATTCACAGATGTTTGCTCGAAAGTCGAAGTGGATGGAATTTACATCAATTCAGCAACGACCCGAACTAGTGCGGCACCAGTCATACGCGGTAAAACTGCGTTTTGTTAACCTATTCAAAATTATCTGAAATACGCGCTGATCTTGGAATCAGGCAAAGACTTTCGGAAATCGTACAGACGATCGCTCAGAATTCTAAGGTTTAGCTATATGATGAGATTAGTTTTTTTAGGGTTATTGGGCAGTCAATTATTTTCCTCTTGGGATGTCTCGGAAGAAAACTTGACTCAACCTATTTCTCTGCATGTATTCCCATTATCTCCAATATTTTGACCCTGAGACTTTGCAGATTTGGGTATGTGTCGATCGGTCAATCATATTTACGATTTTGGTAATGTTTGCGAAATGTCGATAAATGTCTTTGAAGGTTAGATCTGTTGACTCATTATGAGCAATTGTTTCACGGATATCTAAAAAGGACCGCAATTGCTCCTTAAAGTTCTTTTTCCCACGGGCCTCAATTACTTTAAATATGTCGGCTATTCCAATTCTGTTAAAGAGCGTTTTTAGATTCTTTGGACTGGGATATTTTTTATTCGAAATTATAGATTTTGCGTTAACGTTGTTTGTGAATGATTGATTGTCGGCGATGATTGAGTAAATCGGATCACTAATCATAAGTCCACATAGCAGCTTTGCTTCGTCTCTCGAATGAACAAATGACTCGTACTTCCCTTGCTGCCATTTAAATAAGGCAAAAGTACGTGAATTTGTGGGTATTTCCGCGAGGATTGCGCCGTTTACACGATAGCTATAAAATAAGTCCTCTATGAACACGCGAAGATACTCCTCGATAGCGGAGCAGAGTAACACAATTGAAGATTGATAAATGAGATTTTTGTGTTCGTAAGAGAGTTTAACTTTCTTGTACGAAACACTGCGCGCGAGAGCGAGTAGCTCCGTCGTAGTAGTTTCGAATTCAGATCGAGCATTGCTTTTGCGGTAAGGCATTATGGTTTAGAGTTGATTGCTTATGAATTGCTTGTAACCTCTAATACGACCGATTACGGCGTTTTTATCAGTTGTAGCCTGAGAGATAAATTTTTCAAACCGCTCGCCGTTAATAAAATCACTATTTTTTGCAATAAGATCAATTCTTTTTAGTTTGTCAATCTGCTTACTTGTTAACTTCAGCTCAAAAAAAGCAACCATTTGAGCGTCGTAGAGTGCAGCATTAAACTTAATATTTTTGTTTGTGCGGTCATAAGTCTTAAACGAATAACGTTCCAGGACATAACTAATTTTCTCAAGGGTATCTGTGAATCCGTTCTCGAGTTCCTGCAAAGCACGTTCGTTAATATTTCGGCTTTCCGAGCAATAGTTGTTCAAGAACGTAACCATTGGTTTGGTATATTGCTTCCATCCATTAGAAAGCGCAAAAAATCTCAACGCTAGCTCATCGGATTTCATTCTTTTATTATTTTTCAGTCTAGTCAACATGAGAAAATCCTTGTTCTTTCCCAGTGCTTCTAGCCGATCCATAAATAATCCGGTATAAATGCCGTGACGCAATTCCTGATCGTTTAGTTTGACAGAACCAGTATTTAATCGTTCGAAAACGTCAAATTTAATCTGAGGATGAGTGTCCTTTAGAATTACAATGCATCGAATTGTGCGATTTTGAATATGCCTTTGAAACCTAGGATCCAACTCGTCAAAATAAAATCCTTCTAACTCAGGATAAGCATTTAATCCCTTAAGCGGATAATCATTATGTACAAATAGCCTGATACTATTTAATCTTTGATTACCGTCTATTACGGATAAGGTTTCGTCTGCGTTCTGACTCAAAAAGACAACTGGGATAGGACAATTGATAATCAACGATTCGATTAATCGCGAAGCTTGTGAGCGATTCCATACGTATCCACGCTGAAACTCTGGAATCGCGATATGTTCATTATTCAGATAGTCCACCAGAGTCGACACAGTGAAATCGTAGGTTTCAGTGTTTAGTCTTCTTTTTTCCGGAGGAACATTAAGGATGTCAAGATTCACGTCGCCTGCGGATTTTTCTGGAAACAACCTGTCAGCGAGTTCGGAGGATTTGTTTTTATTCTGCATAGATTTCCTTTGATTCAAGTTTGAAATTATATTTTCACCTTATTCTTTATAGGATAAATGTTTACGATAATGCAATTCGAATATGAACTAGTTTTCTTTTAGCGAACTCGTTAAATTTCGGGATTGAATTTTATAGTTAAAGTTTATGGACACTGCTGATTTGCTTGCTGTAAAACGCGCCGCTATTTATTTCTCGACGATTACGTCACTTGTAAACTCAATAGCGATCAGATCCAAAACAAAGTATAAAGTTATTTGGGTAAAGATTCAAACCGTCACCAGACCTTGCTCAAACCTCAATTCGATACAGATCGGATTTCAGACGTTTTGTAGACAGGTAAACAAGACATTCGAATTCGAGCATTGCAGATACGATGGGGAATCATTCCCCGATTACTTCACACCTTAAAAGACGCGGCTGAAGTCATCTGGTCACAATGCAACCGAAAATTGTTGAATATATTTTTGGTAACTCAATACTTTCTGGTTACATTCAAAACTTTCACACTTTGAGTTATTATGCAGAGATTATGAAACTACTGTCTGCGTTTATCTTTTTGTCGGTATTCGCTTTAGTCGGATTTAGCCAGGCTGCGAATGATCTTTCGGATCTCAACGAATCACCGAGCCGTTTTCGAGGGGCGATCGAGAAATTCCGCGAAGATTACGGGAGTATCGACCGTTTTTATACCTCGCCGGTTTCCTCAAACCGTGCGGAGCGGCTGCGGAAGCTTTATACCGATTGGGAAGCGTTTCTTGCGGCACAGAAGTTTGACGCGCTCAATCATGATGAACAGATAGATTATCTGCTTTTTAAGAATTTTCTGGCGCGTGAGAAGGATCAACTTTCGCGGTATGACGAGCAGCTTCGGGAGATGTCTTCATTGATCCCGTTTGCGCGGGCGATCAGCGATCTTGAGGATTCGCGGAGAAGACTCGAAACGATCGACAGCGCAAAAACCGCTAAACTGCTTGACGAATTGAATACGCAGATCACCGCACTTCAGCAGTCGATCAAAGCAAATAAGACTTCAAGACCAAAAAGAACCGTGGCAAACCGTGCGGCGGGGACCGTCGGAAGTCTGCGGCGTGTTTTGGGGAATTGGTACGGTTTTTATACAGGTTACGATCCGCAGTTTTCATGGTGGAATTCCGATCCTTACAAAACTCTTGATGAAACGCTCAAGAAATATCAGGCGTTTATCAGCGAAGAACTGGTCGGGATCAAAGCGGATGACAAAACGACAATCATCGGCGATCCGATCGGCAGGGAATCGCTGATCAAAGAACTCGGTTTTGAAATGATCCCGTATTCGCCCGAGGAATTGGTCGAGATCGCTAACAAAGAATTTGCCTGGTGCGAGGCGGAAATGAAAAAGGCTTCGCGCGAAATGGGTTACGGTGATGACTGGATGAAGGCGCTTGAAGCGGTCAAAAACAAATATGTAGAACCCGGAAAGCAAGCGGAACTGATCCGCGATCAGGCGTATGAGGCGATCGAATTTGTCGAAAAAAATGATCTCGTAACGGTTCCGGCGCTGATGAAGGAATCCTGGCGGATGGAAATGATGTCTCCGGCACGCCAGCTTGTTTCGCCGTTCTTTCTCGGCGGGAAACGATCCTCGTTTCATATCCGACCGATTCAATGACGCACGAGCAGAAGATGATGTCGATGCGCGGAAACAATCCGCATTTTACGCGCGCCGTAACGCATCACGAACTCATTCCCGGCCATCATATGCAGCGCTATTCTATCCAGCGCCACCGGCCTTACAGAAGTATGTTTTACACTCCGTTTTGGATGGAAGGCTGGGCGCTCTACTGGGAATTTCTGCTTTGGGATAAAGACTTTATAAAAACCCCGGAAGACAAGGTCGGGGCACTTTTCTGGCGTATGCACCGTTCGGCACGGATAATATTTTCGCTTAATTTCCATCTTGAAAAGATGACTCCGCAGGAGGCGGTTGATCTTCTTGTCAACCGTGTCGGACATGAGCGGGACAACGCGACGGCGGAGGTAAGACGTTCGTTTGCAGGGAATTACGGGCCGCTTTACCAGATCGCCTATATGATGGGCGGATTGCAGTTTTACAATCTTCACCGGGAACTCGTTGACAGCAAAAAAATGACCGACAAGGAATTTCATGACAGGATCCTGCACGAGGGACCGATCCCGGTCGAACTTGTCAGAGCGATCCTGACAAAGCAAAAACTGACAAATGAAACCGCCGCAAAATGGAGATTTTACGGCGGACTTCCGAATTAAGGTTTTTTGAAGAACTATTTGTCGACGTTGTTTTTCGCGGTTTGCTCGGGAGTACGTGTGGTTTGTTCAAGATATTGCTGACGGGATTTGAAGTCGTCGGCAACCGCCTGCACCGACATCGGTGCGGGTTTTTTTGTTTCAGAAACAGCTTGCGGTCCGGTCGGCATTTGGGAAGCGGTTTTTTGGATAAGACCGTTGTTTGCGGCGGGCGAAGTCTGCACAGAACCGGACTCCGGAGTCTGAAGAGGCGACTCTCCGGACATTGCATATTCGCCGCCGTAGAAGTCCGGGTTTAGATTCGGATCGAGTTCGTCATTGATCGAGGGCCGCTCGATCGTAAAAGGGTTAAAGTACTTTATCGGAGCGCTCGAATAGATCTGTGCCTGTCTGGCGAGTTCATCGCCGGTCACGGACATTACCGAATCTTTAAAAGACGCAGGAAGCAGTTTGGCGAGACCGTTTTTCCCGAATACATGGATCGTCTCCGCCCCGCTCGCAGAAACCCTCGAAACAATGCCGGCGACAAGGGGATGATCATAGAAAAATCTCATGATCGTTTTATTGCCGAAACCGTCGGTCATTATTTGGGTCATGGAACTTCCGCCGCGGATCACCTCGGCAGTTTCTCCGGATTCTGTTGCGACGGTAAGGATCTCAGACGGGAAATCGCCGTCATCAAGAAGAAGATTGCCGTTTTTGTCAGTCTTATAATCGTCGTCAAAAATAACGACTTCCTGCACGTCCTTGCGTTTTGACGGCTTATGCTCGGCAGTCGCCCCGTTAAGATAAACAGCCGCGAGAAGACAGAGTGAAATAAACGTTGAAATAACCGTCTTAAATATCACTTTTCAACAACCCCCACAACAATTACTCCGGTTGATGAAGTATCAGCCAAAGAAAGATCTGCATTAAAAATAAGTTCGGAACTCCCGATCCCGGTCGCGTCGAATTTCGGCGACTTAAATCCGGCAGCGACATCCCCAAGATCGAGGGGAGATACAACGAGATTTCCGTTAACAACACCCGTTCCGCTTCCCTGCCTAACGACGCCGCCTTCTCCGGTGACGAGGATAATTCCGTTGTAATTGTAATCGTCCTTAAGAAAAAGTTTTCCGGTCGTGACAAGGATGCCGCCGCCTGAGCCGGTAAAGGTGCCGTCACCATCGATAAATGTTATTCCGACCCCGTCGGCGTTATTCCCAAAGTTCGGAGGCACCGCACCGCCGGTATAATATCTTCCCTCAGAGATCGCCCGCGCTTTCAGATTTTCAACCGTTTTCTTCAGATTTTCCGGAGAACTCAGCCATTCAGGCATTTCCTCTGACACATTTGAAGGATTACCGATGATGTTGAGCACGCCTCCGCCGCCGGGACATGAGATCAGACAGGTCAGCGAACCGAGTATGCCTGTCAGTCCGCCTGCAGAACTCGAACCGATCGGAGGAATAATCTGACCCGTCGATGGGTCGCTGCCGGAAAAGGTCAAAGTGTTGAGCGACCCTGTTTGGAGAAGTGAGCCGACGTTTTTGCCGACCATCATCAAGGTCGCGGGAATAAGTCCGTTAAAACCGTCTTTCATGATCATCGCTTCGATAACCTTTTTTGAGCCGCGCGGACCGTAGCCGGTTGAACGGATGATCAATCTGTTTGGTTCACTGATCGTCAGCGAAACGTTCAGATCGGTTTTTCCACCGTTTATATTCGGCGGATTCAGCGGCAAAACGGTAGGAATTCTCAGCATACTTCCGAGGAGAGAACTTAGGCCCGAATCAAACTCGATCTTTACGTCTCCCATGCTTCCTGCTTCGATCTTTCCGCCTTTTATTGTTCCGCGGAGGACAACGGTTGCTTTTAGCGGCGCGGTCATTTTTACTTTCAGGTCAAATCTTGTGTCGGGGATCGTTTGACCTGACCCTGTAGTTGAAACGGTAAAGTTTCCGAGGTTGACGCCAATTTCGCGCGTCGAAACGCCGACTCCCGCCTGCGTTGCGGAATTATATTTGATCGTTGCAGTGTTAAATAAAAACCCGAATTTCTTTGAACTGCCCGAACCACCAATATCGGCGGTTACTTCCAGCGAAATGATCTGATTCGGATTGTCGGGATCAAAGACTTCTATGCTGAAAGCGCTGTCTTCATCCGGCGAATAAAAGGTCGGATCGATCGGAACGCGGTCCGGACTAGTTGCCCCGGGGAAGTGTAAGTGTAGTCGATCCAGCGGGACAAACGCGGTACTGTAGCAGTATCTGCCGGATCGTTTGAATCCTGAAGATCTACGGCTTTGGCAAAGCTAATTTTATTGCTCTTGTGATCGACCGGTTTCGAAGCGTCGATCAATGTTCCCGGAATAGTATTTCCGCGCATAACATTGAGCGCCGTTTGGATCCCGTTCTCGGCAGCGTAATAAGCCTGCTGCTCGCTGTCATAATCCGCTACCTTTTTGGTATTCATCGAGGCTTCAAGAAGCACGCCGAAACATGCAACAAGCAGCAAAAGAAAGACCATCAGGACCATGACCATCGCCGCGCCTTTTTCGCCGTCGCGATTTGCTGCTTTATTTGCTTTGCAGTTCTTTGTCATTTCGGAAACCTCCTTCAGATCAATATTTGTTGAGCAAAAATCTCGAATTTCTGAGCGACACTTCCGTGGTCGAACTTACATTCTGGTTATCGGGCTGTCCCGGAAAATTGTCCAGTTCAACCATCAAAGTTATCCTTACAGCCGCCGTTTCGCTCGTCGGCGTGCTTTTGACTATCGGCACCGTACTGTTTCCGGCATATTCAAGATACTTGAAAGTTACGTTTGCCACGCGGTTTATCACGATCGAGCTTTGCGGGGCCGCAAACCGGTCAAAACGAACAACGGAGTCGGTGTCCGGGTCATAAAAGTATGCGATCTCCTCCCCGATGTCGTTCGTTTGAAGATCGTCATTTTCGACATTCGCACGAAAATGTATCAGTTTTGAGTTCGAGTCTGATGTGACGATCCCGTTGTCGGTCAATCCATAACCCGAATTGGCGATCTCTCTTGACATCAGGTTAAGCGCCGATTGAACCGACGTCAGCGCGTCCGTCTTTTCACTTTCGCGTTCTCGCGTACTGAGCGCTGTTCCAAAGATCATCGATACCAAACTTAAAACGATCAGCATTAATGTCATCACGACGAGAAGCTCGATCAATGAAAATCCTGAATTACTGTTAACTTGTTCGTTCGGTCTTACCACTTCTTATCAATTTGACTTTACTCTGCGGATCACTAAAACGGGGTCGTCATTGAGTTGTGCTCCGGCGCTGAGATTTATCGCCCTAACTCTCAATGTGATCTCTTTCATCGGTTTTGAGCTGTCGATCTGAAGACCCGGAGTGAACGGGTCGTCATCGATCGAGACATCAATTTGAAACTCATTGTTGTTATTGGTAACGATCGTCTTGGTGGCTTTTACGCCTCCGAGAAGTGAAGAATCAATATTCATCAGTGTGAACTGTGCTCTTCTGATCTCCTCCGCCTCCTGCTGGAGTACGGCCAAGGCCTGAGCACGGGTATTGTTCATCGCATTGTATCTGACCGCATACACCATCACAGAAAAAACACCCAATAATCCGACAAGCAGTATGACAAGTGCTATCGTCGCTTCGACAAGTGAAAATCCTCTATCATCGCGATTCGAATTGATAATTTCCGATTTGTACCGGCGAAAGATCAATTACCCAGTCCTCCAAAAAGAACTCGAGCAGAGAAGTATCTCCGCCCGAAGATGTGGACGCTGCAGATTTGATATTGCTGGAGGTGGAAACCGAAACGAGTGCCGGTGTCGCGGCAGTTACGGGGCTTTCACCGCCGAACAGAAGTGCAACCGTCCCTGCCGGTGATACCGAAATGATCCGCGAATCCTGCGGTTTCGGAGCTTTCTGATCGCAGCCGTCATCGCAGATAGTAAAAACTGCGTTTATATTGTTTCCGGATTTGTCTAAGGCTGTGGCGCGTCCGCGTTTATCAAAAACAACGGTCACCGGGAAGTTGAGATCTTTGTTAAAAATTCTGACGGCAGACTGATAGCTGAGGTCTACTTTTCGTGTTTCGGTCGTACTGAGCGCGCCGTCGTAATTTGCATCGGTACTGATCGAAAATGAATCGGCGCTGTCGATCGTTACCTTTGCCATCTCGGCGACCGCAGCCGGCCGGCGCTTCATGGAATCGGATCGTGCGGTTTCGAAACCGGCTTTCAGCTCTTTTGCAACGTTCTGCATCGACAGATCGCTTTTTGACGAATCGATGACGATCATTGAAAGAGTGACGACACCAAAGACTATCACCAGAACCACCATCAGTTCGAGGATAGAGAAGCCTTTGTCGGGGAGACGCTGCTGCATAAGAGTGGGATTCCTTATTGCTTAAATTCAATTAAAATACCGATATAGGGGGAATATCGACATAATCGATAGTAACAGCGAGGGTTTGCACCTGTCAACAAGTTTGTACAGTGTTTAATGTTGTAACTGTTCCGCTCAGGCTGCTCCAATCGTGTCAATTGCGGAGTTTTTGCCCAGCTCAGAAGTAAATTCTAAAATCATCTTAAAATCATTTTATTATGGTATTTTACTAGGAAAGAAAATACCGATCCTTATCTGCTGCTGACATTTATGAAATCGAAACCGCTTCTCTATATCCCTCTTTTACTTCTTTTTGCATTCTCGATCGGAGCGCTCGGACTCCATTTTGGGAACATCACCGGGAGACTAAATCTCGATCCGAAACCCTTCAGGATCCCTTTCGGGTTTTTCAACGGAACGGCGACAAATGTTTCAGATGATGCATTTGACGCGGGTCTTCGGGCAGGTGACCGGATTCTGACAGTAAACGGCAATCCGATAAAAAACGGCGATGAGTTTTTCAAATTTGCGTCACAGATAAATTCAACCGATCCGTTCTTTATGGACGTTGAACGTCAGGAAAACGGCAGAAAAGATGTGATCAGGAATTTAAAGATAAATCCGATCGCTTTTGTAGCCTCGCCGGCATATTATGGCGCAGTTTTCTTAAACTTCCTGTTTATCTATTTTTTACCGACATTTTGCGTGCTTTTAGGTTTTTGGGTTGTCTTTCTTCGTCCGCATGATTATCTTGCGTGGCTTTTGCTGTTTTTACTATGCGGACTCGGTTCATTTGCGCTTGAAGGATATCCCGACGGGTCGCTAACGGGATTGTTCCGCCGTTTCTTCTTTAACTCGTTTGCACTATCGATGCTGTTATTCGCAATCTATTTCCCCGAACGGTGGTCTGTCGATAAAAAGGTTCCCTGGGTAAAATGGATATTTGTTATTCTGCTCGGTTTTCAAATATTCGTCGGTTTGCTGGATCAGGCGAACTATTTTTTGGGCGTTTCAATGACTGACAGTTTGAGAGTTGTGGCTGCGTTTTACAATGCGTATTTGGGCAGTTTTACAAATATGCTGGCGATCGGCTTGTTTTTCTCGATTCTTTCGCACAAGGCGTTTACGGTTAAAAATCCGGATTCGCGGCGGCGGCTGAAACTAATGGCGCTCGGAACCACACTTGCAATGACCCCGACCTTTTTGCTGGTTCTTTACGCCAGAACTACCGGTGCAAAGGGCTCTTTTTTTGACGTTGTGCCTGATTGGTTAGCGATCTTCTCACTGCTGATGCTTCTCCTATTTCCTTTGACGATGGCCTATGTGATCGTTGTTCAGCGCGCGATGAACGTCAGCGTCGTAGTGCGGCAGGGACTGCAGTATGCTCTTGCTAAAAACGGCGTGATAGCAGTTCAAGTCATTCTAAGCATCGGGATCATTTTCGCGGCCGTTTCGCTCGTTTCGGATTCGGGTACCAGTATCTGGCTCAAGGTCGGGTTTATACTCGCCGGAATTGCGATAATAGTATTGATCGGAAAAGCTTCCAACAAAATAAAGCTTTGGACGGACAAGAAGTTTTTTCGTGAGGCTTATAACGCCGAACAGATCCTCGCAGATCTGAGCGAAGACGTAAGGACGATGGTTGAGACAAAGCCGCTGCTTGAAATGGTTTCAAACCGGATAAGCGAGTCTCTTCACGTTCCCCAGGTGGCACTGCTTCTTAAGGAAGGTGATTCGTTTCAACCCGCGCATGCAGTCGGATATGATTCGATCCCGGCGGTCGCATTTGATGAAAAAGACAAAGCCATTGAAAAGATCAGCAACAATGAGTCTCTTGTAATATATCAGGACGAGGTTGATTTTCTTGTAAATGAGGAGATACGGGCGGTTGAGAAAGTAGCACTGAAAAAACTGAATTCGCAGCTGCTTCTTCCGATCGGAGTCAAAAATGAACTCGCCGGGGTAATAAGTCTGAGCCCAAAGATGTCGGAAGAACCGTTTTCGCCAAATGATCTGCGTCTTCTAAAATCGGTGGCATCGCAGACGGGATTGGCACTTGAAAATTCACGGCTTACCGCAACGATCGCTCAGGAAGCGGCCCAGAAAGAACGGATTAATCGCGAACTTGAGATCGCCAGAGAGGTGCAGGAGCGGTTATTCCCGCAGGAAAAACCCGAGATCGAAGGGTTGGATTATCATGGTACGTGCCGGACGGCGCTTGATGTCGGCGGAGACTATTATGATTTTCTCGAACTCGAAGACGGAAAATTCGGTATTGCCATCGGAGATATTTCGGGCAAGGGGATCGGGGCCTCTCTGATGATGGCAAGTCTGCAGGCATCGCTTCGCGGGCAATCGCTGCATTATAAGGAAGATCTGGCCGGTATGATGGTGCGGATTAATTCTCTGCTTTATGATGCCTCTACCTCAAACCGTTTCGCGACATTCTTTTACGCACAATATGATCCGAAATCACAAAATTTGACATATGTTACGGCCGGACACGATCCGCCGTACCTACTTCGCGGAGGCGGCAGCGAACCGGAGATAATAAAACTTGAAAAAGGCGGTCCGGTGGTCGGGATGCTGCCGCCGATGCTTGTCAATTACGAACAGGGAGAAGTCACTCTTGAAAGTGGTGATCTGATCGTCAGCACAACCGACGGCATTACCGAGGCGATGAATCCGAACGACGAAGAATGGGGAGAACCGAATATGCTCAAAGAGATCAAAATGCATACGGAAGATCAGCAGCAGAGGTCGCCGAACATGTGACTTCAAAAGCCGACGAATTTGTAAACGGAGCAAAACAGCATGATGATATGACGATAATCGTTGTTCGCGTTATTTAGTATCGGAGAATTGATATGAACGGGAATGAGTTACAAATTTTCAGAATTGTAGTGCCGGTTTCAGAACCCGAGACGGCAGCGCAGTTTTATTCGCGATTACTAGATCTGGAAGGAAAAAATGTCGGCGGCGGAAGATTTTATTTTGACTGCGGGGGAGTGATACTCGCGCTCCTCAAGAATGATACGACACCGAATTCCGAATATATCTATTTTGCGGTCGGGGATCTTGAGGATATTTTTCTCCGGGCAAAAGAATTGGGATGTTTGTCGCAAAACGACGTTCATGGTTCGAGTGCCGGCGAAATCATGATACGTCCATGGGGTGAGCGAAGTTTTTATGCCTTTGATCCTTTTGGTAACGGACTGTGTTTTGTGGACAAGGATACTCTTTTTACCGGAAGATAAATGATAATTTATGAAATAACTGCGAAGGTTCGTCCGGATCTGATCGGGGAATATGAACGGTACATGCTCGAAACGCATATTCCGGATCTTCTCGAGACCGGATATTTTACCGATGCGGAATTGGTAAAGGTTGCTGACGGAGTTTACCGTGCCGATTATCTCGTACAAGACCGTGAGACTCTGGAAAAGTATTTTGAAACGGACGTCGAACGGCTGAGAGCTGATTTTGCTCAGAACTTTCCTGACGGCGTAACAGTCTCGCGGCAGGTCCTGGAAATTCTAAAAACCTGGAAGAAGGACTAAAGAAGCGAAGGGTCTTCGACGACACCGATAAACGGCAGGTTTCTGAATCTTCCGGCAACGTCCAATCCGTATCCGACGACAAATTCATTCGGAATCGAAAATCCGCAGTAGTCAACTTTAAGTTCTTTATTTATACGGGGTTCCGGTTTATCAAGCAGCGTAGCGATCTTTATAGAACTCGTACCGCGGGTTTCCAGCATTTCGACAAGACGCGTTAAAGTCAGGCCGGTGTCGATAATGTCTTCGACGATGATCACATCTTTATCACGTATCGGTTTCATCAGGTCTTTGATGATCTCGACATCACCCGTCGAAACCGTGCCGTCTTTATAACTCGCCACCGCCATAAAATCGATCTCCATCTGAAGATCGGTCTGTCGCATAAGATCCGCCATGAAAACACAAGAACCCTTCAAAACGCCGATCATAACAAGATCTTTATCCTGATAATCCCGGGTGATCTCTTCTCCGAGCTGTTTTACCCTCTCCGAAATTTCTTCGGCGGAAAACATTACTCTAAGATTCGGGTCGGTAAATTCAGTATGATTTCTGGCTGCTTGAGTCTCCACAATTTATCTCCGATATTTGATTGAAAATGTATTTGGAAATAGTATTCAAATAAGCCCGAGGTTACAAGCCGCAAAACGGGAGAAACGGGGTAAATCCAAAGCGTATGGCAGAAAATTCAGAAAAACGGGATCAAGTGCGGGAACTGGTAATAAAAGCTCTTAATGACCTTCCTTCCGTCGCCGACCCTGTCGTTTCGACAGCTGAAAAGAAGGCTTTCATTTCACCGGCAAAAGAGTTTGACCGTGATGAATCGGCCAAGGCTTTGCTGACTGAAGATGATCTGCGCGGCTTGGAAAATGGCGCAAGCGTGCGCATTGCGGAAGATGCAAAACTTACGCCTTCAGCCGCCGACTATGCAAATGAAAAAGGCCTCGATCTTATCCGGAAAGTTTCGCGGCACGCATCGCTTAAGGTAAAAACTATCGGACTGGGATGCGATCACGGCGGATATGAACTGAAGGAAAAGATCGAGACGTATTTAAAAGAACTCGGGCTTTTAGTGAGGGATTTCGGGACACATTCCCGGGAATCCGTGGATTATCCGGATTATGCACATTTTGTTGCCGAAGCGGTCTCAAACGGTAAGATTGACGCCGGTATCGTGATAGACGGTGCGGGGATCGGTTCGGCCATGGCAGCGGGAAAAGTGCCGGGAGTAAGGCCGGCGGCGTGCTACAATGTCGCGCTTGCAAAAAATTCCCGGGAGCACAATGGCGCAAATGTTTTGTCTCTCGGAAGCGGGCAAAACTCCTTTGAGGAAGCTAAAGAGATAATATACGCCTTTTTGACAACAGAACTGACTGAAGAAAGACATAAAAAGCGCGTTGGAAAGATCGACGCGATCGAGCGTCAGTATAAGAATGGTGACGGGTGACGGGTGACGGGTGACGGGTGACGGGTGACAAGTGACAAGTGACGAGTGACAAGTGACGAATGACAGGTAACAAGTGACGAGTTATAAGGTAATCGCGAACTGCGAATCGCGAATCGCGAATTGCGAATTGCGAACTACGAATCCAGAAGGACAAAAAAATGGCAGACTTTACAAACGGAAATTACGAAAAACTTATCGATCAGATCACGGATCTCGTATTGTCGAGGATCGATGAAGACCATTGTCCTACTTTTTGCCGCGCCGACGTTGAACGGATCGTGGACGCCGGGGCATCGCGGATCGGGATCGTTTTAGGCGAAACCGCGACCGCGCGGGACTGGGCAGGTCTTATCGATCACACACTCTTAAAACCCGAAGCCGCGGTCAGCGACATCAGAAAACTTTGCGAAGAAGCTGCAGAGTTCGGATTTGCGTCCGTTTGTGTAAATCCGGTTTGGGTAAAAAAAGCGGCCGAGTTTCTAAAAGACAGCGGTGTTCCAGTCTGTACTGTTATCGGTTTTCCGCTCGGCGCAACATTGCCGGATGTAAAAGCCTATGAAACGAGACGTGCCATTTTTGACGGCGCGCGTGAAGTTGACATGGTGATAAATGTCGGTGCGCTGAAGTCCGGCGATGACTGTGCGGTTGAAGATGATATTCGCGCCGTTGCCGAAGCTGCGCACGAAAACGGCGTTTTGTGTAAAGTGATCATCGAAACAGCACTTTTAACGGACGATGAAAAAGTCCGTGCTTGTCTTGCTTCAAAAAACGCCGGTGCCGATTTTGTAAAGACCTCTACGGGATTCTCAAAAGGCGGTGCGACGGTTGAAGATATTAATTTAATGCGCAGAACGGTCGGAATGTCACTCGGCGTTAAAGCATCGGGCGGAGTAAAAGGAATTGCTGATGCGCGGGCGATGTTTGAAGCAGGGGCAACGCGGATCGGTGCATCTGTCGGTGTAAAGATCGCGCAGGAAGCCAGCGGAATTAAGTCAGACGCAGCAACGGGGAGCTATTAAACTCCCCGTTTTAGTTTTAGAATTCAGATTCGATTTTTTTAAGGCTGAGTAAAATCGAAATTGAAATAAGTAAGATGAAGATCCAGGTTCGTCGCCGGATGCAGAATGTCCACGTGGACCCGTAAATTGTGTTTTCCGCTTGCGATATTGAATTCGTTATACGGAATAAACACACTGGCATCGTTGAAAACTGCTGCGTTGTATTTTGGTGTAAGTCGTAAATAACCAACCAAATAACCGTTTTTTGAGACCATCCTGTAACCCTTGACAGGGGTTCCGGCAGTTGTTTCAACGCCAACCGCCAGCTGCACTTCCTTGTTCAGCATGTTGTTGATCGTAAACTTTGTGTGAACGACCATGCCCTTAACTCCGCTCTGCGTAACGTTGTAATCGATCCATGTTCGGTCAAATTTCGCGCTGGGGGTTCCGGTATTTGTCGATGTTGTCGTCGTGCTTCCGGGCTTCGTAAACGTGAACGGGTAAAGCGTGAAATGCTTGAGCAATTCACCGTCGGCATAAATTATATCAGCATCGATCTTTAAATTGTGTTTTCCGGGCTCGATGATCATTTCATCATACGGAATAAAAACCGATTGGTCTTCGTAAACGGCTGCAACAAATCCGGGCTTCAGCGCCTTAAACACCGCGAGCTGCCCACCCTTATTCCGGAATTCGGTTTTGTCGTTTTTGAGCGGATCACCGTCTTCCCGTTCTATTCTGACGGTCAAATTTAACGACTCATCTTTTAGATTTCTGAGCGTAAATTTTGCATGGATCCGCATACCCTTCCGGCCGTTTTCAGTGACATTATAGTCTACCCAAAGTTTCTCAAATTCGGCCGACGGCGGAGCGTTCGGGTTTATGACCCTAACGGGTGTCGTCTTTGATTCCTTTGCCTTTGCCGCGTTGATAAGTGTCGTGCTGGCCCCGGCCCGCCGAAGTTCACTTTCAATTTCATTTGAGACACGGAATGTGATCCCGCGCTGCTGGATCTGCTGGGTGATAAACTCATTCTTTTCGGCGAGTGTAAAGTCACCACTTCGCGACTGCAGGCCCGTCAAGACTTCGGCAAGACTCAGCGGTGTTGTTTGAGCAACCGCTTCTGCAGCAATAAATGAAAAACCAAAACCAATTGCCAGAACCAAACACAGAAGCTGTTTTTTACCGAATATTCGATTTGTCACTGTCTTAAATTCTCCCGGAAAAATCCTATAGTATCCTTCCGAATACTAGCATAAACGCAATATGCTAACAAAATTCTCTGATCTGCCCGCATATGATTACGTATGAATCCATGACGTTTGTTTGTTAGGCCGAACCAGTTAATTATGAAATGCCACAAAACCGGCTTCTAACAGTCGTCTGTGAATATACAATTCATATTTTTCTTTTTGGGGGTCGGCGTTCTCGGCGTCAGCGGTTTTGGAGTAACAGGCGGAGTACGCGGTTTAACGACTACCGGTTTATTCGGTTTTGGGGTCGGAGTTCTGACAGTAGGAGGTTTCGGCCGTTTTGGATCCGTTTCCGATGTTGTAACAATCGGAGTTTCTGAGTCGGCGGTCGATATATTCGTATTTGATTCAGTATCAATCGAAACGTCGGTCGTAGTCGGATTTCCGGTAGTTTCGGTATCTGCATCCGGGGCCGACGAATTGGTATCTGATTCAATTGACGTGTTTTCATTTGTCGTATTCGAGTTTGCTTCTACAACGCCGCTATTGCGGTCAGATAGGAACCACCATGCTCCGAAGGCGGCAACTCCAAAAAACATCAAAATAATTCCAAAAACCGGAATGAGCCATAGAATTTTCAGACTCCTTTTGTTTTCCTGTGCACCGACCGCTGTGTTGACCTGCGAGCCGGCGGTGTTAAAGGGTTGTGAGTGCGGCTGGCCAGTGTTTGACGCAAGTCTTGGAGCTGCAATGGTCTCAACGCTGTTTGATTCGCTCACGGACGGACTCTTAAAATCGACGGTCGGCGCCGGCGCATTTTGACCCGTCGGGAGCTGACCCGAAGGGAAATTCATGACCTCGGTTTTCTGCGATGATTGTTGGACTGCCGAACCTGATTTGATCTCGCGAAGTGCTTCGCGCATTTCCGCTGCGGACGAAAAACGGTGTTCGCGACGGATCTGCATTGATTTCAGGATCCAATTTGACAGGCTTTCCGAGATTGCCGGATTGAGCGAGCTCGGATTTTGAAGCGAATCCGGGTTTCCGTCCCACACATCGATGCCGCGTTTTACTGCTTCAACCGGTGATGCCGCTGTCAGCAGATTGTATATCGTCGCTCCGAGTGCATAAATATCACTTGTCGTGTCAGCATTTTGCTGAAGGATCGGTTCGATCTGTTTTCCGTACTTGTGAGTGATCACGGCCAGAAACGTCGGATCGATCACACGAAGCATTTGCTCGATCGGTGAATAGTTTAATGTTGCGGCGACAAATGTCTGATCCGTAACGGTATTCGGATTAGCGCTGTCGGTTCCTTTTGCGATGCCAAAATCCAGAAGCTTAATTTTTCCGCGCGAATTCAGTTTCAGATTTTGCGGCTTCAGATCGCGGTGAATTATCGGCGGATTTTGGTTATGGAGATAGTCAAGGCCGTCAAGAAGCTGATCCGCCCAATTTAGTACATCGGAGATCGGAAACGGATTTCCGCGCTGTTTCAAAAGTGTCGAAAGATCTTCACCGTCGACAAGTTCCATTACGAGGAACTGCCGGTTGTCTGCCGAAAAATAATCTTTTACGTGCGGAAATGTCTCGTGATTAATTTTCGCCAGCAGCTTGGCTTCGCGCTCAAACGCCGCATGAACCATTTCCTGAGCATTTGTATTGTTGGCATTTGAGAGATCGACAACAATTTCCTTGAGCGCCACTGACGTGTCAAATACACTGTCATGGGCATCGTAAACTGCGCCCATACCTCCCTGACCAAGAAGACGGATTATTTTGTATCGATCGCGAAGAATTTCGTTTTGCGAAAGCATAAGCTCCTACATTATTTATTAATTTTCTGGAAAAAGAAAGTTTGAATCGGATGCCGGCCGGAGTTTTTATTGCGTTTAGAAGAGGGTTTTGAGACCCGCAATTGCAGAAGAGCCGTTTATGAGCATCGGAATAATATTTGCCGGGGTACGCATTAATGATTAGAAACTGAATCCGCGGTCCAGGTCTTTTCGAAACAAACTGCGGGATGGGTTACGATTAAAGGGAAAATGACAGACTCAAACAAGATAAAAGAAAGTGAAATAACGGATGAGAATATCTACTTAAACCGCAGAAATTTTCTCAAAGCGGGCTTACTTGCCGGTACGACCGCCGCAACTGCGATCGGTTATCGGTTTCTCAATCCGGCTGCACCGACAGAGGTAAAAACCGCCGAGATCGCGGATGTCATAAAAAACCGGACCTCAAATCCTCCCGATGAGAAGACGCCGCTCGAGGATATCGCAAATTACAATAACTACTATGAGTTTTCGACGGGAAAAAGAGAGGTTGCCGGAGCCGCAAAAGATTTTGTCACGAGGCCATGGACCGTATCGGTAGACGGTCTTGTTGAAAAACCGAGGGTCTTTGGCATTGAGGATCTGTTAAAAATTGACCAGGAAGAGCGAATTTACCGTTTGAGATGCGTCGAAGGATGGTCGATGGTAATTCCGTGGGTCGGGTTTTCGTTAAAAACATTGCTTGAGAAGGTCAAGCCGCTCAGCAATGCAAAATATGCCGCTTTTCAAACTTATTATCCCGGGTCTGCGCCGGAAGGAAACGAAGTGAAATTGCCAAAAGGCGATAACGGAATGCAGTCTGCGCTTCTTGCGGGGATAGCTTTTCCTTATGTCGAAGGTCTGAGACTCGATGAAGCGCTTCACCCGCTGACGATTCTCGCAACCGGGATCTATGGCAGACTGCTGCCGAATCAAAACGGAGCGCCGATCCGGCTTGTGGTCCCATGGAAATACGGATTTAAAAGCATAAAGTCAGTTGTACGGATCACGCTGACAGATCGCGAACCACCGACGACGTGGAATATTCAAAGTCCGAATGAATACGGTTTCTATTCAAACGTCAATCCTAACGTAGATCATCCGCGATGGTCGCAGGCGACGGAAAGGAGAATCGGGGAACTGGTTCAGCGAAAAACGCTTATGTTCAACGGTTATGGCGATGAGGTCGCAGAACTTTATAAGGGAATGGATCTGAAGAAGAACTTTTAACTTTCAGACTTGAACGTCCGCAGGAAAACATTTTATGTCAGATCCGAAATTTGATAAGTTTTTGATTTTTGTAAATTCGCTTGTCCCGCTTGCGGTTCTTGTTTGGGACGCTTATTTCGGACGTCTCGGAGCAAATCCGGCTGAGTATTTTTTGCGGACGACAGGAGTTCTGACACTCGTCTTTCTGATTCTCACGCTTGCAATCACGCCGCTGAGAAAGATCTTCGGGTTTAACCAGCTGATAAAGTTCCGCCGGATGATCGGGCTATATGCCTTTTTTTACGGCTGCGTTCATTTCGTTACGTACAGCATTTTCGACAAAAATCTTGACTTGCGCGTGATTGCGGCCGATGTCTGGAAGCGTCCGTTTATCGCGGTCGGGATGACGGCTCTTGTTTTGATGATCCCTCTCGCAGTCACTTCAACAAACGGGATGATCAAACGCCTTGGCGGAAAAAAATGGCAAAAGCTTCACCGTCTGATCTATCCGATCGCGATTCTCGGTGTGACGCATTACTACCTGATACAAAAATCAGATATCACGTATCCGCTTTTGTTTGCAGCAGTTCTTGCAATTTTGCTCGGTTATAGAATTTTTAAAAGATACTTTCCGGCATCGCGGCGGATGGCAGCTGAGTGAATCTGAATTGTATGATTTCAGGAGCGGTCAAACGATTTACGGTAGTCATCTCCGGTCATCACTACTGTTTGGCACATCTCAAAAAGCCTAGAACGGAGTCGAACGCCGATCCGGTCTTCAAACGTTTCTTCCCGATCATTCTTCGGATCGTCGGAATAATTTGTTGTAAAGATCGTGAGTTTCTTGTCGTTGTAACGGCTGTTGATAATATGGGCCATCGTGTCTCTCACCCAATCCGTCGGTTTTGAAGCACCGATCTCATCGAGGACAAGAATTTCAGCATCGAGAACGGGCGACAGGACATTGAGCTCCGATGTTTGGGAAACCGGATTATACGAAGCCTGGATCTCTTTTAAGAGCGTTCCGAATTCATAGAACAGACAGCCGAACCCGCGTTCCGTTAAGCCCTTCAGGATCGAAACCGCAAGATGTGTTTTGCCGACACCGACGTCTCCCATTAAGATCAAACCACGCTCGACAGCAGGGAATTCCATTGCCAATCGCGAGGCAAACTGAAAACCACGATCCTGGGATAAATTACGGGCTTTATAATTATGAAAATGACATTTTTCGTATCGTTTCGGGATCTTTGCCGTGATCAGGAGATTGGAATGATTGTTCTGCTTCTTACACGAACAGATTCTTACGCCTTTGTTTCCAACATATTCCATGCCCGAGCCAAAACATAACGGGCATACTTCCGGCTCATTATCCGCATCTGACTGCTTTTGAAAATTATCGCGTTTTCCCGTTTCCGGCTCATTGGGAACTGCATACAGAGGCTGTTTGTTTATCTTTTCTTGTGACATTAGGGCCCGCAAACCGATTGGAATGAAAAATGAAAAAGTGTCTCTGACTTCTGAATTATAGCACCGGTCGGCGGGTTAGCAAGTTTGCCGGATCTAATTTCGGGAGCGCGAAATTAGTTGATGAAATGCGAACGGGTACGGCCTCAGATCTGCGGTTTGCGCAGCAGGCTGAGGCATAAAAACCTTGTTTCAAGAGATTTTTTGAAGCCGAAAGCTGTGCTATAGTACCAAGCTTCGGTAAAGTTTGCGGAAATATATGAACGTTTTACGAACGATTTTAATAAAACTTGGGTTAGCTGATCTTTCTGCCGAACGTGCGCCGATCACTGTTTTTTTGCTCGATGATGATACACGCCGGCATCGCTGGTTTAAGAAGCGGTTTAAAGGAGACCATCTGGAGATCGCCGAAACGGTAGAAGAAGCAAAAAGACTTTTGAGTATCGGAACTTATGACGCGATATTTTTAGATCATGATCTGCGCCCGCATCATTACGAAACAAACTCTCACGACGATTTTGAAAACACCGGACAGGCGATCGCCGATTGGCTTGGAAATGATCGAAGTATTCAGCCTGCGGCAACAATAATCGTCCATACAAGAAATGCCGTTGCCTCTGAAAAAATGATCGAAGCATTGAACAAATCAGGGCGAAAGGCAGAATACGTTGCTTTTCCGATGCTGGATCTGAAAATAAGTACCTACTGGAACAAATAGCAACTTCCGACCGAAACCGGGTCTTGAATGGCCCCTGTCCGTTCAACAGGCCTAAAAAAACAAAACGAAACCTTTCCGGTCTCATTCCGTTTAATCCCGTAACAAAATCAGACAATGCACGCTGCTTTATCTAAGAGCATTGCGAATAAAATGACGGAGAAACCCGATGCGAAATTTTAATATTGTTGTTTTAACGATCGTGCTTTTTACAGGTTCCGCGTTTGCTGCGAAGATAAACAGCGGTGAGGACGTGATAAAAGCAATGCATAAGAAATATGAAAATAAATGGTACAAAACACTTACTTTTGTTCAAAAAAATACTCAATACCGGCCGGACGGTTCGGTAGAGAATTCGATATGGTACGAGGCAATGTCGCTTCCCGGAAAACTCAGGATCGATTTTGATCCTCTTGAAAACAATGCCGGAATGATGTTTGTAAACGATCAGTTTCACAGCATAAACAAAGGAAAGATCGCACGGAGTCAGCGAAGAATCCATCCGCTGATGGTTTTCGGCTTTGACGTTTACGGACAGCCTGTCGAAAAAACGCTGAAGCAGATAGGCGAATTAAAGATCGATCTTTCGGTTTTTCATGAAATTAAATCAGATGGCAGAGACGTATATGTGATCGGAGCGAAAAAAGGTGATCTAAAAACGCGTCAGGTCTGGATCGACAAGAAGAACCTTTTGTTTATAAAAATGCTGGAACCCGCCGGCCAGGACGGCAGCGGGGTGCAGGAAACTCAGTTCAACAAATACCAAAAGGTTAAAGGAGGCGGGTGGATCGCGCCGGAGGTCGTGTTTCTGCTAAACGGAAAACGTACGTTTGTTGAGGAATACACTGATATCCAGACAAATATTCAGCTTGCCGAAAACCTTTTTGACCCGAACAGCTGGACCTCGGTGGACAAAGGCTATTTCAAGGTTGAGAAATAGATAGGTTCGAAAGGAAAGGGGGAACGCGTAAGAGCTAAAGAGCGAAATGTGAAAATGTGAAAAAGGAGAGAAGTGAAAAATTCGGGGAACCGGTGATAAAAAAAAACGGTTCCCCGAATTTATTTTGAAACTCAGAAACGAGATCAATTGGCCGCTTTGTTTTCTTCGATCAGACGCTTCAATGCAGCCTTAGCGTTCTCATCGGTCTGTTTTGCCAACGATTTTTCGAGCGCCATGCCATAGGCTTTTTTGAGTGCTTCTTCCTTTTTGATCTCAATATCGGGTTTTACGCCGGTACCTTCCCAGTTTGTTTTCGTGACCGGGCTGATCGCGCGTCCGAGAGGAATAAACGCCGAAAAATGGTCACTTAATCTGAACGAAGTTCCCGGATGTGCACCGCCGCCGGTTGTTTCACCGACGATAGTTGCCCTTTTCAAATTCTTGAGGTTGTATGAAAACTCCTCAGCACCCGAAAACGTCCGGCTGCTGGTCAGAATATAGACGTCTTTTCCAGTATATTTCTTTCCGGACACTTTCGGATCTGTCCAAAACTCATCAGTTCTGTCACCCTGCCGCCAATACAGATCGTTGAGATGAACTTTCTGATCGCCGAAAAAATACGAACATATCAAGGCGACCATTGCCGGATCTCCTCCGCCGTTCCTTCGCAGGTCGATTATAAGCGCGTCAGTGTTTGAAACGAGTGTCATCGCCGCTTCGACAGTTTCTTTGCCGAGAACCGGCGAGAAAAATCCGCGCAGTTCGATATAGCCGACGTTTCCGGCGAGCCGCTCAACGCGTTCAAATCCGAAATTGGTCGACCGCTGATAACGGGCATTTTCAGCAATTTCCTCGGCTGTCGGCTGCCGGACGTCAGTCCGAACCGGGATCATTGCCGGAGAAAACCTAACGCGCAAATGCTTGTCGTTGCTGACGAGTTGAAGATGTTCGGTCAGCTTCTGTGCAAACTCCCTCGAACTTTCAACACTTTTATATTCTCCTTTTGAGACCCGCGCGTTGAGATCTGCTTCCATTTTTTTTGCGACGTCTTCAAAAACATAAGCACTGTTAAGATTTTCCAGCAAGTTCTTTATTACTGCGGTCTTTACAGAAGGTTCGATCTTTGCATCCGGTCCTTCCTGCGCAACAATTATGTAATTTGAAATTGAAAAGATGATTCCGAGGACGATCCCGGAAGCCAGATATTTAAATATTTTCATTATTGCCTCTCCAAATCTATTTCTTTATTCCTTTCAGCAGTATCTTTGCGATCTTTTGTGTTTTTTTCTCGATATCGCTTCGTTCACCGAGTTCGCTTGTTGTCAGATTGAACGGAAGCAGGGAATTTGTCGCTAGCAAAAAAAGCCGCGCCGTTTCAAGCGGATCTCCCGGTTGAAACTTCTTTTTTGTCTGCCCTTCTTTTATTACTTTTGCTAAAAGCGCCGCCTCATTCTCGTGATAGAGTTTTCGGTGTTCGAGAAGTTTTGACCGAAGCGAAGAGAGCAGGTCATTAATGCTTTGCGTGTAATGCTGAACGCTGTCAAAACGAAACGTCACGCGCATGAGCAGCATTTTTTCCAGTTTCTTCTCCGGCATGATTTTTTCATCCGAAATTGATTCAAGACGTGTGCATAATCTTTCGATTATCCGGTCAACGTGCGAAAGCGCGATCTCTTCTTTGCTTGCAAAATGCAGATAAATACTTCCTTTTCCGATACCGACCTCTTTTGCGAGATCGTCTATAGTCATTTTCCCATAACCGTAACGGGCAAGCAGCTGATCCGTCGCGTCGAGGATCGCATCCCGTATCTCTTTTGTTTGTACGCTCGTTCTCATAGTGTCTGAACAATGACCTAATTCGCTTTCTGGTCAAAATAATCAACGATTATTCCACAGATTTTGTTTCATTTCAATCGCAAATTCAGGGGATCTTGTTGTATTTCCTGAGGATCTCGGCTGTTTTATCAATAGGAATTGCCTTCACCTGATTTCCGTCTCTTCCGGTTATCGCTGTTGCCCGGAACAGGGAATTATAGATCGCTTCTTCGGTCGCCTCAATCGCCGCGAGAAAAAGGGGGGAAACGGAATTATTTGAAAGAAATCCGGTGCGTGATGTATCCGAGCCTTTTATTCTTACGCTCTCGGCGGTCGAAAAGGCAATCGCGTAATCGCCGCTTCCGTTTGTTCCTGCAGCGCCGGTTCGCGCCAAACCCATTATTGCCCTTAAGGCAAGCCGTTTAAGATTTCTGGCATCAAGCGGAGCGTCGGTGGCGATTACTATTATCACGGAACCATCGGCGTTGTCATTAAGATCCGTCTTTTTGTGATCCGCAGACGCGGCCGGCGCTGCCGTTAGATGATCCCTTAGGTAATAATTCCCAAGTTCTTCGCCAACAGGAGCCCCGTTAATTTGAAGAACTCCACCGAAATTTGTCTGAACAAGAACGCCGACGGTGTATCCGCCAAGCGAATCCGGCAGCTTTCGGGAAGAACTCCCGACCCCGCCTTTCCAGCCGAACGCCACGGTTCCCGTACCGGCCCCGACCGATCCTTCTTCAACAATTCCGGAACTTGCATTCCTGAGCGCGGAGAAAACATCTTCGCGCGAAATGTGCCGACCCCTGATGTCATTCAGATAACCGTCATTAGTCTCGGCGACCAGCGGGTTTATCGAACGGACATTTTCGTTACCCGGGAGCGCGAGCATGTAATCCATGAGAAAATCCGCGGTTTTTGGCACAGAAAGAGTGGAAGTAAGCAGGATCGGGGTTTCGATCTCCCCCAATTCGTCGATCTGGGTCGATCCCATCAACTTTCCGAAACCGTTTCCGACAAAAACCGCACCCGGAACTTTATCCTGAAAAATATTTCCGCCATGAGGGATCACAGCGGTCACGCCGGTTCTGATGTCGGTACCGCGAATAACGGTCGTATGTCCGACCTTAACGCCTTTAACATCAGTTATCGAATTCAGGGAACCGGTCGGCAGTACTCCGATCCTGAGACCCAGATCGCGCGCCCGTATTCTCGTTTCGGTTTGTGCTTTATTCATGTCGGGCGAGATAAAAAGGAGAAACATTACCAGGCATCCGGCCGCAAAAAGTTTGTAATTCATAAGCACGCTATTTTATCCGCAAAAACAGAAAAAAGACCACCCGTTCAGTGATCTTCTTTTCAATAACTCAGCCCGCCTTAAACTATTCATCTTCGGCATCTTCTTCGTCTTCCGCCGCTTTCTTACGAAGTCTGAACAATCCCAACAGGTACCAGATAAGCCCGTGTGAGACATATGCGACCGCGATCGCCAGAAGAACGTAATGGGAGTACAGCCAGATCAGCATCCCGACCGCTCCGAGGACAAGGATCAGATACAGATTTCGTTTTCCTGTGCCGACATTCTTAAAACTCGTATACTTGATCGTGCAGACCATCAAACCCGCAAGAACCGGCAGGATCAGAAGGATAAGCGTGGCATAGAATTTCCCGTAAGTTTCGCCGTAATAGGAAAGCGGAAACGGAGCAAAATGGATAACTGCCGCGATCAAACCGGCGGCCGGCGGGATCGGAAGACCGACAAAGTTTTTCTTATCGACCTTTGGTGTTCCCTCCTTCAGAACACGCGGACGCGTAGCCTGAAGATTGAAACGGGCAAGTCTCAGCACGCCGCACATAAGATAGGTAAAAAGCACAAAGACGCCGATGCGGTGAACCGAACTTGTTTCGCTAAACGTAGATCCGAGTCCCCAACCGTATAGGAGCGTGACGGGTGCGATACCGAACGTTAAAACATCCGCGAGCGAATCGAGCTGGACTCCGAGCTCAGTAGAAGTTTTTGTCATTCGCGCCAATCTGCCGTCAAGCGTGTCAAACAAAATAGCCAGACCGATCGCGACTGCCGCATAATTAAAGTAAACCGCGGCTCTTTCGGGGTCGGAGATCACGACCTGAAACCCCCGGAGCGAAGCAAGGATCGCCAAAAAACCCATCGCGATGTTAGCCGCAGTAAACGAGGTCGGGATCAAAAACAATCCTTTTTTCAGCCCTTTATGAGATGTTTGGTTGCTGTCGTTTTCCATGATCCGGAGTTATTCTACCATTTTGGCGATCACCGTTTCGCCGCCTCGTACACGGTCTCCTACCTTTACCAGTACTTCAACATTCTTCGGCATCAAAAGGTCCGTCCTCGAACCAAATTTGATCAAACCATATTGCTCGCCTCGATCGAGTGTGTCTCCCGCCTTTACGCGGCAAACGATCCGCCGCGCCATGATTCCGACGATCTGCGTGCAGACGACCGTCATATTTTCACCTTCGATCGTTATTGCGTTGCGTTCATTTGTTTGACTCGCTTCATTACTGGTGGCGGGTGCCTTCTTACCTTTAAAAAGTTTGACATCGGTAACCGTTCCGGCTATCGGTGCGCGGTTCAAATGCACATCGAGAGGGGATAAGAAGACGCTGACAAATTTTCCGTTTTCCCGGTCCTCGATACGCGTCACTTTGCCGTCTGCAGAAGAAACGACGATATCCGGATCGGTTGGAATATTTCTGTGCGGATTCCGAAAAAAGAAGGCCATAAAGGCGGCAAGAAATAGAAATACCACCGCGCCGATCCACAAGTAAAAAAATGCAAAGATCGCAGAAACGAGAATCGGAACCGCGACAAATGGAATACCGTCTTTATCCATAACAAAAAATTCTAAAGGTTAGCGATAAGACTTCCGAAAATCAATCTTTCCGCTAACCTCTGAGACCGATATATTACGTTATTTCAATTGGATTGAGAAATCAAAAAAGCCCGGCGTCCGGAGACGCCGGGAAAGAGGAGGAATGTGATCGAGGAGAAATTAATTTCTTACGGGGTTATCCTTTGCATAACTGTACGCGCACCACGCTGCGATCAGATGCACTATCCAACCCAATAAACCGGCTGACCCGATCCAGGAGAAACCGGTAAGCAGGATCCACAGAATACCGATCAGAATTCGGCCGTTATAGACCTGCCCCAAACCCGGTATTAACAAACTCAAAATTCCAGCAACATAAGGTTCACGCATTTTCTTTAAGTCCTCCACCTTGTTGTACGGTCGACCTGAGAATTTAGTTCCGGAAAAAGAGAAATAATAAAAAAAATAACGGGTTTTCCCGCCCGGTTATTTTGATCTTGTAACTTCGGTGAGTTTGCCACGAAAAACACGCTTTACTCTTTTGACGAGTGGATGATTCTCAGCATAATTCCAAAGTTCTTCTTCCGAGGGATCATCGGGCAAAACGGGCACCGTTTCATCGGTCGCTTCGATCGCTGTCATTTGCGAGACTATATCTAAAGCCTTGTTTTCCTTTGCCGCCGCGGCCGCAGTTCCTCCGGTACCCGTTGTACCGATCGTTTCCGGCCGCGGATCTGATTCAATGGAATCGGATCTGCCAAGCAAAAGGTCCAACAATTCTGCGGAGTTTTGCAGGGTTCTCAGGTCATCTCCTTCCCGGAGCAGGTGATCCTCAAAATCGGCATCGAGTTTTTTGTCCTCAACGTGTTCGAGATCTTCGGAGGAGATCGGCTCCAGCCTGACCGGCATCGAATCAGGATCGATATTTAAAAGGTTTTTTATCGATCTGTTGATCTTCGGCTGATCTTGAGATTCAACCGCTGAGCCTGTTTGTTCGGGCTCTTCTTTATTCGGATCTTGTCCGTCCGCATCTGCCGCGGCTTCGGCGGTTTTTGCAAATTCCTCACTCGTTCGGGTTTCGCCAGCCATTTCCGCGGACTGTGTTTTGACGGGAAACGGCGTGCCTTCCGGTGGAGATTCAGACGCTAGAGTTTTTTTTTCCGGGACTGCCGGTTTGATTTCGTAGGCGCCGGCTTCTGACTTATCGGAGAAGAACGCCTCGAGTTTTCCGAGGCGACCGAGGATATCTTCGATCGGGGCAACACGACGCATCTCGATCAGTTTTATTAGTCCGATCTCTAATATGTAGCGCGGTTCTGCAGCATCCCGCATTTTTGCCTCTGTTTCGGCGATCGAATTAAAGAACCGGATAAGATCGGATTCGAGATACGGAGCAGAATGCTTTTTTAGCTCTTCGACGTTTAATATCGCTGATTCCAGCAGGTTTTCGGAATCGCCGGCGATCTTAACGATCAGCAGATCGCGAACAAACGTCATCAGATCACGGGCAAAATTACGCAGATCCTGTCCCCTTTCGACAAGATCTTCAACAACACTTAACGCCGATGCGGAATCTTTATCGGCGATCGATCCAATGGTCCTTATCAGATTCTCAGCGCTGGCAATACCGAGAGCGACGATCACATCTTCAGTATCGATCCTTTCACCGGAAAAACTTATAACCTGATCAAAGTTACTTTGCGCGTCACGCATCGAACCTTCACCGGATCTTGCGATCTCACGGATCGCATCATCGGAAACGTTGATATTTTCGGTTTCCGCGATCACTTTCAAACGCGCAGCGATCTTCTGAAGTGCGATCGTCCGAAAGTCGAATTGCTGACAGCGGGAAAGTATCGTGTCCGGAAGCTTGTGCAGCTCGGTTGTTGCCATTATAAAGACGACGTTTTCCGGCGGTTCTTCAAGGGTTTTCAACAGCGCGTTAAAAGACGAGGTCGAAAGCATGTGAACCTCATCGATAATAAACACTTTAAAGCGGTCGCGGGCAGGATTTACGTTAATGCTTTCGAGAATGATCTCGCGGATCTCGCCGACTCCGGTATGCGAGGCCGCGTCAAATTCAAGTACATCGAGTGAGCGGCTGGCCGCAACTTCCTGACAGGAAACACATGCATCATCGGCTCCGAACTCACAAGGTTCGGGATTTGGCGAGTCAGTTTTTCTACAGTTCAGTGCTTTTGCCAGAAGTCTTGCGGTCGTAGTTTTACCAACACCGCGGGCTCCTGAAAAGAGATACGCATGATGCAGACGATCATGCTCGATCGCGTTTCGCAAAGTGCGGGTGATCGCTTCCTGTCCGATGACGTCCTCAAACGTCTGGGGACGCCATTTTCTTGCAATAACTTGATATGACATTTGTTGAAGTCTCTAGATATTATCGGTTTTATGAATACGCGACAAGCAGAAAACCGCCAGACAAACTCCAAAGACTTCCGCAGCGAGAAGATAGAACATTATCGTGCGAGTGCCTGGATTCAGAAATATGCCGAGGCTTCGTGTGAGCCCGAAACCGGCCAATGAAACCGCCTGAAAAATAAGCCCCGTCCGAAGCTTTTCCAGGTCTTTCAGGCAATATATGAGAAACACCGCGATCGAGAGCATACAGCCGCCGTAGGTTGCGCGCAGATCGATGATGGCGGTTGGAGTGGGAAGCGAAATATCAACGGAAGATGCCCAGTAAACCGGATCAGCAATGAAGATAAAGCCGATCGCTGCATATACCAAGGCGGTTAATGCTACTGAAAATCTTGCCAGGATCATTGAATAAAATGGAGGCTTCAGACTTAACCGCAACACAGATCGTAATTGCTACCGTTGCTCGATTCCTCGTCTAGCGGAGTTCACAACACAGATCTTGTGCGGAGCCTGAAGCCATATTGTGCGAAACGCAACTTCAAACTTCAGATATCAAATTTCAAAGATTAGGATAGACTCTATTTGAAATTTGATATCTGAAATCTGAAATCGCGCGGCGCGACTGGCGGAGAGGGTGGGATTCGAACCCACGGAACCCTTTCGAGCTCACAGCATTTCCAATGCTGCCAGTTCAGCCACTCCTGCACCTCTCCAAAATTCTGTCTTTTCAAAAAACCGTCTGCACGATCAGCGGTAAATGCTAATAAATTCGTACTTCAATTGTCACCAAATCGATCATGAGCCAATGTCACTTTTTGAAATTCAACGCTGAATAAATAATATGGCGGAGAGGGTGGGATTCGAACCCACGGTACCCGTAAAGGCACAACAATTTTCGAGACTGCCCGATTCAACCACTCTCGCACCTCTCCGCAAAAAACCAACTTTGTTCTTATGAGATTCCTACGGCCTTATTTCTTTCGTTTTAACACAAAGAAATCCTGCATCAATTTTCTGCAATCATCAGCCAAAACGCCCGCCGTTATCTCTATCTGGTGATTCAAAGAACTGTTGTCGCACAATTCAAATTGCGTCCTTACCGCCCCAAACCGAAGATCAGGAGCTCCGTATACGAGTCTTCGGATTCTGGCGTTCACCAGCGCACCCGCACACATGACACAAGGTTCAATGGTCGTATAAAGAACGCATTCAGTCAACCGATAATTGTTAACTTTTTTTGATGCTTCGCGCAGTACCAAAACTTCTGCGTGTGCACTAGGGTCGGAGTCGCCGATCGTTCGGTTTCCGGCTTCCGCCAGGATCGTACCGGTTTGATCGATCAGGCATGCTCCGACCGGAACTTCATTACGAGCCCCAGCCTCCCGCGCCTGACCGAGCGCGATCTTCATAAAGTAGTCGTCGCTGAAATCCACGCCGTTATTTTATTAGTAATGCAGTTCCAGTTCAAAATCGGGGGCGCGCAGCGCTGCGCGATTTCTGCTCAACGATTTTGAAACCTCAGCGTTTCTCTGCTAATTTTTTCACAAATAAGTATAAATTTTGTTCAGGAGTAAAATGTATATGTCAGAACAACTGGAAGATCGGGGGAAGGCCCTCGAAAACGAATATTTCCACCGCAAAGAAAAAGAACTGATCGCAAAAATGAAAGCAAAGCTCGAGGCAGAGGAAACAAAAGATCTTGAACTCCAATGTCCGAAGTGCGACGGAACGCTTCTTGAAACCGAGTATGAAGATATCGTGATCGATGTTTGCAATAAGTGCTCCGGCGTCTGGCTGGACGCAGGGGAACTTGCTCAGGCTGTCGAAAAGAATGAAGACAGCGGATGGCTCAGCAGATTTATCGGTAAATAAACCGGAGGGATCTATGAAGAAAGGTAATTACAGAAGTTTCTTATCGGCAATTGTGTTATCGCTGACGCTATTTGCGCTATTTGTAAATGCGCAAACTCCGGAATCGGCGGCTGCGACATCGGACAGGATCCTGACACAAAAACTTGATTCAAAACTGATGGCGCGGACGATGCCATACCGCATAATTTTGCCGGCGAACTATCAGGCTTCGAACGAAAAGACGCGTTATCCTGCGATCTATCTGCTTCATGGCTTAACGGGGCATTATGATAACTGGAGCGACAAAACGAAACTCGTGGATTATGCTGCAAAACATAATTTTGTGATCATTATGCCGGAAGGAGACAACGGCTGGTACACCGACAGTTTGACGGCTGAAAAAGACAAGTATGAAACTTACATCATTAAGGAACTTATCCCCGATGTAGAATCTAAATTCCGCGTTAAGCAAGACCGCAGCGGACGCGCGATCGCCGGACTTTCAATGGGCGGCTACGGCGGTCTTAAATTCGGCGTGAAGTATCCGGAAAAATTTGCGCTCGCGGGCTCTTTCAGCGGTGCACTTCGCGCTGCTGAGTGGACTGAAAAGGAACTGACCGGAGGTTTCAGGACACTTTTAGAATCGATAAACAGTATTTATGGAAACGCCGGAAGCGAAACACGGAAACAAAACGATCTGTTTGCGATCGTCGAAGCGAAATCTGCCGATGAAACAAAGATGCTGCCGTTTATTTATCTCGACTGCGGAACGGAAGACTTTTTGATCACACAGAGTCAGGAATTTGCAGACCTTCTTCAGAAGAAAAAGATCGCTCACGAATTCCGCCAGCTTCCCGGTATTCACAACTGGGCCTACTGGGACGCGCAAATCGTTGAATTTTTGGAAGTTGCGGACAAATTTGTAAAGTGAGCCGTTTGCAAAAAAATCCGCCGGATCCGTTCAAAACGTGGTAAGTAATGGAGGATAACGATGTTAAGAAAAATATTTACGATCGCAATTTTGACGGTAACCGCATTCGCTTTTTCGGCTTTCGCGCAGGAAAAGACAAAGATCAACAGCCAAACCGCGAAGAGGATGCTTCTCGGCAGGCACATGGTTTCGCTTCAATGGATCAGCTGGGATTATTTTGGCCGGGCCGACGTTAAATCGAGAAGCGGTGTATATTATCTGACCGGCGAACAAAAGGCACGGAAAGGCGATGATTTTGTAAAGATCGATGGCGTGGTCACGGAAATAAACCGCTATGATTTTAAGTTTGACGGAAATATCACTATTCAAATCAGCCATATAAACGACGGTGAGCCGTGCGTCCGGGAAGGAGAAATGACGTTCAGGATAACCGGAAAAAGAAAATACTGGCGTCTTCAGGAAATGGATAATCCGTGCGATCAAGCGACCGATTATGTAGATATCTATTTCAGGTAGCGTTTCTGTGTTGAAAGCGATTGAACTTGAAAACGATCGCTGATATTATCTCGAAGGTCAAAAGTTTTTCGTTATCGGGCAATTAGAGCCCGAACGGATGAAATCCTTTTGACCTTTTTTATTATGCTTAATTTTGCGATGGAAACCGCGCGCGAGGCGGGAAGTGTTTTGCTTGAAAAATTCGGCCGGAAGATAAAAGTCTCAAAAAAAGGAGAAATCGATCTCGTCACCGAAGCCGATATTGCTTCCGAAAAGTTTATTGTCGAAAAGATAAAAACCTATCACCCGATGCATTCGATCCTTGCGGAAGAATCGGGCGAAGCGGTTTTGATCGGTGACGGAAAATGGAAATGGATAATCGATCCACTGGACGGCACAACTAATTTCGCCCACGGTTATCCATGTTTTTGCGTAACGATCGCGCTCGAATATAAGGGCGAGATCGTCATCGCCGCAACATATGATCCGACCCGTGATGAGATGTTTTCCGCCGAAAAAGGAAACGGAGCGAGCTTAAACAACAAGAGCATATTCGTTTCTGAAACCGAAAAACTCAGCGATTCGCTTCTCGTCACCGGATTTCCCTATGACATTTCAAAAAGAGACGATTTTGCCAGGAATTTTACCGATATGCTCCTCCGGTCGCGTGCTGTCAGACGTGACGGTTCGGCAGCGATCGATCTTGCCTATGTCGCCTGCGGACGGTTTGACGGTTTTTGGGAAGACGGGTTAAATCCATGGGATATGGCGGCCGGAGTTTTGCTGATAAATGAGGCCGGCGGAAAGACATCGTATTATGACGGATCGGAATTCAGTGTTTACCGGCCGCCGCTTTGCGCAAGTAATGGTCTGATCCACGATGAAATGCTCGGCGTTTTGAGTTAAGATGTATTCAACTTAGAAAATCAAAAGATTTATCGCAGATCAAAACCCATGTCATGGTTTCGTAGAAAAGACCCGAAAATTGAAGGTAAGCCGGCGAAGACCGAACAGACCGTTAAAACCGAAGGGAAATTTCAAAAATGTCCCGAGTGCGACAGTGCTCTTTACCGGCGCGAACTTCGCGAATCGTTTGAGGTCTGTATTCACTGTGACCATCATTTTCGGCTAAATGCGCGAAAACGCCTGGATATTCTTTTTGACGACGGCGATTATGAAAAACTTGACGAAGAAGTTAAGTCAGGCGATCCTCTCGGTTTTGTCGATTCCAAACCGTATCCCGAGCGGATAAAACAGGCGACCGAAAAATCGGGACTGCCTGAAGCGATCGTGTCCGGAAAAGGAAAAGTAGGCGGACACAGAGTTTATGCCGGTGCGATGGATATGTCGTTTATCGGCGGATCGATGGGTTCGGCCGTTGGAGAAAAGATCACGCGGCTGATCGAACGCGCGATGAAAACGCGCAGTGCGGTTATAATTTTCTCGGCATCCGGCGGAGCGCGAATGCAGGAAGGTACTCTTTCGCTGATGCAGATGGCGAAAATATCATCAGCCCTCGCACTTTTGCACGAAGCGAGATTGCCGTTTATTTCGGTTCTTACAGACCCGACAACGGGAGGGGTGACGGCAAGCTTTGCGATGCTCGGCGACGTTATCGTTGCTGAACCAAAAGCACTTATCGGTTTTGCCGGACCGCGAGTTATTGAACAAACGATCAGGCAGAAACTGCCTAAGGGATTTCAGCGTTCTGAATTTTTGCTTGAGCACGGAATGGTCGACATGGTTGTCGATCGAAGGGAAATGCGCGAAACCCTGATCAGACTTCTCGACTTTATGATGAATGAGGAGATTACCGGAAAATGATCGCAAATACACTAGTCTCCATTTATGAGAATGATCTAAAAAAAGTAATTGCCGAGATCGGCAGTTATAGAAGCGATGCCGATCTTTGGAAAACGAGCGGCGAAATAACAAATTCGGGCGGAAATCTCGCGCTTCATCTGATCGGCAATATTAACCATTTTTTTGGCGCAAATCTCGGGAAAACGGGTTATCGGCGCGACCGCGATCTCGAGTTCTCCGAAAACGACAAATCGCGCGATGAGATCGTCAAAAAACTCGAAGAAACTATTCTTGTTTTGCATTCCTCGCTCGGGAGTTTAAGCGATGATGATCTGAGTTCGGATTACCCCGAAGAGTTTGGCGGTAAGATCCAATCGGTTTTTGCTGTCGCAACCTATATGCTTTCCCACCTGAATTATCATCTCGGACAGATAAATTACCACAGGCGTCTGCTTACTTCTTAAGTGAAATTCCCGGAAGCTCTCGAATATCTTTACAGCCTTGGCCACGAGCGATCGGTCAAGAAGTTCGGGCTGGAAAACTCAAAGATCCTTCTAAATGCGCTCGGAGATCCTCAGCAAAACTTTATAAAAGTTCAGGTTGCTGGCACCAACGGCAAAGGTTCAACGTGCGCTTTTCTTGAAGCGATCTGCGTTTCAGCCGGACTCAAAACCGGACTCAACACTTCGCCGCACCTGATATCAGTAACGGAAAGAATAAGGATAAACGGTAAGGACATTTCCGAAGAAATGTTTGCCGAATATGTTTCCCGGATCCGGAACGTCAGCGAAGAACTGGTCACGTCGGGGAAACTCGAAGCGATGCCGACGTTCTTCGAACATATAACCGCAATTGCGCAGCTCGTTTTTAAAGAATCAGGTGTGGAAGTCGCGATCCTCGAGACGGGGCTCGGCGGAAGGTTTGACGCGACAACTGCGACAAACGTGGAGATCGTTGCAATTACCCCGATCGATCTTGACCATACAAAAACGCTCGGAGACACGATCGAGCTTATTGCCGGAGAAAAAGCCGCGATCATCAGAAAGGGTGTGACCGCAGTGATCGCTGATCAAAAAGAAGCCGCGATGCGAGTTTTAGAGGATAAATGCCGGCAGTCTGACGTTGTTCCGCGTTTTAGCGGCCGCGTCAATGCCTCCGTCGACGGAGAGTTCGTGCGTTTTGAAACACGGAAGGCGGTCTATGAGAATGTCAGGTTAAGTCTGCGGGGAGATCACCAGATCGAAAATGCCAAAACGGCGATACTTCTTGCCGAAGCTTTGAAAGAGGAGGGTTTTACTATTTCAAACAAAGATGTCGCGAATGGACTTCGGACTGCAGAACATAAAGGCAGGTTGGAATATTCGGACGGAATTCTGTTTGACGGTGCACACAATAGTGCAGGTGCTAAGGTTCTGCGTGAGTTTTTGCTTAGAAATGCAGATCAGCCGATAACGATGATCTTCGGCGCGATGAACGGCAAGAATCTTAATGAGATATCAAGACTACTCTTTCCGCTCGCTGAAAATTTGATCCTTACCACTCCCGAGAATCCGCGGGCAATGAAGGCTGACGAAATATCCGCGTTTTTATCCGCGGATGCGCAAAATGTATTTCTAATTGACGATGTCGGTGATGCCTTGAAGAAAGCAAAAAGTCTCTCTGCCGGGAATTTGATCCTAGTTACCGGGTCACTCTATCTGATCGGGGAAGTCAAAAAAATACTGGCGGAGACTCTTTAACCGATTCGCGACCGAGGCATTGGTTTTATTGGTCAAGTTGTCTGCGAAACACTTTCTTTATGAGGTTTTTATACGCTGGATTCACAGGGATTCACCCAAAGTAAGTTGTAACAGTCATTAATTACACAAAAGGAGGCACCGCTTTTTGAGCGGTGCCTTAAGGGTTTTTGCGAAAAACTCCGGCTAAAATTCAAACCGGGCTGCAAACTGGATTTGCCGCGAACTGTTGGCAGTTCCGGTAAGCTGTCCGAATGTGGTGCTGGTAATACTTTGCAGCTGCTGTGCGGCAGAAATGTTGAAGTTTACATTGTTCAAAACATTAAATGCCTCACCGCGAAGCTGAACCCGCATATTCTCACCAAACCGGATATTCTTAAGAACAGCCATATCGACATTCAGAAATCTCGGGCCGTTGATGATCGTTCGGCCGAGATTACCGGTTTCGCCCGGATTGGTGTTAAAGAACACCTGACCGGCAAATGTAGAACCGTATCCCTGTGATGCCGTACTGCTGTAACGTCCGGTAGTTGCATTCAGGGTTTGAAGCAATACGCTCGGATTAATGAAGTAGATATTGTCGTTTTCTTTGAAAATACCCACAAGCGCCTGGATCTGATCATTTGTCAGATTGCTGTTAACAGTCTGCCTTGCCGACCGGCCGCCCCGGTTTAGCGTTCCGCGAGCGTCGATAAAGGTTATCGGAGCACCGGAAGTCATTTGGACGATGCCTGAGATCTCCCAGCCGCCGAACAGAAGGTCGGTAACACCGCCGCTGTTTAAGAACGACTTGCCCTTGCCGAACGGAAGCTGATAGATCCCGTTGAAATTGAAGACATGGGTAAGATCGTAATCCGCGCGCTGTTTATCAAGTTTCTTATTATTGTTGTCAAGATACGGCTCAAACAGATTCTGCGAGGTGCCGACGGCATTCGTCAGATTCTTTGAGAACGTATAGTTGCCTTGAAAATACAGTCCGTTTGAAAAACGGCGCCGCAGTTCGACCTGAAGCGAATTGTAGTTGTAATAGGCATCGTTGTTGAAATAATCAACCACGCCCGTTGCCGGATTCGGAAGGAAGCTGACGAACGGCACACGGTTTGGATTTGCAACATTCGGATGATTGTTCCGATCATTCTGAATGATGTTGAGCGCCAGATCGGCCGGTGTTCCGTTTCTGAGATTGTTGTTGAATGTCGCCAGAGTTGTGCCGCCCGTTCCGACAAAGAACGGTTGGTTACCTGCTGCTACATTTCTGAACAAAGTCAGCGTCTGACAGCCCGCATTTTGTGCTGCTGTACAGAATGCATTGCCCGTCAAAGCGTCGTTGCTTTGTGCACGAAGGAAATCATCCAAAAATCCGCCGGCAAAGATATCGATCTGATTGAGATCGGACGCGCGGCCGAGATTGTCGCTTCGGGTTCCGACGTAGCGGATCTCAAGAGCCATATTTCCGCCGAGTTCCCGTTGAAATCCTAGGCTGTATTGCTCGATGCGCGGAACCTGCAGATGCGGATCGATCCCGTAAACCGTACCAAAATTGTTGCCGATCGCCGGCGAATTATTTTGAAGATAAGTTGAAGGAAAACTTAACAGCGCAGGGGCATTTATTGCCGTGACGCCGTCAACCAATCGGTCATTTAGGAATGTCGATGTTCCGCGAAGCGCGTTTGACGCGGTAGTACCCAAACCGCGGTTTCCGACTGCCGCGTTGTTGATCGAAGTAACGATCGAATCGTTTCCGTAAACCCAGCTGTAGCCGCCGCGGATCACCGACTTGTTTTCGCCGCCGAAGATGAATTTACCGATGCCTTTTTCAAATGACGGTGAATAAGAAAATCCGAAGTTCGGAGCAAAGTTATTCATGTCAGTTTTGTAATAGGCATTCTTTCGCCCGGCATTTGTGCCGACGACATTGTAGGTTCCCGAAGGGTCGAGCAGCGATGCGATCGGATCGTCAAGATTGGAAATAACAGGCTCGAGTGCGAGTCCGTTGTTTAATCTCAATGCCGGATAAAGCTCATAGCGAATTCCGGCGCTGATCGTCAGATTTTTCGCTGCCGCCCAGCGGTCAAACAGAAACACCGAGTAGTTCTCATACCGGAAGGGCGCGTAAGACCGCGTCGCCTGAAATCCGGAATTCAGATCAGCAACGTTAAATGACTGCGTACCGGCACTGACAAATCCTCCGAGAAGCGCCATCAGATTATTCGCCGCTGCAAGCTGAGTTGTGCTGATGCCGCCGATGGCCGAGAAATTCGTAGAAGTAAAAGTTGGTGTCGATGACGAACTTGTTCCGACGGTGTATACAGGCACAGTGGCTGCATCATTATATGAATTGACCTTAAATACCTGCATTTGAGCACCAAACCTCAAACTGTGCTGACCAAGAACAAGATCGGCGTTGTCCTGAAAATTGATCCCTTTTGTATTTCTGCCCTGTGACAAAAACGTGTTTTCCGGATTAGTGACAAGCGGAAGACCAAGGAAATACGCCGGAGTTTCATCCGTGCGGTTAAACGGAACTTCGCTGGTAAAAATACCGCCTCTGAATTCATTTACAAAATTCGAACTCAGAATTCTTCGGTAAGCGCCAACAAAGGTTTTGTTTTTTGATGACTGGGTTACGTTCGGAACGACAGAATTTGAAGTTTCGCCCGTTGCATCAGGTCGAAGATTTGTCTCGTTGTTGTAACTGTAGACAAAGTTCATCGAGTCTTTTTCTGTCATGTCAAAATCGAGTCTTGTTGTGTAGGTCGGACGGGTTTGATTTGACTGACGGTTCAGTGTAAAACCGGCCGTATTTAAGCCGTCTCCTCCGGACGTGTTGCTCGTTGCCGGCAGCTTGGACAAAACTCTGGATTGGATAACAGGATCGACCGTAAGCGGAACGCCGTTTCCAAGCCTTGAGTTTCCGAAGGCAAGTATATTTGAGATCGTACAGGCGGAACCTGCAGCGGCTGCGCATTGAACCCTTGAAGTTCCGACCATTTGATCGATCGCTGTTCCGGCTGTCGTTCGATTGTAGGTGAAAACACCCTGCTGCGCGGAAGGCGTCAGAATCGTACGGGTATAGCGTGCCGATTGCGGATCCTGAATGTTTTCATACGCAAAGAAAAAATATCCCTTATCCTTGAAAAACATCGGAGTCCCTTCGCCAAATCCCGGAACCGGAAGCGGACCGCTGACTTTTCCGCCAAACTGATTGCGGTTTCTGAAGGGGCGATCAAGTCCCGAACGATTGTTAAAGAAGCTGTTTGCGGCAAATGCCGAATTTCTGTTGTAAGCAAACAATGCACCGTGGAAATCCTTGGTTCCGCGCGGTGTAACCAGTCTGATCTGCGCACCGCCATAACCCTGATCGGCATCCGTATTTGCGAGTGCGATCGTGAATTCTCCTGTATCGTCGACGGAAGGCCGTCCGGGAGCGAAATCCGTGGCGTTTGAACGGATAAAGGCATCCTGAATATTAATGCCGTCACGTGTGATGTTCGTGAAAGTTGTGCGCATTCCGTTGATCGTCGTATTTTGCGCAGTGTTTGCGGATACGCCCGCCTGCAGTCCGGCAAGCGTCAGCGGATTGCGGGTAACGAGCGGCAGAGAAAGTATCTGCTGCGGACTGACGGTATTGCTGACCTGCGATGTGTTTGCCGTAACAATGTCGGCTCCCGCCTGTACTTCAACGACCTCCTGAATACCGCCGAGTTCAAGTGTCGGGTTTAGTGTATATGTCCGGCCAACATCGATCTTCACATTGTTGGCGACGTATTTCTTAAATCCCTCACCCGAGATCGTAACCGTATAAGTTCCAAATTCCAGTTGCGAGAACAGGAACGTTCCATCATCACCGGCAGTAGCCGTTAAAGACTTGCCGGTTTTCGTGTCCAAAACCGTGATCGTCGCACCCGGCAAAACACCATCCGGGCTTGAAACCGTTCCGGAAAGACTTCCGGTCGTGGTCTGTGCTGACGCAGCGGAAATGAAGCAGATGATAAACATAATGCTTATCAAAATTCGTTTCATTTTGATTCCTCCAAATTGCATATAGCTAAAATTATTAAAAATTTGATCACTGAAAAAAAACCGGGTGTTTAATTGACGAACTCCAATAAAATCGCGCCATAAACTGCACTTCGATTTTTCACAAGCCTAGGAGAATATGGCGGGAAAGATAAACAGAAGATAAATTTTCGACCCGTTTTTCGGATTTAGACCGCAAAAACGAAGAATTGATATTAATTTTAAATTCCGTTGATTTTTAAATGATCGATTTGATATTTTTCGGTGTTTTTCCAGGTCTTTAGAGTTCGGTTGAGAACGCGGATCAGCCGGAATGCGGCCCGAAAAAACAGCTTTGTCGGTAAACTGCGCCGCGGGATTCGGCATTTTCATCTTCTTCTTTTTCTAGTTGAGGCAATCGCATGCAGGTTCATGGCGGTTTCGCGCGTGAGGTATTGGCAAGAACCAGGCTGTTCTGAACAGAAAAATTGCTGAAGTTGGTGCGGAAGACTTCTTAACAAAACGCGAAAAACGGCATGAAAAGCGCCCTCAGATCTTTTGAATTATCGAAGGCTTTGGCACATTTAAATCCCCGTGAATAATCACGAAGAAAAGTTGCCTGACAATCGCCTTTAATTTGCTATACTCACTTACTTTCCATCGATAATCGAGAGTATCGAATTCAATTAGCAGGGAGAATCAAATGAAGACAAGTCTAGTTATAATCCTCGGATTTCTTGTAGGGCTGGTATTTCCGTTTGCCGCGGCACCAAATGTGTATTGCAACAGTTCATCTGCAGAAAAGATCACCCCCGGGGTTCTTATCGAAAGACATTTAGGGTCCATCGGCGGGCCGGAGGAATTGAAAAAGAGACGGTCTTTCATGGCTGTAGGAACCGTAAAGGCAGTATTTAATATCAACGGAAAGGCTCAAAACACCGGTCGTGTGGTTATGGCCTCCCAGAGCGAAAAGAATATGATCGGAATGAAATTCGAAAATATCGAATACCAGCTCGAGATCCTCGGATATGACGGAGAAAACTTTTCCGTAGGATATGCGCGTCCCGGAATCAGAACCCCCTTTGGACAATTTCTACTTTCGAATTCGAAAACCTTCAAATCGGGAATTATCGGCGGAAGTCTTTCGACCTCTTGGGAGCTTCTGAATTACGACGAAAAAAGAGGTAAATTGAAGTTTGACGGCATGAAAAAGTTTGATGGGGCGGACCATTACCGTTTTTCATTTAATCCGGCAAAGGGAAGTGACCTTGTCATCAAGATGTTTTTTGACGCGCTTTCATACCGCCATGTAAGGACCGAATATGAGCGCGTTGTATCTCCCGGTACCGGCAGGACGATCGATGATTCAGCGCGGTTGAGTGAGACGCGCTATAAAATGGTGGAAACGTTCAGTGATTTCAGACCTGAAGAAGGACTGACAATTCCGCACGGGTATCGTATTTCGCTTGAAATGTCGAATGGCAGCGGGGCGGGGAGATATGAATGGCAAATGAGTTTTGACGAGTTCAGCTTTGGCCAAACTTTCGATATTTCTCAATTCCGAGTGGAATCGTTCTGACCCGCAAGGTATTAAAATCAGCGTGAAAAAAAATGGCCCCGCGGTTTGCCGCGGGGCCAAAGCTTTTTCAAATAAAAAACAACATGGAGTTAGAACTCAAAGCGGGCAGCGAATTGCATTTGTCGCGCCGCCGCTGCAGATGTGATCTGTCCAAAGGTAGTACTCGTAATGCTCGCAAATTGTGTGTTGTTAAAGAAGTTTACATGGTTTAACGCATTGAAAGCTTCCGCACGCAATTGAACACGTACATTTTCGGTAAACTTAATGTTCTTGATCAGTGACAAGTCAACATTAAAGAATTTCGGACCGCTGATCAGGGTTCTTCCAAGTGATCCCGTCTCACCGGCTTCGACATTGAAGAATACCTGTCCATTAAATGTTCCGTTAGAGTTAAGGTTACTGATATAACCATTCGATCCGCGGCCGTTTGCCGGGTTAATGACAGAAGGATTTATATAATAGATTCTTCCGTTTTGTTCGAATACTCCAACCAGTGCACGGATCTGATCATTGGTCAGAGTGCTGTTAACGGTTTGACGACCCGATCTGCCGCCTACATTTAAGGTTCCGCGGGCATCGACAAACGTGATCGGCGCGCCGGTCGACATTTGCATGATTCCCGAGAGCTGCCAACCGCCGACGATCTTGTCAAGGAGTCCGCCCTGATTCCAGAACATTTTGCCTTTACCGAACGGCAATTCATAAATACCGTTAAAGTTAAAGACATGTGTCTGGTCAAAGTCCGCTCTTTGCTTATCGAGTTTGCGATTATTATTTTGCAGATACGGTTCAAACAACGCCTGACTCGTACCGATCGTGTCCGTCAGATTCTTCGAGAAGGTGTAATTCCCCTGGAAATACAAACCATTGGAAAATCTTCGGCGAACTTCGGCCTGGAGTGAGTTGTAGTTGTAGTATCCGGCATTTGTAAACAGTTCTATCTGACCGATATTCGGGTTTTGATAGAAATTGATAAACGGTGCCGCATTCGGATTTGCCAGCGACGGATGATTGTTCAAATTGTTAGAAACAAAGAGCTGTGCCAGATTAGCAACAGTTCCGTCTCTCAGATTCGAAATAAACGTAGCAAGCGTTACACCGCTTCCGACAGCAAGTCTGCCTGCCGATCCGACCCCGCCACTTTGGAAAATGGTCAAAGCCTGACAGCCGGTAACTACAGCCGGATTACAGAATGGAGTTGTTGCCCCGGTCAGACCAAGATTAGCCTGGGCACGCTTGAAATCTGCAAGAAAGCCGTTGCTGATCACATCGATCTCGTTCAATTCGATACCGCGTGCCAGATTGTTGCTTCGGCCGCCAACATATCTGAGCTCAAACGCCATATTGCCGAAGATCTCACGCTGAATACCAAAGCTGTACTGCTCCACTTTAGGAATTTGAAGCTTCGGATCGACTGCATTTGCGACACCGAAGAACCCCTGCGCAGAAGTATTGTTCTGCAGGAATGATCTCGGCGGTGCGATAAACGCAGGCGTTGGAACAGTTGCAAGCGGGTTGCTGAACCGATCGTTCAACACTGTCGTACCGGTAGGACCCAACGCAAAATTACTTGTTCGTCCGAGTCCTACGTTTCCTGTAAGCGTATTGTTAAGTGAAGTAATGATCGAGTCATTACCGTAAATGTGGCTGTAGCCGCCGCGAATAACGGTTTTGCCTTCCGAACCAAACAGGAATCTTGCAAATCCCGATTCGAAATTCGGGGTATATGCAAACCCTACGTTTGGCGCGAAGTTATTGTAGTCGGTTTTGTAGTAAAGCTTATCTTTACCAGCGTTTGAACCCACGGGAACAAAAGATCCGTTTCCGGCAAGCAAAGAAGCCGCAGGATTGTTCGGATCGGTAATCGTCGGTTCAAGCGAAAGACCGTTGTTGATTTTCAGCGCCGGGAAGAGTTCATAACGCAAACCGAGCGTTAGCGTCAGACCGCGGGCGATAGACCATTTATCCGAAGCATAAAGTGAGTGGTTCGAATTTCTAAAAGGTGAAAGATTTCGCTCTGCTGAATAACCCGACGTCGGTGTCGTGGTGTTAAAACCCTGCCGCGCCTGATTGATCAGGCCACCGAGGATCGAAAGCAGCGCGTTACCCGTTGCCAGATCCGAATTGCTTATTAAACTTCCGGTACCGCCGACGTTTGCAAAATTCGATGTTTGGAACGTTGTCGTTGTTGCAGCTGTCAAATTTGAGTTGCCGACGATGTAATTTGGTACGATCAATACATCGTTATAGGAATTAACCTTATACAACTGATACTGACCGCCGAATTTCAATGAATGGCTGCCTGCAACGATGCTGAGGTTGTCGCCCCATGAATAAAGCTTATTGTTTCGTCCCTGATCAAGAAATACGTTGTCAGGGCTGCTGATCAATCCCGCCAGGGTTCCGGTTGTTGTTCCTGCCGGCCCGATAAAAAATGAAGGATACGGACTGACGCGTGCGAACGGAACTTCGCTCGTGAAAATTCCCCAGCGCGCTTCGTTAAAGACGTTGCTCGAGAAAACACGGCGATAAGCAAGTGTCAGAGTCTTGTTTGCGGAATACTGAGTTACATCAGGAGAAGGATCGAATCCCTGTACGTCGACATCGGGTCGGAGATTGTCTTCCTTATTGTAGCTGTAAACTCCGTAAAAGCTGTCTTTTTCGGTCGCTTCAATGTCGATCCGTGTTGTATAGGTGTCGCGAATCGTGTCCTGACCACGGTTAAAACCGTATCCGGTCGTGTTCAGACTGTCGCCCCCGGTCGTATTTCCGGTAGTTGGCATCAGATTCAAAATTCGAGCCTGAATCGTCGGGTCTATTGTTGAAGGAATACCCTGAAAACCTTGTGCCTGAGCAAAGGTCAGAATGTTTCCGACGGTACAGATACTGCCGACTGCGCCCGACGGGCATGAAATCCCGCCCGCATTGATAACATTTCCGGCTGATGCGCGTGTAAAGCGGAACGTGCCGCCGCGTGCTTCAGGCGTCAGAATTGTTCGTGTTGCGCGGGCTGAAAGTGGGTCTTTGATCCCTTCGTATGCGAAGAAGAAGAAACCCTTATCTTTATCAAACATCGGACCACCTTCACCAAAATGCGGTGTGGGCATCGGGCCGCTGATCTTGCCTCCGTATTGATTACGGTTTCTAAACGGTGGTTTTTTGGCGATTTCCGCCTGGCTTCCATCTGCATTGTTCGGTGTGCGGTTGTTAAAGAAATTATTTGCCGCAAATGCCGAATTTCGATTGTATGCAAAAAGTGCACCGTGGAAATCTTTTGTTCCGCGAGGTGTGACCAGAATGATTTGCGCACCGCCTGAACCCAGGTCTGATTCCTGGTTGGTTGTCGCAAGCGTGAATTCACCCGTATCATCAACCGAAGGTCGTCCGGGAGCGAAGTCCGTTGCGTTTGTACGAATAAACTGGTCATTGATACTGATTCCGTCACGAGTGATATTGGTCATTGTCGTACGTAAACCATTGATCGATGTATTTTGAAACGGATTGCTGGCAACGCCCGGCTGAAGAGTCGTCAAACTCAAAGGGTTCCGGGTGATCAGCGGAAGCGATAATATTTGCTGAGGACTTACGGTATTTGTAACCTGAGAAGTCGTAGCAGTAATAACGTCGGTTCCGGCGTTGACAGTCACGGTTTCCTGAAATTCACCGAGTTCGAGAGTCGGGTTCAATGTATATTCCCTGGCAACGTCAACTTTTAAATCAGTTGCTACGTAGGTTTTGAACCCCTCTGCTGTGATCTTTACCGAATAATTTCCCGGTTCAATTTGCAGGAATCGGAAGTTTCCGGAATCATCTGCTGTGACCGTAAAACTCTTTCCTGTTTGTCCCGACGTAATAGTAACGATCGCCCCGGGTAATGCGCCGTCAGGACCGGAAACCGTTCCCGAAAGCCGCCCGGACGTCGTCTGCGCCGCTATGGTTGAAATGCCGGCGATGAGAAAGATCATCACGGCCAAAATTCTTTTCATTTTGTTTCTCCGAGTTGCAATTTTTGGTTTTAGGTAAATTCAATGTGCCGGATTCGAAAACGAAAGCACATAGATTGTTTGTGTTCGAAATAAAAATCGTCGAACTTAACTTTTCATTAGCCTTTCAAGATACGAAAAGTAACCTAAACGTAAGATAAATTTTCGACGTGTTTTCGGATAAAATGCGAAAAAATGAATTGACTGAACACGTCTCTCATATATTTCAACAAAAAAACGTTTCGCGGTGCGTCAGAGGGAGAAAAATTGCCGGTTGCAAGTTTTGTTTTAATAACTCATCATTGGAAATCCGATTCAATATACTGATAAAATTTGAAAAAAAGGAAGCATTTCTACCTAAGTCATAAAATTCCTGGTGGATACTGTAATAATATGTACAAACTAGTTTTGATAAGGCACGGCGAGAGCGTTTGGAATAAAGAGAATCGTTTTACGGGATGGAAAGACGTCGATCTTTCCGAAAAAGGAAGGACCGAGGCAAAGGCGGCCGGCGAGCTTCTGAAAGCGGAAGGTTTCGAGTTTGATCTGGCTTTTTGCTCGGTCTTAAAACGTGCGATCCGAACGCTAAACATCGTTCTCGACGAAATGGACACAATGTGGCTTCCGGTAATAAAGCACTGGCGTCTTAACGAAAGGCATTACGGAAATCTGCAGGGGCTAAACAAAGCCGAAACGGCTGCCGAATATGGTGATGAACAGGTACATATCTGGAGAAGGAGTTATGATATACCGCCGCCAGCGATGGCCGCAGACGATGAAAGAAGTCCGCGAAATGACCGGCGCTACAATGATCTGGCGGACAGTGAAATTCCTTTGACAGAATGTCTAAAAGATACGGTTGAGCGGTTTCTTCCGTATTGGGAAAATGAGATCGCGCCGAAAATACGTGACGGAAAACGGCTGATCATTGCGGCCCATGGCAATTCACTTCGCGCGCTGGTAAAACACCTCGACGGTATTCCGGATGAAGAGATCGTTTCGCTGAATATTCCTACCGGAATTCCGCTTGTGTATGAACTCGACGGTGATCTGAAACCGATAAAAAATTATTATCTCGGTGATCCGGAAGAGATCAGGAAAATGCAGGAAGCGGTCGCAAATCAGGGGAAATCCAAATAAATGCCGCAAAAGCATTCAGGCTGAGGGCTATTGGAAAAGTGTGCAGCAATCCTTTCGGGGCAGCATTAAGGCCGTAAGAAGCTGGCCGGAAAGCGGAAAAGTTTTTCACAAGGCGCTTGTTATGTTAGCGGTTTGAGGTGTCTTGTCTAACGGCCTCATACATCCAGATTTCCGGAATGATCATTCCGTCGTCATATATTTTGTCTTTCCTCACCGAGAAACGGTCAGTGGAAATATTGAATACAACGAGCCGTCCGATATAAGCTCCGCGGTTATCTCTGCCGTAATCGATCTCGATAAAACGCCCGTCTTTCATTTTGCCTTCAATGTTCAACACGGGCTGCTGTCCTATCGGATTCCAGCTTACATTCCAGTATTTACCGGCTTTGTCATATCTCCGTTTTGTCGTTCCGTTTGATTCAAAGTTTTGAAATTTTATCCTCATTTCAGCCAGAAGTGTTTCGCTTTCAGACCTAACTTTCATCGTTCCGGACCCGGAAATGTAACCGTTCTGCGGTGTCAGTATCTTTGCACTGACATCCCAGTTTCCAACCATAAAATCCAGTTCGCGCGAATGATCGGCAGTTTCAGGGTTTCCGGTCTGTCCTTTAATGTTCAGAGAAAACGTTAACAGGAGAGATAACAAAATGGCGGCAGGGATTCTTAATTTATTCGGCATAGTTCCTCTCAGTTGATATAGATGGACTGATTTTATGACCAAAATTATGATCCGGTCAAATTAGGAAGCACTTCGATTATCCGGTTCCGTTGACTGCTAATCGTAAAAAAATGCGGTTTTTTGGCAATTAGTTTACAATAGACCGCATCGTAAAAAAGGTTTGTCTGCCCCCTAACTTAAGCCGGAGAATACAATGAAAAAAGTTAAATTACTGAAAGCAGGGAGTTTTGTGCTGTTTCTCGGATTGTTCCTTACAATGACGGGGAATGTTTCGGCGCAATGGTGGAAGATCGGAAAGAAAAAGGATTCGGATTCGACAACTTCGTCAAATCGTTCGACGAACGGGATTTCAGACAGTACGATAGCACTCGGATTAAAAGAAGCTTTGACAAAAGGCGTCAGATTTGCGGTCGATAATCTCGGCCGAGAAGACGGGTTTTACAAGAATCTCGAGGTTAAAATTCCGCTTCCTAAATCGCTGAAGAGGATCGCCACTGTTGCACGCTATGCGGGCTATTCGGATCGTGTCGATGCGTTTGAACTATCGATGAACCGTGCCGCAGAGAAAGCTGTCCCGGTTGCGATTGATGTATTTATCGATTCGATAAAACAGATGACCTTTACCGATGCCAAAGATATTTTGTTTAGCGGCGAGGATGATGCTGCCACGCAGTTTTTCCGAAGAACGACAGAAGAAACGCTGAGGGGCAAATTTCGTCCGATCGTCGAGAAGTTTACAAATGAGACAGGCGTCACGCAAAGCTACAAAGCGATGATCGATAAGGCCGGATTTATGGCAGCGTTTATCGGGAATGACGCAAGAGATCTTGACGGATACGTAACGCAGAAAGCCTTAGACGGTACGTTTTATATGGTTGCACAGGAAGAGAAGAAGATCCGCAAAGATCCGATAGGCCGTACGACTCAGATACTGCGTGATGTTTTCGGAATACTCAAATAATGAATGATTCACAGCGGGAGATAATCGCCGAAAGCGAGACCAAAAAGGTAAAACGTATCGTAAAACGCGAATTTAAAGGCGTTGTGAGCCCGAAGCTCGTAAGAATCATTGCGTTTTCGATCATCACGGTCTCGCTTGTTGTCTGCACCGTTTTATGCATTCTTGCCATCTGGCAGTTTACGGAGAGCGATGCGGTTTGGCGCGCGATCGCTACTTTTGTCGTGGTTTCCGTCGCAACCGGGATCTTCACATTCGTAAACGAAAAACTCGGCTGAAAACTGCTCCCCGATTGCCCGGCTCATATCGAATTGATAAGATTATTGTTTCTTTAGCACACAAGAGTTTTATCTGTAAGACATGAGCATTACGAAAATATCCGTCCGCGGCGCCCGCCAGCATAATCTTAAAAACATTGATATAGATATACCGCGCGATAAGTTCACGGTTATTACTGGTCTGTCGGGATCGGGAAAGTCGTCGCTTGCTTTTGACACGATCTATGCGGAAGGTCAGCGGCGGTATGTCGAATCTTTGTCAGCGTATGCAAGGCAGTTTCTCGATCAGCTTGAAAAGCCGGATGTCGATTCCGTTGAAGGTCTTTCTCCGGCAATTTCGATCGAACAAAAAACGGTTTCGCGAAGTCCGCGTTCGACGGTCGGAACGGTTACAGAAATTTACGACTATATCAGGCTTCTGTTTTCCTCGATCGGTATTTCACATTGCCCGAATTGTGACGCTCCGATCACGCGTCAGCCGATCGAAAGGATCATCGAAGACATACTGGAATTACCTGCCGGCGAACGGATAATGATCCTCGCGCCCGTGGTTCAGGGCCGCAAAGGCGAGTTTAGAAAAGAACTTGAAAAGCTCCACAAAGACGGTTTTCTTCGCGCAAGGATCGACGGCGAATTGCGGGCGCTCGATGAAGAAATAAAACTCAAAAAGCAGAAGAATCACAATATCGAGGTCGTCGTCGACCGGCTCCTGATCAAAGAGGGGGTTGAAGAAAGACTTTCCGAATCTGTAAAAACTGCGGTCAGGCTTACAGATGGAGCAGTTTTGGTTTCGGTCATCGATGGCGATGAAAAGCTCTATTCGGAAAAAATGGCCTGTATCGCCTGCGGAATAAACATTGCCCCACTCGAACCCCGCTCGTTTTCGTTTAACTCACGGTTTGGAGCGTGCAGGAGATGCGAAGGAGTCGGGACGATCGCCGAAGTAGATCCAAACAGACTCATACCGGATCCGAAACTTCCGGTCAACAAGCTTCCACTGGTTGATGAAGTGGATAAAGCCGCATCGACATATTTTCGTGCAGCCTTGATCGGCCTGATAAAGGAACACAATAAGAAATATAAGACCAAAATTCGTATAGACACCTCTTATGGCGATCTTCCGGAGCCGATCCGGCGGAATTTCTTTGCGGGCGTAAAGGGAAAAATACCAATCAAGGCGTACAGCCGCACCGTCCGCCAGACCTGGACAGGCGTCACAAACCTGATGAGGGTCAGAATGCATAGTGCCGGTTCGGAGAAGATCCGGACGATGCTCGAACAGATGATCTCGCCGGTAACGTGTCCGGATTGCGGCGGCCACCGGCTCCGCAGGGAAAGTCTGGCGGTTAAGGTCGGCGGATTAGGCGTCGGAGATTATGTCAGTCTCCCGATCGAAGATGCGGTAAAAGAGTTTGAAAAAATAAAGCTCGGCAAGCGCGAAGATAAGATCGCCGGTTTGGTGCTCAGCGAAATAAATGACCGCATGAATTTTCTCAACGATGTCGGGCTCGGATATCTCACGCTTGACCGCGCTTCCGGAACGCTCTCCGGCGGCGAAGGACAAAGGATCCGTCTCGCCACACAGATCGGCTCGCAGCTCCGCGGCGTTTTATATGTACTTGACGAGCCTTCGATCGGACTCCATCCGCGCGACAATCAAAAGCTTCTTAAGACGCTGCGCGAATTGCGCGACCTCGGAAATACGGTTCTCGTTGTCGAACATGACGAAGAAACTATCGAGCAGGCTGATTTTGTGGTAGACCTCGGACCAAAGGCCGGCACACACGGCGGCGAGATCGTCGCAAAAGGCACACCAAAACAGATCTTAAAAAGCACAAGATCCCTGACAGGGAAATATATGGCGGGTGAACTCTCGATCAATTTGCCGGAAAAAAGGAGATCTCCAAACGGGAAAAATATTATCGTCAAAGGTGCCCGGGCGCATAATTTAAAGAATATTGATGTCACCTTTCCACTCGGTGTGCTGACCGTTGTAACGGGCGTTTCTGGAAGCGGGAAATCGACGCTTGTTGACGAGATCCTTTACCGTTCGTTGGCAAAAGAGATATACAAATCTCACAAGGAACCTCTCGAACACGATTCGATCGAGGGACTGAAGCACGTCGATAAGATCATCGAGATCGACCAAAAACCGATCGGAAGGACGCCGCAGTCAAATCCGGCTACTTATACCGGAGTTTTTACACCGATCCGCGAACTCTATGCGATGCTTCCGGAATCGCGTGAACGCGGCTACAAGGCCGGCAGATTTTCGTTCAACGTAAAAGCCGGAAGATGCGAGGCCTGCGAAGGCGCCGGAATGAAGCGGATCGAGATGAACTTTCTCCCGGACGTCTATGTCACATGCGATGTCTGCCGCGGCACACGATATAACCGCGAAACGCTCGCCGTTAAATATAAAGGTTTGTCGATCGCCGAATTGCTCGATACTACGATCGAAGACGCGCTTCCGCTTCTTGAGAATATCCCGCAGATCGAACAAAAACTGCAGACGCTTCTCGACGTCGGACTGGGTTACTTAAAACTCGGACAATCGGCGACAACGATCTCCGGCGGTGAAGCTCAGCGCGTAAAACTCTCAAAAGAACTTTCAAAACGCGCGACCGGAAAAACCATATATATTCTCGACGAACCAACGACCGGACTCCATTTCGCCGATGTTCATAAACTGCTCGATGTTCTTCAAAGACTGGTCGATACAGGGAATTCCGTGATCGTCATCGAACACAATCTCGATGTCATCAAATCAGCCGATCATATAATCGATCTTGGCCCCGAGGGCGGCGCAAAAGGCGGAAAAGTGGTCGCGAAGGGCAAACCGGAGGCGGTGGCGAAAAGCAAGAAATCTTACACCGGAAAGGCGCTAAAAGCTGTACTGAAGGCGAATTAAACAGATATGGCTGTGGTATCATAAGTTTGTGAGAACACGCGAAGAAATGCTTAAAGTGGATCGAACCGCCGTGAAGGTTACCAGTTTCGATGAATCTGATGAACTGGAATTCTGGCTTTCACGTCCGCCTCTCGAGCGCCTCCTTGCGCTCGAAATTCTGCGCCAAATCGCTTATGGATACCAACCTGATTCCCTCAGACTTCAGAGAGTTTTTGAAGTTGTTGAACAAACAAAACGTAAGATATATTTTGATCGGTGGTTATGCGGACAACTACTATGGTTATGTTCGTCCTAGCGGTGATTTGGATATTTGGATTCCGGTTGAGTTGAAAAACACTGAAAAATTAATCGAAGCCACTGAAGAGTTTGGTTTCGGTGGATCAAATTTGGACGTTGAAACATTTCTCAAGAAAAACAGCATGGTCAGAATGGGGGTTCCTCCAATGCGATTGGAAATTCTGAATAAAATTTCCGGTGTTGAGTTTGAATAATGTTTTGATGATTGCGAATTGATCGAAGTCGATGGCTTGTCGATAAACTTAATAAGCCTGAAGCATTTAAAAATTAACAAAAGAGCAAGCGGACGCCTGAAAGATCTCAACGATCTTGAGAACTTGCCTTAAAAAATTGTCTGTCGAAAACGAATCCCGGATGTAATTAACCGGTTATACCGTTTTTCTTACCTTACGTTGTTTCCAAACAGTTCTCCTATCGACTTTATGAACGGTCTGTGCCTGGCAGGTGCATCGCGGTGCCAGTTTTCCAGATACTGCCGGAAGGTCTGACCGGATGTCGGCTTTGTCCGGTTAATGAATGAAACCGCGTCCCATCCTCCATCATAATTTTCAAAATATCCGAGCAACTGACCCGCGACGAGTTCATCTTTCGGACGTAAATAAGGATCTGCCCTCATGCTCGGTTCGTTTTCCTTAAACCATTGGATAAATGTTTTTCCCGCTGGTAGCTTTCGGTGTTCTTCGGCGATCTGCGCTTCCACGTAATTGCGAAGCGAGCCCGAATAACTCTGCCAGTTAGGATACGGCGGCGAAACATGCCAGCTGTCGGCCATTTTCCGGATCGCGTAAAGCGAAGCTGCTTCTCCGACTGATTCTTCAAACCACTGATTCGGAGTCGGCGAATTTTTCTTATTTATCGTTAACACGTGGTTTAGTTCGTGCCCGAATTGATAGGCGAGCTGAGCCCATCTGCGGTCGGTGACATTCAGCCAAACGACGAATTCGCCGTTTTGTTCGCGTCTGTAAAGCGTCCTCGGGCCGCGTAGGTCGTGTCTGACGATTATCGCCAGCTTATGGACGCTCGAGACGTTTTTCAGCAGCTCATCCGCGACGGATTCCAGGACGCTTTTAATATCGGCTGTATCGGCGTTGCCCCAATTGCCGTGTTCAACACGGATCGTCACATCCGGTTTTGCATGAGCTGTCAAAATCAGGCAAAACACCAAAAAAATTGACCCGGATGTTATTTTCAGCCCCAATTTTACGTCGAAAATGTTCACCTGGATAATTCTGAAGTTTGCCGGCTTTAAAATCAAATTTCCTCGGGAGATCATCAGCCTGAAATCCGGCTGATCAAAGAAATAAACGAGCCGATGCAGGAATTTTCGCCGGCCGTGCCGTCTCCAATGCAAACGCAACAAAAAACCAGAAAACCAATCGCAGCAATAATTTGCCGATGAGGATAATTATTCTTGCATTCGAACATATTTGTGGTACGATACCGCCACACATTAATTTGAATTCAGCATTCTTCAGGCGATTTTAGGGAGCGCCGAAGTATATTTTGGGAGAGTAAAATTATGTCCACGGATGCAATTTCGGGCAGGGTTCTGCCAATTTCGAGAACCTCTGATCTGGTAATACAGAATCTGGAAAATGAACTTTTGGTCTATGACCTTCGAACCAATAAGGCTCATCAGCTAAATGAAACTATGAGTCTTATCTGGACAAATTGTAACGGTAAAACCACGGTTTCCGCTTTATTAGGGATCCTCGAAGAGCGCTTTGGCAAAAACCTCGATGAAGATCTTGTCGAGTTTGCTCTCAGCGAACTTGACGGAAAGGATCTGTTTTCGCAGCCGCTTGGAACTCAATTTTCAAAGGTTTCAAGACGGGATGTCGCATTTAAGTATGCGCCAATGGCTATTGCATTGCCGATCGTGCTTTCACTAATCGCTCCGACTGCAGTGCAGGCGCAGAGTTGCGTTCAGCCGGGGCAGCCCTGCAACACAGAACAGGATTGCTGTACAGCAACGCTTTGTTTTGACCCTGTAGGAAACCAGAGTCCGCCTGTTTGCGTTGATATCGGTGACCTGGACGCCTAGTAAACCGGCGTTTGATCTTGCAGACGGTCAGATAATGCGATAAGGCTGAGGTGAAGCTGCAGGAATTATCCCGTTTAGCATTTATGTATAAGTCCGCTGGTTGGATATCGCCGGCGGATTTTCTTTTGACTCCTAAATAAGATCGTTCAACAATTTTGGTGCTAATGATCAAAACCGCCGTAAAGGTTCTGCTAATACTTTTTATTTTGACCGCAGTTAAGTTACCCGCGGTTTATTTTGAGAAAAGCGATGCGGAATATCTTGAAGAAAAATTTGCGAAAGAAGACTTTGATACCGTTTTTATCGGATCGAGCCGGACAAAATTTGCGATAATTCCGGCCTATTTTGACAAGCTCTCGCGCGAAAACACCCGCAGTTTTAACTTTGGGATCGCTGCCGGTTCCGGAGACGAAAGTTTGATTCGGGCAAAACAGCTGCTCGAAAACTATCCGAAACTTAAAAGGATATATATCGAGCTCAGCATTTTTGACGAAAACCGCGTAAATTTTATGGAGGAACCGTGGAAGGATCTGACGGTTTCGAGGTATTGGCTGAGGGCTAGAAAAATGTCCTTTAGCGAGCTTGCGGGGTTTCATGATCAGCTGTTTGTCAGGCTGCTAAAGCCGGAAATACGGGGGAATCGTCCGGATTTTAATTCAGAAAATTATCAATCCGGAAAGGGAAGTGAATTGGCGAAGCCGGTGCCGGTTTCCGAGAGTACGTTACGGCGCGCAGCATCGTTTAACGCGGGTGCCGAAACAAATGGCGCAAAAAATGAGCAGGTAACAGGCTGGAAGCAGGTCAGCGACCTGATCGCAAATGCGCGCGGCAAAGAGATCGAGATCCGCTTTTTTATTACGCCTCGGCTGCGAAGCGCTGAGGAGAAGGAGACGGTTTCGGCTATTTACCAAAACCTTAAGGAGAAGAACAGACTTAAGAGCGCCCACGCGGATCCGATCTTCTACCGGCAGGATACTTCGATCGATTCAATCCACGTCAACCGAAGCGGTGCTATGAAATTTACCGAAAGTCTGGCGTCGGAGTTTAATGACCGATAGTCCGTACGTCAGAAAAGAAAATACATAAATCCCTCGGTTCGAAAAACCAAAACATAGCGCAGGATCAGTTCCGCGAGAACGAAATACATTATCCACCGAACAACCAAATGCTGTTTTCCGATAAAACGGTCAAAATTTTGCCCCTTCGGGATCCGGCTGTTGATCAGATCCATAAACATCAGAAAAACAATAGTCAGTGCGGTTCCTCTCAACTCTCCGCTTTGGAAAATGCCGGCGTTCGAATTGGCGATCGCGGAAAACATGTCAAACGCATTCTGCGGCGAACTGGCAAGAAAGAAAACACCCATAAAGGCACCTGCGTGAAAAACCAGCAGCCAGGATAAAAACCGGTAAACCCGCGAATCCGGACCGATCCCCGCGCCCGCAGCAAATTTGTGTCTTTTGAGCTGAGTTACGCGTTCGATCACAAGCCAAACGCCATTTAAAAGACCCCAGATCAGAAAACCCCACGTCGCTCCGTGCCACAAGCCAATGAGTAAAAAAACAAATATAAGGTTGAAATATAAAAATCCGCGGGTTTTTACCTTTTTGCTGAGAGGCAGAAAGACGTAGTCTCTGATCCACGAGGTCAGACTCATGTGCCATCCCTGCCAGAACTTTTGGCGCGATGTTGCGGCATAAACGCGGTCATCAAAATTTTTGACGACATTTATTCCAAGCAGTCTCGCCGATCCGACGGCGATATCCGAATAGCCTGAAAAATCGCAAAATACCCGGAAAACCGAGAGAACTATCGCCAAATAGACTATAAACCCCGGAAAATTCTCTGGCGCGGCATAAATATCACCGGTAAACGCAGCGATCCGGTCGGCGATCACAACTTTTTTAAAAACTCCCCAAAGGATCAATTGAAGACCGGCACGGATATTTTCTCTGTCAAACGACCGCGGTGCGTTTATCTGTTTTAACAGGGACTTTGCACGTTCGATCGGTCCGGCAAGGATCGTCGGAAAGAAGGCTACAAAAACGGCAAATTTATGGAGACTTCTTTCGGGCTCTAAATATCCGCGGTAAATGTCCGCAACATATCCGATCGAGAGAAACGTAAAGAACGAAATGCCGAGTGGAGCAAGATACGGCTGCTTCGGAAACGAAACAGAAACGGAAAACATATCAAGAATAGCCGTGATCAGATCGTTGGTCTGGTTTAGATATTTGAAAGTGAAAAGCGGAAGCAGCAAAAGAGCGATACCGCCAAGAAGAAAATTACGTTTTTTGAGCGGATCAGAGATCTTTGGAAGCAGTCTGCCGAGATTAAATGCGACGAAGGTTACAAAGCAAAGAACCAGCAAAAACGCCGGCTGCCACGTAAAATAAAACAAATAGCTCGCGCCGAGCAGCCAGAGCGGCCGATACCTCGCCGGAAGGGCGTAATATCCGCATGTCACGATAAACAGGAAGATCAGGTAGAATGCCGAGATCGTTGACATGTGCTTGTTAGCTGAGCAAAACCGGAAGGGACTTCAGCCCCCTGGTGTTGAATTTTGTATCCCAAATGAATTTTCGCTTCGGATCGAGCCGGATCTCGGGGAATCTTTCAAGAAGCGCAGGGATTGCGATACCGATCTCAGTTTTAGCCATGGCCGCTCCGAGGCAGAAATGAGCACCGTGACCAAAACCGATATGCGGATTTACCTGCCTTGTAAGTTCGAGCTTATCGGGCTCGGTAAAGATATCAGGATCCCGGTTTGCCGCCGCCATCGAGACCATTACCCGTTCTCCTTCTTTTATCTGCGTTCCACGAATGCTCAGATCCTCAGTCGGGACCCTTGTTGTAAATTGTGCGGGACTTATAAATCTGATCAGTTCATCGGCCGCTTTTGACGATATCGATGCGTCGTTTGACCAGCGGTCTTTTTCAATCGGGTTTAGTAGTAATTGAAGAACGCTTTGCCCCAAAAGATTTATTAACGTCTCGTTTCCGGCCAAAATAAGCAGACTGATCACCGAGATTATCTCGTTTGTTTCAAGTGGCTGCTGAAGTGCTTGGTTTTCGATCAGGATCTTTGAGATCAGATCATCCTTTGGCACGGCGGTTTTTTCGCGGACCGCTTTTTGTGCATATCGAAAGAATTCTTCGGCCTTTTTGCTGCAGTCGAGTAAGGTTTCGAGCGTTTCGAATTGTTCAATTACCTTCCCAAATGCTGCAGACCACGTTCGCAGCGCGATATGATCTTCATCCGGGAATCCGAGCAATTTACACATCACCCGCGGCGGTATCGGGATAGCCAGATCTCTGACAATATCCGGCTCCGGCTTTTGAGAAAGATCGTTCAAAACATCTTTCGCAATTTCCTCGATTGCCGCTTTCAGATCAAACGATCTCCATGCTTTTGAGACGATTCCGCGGACAACATTATGGATCGGCGCGTCGAGAAAGAGGATCCATCTTAAGCTTACGTCGGATAGCCGCTGAAGTCCGTCCGGAACGAGTAAATGAAGTCCTGCCCCTTTTATCAGATCACTAACGGAGAGCGTTTTAAATCTCTGATCGCTCAGTACAAACTTTGCGTCCTCGTATCGAAACACCATCCATTGGCCGTTTATGCCCTTATGAACCGGATTCGTCTCTCTGAAAACGCGGAACGCAGAATAAGGATCTTCCAGATATCCTTTTTTGAAAGGATTCCAAATTGGCGTGACGGATGGATTCATTGCTTTAATTTGTTGTCTTCAAGCCACTTTGTCAATTCAGCGATCGAATCAAACTCCCAGAATATCGTCGGATCGAGAGAAATACCGAGAACTCCGGCAAGTTCATCGGCAAGTGAAACGCTCATCAGTGAATCCATCCCGAGCGCGGTAAACTCCGTGTCGGTAGCGATTTCATCCGGATCACATTTTATCTCTGCAGCGATCCTGTTCCGGAGCCAGATCGCGATCTCGTTTGCTGAATTCATAAGGTTAATCGTTATGTTACAACAACTTAATTGACGCTGCTACCGACGGATTCCGGTCACATCGGCAAGCGGATCAAAGGAATTCTCCTCAAATAATCTGCGGCATTCTTTTCTTCTGATCTTTCCGCTTGTCGTTTTAGGTAGAGTTCCGGGGCGAAGCAGAACAACTCTATCCGGCAGTATCCCATGATCGCGGCTGACAGCTTTTCGGATCATCCCCGCTGCTGCACTCAGATCGACATTCTTCAGAAAGCTGCGCTTTATCTCCTGAAGAATAATCAGCTTTTCAGCAGATCGTTCGATAATTGAAAACGCGGCACATGAGTTTGCACTTAAAGACGTATCCGAATTTGCAGCCGTATATTCTAGGTCCTGCGGATAATGGTTTTTCCCGCGAATAATGATCAGATCCTTGATTCTTCCGGTGACGTAAAGTTCACCTTTGTGTATAAATCCGAGATCGCCGGTTCTGAGGGAACAAAGATCACCGGACCTGAAAAATGCTTCAGAGCTATTCTGTTCTGATCCGAAATATCCATCCGCAACTGTTTTTCCGGAGACTACTATTTCGCCGATGCGGTCTTGAGGCATTTCGGTGAGCGATACTTCCGATACGATCTTCAAATGGGTGTCGGGGGCGGGTTTTCCGCAGCTGACAAGTTCCACCGTATTTTCTCCCGTGCTCAGCCTTACCCGTTTATCCTTTAGAGCATCGGCATCGACTTTCAGGACCTTCGGAGTTTCACCGACCCCGGAAATTGTCACAGCAAGCGTTGCTTCAGCCAGTCCGTAGCAGGAAACAATTTTTTCTTCTGAAAATCCGATCTTTTCGAATCGTTTTGCGAAATTTCTGAGCGTTTGCGGCCGGATCGGTTCGGCGCCGTTGTACAGACAGCGGAGACTTCCGAGATCGATCCCTTCGAGTTCTTCATCTTTGATCCGCTCGGTGCAATAATCAAATCCGAAATTCGGCGAACCCGATGTCGCAGCGCGGTACTTCGAGATCGCTTTCAGCCATCGGACGGGCCGCTGGATAAAATGGACGGGCGACATAATGACGCTTTGAAAGTTTCCAAAAACCGGCTGAAATATTCCTTCGATCAGCCCCATGTCGTGAAAACAGGGAAGCCATGAAACGGAGGTGCTTGCTGAAGTGTTGCCGGATCTATCGAGAATAAACTGCGAATTTGCTGCGATATTTTCGTGGGTGACGATAACGGCTTTCGGTTTGCCGGTTGATCCGGATGTGTACTGCAGAAACGCAGGCTGACGGATATCCGGCAGTTTAAGTTCTGAAAGACCCGGAGCGCTGCCGGTGAAATCTTCCATAAACAGCACATTCAAATCTTCAAATCGTTCTATACCCGGGAATCGCTTTATTTTTTCATGCGAGTCGCGGTCAGTAATAATGGTTCGCGAACGTGTTTCAGTTATTATCTTATCAACAGCAAGGCTCCGTCCGATCTTCGCCGGCACCCCAACAGGCACCGCAACCGCGGCCGAATAAAGACATCCGAACAATGCACTAATAAATGTGAGACCCTGAGGAAGAATGATCAGCACGGGCTCATCGGGTTTGAGAACGCAGCCCAGATTAAGAGCGTCTGCCCTTAATTCGCCAAGCGAAATCTGCGTTTCGTCCTTTTCGCCGTCTTTGAGATATGTGAAAGAAGTCTGCGCCGAACCATTTTCGAGACGTTTTTCGATGAGCTGTAAGATGGTTTCCATTTCTCAACCAATCATATTCGAGTACACAATTAAACCAAACGTCTCGGGGACGGCGGGCTCTTATGAAAAACGATCAAGCTTTGATATCTACAGAATTCGTTAAAACGCTTTCCCGGCTATTTATATGCGTCTTTAAGCAGTGTCAAAGTTTTTGCTTCAGTATCGAGTTCGGCTTCAACGCCGATCGGCAGAGTGCATTGGTGTCTGATATGACCAAACGAAAACCCGTAAACAGACGGAACCCGCAATTGTTTCATGCGCTCGGTGACAACCTCTACAAGATCAAATGACTCGGTGTCATTTTCGTCGAGTTTGCAGTCGGAGAAAATCCCGAGTACGACGCCTCTCGCCTTCTCGAAAAAACCGCTCGAGATCAAATGAGTCAGCATCCGGTCAACACGGTACGGGGCTTCTCCGACGTCTTCGATAAAAACGAGTTTGTTCTTTGTATCAACTGCGTGCTTTGTTCCGACAAGCGAAACCAGAAGTGACAGATTCCCGCCCGCCAGTTCTCCTTTTGCTTTTCCGGGAGTAATAACTTTGTAACGGTAATCTTCGTCTTCGATTCCGCGCTCGATATTTTCCTGTGCGTGCGGGATCTTAAATGGCGGTTTTATGCCGAACAGCGGCGCCAGCATTGCTCTTGTGTAGTTTCCTTCATAATTCGAAGCGGCGACCGGTGCGTGAAAACACGGGCTCCCCGTTTTTTGATGGATCGTATTGAGAAGCGCCGTGATATCGCTGTATCCGATGAGCGGTTTTGGGTTTCTTTTGATCAGATCAAAATTGAGACGATCGAGTATCCGCGTAGTTCCGTAGCCGCCGCCGATCGCCCAGATCGCATCGATCGAGCTGTCCGCATACATCCGGTGTATCTCGGAAAGGCGGTGCGCATCAGTGCCGGCAAAATTACCGTGGGTATCGAGGATCTTTTCGGTATGAAAATACTTAAAACCAAAAGACTCGAGATTTGCCTTTGCAGTTTCCAAACGTCTTTCGTTGCTTCTTGTTGCTGGGGCGATAATGCCGATCCTGCTTCCTGGTTTCAGCGGCTTTGCTTTTGCGGCTACGGTCTTTTTTGCACTCACCGCTTTTGGCAGGATCAGTGCCGTACCGCCGGCGGCCAGCAATTTGCCAAAATCTCTTCTGTCCATACAATTCTTTTCACTCATATCTTTTTACCGCAGCCTCTATTTATTTAACCTTCCGTACTTTTTTAGAACGGTTTTGAGCTGATCGTGCGGAATTGCAAACACCTTATTTCCGTTTATACCTTCCATATCTTCGGCGGCGATCATGGCATTTATTATTGCCTCTTCGGTGGCTTCGACAGTTGCCTGAAAGACGGGGTTGATAAACGAACTGTCGATCGAAGGTTCGCGCGTCAGCTTCTTTTCTTCGTCGTAGTCGCCGCGTGCGGTTGAGAATGCGATAAAAATATCACCCGATCCGCTGCTTCCGATCGAGCCTGTCCGGGCCAGGCCGAGTGTGACCCTTTTCGCGACGAGATTGAGTTTTGACGAATTGAGCGGAGCATCCGTGCCGACGATCGCGATGATCGAGCCATCGGTCGGTGATTTGTAAACCGGTTCGTATCCTTTTATCTCCCTGCCGACCGGAATTCCGGCGATCAGCAGATTATCGCGGGTTCCAAAGTTTGCCTGAACGATCACGCCGACGGTGTATTTCACGCCGCCGATCTCAATAACGCGCGAAGATGTGCCGGTTCCGCATTTGAAGCCGAGACAATTCATTGCCGTCCCGCCGCCGACATTTCCTTCGGCGATCGGTCCGGATCTGGCGGATTCGATCGCTTCAAAAGTGTGTTCTTTTTTTACGTGATATCCGTTTATGTCATTGAGTACGCCGTCCCACGTTTCGCCGACCAGCGGCAGTCCGAATGCAAACGTGTATGGATCTTTCGGGTCGGCAAATTTAGCATAATTCCATTCGCCGATCGCGTCGCGGACAACGCCGACGCTGTTTGTATTTGTGATCCCGATCGCCAAACGGCTAATGCCGTAATCATGAACATACGGAATTCCGGTCATTTCGCCGTCGCCGTTAAATATAAAATACCCGACCGGATACGAACTGCGCGATTCTTTTCCGCGCGGCAAAACGATCGTCACACCCGTCCGCACAGGTCCTTTTCCGGGCGACCATTTTCCGCTTCCCCGGATTATCGTCGAATACCCGACCTCAACGCCGGGCACATCGGTGATCGCATTGTACTTTCCGGTTTCTCCGTCAAAAGGAATGCCGAGATCCCGCGCCCGCGGTTTTGTCTGTCCAAACAAAGCTGCGGAAAGACAAAAGATCAAAACGGCCGGCAAGATGTTTACTTTGTTCATGATCCGTAAATCCTATTCGAAATAATGGAATTCTTCAATCGAATTTTCAAACGAGCCGCTCAGGCTATTTTATTTCGAATAAACTGAATTCTTGTTCGCGAGAGAAGAATGCGAGTTTACCGAAAGTTTCGCTGTTTACGTTGTAAAGTCTGGGAATCCGGCATGTGAAGCTAAGCTAATTTCTCAAATACTTTCTGTTTATAGCTAATACCGATCGGGATTTCTTCGGAATCGATCTCGATGTCATGAGCCGTGTACGCCGTAATGTGTTTCAGATTTACGATATAAGATCGATGGATGCGGATAAAAAAATCTTCCGGTAATTCTTCTTCAAATGAACTCAGCGTGTGTTTGACGACCAAACTACCGCTATTCGTATGGATCTTTATGTAATCTTTGACGCTTTCAATATAGAGAATATCGGAGAATAGTATTTTGTGATTTTTTCTGTCGGATTTTACAAAAATATGATCCTTAATCTCTGTGGATTCATGTTTAATAATCTCCGACGATCTTCCCGTTAGATTTGCCGTATTAAAGTACTTACGTATCGCCTTTAAAAAACGCTTAAACGAGATCGGTTTTACAAGATAATCGAGCACGTCCAATTCAAAGCCTTCCAAAGCATGATCGATGTAAGCGGTTGTAAAAATTACTTTTGGGGGATCTTTTATTGATCTTAGAAGATCGATACCGGTAAGGCGAGGCATCTGAATATCGAGAAACAGCAGATCTATATTTCGGGTCTCGAGGATCTCAAACGCCGTTATCGCATTGCGACAGGTTGCTGCAACTTCCAGACTTTCTAATTGGCTGATGTGATTCTCAAGCACCTCGATCGCCAAAGGTTCGTCATCAACTATTAAACATTTAGTTTTCATCTGTATTCAGTTTCAATCTTAATGATACGTGATAAGAATCTTCTTTTTCGTCTACATGTAACGAGTACCGGTTCGGATAAACGAGTTCCAATTGTTTTTTTATGTTGGACGCGCCGATCCCTTTTGTGTAATCCGTTTCGTCCGGCTGTCCGATCTTGCTCTTTGTGTTGAATACTTCAAAGATGAATAGCTCCTCATTTAAATTCAGACCGATCTCTATTTCGGCATTTCCAACCTCTCCGCTAACGCCGTGTTTGAAAGCGTTTTCGACGATCGAAAGTAAAATCAAAGGTGCGATCCGGGCGTTTTTATCCGGCACATTCTTGTTAAAGCTCAATTTCAAATTATCGCCGTAACGAAGTTTTTCGAGCGACATATAATTCTCGATCAGCTTTATTTCATCTTCCAGCAAAACATATTTTCCATCGCATTTGTAGAGAATGTAAACGAGCATTTCCGAAAGTTTGATAACCGTTTCGGGAGCTTTGTCGGATTTTTTGAGTGTCAAAGCATATAGATTATTTAGCGTATTTAACAGAAAATGCGGATGGATCTGAGCTTTCAAATAATCGAGCTCGGCTTTTATTTTCTCTTTCTTTAGCGTTTCTATCCGTTCGCGTTCTTTATAGCGGTCTTTGATAAGTTTGATCGCCGCCATCAAAATCGCAAAAAAGTACACGGACGGAACATAGACAAGTACAAGATAAGCCGGATCGGAGAAAATTTGCAGGATCGGTTCCTGTGTCAGGTTTTCGACGTACATCGGTTCGGCGAAATATACCGTCAGGATCCTCGCCAGCATTGCCAACAAATACGTGCTGACCGCAAAAGAAAGTGCAAATTTGAGGTATTTCTTTTTGTACAGATAGCGGGGAATTTGATAGTAAGTCAAAAGATACGCACAGATCATTTGCGAGGGAAGCAGGGCAAGATATGTATAAAAACTAAAGGCAAAGTATCGCGAAAAACTGACGGACTCGGGGCGGTCTGAAACCGCCAGACGCATAACGGATATTGAGAACAAAATCACCCAAAATAATGCGTGCGCCGCCGATCTGTTTTGTAAAATCTTATCGATGATACCGGAATTGTCTTCCATAATTTGCTGATTGAAACCATAGCCGAATTCGGCTCAATTTGAAGAGATCTTCGACCAATTCTATATTTCCGACGATGAATCCAACAATTTCACGGTTGAATTTTGTTCGTCTCCGCCAAATCGCTCTTTAACTGGAAAAACGGATTATTCGGCTATTTTCGGCGGATCGATTCAATAAATATCCTACGATTCGATCAGAGGAAAAAATGAAAAAACAAATAATTATCGCATTTATAGTCGTAATCGCGTTTGTCATAAGCTGCAGCGCTCAAACAACGAATGATGAAAGTCTATCGGCAATCGAGTGGATCGAAAAAGCGATCGATACGATCGTCAAAGACAATGAAGTCCCGGCCGTTGTCGTCGCCCTAATAAAAGACGGCAAGGTTGAAAAATACATAAGTCGCGGAGTATTAAATAGAAATACGAATAACAACGCCGATGAAAATACGATGTTTCAGATCGGTTCGCTGACAAAATCCTTTACGGGAATCATCGCAAATAATCTGATAAATGAAGGAAAACTCGATGTTGATGCAAGCATTACGAAGTATCTGCCGGACAGTCTTTCGCCGAAAACAAAAACAAAACTCCAACCCATAAACGTTAAAGACATACTGCATCACCGCTCAGGACTGCCGCGCGATTCAAAGATAGTGAAAAGATTCGGCAATGACCCGATGGTTTGCTGTTATACCGAAAAAGATCTTTTGGACGATCTCGAAATTCTTGAACTCGAATTCACCCCCGGAGAAAAATCTTCCTATTCAAACTTCGGCTACGGCCTTCTCGGTTATATTCTCGAGCGAGCATCGGGAAAAACTTATGAAGAATTGCTTCAAACCTACGTTTCTCAAAAACTTGGCTTAAAAAATACGACGACCATTCCAAGTGAATCGCAGAAGAAACTTCTTGCAACTCCCTACAGGAAAGAAAACCGTGATTATGAAACAAAACCCTTTGAGATGGGAAAATTAGTTTCCGCCGGCGGTATTTATTCGACAATTTCCGATCTTTCGAAATTGATGACCGCTCAATTGGCCGATTACCGGGAATTTTCGGGCAGCAGAAAAGATTCTGTGCTTATGTTAACGAAACACACAAAACCGTTTAATGATCGTTTGTCTTATGGCTACGGTATGTTCGTGACAAACGAGGGCGGTTATGGCCACGGCGGAGATGTCGATGGATTCGCAAGCGGTTATACCTTTATTCCCGAAAACAACATCGGAGTAATATTCCTGACCTCATCCGGCGGCTCCTGGGTGGGACGTTTTGAAGACGTGATTGTCGGAAAACTCCGAGACAAACCAGTTAGAATGCCAAAAGCCAGAAAGACGATTTCGGTTCCGAAAGAAAAACTCGGCAGATATACGGGCAAATATGTTATTTCCGAATCGCAAATTTTTAATTTAGTCCAAAACGGCAAAAGGCTGGAAGTTTATATTCAGGAATCATTTGGTCCGATTACTCTATATTTTGAATCCGAAAATAAATTGTTCGCAAAAACATTAAATGTGGAATTAGAATTCGAATTTGACGATACCGGAAAATATTCAGGAGTGTCCGGCACATTAAACGGGCGAAAAATCGAGATCAGGAAGATCGAGTAAATCGGATATAGATGCCCGTAAGCAACAGATCAAAAGCACAAATCGAAAGCATTCTCTTCATCAGTCTCGGCCAAAACTAATTCCGTAGCGGCGAAATCGATTTTACGAACGTTACAATTGACTAATAACCGAAATTTCTCCCACGAATTCATCTTTCGGCGTTACGATCGATTTACACGATTTCCTTATCACTTACGCCTCCTTATGATAAAAGAATCGCGTTTTCTTATCATAGCGGCTAAAAATCGTTATCGATGCGTTTAGGATTAACTTAACAGAATAGATCACTTTCTGTGTTAAAATTGAGATAAATTCAATGAGCGTAAAAGATAAAAAACTGGACAGATCCGCGGTCGAAATTTTTACTTTGTTTGAAGAAGTCGAAGAAAGAAAATACTGTCATTCGAAAACCATTGCTTAAAGGCTCAATGCAACGGAATTGATGCGGAAATGCCCAATTGGATATGATGATCCAAGTGTCCGAAGACTTCCTAGAGCTCTTCAAGTCATGGTTATCGAACAAAGTTGGATAATTGTATGTCGGCCGTTATGCGATCAGATTTTACAGATAACCTCGACCAATCCGTAAAACCGACGGCGTTCCAGTTAAAGTAACCAAACTCAAAAACCTCAAAATAAATAAAAAGGCCACTGGGCGTACAATGGTTTTGAATGATCTCTATAATTTAACTTATTGGCTAGGCAATTCTGATTAAATACCTTTTGCACAATGGAACTAAAACTCGGTTCGATTCAAAACCGGAGTGAAGCAATTGTTTTTCTTGGAAATCTAAAACATTTTCCTTAAACGAATTAACGATCCTGGTTTTCTATTTCGATTTCGCGTTAATCTGACCTATTGTTCGACATCCTTTAGGGCCTTTAACTCTGAATCCAAAAAATGCTCGACCGAATTTCTGTTTCTGGAAGACGGATTAGACTTAAGCCTATTTGAAAGGTTTTTCAGGGTCTGTTTAATTCTTACTCGAGGTTTTCGATGAAATTCTCCAATTTTTTCTTGAACGGCCTGCGAAACTTCTTTCGGCATATGGTAACTTAGATTTACGCCAAGCATTGTAGGAAACAATTCGTCATAAGCCTGATTCACTTCATCAGTGCTGGGTTTTAACGAAATGTAATTATAAATAAAATCGGGTCTAATATAGCAGCTAATTGGATATTTGTTTCCGAAACAACTTAGAACTGCCTTATAAGTCGAAGTATCTTTAGAAAGCCACCAAGTTTTGTAACCGAAAACTCCACTCTTTGAAGACTCCCCGTTTCGGTTTCTTAAAAAATAAATAGAAAGTATCATTTCTGCGTCATTTCCGGCTTTTACTGAGAAATCCTTTTTAACCTTAGATGAGCTATGGAAATTTGCTTTTTCCTCTCTAATTTTGCTCAATTCCGTGGTAAGTTCAGCCTTTTCAACCTGATTAACTTTAATGTCCCATTCCTCGTTTGAAATATATTCAATGCCAAAAGTCTCCTCTAAATATCCTATCAAATCCTCTTTTGCGTTCCATAATTTTGGGTCAACAAATGAATCCAAAAATTTATCAAAATCCCTAACTTGATCTCTCTTTTTAGCATAAAAATATGATCGTATTAACAGTTCATGTATAAAGAGAAGTTCGAACTCATCATTAAGATAAAATTCTTCTGTGTGGAAATAATCATTGTTGTAAATATGCTTAACCATCCGTAGATGTGAGACCAATTCATCTAACAATGTTTCGTTTATAAACATTGAGATTCCAGCCTTCTTTGCCCCAACCAACAAATTCCAATGTCTTCTATTTCCTTCAGACAAAAAGTATTCCGAAAGTGCAGGAACGATTATCGAATTATCAACAAAAATTTTTAAGTTTGACGCTAGAGTTTGAAAGTAAGTCGACAATTTTGGTTCCCATTGCAGTAAAAACATCATCAGATAAGTATTTGATAGGCTCTTCAAAAATCTTCTCTGTTCATTTGTTCCACTATATACAATATCTCGTATAGATAAATGTAGTGCCGTTTTGACTTTTTCTTTGTTCTTTAGGACGACGCTACTATTGTCAACTGCTGAACTAATAACATCATTCAATTCTTGTTCAACTACCGATTGGCTATCTCCATTCAACACGAAATTTGAAAACTCAAGCCCCTGTTTTGAAAATATATCTTTGAAAACCGCGGTGATGAGATTTTCAATATCCTTAACGCGGACTTCTATTTCGCTAAAATATTTTTTGATGGTCGTTCGGGTTTGTGTGTAAAACTCATTGACAAGTAACTCGTCTTTTAAATTTCTCTCGCTAATTTCAATTCTAGTGTCAAATGGCAAACAGTAGCTGTCTATATCCGTGTGGTGGTTTATTTTCCTTGGTTTACGGTTTAGAACTACTAACCTTTCTTTAATCTTAGAATCAAGCAATTTGGGGTCAAATTTCAGGTATTGCTTAATTATCCCTCTAATTTCAAGCTCTGTTTTAAAGAGTTTCTTATCGGGATCAGTTCCTTCTAAAGCATAAAGAATTAACGTATCTGCTAACAAATCATCTAACTGCAGCTCTTCTCGCTTATTGTCAAACTGTTGACCTAAGAAAACAAAAAGTCTTGAGTCGCTATCCAGATTTGCAATAGTAAACGACTTACCGGGTGTTGAGTATTCATGTAAATAGGTATCCACAAAAGCTCTATATGCCCTAATTGTTTGCTCGTTATGATTGCTGTTTACGGAAAACCATCTCAAATCATATATTTGAAGTGGTGTTTTAGTTTTTTGAAAAACTTGGTCAATTAGATTTTCCGCATTGTTTATTTTTCTGTTTGTTACATAAACCAACCTATCAAACGCTATTTCATTACTGATCAATTTTTCAATTGTTCCGTAAATTTTCTCTTCATGACCCAGTTCAGTTGATAATTGAAATATATGCTTGTTCTGGGTTTTACGACTATGTATAAATTGAAATCCGTCTACGCCTTTATCTTTCGTTCCACCTATAGGTATGAAATTAAAGCCTAAAACAGCCGATAAGAATTTTGTGCCAAATTCTTCAAAAATGTAACCATCCTCAATCTTTGCTATCGCAATTTCGAAAGCCTGTTTGTCTACTTTCATATGTTTATCGTTATCGTGAAAAATGACATTAACAATCAAAGTCTTGAATCGAGCTAAATCGAATAATTCAGTAACTTCTAAAGGAAAAATTATTGGGCTTTTTCCTCAAGATAAAAAGTCTGCTCAACCGGCCTCAGCGGCCGATTGAGCCAAAGCGGTCTTCTCAAACCTCCCGGTCCCGGCGCTGGGCGCGTCATCTCGAGCCACTCTTTATATACTTCAAGCGACTTGTTCGTATCCACAAAAACATCGCCGTATTTGTCTTCTTCATGCGCTTTTTCTACCGAGACTTTTTGGTGCCAGCAGTGCATGCCGGACATCGGGTCAGGGTGGACGGGGAAGGTGATGTTTTGATGGACGCCGCCGTCTGACCAGAAGATCCTCGATGTATCGGCATCTTCGGTTTTTGAAGGACGGATGCCATCAACTACGCGCATTTTCCATTTTCCGTTTTCCGTTTCTTTGATCGTTACCTGGTTTAACGCCCAGCGGTTTGCTTTTGCGTCCTGCTGCCTTCGCCACCGTCCGAGGTGATGCGAACAGGCTACGACGCCCGGTTTCATTCCTTCTGTCACCCACGCTTTGTTGACAAAAAACCCGATGTCGGTATTTACGCGGACGAGGTCGTTTGTTTTGATCCCCCAGCGCTCGCCGTCTTCTACCGAGATCCAAAGGGGATTTCGGTGCGCGATCTCGGCGAGCCATTTGGCATTGCCTGAACGCGAGTGGATCAGTGTCGGCAGCCGGAATGTCGGGACGAGAACGATCTCATTCTTCGATGCATCAAGATTATCGGGGTGAATATGGCTCTTGATATAAACCGGGGTTTTGTATTCATTCCAGCCCCAGTCTTTAAGAGTTTCGGAGAAAAATTCCTGTTTTCGCGAAGGCGTGCCGAATCCCTGATGCGCGACGCCGTCGATCATCACGCCGATATTTTTGCCGTCTTTGCTGATCGTTCCGGTTGTTTCGTCCACGCTCGAACCTTCCAGTTCATTCGCAGACAAAACATTCTCATGGATCAGATATGTCGAAGCGTCAACTTCAAACGCACCGTATTTCCGCATATACTCAAGTGCCGAAAGTCCTTCTTCCGCGGCTTTTTCCGGCAGGCCTTTTGTGTTTTCAAATATGAACCGGTAATACTCGTCGATCGTGATCTTTTCGCCTTTCCGGTACGGGGAATTAAAATGTTCGCGGACGCCGAGACTTCCGTCCGGATCGATCCGCCACGAGAGTTCGATCCAGAATTCGTCTTCTTCCCAAACCTCTCCAGGATTGGCTTCATATGTGAATTCAACTTCCTTACCCATTTTGCGCATCGCTTCGCGCAAAACCGGCTGGCGGAAGCCGATCCATTTTCCGGAATGTGTTTCGTAAGAAATAAGATCGTGGCGTTCGCTCGAATGCCCCATCGGGAGGACGTAATCGGCAAAATACGACGTCTCATTCCAAGTCGGCGTCAGCGCGATGTGCATCCCGACTTTTTCCGGATCGCTCAGTGCGTCGATCCACATAAAGCCGTCGGGGTATGTCCAAACGGGATTAAAAACGCGCGTAAAATAAGTATCGATCTTCCCGCGTCCTTCTTTCAGGAAATGCGGAAGGAGAAAACTCATTTCATAGTGCGCAAGCGGGTATTCGTTTGGAAAATGGAGTTCGTTCCAGAATTTCTGCGCCGGCGGTTTGCTAAAGCCTTTTGGTTTGAACTTGTTCCAGGCCGAAGGCATCGTTCCGCCGACTGTTCCGACGCTTCCTGTTAAAACGTTCAAAAAATGCAGACAGCGTGAAACCGCCCAACCGCCGAGATTTCCGGCGCCGGCACTTCGCCAGTTGTGCGTTGCAAAACGGGTTCCGGCTTCGCCGATCTTTTTTGCGACCTCGCGGATCATTGCAGCTGAGGCACCGCTTTCGGCTTCGGCGAATTCGGGTGTGTATTCGGCGTAGAGTTTTTTGAGTTCTTCGATGAAGTCTTCGAATTCAAGCGGAGCGCGGACATCCTTGTCCGCGAGTAGTTGGGTTGCATCGTCTTCGGCTTTTTCGGACGCGGAAGACGCGTCCGTGCGGACAGGGATGTCCGCGCTCCCGGCTGCGCTCCGTTGCATTTCTACCAAGCTTTCGCGCCAGTTTACCCAGTTGTAGAGAAAATCGCGGTTGTAGGTTCCTTCATCGAGGATGATCTTTGCGATGGCCAGAAGAACGGCGGCTTCAGAACCGGGATAGGTCGGCATCCAGTAATCCGCCATCGAGGCGGTATTTGAAAGCCGCGGATCCATCACGCACATCTTTGCGCCGTTCATTAGTCCTTCCATGATGCGCTGGGCGTGCGGGTTAAAGTAGTGTCCGGATTCAAGATGCGCGGATATCAGCAGCATAAACTTTGCGTTTGCGTGATCCGGTGAGGGACGATCGGCACCGTGCCAGACCGCGTAGCCGAGACGGGCGCCGGCCGAACAGACATTTGTATGCGAATTGTGACCGTCAACTCCCCATGCCTGCAGCACGCGGTCCATAAAACCTTCATGCCCCGGCCGTCCGACGTGATAGACAACCTCATTCCGGCGTTCTTCCTCGAGCGCCTTTCGGATCCTGCCCGCGATATCATCGAGTGCTTCATCCCACGAAACTCTTTTCCATTCGCCTGCGCCGCGCGTCCCGACCCGTTTTTGCGGATACAATATTCGGTCAACATCATTGATCTGATTGATCGTCGCCGGACCCTTCGCGCAATTCCGCCCGCGCGAGCCGGGGTGATAAGGATTTCCCTCAAACTTGCGGACCTTCATAGTTTCCTTATCGACATAACTCAGCAAACCGCAGCCCGATTCGCAGTTAAAACAAGTGGTCGGCACTATCTGATAATTCTTCTTCTCGCGCCGGTGACCGCTTTTTGCTTCATATTCGGTCCAGTCATCCCATTTTTCCGGCGGCGGATAGTTTGTAAGTTCGCCCGGCTCGTTAATGCGGGGAAGTTCAAATTCTTCCGTCTGCGGATGCAGGTTTTCGATTATGCCGAGTTTTTCGGCGATGTTTTCGATGAATGATGGTCTGTGTTTCATAAATAAGAGTTTGCCCGCGAAATACGCGAAAGGACGCGAAAAGAAGAACTAATTGATTCGATTTTGAGTCCAGCTTTTTATTTCTTCGCTGACGCTGCTTCCTTTTAATGTGTTTGCGATCCGTTTGTACTCAATGTTTGGAAAATGCCCGAAATTTACCAATAATGCCAACTTGAATTTCGTGGCATTCAAGTAATTCAAAGTTTGAGACTTATTTGCCTCGATCAAATCGGAAATTGCTTTGATCTCAACGATTATTTTTTCATAACAAATAAAATCAGGTTGGAATGTTTGCTTCAGCAATTTACCCTTGTAATCAAGTTCTAAAATTGGCTGTGCAATGAAAGGAATATTCTGCAGATCCAATTCGATTGACAAACATTCCTGGTAAACTGCTTCGGTGAATCCACAACCTTTATCTTTATAAACCTCAAAACAAGCGCCGACTATTTTATAACTTTCTTCCTTGTAAATTAGATCAGCCATTTTCTTTTGGATTCTTTTACCACCATATTATTTTTTCTCTATTTCTTCGTTTCGCGTCTTTTCGCGTATTTTGCGGGCAATCTCTTCTAACTCAAGGGAATCTCCTGCGGGGCTTTTACCCAGATGTGCTGGGCGAATCCCAGACCGATGAAAATCAGGATCCCGCTGAGTCCGACTGCGATATTGCTCTCGGCCGTTAGCAGAATAACCAGCGGCACGAAATTACCCAGCAAGATCATTCCGAACCAAAACGCCGTCGAATAGCGGCCTTTTAAGATCATTTCGGCGACCTTGTGTGCGTCGCTGGTGGCGTGTGTCGTAGTCAGTTCGATAGCTAAAGTGATTAGATGAAAGATGATCGATGCGGCCGTGACGACCGTCAATATCCATATCAGTCCGATGTTCATATTGTCGAGAAAGAGATTTGCGATCAAAAACACCGCAAGTCCCGACATCAGCGAATGAAGGATCATATGGACGCCGAGCATCGGAGACTGCCAGAAATCGCGGCCTTTTGCCTGCGCGAAAAGAAACGCGGTATAGACCGCCGAAAGAAGCGCAAAGACAATCGCAAATGGTTCGATAAATTTCAGAACTTCGCCGTATCCGAGAAAAGACGCCGCGAGCCAGGCGGTAAGAAGTCCGCCGTAGACCGTGATGATATATGCTCCCCTCGAAAGCCACGACCGCCATTGCGGACGGAGTAGCACATACAAAAATCTGTCCGGACGGCCGAGGTCCATGATCAGCAAAACACCCGTAATTCCTAAGAAAATGAATGCGACAACCGCGCCGATCTGTTTGAGTATATCGGGAACAAACATCTGATAACCGGCGATGATCGGGATTAGAAATGCTCCGGCGGCGATCGCTTTTGTCAGGATGTAGGCCGATACTTCCCAACCCCAGAGAACACCTTTTGAAGGCGCGTCGTATACGCGCTTCGCTTTCTTCTTTCGGGGCTCGATCTGAACGAAGTTTGTCTGCGGCTGACGGGAACCCGCGCTCACACTTGGGCTACTGACACGCGTGGTCGCGATCTTGCCGATTCGTTCTTCGGCAAATTTTGCGTATTTTCCGACTCCGGCTGCCTGGCTAGACCACATATAATCGCTTTCCACTTCGGTCGCCGTCGGATTTATCGAAACCCGGTCGCCGTCTATATAAAAAAGCTTCGGATTTGTTCCTTTTTCCGGCTTACGGACGGAAACCGTTTCACGCGCTAAAAGATGTGAGATCTCGGTATTCGGATTATCCATGTCGCCCGAAATGATCGCGTGTTCGGGGCAAACGACGACGCAGGCGGGCTCTAAACCGATGTCTGTTCGGTGAGTACAGTAGTTGCATTTCTGCGCGACCATCGAATCGGGATTGATATAGATCGAATCGTATGGACATGCCTGAGTGCAGGCCTTACAGGAGATACAACGGCGGTCGTCAAAATCGACGATCCCGTCTTTGCGGGTATGAAGCGCCTGAGTGGGGCAAATTTCAACGCACGGAGCATCAGCGCAGTGGTTGCAGCGCATCACGCTGAAAAGTCTGCGGGTGTCAGGGAATTCGCCCTTTTCTACGTATTTTACCCATGTCCTGTTAACACCGATCGGAACATCATGCTCAGATTTACAGGCGACGGTACATGCGTGGCAGCCGATACATTTACGGTTATCTATGACAAAGCCGAAGTTCATATTTTTGTATTGTTAAAGAAATGTTGACTTGAGAATAGTTTGAATTTGTCAGGTTTGTCAAAATGTTGTATTTCTTGTCGCGTCGGCTCTTAATATGGTGTTCGGCGGGTGACCGGATATGGTCTGGTGATCAGTAATTTTTAGCAGTCCAAACCGCAAATTATCCGCCTAAAACCGTCTTGAAACTGATTTACCAAAAGAATACCCCATAGTTGAACGAGTTTGCATTTCAGTGCCGGCATCCAACCGCACTCCACTGAATTTCAAACAGAAATAGCGCATTTATTCACGATTAGCTTGGGCGATTCAAACTTTTCAAATTACATCGAGGTGAATACGCCTCGAGGGAGCGTGAATAAATGAGCATAATTACAATCGCGGAATGTGCGACGATCGCAAACGACGTCTATTTTGACTACAACAAGCTGGCGACAACATGGCAGCGGTTTCATCAGAAAACCGGAGGGGACAACGGATTTTTCGGAGCCGCTTATCAGCGCGGAAAAGACGTTGTGGTAGGTGTCAGGGGAACGCAGGAGGCGCAGGATGTCATAGACGATATGAGTATGGCGCCGAATATAACCGGGGAGACCGCCGGCGCCGCCATGAAAAAGATGATCAGCGAATATGTCGCCGGCTATCCGCAGTCTTCTCAGGGTGCTGAAACGATGGGGTTTCTTGCGAAATGGGTGTTTTCAAAGAAGGCCGTGCGGCACGCGATCTCAAACTGGGGAAATCAGGTGCCCGAAAGCCAGGCACTTCTGGCGAGAAGTTTATTGATACAGACTTATAGTTATTGCTTATCGAATGGACTGAAGCTCAGGTGTATAACCGGACATTCTCTGGGCGGCGCCATTTCGCAATATTTGAGTGAACAAACCGGTTACGGCGGACTGACAAAGATCAAATCACGTATTCCGGCCGTCGCGTTCAATTCGCCGAATATGGGTACATTGAGCGGGATGAATAAGGGAAGCGGTGCAATACTGATCATAAACGCCAGACTGGATCCGCTTTCATATTTGACTCGTGAAGTGGGAAACGTATCTCATGCGATGGACCGAAATCATGAGATCTCGAATGTAGATGTCGGTTCGCCCGGGCCGCCGCCGCCGGTTTATGCAAATGTTTCGGTTGCGGAATCCAACCTTAAGGCTTTTAAAGACTGGCTTCTCCCCGCGCTGAAGCATTATCACAGTATGGACAGCATGGAGAAGGCACTCTCGGGCAACGATCTGGGAAGAAAGAATCTGGGTTCGTTTTTTCCGTTCTTATAATGAATGTCGGGTTGACCGTTTCAGATCTCGACAGGAAGCTGTGTCTGAATTGCAACATGATACTGGCTTTGCGGCGTCCGCAGAAATAGTTCGGATAATGGAAGATCGCAGGCTTTTTTTCGTGCCGGACGGCCGCTAATTCTATGCCGTATCGGTTATTTGGGGGTTCGCCTTTTTCCGCTGCGGAGAATTTTTAGGATTCCATTCTCAAAAATGTATTGAAACCGGAGTAGTGATAAAATTGCGTTCTGATTTGGATTGATATCGGAATGAACTTTTCACAAATGCTAGCAAAACTTATTTATATTCTGGGAACTGTCGGAATTCTTCTGACAGTTTTACCGCTGCTGCGTTTTAACGTTTGGTGGATTCGCGTTTGGGATTTTCCAAGACTCCAGATCTTTATTGTTTTGGCTTTAGTGACCGCCGGCGGGTTGCTTGCGGTAAGGGAATGGCATGCAGCCTACCTGATCTTTATTTGTTTTACTGCCGCCTGTTCGATATATCAGCTTTACTGCATATTGCCGTATACATTTATCTATCCAAACCAGGTAGAGGACGCCAGATCTGCGGATCCAAAAAGAGGGATTACGATCATCGCATCAAATGTCCTGCTGGAAAACAAAAATTCAGAAGACCTGCTGGCAATGCTTTCGGAGATCCAGCCTGATCTTGTTCTTCTTGCGGAAACAGACGATGACTGGATCCAAAAGCTCGAACCGCTGCGAAAAGAATATCCATATTCGATAGATCATCCGCTTGGAAACGCTTTCGGCATCGCATTTTTTTCGCGGCTCGAACTGATCGATCCGGAGATCAAATTCCTTATCGAAGACGATATTCCGTCTGTCCATACAAAGGTCCGACTCAGATCGGGCGAAATAGTAAGATTTTACGGTCTTCATCCGCGTCCGCCGGTACCCACGGAAACGGAGGATTCGACGGAACGAGATGCCGAACTGATCGTTGTCGCCAAAGAAATAAAGAAAGAGAAGCTACCGGTTATCGTCGCCGGCGATCTCAACGATGCTGCCTGGTCACGCACCACGCTGTTATTCCAGAAGATCAGCGGAATGCTCGATCCGCGAATCGGACGAGGTTTTTATAATTCGTTTCATGCAAATTATTTCTTTTTGCGAATGCCTCTCGACCATTTTTTCCATACGTCCCATTTCAGACTCGTTGAACTGAGACGTGAAAGATATGTCGGCTCTGACCATTTCCCGATGTACATTTCTCTCAGACTCGAAGATTCCGCCAAATCAACGCAGCAGGAATATGAAGCGAATTCGAATGACAGGAAAATGGCTGAGGACATGATCGATGAGGCAAAAGAAAAAGAAAAGTGAAATAGTATAGTTTCTAGATCATTGCGGTTTATTTATATGCCAAGAAAAAAAAGTTCAAAAAAGAGGCTGTCTGAAAAAATGTAGCGCCGTCGTCTCGACGGCTGTCGTGAGAGCGTCTCGCTCTCATGCGGCTTAACGATTTGTCGCAGTGGCGGGCGACAAGATGCCGCCGCCACTGCCACCGAGACGGTGGCGCTACTCTTTTCAGACAGCCTCCTGATTATTTGACGTCAAACCGGTCCAGGTTCATGACCTTATCCCAAGCTGAAACAAAATCTCTTACAAACTTATCGCCTGCATCACTTGCTCCGTATACTTCCGCGACTGCTCTTAGTTCCGAGTTTGATCCAAAAATGAGATCGGCCCTTGTCGCAGTCCATTTTAATTCACCGGTTTTGCGGTCGCGTCCTTCGAATTCGATCTGCTCATCCGATGTAGCATCCCATTTTGTACTCAAGTCCAAAAGGTTTACAAAGAAATCGTTTGTCAACTTTCCAGGGCGATCGGTAAACACGCCGTGTTTTGATCCATCATAATTTGTATCAAGCGCTCTCATTCCGCCGATCAAAACCGTCATTTCCGGCGCTGTTAGCGTCAAAAGCTGCGCCCTGTCTACCAGCATATCTTCAGCCGTGGCACTATATTGAGCTCTGCGATAATTCCGGAAGCCGTCCGCGCGCGGTTCGAGATAACGGAACGAATCGATCTCGGTTTGATCCGCAGTTGCATCTCCCCGACCGGGAGTAAAGGGGACGGTAATATCATGACCCGCATCCCGAGCTGCTTTCTCGACGCCTGCACATCCACCGAGGACGATCATATCGGCGAATGAAACCATTTTTCCGTTTTGCTGCTGACCATTAAATTCAGATTGGATGCCTTCAAGAGTTTCCAGAACCTGAGCCAGTTGGCCAGGGTTGTTAACTTCCCAATCTTTTTGCGGTTCAAGACGAATACGCGCACCATTTGCGCCGCCACGCCTGTCTGAGCCGCGGAAAGTCGATGCCGATGCCCATGCTGTTGACACCAATTGTGAAACTGACAATTCGGAATCGAGGATGCGGCTCTTCAGTTCAGCAACGTCAGCTTCATTTATGAGTTCGTGCGTTACAGCAGGGATCGGGTCCTGCCATATCAAATCTTCGTCTGGAACCTCGGGCCCAAGATATAGGGATTTCGGTCCCATGTCGCGGTGCGTTAACTTAAACCATGCACGCGCAAAAGCGTCTGCAAAAGCATCCTGGTCTTCGTGAAAACGCCTCGAGATCGGTTCATAAACGGGATCTAGCTTCAGCGCCATATCAGCCGTAGACATCATCAGGGCCTGTGACTTAGTCGGATCGCCCGCGGCCGGTGCGCGCAGAGCGTTGGAATCTTCGGTCGGAGTCCATTGGTGCGCTCCTGCCGGGCTCTTTGTCAGTTCCCATTCATATCCAAAAAGAACTTCGAAATATTCGCCGTCCCACCGTGTGGGATGCGGGGTCCACGCGCCTTCGAGTCCGCTTGTAATAGTGCTGTCTCCGTGGCCGGTGCCGAATGTGTTTTTCCATCCTAAACCTTGCTCGGCTATACTTGCACCGGCAGGTTCTCTCCCGACGTATTCTCCGGGATCCGCCGCACCGTGCGTTTTCCCAAAAGTGTGTCCTCCGGCAATCAATGCTACGGTCTCCTCGTCGTTCATCGCCATGCGTCCGAATGTTTCACGAATATCCACTGCAGATTTCAGCGGATCGGGGTTGCCATTCGGGCCTTCCGGGTTTACATAGATCAACCCCATCTGAACTGCGCCAAGCGGATTTTCGAGGTCTCTGTCACCCGTATAACGCTTATCTCCAAGCCATTCCGTCTCGGCTCCCCAATAAATGTCTTCTTCCGGTTCCCAAACATCTTTTCTTCCGCCGCCAAAACCGAAGGTTTTAAAGCCCATCGATTCAAGTGCACAATTGCCCGCCAGGATCATCAGGTCTGCCCAGGAGAGCTTTTTGCCGTACTTATTCTTTATCGGCCAAAGAAGCAGTCGTGCCTTGTCTAAGTTTCCGTTGTCCGGCCAGCTGTTCAGCGGCGCAAAACGCTGCGTTCCGGAAACGCCTCCTCCCCGTCCGTCGATAACCCGGTAGGTGCCCGCGCTGTGCCAGGCCATTCTGATAAAAAGCGGACCGTAGTGACCATAATCTGCCGGCCACCAATCCTGAGAATCTGTCATTAAGGCATAAAGATCATTTTTTACTGCGCTTAGATCAAGCTTTTTAAACTCTTCCGCATAATTAAAATCGGCATCCATTGGATCCGACATTGATGAATTCTGGCGGAGAATGTTCAGCTTCAATAAATTTGGCCACCAGTCTCGGTTGGACGTTCCGCCGCCGGCGCCATGCTTAAGAACTTTACCCGAAAAGGGACATACATCTGCGCTCGATTCGTTGATATCCCAAACATTTCCATTTGTTGTGTCGCTCATAGTAAGTATTGGTTCCTCCGTTAGATAGGTCGCGTTTTTAAAAAACTTCAAACCTTATGTTACAAATGCCAATTGTTAAATTGTGTTATTTTTTCCTTTTGATGCACCCGGGGCATAAACCTCGAAGGGTCAGTTCGATCGATTCAGCTTCAAATTTCGAACTGCTGGCGGCTTCTTTGATCAATTTCTCCGGAAGACTCAATTCGAGATCGACGAGCATTCCGCAACTCGTGCACAGTGCATGATCATGCTGTGAGAGGTTTCTGTCATATCGTTTGGCGTCGGCGCCAAATCTGACCTCTCCGATCAAGCCCTCTTTCCTTAAATAATCCAATGAGTTGTAAACCGTAGCAAAGGAAATGCTCGGAAGAAGATGGCGGGCATCCTCAAAAACTTCGTTTGCAGTCAGATGTTTGTCTGACTGGTTGATCGCCTGAAGAACCGCTTGACGCTGTTTTGTCAGCCCAAGATTTTCTATTTCTTTTTGTGATTTTTTCATGATCTCCTCGTTGAATTTCGGTTTCTCATGATGCGTGTTTAGATTTAGAATAATTCGAATTACAAAAAGTGTCAAGATTTTTTAAAAATGGGCCTGAATGTGAGATCTTGTACGAGAATTGATTTCGAACGAAAGCCATTGCGATTTCCCGGTGCGGGCAAATACAACGAATGGATAGAATTAAAATTGTGCTAGTTTAAAGATCGACAATGCCTCTACCAATCGCTCATGGATGCGTCGGAGCAGCGATCGTCGCACTGATCCATCCGAAAATAAAAAGGATCGTTTCATTTCCGCTTTTGTTTGGCGGGTTTATGGCGAATGCCGCGGATCTGGATTTTATTCTGAGTTATTCGACCGGTGATAAATCGTGGCATCGCGGATTTACACATTCGGTACTCTTTTCGTTCTTTATAGCAGCGATTTTTCTGGTCTGGTTCAAGAAAGAGAGGTTAAGAGAAGCACTGGCCTACTCGCTGGCATATTTTTCACACCTCGTATTGGACTTTTCGACCTCGGATCACGGCGGTCCTGAATTGTTTTGGTTTTTTTCCGAAAGACGTTTTAGCGTCGGCGTCGTGAGTTTTTCCGTGGCACCTTCGAAACTTCCGCTGAGTGAGATCCTTTATGCAGCAATGTGGGAAACGGCCGTTTTCGGGACTTTGTTCTTTGCCGTTTATTTTATGATGCGCCGGTATTATTCCGACGGCTTTTCTTCAGCAGACTGATCTCAGCTTCCGATCCTTATCTTTTCGATCATTTCTTCCACGGCTCGATATAAGCCTGTGAATACAGCACGAGAAATTATATTGTGACCGATATTAAATTCGGTGATCTCAGAGATCTTGGCAAGCGCACCGACGTTCCTGTAAGTAAGACCGTGTCCGGCTGCGACCTTGAGTCCTAATCCCGTTGCGTGAACCGAAGCATCGTGGATCCGTTTTACTTCGCGGGCTGCATTTCTCGCGCCCTCGCCGTGAACTGCTTTCCCGCTGAGAGTGAGTTCGGCATATTCACCGGTACACAGTTCTACTTGCTGCGCTCCGACGGACTGTGCAGCTTCGATCTGTTTTTCATCAGGGTCGACAAAAATGCTGACAAATATTCCGGCGTCGCGCAGCCTTTTGACCATTGCGCGAACCGGCGAAATATTCTTTACAACATCGAGTCCGCCCTCGGTTGTGATTTCATTCGGACTTTCCGGTACGAGCGATATCGCATTGGGCATCGTTTCGAGAGCGATCTTCAGCATCTCTTCCGTTGCCGCCATTTCGACATTCAAATATGTCGAAACGCACTCGCGAAGGAGCGAAATATCTTTGTCCTGAATATGCCGTCGGTCTCCGCGAATGTGGACCGTGATCCCGTCTGCTCCGGCCTGTTCACAGATCACAGCTGCGGTGATGATGCTCGGCTCGATAGTTTTTCTGGCCTCACGGATCGTGGCTACGTGGTCGATGTTTACGTTTAGTTTGGCGCTCATGAAAATAGTATCGGTTTTCGGGTTTTAAGATTCAAGTAAAGCGGAAAGAAGAAAGGGAACTCGCCAGCGAATGACGCAAATTATAGGCTCCTCGGTACGGGGAGCGGTGGAGGCCCGGTGAGGTTTCGGGGGTTAGTTGTATGAATTTCAAATTTCATATTTGAGATCTCAAATTCGAAATATGGACCACGAAATTTGAACTATGAACTTTGAACTATGAAATTTGAAATCTCAAATCTGAAATCTGAACTTTGAAATCTCAAATCTGAAATCTCAAATCTCAAATCTCAATTCTGAACTATGAAATTTGAAATTTGAACTTTGAAATCTCAAATCTGTAATCTGAAATTCTAACTATACAAAGTCGCTGTCAAAGACAAATATCGATTTCCACGCGTACAGGTCGCCACCGCTCCCCGTACCGATGAGGTCTGCTATTTGACCTGATTCGCGTGATTCGAATGATTCACGGGCAGCCCTCATTCGTCGGTACAAAATCTGAGAGTTTAATACTTATGAAAGATTGATACGGCAGACTTATCAAGTAATCCATTAACGCGCAGATCGCCAGCGATATGCGTCCTGATGAGGTCTGGTTTTCGCGTAATTTGCGGGCGATCTTGTTTTTGATCTAAGGCTTTTTTAAGAGTAGAGTCCTTTCTTAGAATTCCTTCGGATCTCGCGGACTTCGCCAAACATTCTGATACTGTCTCTGAAGATGTTGACCTTTGTTCTTTCGTCGTTATTCCATCTTACCGGGATCTCCTTGAGTCTTAATCCCTTATGATGTGCGGCAAAAAGAAATTCAACGTCAAATCCGAACCGGTCGATAGTCATCTTATCGAGAAGCGGCCGAAACTTTTCCATATTGAAAGCCTTAAAGCCGCACTGCGTATCCCAGAACGGCATCCCGGTAAGAGTCCTGACAAAAAAATTGAATATTTTGCCGCCCTGTTCCCGCCGCCACGGCTGGTGTTCACCGATAAGCGAACGGTCAAGTGCCCTTGAACCAAAGGTCACATCAAATTCGCCGTTCTCTATCGGGCTGACTAATTTTTCGTATTCTTCGATCGGCGTGGAAAGATCGGCATCGCTGAAAAGAACGATTTCTCCCTGAGCGGAGATCATACCGGTTTTTACTGCAAACCCTTTTCCGCGGTTTTCGTCATAGCGAATGACGCTAGTTTCTGAACCGGGGAATTCGGCGCAGATTTGTTTAGCGACATCGGACGTCGAATCGGTTGAACCGTCATCGATAACTATCAATTCCGCATTTAATTTACGGTCTTCGACCAACTCAAGGATCTTGCGGACTGTTTTTCCGAGACGCGCTTCTTCGTTGTATGCCGGTACTATGATCGAGAGGGATTTGCTCATCGTAAAGGAATATATGTTAAATGTTTACCGATTTCTTGTAAATCAGTATCGATGTGTTTTTGGGGTCGAAACGGGCACGCTTTAGCCTGAATATGGTATATTTTTAAGCGGAAAATTGTTGTATGAATAAAAGATTTGCAATCATAGCGGCATTTTTGATCGTAGCGGGTGCGGCGGTCGGCGGGATATTCGGAAGATTGCCGGGCGTATCGGACCCAAAAGCGGCGCTGACGACCGATTCTATTTCGAATGATTTTGGTGAGGCGCTTTCGGTGATCGACAAGAATTACCCGGCTAAAGTTGACCGTGAAGAGGTGCTCGACAGTTCGATCCAAAGAATGCTCTGGACGCTCGATCCGCATTCTTCATTTTTCACTTCTGCCGAATTTAAAAAACTTTACGAAGAACAGCAGTCTCAGTTCTACGGTATCGGGGTTTCGATCTTTCAGCACCGTGACGGAGTTTATGTCCAGTCGGTTATTCCAAACACACCGGCAGACAAAGGCGGTTTGAGATACGGCGATAAATTTGTCGCGATCGACGGAAAAAGTGCGGAAAAATGGTCAAGCAGCGAAGTTTCCAGCAATGTCCGCGGGGAGCGCGGAAAGCCGGTTAAGGTCAGCGTCGAAAGAGTGGGTGTCGATAAACCGATCGAACTCGAGATCGTTCGTGACGGTGTTCCGCTTCCTTCGATACGAAATTATTTTATGCTCCCGAATAAGGTTGGATACGTCGGTCTCTCGGGCGGATTTCAGGAAACAACGGCGAAGGAACTCGATCTGGCGATCGCCGATCTCGAAAAAGACGGGATGACGAGCCTAGTGCTCGATCTGAGAGGAAATCCGGGCGGGCTGCTGCCGCAGGCGATCGATGTTGTCAGCCGGTTTGTTTCGCGGGGGCAAACGGTTGTTTCCGTTAAAGGCAGATCAAAGTTTACGTTTACAAGAGATCTGCGGGCGACGGGCGAGAATGAACACGATTTTCCGCTTGTTGTTTTGATCAACGGCGGCTCGGCATCGGCTTCTGAGATCGTCGCCGGTGCGGTTCAGGATTACGGCCGCGGATTGGTTGTCGGGAGCGAGAGCTTTGGCAAAGGACTCGTACAAAAGGTATTTCCGCTCCCTTACGGAACCGGCCTGACACTTACAACAGCAAGATATTACACGCCTTACGGGCGTTCGCTGCAGCGCGATTATTCAAGCGGTTCGATCTATGATTATTTTACGCACGCCAATGAGGTGGAAGACGAATCCGGCGAAAACAGTTCTGCAAAACCCGTTAAGAAACCGGCTGGAGTTGCGGTAAAGACCGCCGGCGGGCGCACATTTTACGGCGGACGCGGTATCGAGCCCGATCTCAAGGCGCCGGGGCTTCTCTATAACGACCTCCGATACCGTATTTCGGAATCCGCATTTTTCTTTGTTCGCGAACTCGTCGCCGGAAAGATCAAAGGATTTGAGTCTTATAAAACCGGAAAACAAAACTTTAAAACGACGATCTCCGGCAGTGATGCGCAAATCAGCGATGCGCTGTTTGCAGCGTTTGAAAATTTTACTGCAAAGGAAAGCAAAAACGGTTTGACGGTCGCCAATATAGAGTCTCAGGCTGCATATGCCCGCGCGCGGATCAGAGAACAGCTTGCTACTGCGAAATACTCCGGAGAAGCGGGATATCAGGTCCTTCTTGAGAATGATCCGCAGGTTTTAAAAGCAGTAGATGCAATTCCGGAGGCCGCAAAACTCGTCGAGACGATAATGGCCAAGAAATAAAGCATTTAATTGTCTCAACCGCACTTCGAAAAAGCACGACGAGCGAGGTCTTGTTAGCGCACACTTGGCAAAACACAAAATTAGGTTCAATTATACGGCCGCAGTATTTACTGGCTTTACGGATTTTACAGGAGATTTTTATGTCAAACGAAAACAAAACTCCCGTGTCAGTTTTGCAGGTTATTTGTCTGGCGATCGGAATATTTCTTGGGATCGTTCTCGTCAGAACTGTTTTGGGTCTGGGTGGGATCCTCGGGGGAGCGCTGGGCGGCGGGCTGGGAGCCTTGCTTGGAATTGTGATATTCGGCGTCATAAGCCGCTTTAAGTAAACATTTACCTAATCGATCGGGCCTCAATAAGAGACCAATGCCCTTCACGCGAATTGTCTTCGTTTGTCAACTTCTGTGATTCTGTATCTTTTTCCCCTGAATTTGATTCTGAAAAAGGGTTGCGGCTCCTGTCATCTTGAGCTGCCGGAAATGATTTGTTAATCGTTTAGCAATACCGAGTTCTTAGAGTAGAATAACCTCTTACTTTTGGAGCTCTTTTCTTATGTATAAAAAAATTGGTGTACTAACCGGAGGCGGAGATGCTCCGGGTCTGAATGCTGTTATCCGTGCTGCGGTGCGAACCGCGATCGGTGAATTCAACATGCGTTGTATCGGCATTGAAGACAGTTTTGAAGGGATATTGGGTGAGACGCAGCTCAGAAAGTTAACAACGAAAACCGTCAGCGGAATACTTCCGAGAGGAGGGACGATCCTCGGTACAAGAAATAAAGGGAGCTTTTGCAAGATAATCGACGGCAAGATCGTGATACCCGACATGCCGATCGATGAGGCGCTTGATAATCTTAAGAGAAACAAGATCGAAGCACTTGTCGTAATAGGCGGTGAAGGAACCCTGGCGATCGCCGAACAATTTCATCAGCGCGGTTTTCCGGTTGTCGGAGTACCGAAAACGATAGACAATGATCTGTCGGCAACCGAATTAACGTTTGGTTTCAGAACGGCGATCGATATTGCGACCGAAGCACTCGACCGACTCCACACGACCGCCGCATCGCACGACCGCGTGATGGTGCTTGAGGTAATGGGTAGAAATTCCGGCTGGATCGCGCTTGAAGCGGGTCTTGCCGGCAGCGCAGATATTATTCTTATTCCCGAAATTCCGTTTTCGTTCGATTCGGTTATAAAAAAAGTTTACGAACGTGAGAAGAACGGATCGCTCTTTACAAACATCGTTGTAGCTGAAGGGGCGACCGAGGTAGGCAAAGGCGAGATCTATCTTGACGAAGGGGAACTTCGTCTCGGCGGTGTAGGCGAATATGTTCGAAGACGGGTCGAAGACGCGACCGGAAAAGAATCGAGATGCGTCGTATTGGGTCATCTCCAGAGAGGCGGAAGTCCGAATGCATTTGATAGAATGCTCGGTACAAATTTCGGTGCGTGTGCCGTCAGAGCCTTGGCAAACGGCGAGAAAGGAAAGATGGTTGCATTAAAATCCGGAAGGGTTATCAGCGTACCTTTGGCGGACGCGATCGCCAACGTCAAATCCGTTGGAACAGACGGGCAGCTTGTCCGGACAGCGCGCGACATCGGGATCTCATTTGCCGCGCCGAATGAGGAAGAAATTTAAGATGAGTATGGCCGGTCGGTATCGGCTTGTTAATTAAACAAACTATGAAAAATGTTAGAGAAAAGCTGCAAAAAGAACTGGCAGCATTGGAAGACGAACTGCACAATAAGCTTCCGAAGGAAATTTCACGTGCGAGAGAGTGGGGAGATCTTAAGGAAAACGCAGAATATAAGGCTGCAATGGAAAGACAGTCGATGGTTTCGGCGCGGATCGGACAATTGATGCAGCGTCTGGATGAGGTAGATTCGATCGACATTTCAAAGCTGCCGACGGATAGCGTTGCATACGGATCAAAGGTCGTCCTTTTTGATCTCGACCGCGAAGACGAGATCGAATACAAACTCGTTACATCTGAAGAAGCCGACCCTGATCTCGGACTGCTTTCGACCTCTTCGCCGATCGGACAAGCACTGATGGGTAAGGAAGAAGGCGATGAAGTGCGTGTGAAAACACCGAAAGGCTGGAGAAATTTCGAGATCGCAAAATTGGAAACGATCCACGAACAGGGAGAGGGAAGTTAGTTCAAAGTTTAAGGTTCAAAGTTCGAGGTTGTTTTGTTATGGCACAGACACATTGAACATTGAATATTGAACGCGAAACTTAGCGGACAATGTTTGGAGCGAGCATAGGAAGGGGCGCGCAGCGGGTGATCGACGGAATGGTCGGTTGGCTTGCTTATGGCGGCGTTCATCCGAATGTGCTGACAGTTATCGGAGTAATGATCGCGGTCGCCTGCGGGCTGCTTTTCGGCTTTGGACATTTTTTCTGGGCCGGTGTTGTTCTGATCATTGCAAACATTTTCGACATGCTTGACGGAAATGTCGCGAGGCTTTCCGGAAATGTGACAAAATTCGGCGGCTTTCTGGACTCTTCGCTTGACCGAATCTCGGATATGATCGCCTTTATCGGGATCATTATCTTTTACGCGAGCAATACGCCGCAGCGCTCGGTAACCAATGTTTTTCTGGCGAGTCTTGCGATGATGAGTTCGGTAATGGTCAGCTACACGGCGGCGAGATCGGATAGTTTGGGTGTAAAGGCGAACGTCGGATTTTTGCAAAGACCCGAGAGGATCGTGCTTTTGATAATCGGTGCGCTTTCTACGTGGGACTGGGATTCCGATTTCTTTTTGTTCAACCGAATGCCGCAGGTACTCTGGATACTGGCGATCGGTTCGATGTGGACGTTCATACACCGAATGTTTCACACGTGGAAGGAATTTCGAAAAATTGAGGGAAAAACCTGAGGCTTTGGAGTTTTGATATTTCTGGATTTTGTTAACTGATTTATGGAAATGCTAACCGAAATCTGGTATGGACTCACCTGGGGCAGCGTGGCGATCGGTGTCGGCTTGTTTCTGCTTTCATTTGCGCTGAGTTTTGCGGCAATTGCGATTGTCATGGTAAAGATCCCGGCAAACTATTTCAGTTCGCACTATAAAGAGGATTTTCTGCCGAACAGTCCTTGGCTGGTAAGATGGGGAGCCGTGATCGCAAAAAACCTTTTCGGTGCATTTTTGATCGTGTTAGGTCTCGCACTTTCGCTTCCCGGAGTTCCCGGACAGGGGATACTTACGATTCTGCTCGGTCTGATCATGCTCGATATCCCGGGGAAACGGCCGCTCGAAGCGAGGATAATAAAGAGGCCGAACGTTTTATACGCCGTAAACAAACTTCGTGCGAAGTATGGTAAACCTCCGCTGATCATTGATTAACAATATGGGACTTTTAAATTTTCTTAAGCGCTCAAAACCTGACAATTCTCAAGAAGCGCGGCGCAGAACACTTTTGCAGCACGGACGGATCACCGAAGCGATGATCGTTGATACCGAGATGAACGATGCGGGTGACGAGATCGCCCATTATGTTTACAGCGTTCAGGGTGTGGATTTTGAATCGTCAGAGATTCTGACAGAAGAGCAGCGGATGGATCAGCTCAAGTATGCACCGGGTGCGACCGTAACGGTAAGGTTCGATCCGCGAAACCATGGTAACTCGATACTCGTTTAAATCTGAAGGTGCGGCGGTCGGTTTTCAATTGTTGGAATCTTTTTTATAAGTCTGAATCAAGCGGCTTAGCTGCAGAAAGAAAATTCTGTCGCACCTTCAGCGCGAATAAGATCGTTCATTTTTCCAGACGTTTTACGTCCGGCTACTTTCTTGAAGCCGCTCCGCGGCCAAAAGACGAAGCCATTTCCATCATTATCTGCTGACTGAAGGCAGCGGCAAGTTCTGGAAACCCAGTTTATGTTCAAAAAGATTTTAATTGCAAATCGAGGTGAGATCGCCGTCCGTGTGATTCGCGCGTGCCGTGAAATGGGGATCGCAACGGTTGCCGTTTATTCAGAAGCCGATCGCGATGCGCTCCACGTTCGGATGGCGGATGAGGCTTTTTATGTCGGAAAGGCGCCATCGGGCGAAAGCTACCTAAAATGGGAAAAGATACTTGAGGCTGCAAGAGAATCGGGAGCGGAGGCGATCCATCCCGGATACGGATTTCTTTCGGAAAATCCGGAGTTTGTAAGAAACGTGACAAATGCCGGGATCACATTTATCGGGCCGTCTCCCGAAGCGATGGAAGCGATGGGCGGGAAGATCTCTGCAAGAAAGATCGCGATCGGGGCCGATGTTCCGGTAGTGCCGGGAACAACGGAGCCGCTAAGAGATTTTGAGGATGCAAAGGAAGTTGCGGAAAGTTTTGGTTATCCCGTGATGCTGAAAGCTTCGGCCGGAGGCGGCGGAAAGGGGATGAGGTTTGTCGCCGAAGAAAATGAACTGCGATCTGCACTCGAAAATTCAAAGGCTGAAGCACTGGCGAGTTTTGGAGATGACGCGGTTTATGTTGAAAAAGCGGTTCTTCGTCCGCGGCATATCGAGATCCAGATCATTAGCGATTCACACGGAAATTGTGTCCATTTAGGTGAACGCGAGTGTTCGATCCAGAGACGTCACCAGAAAGTAATCGAAGAAGCGCCTTCTCCGATAAACGACGCCGATCTGCGCGAGCGGATGGGAGCGGAAGCGATCAAGGTTGCAAGAGCGGTGGATTATGTCGGGGCCGGAACCGTCGAGTTTCTGCTTTCCGATGCTGACCGGTCGTTCTACTTTCTTGAAATGAACACGCGGCTTCAGGTCGAACATCCGGTTACGGAACTTGTTACCGGGATCGATATTGTCCGCGAACAGATCCGAATTGCGAACGGTGAAGAAATATCGTTTCGGCAAGACGATATTTCGATCAAAGGACATGCGATCGAATGCCGCGTTTATGCCGAAGATCCTGAGAATAATTTTCTTCCTTCGCCCGGAAAGATTACGCGTTTGCGGCTCCCGCAGGGAAACGGTGTCCGCGACGACGGCGGAATTTATGAAGGGGCTGAAGTTTCGATCTATTATGATCCGATGATCTCCAAGCTCTGTACATACGGACGAGACCGAAGCGAGGCGATCGGCAGAATGCGGCGCGCTCTGCGTGAATATGAGGTAGGCGGAATAAAGACTACTCTTCCGTTTTTTCGTGAGATCATGGAAGACGAGGTGTTTATCAAAGGAGAGCTCGATACCGGATTTATTACGGAATTTAATGGACGAAAGAGTGAAAAACAAACGGACGAAAAAATGCAGGATATTGCGGTGATCGCCGCCGCACTGGCATTTTCTGACCAGCAGAGATCGCCTTCGGTAAAAAGTGCGGATACGCAGGATCAGAGCAAATGGAAGGTTGCGGGAAGACTGGCAGGGCTGAGAAACGGATTTTAATAATGAGGACTTTAGCTAAATGGAAGATTTCTTAAAGCAGTTAATGGGTAAACAGATCGATGTTTCATGCGGGACCAGCGCAACGGTTCGCGGCAGCGTTGTAGATGTAAAAGAAGGTATTTTATATTTGCGTGATGAAAATGAACGCGTCGCCTACGTCGTTATCGAAAAGATAGCGTTTGTCTGGGAAGCAAAGGATAATGAGCCGAAAGCGGGGTTTGTGCATTAATCGGATTGACTCTCGGTGCAATAGTCAATTTTCTGATCAACTCAGACGCTTAATTGTTTTTTTATGATTGGAATGAGGTTAAAATTCGCAATCTTTCTCCTCGCAAGTCTATCGATTCTCACTAATTGCACGAATTCGCTCGATCAAACCGTAAATGATCACGAAATCGGAGACAATTCAACGATGGTTGACGAGTCTTACGCGGTATACTCTGCATTTTTGAAAACCATTCGAACCGGATATGGCAATGGTAAAAAGGTCGATCTTTTTGTGATCCTCCGCGATACTGAAAAGTACCCAAGTACGATCGATCGAACTTCGTTGGACCTAAGTGAGGAATTTCCTGAACAGGTCGGGGAGGCAATTAATGATTTCAATTCAAAGATTAGCACTTCCAGACGATTGACCAAATCGTTTGATCTTGAGAAAAATTACGTTCTTGTAAACGATGACGATCTGAATTTTGAACGAGACGGGGACGATTCGTATGATTTTTGGAAAACATTTTATGAAAAGTTTCCGAATTCTTCCGGGATTATCAGGCTTTCGCAAGTCGGGTTTGATTCAAAAAAGACAAATGCGTTTTTATATTTGGATCTGAGATGCGGAGGTACTTGTGCAGAACAAGATTTTTTGCTTTTAACTAAGATGAATGGTGAATGGAAGTTAACTAAAACTATAACTCTTGGAGTATCTTAAAAAGTAAAATTCTGTAGTATCTGTGCCAGGATTTGCGGCTTGTTTAACGAAACGATAGGGTGAGTAATAGTTAGTCGTTTATCAAGAAATCTCTCGGAGGATTTCAAATTCCTTTTCGCCGGGTGAATTAAAACTTGTAGCAAAATCTGCGAAGCAGATGAAAGAAAATAGCCCCGGGTGAAGCAGAGCGGAACCCGGGGTTATCAGTTTAGGAATCGTTTGAGCCTGTAAAACAGGCGACAGATTGTATCAAACTATTATGCCGCTATCTTCGATAGCTTTTCGGAATCTTATAAACAACCCCCCACGCTTGCGCATGGGGCTAAATTCTACTACCGTCTTCGACGGCTTTCCCTCCAATTTAACCGGCAAAACAGATGCCGCGATCTGAAAATTTGAGAGAGAAATGTAAGAGGCGCAAGCCTTCCAGAAAACATCACGATATTCAACAGGTAAACCTTATCATTTGACGTGGTCGATAACTTTTAGACGGTCGACCGGGAAGCTGCGAAATTGGTTCTTTTCAAAAAAAGTCTCTATCTACGAACAATCGCTCGCCTGAGGAATTTTTGAGCCAAGTTCTTACGGGTGGCTGCCGTTTCCCTTAATCATTTTGCAGATATTTCTCAAACACCTGTCTAATGAAGACAAGAATAGGGGCAGTGCGTATTGCAGACTTAATGGACCAGATTCTGAAGCTCAAAGCCCCGAGCTAATAAATTGTTTACTGCCCCTTTTCAACCTAAAACATTTAAGTTGACATTCAATCCTTAAAGTATTACTTTAGGTTGCGTGTTCTAAAGACTTGTTTAGAGATTGGTTGAATACCCCAAAACGGGCTGAAGCAACTTTCACCTGATTCCTTTCTTTAAACTCAATCCAAAATTCCGGCAGAAAACAACAAATAAGTGAATACAAATTTTGAAATACCCGTTCGAAATGATGGTGAAACCGCTACCGTTTACGCTAGTGATTACTTAAATAAGATCACCGGCGAAAAGATCGAACGCGAGTGCAGACGTCAAATTGATGGAGGCTGCAAGACGCTTGTCGTAAATTTCAAAGATACGGAGATCGTTAACAGCATCGGAGTTTCGATCCTGCTCGGAGTGATCGACGCCGCTTCGAGTGCCGGAACTCAGATCATTTTTTCCGACGTCAGCGAAGATACAAATCAGCTTTTTGAAATGCTGGGTTTAACAAACCACGTCGAAATTGCTGTCTAAATCTGACGATACGCCTTCGCAAACTTTCCAAAATCCATTTCTTTAGGATCTGTAAAAAATACAATGCCTGAAAACCAACAAAAATTGATCCACGCATTTTCAGCTCTTGCTGATCTCGGACAGGAAGTAGCCGACAAAAACAATTTCCAGGACATGATCCGCACCTCGCTGCATCTGTTGCTCGGTTCTTTGGCGATCATGCGCGGCGGGATCGCAAAATATTCGCGGTTTGGACACGAACTGAATTTTCTCGCGGCGCGCGGGCTCGGTGATGATTTCCCGCTGAGTGCGGCGATAGATATTTCAGATGAACAGGAATTCTTAAATGCCGGAATGAGCGAGATCGAAATAAGCCAGGCAAAAATGCTTGTATTTTTTCAGCGTTATCAAAGGATTCTTGAACGCAAGAATATAGAGATAATAATGCCTCTGATCGTTCGCGACGAACTCGTCGGAATTGTATTTTTGGGCGAAAAGGCCTCCGGAAAACCGTTTACTGCAGAAGACAGGGATATCATCCGGGCGATGTCCAGGCATATTGGAGTAGGGATCCATCAGCGGAATTTGATGGTCGAACTCGAGCGGCGCGCAGACGAGAATAGAAAACTCTATGACGCCATGCGGCTAACTTATAGTGACACCGTTAGGGCATTTGCAAACGCTATCGACAGCAAAGACAAATATACCGAAGGCCATTCGGTAAGAGTAGGAAAATATTCTGAAATAATTGCGCAGGAATTGGGCTGGACCGATGAGGAAATCGAAGGTGTCGCAGTTGCGGGATATTTACATGACGTCGGAAAACTGACGGTCGAAAAAAGCATTATCAACGCGCCATATCGGATCAACGCAAAAGAATCCGCCGAACTCAATAAACACCCGGCGGTAGGATATCAGATATTGATGCCGATCCATCATCCCTACACTGATGTGCCGCTTGCGGCGAAATATCACCATGAACGTCTCGACGGGCGCGGTTATCCGGATGGATTGACCGACAGCGAGATCCCGTATATCGCTAAGATCGTCGCACTTGCCGATTCATTTGACGCAATGACGACCGATCGTCCATACAAGCGAAGACGGCAGGCTTTTGAAGTCGTCGAAGATCTGAGAAGAAACGCGGGAACACAATTTGCGCCGGAGATCGTCACCGCTTTTTGCGGGGGAATGCTCAATGAGCTTACCGGCAAGGATAAACGGAAACGCTTTCGCCGGCTTCTCGGACGGGAATATATGGAAACGGAAGGTTTGGTGCCGATCCTGAAACAGGCATTAAACGGTATGAATGCGACATCTCCTTTAACATTTGTCGCAACCTACTAAGAAATTACGGTTTGTATCTTCGGTTTTAAGACGGATCACTCGGATGATCCGTCTTTTTTTATTTGCTGTTCGGATCGCAATTCAATATATGCAAGCACACGTAAAACGATAAATATCAGGATGGTACTGAAGAAAGCGAGAAAATAACGCTGCATCCCGACTATCATTCCGATCGCCGATGTTGTCCAGATCGAAGCCGCGGTCGTGAGATTTCTGACGACACCTTTTCTGCGGGCAACAAATATCACTCCCGCGCCGATGAAACTAATTCCCGTGACGATCGCTTCGACGATCCTGATCGGATCAAAACGCATCGTGTCTCCGTACGACCGGTAGCTTTGGACGAGAATTTCGCTTATCGAAACAAACAAAACCGCGCCGATCCCGACAAGCATATGCGTCCTGAGACCGGCCGATTTTCCGGCGGTTTCGCGTTCCCATCCGAGTATGCCCGCGAAAACGATTATGATCACAAGCCTCAAGAGGATGCTCAGGTCATTTTCCAAAGCGATGAATTCGAAATGCTGCATAGCCGGTTTTCATATAGTATCTGCAGGTATCAATGTCTCGTCAGCTTACGTCTTTTTCCAAAAGCTTTACAAACTTCTTTGCAGCTAAAGAAAGTTCGCGGTCACTTCTGTAAACTACTCCGACCGGACGGACCCAGTCTTTTTCCTTTAGCTGGACAACCGAAAGCTGACCGTTTTTTTCTTCATCCATCACGCTCGGATACGGGACGATCGCCATTCCAAATCCGACTTCGACTGCACGTTTTATCGTTTCGATATTGTCAAACTCCGAGATCTTGTTCACTCCGACACCAAATGATTTGAGTAATTTATCGGTGGCCTTGCGTGTCGGTATGTCCCGTTCGAAAAGAACAAAATCCTGCCCCTTCAGATCTTTTGCCTTTAGCTGTTTTCTTCCGGCGAGTTCATGATCCGGATGACAGATCAAAACGAGTCTGTCGCTCGCCATCGGGACAAGTGTCAGCCCGCGGCGGGTTTCGGGGAATGCCAGCACACCGAGTTCGACGATCCCTTTTAAAACATCTCTCACGACCCTTGTTGTTCGCTGATATTCGAGGTCGATCTTTACTGAAGGGAATTTTGACATAAACTCCCGGACGATCGGCGGGAGTTCGTGAAGTCCGACGCTGTAAACAGTCGCAATTTTTACGACGCCGCTGATTCTTCCGACAAGGCTGTTCATGTTCTCGTTCAGCTGATCAAATGAATCCAAAACCTTTTTGCTTTCCTGATAGAATACGTCTCCCGCCGCAGTAAGCCGAATTTCGCGTCTTCCGCGGACCCTTTCAAGCAGTTTTCGTTTGAACTTTTCTTCAAGACTTCTGACCTGTTGACTGACGGCAGACTGAGTTACAAAATTTCTTTCGGCGGCCAGCGAAAAACTCTGCATTTCAACCAGGTCGCAAAACACTTTCAATGTTTCGATGTGCATAAGATATTAGTGTTTCTAACGTATTCCGAGTAAAACTCGTGAAAACATCTTATAAATGGCGAATTTTGATGTCAAGCGAGAGATTAGAGGAACTAAGTTTGTCCGGAAGTGGATTTCATTTTTTCTTATATTAAAAAGAGGATATTATTTACAACGATAAAGAAAAAATTACTCTCGGTATTTTCCTTATGTTGTTTGATTTGAATGTGAACCCAAAATATAATGTCTTCATTCAAATTGATTCAACCACAAAAAGAGGCTAGATAATGGCATCAAAATTCAGCAGGACTTTCCTGCTAAGAAAGCTGCACCAAATTTCGGGCATAGTTCCGCTCGGCTTTTTCTACTTTGGTCATCTTTTCACAAACGCAAAAGCAATGAACGGCGCAGAAGTCTTTAATGATGCCGTTGCGGATATTCATCATATTCCGTTCCTTCTTTTTATCGAAATATTCGGCATTTTTATTCCGCTGCTTTTTCATTCTGTTTACGGGATCGTGATATCTGCGGAGTCGCGCGTCAACGTCGGAAATTATGGATATGGTAGAAACTGGCTCTATCTTTTCCAGCGTGTTACCGGTGTTTTCCTCTTCTTTTTTATAATATTTCACCTGCTTCATTTCAGATTCGGACTGTTTGCCGGAATAGGACTAACAGATATTGCCGTTGCCGGAAACGCGGGAACTGCGTTCAGCATCGTTTCAGGAGATTTCCAATCGACCGGCGTACTCCTTTTTTACATCCTCGGCGTTGCAGCCACGGCCTGGCATCTGGCATACGGAATTTTTCTTTTCGCTGTGGATTGGGGAATTGTTGTTGGTGAACAGGCTCAGAAATTTACGTTGTATGCGTGCGCACTGGTCGGCGTTAGTTTATTTGCGGTGGGCGTAAATGCCGCGGTTTCGTTTGTCAGGCCGTGCGGGCTGATGCCGGAGATCTTGTGCGAGCAGCAGGTGCAGGCAGATATTATACCGGTTAAATCGGAGAAATTTTAAGACAATAGATATCAAAGCGAATCAGAGAAAAAATGGCATCAAAAAAAGGAATAAAAATAATAGTTGTCGGCGGCGGATTGGCAGGCCTGGCGGCAACGATGAAAATTGCCGAAGCCGGGCATGACGTAAATCTCTTTTCAGTTGTTCCCGTAAAGCGTTCCCATTCGGTTTGCGCTCAGGGCGGAATAAACGGCGCGGTAAACACTAAAGGTGAAGGCGATTCCCCGTTCAAACACTTTGACGACACAGTTTACGGCGGCGACTTTTTGGCAAATCAGACTCCGGTCAAACGCATGTGCGACATGGCTCCGCAGATCATTTATTTGTTTGACCGGATGGGGGTGCCCTTTTCTAGGACAAAAGAAGGATTGCTCGATTTTCGCAGATTCGGAGGAACGCTTCATCACCGGACGGCTTTTGCCGGAGCTTCGACCGGACAGCAGCTTCTATATGCACTAGATGAGCAAGTCAGATCCTTTGAAGCAAAGGGCCACGTCACCAAATTCGAAGGCTGGGAAATGCTTTCGCTTGTTTTGGACGACAAACAGGTGGCCCGCGGGATCGTTGCGATGAACTTACAGACACTCGAATTAAAAGCGTTTAAGGCAGACGCGGTGATCATGGCCACCGGCGGTCCAGGAATGATCTGGGGTAAATCGACAAATTCGCAGGTTTGCACGGGGAGTGCGATCGCGGCTTGTTACCAGCAAGGTGCAAAATATGCCAACGGCGAATTTATCCAGGTCCATCCGACATCGATCCCTGGAGAGGACAAGCTCCGGTTGATGAGCGAATCCGCCCGCGGTGAAGGCGGAAGGGTTTGGGTGCCGAAGACGAAGGGTGACACGAGAAGTCCGCAAAGTATTCCGGCTGAGGAGCGCTGGTATTTTCTTGAAGAAAAATATCCTGCATACGGCAATCTCGTGCCGCGCGATATTGCGACGCGTGAGATCTTTCAGGTTTGTCTTGATGGATACGGCCTTGGCGGTGAAAATCAGGTGTA
>JAWKHO010000004.1:100000-181281 GCA_041394785.1 Pyrinomonadaceae bacterium | reverse complement strand
CGCACCTTCATAAACATCCGGTGTCCAGACGTGGAACGGAACCGTTGCGATCTTAAAGCCAAATCCGACAAGAAGCATCGCAGCGCCTACCAGGAGAAGAGCAGGGAAGTTTGCATCACCAACTTTTTCAGCGATCTGTGTCAAATTGGTCGATCCGGTCGCGCCGTATATAAGCGCCATACCGTATAAAAGAAATGCGGAAGCGTACGAACCGAGGATAAAGTATTTCATCGAGGATTCGTTCGAGCGAAGGTCGCGCTTCCTCATTCCGGCCATTACGTATGTAGAGATCGTCAGTGTTTCAAGCCCGAGAAAAATGATAACCAGATCGTTTCCGGATGCCATAAACATCATTCCAACGGTCGCAAACAGCAGCATACAGTGGTATTCGCCGGCCGGAACATTTTCTTCTTCAACCCAGATACTCGAGATCAGAATAGTTATTGCGGTAACAAAAAGAAAAACGAGCGTAAAACTGATCCGCAATCCGTCAGTGACGATCATTCCGTTAAACGCACTCTTCGGCATATTCGGATCAGACCAAATCATCAGAAGCGCAAATGCCGATGCGATGATCCCGATGATCGAGATCACACCTGTCGCCCGCAGCCGGTTCGGTTTGTAGCTGTCAAAAACCATCAATATGATCCCGAAAACAGCAAGGATCATTTCCGGCAAGACGATCGGAATGTTTATATTTGGATCTACCAGATCTGCTAGGAAAATCGTATTCATCTTAAAATTTGTAAAACAAAACTTTCTAACGCGGTTTCATTTAATGTGATTCTTTTTTTTCGGGCTTCAGCTCCGTTATCGTTCCGCCCTTCGTTTCCCCGACCACTCTTTTCTGGATCGCAACGATGCTTTCTTTTGCCGTTTCCAGCACGGGTCTTGGATAAACACCCATCAGTACCATCAGGATCAGCAGCGGTATCATCAAACCGACCTCACGTGAGTTCAGATCGAGAAGACCCCGGTTTTTCTCATTTGTAACTTTGCCGAAAAATACGCGCTGGACCATCCAAAGCAGGTAAACAGCTGCAAAGATCACACCCGTTCCGGCAAACATTGCTGCGACTTTGTTCATGCTGCCCGGAAGGATCGTCGATGACCACATTCCGAGCATGATCAAAAACTCACCGACAAAGCCGTTGAGGAACGGCAGTCCGATCGACGCCATTGTCGTTATTACAAAAAACGTCGCGTAAACCGGCATGATCCCTGAAAGTCCGCCGTATTCGGAAATAAGTCTTGTATGTCTTCTTTCGTAAATAAACCCGACAAGCAGGAAAAGCGCGCCCGTCGTCACACCGTGCGCCAGCATTGTGTAAAGTGCGCCCTGCATTCCCATTTCGGTAAACGAAAACATTCCGAGGATGACAAAACCCATATGGGCGATCGAAGAATACGCGACGAGACGCTTGATATCGGGCTGCACCATCGCGACAAGCGCGCCGTAGATGATCCCGATTATCGCCAGAATAATAAATATCCACGCAAATTCGCGAGATGCTTCCGGAAAGAGCGTAAAGTTGAAACGCATCAGGCCGTATGTACCCATTTTCAGAAGAACTGCGGCAAGTATTACCGAGCCCGCAGTCGGCGCTTCGGTATGCGCATCCGGAAGCCATGTATGAAACGGAAATACCGGAACCTTGATCGAAAACGCCAGTGCAAACGCAAGGAAAAGCAAAACGCCAGTGCTTCCGGCAAACACGAGTTTTCCGGATTCAACAGCTCCGAGTAACGCGACAAAATCAAATGTACCGGCACCGCCCGACGCATTTGCATATAGATAATACAGCGAGATTATGGCAACGAGCATCAGCAAACTTCCGAGCGCGGTAAATATGAAAAACTTGACCGCTGCGTAGATGCGGTTGCTGCCGCCCCAGATCCCGATAAGAAAGAACATCGGAACCAGCGAAGCTTCAAAGAAAAGATAAAAAACGAGGAGATCAAGCGATACAAATACGCCGATCATCGCGCTTTCGAGAAGCAAAAGAAAGGCGAAAAATGCCGTGTGGTGTTTTTCAACGGCATGCCACGTCGAAAGGATCGCGATCGGCATGATAAATGTCGTCAGGATAACAAGCCAGAAGCTGAACCCGTCGATGCCGACATGATAATTCGTATTTATCGCTTCGATCCACGGAACATTTTTGACGAACTGAAAACCGTTTGCCGAAACTCCTCCTCCGCCGAAAAGAAACAGGGAATAAAGAAAGTTTGCCGCAGTAAAGACCAGTGCGAGCCACTTCAAATGGTTTATTTCCTTCCAGAAAAGACTGTGTCCGACAATTGCGACCGCGCCAAAAGCGGGAAGCAATATCAGGATCGTTAAAAGATTTTCCGTCATGAAACTCATAATTCTTTGATCAGACCGGCGGGTAAAGTGCCGTTACGATATCAGCTTAATTCCGTAATAAATAAAATAACCCACCACGATGAGTGCACCGAGAAGGATCATCGCCGCATAAGATCTTACAAATCCAACCTGGATCCTTCGGGCAAGCGAACCCAATTCCGTTACAAAACTTCCGATCCCGTTAACCGTGCCGTCGACAAATCCGACGTCAAATCCCTGCCAGAGACCTTTTCTCGATAAATTTGTGATCGGGTCAACGATTCCCTTATTGTAGATCTCGTCAAGATACCATTTCTTCTGAAGTACCTTCGGCATTGTTTTGAGCGGATTCTTCTTAAAGTATAAAAATCCGCCGGCAACGCCTGCGATTGCCAAAAGAAGCGAAAATCCGGCAAGCAGCCTTTCCGTGCGAATTTCGGCAGGATCGTGCGCACCGTGATCGGCTGTTTCTGCAGCCGCCGCGGGTTCCGCGGAATGTCCGGCAGTTTCCGCGGCATGAGAATCCGCGCCGACCTTTTTGATCACAGGTTCGAGCGTATGTTCAAAAACATTTATATCGCTGTGGCTGACAAATGAACTTATCGCATATGGAATTCCAACCAATCCGCCGACTGTCGAAAGTACCGCGAGAACGATAAGCGGTACGGTCATCGAAAGCGGAGATTCGTGCGGTTTGAAATCGGCAGGAATATGATGATGATCATCATCGTCATCCGCGTGATCATGGTGCTCGTCGGGAAGTTCATCATGAAAACGTTCATTGCCCCAGAATGTCATCACCATCATCCGCGTCATATAAACTGCTGTAAGAATCGCCGTGATTACCCCGATCACCCAGAGAAACGTCGCGTAGTTTCCAAGCGCTGTATTGGCAAACGTCTTATATAAGATCTCGTCCTTTGAGAAAAATCCCGAAAACGGAAAGATCCCGGCGATCGCGATCCAGCCGGCGGCCATTGTGAAAAACGTGACCGGCATATATTTCTTCAAATTGCCCATCTTTCGCATGTCCTGTTCGTGGTGCATTCCGTGGATAACGGAACCCGAACCGAGAAAGAGAAGCGCTTTAAAGAATGCGTGCGTCATCACGTGAAAAATAGCCGCGCCAAATGCACCGACCCCGCACGCAAGGAACATATAGCCGAGCTGCGAAACGGTTGAATATGCCAGAACCTTTTTGATATCCGTCTGCGATATCGCGATCGTTGCGGCAAATAACGCCGTAGCTGCACCGATCGTCGCGACGATCATCATCGCGGTTGGAGCATTTTGAAAAATGACATTGCTTCTGACGACAAGATAAACCCCGGCGGTTACCATGGTCGCCGCGTGAATTAGCGCGGAAACGGGCGTCGGGCCGGCCATCGCGTCAGGAAGCCAGGTAAGAAGCGGGATCTGAGCCGATTTCCCGGTTGCGCCGATAAACAAAAGCAGAGCGGCAGATGTCAGCCCGCCGGCAAAAATAACACTCCACGTAAACGGATCAGCGGCAGTTATGTTTTGCGCAACCCACGAAAAGACGCTTTGGACTTCCGTGCCGTCAACGGTTTTATCAAAGAAAGAAAGCGAACCGGTCATCGTAAAGATGAGAAACATCCCCATCAAAACGCCCCAGTCACCAATGCGGTTCATGACAAATGCTTTCTTGGCTGCCCTGCGGGCTTCATCTTTGTTGATGTAGTAACCGATAAGCAGATAAGAGCACAGCCCGACACCTTCCCAACCGACAAACATCAGCAGATAATTATCGGCAAGGATTAGCGTCAGCATCGCAAACATAAATAAATTCAGATACGCAAAAAAGCGATAAAAGCCCTTATCGCCGTGCATATATCCCGTTGCGAAAATGTGGATGAGAAGTCCGACAAAAGTTATGAAACAGACATATATTCCGGAAAGCCGGTCCATCCCGAGGGCAAAATCAACACGGAAATCGCCTACTTCTATCCACGTCCAGATATGATCGAGAACCGCTTTTCCTTCGGGCGCGAAAAGTGCCCCGGAGTTTGAGGTCCCAACTCCGAAAGCGATGATAAAAGCGACAACACAGGAAACCGCGACCGACGCGCAGGCGACTACGCCGCTGAACATCTCATTTCTAAGCCGTCCGCCGATCAGCCAGTTGATCACAGCGCCAAGAAGCGGCGCAAAAATTATTAGACTTAAAAGATTATTTTCGGTCATCTGGTAAATTTATTAATTCTTCAAAATGCTTGCGTCATCGACATCGATCGAATCGCGGTTTCTAAAAAACGTGATAATAATTCCCAATCCGACCGCGGCTTCAACCGCCGCGACACTCATTACGACAAAGACAAAAAGCTGTCCGGTGACGTCACCGTAATGACGGGAAAAAGCGACAAGCGAAAGATTCACGGCATTGAGCATCAGCTCGATACACATAAACATCCCGATCGCATTACGCTTGTAAATAACACCGACCGCACCGATCGTAAAAAGTATTCCCGAGAGGGCTAAATATGTTTCCAGGCCTGGTTCCATGTCTTTGATTAGTTGTTAATTTCAGTTCCTTCTTCGATCTCGCTTTTTAGGTCGGTCAGTCTTCGCGACATGATCATCGCGCCGACGATCCCCATCAAAAGGAGTATTCCGACGATCTCGACCGGCAGCAGATACTGTGTGTACATCGCCTGACCGATGCTCATCGCAGTACCGACGGCCGTGTTTTCAACCGATTCGGCTCCCTGACTGCGTACCGCATAAAAAATAAAGAACGTCTGCGCGATAAGCGCGAGTCCGAGAGCGCCGCCGACAAAATAAAGATACCTGAGCCGGTTGAGCGGTCTGTCTTCATCAAGATTCAGGAGCATTATCACGAAAACGACCAAAACCATTATCGCGCCGGCGTAAACCAGAATCTGCGCTGCCGCAATAAACGGTGCTGCAAGAGTCAGATAAACACAGGCCAGCGAAAGAAAAACTCCAACCAGCGAAACCGCACTGTACAGCGGATTTTTGTGATAAACACATGAAACCGCACAAGCGATCGCGAGTCCTGCGAGTAAAAAGAAAATGGGTGTAACCATAAGCTCGTAAGTGGTAAAAGGCAATTCGCTTTACGTAATTCGCAAAACGCGACTGGCGTTCGACGTCGCGCAGTTGGAAATCGATCTCAAGTAATAGCCGCGAAACGCGTATTGCGAATTGCGTATCACGTATTACAAACTCCCTCTATCTATTCAACAAAAATACAATTATTACCGTCAAAATAACGTTTCCCAATGCTACAGGCAGAAGGAATTTCCAGCCGAAATTCATCAGCTGGTCAAATCTGAACCGCGGAAGTGTTCCGCGAACCCAGATATAGAAGAACAGAAATCCGAAGATCTTCAGCAGAAAACCAACATGGCTGAAGAGCGCGTACGGTATGGAACCGGGTTCAAAAATGTGACCGAGCCCCGGAATATACCATCCGCCGAGAAAAAGCACCGTGCCCATTACCGAAACCGTAAACATATTTACGTATTCAGCCATAAAGAACAGCGCAAATTTGAGCGCCGAATATTCCGTGTGGAATCCGGCGACGAGTTCCGTCTCAGCTTCCGGAAGATCGAACGGCACACGGTTCGTTTCCGCAAATGCCGCGATCAAAAAAACTATAAACCCTATAAATTGCGGGATAATGTACCACTTAAACGGTGAATTTATCTGAGCGTTGATTATCTCCGTCAGATTGAGCGAACCGGCAAGCATTACGACGCCGATGATCGAAGCGCCCATCGAGAGTTCGTATGAGATCATTTGCGCCGAAGAACGCAGTCCGCCGAAAAGCGAATACTTTGAATTAGAAGACCATCCGGCAAGCGCGATGCCGTAAACACCTACCGAAGTTATCGCCAGAACATAAAGCACACCGACATCGAGACTTGCGATCGTCAGCGGCATATTCATCGCTTTCGGAGCCAGCCACGCGACCGCGGTGCCCAAAAGCGGAATTCCTTCAACATAAGGCACAAGCCCGCTGAGCGGATCTTTAAGCGGCGGTCCGAACGGATAAACGATTATCGGCATCAATGCGCAGGTAAGTGCAACAAGTGGCGCGAGAAAGTATATAAATTTGGTCGATTTATCCGGAACAAGATCTTCTTTGAAAATAAACTTGAAGAGATCGGCAAACGGCTGCAGCAATCCCCACGGGCCGACGCGGTTTGGTCCGATCCGCCCCTGAATCCAGCCGAGAACCTTGCGCTCGGCAAGAACCGTATATGCAACGATCATCAGTACGCCCTGAAACGCAAGCAGGATCGCGACGACGATCACGATAAACGGGAAAGATGTATCTAAAATAGATTCCATATCACAAATTCGTTAAAGGGTACTATTCAGCCGCAGATTCAAGCGCTTCTGCGGGGACTGCTATTTCAGCCCCGTGTCCGTTAGTTCCATTCTTCGGTGTGCCGTCCGGCTTAAACTGTTCAAGCGGAGAAACCAGCAGGTTTTCCGGTTTCGGATTCCCGTTTGCCAAAAGATGGAATTGTCTCGTTTTTTCGGTCAGCGTTGTCAGTCTGAACAGCTTGTGTCCGACCTTTGGCGTTTCCGTGATCTTTTCGCCGCCGGCCTGCATTGCTTCCACCGCTTTTTCCAACCGTTCCGTTTCGGCCGAAACATCGGCGGATCCATTCAGCGCATGGTTTACTTGTCTCGGGTTCGATTCGTCTTTCAGATCAGGGTAACGCAAGCCTTCATAAGCACTTATCGTGTCCGCGATATTTCTGAAAACCGCCGAGGCCGAGAAATTATAGCCAAGATCCGTTCCGAGTTCGCGAGCGATCAGATATGTGATTACCCAATCCGATTTCGTCTGATGAACAGGTTCGATCGCTTTTCTCACGCGCTGAACAAAACCGCTGTTATTTGTGTACGTGCCGTCCACTTCCGCAAAACTTGAGGCCGGAAGAACAACATCCGCATGAGCCGTCGTTTCGGTCTCGAACAATTCCTGCACGACGACAAAATCCTTACGGCTCAGCGCCGAATTATCCTGCAGACTTCCGGCGATCAAAAGTGCTTTTGAGTCGTTTAAAACTTCACCAAGTGATCTTTTGCCGGACATCATGTCGTTTGCTCCGACCGAATTATTATATTTCGGCAAAGGATGGAGCAGCGTACGCCGGCTGCCGGACGAAAAATCTTTTGCGGAAGCCGCAAGTATCGCTTGTGCGTCCGTCGAAAGTTCACTGCCAAAAGAAATAATAAGATCGCCTTCGGTTTCGTCAATCGTTTTTCGCAGCGTGTCGATCTCACTTTTATCGATCCCGAGTTTTTCGATCGCAGAATTATCACCCGATGTCAACGCAAGCACAAAAGCGTCAAGCGAACCGGGGTTGATGTGAACAAACTGCGTCGCCGACTGCGTCAGCCGGATCGGCGTGTCATTTACGATGATCAGGTTCGCCCCGCCGTTTTTGACCGCCTGGCGCATTTGTTTTGCGGTAAATGTCTGCTCTTCCTCAGGTTCGCCGCCGATCAAGAGTATCGTGCCTGCGTGGCGGATCTCCTTATGCGTACAGAGCGGTACGCTCAAGTTATCGAAGAGCGGAGAAAGATCATAAGAATCCGATACAGCAAAGTTTTCTGTGTTTGCCGCCTCAAGTGCAAATCTTTTTAGGGTGAAAACCGACTCGTTCGTCAGACGCGAACTCGCAACAACACCAACCTTGCTGCCGGCTTCTTTGAATTTTTGTGCAACGAGTTCTATGGCACTATCCCATGTTGCCGGGATAAGCTTTCCGCCTTTCTTATATCTTATAAGAGGAGTTTTTATACGGTCCGGATGATTGATGAATTCGTGCGCAAACCGCGCCTTTACATCCAGAAATTCACCATTGAGTCCGTCAACATATCTGTCGCGCGCAACGATTCGGTGTACTTCTCCCGCCCGTGAACCGATGCTCAGCTGCATTCCGTCGGAGCTGTATGTGTCGGTAGTGATCGTCTGATCTAGTTCCCATGGGCGTGTCGCGTGTCGGTATACGCCGTCAAGAAGTGTCCCGGTCGGACAAACCTCTACGCAGTTTCCGCACTGCGAACAGTCAAGCCAGCCGCCGTACGTCCCGATAACGGTATTTGCGCCGCGGTTTCCGGCCTCGATCTCGTCTTCTCCCATCCATTCAGAGCAGACTCTTGTGCAGCGTTTGCAGAGGATGCATCGCTGCTGATCATTGGCGACCATCGGCGAAAGAAACTTTTCGGGATGAGCGTTCTTTGGTTCGTGAAAACGTTCTTCAACGTCGCCCCAGTCAAAAATTATCTCCTGCAATTCGCATTCGCCGCCGCGGTCACAAACCGGACAATCGAGCGGGTGATTTGCAAGCAGAAATTCGCCCATTGCACGCTGTGCTTTTTCGATCTCTTCGCTCTGGGTTTCGACGACCATTCCGTCGCGAACCGGTATTGAACAGGATGCCTGAAGTTTCGGCATCTTATCGATGCGCACCAGACACATTCGGCACGAGGCCTGCAATTCGAGATCGCTGTAATAACAAAAGGAGGGAACTCCGAAGTTGTTTTTGTTACACGCATCGATCAGCGGCGTGCCGTTTTCAACTTCGAATTCCTTTCCGTTGATAGTTATTTTTACTAATTCTTCCGACATTCTTAATTTTTTGAGCGTGATCTATTTTGTTTCTTTCTTCTCAGACTTGTTCTCGACCTTTTGCTTTTTAGCGGCTTTTGGCTTCGGACGCGCCTTTCCGTGACTGCCAGCAAAGATCTTTCCGCGTTTTGTTTTCTTATCGCCTCTTCCCATAAGTAGAACTCCTCGTATTCCAAAATTATTTTTGAATCCAACAATAATGCCCTAACCTGACATTGACAGGCAAAGCGGGATCAAATGTTTTTTAACCTTAAGGCCGCTAATTAATTGTGCAGCAAATGTTTCTTAAAATCTTCCGGAAAACGCTTGACTGCACCCTGTATGGCCCAGGCGGCGGCATCTCCGAGTGCGCAAAAGGATTTTCCTTCAATATTGTCGCAAAGATCGAGGATCAGCTGCGCGTCTTCCGGACGCCCGCCGCCGTCTGCGATCCTTGTAAAGATCTTTGTCAGCCAATCCGTTCCCTCGCGGCACGGTGTACACCAGCCGCAGGATTCGTGCTTGTAAAACTCGGTCAGATTTTTGGTCGAATCGACCATATCGACAGTTTCGTCAATAACGATAAATCCGCCTGATCCAACCAGAGAACCACCGGCGACAAGACCTTCGTAATCCATCAAAACTTTTTGTCCGACTATCTGGTCTCTGCGCATCGCGTAAACCGAAGAACCGCCGGGAATACAGGCTTTAAGATCTTTATCGTCTCGCAGCATTCCGCCGCAGTCTTCATAGATGAACTTCTCCATGTCGTCATAGCCCATCGGAAGTTCATAAACGCCGGGTTTCTTGACATGCCCGGAGACCGACCACAGTTTTGTTCCGCCCGATTTTTCCGTTCCGAGCTGCTGCCATGCTTCGCCGCCCATCTCAATGATCTGGGGAACAGCGGTCAGAGTTTCGACATTGTTGACAACCGTCGGACACGCATAAACTCCTTCTACCGCAGGAAACGGCGGTTTCATACGCGGATGTCCGCGAAATCCTTCGAGACTCGAAAGAAGCGCGGTTTCTTCACCGCAGATATATGCACCTGCTCCGGTATGGGTATAAAAATTACATGTAAAATCGCTTCCTAGTATGTTTTTGCCGACTAGATTTGCGGCCTTTGCTTCCTCGATCGCCTTATCCATGATGTCGATCAGGTAATTGTACTCGCCGCGGAAATAGATGTAGCAGGTTTCCGCGCCGAGCGCGAAAGCCCCGATCAGCATTCCCTCGATCAGTGCATGCGGATCGCGTTCGAGCAAATAGCGGTCTTTGAACGTTCCCGGCTCCGATTCATCGGCATTACAGACGATATACTTCTGTTTCGGGGAATCACGCGGAACAAAGCTCCATTTCATTCCCGTAGGAAATCCCGCACCGCCGCGGCCGCGAAGCGCTGAGGCTTTAACTTCGTCAATAATTTCATCAGGCGACATATTCATCGCCTTTTTCAAAGATTCGTAACCGCCGTGTTCCTGATAAACTTTCAGCGTATGCCCGTCTTTAACGTGCATCAGCTTAAGTTGAAGCGGTTCGCAACCTATTGCTTTGATTTCCATAGAATTATTTTTCTTTCGTAATTCTTTCCGTGTCGTAATCCATTCGCAAATAAAGCGTAAACTGAACGATCGGCTCTATCCCGATATCGTTTATTGACCTGTCAAAATCATTCGGATCAAGCGGTTCGTAGTAAAACGTAAAGCTCTTTCTTTCGAGAATCTGGTTTCCGGTGTTGTAATTTGTCCGCGCACCGCCCGTTTCATACGCCTGATACCGCTTATACCGCGAAGCCGGATAATGCGTGTCATATTGCTCACGGGCCAAACCCGCAGGTGCAAGTTTTACGCCGAATGAGTCTTTATATTTCGATTCTTTCTCGCGGATAACCTTTACCGCTTCTTCAAAAAGCTTTTGTCTGAACTTGTCAGAATCGCTGACGAAATAATCCACTTTTATAAGATCAAAAATTTTTAGTTTGGCCGCGGCCGCAACTACGGGTTCGAATAATTCGTCGTTTTTAAATTTTACGGCGATCGTCTTTTTCGTCTCAAAACCGGAAAATGATTCTCTCGCCGTGTTTCCGCTGATCGTAAAATCGTAAACCCGGTTTTGCGTAATAAAATCAACGTAAATATCGGATCTTGAAATACCAAGTTTTCCGAGTTCGGCGGTAAAAGCATTGATCTGAGCGGTCAGTTTTGTATTGTTTTGTTCAGGCGTCTGATTTTCTTCCTGAACTCCGAATACCGCGACATACGAATCCGCTTTTGCGTTTATCAAAACACTCGCTTCGATCGAATACTGATTTTCATTACCGGAATCCAAAACCCCGGTATTTGTCTTTGTCTGAGACTGCGGCGGATTGTAAACCTGATTTCCGCTCCTCTGAGCTACTGCCGCCGAAAAGAGCGAGCCCAACATCCCGATTGTTAAGACAAATTTTCGCATTACTATTGATCAATCGAGCGAATCGATCAGCTCATCTACTTTTTCTATCGACAGGTCTTCGTGATAATCAAACCCGACCTGAAGCATCGGCGCCGTTCCGCAGCTGCCGAGACATTCAACGCGCGTTACGGTGAATTTTCCGTCTTCCGTTGTCTCACCCGGTTTTATTCCGAGACGGTCGCAGATATGGCCTGTTATTTCAGGCTCACCCATGATGCGGCAGGAAAGCGTTTTACAAACCTGTATATGATGTTTCCCGACCTTGTGGAGATTAAACATCGAATAAAAGGTCGCCGTTTCCCAAACGTCGGTCACTTCAAGATCGAGAAATTTTGCCAAAAAGTTTACGCCCGGATTGTCCAGATAACCGCGCTCTCTTTGTATGACAAAAAGAAGCGGGATAAGCGCCGAACGCTGCCTTCCTTCCGGATACTTAGTAAGATGAGACTTCATTTCGGCGATCACTTCGTCCGAAAACTCAGCTACCTCATCTGTTACAAGTACTTTATTTGTATAGTCAGTTGCTACTGATGCCATATTTTCTTGAGTGAACAGTAAACGGAAAACAGTGAACAGAAAACAACCCGTTCACCCTGTGCCGCTTAATGTCAATAACTGCTAATGTTGCGAAACCCGATCAGGATGCTCCGATAATAAAAATAATCTTTTTAAAGCCTCGCCAAATACTTCTGCTAACCGATACATTTCATCAAATCTAAACCACAAAGTCATCACAAACTGACATCATAAATTTCGTGTTTCACGGCTTGAAGTTATAAACCAGAATTCCCGATACTTCCACCGGTTTTCCATCTACACTCGTGGATCTAAAGACTGATTCAACCGCAGCTTTTTCCGAAACCCTTCTCAACAGGGGGTGTCCGCTTACCGCTCTCGCTGCTACAACATTCCCTTCCATGTCGATGATGACGGAAACCTCAACGGAACCACTGGCCCTGACGACTCTTGCAGCCGGAGGGTAGGCTGGTTTTCCTATTTTGATCGCTGCCCCGTGAGTAACGTTCGAGATCTCGGGTCCCGAATGTTGACCGTCTTCTTTTTTAATCACCCCGAGTCTGGTTACAGCGCCTTTTTCGTTATTAAGTTTAACGACAACTACTCTCGGTGACTCAGATGATTTCGTTTTATCACAATCCAGCGCAATCTTTTCAACAACACTAAAAGGTTCTTTAAAGACCGAAACACTATAATTTCCCGAAGGTAAGAACTCTACGATATTCGGTTCCGTCAGTGATTCGTAAAAGATCGTCTTCTTCTCGTAATCGATCACGCGTATATCCGGATCAGTGATCTCCGTATTTGTTTTCGCGTCGATCGCTTTTACCTTAATTGTGCATCCCGGCTCCTGAGCATTAACAAAGAACAAACAGCCGAAAAGCAATGTAAGAAAAACGAGCGACCTTTTCTTAAGGTGAGAGTGAATCATCAAAGTTCTTTATCGATCAATTTCCCCTAAAACAATATCGAGCGATCCGATAACGGCTACGACGTCGGCGATCAGTTCGCCTTCAACCATGTCCGGCAAAGCAGAAAGGTTGACAAAACTTGGACCGCGAAAATGTACGCGTTCAGGTTTTGGTCCGCCGTTTGATTTCATGTAAACACCGAGTTCGCCTTTTGAAGCTTCGATCGCGTGATAGACCTCGCCTTCCGGAACGTTAAATCCTTCGGCAACGATCAGGAAATGATGGATCAATGAATCCATATGTTTTCGCATATCATCGCGGTCGGGAAGTACGACCTTCGGAGCATCCGCTTTTGTCGGACCCGGTTTTAGTCTCTCGAGCGCCTGGATAACGATCTTTTCTGATTCATACAGTTCGCGCATACGGACTTTAAAGCGCGCCCAGACATCGCCGCCGGTTTCGACCGGAATGTCAAAATCGTACTGTTCATAACCCGTGTACGGGTTATGAACACGGAGGTCGAGTTCAACGCCGCTTCCGCGGAGACAAGGCCCTGTCAGACCCCAGTTGATCGCTTCTTCCTTGCTGATATAACCGATCTCTTTTGTCCGGCTTTGGAAAATCGTGTTTCCGGTGACAAGTGTTTCAAACTGCTGCATGGCGGCAGGAAAATCAATCAAAAATTGTTTTACACGGCGGTCAAAACCGGCCGGAAGATCCATCATCAACCCGCCGATTCGGAAGTAACTCGGCGTCATGCGTCCGCCTGAAGCGGCCTCGATCAGGTTGAGAATCTTTTCACGTTGGCGGAAACAGAAAAAGAACACGCTCATCGCGCCGATATCGAGCGCGTGTGTTCCGAGCCAAACCATATGAGAAGCGATCCTTTGAAGTTCGCACATAAGGACGCGGATCACCTGTGCGCGCTCGGGGATCTCGATCTGAAGAAGTTTCTCGGCGGCCATTACATAGGCAAGATTGTTTCCGAGCGGATTGAGATAATCCATCCGGTCCGTGATGACAATGCCCTGTTGATACTTCTTATATTCAAAAAGCTTCTCCATACCGGTATGGAGATAGCCGATATCCGGTGTTGTTTTGATAACGAGTTCGCCGTCGAGGACCAGTTCGAGGCGCAGTACGCCGTGTGTCGACGGATGTTGCGGACCCATCGATATGGTCATCTGAGATTCAAGCGAATCATCAAGTGCGGCGATCTGGTCAGACTTGTTTTCTAGCGCAACGCTCATAAAGTTTAGTTCAGGCTGTACGGCTCATAGCCGCGCAATGGATAATCCTTTCTTAGTGCGTGTCCGTCAAAATCAGACGGAAGCAGAATTCTTCTGAGATCCGGATGTTTGTCAAAAATGATCCCCAGCAGATCGTAAGTTTCACGTTCATGCCAGTTTGCCGTTTTCCATAAACCGGTGACAGACTCAACATTCGGATGATCTTCGGTTAAAAGAACCTTCAGACGAAGGCGGCTGTGATGAACCGTTGAAAACAAATGATAATTGACCTCAAATCGCGGATCTTCCTCCGGTCCGCGGTCGCAGCCGCAGAGATCGGCAAGCATGTCAAAATCGCTCTCCGTTTTAAGGAATGAGCAGATCTCTACGATATTTTCGGCGGGGACATAAACAGTCACCTCTCCGAGTGCATCGACAACTTCGCCGACCCAATCCGCATTTTGGGCTCTTAAATTCTCAACAAATTTCTCCAGGTTGTTTGTATCTGGCATATTTAAACGAAAGGCAAAACCAAACCTTATGATGAACGTCTTTTTTCGTGTTTTGACGGAACCGTATAGGGTTTTGAAGATGCATTTTCTGCTTCTTCTTCTAGCTTTGTCCCCTCCGTGACGGGTAATGTCCCCGGTACGATCGATTTTCTTGATTCCTCTTCAAACGTATCCGTTCTTTCTTTTACGGATTCCTTCATTATCTTTTCCTGAAGCATCGTGATCGCGTGAACCAGCATTTCGGGCCGCGGCGGGCATCCGGGGATGTAAATATCAACCGGGACAACCTTGTCAACGCCCTGAACGATCGCGTAGTTATCAAATACTCCACCCGATGTTGCACACGCACCCATCGAGATGACCCATTTTGGTTCGGGCATCTGGTCGTAGATCCTTCTTAAAACCGGCGCCATTTTTCTTGAAACGCGTCCCGAAACGATCATCACGTCTGCCTGACGCGGAGACGCTCTGAAGGTTTCGGCGCCGAATCTCGAAAGATCGTTTCTCGCCGAAACGCTATTCATCATTTCGATCGCACAGCAAGCGAGGCCAAACGTCGCCGGCCAGATCGAGGATTTTCTCGCCCAGTTAATGACCGCATCCAGCTTGACAGTTAAAACGTCAGGTAATGATTCAAATAGAGGATTCTCTAGTCCCATTTAGTACTCCAGTTTATGCCGCTTTTCGCAATTCTTCCTCTCGTTTTCTTTTTTCGGCTATCTTCATCTTCATCGCCTCGCCTCGCGCCTCGCTTCGGGCTTGGTCACTCCAGTCAAAGGCGCCCTTTTTCCATTCGTAAATAAGACCGATTACGACCGTCGCGAGGAAAAACATCATCGTTACAAAAGCGATCGAGCCGTACAAAATGCCGACCTGATTCTCGGCGAAAAGCAGATTCTTAAAAGCAACTGCGAACGGAATTACAAAAAGGATCTCGATGTCAAATAAAAGGAATGCTACAGCAACCATATAAAACTTGATAGAGAAACGGTCACGCGCCGAACCGACAGGATCTTTACCGCATTCATACGGCATCAATTTTGTTGCCGTGCGCTTTTTCGGACCAAGGAGTTGGGCAGCTAAAATCTGGCTTACACCAAACCCGAAAGCCACCAAAAACATAAAGCCGATCGGTGCGTAATCGAGTAGTCTGAATTCCGTCATAAAATCTCGCTAAATTCCTTTATTTTATTCAGCTTAAATAGAAAGATATACAAATTTCCGAAGGAGTCAAAATTCGAAATTATACGTTAAAAGTAATCGTAAGTTATGCCCCCTAGACTGTCAAGGGAGCACTATTTTTACTAACCGAAATCGAAAAATTCGCGGTTCGCCAATCCGCGTCCGGCGGTTTACAAGATATTGCCGAATTCTGCAGGATCTGAAATGGTTTATCCGTTGACCGGGTGTGAAATCCTGTGTTAGTTTCGTTAAGGACAGTCGTTGAGTTTTGGGCTTCAAATATTCCCGCCTTTATATGATGGAAAATTTCCAGTGATAACCGGTTACAATACAGATGTAAAATTTGATGGGATCACTTATCACGTCCAAACCGAAGACAAAGGTTTGGAGACACCTCTTATTCTGTCTCTGGTTTATCAACACGGGACGATCCTCGCGAGTAAACGCTCGACATACGAAGATCTGATCGAAGGCCAATTTGACGAAGATGTACTGGCTCAGCGTCTTCAGCGTCAGCACAAACTGATGTGCGCGGCAGTCAGATCCGGCAGGATCGAGGATCTGAAACGCATGACGCTGCAAAATGCGCTTGATGCTAAATCGAAATCGCTTCCAAATACAGCTGCGATACCCGTTGAGGAGATCGAGCCTCCGACAGCAGACGACCTGTCGCCGGAGATCCAGAAAACACTGAGCCAGGATATTCCTCTTCCGAGCATTCTCAAGCCCAAAGATGAAATTGCGGGAAGTCCGCAGCCGCCCGCGGAGAAAGAAGCATTGCCCGCTCCTGATACTGACCGCGAAACGGTTTGGGATATTCCGATGGTTGACGGCGTTGAAATTATTGAGGATGATGACTTTTTTGACGAAGGATTCGTTTTATCACCGGACGCGATCCGCATCGTCAGCGAATTTGCCGAAGCCGAAGCGGGATTTAGCGACGAACTCAAGATAAAATTCCTTGCCGATTATACCTTCCGTGCCGGAGAAAAAAAGAACGTTAACCTGCTGGTTTGCCGCGGCGATAAGGAAGCCGAGGTAGAAAACGCGAACGTAATGATCAAGGTCCTCGGTTCGGCATTTCGGCCAATGATATTTCATGCAAAAACGGATAAGCACGGCGTGGCGACTGTGTTTGTAAAACTTCCGATGTTCCGTTCCGGAAGGGCCGCAATTTTGGTCAGGGCGAGTACGGAAAACGAGGAAACCGAACTCAGAAAGGTTATACTGCATTCATGATCAGAATAACTGTAAACGGCAAGACCCAGGATCTTGAGGAAGAGGTCAGTGTTTCGGAATTGCTCGAAAAGCTTGAACTCCCGACAAACCGAATCGCTATCGAACTTAATAAGAATGTCGTCAGCCGTCGAAACTGGCAAACCGTTTCGGTCGGGGATAAGGATGAACTTGAGATCATCCATTTTGTCGGCGGCGGCTGAGCTCACTAGCAGGTTAACCATATGAATCCGTTAAAAGTTGCATCCGCTCTTATTATAATTACAGCGGTATTCGCGCTGCTGATACTCGGGAAGAGTTTGCTGATTCCGCTGGTGATCGCAGTTTTGGTCTGGTATATCATCGTTACGCTCGGTCATTGGATCGGAGAATTCAAAATCGTAAAAAGATATCTTCCGCGGAAAGCAAATACAGTGATCGCCGGAATTGTTATCGCGCTGCTTCTCACATCTGTCGGAGGGTTGATCGCTGAAAATGCCCAAAACATGGTTGAGGCTTTGCCGAGGTATCAGGCAAATGTTGAGAGTCTGATCAGCCGGAGCGAAAAGTCTCTCCACTTTGACCTTTCGGGGATGCTTGGCGTGGAGGACGGGCAGACCGCGGCCGGCCTTTCACGTTATATCCGCTCGGCGATTGAAAAAGCAAATTTCACGGGAATAATCTCAAGTCTCGTCAACACGCTATCCGGGATCGTCGGGAATGCTTTTCTGATAGTTATTTATGTGATCTTTATCTTTTTCGAGCAGGCGGCTTTTCCGAAGAAGATCAATGCTCTTTTTCCAGAAGCAGACAGATTTCGTCAGTTTGAAAATATTGTCGAAAGCGTCAATGAAGCGATCCGCGCGTATTTTTCGGTAAAGCTGACGGTAAGTTTGATAACTGCGGTATCGAGCTACATATTAATGGCGATCATCGGTCTTGATTTCGCGATCTTCTGGGCATTTCTTATCTTCCTTTTAAACTTCATACCGAATATCGGATCACTGATCGCCACCATCTTTCCTGCGGTCATCGCGCTTATCCAATATGATACATTCTCGCCGTTTCTCGTGGTTTTGATCGGGGTCGGAGCCATACAGGTCGTCGTCGGTAACTTCCTCGAACCTCGGATGATGGGGAGTTCGCTGAACATCAGTTCGCTTGTTGTTATCCTTGCGCTGACTTTATGGGGAGCACTGTGGGGAATTACCGGTATGATCCTTTGCGTGCCGATCACGGTGATCATGATGATCATCTTCGCGCAATTTCCTGCCACCCGGCCGATCGCAATACTGTTATCTGAGAATGGCGAGTTGATGGACAGTCTCGAGAAGATCCACGAAGCTCACGAAGAAAAACACGATGAACAGAAAAAAGCTGGCGAGATCCCGGTGAGTGAGGATCAGTCCTGAGACGCGGATTTAGATCCGCTTTTTTCGTCTTCGATCGGTTCGACGGTGCGGTGAACAACGGCTTCGTCTTCGATCTCGCCACCGGGACTTATCGGGATATCCGCCGGGTCCGTGTATCTTGTGCCGCGGTCTTGTTCATCGAGATCCTTCGGGATAATGATGTTCTGAACAGATTTAGAAGGCGGTGTGTATCCCGGATAGTCAACTCTTGAATGATAGATCGAGATCAGTGATTTGATCATCGATTCGCGGATTTGCGTCAGCTGCCGTAATGTCAGATCGCACTCATCAAGCTGATCGTCGCTTAAGATCGCATCGATTATCTTTGTCACGATAAATCTGATGTTCTCCGGCGTCGGTTCGGAAAGCGAACGGGCAGCCGCTTCACAGCTGTCCGCGATCATCATTATTGCCGATTCCTTAAATTGCGGTTTTGGTCCCGGATACCGGAAATCTTCTTCCTGGATCTCTTCGCCTCTGCCTGCTTCATCACGCGCACGCGTCAGAAAATAATGCAGAGTCCGTGTTCCGTGATGCTGCGGAATAAAGTCAACGATCCTTGAAGGAAGTCCCATTTCCCGCGCCAGTTTCGTGCCGTAAGTAACATGGCTGATAATGATCTTTGCGCTTTGTGCCGGCTTCAGTTTGTCATGCGGATTCCCGTGCATTTGGTTTTCGACAAAATGCTCCGGTGCGGCTGTTTTGCCGATGTCATGATAAAGAGCGCCGATCCGTGCAAGCAGGCCGTTTGCTCCGACCTTTCGACAGGCTTCTTCAGCAAGCTGGCCAACGGCATGGGAATGTTGATTCGTTCCCGGGGCGTGAAGGGCAAGCTGTCCGAGAACCGGAAGATCCGAATTGGACAATTCAAGTAACTTCACATCGGTGAGAATTCCGAAAAATGTTTCACATAACGGGAGAAAAACCGCGGTCGCAGCAGCGGTGATCAGACCGCTTAGAAGACCGCAGCTTATCGCCAGCAGGATCGTATTGAGAATAAAAGGCTGCTGAGTATAAGCAAGCAATGCAACCGCTGTCATCGCACTTGCTATTCCGACCAGAACTCCAGCAACGGTTACCGACTGACGGCTGGTATATCGTCCGATCCCGTAAACTGCAACTGCCGAGGAGATCGCAGCGTATATCGCAAATTCAAGTCCGCGCGGCGCAAGAAGTCCTGCAAGCAGCGAACAGAACAAACCGGTAAAAAGCGCGGTCCGCCGGTCGGCGAGCAGAGTCATTACCAGACTCGAAAACGCGAACGGGATCGCCAGCGACCAAAGCGTCGGGTCATTAAGCGGCGCACGGCTGTTCTGCAGCGCCGTAAAATCCGCGAGTCTGAAAGTTATCGCCATCATCACCGTCTGGATCAGGACAACAAAGCCGAAAAGCGTAAACGTCTTTTCTTCTGAAAGGTCGAGACGGTTGACGTATCCGCGCTGCTGAACAAATTTCCAGGCGATCCAATAAAGCGCAGTTATCAAAAGCAGCAGTCCTGCAAACCTGTTCCATTGTCTTGAAGACTTATTGTAATCTTCGATCGCGGAAATTTCCGAAAGTTCTTTGGCGGTTATGGCATCACCTTCGCGGACGACGGTCTGCCCGCGTTTCAGCGAGATCTGTACCGGCTGGACACTTTTGATCATATCCCCGCGCGCCTTCGTCGTTGCAGCGCTGTCAAAAATTACATTCGGCACTACAAGCGGTGTGATCGCTTTTTCAAAAGCTTCGATCTCAAGCTGCGAAAAACTGTCGATCTTCGAAAGGCTTTCTTTGATCCTTCCGCGCGTATCCGAAAGCGGGATCCAGGTACTCTCCGGCATCGCAACCGTTGAATCAGTATTTGGCTTATCGCGATCGATCAGCGTGATCTCATTTGCCAGGAAAGGTCGGTCCTTATCATAAAAGATATAACCCTTTGAACTCTCTTCGATGATCTCAACAACCGAATTTATTTCACTGGTGCTAAAGCGCCGTGCTCCAAATACTTTTCCGAGTTCCTCGCCTCCGGGGCCTTCCCATTTTCTACCCGCAGCGGCAGGTGCATCCGATCTCGTTTCCGAAGACTTGTCGCCCGATCCGGTTTGGAATTTTGCCCATGCTTCTCTGAAATCCTTGACCGATTCTTCCGCCCGGTTCGGCTGAAAAGTAAATATCGGGTTTACGCCTTCACCGGCGGCCTTTTTTATCTGATCCGTTTCTTCCTGATTGACGATACTGATGTCAGCAGGCGAAATAATGCTTTCGCGTGCAATATCTCCTTCCTTGTAAACTGCGGTTGCATCGCGGGAGAACGGATTGTTGATAAGAACGGTGGTGACGATGCTCAGAAATATGAAACCGATCCAGAATTTTTGGTCGCCGGAGAGCTTATTAAACGGATATGAGACTATCTTTAATCCGTAATCGAGCACGCGATCGATCGGGCTGTTTTTCTTGGATAATTTCCTGTTCATATTATCGGCGCGATTTCCGGGCAAGACCGGGCAACCTACGCATAACGCGTTTCATATTGACTGATATCTTTTGCAAGGATCTTACCCAATCCTTCGAACAAAGGTTTCAGAGTTTTTTTCCGGATAGCTGAAACTGCCACGCAATCATACTCATTGTCAAGTTTTATCTGTTTCTTCAAAATGCTGAGAGACTCCTTGTCAACAAGATCCGATTTGTTCAGTACAATGAGACACGGAATGTCATGTAAGTCCAAATCGGTAAGTATTTTGTCGACCGATTCGATCTGCTGCAGGGCACGCGGATTTGAAGAGTCGACGAGATGGATCAACACGTCGCTATCACTGATCTCTTCGAGTGTCGCACGGAATGCTGCGATCAGCGTCTCAGGAAGATCACGGATAAAACCGACGGTGTCGTTGATGATTATTTCCTGTTCATACGGAAGCCGGAGCCGCCGGGAGGTCGGATCAAGCGTCGCAAACATTTTTTTCTCGGCATAAACCTGGCTGTTCGTCAATGCGTTCAAAAGTGTTGACTTGCCGGCGTTGGTATACCCAACAAGCGAGACGATCGGGACCGAACGCTGAAGTCTTCCTTTTCGTCTTTCCTTTCGCTGTCTGCTTAATTTCTTTACCTGTTTTTCAAGATCTGTGATCCGTTTTCTGACACGCCGTCGGTCAGTTTCGAGCTTTGTTTCTCCCGGGCCCCTTCCGCCGATACCGCCGGCAAGCCGTGAAAAAGCGGAGTTTTGTCCCGAAACAAGACGCGGAAGCAGATATTTCAACTGGGCAAGTTCGACCTGAAGTTTTCCTTCCCTGGAATTTGCCCGCTGCGCAAAAATATCGAGGATCAACTGCGGGCGGTCGATCACTTTCAGTTCCGTTGCCTCAGAGATCGATCTGACCTGCGAAGGACTCAGTTCTCTGTCAAAAACGATCAGATCAGCACCGAGCTGCATTGCCCTGATGAGCAGTTCATTTAGTTTTCCGCCGCCCAAAACCGTTTTCGGATGGATCTCGCGGCGGCGCTGAATTATTTTATCGAGTACCAAAACGTCGGCAGAATTGGCCAGTTCTTCGAGCTCGGCCATTGATTCTTCGACGTCGGAGCGGGAACTCGTCGTGGCGCTGACGAGAATAACGCGATCGCGTTTTGTTTGTCTGCTCGCCGCAGTCTTACGGTTTCGCGCCATCTCTGTTTCGAGCGATTCGATCAGCAGCGAGAAATTTGTTTCGAGCTGAGACGGCGGTTTGGCATCGAGAAACTGATACGGAAGAAACTGATCGCTGCCGGAAAGCTGTTTTGATGTTCCGGGCAACAGATGTGCTGAATGAACCAGGTTCGGCAATCCGGTTTCTGAGTCAACCTCAATCGCTGACATCAGATCGAGCCGGAGAAGTGCAAGGTCGGTCAGGTCGTCCTGATTTAACTGTTCGCCCAAGAGATGTGTATGTACACAGCGGAGACCGCGAAACCGGCCGGACGCCGCACGGACACGCTTAAAATCAGGCATTTCGATCTGTTTCGAGTCGCCGACCATCACATATTCGATCCTGCCTTTTCGATTGAGGAGCACTCCGACCTGTCTTCCGGTTTCGTGAGATATCTCTGACATTTCACGAGCCAGTTCCTGAGAAACTATCTGTTCGGGGGCGACGCGGCGTTTCGAGAGCCGCTCGATTCGTTTGATTTGATCGTGTTTTAATCCCTGCGTGTAGCCGTGAACGGTGCTGATAAATGTGACCTCCGGTGGCTAAATTATACCATAGTAAGTGTTTTTCGCCGTGCCGGCCGCATATAAGCCGTCTTTGCTTATTAACGCTCCGGCGTCGTAAAATAAACCGGACAGCGGAGAATCCATAGATGAATAAAGCCGGCAAAATTTTGTCAATCAGCCCGCCAAATGCGATTCCGGGCGGTGAAGTTATAATCGATTGCGAGGGTCTCGAACTTGAAGATCTCAATTCGTTTACATGTTATTTTAACCGCAAAAAAGCGAGAATTGTCGCCGCCGCTTCAAACCGCGTGCTGGCGATCGTGCCGGAAAACAACGGGATGCAGATCGTTGATGTTCATTTTGAGAACCACGGTGATGTAAGCAACTCTCAAAAGCTGATGGTCGGCAAACGGCTTGCCGGTGATCTCCATCTCGTCGCAAACCCTGCGGTTGACCCGAAAGATGATTCAATAATCGTGACCCGTTCCGGATCACGAGGGCAGGAACTTCCGGTAACACTGCTTAGGCTCGGAACTGACGGATATCTCGGTGAATTCTCTGCAAATGTTATGAATCCAACCGGGATCGCATTTGACGATCACGGTAAGCTGTTTGTCACCAACCGCGCAGACGGGGAAGTTTGTCAGATCAATCACGATGAGGAGATCGTCCCTATCTCTTCGGATCTGGGGGTTGCAACGGGGATCGCGTTTGACCGCGACGGAAAAATGTTTGTCGGAGACAGAAGCGGAACTATCTTCCGAATATCGGGCCTCGGCACATCAGACACCTGGGCCGTCCTTGAACCTTCCGTATCCGCCTATCACATGGCTTTTGGCAAAGACGGCAGGCTCTATGTGACCGCTCCGGGTTTGTGCAGTTTTGACTCGGTGTACAGGATCGATGAAGACGGGATCGACGAAGTGTTTTTTAAGGGACTTGGCAGACCTCAGGGGTTGGCTTTCGACAGCGATGGAAATCTTTACGTGGCTGCCTGCAAAGACGGAAAACACGGAATTATCAGGATCTCGCAGGACGGGATGGAATCTGAATTCTTTTTGGCGGGAATGAGTATCGTCGGACTGTGTTTTACGCGTCAGGGTGAACTGATCGTGGCGACCGGAGATTCGGTGTTCAGTCTTCCGCTTGAGATCACGGGAACGCTTCTGGACTAAAATCCGCGGATCATTCGTAACTTAAAGCGTCCACAGCGTCTAGTTTTGCCGCCCTCAATGCCGGATAAAGTCCGCCCAAACCGCCTCCGATCATTCCAACAACAGTTACAATTCCCATTACTATAGGACTCAGTTCAACTGTCAGCGTGATGAACTGGGCAAGCACAAATCTCAAGATCACCGTTAAAATGATCCCGGCTACAATTCCGGCGAAGCTCAGCAAGAGCGCCTCCTGAGTAATTATCCAGGCAATATTCGGATTCGACATTCCGAGCGATTTCATAATTCCGATCTGACGTGTTCTTTCGGTGACCGTTGTGTACATCGTGAGAAGTATGACCAATGCGCTGATCGCCGCCGCAACGCCGATGATAACGTTCAAAAATACGCCGAGTGCCGGTATCGAAGACATATAAAGCTCCTCCAGGTCTGATGTCAGAATTATCTGGCTGTCAGGGAAAGCTTTGTTTATGTTTGCCGCGGCCTGCTCGGGAGTGACGCCATCCTCAACCTTTACCAAAAATCCGGTAGCTTTATCCTCGCCGCCGAGCTGCTTCTGCATCGTGTCGAGCGGTACCTTTACGCGGGCTCCCGCCGCCGGCGTATATGTTCCGACAACTTTAAAATTCCGCTCCCACATATTTACCGAATCACCGATCTTAAGCTTCTTTTGGCTCTGAAATCCGGTGTCGATGATCGCTTCATCAGCACCGTCTGTAAACTTCCGGCCCTCCGCGATCTTTAATCCAACTACCGAAACATATTTTTCAAAATCGATCCCGTCGATCAGTCGTTCTCCGGTTTTACTGTCTAATGCATCAACTGTGGTTTGACCGATCGGAACGACCGTTTTAACACCTTCTACTTTTTCGATCTTGCCTGCCTGCGAAACCGGCAGCGCAAATGCAGATTTTCCGAGAACACATATCGATCCCGAGGGGCAGAAGAATATTTCGGCATTGACGTTGCCTTCGCGATCAACGCGGTCGCGGATCGAACCATTAGCCAGTCCGACGGTGAAAACGATCAATAGAACTCCAAGCGCGATGCCTAGGACGCTGACAACGGTTCTGGCCGGGCGATGCAGAAAATTTGAAAATACAAGACTATTCATAATCAACCAAGGAATTGTGAATCATACCAAAAAATGCAGATATGTTCCCGTTTCGAGTTGCAGTTCAGCGGGATCGGTCTCTTATCACAATCCCGAAACGGGCAAAACCGGCCCGGATTCCTTTGTAATCGCGCGGAAAAAATAAAATTTTTATAAAACGCGGTTCGCTAACCAGAGGATTTCATTTGTTTTACCGCGTTCCGGCAGGCTTTCATAGAATCTTCTAAATTTTATATTAATTTGAGAACTTTTCTCCGTTTATGACGCATCATAATCTGATAACTGTACTTAGACACACAAATTTATAAAGAAGTACCGAAGCAAAAGATAAAGTTTTTTTCATGAAGTTCCGTTTACATTTTCATGAGAAAAACAAATTGTTTGCTTCATTAATAATTCATAACGATCTGTTTATAACAATAAGAGGGGTCTAAAATGTTAAAACGAGATGTTAATTGGTACGAATTTGGAGAATACCGGTTGGACACAACGAACGGTCAGCTTTTCCGACTGGATTTTCCTGTGTCACTCACTCAAAAAAGCTATGAGATCCTGCGGTTCTTTGTCGAAAACCGGGGCAGGATACTCAAGAAGGAAGAACTTCTCGATTCTCTCTGGGAGGGAAGTTTTGTAGAGGAGGCAAATCTTACCCAGCATATTTACATGCTGAGAAAGGCGCTTCGCCAAAACCGCGATGAAAATGTCTTCATCGAAACGATTCCCAAAAACGGATACCGGTTTATCGCCGACGTGCGCGAAATCGACAATACTTATGCCTCGCCGGTAAAAGGCAATGGTTCCACCGGAAAGGAGCATCGCGCAATATCGCCGAATGGCTCGCAGCAGGGTTATGTTCAGATAAGCACTTCAGATAAACCGTCGGGAAAGCGGCTCACCAATTATTTTGAGAGTCTCGGAATCCATTTATCACGAAGAACTATCGCGCTTTTTGCATCGCTCATCGGATTTCTATTCGTATCGGCGGCTGTTGCCGGATTTGCAATTGTAAAGGGACGCATGAGCGCAGGCGCCGGTGGAGATATCCGTAATAAGTCTATCGCCGTTCTTCCTTTCAAGCAGATCGATGATGAAAAGGACGCAAAACTCGGGATCGGCATCGCCGACGTGCTGATCGCCCGGTTGGCACACCTTGATGAAATTGACGTTCGTCCGACGACATCGATAATCCGGTTTGAAGGTAAAGATAACTCTGACCTTTTTGATGTCGGAACAAAACTCGGTGTCGATTGCATTATCGAGGGTGCGATCCAGCGCGACGGGAATAAAGTAAGAGTCACCGCAAGGCTTTATGATGTAAGTGAAAAGAGGAGTATTTGGACCGAAAAATTTGACGAGGATTACTCAGATACATTTACTCTTCAGGACAGGATCACCGAAAAACTGACGCAGCGGATCTCGACTGAGATCCCGGGCCGAACTCCGGTTTCTCCATTCAAGCAGTATACGAAGAACGAAGAAGCATACCGCGCATATTCTATGGGGTTGTCTTATTGGAGCATGCATACAAAACCGGGCTTTTTAAATGCGGTTCAGCAGTTTCAAAAGGCTGTCAGTGAAGATCCCGAGTTTGCCTCTGCCTACGCCTATCTGGCAGATACGTACGCGCATACGGGTTACATGGAAGATATCATGACCGCCGAGGAAGCACGTGCGAAAGGAACCGAGGCTGCGAAACGCGCTCTTGAGATCGACCCTGACAATGCTGAAGCGATGGCAGCTCTGGCGCTTATTTATGCCAACGAAGACAGGAGGACCGAGGCTTTCGATCTGATGAAACGGTCGCTTGAAATAAAGCCGAATGACGCTCATTCGCGTCATCGCATCTCCTGGATGTATGCCAATAAGGGACAGATCGACAGAGCACTTGAAGAAATGCACATCGCTCAGAAACTCGATCCGCAATCGGGGTATCTTAACATCTATTATGCCGAACTTCTCCTGCTGGCACGTAAACCCGAAGAAGCGCTCAAGTCGATAAATAAAGCGCTCGAAATAGAACCTGGTTCACTTCCGGCCCGATGGAACAGGGTCGCAGCTTACGAACAATTGGGTCAGCTGGATAAGGCTGAATCAGAACTGCCGCTTCTGATCGAGAGAACGAACAGAGATTCGCCCGTACTCCTTGTTGCCAGCCGTGTCTATGCAAAGAATAATAAGAGACAACTGGCTCAGGAACTTATCAATGAAGTGATAAAAAGAGACGATGCTGAGCGATACGACTATCTTATGGCATTTGCGGAAATTGCACTCGGCAAAAAGCCCGCTGCGGTTCAAAGGATGAGAAGGGTGATCGAAAGAACGGGAGATAATATCTATACGATCAAGTATGAATCCAAACTCGATCCTATCCGTGCTGACAAATTGTTTGCGAAATCATTAAAGGAAAAAGAAGAATTTCAGGCGTGGTAGGCACACCTATTTTGGCGGCGCTTTAGGAGTGCTGGCCGCGGCGGTCTGAGAACTCTGGGCATTGCCTGCATCAACTGCCGAAGAACCCGCCCAGCCGAGTTTTTCAAGAAGCTCTAAAACATATTCGATCGGGATCGCCATATTTACCGCGTTGTTTTCCGTAAATACCCCGAAATTAACTCCGATCACCTTTCCGGTTTGTCCGAACAACGGAGCCCCGGAACCTCCCTCAGCCGTTTTTGCATCGTGAACAATTCGATGTTTGTCGAGATCCGTTATCGCGCCCTGAGTAGTCAGCGGAGCTATTTTTCCTGACTGCGCCAGATAGTTGACAAGGATTTGTCTCGATCGTCCGTATTTTTCATTAATGCTCTTTGCTTCCTGATCATCTACCATCGCCAATAAACGGTCAGGTCCGTTAGGGTAACCCATCGTGACGACTGTTTTTCCGATCGCGACCGAATCAGAGCTTGTCTCGAGCGGCAGGGCAGGTATATCGTCGCCGACGATTGACGGATCGATCGATGCAACTGCAACATCTTCTTCCCGACTGACGCTTCTGATCTTCAAGGCAAATGGCGTCTGGTGATTAGGGAAATAAATTATCAGCCGTTTGATCCGTGCGCGTCCTCCGGATTGTCTCATAAGCTGCTTTACCAGATCATCTTCCGTCCAGGGCTGCAGAACGTGGCGGTTTGTTACGATATATCCGCCGCCAACATGGAAGCCCGTTCCGATGAAATCATATTCGACAGGTGAACCGTTTCCTTCCGTCGTAAGTCCGGAGCGTTCGGGAACTTCGTACATTCCTTCTTCACTCTCCTGCGGTTCGTACGGGTCGGGTCTGAAAGACTCCGGATCCGGATAACGGAGTGTTTTACCGTTTTGACGGTCGACAAGATCATATACTCCGACGATCAGACAAACACCGTTTCCGTATTCAACCCGAAGATTGGGTGCAAGCGAAACGATATCGCGAACGATCTTATTTGATTTATCGAGTTCGTTTATCTGGTCGCCTGTTTTCGCAATTTCCCCTTCGAGTTTTTTGATCACCTGGTTTTGTTTTTCAACGAGTTCGCGGCCCGCCTGCATTTCTTTGTAAATCCCATAACCGAGGTAAAAAATGCCGCTAAAAAAACCGAGGATGAGAACGAGTCCGATCAGTTTTGAGGTCAGGCTTATTTCACGAAGCAGTTCGCGCGAAAACTCCCGTAAAAATGCTTTTGCATCGTCGCGTTTTTCTGTTGCTGCCGCGCCAAGCGCTGCCTCCTCGATAAAAGGTGCGATGTGCGGATCACGATTTGTCGTGATCAGCGAAGACTCCGCGGTAAGTGCAAAAAAGGAGAAACTGATTTCGGCGGAATCAAGCGAAATCACGTCGCCGTCTTTTATCGGGATATAACGCCGGATCGGTTTGCCGTTGTATTTGAGCTCAAGTGAATCATCGTAGTCTCTGATCCGGTAAACATCGCCGTCACGCAGTAGGACAAGCCATATACTGTCTTTCTGCATTCTTGATGTATGGATCTGAAGTTCGCTGTCTTCAAGCGCACCGATGCGTATGCGTTCCTCACCGAAAAACTCGGTGCGCTTCTCGGTGCCAACCGCAACATGAATGATTATTCCTAACGCCATGAATTACTGCTTCAGAGGATTCCCGATCTTCCGCCAATCGAATTTTATCATAATTTAGGATAAATAAAGATGTAGGGTGGCAAATTCAAGGCGCTGCAGACATTCAAACCTCAATTCGAAGATTCGCAACGTCCTTTCACATTTTCGTTTAGGCGGAGCAAACGTTATTAATACAATTCGGGCGTCCCGGATTTGTGCAGTCTGCATCACTCTGACAACTATTGTCCGCAACATCACAACATCCGTTTGTGCATTTAGGAAACGCAGCGTTCGTACAATCTGCATCACTCGTACAAGTAGACACAAAACAACTTCCTGCTTGTGCCGCAGTTGGCACAGAAATTGACAGCACGACCGGAATTGCCATTGCGGGGAGTGCATAGTCGAGAAGAATATTTCTTCTCGAAACATTTTTCGTGTCGAAACGGCCGAATTCTTCGGTTAACAATTTAGAATCGCTTAATTCTGAAAGCGCGATGAAAATGAAATCTTTGCTCACAGCGATCTTCGCTTTTTCGCTTAGAATCTCGGTCAAACGTTCGACATCAGTTTTACCGTCACAGCAATTCCATATGATCGACATTGTTTTGTTTAGACACGATGCTTTATGCGTCAAAAGATCATAAACGAGGGTCTCATGTTCCAATTCCTGTACAACAATATTCGTGCTTCTTGCTTTTGGTAAGTTTTTCATTTTTTTGGATTCTCCCATTTTTACTTGTTTGCTTGGCCGCATAAATTGTCCAACCATTTGCGACTTTTTCCATTCAGATCAAAAAAGTTCATCAATTCTGATTGCACGGGCAGTTAAGAAAACTACATGGAACCGCATTCCCCGCAGCGCCAACGATTCATGTCTTGTCTGATTATCATTTTTTGGTAGGCGGCGAAGTTGTCGATCTGGCTTACGTAAGAATCCATGAACCCACGCCATCCGACGACTAATGCCGGGATCTTCTTGATAATCTCGCCGTAAAAGCCTCCAAGCGCCGGTACAAAGGTCATCGCCAGGGAAAGAGCCCCAAAGGCCAGCCCCGCGTCTCCGTTATTGTCAAATGCCCGTTTTGCTTCAACATAAAGCTTCATCGAGTCTGTGATCTTTACGACAATATCGAGAAATTTTACGGATTGATTCGCGCGATTCGAGATCGCGTCTTCTATCTCTGAAGCTTTTTTCATTCCGAAAAAGTGTTTAGTTTCGGGTAGGTATGCATCGATCACCGGAGGAGCCAGCCAGGCATACGAACTAACGCTTTCTGCAGCTTTTTTCATCAAATCGATCTTCTTTTTGACTTTATCGAAATCTGTCGGTGAGGAAGTCGGCTTGAGCTTTATTGCTGCGAGTGCCTGACACTGATCTTTATAAACAACCATCGCATCTTTCATTTTGGCCAGACTTTTATCTACGGCGCCGAGAAAATTTGCGATACTCGGTGGCATGTCTTCGCTTTGAATGGAAATCCCGATAGTTCCCCCGCGGTAGTCTCCGCTAATTCCGTTGTAGGAACCAAAATAGCTATGAGTATTATCGGTCCATTTTCCACCCGTTGTAGTCAGGTGTTTAAAAGCATCATCGAGATCGCGAACGCCCATGCCAAACCCTGTATTTCCACAGGATTCGAGTGATTTTAGGAGCGGTAGAGAAAAAGTTTCATTGTAGGTTTTCATCCCGTGGTACCAAATACAGAAAGCCTTATTAGTTGCCCCAAGTCCTTTTTCTCCAAATCGGGAACTAATCCATTTGGCTGATACGTCGTCTTTTTTCAATATTGCGTGTTTATTTCCGTTCCAATAGATGTTAGACATGCTTTTATCTCCTAATGTGTTCTGCGGACGCTTTCTCAATTCAAAGCCCATGTTTTACATCGCTTTAAAAATGCTTTCGATTGAAATAAAGTAAAAAATTGTCCGGTCAATACAATTAGCGGAAAACAAAGGGAAATTCCCTCATAGCTCCGCAGAAAAAAATAACTTGAAAAACAGTGACGTTACACAACTTCTGAATGAGTGGAGCAAAAGCGGTGACCCGACGGTGCTTGAGCGGGTGTTTCCTGTTGTTTACAAAGAACTTAAACGAATTGCAATAGGCAAACTCCGACGCGAAAACGAAAATCACACACTGCAGCCTACCGAGTTGGCTCATGAAGCTTACTTGAGTCTCGCAGGTCAAAATGCGAGAGGATTCGAAAATCGGGAGCAGTTCTTTGCGCTTGTATCGAAAGTGATGAGACATATTCTGGTTGATCACGCCCGCAAGAAAAACGCGTCAAAGCGGGGCGGTGATCTGCAGAAGATCCCTATGGAGAAAACACTTATTTCGGTTTCTGAAATGGATCTCGATGTTCTTGCATTGGATGAAGCCTTAAAACAGTTGGCAAATAATGATGAACCCAAGTGTCAGATCGTCGAACTAAAATTTTTTGGCGGTTTAACGACTCGGGAAATTTCGGATTTTACAGGGCGGTCCGTTGCAACGATCGAGCGGGAATGGGCTTTTTCCCGTGCCTGGCTTCTTAAGAGGCTAAAAGCAAAAAATGAAGACGGAAAAATGGAAACTGCTTAATGAGCTCTTTCATCAGGTGATTGAGGTTGACGCCGATGAGCGCGAAGCTTTTTTGACCGAAAATTGTAATGGTGATCAGGAGATCATCGATGAGATCATGGGTATGGTTTCTGTCGCGGAAGAAAAGGGTGACGTTCTTGAAAATCCGGAAGCGCTGAATATTGCCGGGCGAATGATATTTGGCGAAGACCTGAATGGTAAACGGATAGGAAACTACCGGATAATAAGGGAAGTAGGACGTGGCGGGATGGGTGCGGTTTTTCTTGCCGAGCGTTTTGACAGAGAGTTTGACCAGAAGGTTGCGATAAAGATCGTTCATGATCGGTTTGCGGACCAGACGCAAATCGAACGTTTCCGAAACGAACGTCAGATCCTTGCCTCGTTAAAACATCCGAATATTGCACATTTGATCGATGGCGGAACGACAGAACACGGTCTTCCTTATTTCGTGATGGAATATGTAGAAGGCGAGATGCTGCTGGATTATTGCGACAGTAATAAGCTTACAAACGAAGAGCGCCTCGACATCTTCAGAATGATCTGTCTGGCCGTTAGTCATGCTCATAAAAATCTGATCATCCACCGGGATCTGAAACCGTCAAATATTCTCGTGACCAAGGAGGGAATTCCAAAACTTCTGGATTTCGGAATTGCCAAGCCGTTCTCACATGACAGCGGCGGTGAGGAGATGGTTTTAACAATAACCGGATCACGGATGTTGACCCCGCATTACGCGAGTCCTGAACAGATACGCGGTGAAACGGTTACCACATCGACTGATGTATACAGTCTCGGAGTCGTTCTATATGAATTACTTACGGGGCATAAACCCTATTCGGCAGATTCACAAAACCCTCTTAACGCCTTAAAGCTGATCTGTGAAGCAGAACCTGTGCGACCGAGCAGTATTGTCGGGATCACATATAAAAAAGAAAATGAAACGACAGGGGCGGAAAAACAAACTCCCATATCCGTCAGCGAAAATCGGGATACCCATCCTGACAGTCTGAAACGGCAGCTCCAAGGCGATGTTGACAACATTCTTCTCAAGGCTATTAGAAAGGAACCTGAGAGACGTTACGATTCGGTCAGCGAATTCGTCGAAGATATAAATCGCTACCAAACCGGACTCCCTGTCAAAGCGACTGCGGATTCAACTGCGTATCGTTTAAAAAAATTCGTATCCCGCCATAAGTCGGGTACAGTAATGGCAGTCGGCGCGATTCTTTTAATGATTTTTACTACTGCGGTCTCGAGTTGGCAATATTTCAAAGCCCAAAAAGCTCAGGCGAGTGCCGAACAGCGGTTTAACGATGTCCGTAAATTGGCAAACTCCGTAGTATTTGAAATACACGATTCGATCGAAAATCTTCCGGGTTCTACTCCGGCCCGTGAACTTCTCGTAAGCCGGGCATTGGAATTTCTGGATCAGCTTGCGAATGAAGCCGAAAGCAATACGGAACTTCAGACGGAAGTTGCCGATGCTTATGACAAGATCGGTGATGTTCAGGGCGGCTACGGTGAATCCCATCTCGGACAGCGCGAGAAGGCAAAGAAAAGTTATCAAAAGGCTTTTGAGATAAGAAAGAAATTATTTGACCGAAAGCCGGATGATGTTGTTTTCCGGGATCGCTTTGCAAAAAGTAACTATAAGATCGGAAACGTTCTTCTTGTCGAAACTAATCTTGAGGAAAGTTTGAAACATTTCCGGCGCGCATTTGACATATGTGACGAGCTGGTAAATGAATATCCTGATAACACAGATTTTAAACTATATCTGGCGCGTGCGGCATCACGCCTCGGATTCATTTTTGCAGCAAAAGGCGATTTTTCCCGCGGAGACGAATACAATCGTCAGTCGATTCAAATTGCTGAAAATTTGATAAAACAGGAACCCGAAAATGAAAGGTTTCTTACAAGTTTGGCAAAGTTTTATGAGAGCAATGGGATCACCAGTATTAATGCGAAGAGGGAAATCGACCGCGGACTGGAATTTTTCAGCAAGACGGAGCGGATATGGGAAAATTTGCTTGCTAAAAATCCGAACAGCATAAGCATAAAATTAAACTACGCTAAGATCAGCTATGCGAAGGGCATGGCGGTTTACGATATTGCCGGACAAGATCCGCCCGCTGACGTGAAACGATCGTCGTTAAAACATCTCACTAAGGCGAGCGAAATTTATGGCGAATTGCTTTCTGATGATCCGAAGAATAAAGGATATCTTCAAATGTATTCCAATGAAGAAGGACTCCGCGGAAAACTTTATACGGAAACCGGTGATCCGGAAAAAGCTGTCGGCATCCTGAATAAATCGCTCGCAAGTCTTCAAAGGCAAAGAGAAGCGGCACCGAACGATTCGTTACTGTTGGTCAGCATCGGTGTTGTATACGAAAACCTCGGCCTGGCATTCGCGGACATAGCAAAGGATGAAGGCAGATTGAAAAAAGACAGGCAGAAATCGCAAACAACGGCGTGCGACTATTCAAGAAAAAGTTACGATATATTTAATAGCGCGAAAGAAAGCAAAAGATTGGTTTCTCTGCCTGCAGATAAGGTTGAAAAATTGGAAAAGGATGTTGCATCCTGTGAAATCGCTCTCGCAAAATTAACGGGCCGAAACTAAATCCGGCGGTGTCCTGAATCGGAAGCGCCGGGTATCGATAATTATTTATGACAGAATCGAAATTCATAGAAGATAAAGAACGGCTAATAAAACTGGCGCCGGTAATGACGGCTGATATAAAGCATCACGTTTTCGTATGCGGAGGTAAATCGTGCTCGCAAGTTGGTGCTTCCGAGGTCAAAGACGCATTTGTCGGGGAGCTGGAATCCCGGGGATTGAGGTACGGAAAAGAATCGAAAGGACGAAATCCTCAGGGAAATATTGTCCTGACAGACTGCGGTTCGGTCGGGTTTTGTTCGATCGGAACTGCGGTATTGGTTTACCCGGAAGGAATTTGGTATGGACAGGTTCGTGCCGAAGATGTTGTTGAGATCATTGAGGAGCATCTCATCGGAGGAAAGGTTGTCGATAGACTCGCACTGATAAATCTGAGGTCCTGAGATCCTACCTCGGTCCCGATCGGTCGAGTTCCTTTTGTATCGCCGGATAGATGATGCTGTGTTCCAAACCCGGATGCCTGTTACCGTAAGTATGCGGTATATCGCGCGTTGCATCACTGGGAATTATCAGAGGCAGCGCACAAATGAAGACCAGCGCAAAACGTCTCCAAAAAACGACGCGTTTCGGATTCTGCTCAGTTTTATTGTCAGCTACTTTTTTTGCAGCGGTTTTCGAGCGCATGATGTTGACAGCCAGTAAAACGACTCCTGCAAGAAGCATCACGAAATTCAGTCCCTGCCCGGTCGGAATCCCCCAAAGACTGATCGGATAGTCTCTTAGGAGATCTATCGGAATTCTAAAAAGCGCATAAAAAATAACAAATAAAACCGCGATCCTGCCTGGCGGAACCCCGCGGCTTCTGATCCAAAGCAGCAACGGTACAAGAAGAAAGTTTTTTATCCCGTCGTAGAGTACAACCGGGTGGCGGAACCCCTCAACCTCCGGAAATCTCACTCCCCACGTCATATCCGTCAGACTTCCGTATATCTGGCCGTCGATAAAATTTCCGATCCTGCCAAAACCCAGAATGATCGCCGCCGATATTGCAAGCACATCAAACATCGGACGGATCGGTTTTTTATACAGTAAGCAGAAGATCAAAACTCCGGCAGCACCGCCAAACAGCAGGCCGTGGGAGGCAAATCCCCCTGACCAAATTCTTGGAATAAAGGTGAGATTATGTTTGTAAAATTCCCATTCGTTTATTATTACGATAAATAGCCGCCCGCCGATAAGGACTCCGGCGGCGAGAAATAGAGTGAGATCGTATACGTTCGGTAGCGACAATCCGAATCGTTTCCGGTTTCGCCGCAGGAAAATATGGGCGTTTAGAAATCCCAGGGTAAAACTTAAGCCGTACCACCACAGATGAACTCCAAAAAGCGTAAAAATTATCGGGTCAATATTGTGGACGTACGGCAACTGCATAGAATTCTGCGGCAGTTTTACCTGTAGGTTTAAGCCGCTTGTGCTTCGGAATCCGGTTTCCACCGAAGAACCGGCTTTCTCGCCGCTGTCGCTTCATCGAGTCTTCCGATCCGCGTGGTATGCGGGGCGTCGATAACGAGCTGCGGATCTTCTTTTGCTTCTTTGTCGATCGATCGCATTGCGTCAATAAACGCATCGAGCTCCTGTCGTCCGACAGATTCGGTTGGTTCGATCAGCATCGCGCCTTCGACGATCAGCGGGAAATAGACCGTCATCGGGTGGAAACCGTAATCGATCAAACGCTTTGCAATATCGAGCGTGTGAACGCCTTTTCGCGTTTGATATTTGTGAGACAAAATTACCTCGTGCATCGGATCGGCTTCAAACGGTTTATGGAAGTCCTCTTTCAGATAATGAGACAAATACCGGGCATTCAAAACCGCAGCTTCCGTTGCCTCCTTAAGACCTGTATCGCCGTGCGTTTGAATATAGGCGAGGGCCCTGATCATCATTCCGAAGTTTCCGTAAAATGCTTTTACTCTTCCGATCGAATCCGGACGGTCATGATCAAGCTTGTATGTATCACCGTCTTTTACGATCTGCGGTTTTGGCAGAAACGGATCGAGCTCCTCGGTACAGCAGCACGGACCGCATCCCGGACCGCCGCCGCCGTGAGGCGTCGAAAATGTTTTGTGAAGATTGAGATGGATTACATCTACTCCCATGTCACCCGGCCGCGATATCCCGACAAGGGCATTCATATTCGCACCGTCCATATAAACCAGCCCGCCGGCTTCATGGATCGTCGCGCAGATCTCTTTAATATTTTTTTCAAAGATACCGACCGTACTCGGATTTGTCAGCATCAAGCCGGCAATTCCGCCTTCATCGCAGAGCTCGCGAAGGTGTTCCATATCGGTAAAACCTTCTTCAGTTGAACGAATCGTTTTTACGGTGAATCCGGCAAGTTTTGCAGAGGCGGGATTTGTTCCGTGCGCCGAATCCGGGATCAGCATAACGCGGCGGTTTTTCGATTCTGCGCCGTCGCGTTTATCTAAAAACGCACGCATGATCATCACGCCTGTCATCTCGCCGTGAGCGCCGGCCGCCGGCTGAAGTGAAACGCCGGGAAGACCTGTAATTTCTGCAAGATTTTCCTGAAGGTCATAGATCAGTTTCAGCGCACCCTGAGATTCTTCTTCGGGTGCAAGAGGGTGGAGATCGGCAAATCCGGCGATCCGCGCAACTTTTTCATTGAGGCGCGAATTATACTTCATCGTGCACGATCCGAGCGGGTACATCCCGAGATCGATCGAAAAATTCCACGTTGACATACGGGTAAAGTGACGCACGACGTCAACTTCGGAAACTTCCGGAACACCGTCAAGATCATCGCTTCTTCTCAGATCGGCCGGAATGATGTCATCGATCGCGGTTTCATCGACGTCGAGTTTCGGCAGCCGGTACCCGATCCGGCCTGTTTGCGAACGCTCAAATATCAACGCTTCATTCTGCGTCGGATGCTGTGTAACTTTCTTAATGCTCATAAAAATATACTGATCTGCGTTACCCGAGGATTTCTCCGGGCGGTAAAATTTATAAAATTGCCTAATGTTTTGGTAAACCGTTTCTCGCGATATCTTCCATCAATCCGCAGAACCGGTCGAGTTCCCAAAGTGTTGTATAAACATTCGGCGTAATTCTGATACCGGTAAATTCGTCGTGAACGATCGGCGTTGTAAATATCTTGTGTTTTGAAAACAGATAATTGCCAATTTCCGTCGGATCGATCCCGTCAATTCTGACATTGGCGATCGCGCACGATTGGTTCTCATCAAACGACGTGTTAAAACCGATCTTCGGAACGCCTTTAAGCTTATTCATCCAATAGTGCGACAGATATCTGAGCCGCGCTTCTTTCCTTTCTGCCCCGATCGAATTGTGAAACAAGATCGCTTCGCCGATCGCCAAACGCATTGCTGCGGAATGCGTGCCGATCTCTTCAAATTTTCTGATATCGTTGCGGTTCTTATCTTCCGATGCCATCAGCGCCCAGACTTTCGGGATCTTGTCTTTTTTGACATAGAGCATTCCGGTCCCTTTCGGAGCATAAAGCCATTTATGCAGCGAAGTTCCGAAATAATCACAGCCAAGGTCGCTTTGCTTAAAATCAAACTGGGCAAACGAATGCGCACCGTCAACTATCGTCTCGATGCCTTTAGCCCGTGCCATTTCGCAGACCTTTTTCACCGGCATTATCTGTCCGGTTAAGTTTATCTGATGCGAGATCAAAATAAGTTTGGTTTTTGGCGTTATCGCCCGTTCAAACGGCGTCGCAAGATCATTAAAATTCTTCGGCGCGATCGGGACCTTGATCAGATTCAGCTTCAATCCCTCGCGCAGTTCACGTTGTCTGAGCGTCGTCAGCATCCGCGGATAATCCTGTGTTGTCGTCAGGATCTCATCTCCGGCTTTTAGATCGAGTCCCATAAGAAGGATCTCAAGCGATTCAGAAGCATTTCTCGTGATCGCGATCTCTTCCGCGTCACAGCCGAAAATGTCTGCCAATCCGGTGCGGATCGTTTCAGACTGCGGTTCGAGAAGCCGCCACATCGTATAGGCAGTCGCATCTTCCTGCTGCCATGTGTAGCGGACAAATGCTTCCGTGACAATTCGCGGACTCGGGCTGACGCCGCCGTTATTCAAGTTGACGATCCCGCGCGTGACGGAAAACGACTGCTGGATAACCGCCCAAAAATCTTCGTCAAGTGCCGCCTCTGCCGGGGTCAGATGCTCGATTCGTTTGACCGCACCTTTTACATTTTCATATAGCGATCCGACGGCAGCAGAAGCAAATGCCATCATTCCAAGACTCTTCCCGGCAGACGATAAAAATTTTCTGCGGGAAAAGTCATTTTGGAATGTTGAACTAGCTCTTGTCATCCGATCTACTCGATCAATAGGGTAAATCTACTAGCTGCTCCTTACAGTATTTGCAGACTACGGACTCTATTTTCACACTCTTTCCGCAATGCTGACATTTCTTATAGTTTTCCGTATCACCCGGTAAAATTGCGAGTACTACAATACTGCCGACCGTTACTACTAAACCTGCAATTACCAACAATGTGATCATTAGTTCTTAAGCACTTCCGCAAGCCGATCGATCTGATCCTTTGTATTCGTTTCCGTAACGCAAACCAGAAAATCATTCGGGCGGTCCTGATAGTATTTCGACAACGCGATCCCGGCCAGGATATCTTCTTCGTTTCGAAGTTTTTCGAGCAGTTCTTCAGCGGAACCCGGCGCCGTAACCACGAATTCGTTGAATTTCGGTGCATCAAACGTCACTGAAAAACCGTCGATCTCCGAGATCTTTTTGGCGGCATAAGCGGCCTTCTGCGCATTTTGCATTGCAACTTCCTGCAAGCCTTTTTTCCCCATCGTTTCTAAATAGATGGTTGCGGCAAGAGCGATCAAACCCTGATTCGTGCAAATATTCGAGGTCGCCTTTTCGCGTCGGATATGCTGTTCGCGAGTTGCCAGAGTCAAAACAAAACCGCGGTTTCCGTTTTTGTCATAAGCGATACCGGCAAGTCTTCCGGGCATCATCCGGACATATTTTTCTTTGCATGCAAAAAGTCCGACATGGGGACCGCCAAAACTCATCGGCACGCCAAAACTTTGTCCTTCAGCAACAACGATATCAGCACCGCATTCTCCGGGCGATTTAAGCAAACCAAACGATATCGCTTCCGTCACGACGACAATCAAAAGCGCGCCAACTTCGTGAGCTTTATCAGCGATCGCCTTCAGATCCTCGACACAGCCGAAAAAATTAGGAGACTGAACTACAACGGCAGCGGTCTCGTTGTCCAGTTTGGAGAGATCTTCGTCGAGAATTCTGCCCGTTTTAGGGTCGAACCCGATCGTGCCCAGCGCGAGATCTCCGTGCTGCGTATATGTTTCAGCCACCTGCAGATACTCAGGATGAACCGTTTTTGCAGCCAGCACTTTATCCCGTCTGGTCACGCGCTGAGCCATCAAAAACGCTTCAGCCATCGCTGTTGAGCCGTCATACATTGACGCATTAGCGACGTCCATTCCGGTCAACTGACAAACAAGTGTTTGAAACTCAAAAATGTACTGAAGGGTCCCCTGAGTTACCTCGGGCTGATATGGCGTGTATGAGGTAAAAAACTCGCTTCGCTGGATCAGGTAATCGACAATTGTCGGCGAAAAGTGTGAATAGACGCCGGCACCGAGAAAGGAAGTCTTTTTCGCCGCAGGGTTTTTGTCAGCGAGATCGTTCATCCCGCCGATCACTTCATTTTCAGCAAGCGGTTTAGTTACATCTAACTTACGGTTTAGCAAAACATCGGCCGGAATTGAACGAAAAAGTTCTTCCGCCGATGCAAGTCCGATCTCCGCAAGCATTTCCTCCCGTTCTTCGGGCGAAATTGGAATATATCTCATAAAATTTGGTAAATCCCGAATAGCAAAAAGTGAATAGAAATCAAACACTATCCACTATCTGCAGCGTTATATTATTCTTTGCTTATTCCTAGTCTTCTTCCGAGTTTAGAAATTCAGCATATTCCTCGGCAGAAAGCAGGGAATCGACTTCACCTGAATTGTCCATTTTGATCTTGACCATCCAGCCGTCGCCGTACGGATCGTCGTTAACAACTTCCGGGGTGTCATTCAAATCACCGTTTGACTCGACAACTTCACCGGCGAGTGGTGTGAAGATCTCCGAAACTGCCTTGACCGATTCGACCGATCCGAATGCTTCATGCGCATCGAAATTTTCACCATCATTCGGCAGCTCGACATAAACTACATCACCAAGCGATTCCTGCGCGTAATCCGTGATCCCGATCACTGCTGTATCGCCTTCTACCCGGATCCACTCGTGATCCTTACTGTATCTCAAATCGTCAGGGATATTTGCCATAGTATTAATCTTCCAATTTGTATTACTTAATTCCTAAATTTCTCACCAAAACCGAATGTCTCGCGAAATTCCGGCAACGGTCTTTATTAAAAGCGGGCGCTTGAAAACAGTTTTATTTGAACTATTTCTGTCTTTTATAAAAAGGCGTTGGAACGATCTCCGCCGCCAGATGTCTTCCGCGTACATCAATTTTAATCTCTTGCCCGATGTTTGCAAACTCGACCGGAACAAAAGCCAAACCGATATTTTTCTTCAGATATGGAGCCGGACTTCCCGAAGTTACTTCGCCGACTTTTTGATCATTTACAAATACCTCAAAACCGTCCCGTGCGATTCCGCGGTCGATCATTTCAAACCCGACGAGTTTTCGCTTCAGCCCTTCCGCCTTTTGCGCCGCGAGCGCATCACGGCCGATAAAGTCGGTTTTCAGTTTGCAGATCCATCCGAGATTTGCTTCAAGCGGCGTTATTTCATCACTGATCTCGTGTCCGTAGAGAGACATTCCGGATTCAAGACGCAGCGTGTTTCGTGAAGCGAGACCGCAGGGAAGTATTCCGTCTTCCGCGCCGAAGTTTCCGGTGTCCAAAAATTTGTTCCAAAGCTGTTCAGCTCTTGAGGCATCGGCATAGACTTCAAATCCGTCTTCACCGGTATACCCGGTACGCGAGATGATCGATGAAACGCCGTCAACTTCGCCGGTTGTAAAATGGTAATACTTTATCGAATCGAGATCCGTTTCGGTCAGTTTCTGAAGTATTCCCGTTGCATCCGGCCCTTGAATCGCGATCTGACAATATTCGACGCTGGCGTGTCTCAGATCGACATCATAATTTCCGCGATGTGAATAGATCCATTCCCAGTCTTTATCCTGCGTTCCGGCATTAACAACGAGAAAGAGTTTCTCCTCGCCAAAACGGTAAACGAGCAGATCATCAACAACTGTTCCATTCTCGTAAGTCAAAGCGGAATAATGAGCCTGACCGTCAACAAGGTTTTCGACGTTGTTTGTCGTTAGAGAATTAACAAATGCGATCGCATCTTTTCCGTCAACATGGATCTCTCCCATGTGAGAAACATCGAAAAGACCGGAATGTTCGCGTGTTCTCAGATGTTCGGCAATGACACCCGCCGGGTACTGTACCGGCATGTCCCACCCACCGAAATCAACCATTTTACCGCCGAGCTCACGGTGAACTTCGTTGAGCGGCGTTTTCTTAAGATTTGTGTCTGACATAAATTATAATTTGCGTAAAAAGCAAACTATCACGCCAAACTAATGAGCGTCAAGATAAGGATCAAATCAGTGTGAAATGAGCAAAACAGAGGCTGTTTTCAGACTTAATCAAACTCGAATTTCGGAGCTTTCTGGTCAATCCCGAGCAATCCTTTTTCAATTTTTGCACGCGCGTAGTTTTCGCCTTTGATCGGCGAATCTGCCAGCCGGCGCAGCATTGCCAATTGCCCGATATGTGTCAATGAATCCGCGATCGGTCCCTGAAACAGCTGTTCGAACGGGACATGGATCTCAGAACCGGATCGAATATATTCGTCAAACTTGTCTAATGACTCAAAAAAACGGGCAACCTCGTCATCCCATTCAAGCGTTTTGGAATTTGTCCAAACCTCATTTCCTTTTGCCTGCGATAACGCCCAGTCATAAAGATCGCCGATATGAGAGAGTATCTCAAGCGGCGATTTTGTTGAGTCTCCGGCTTTAAAGTCGGCAAATCGCCTGGGGGCGTCCCTTAACGTTTTTCCTCCGCGGTAAGCAACAGTTGCAAGGGTATGACGAATAAAATCCCGTTCAATGTTTTTCATCGTTTCTTCCTTAAAATCAGATAGATCGAATCCCCAAGATTCATTTCACCGTAACTGCCGGCCTCGACGACCTCGAAGAGATGATCCGTCATTTTTCTCAATTCACTTATCGAATAGTGAACAAATCTGAGATCCATAAATTCGGTTTCGTTATTACCTTTCCAGAATGTGTGAAACAGCAAGCCGTTGTTGTTCAGCATCTGATGCTGCCGGGTAATGGAGAGGGCGAGATCGTTTCGGCTGAGGTGATGCAAAACCTTATTTGAATAAATGCAGTCAAATTTTCTTTCGGATCTTAATGTAACTGCGTCCAGAATCAATATGTCAGCGTCCGGATGTTTCTCTTTGTATATTTCTGTAAAGATCGCTGAATTGTCCGAACCCGTCGCGATATATGTATTGCATAAAATCTCCAAGTCTTTGCCTGGTCCCATTCCGAGTTCCAGCAAAGTTGAGCCGGCCTTGAGATACAACTTCAGGATTTCGATCAACGACCGGCCGTCGAGGCCTTCGCGCGATTCAATATAATTTCTAACATTTTGCTCAATGTCGAAAAATCGCGGAGTTCCTGATGAAATCATATCCTCGGCTTTTTGTCTTTTTTGGATTTTTTTGAAGGCTTTTCTATTTTTGTTGAAGCTTCAATGATGTCATTACACTGACCTATTGCACTCGATATCAAGGCGATCTCACGCGGATCCCGGGTCTTTTCACCGATTCCGGACAAGCGCGGGATAAAGGTTCGAGCCGCATCGGCAAGGATGTGAACCGCATCAGGGAAGAGTTCGCTTTTTTGATCCCGCGAGGCAACATCATCAATTTTATCGATTGATTCTCCTATTATCCGGTCGATGTCCGAGAGCATCTTGGTTTGCGAACCCTTTGGTATCTCACCCCACATCTCAGAATCTTTTTCGATCTGCTTCTGTTCTTTTTCGGGAAGTGACTGAACCCCGGTCAAACCGATAAAGCGGCGCTCGACGGCTTTTACATAAACCTTCATGCGCATGTCTATCTCCTGGTGGAGCCGGATGAGTTCTATCTCTTCGGATGTAAGGTAATCACCGGACTGTGCTGAAGTGTTCCGGACCGCAAGAACAGGTATGAAGATAAGCGCAGCAAATGCGCAGAGGAATTTTTTCTGAGAAAAAAAAGACGACATCATTCTCGGTTTCCTTCAGGGACGACGGTATCGCCAAAAAGCGGTTCGATCGCTTCGCTTCTGGCGCTCCGTACGTTTTTCATGAGTTTTACAACGTGATACCCGTATTTAAAGGGGATCTTCCGGCGGATCAGTTCCAGACGCGGAAGAAATTTCCGAAGAGTCATTTCAAAGCGTTTAAAGCTTTTGATCGCACCCTTATTCGATTCATACCGCGTAAGGTAACGGAGATTGTTAAGCATTACGGCGTGGAAACTGCCTAAGTGATCTAACGCTTCCTGATATTCTCCATTCTTAGTATACTCTTCAGATTTAATGACGTGCTCATCCATTAGATCCAGAGCAAGCTTGGTACGGTCGGTCAATTTAGTTTCTTCGTCGAGCGAGGTTTTTTCTTCTTTTGTCAGCACACTGAGAGGTGGCGGCACGATCCCATCGGGAAGAGGTTCATCCTGCTGAGCGGATACGGATAATGCGAATCCGCTAAGTATGAATGTGAAAACCAAAAGGAGGAGAACGGCTGAGACCGGCGACGTGGGGTAAAGTTCGAGATTTCTTAAACGCCCTGTCGATCCTTCAATTTTCATATTCAGCCTCCTTTACTTTTTTTACCCAAACCTCGCTTGATCTGATTTGACAAGATCGGTATCCGCAAATTTACTTTTTCGATCTCAAGTCTATTTTCTTCGCTATCCGCTGTCTCCAAGAATTTCTGATAATTTTGAAGCGCGTCTGGATACTCCTGCAACCGGTCATGAGATATAGCTAAAAAGTAGTATGCGATCGCGATTTCCGGTTGCCTTTTGATTATCCAGGAATACTCGAGCTTTGCCGATTCAAAATTCTGCATTTGAAAAAGCGCAGTGGCAAGATTCGCGTGGATCGTGTAATTTTCCGGCGAATGTTTTAAAAGATTTGTTAAAACCGCTGCCGCTTCCCGATAGCGTCTCAATTGCACAAGCGCTGCACCAAAACCGATCGCATGTGTAATATTTTCTCCATCTAGTATAAGCGCGCGTTCGCAATATTCCAAAGCTTTTTTTGGATCGGTGGTTCTGGTTGCAATACAAAGTCTTCCAAGAGCATTCAGGTTTGACGGATCGTCAGCGATCATTTTCTCAAGTGCCGGAATACTGATGTCGCCGTTTGCCTTCAGGATTTTAATGAGACCGGTTATCTCATCATCCTGCGTCTTGACCGACTCGAGAACAGCAACTGCCTTAGCGGTCTCTTCATTTAGATGAAGTGCACGGGCAAGCAGGATTTTTGCGCTTTTTGAATTCGGAGCAGCTTCAAGCAGTTTGTTTGCCGTTTCCAGCGCGGCTTCTCTCTTTTCCTGCGCAATATAGTTTTCAGTCAGTTCTGACAGAGCTGCAGTGTCATGCGGAGCAAGTTTCAAAGCGCGGCCGGCACTTACAATAGAAGAGTCAAAATCGCCAAGTTTTCTTTCGACAGAAGCTTTTGCTATCCACAAAATGGCCGGGACCTGCTTTTGGGACGTTATCGTCTGTAAGGTACGCAGAAATTCTTCGAGGCGCATTTTCGGACTTCCGGAACGCAATAAAACGCCCGCGAGAACGGAATAACCGTTAAAATTGATTTCATCCAGTCTAAGCGAATCTGAGAGAAACTTTTCTGAGAGGTCATAGTCTCCCGACTCGGCAAAGAGCAGTCCGAGTTCATAATAAGGGAGAGCCCAATCAGATCTCAGAGATATTACTTTTTTAAAAGACTTTTCCGCTTCAGCACCATTGCCAAGCTCCTTTAAAATCACACCCTTCTGAAACTCTGCTTCCGGAAAATCAGGATTCGCCTTAAGAGCTTGTTGATACAGAGTCAGCGCTTCTCTCAACTCGCCTTTCGAATGTGCATCCTGCCCGCGGTTGAATAACGCTACCGGGTCATCCCGGGCCGGATCAGTTTGCGAAAATTCCGCTTCCTGATCAAATTCTTCGTCTTGAGCGTAGGAAACAGAAGAAAAACCAACGAGAATTCCTGCGATCAAAATGCAGATAATTGCAGTAGCCCTGAATCTGTTAAATCTAAACCGCTGATATAATTTCATTTCAATTTGAACAAGTCTGAAAAACGAGAACCGGAATTTTAGCACGGCGATTTTTTACCGTCTACACAATTATGCTTTGTTAATACGGCCGGCGTAATTTGCAAGAGCGTTTTTGGTGGGCTAATATTTTTCTTCATTCAGAGTTTTCGGGGTCGACAAGTCGGACACAGCTTTCTGACGATAAAAAAGCTTTTTAGTGATCACCAAAATATATGACTGCAGAAATCAACAAAACGGCCGAAGAGAAAGAACTGGAACTTCGGGCTATGATGCGGGAGTTGGGTTCGGTGTTGGTTGCGTTTTCCGGTGGTGTAGACAGTTCGTACCTTGCGTTTATTGCAAATCAGGAACTTGGAAACAAAGCACTTTGTGTTACCGGGATCTCGCCAAGTGTTTCTCAGATTCAGAGACAGCAAGCTAGAAAGATTGCCGATGAATTCGGTTTCAATTATTTACAAATCGAAACTGATGAGATGGAAGATATCAATTACGTTTCAAACCCGGTTAACAGATGTTTTTTCTGCAAAAGTGAGCTATACGGTAAGCTTGCGGACATAGCGGCGGCGAGAACTATTGAAACCTTGCTGGATGGCGGAAATTCGGATGATCTAAACGATTATCGCCCGGGGAAAGAAGCAGCAAAAAACCTTGGTGTAAGGAGCCCTTTGGCAGAGATGGGGTTTTCAAAGGACGAGATAAGGATCAGAAGCAGGAAACATAATATTGAGACTTGGAATTTGCCGGCAAGTCCTTGCCTTGCATCGCGGATCAAATATGGAGTTTCTGTAACTGAATCGCGGCTGTCAATGGTAGAACAAGGCGAATCGATACTGCGGCAATTCGGATTCACGGAGTTTCGGGTCAGGCATCACGATGAATTGGTGCGGATCGAGATAAAAAAGGAAGAGATGGAACTTGTGTTTCGCGAAGACGTTTGGAAAAAGATCGCCGATGAGTTCGCGGAGTTGGGATTTAAGTTCGTCACTTTGGATTTGCAAGGATTTCGAAGCGGGGCATTAAACGAGGCGATTTCCAGTTTGCAGTCAGAGAAAACGGCTGGTTCTTCTTTTTAAAAGAAATGTATGTATCACCGCCCCGATAAAAAAGATTACCTGCACTTTTAGGTGGTTAAGGCGGGCGACGGGAACTTGAAAAACCTGTTTATTTTGCGGGAAAAGGCAATTATAAATTTAGAACGGATTTGACGATATTTACCGACTTAATATTTGCCCGATCGTGATTTGCAGTAATTTTTGGTAAATCTCTACAAACACTTGATTTTCAAGTGCTTTTCCGTTACAGTTTTTGGGATGAGTCGATTTACGTTAAAAAAGTTTTTATTGACTTTTAGAACGGACTCCCTTATAAATTTGTAACAATAGGTTTTGCAACAATTTGTGGATGAACGCGGTATTCAGGCTACTTGAATGACCTGTTTTCATTTCAAGCAATAATTTCGTAGCTTATTGAAAGGACTTGTGTTAGTATCTTTTCCTTAAGAAAGCTACATTTTGAACTTTAAATTTTAATAAAATTATTTTCGGCGGAGGAATGTGATGAAACTCGCGAAAAAAGCGCTTGTAATTACGCTTACAATGCTGGCATTGATACTTGCGGTGTCAGCGCAAAAATCTGAAGACGATCCAAGGAATACTGCCCCAACCTTTGGGACAGGTGGACCGGTAGGCGGCCCGACTGGATTGTTCACAGTATATGACGGAAGCACCTTACGAAGAGGTGAATTCACTTTTAGTGCGGCATATAGTAACTATGACCGCGATCCGGGGGATGTCGATATATCCGAAGTTCCGATTAGTTTCCAATTAGGTGTTACTAACAACTTTGAGATCTTCTTCAATACAGATGCCTATCGCGGCATTAAAGTTAACTCACCCAGAAACCTTTCAGGATTTTACCTTCCCAACAACAGCGGTGCGAGTTTGCCGGCAGTTGTTTTAGCGCCGGGAACGGGAACGTTGGCAAATACGGCGCTTTTCAGACCTGCTGGTAATCAGCCGTTTGTTCAGTATCCATATATAGGTGGTTCGGCTGGACTTTTCGGTTTTGATCTCAGCGATCAGGCGAATATCAATACTGCAGGTGTCCAACGAGCTCGCTATTCGGCGTTGTTTGGAACGGCGGCAGAACATCCAAGTCACTTTAGGAGCCGGCAGGCGCCGGGGGAGTTGCAAATCTGTTCCCCGGTATCGGTTCAGTTTACGGCGGCATTTTACCGAGATTGGTGTTAACCACGACAACGATTCCGGAGCACCGGCGACAGTTGGTGGAACGCAACCGCAAATCGTTCCGGGCATATTCACGCTGGCACCGAGTTATCTCAATGATGCGCCGATGCTGAATCGCTCGTTTGGCGAATCCGCATTTAACACTTTTACAGTTGGTGCTAAGTGGCGCATGACCAGTAACGACAATCCGGTCGGGTTCGGTGTTATTCCGTTCTATCGGTTCTATGCTGACGGCGGTTCAGACGCTGCCGGATTTAACCAACTCCAGCGCGGTGCGAGCCCGGGCGGTGAACGCGGTGACTTCGGTGCGGTTTTGTTTGCCGATTCGCGTTTGAGAAAGTGGGTTAACGTTTCAGCAAACGTTGGATACATCTATAACAGCGACATTGAAGGTCCCGGTGGTACCGTATTGTTAGACCGCGGCGACGAGCTATTGGCTGCGTTCGGTGTAGATTTCCCGGTTAACAAATACTTCCAGCCGATTTTCGAATTTCGTTCGAATCAGTATGTAGGCGGCAGAACGCCGAATGCATTTGAAAATAATCCTTTGGAAGGATTGGCCGGTATAAGGGTATTTCCGGCACGTTGGTTAGGCTTCAGTCTTGGTTACAGATACCACGCAAATCAGCAAGACCGATCGAGTCTTGAGGACTCTGATTTCACCGGAAACATAACAGTTGCTACTGCTAATCCGCTTGCAGCAACTCAGGTTACGACAACATTTACAGGTGTACCGCAAGGATTCAGAACTTCTTCGGATCCGCATGGTTTCTTCGTTCAAGGATTTATCGGACGTCGTGATGCGCGCGGGCCGGGAGAAATCCCGAATCAGCCGGCACAGGTTACTGGTGTAAATTTGAGCAAGACCTCGATCACACTTGGTTGTCCGGCTGGTCAAAAATCCGAATCGGATTCATGTGACGATGACAAGAGCGTCAACGTAACGACATCTGCAACCGATCCTGAAAATGATCCGCTTACCTATAACTACACAGTTTCGGGTGGTCGTATCGTAGGAACGGGCAGCAATGTTTCCTGGGATCTGAGCGGAGTTGGAGCTGGAACATACACACTTACAGCCGGCGTTGATGATGGATGCGGTGTTTGCGGTGACACAAAAACTGCTACCGTTGAAGTCAAAGAATGCTCGGATTGTATAGACATTTGTGAATGTCCGTCAATTTCGGTTTCTGAGCCTGCTGTAGTTGTTAATCCTGGCGATAACATGACATTTACTGCAAATGTAAGCGGAGGCAGCCAAGACAGCCAAACTTACAATTGGACAGTTAGTCAGGGTTCGATCGTTGAAGGACAGGGAAGCCCGACCATCACGGTCAGCACTTCCGGTCTAAGTGACACTACAGTTACGGCAACCGTTGAGATTGGCGGTCTTTGCAGTGCGTGTACTGATAATACCGCATCTGGAAGCGGCGTCGTCGGCGGAGTTCCGCAGCCTGTTCTCAGAGATGAGTTCGGAAAACTTGCAAATGATGATGTTAAGGCGCGACTCGATCCTTATGCATCAGATCTTCAAGCAGATCCGAATGCAACGGGTTACATTGTTAACTACGGTTCATCGAGATTGGTTGCTCAGCGTGAAAAACTGATCAGAGACTACCTCGTTAAAGAACGCGGTATCAATTCATCAAGATTGGTATTCGTTAACGGCGGAGTAGAACCAGAGATCAGAACGAGACTTTGGATCGTACCTGCGGGTGCTGACTCAAGTTCAGTCGACGAGTAAACACAAATCACGCTTAATGCGTGAAACAAACCTGAAAAGGCTGTGTTCATACGAACGCAGCCTTTTTTTACGGCTTTACATTTTTTGAATATCAATCTAAAATCATCTCGAACTGTCTCGTCTCCCTTTCGAAAGCGGAATTAGCAATCAATGTCTGTTTGTAAGACAACATGTATCGCGTTTGCGACATCCCATTTGCGGTGTAAATCCTCAAATCGATAGTGGCTTCCTTTTTAATTCTTTCTTTTGCATTAGGTAATCAATGAAACCAATGAATTATTTGAAAAAGCGACATACTTTGACCGGCCTTTGTCTGGCTCTTATTCTCTCTGTCTCTGTCTTTGCAGATGAGTTTGTAAGTTCCTTTGATCGCTGGAACAACAGCGGTCCGACCGGCGGTGATGTGCGCACGGTCGTCGTCGATCCGAAAAACAAGAACCACCTGTTTATTACTACTCTGGACGGTCAGATCTACGCCACTTATGATTCAGGCTCGACGTGGAATCTTCTTGTTAATCTCGAGCGCCCGCGTTTGATTTTGGATGATCTTATCGTCGACCCGAGAGATTCAAACGTTATCTATGCCTCAGGCCATCGCCACAAGCTACCCGGCGGTTTTTTCAAAACTACGGACGGCGGAAAGACCTGGAAAGAATCTAAGCAGCTGAGGGACGAAGCTATTCATGCGATGGTTCAATCTTCACTTGACCCGAATCTGCTTATAGTCGGCACTGTCAACGGAGTATGGTACTCATCGGATTCGGGAGATAGCTGGAATCGATATACGTCATCAACGACGCCGACAAAATTGGATTCTCTTGCTATCGACCCGCGCGATGTGAACACAATTTATGCGGGGACATGGTGGCGCGCTTATAAAACGACCGACGGCGGAAAGAGCTGGAATTTGGTGAAGAACGGAATGATCGATGATTCAGACGTATTCGCCATCGATATTAATCCGCAAAATCCGGATCATGTGATCGCTTCGGCCTGCAGCGGAATTTATCAATCCTTCAACAAGGGTGAGAATTGGAAAAAAATTCAGGGAATTCCTTCGCAGTCCCGCCGTACCAGGGCAATTGTTCAAAATCCATATAAGCCTGGTGCGGTTTATGCCGGCACAACCGAAGGCTTTTGGCTTTCGGAAAACGGCGGACGTACCTGGGCACTGACAACCACCCGGAATCTTGAGATAAACGCTATTGCAGTTCACCAAAGCGACCCAAACAAGGTCTATATTGCGACAAACAATGAGGGCGTATTGGTTTCCACCGACGGAGGAAAGAGCTTTGGACCGAACAACGGAAACTTTAGCAGCAGATTTACCTACAATGTAACACCTGATATAGAAAGACCAAATAAGTTTTACGCTACAACCATTAATACTGCTACCGGCGGCGGGTTTATCTTTACGAGTGATGATTTTGGCCGGACGTGGCGCTCTTCCGATCAGAATCTGGATACGAAAAGAACCATCGCTTATTCGATGATCCAGGACACAGTTGATCCGAATCTGATGTATCTTGCCACCAATTTTGGTTTGTATAAATCCGTAAATCGCGGTGTTTCGTGGACACTGATAAAAGCCCCGGCTCCGCCAAAGCCGGTTCGAAGGCGAAGAGGACAAAAAGCGCCTTCAACACCTAAACTTCCGGAAGGTATGGTGGCCGCATTAACAGAAAAGATCAATACGATCGTCAGAACAAACGACGGCCGCAACGGATATTTTGCCGCAACCAATGACGGATTGTACAGAAGTTACGATATTGAAAAAGGGTGGCAAAAAATAGAACTTGGAGAAGGCATAACGGATCAGGTGTTTTCTGTTCATATTCCCTCAAAAACTCCGGGTACGATCTGGATCGGAACCGCCGTTTCAGGCGTTTTGGTTTCCAGGGACAACGGCCTGACGTGGAGCCGTTCCGGAGGTGAAATAATACCGGACAGGGTTCCGATAAGCACAGTGGTGACTAGTCCGGATGACCCCAATAAGATCTATGTCGGCAGCATTCAAACGTTCTACATGAGCGAAAATGGCGGAAAGACATGGACCCGCCGTGGTGGTAACTTGCCGATCGGAAATTACAACAGCATCCTTATCAACCCGGAAAACCCTCGCGAGATCTTTGTCGCCAGTGCACTTGAAGCAAACGGCGGTGTGTTTCATTCGACGGATGCCGGATGGACTTGGGAAAGGATCGATAAGGGGACAAATATCGCAAGTGACAGGGTTTGGAGTCTGATGTTTAATCCGGCAAATCCAAATGAGATCCTGGCAGGTACTCATTCTTCTGGGATTTATCGGATCGGACGAACGCTTGAAGCAAAGGTAAAACCGGAAGTAAAAGAACCGGTCAAGCCTTCGACGCCCGAAACGTTCACGAGAACCCGTGTTGCTACTTCGAATTAGTGACTTCGTCCCGTTTAGTTAAATTAGAAAGGACGACCAGAGATGGTCGTCTTTTTCCGTTTGTGCGAAGCTGAGAAACCCTTTTATAATGAATTAATGAATAGTGATTCGGCGCTGGCGTATAAACAAAAAGCCTTTCATTTGGAAAGCTTTGCCTTTGATGAAATTCCTCATCAGTCAAAGCTTTTTATCGACTACCAGAACAATTCGGAATCAATAAAAAAGTATTATCCAAGCAAAGATCGCGATCTTGTCGAGCTTTCGCAAGAAGTCCTGGAAAACTATAAAATTGACCGGGATCGTCTTTGCGATATACTCCGCGGCGAACATCTGGACTTAAGTGCGAGCGACGCCACGCTAAACAACATCGAAAAACTTCGCGAGAGCGATTGTGTTGCCGTCATCGCCGGTCAGCAGGCCGGTTTGTTTTCGGGGTCGATGTATACGATCTACAAGGCTCTGTCAGCGATAAAGCTCGCGGCCGATTTAAACAGCAGAGGCATAAACGCCGTACCCTTGTTTTGGATCGCATCTGAGGATCATGATTTTGATGAGGCGAACAAGACTTTTGTATTGGATGAAAACGGCAATATCGAGACGATTTCAAATGTTGCCGGAAAAGTAGAAGATATTACGCCTGTTGCATTTATAGAACTTGGAAAGCACATTGATGAAACGATCGGTCGGTTTGTCTCAAATTTGCGGGCGACCGAGTTTACAAATGAAACGGAATCGCTTTTGCGGGAGTTTTACAACTCCGGTGAGACCTACAGCTCGGCATTTGCAAAACTGATCCTCAAATTATTTGGCGAACTGGGTCTGATCTTAGTATGCCCGATGAATGCCGGGTTGAGAGCACTTTGTTCACCGCTTTTTGCGGAGGCGATCGATGGTCACCAGGAGATTACCTCCGCTCTGCTCGAGCGGGACAGGCAATTGGCTGACGAAAATTATCACTCCCAGGTGTTTGTCGATGAAGATTTCTTTCCTTTCTTTTATCTGGACGAGAATAATAAGCGAAATGCGTTGCGGTTTGACAAAGAGCATCAGGTGATCAGGTATTTTCATGGTGACAAGACCTTTACAAAAGAAGAGCTGATAGATGTTGCAAGGAATTCTCCCGAACAACTAAGTCCGAATGTTCTTATGAGGTCCGTTGTACAGGATTATCTGTTTCCGACAATTTGTTATTACGGCGGAAGCGCGGAAATCGCCTATTTTGCTCAAAACGAGGTTGTGTATCGGTCGCTGCGGCGTCCGGTTACGCATTTTCGTCATCGATCGAGTTTCACGATCGTCGATCCAAAAAGCGACCGCAACATGAAACGATACGATCTCAAGTTTGGAGATATTTTCAAAGGCAAAGAGGATATCCTTGCGGATGTGATCGATAAGTTTGTCGCATCGGAAACGGCGCAGACATTCGCTGAAGTGGAAGAGCTGATAAATGGGCAGCTGAATCGCCTTGATCGTGAATTGATAAAATCTGAACCAACTCTTTCGGAAAACCTGGCAAACCGAAGGCGAAAGATCCTATGGCACATTGGAACATTGAGAAATAAATTCCATCGTGCGGAAACTTTTAAGAATGAGGTTTTGCATAACAGGATCGAATACACGCTCGCAGCCCTATATCCGCGCGACGCTCTTCAGGAAAGGACGATGAATATCGCTTATTTTCTTAATCTTTTCGGCCCCAATTTTATTGGTTGGCTTTATCAGGCGATCGATCTCGACGAAAAGAATCACCAGATATTGGTATTGGATTGATATGAAATTGATTTCTCAACTTGATGGCCAAAACATCGAAATAGAACTGGAAAAGACTGAATCGGGTTTGACCGCTGCAGTTGACGGAAGGGTTTACATGCTCGAGGCATCCGCGCCGGAACCGAATGTCTATCTGCTGAAACATAATAATACTGTTTATGAGGTTTACGTTTCATCCGAACTGGGGCCCGCGAAGCCGGTTAATGTAAAAGTCAGAGACCACGAATTTGAGATCTCAGTTTCGGATCCAAGAAGTCTTCGCGGAGTTGGAACGGGCGCAAACAGTTTTGACGGGGTTTCAGAATTAAAGACCGCGATGCCCGGTAAGGTTGTCAGAATTCTTACAAAGAAAGGTGAAGAGGTTTTAAAAGGCGACGGGATAATTGTGGTTGAAGCAATGAAGATGCAAAATGAAATGAAATCACCCCGTGACGGCCTGGTCAAGGAGATCCGCTTTAATGAAGGAGACACGGTAAATGCGGGAGACATTCTCGCAGTGATCGATTGATCGCCGCGGTGCCTCACCGCAAACTGTTTATAGCTATAAGCCGCAGATCGTCTTTAACTTCGCGTCGGCCGCTTCTAAAAAACCTGTCTTCTCACGAAGCCAGTCGTTGTCAAAAACTTCCTTCTCCCGCTCCACAATAGACGCGCGGCGCGTTTCTTCCGGTGCAGTACCGCCATAGATCGTTCGTATATTCACAAAATTCTCTGCAGACAGAGCGGCTATCGTCTCTTCTTCTGTCAGCGAAAGTTCGCGATCAATAATCTCGCGGGAAGCATTCTGCAGGATCTCATAAGTAACTTCAGAATTTCCTTCGATCGCGTCTCTTACGCATTTCCCGACGATCTTATGCGAGATTCGAAAGGGAAGATTTTCTTTCCGGACGATCGTGTCCGCAAGCTCTGTGACAGTGATAAAATTCGCCTGAGCGCGTTCCCGAAGAATATCCAGGTTAAAGGTCGCCGATTCAAGCGTACTGGCAAAGAGGGAAACCGCTCGGTTGGCATCCCGCATCGCGTTGTAGATCAGCGGCTGAAGATCATCCTCGACATCGTTAATGTCGCCGAATGGCGTGTTGTGGACGCTTGTAAGAACGCCGAGAGTTTGACCCAAGGCCTTGCTTCCGATCGCCCTGATATGCTCGATCGCAACAGGATTTCGTTTTTGAGGCATGATCGATGAACCCTGAACATAGCCGTCGGGAAGCCGGATCACATTAAATTCCATCATCGCCATCAGCAGAAATTCTTGGGCAAACTTTCCGATATTTATAAGGAGTGCGGCGGTTGCACCGAGACATTCGGTAAAATAGTCGATCGAGGCGATCGAAGCATATGAGTTTACTGTCGGAGCCGTAAAGCCGAGGAGTTCGGCGACGCGGTGGCGGTTGATTGGAAATCCAGTTGTTGTGATCGCCCCCGAACCGAGCGGGCAATAATTCATATTCTCGAATGCGCGCTGGAGTCGGGTAATATCTCTTCCAACATTTTCCGCCATCGCGAGCAGATAGTGAGCCATTGTAGATGGCTGAGCGGGCTGTGTATGCGTATAGGCCGGGATCAAAGTCTCATGATGTTTTGATGCAAGATCCAGAAACACTTTGCGCAGCGCCATTGCGGACCTGAGCAAAGTGAGCGCATCCTGCCGAAGACGGAGTCGGTAAATGGTAACGTCTATGTCGTTCCGACTCCTTGCGGTATGGAGTTTACCAGCCGTATCGACATCACCTCCGCAGTTTTCGGTGATCTTTTGCTGAAGAAAATAAAAAAGATCTTCAAAGCTTCCATCGTACGTTTTGCTGCGAATCTCGCTTAGATCGAGTTCGCGTAAAGCCTTAAGCAAAGTTTTTAGTTCGTCCTGCGTGATTATTTTCTGCTCGGCAAGCATCACCGCGTGTGCAAGATCCACAGCGATATAGGCGTCGAGGAAATAGTGCTTCGCATCTTCAAAACAATCTGCCAGTACATTTTCTTTATAATTTTGGGCAGGGAATTTTTCGTTCATAATAATCGTTCTCTGTTTACTCGAAAAAATAAGCGCAGCGCGGCGATCGCCGAAATCGGCAGATTTCATGGCTCGCCGCATTTTGCTGCGCGGGAATGATGATGATCAGGTCTATTTTGCCTTTGGCAAACTCAGCATATTCGAAAAGATCCGATATGCGCCCGGAACTCCTTTTGGCAGTTGTCTGAACCACGCATACGAGGTGTAAACATATGTGCCTTTTCCGATCTTTGCATAAAGCATTCCGCCCTTTGATTCCTTTTCGCCTTCGTCGTGTGATTCAAGAAGAGGCGTGAATTTTTCGTCCCATTCGGTAAGCGAATACAAATGACGCTCTTGTACCCAATTTGAGAAGTCGGCTTGTGTTATCTTATTCGGATAATTGAATATCGGATTGCCCGGATCCAGGATCGTCACAGCGGCGGTTTCATCAACCGTGCGGGAATTGCCTTCCTGTTTTGCAGGGAAGGGCGTCAGATTATTCCGCGTGAATTCCTGCTGCTGATACTGAACGATCATCGTTCCGCCGTTTCTGACGAAGTCGATAAGGCGTCCGTTGTTCGCGACATAATCAGGCCGTACCTGGGAAGATCTTATCCCGATCACGATCGTGTCATATTGGTTCAAATTGCCCGTTGAAAGCTCTTTTTCATCGAGCATCTTTACATCCAATCCAAGCCGTTTTATGGCGTCGGGAACCTTATCTCCGCTCCCCATTACGTAACCAATTTTAACGGGAGCTACTTTAAGATCGAGAACGTTCGCCGTCACGTCAGCTTCGGAATAGATCCGGTGTGTCTGGATGTGCGGATAAGCGATCTCAAGCACCTGCTGATCAAAGGTCTTACCGCCTATTGTTGCATTTGCCCGCAGCGGGTATTCGTCAGGTTTGGAATTGGCCGGTACCGTTACGTCAAAACTCAAAGCAGTTTTATCACCGGTCTGATTTAGTGCAAAGTCTGACGAAGCCGGAGATAAAGACCATCCGGAAGGAAGATCGATCTTTGCCGAGCCCTCGATCTTATCTCTGGTGTTGTTGCGTACCGTCATCACTACTTTATACTTTGAAGCCTTTGAAGATACCGGAATTATCAATAGATCCGACTCGAGTCCGATCGTTACAGCCGGGATCACATTCAGGTCGCGCCGCAATTCTCCGCGGATATCATCCGCATATCTATATTCAACCGGTTTCCGAACGGTTATTTCCTGTCCGGCGATCTCAAGCGACACATCCGCAGTTACCAGAGGAGGCTGGAACGGCATATTCTTTGAAGCATCCGGAGTAGTCCAGTCAAATGTGAAATTTTCATTCCGCGGCTTTTCCAGCCAATAGGGTTCGGTCGGTTTTGCACTCGGAGGAGCACTGACCTTGAAAAACGAGGCACTCGAAGCTACTTCATTACGAAAACGAAATCCTTCCTGCGGACGGGCCGGTTCTTCCTGAGGGTTGGCAACCCAGCCCTGCGGGACACGGAGGACAACATTTTTTACAGTAACGTTTGAATCTTCTCCGGTGAATATCTTGACAGAAACGTTCGTCGAATTGCCGGCAACGATCGTTTCGATGTCGCTCAGCGCGTCAACAACAACTCCGCTTGCCAATTCCAGCGCCTTAACAATATCAGCAGACTTTTGACGAAGCATGAATTTCGAATCTTCGTTTTGAGTGCTTTTTTCTGCATCAACTGCCTGTTTGTAGGCCTTTGCAAGTATCGGAACAATACCTTGCGGATCAAATTGCCGGTAGCTGCTTTCAGCACTTTCCAGCGTTGTCTGCAATTCAGCAAGCCTGGCTGAAAACGCCTGGTCACTATTTCCGCTCAAAGCGGCGATGCCTTTAATAGATGTATCCAGTCCGTCAAAAACGCTCGTTTCCTTTTCGACTTTTTTTCCAAGAGTCTCTAAAAGACGCATCCCCGACGTCTGTTTGCCGCGCAGTTCAAGCAAACCCATTTCCTGAGATTTATGCTGACTCCGTCCTTCCATTGCCACTTCAAAATAAGATCTTCCGATCGAATAATCATATTCACCGGTATTTAAAATGAGTGTCGGAACGTTGTCCTGACTGGCACGAAATCCCTGGCTCATATAGAGCTTTTTCGCCTGCCACGGTCGCAACCCCTCCTTTAGCTGTTCCGGAAACATATTCGGATCGGCTGCCGCCTTAAATGCGATCGGGGTTAGATAGCCGGCCAACTGATGCTGGCCATGACCATCGGCCGGTGTACCGGAAAACCGCGAAATGATAACGATCGGGCGATAATACCGGATAGCGCGAACCATGTCTCCCAGGACGAGCTGTTCTCCCCAGATGCGTGCGGCTTCTGCACGGGACTTCGAAAATCCGTAATCCATGACACGGGTGAAAAATTGCTCACCGCCGTCAAGACGCCTTGCCTGGAGAAGTTCCTCGGTTCGAATTACGCCAAGTGATTCGAAGAGTTCCTCTCCGATCACATTCTGTCCGCCGTCGCCGCGGTTCAGACTCAAGTAAGCCGTCCGCGCCTGTTCTTTTCTCGCCAGGTAGGCAAGGAGGCCCGAGTCTTCATCATCGGGGTGCGCCCCCGTATGAATGACGCTCGCCGTTGTCTGGAGGCGTTTTAACATTTGGCCAAGACCCGTCGTTCCGCGGTCGTAGATCGGCCGCACCTGCGCTTTTAGCGCAAACGGGACCAAGAAAAAGGACGTTAGCAAAAGAAATGAAGCAAATAGTTTAAATTTTTCGTTTTTCATTTTAATCGTCTCTCACCGTTAAACTTATTAGATACCCTGCAAGTATAGTCACCAGACACCCGACGACGTTGAACCATAGAAATTCAATATCTGTGAATTTACTTGCAATCCAAACGGACACGATTCCAAATAATAGTCCGAAAAAAGCGCCCCTTGCGCGAGCACGTTTTACTCCGATTGCTAATACAAAAACACCAAGCAGCGAACCGTAAAAGAACGAACCGAATTTATTTACAACCTCGATCAATGAGCCGAGATTCGTCACGTAAACTGCGACTACACAAGCAAATATGCCCCAAAACATGGTCGCAAACCGGCCAAATTTTATAAGCTCGGAATCCGTTCCTTCCGGTTTAAAATGTCGTTTGTAAAAATCTATTGTTGACGCTGTTGCCAAAGCGTTCAGTTCGGACGAAATAGAAGACATTGCCGCTGCGAAGATCGCTGCGATAATTAGTCCGATCACTCCCATCGGCATATTTTGAATTACGAACGTCGGGAAAACGTAATTCACATCGCTGAAGGATTCGTCTCCGTTTCCTTTTTTTATGAGATCGACCGCCTCTTTTTTCTTGTCGGACAGTTTTTTATTTGCAGCCACATAATCTTCCTTGAATTGAGGGCTCTCGTTGACATACTTCAGCGCCGCATCGCTGCGTTCTTTATATGCTTCTCTATAGTCCTCTTTTAATTTCTGATATTCTGCCGAATTTGAATATTGGGCATCTTTTACAGAATTGAAGATGATCGGAGGCTCATTAAACTGATAAAAGACAAATACCATAACCCCGATCAGCAGTATCATAAACTGCAGCGGGATCTTCAGGAATGCCGACATAAGCAGGGACGTTCGACCTTCTGCTACCGATTTTGAAGTTAAGAAGCGCTGAACCTGACTTTGGTCACAGCCAAAATAAGAAAGGAATAGAAATAGTCCGCCTATCAGGCCCGACCAAATCGTGTATTTCTCTTTAAGGTCAAAGCTTGTATCGATCGTATTCAATTTACCAAGCGAACCAGCGATGCTGAGTCCGTCGGTCACTGAAACGCTCGGAGGCAGACTTGTAATTATGATGAAAAGGCACGTCCCGAGGCCAAACATGATGATGACCATTTGCTTGACGTCGGTCCAGGTCACAGCCTGAACCCCGCCAAACATTGTATAGACAGTGGTCGACAACCCGATCGCGAAAATGGTCAGAACTAAGTTCCAACCCAATACGATCGAGAGAATGATCGAAGGTGCTGAAATGATCACTCCTACCGCCAATCCGCGAGATAACAAAAAGAAAAAGCTTGTTAACGTTCGCGTTTTTGCGTCAAACCGTTTTTCGAGATATTCATAAGCCGTAAAAACATTGGCTCTTTTGAAAAATGGCACGACGGTAATACAAAGGATTATCATCGCAAGCGGTAAGCCATAATAGAACTGAATAAACCTCATCCCGTCCGAATACGCCTGTCCCGTTGTTCCAACGAGTGTAATGGCCGACATCTGAGTTGCCATTACCGATAATCCAACCGCCCACCAGGGTAAACTCCGGTTTGCAAGAAAATAGCCTTCAGCACTCTCGCTGCCCTTTGTCATACGGATCCCATCCCAAATCACGTATGCCAGGTAAGCGACGATAACCGCCCAGTCTAAATAAGTCATTTTTTAATTTGAAAAGTAATTCGAGAAAGCCCACAACAGAAAAATTACAACGATCGTGTTTAAGATCACTGCTGCGTAGACCTTATACCACCACGACTCCTGCAATTCTTCATTGCCATCAGTTTTTGGTTTTTCGTTTTCCATTGTGCTTAAAAGACCGGAACGCCTTCCGGAGGCATCCCGGTCTCTTTTAGGATTAAAAGATAAACTTGAATCCGAGTTGGAACTGGCGTGAATCAAGCGAAGAAACTGCCTTGTTTGTTATATCAGGCAGCGGTCCTGTCGCATCACCGTTTGCGTTCGTTGCAACCGTTCGGCTGTTGAGTTGGAAAATGCTGTTAATGTTAAACAGATTTACAAACTCGCCGAATACTTCAAGTCTATATCTTTCGGTAAAACGAATAAATCGGGAATAACGCAGATCGACGTTAAACTGAGACGGCGTCAGACCCGAATTTCGACCGATGCCGTTTGGCCGGTCCGAACCCGAGTATCCGTCATTGTTTAAATCAGCAGTGGAAACGATGTTAAATGTTTCGCCGCTGTTTGCCGTTGCGATGATTCCGATCTGATTGTCGTTCAGGATCCGATTCCAAACCTCGTTTTCAAATTTAAAGTCCGGCCGCCCAACAAATGTCATAACAAATGTATGGCGCTGATCCGCAACCGAGGGGCCGCGGGCAAGAAAACGATTTGTCGGGTCTGACAGTTCATCTGCGGCAACTGCTACCAGATTTTGTTCCGGCGCATCATCTTCAGATTTTGACAACGTGTAGTTGACGCTAAATTGATAGCCGCGTGAAAAACGCTTGGTCAATTGTAGTGTCATTGCGTCGTAAACTGAATTACCGACAGATTCCACTGTCAAGATATCGTTGAATCTCGTATCGATCCGTGTTGCAGGATTCGGATTAAAGATCGGTCGACCGTCTCCAAGTGTCGTTCCAAGCGGGACGCGGTTGGAGCTGCGGTATACAGGAAGATGACGTCCTCCTGAATGGATATACCCGACTGTCAGTGAAATGTCGTCGGTCAGACCCTGTTCAACCTGAAAATTGGTATGGATCGCATACATCGTTTCAAAGTCGGGATCGATCGTTTCAATACTCTGAACGGGCAATACAGTTCCCGGCGGCAGCGATCCTAAGTTGTTAGGAAAGTTCGGCGCAGCAGGATTGGATGGTTGGAAGGAAAAGTTGAAGAAAGATGCATTTCCGTTGTTTTGGATCGCACGTCTGTACATGTCCAGGAACGGCTGATCGTAGTAAAGTCCGGCACTTGCGCGGAGGATCGTTGCATATTTTCCGTCACGCAGGCCGTATACGACACCCAAACGCGGAGCGAAATTGTTCTTATCGACCCTGAAATCCTGTGATTCGGGTCTGACAGACGTCGGATCGGCATCCGGAATATCGTAAAGATCATAACGAAGTCCGATATTTACCTTTAATTTAGGTGTTACTTTCCAGTCGTCCTGAACAAAGAAGTTATAAAACGTCGAATCGTACGACAGATCGGGATTTCCGAATGATTCGGTGAAATTCGTATATCCTCTCAAATTTGTGCCGTTAAAGGCATTCACATAGGCTGTAATGTTTGGGAAAGTGTATGTTGCAGTAACCGCCGCACGCCGTTCGTCGTGGACCGCGTTTATACCGCCGCCGAATTTCATCGTGTGATTTCCGCGCGTCAGCGTAAAGTTATCCTGAAACTGGGTCATCGTTTCAAGCGGTGCGATCGTGTTTCCGTTCGCCGGAGCACCGAAATTGGCAACACCGCTGATCGTGATCGTCGGACCGGTTCCGGAGTTCGCATTTGTTAGATTTTGCGAAAGCCGTTTCGCATATTGAAATCTGAATTCATTCAGCATATCCGCGTTAAATGCTGAAACAAGCTGGACCGCAGGTGACCACGAAATATCGTCAAAGTCGATACTTCTTTCAAGCGTATTCAGACCGCCGCCAATGTTATCCGGTGAAAGATTCTTAAACCAGTTAAATCTGCCGGTCAGACGGTGGATGTCGTTAAGCTGCGCATCCGTTCTCAGAATAAAGAAATTTACCTTTTGCTTTGTTGGAATCGCATCCGGAAACGCCGCAGCCGGAACACCGTTTGCCGTCAGGATAGCCTTGTTTGCATCGCTGATCGTGACAACTCGTTGTGACGAAAGGTCTCTTTCGAGCCATTCGTAACCTGTGTAGAAATGCCATCTGTCCTTGATTATCGGACCACCGACCGCTCCGGTAATATTGTCAACCTTTGTGTCCGGTTTTGTGCTCGTCGGAGATGTGTTAAACGGACGCGATGAAAATCCCTTTCGTCGGAACCGGTAGCTTGCTGATCCGTGGAGACCATTTGTTCCTGAGGGAGTTACGGCATTCATGATCAATCCCGGTGTGTTTCCGAATTCAGCGGAAAATCCGTTTGTGACGAGCTGAACTTCCGATACAAACGTTTCTGAGATCGGCATGAGACGGATACCGCCGCGGTCGGCCTGTGTGTTCGAGTTTCCGTCGAGCTGATAATTTGTCCGGCGTGCATATCCGTTCGCATTGATACGCGGAACACCGAATTCCGAATTCGGGCGTCCGGTTACGTTTGCCTGAAGCAAAGAGAAGTTGTACGGATTACGCGCGACAAGCGGAAGATTTTGTACTTCGCGGGTATCCATTACGCGTCCGACATCGATCTTACCCGGATCGACGATCGGCGCATCAGCTTCGATCGTAACGATCTCGGAAACGCCGCCGGTTTCGAGCGATACATTTACAGTTGCGATCTGACCGGTGGTCAAAACGATACCGCTTCGAATAAGTTTTTTGAAATTCGGGGCTTCTACCGAAACCTGATAACGGCCAAGCGGAAGAAGCGGGATTCGGTACACACCGCCGCTGTCAGCCGTAACATTACGCTCAGAACCGGTATCCAGATTTTTTGCGGTAACAACCGCGTTTGGTACCGCTGCGCCTGTGGAATCGGTTACGACTCCTTCAATTTGTGCGTTAAGTGCTTGTGATTGAGCACTGACATTATCCGCGTTCATCGCAAAAAACAGGACGAATACGAATAAAAATGATAGATAGGACAAAGATTTACCTGTCATCAGTTTTTAATCTCCTTTACATAGATTGCTGCGAATTTTTGTTTCAATTCCCTCCAGCTCCGTATTTCTTAGTCAAGAGACAAAACATTCCTAAAACGTAAAAACAATCGAGATGAGAATCCAATGAAAAAAAGCTTCAAAGGAGATTATTTTAAAGAATGCCTTGGAGTATTTTTCAGTTTAAAATCCACCAGATCAGGATTGATACGAGAATTTAAACTGAAAAATTGAATTGGTTACGAAATAATAACATTTTTGTTACGTATATATGAAGAGGAAAGTTTGTTTAATATTTTAGCTCGAAAATATCGGGGTTGGGGCTAATGGGAACTTAAAGAAAGCCGGTTATTTGTGCTTCGAAACGCCTTATCGGCCGGGCGCTGATTTTCTCCTACAGCCCAGATCCGCAATACTTGCAAAACGCCGCATCAGAATCATGCCCCTCGCTTCCGCACGTATGGCAGCTTTCGGTTGAAGTTTTGCTGACTGCCTTTCCAAGCTCGACAGTGACGATCCCGGTCGGCACTGCGATGATCCCGTAGCCGAGGATCATGACGATCGAAGCAAAGAATTTTCCAAGATAGGTTTGCGGTGCGAGATCGCCGTATCCGACAGTCGTCAGAGTAACAACTGCCCAATAAACGCTGATCGGTATATTTGAAAATCCGTTTTCCTCACCCTCGATCACATACATTATTGAGCCAATTATTGTCACCAGCGAGACGACACCGAGGATAAAAACTCCGATCTTTTTCGCGCTCGCTTTTAAGGCGGTAGTTATTATACGGGCTTCGCTTAAATATTCCGTAAGCTTAAAGATCCGGAATATACGGAGGAACCTTAAGATCCTGATCGTCAGCATATACTGGAAGCCGGGAATGAACAGACTGAGGAGCGTTGGTGCGATCGCAAGAATATCGACGATACCGAAAAAACTCAGCGCATAGCGCCACGGTCTTTTGACACTTATCAACCGGAAAATATACTCGATCGCAAAAAGAATGGTGAAAAACCATTCAGCTGCGAACAGTATTTCACCATACTTACCGCGGATCCCGCTGACGCTTTCCAGAACTACTGCGACAACGCTTAAAACGATCGCCCAAATGAGAACCACGTCAAACGTTTTGCCCGGAAGCGTTTCTGCCTCGAAGATCACTTCGTGGAGTTTCCGCCGCCAGTTTGCGTCAGGTATTTCACGGGCCTTTGATTCCATCGCAAGTTATTAAACCAAAGGTCAAACGCAAAATACAAAGCATTAAGTTAAAACAACCTCTTCCATCTGACGGTAAACCCGTCTGAGCGGCAGTGTAAGGTTCTGCATCAGCGCGGCAAAATCCGGAAAAGTAAGCTGCTGATCTTTATCCGAAAGCGCGGTTTGCGGATCCGGATGGACTTCGATAATAAGTCCGTCTGCTCCGACGGCAACCGCGGCTTTAGAAGTCGCCGAGATCAAACTGCGTTTTCCTGTTGCATGTGAAGGATCGACGATGACCGGCAGGTGCGTAAGTTCCTTTATCAATGCGACCGAAGCGAGATCGAGCGTATTTCGAAGAGAAGTATCAAAAGATTTTATGCCGCGTTCACACAAGACCACATCTTCATTGCCGCCGTGAAGAATATATTCGGCCGCAGAAAGCCATTCATTGATCGTGGCAGAAGAACTCCGCTTTAAAAGTATCGGTTTTTTTGTCTTTGCGAGCTTCTTAAGAAGCGCGAAGTTTTGCATATTCCTCGCACCGACCTGGAGCATGTCGGCATGATCGGAAACGATCGCGACATCTTCTTCGCTCATCACTTCGGTGACAATCGGCAGACCGTATGTATCGCCAGCCTCGCGCAATATTTGCAGCGCTTCAATTCCGAGACCCTGAAAATCATACGGACTTGTGCGGGGTTTATAAGCTCCTCCGCGCATAAGTATGGCGCCATGCATTTTGATCGCTTCGGCGGTCCTCATTACCTGTTCGCGCGATTCGACGGAACACGGACCGGCGATAACGACGACATCGGTTCCGCCGATCGAGACGTCTTTAACGCGGACGATCGTGGCCGGTTTTGAAGAACTCGCAAGCGGGTATTTCGGATTCTGCTCGCGAATAATTCCGTTATTGTTGATGTGACTATTATTGTGACTCCAATTGTCTAGCATGATTTCTCCACTTAATTTCCGACCAGATAAAATGTCGTTTGATTTTGGGTTTCGTTTGCAACGTTCTCAAGCAATAATTTTCCGCCGTAAAGTTCTGCTGCCCTCCGGCTTCCTATTGCACCTCTTTGCGCGTTTGATTCTGAAATGATCCTTTTAATGCTCGAAGCGGTGTCTGCTCCGACAACCTGTTCGATATTCGGATTATTTGCAAAAAAATTGCGGCACTGTTTTAGTGCCTCGACGTGGGACCGGACCGAAACTATATCTTCGAGCCTGGAATCCGCAGTTCCAACAAGCACATGACAAATGTCGATCGAAAGCTCATCGTGAACCCGAAGGTCTGTTTGAGAGAGTATGTTAATTGCCGATTTTATGTCCCCGATGATCGTATTTCTGACGGGAATTACCGCGAATTCTGCCGCACGTGTCAGTACCGCCTGAAAGGTTTCAAAGAAGGACGAATATCCGTGGATATCAGCAGTGGTCCCGAAAAGCCGGGTGGCGGCTTCTTCGCTGTATGAACCGATGGCACCCTGGATGGCTACAGAATTCATTTACCTGTCTCGCTCCCCGCTTTTATAAGATTCTCAGCTATCCGCAGCTGGGCGGCTCGTGATTCTTTGAGAATCGTTTTGAAGATCTCTGTGATGGATCTTCCGGATGCATAATTTCGATCGTCGCACACCCGCCTGATCACTTCGGTTTCACGTGATTCATCAATAATCGGAAGACCGGCTTTCGCTTTGAGTCTTCCGATCTCGACCGCGATCTGCGTTCTCCGATCGATCAGCTTTACAATTTGCTCGTCAACCAGATCTATCTCTCTTCGCATTTCATTCAGGTTCATGTTTTATCTCCAAATACAAAAAAGCCGCGAACTTTTTTTGGTTCGCGGCTTTTTTGTTACAAAATCTTTTTTTTCAGATTCAATCTTTATGCAACAATAGCCGCTCTCTAAAATAGAAAGTAAAATAAAAGCTAAAGTTTGCAGCAAATGTATTCATTGAATCTCAGGATCCTTCTTCAAAAAGGATTGTGTAAAGCTAGCAATATATCAAAAGTCTGTCAAGAGAGATTTTATGTGCGGTGAAATTTTCGTTCGATATCCTGAATCGTCAGACGCAAAATGACAGGCCTCCCGTGCGGACAAGTAGTCGGCGAGTCGGATATCAGAAGCCTGTCTATCAGCCAGTTCATTTTCTCCGGAGTCAATTTTGTATTTATTTTTACGGCTGCCTTACATGCCATCGAAGCGGCGATCTCATCACGAATCGTTGCTTTGACGCCGCCTTTCTTGTCTTTTCCGACGGTATCGAGGATCTCTGAGAAAAGATTCCTGATCTCCGACGCCGGCAGATCCGTCGGAACCGATTGGATCGCGATCGTCCTGCCCGAGAGTTTCATCATGCCGAAACCGTATTCTTCGAGTTCGCTGCGGACTTCCTCAAATGCAGTCACTTGAGCCGGAATCAGATCGATCGTCTCGGGAAGAAGCAGGTTCTGAGATTCGATCTTCCTTTCGGTTTCCTGTTTTCGAAATTTATCAAAGAGGATCCTTTCATGAGCAACGTGCTGATCGATAAGAAGCATTCCTTCATCGTCAACCGCGATAATAAAACTCTCATGGAGCTGTCCGATCGCTTTTATTTTTCCTGCCGAAATATCTGCAACTTCGACGGCTTTCGGGATCGCCGCTCCTGAATCAACGGGCGGCAAAATGCTGTAATCGGCGACCTGCCGTCCGGCAAATGCGTCCAGCGTAATTTTTTCGGTGTTTTCAGAGTCTCTTAGGGAGCGCGCATCTCCGAAGTCTTCAACTTTAGGGCTTATCCGCGCCGCTGCCTGATCTTCAAAGTCATCAGAAACGGCCGGGATCTCAAAATCGATCCTCGACTGATCTTCTACCGGTGCCTTTTCTGATGCGGTGTGTGAAAGATCATCGTGTATTTCCGCGAAACCCGGTGAAGCTGCGTTTTCGCCGCGGCCGGTATCTTCGGTTTCCACGGATCCGGCTGTTGCTCCATTGGGATATGTCCCGGTTGTTCGCCGAGCCTCCCGCTCGTTGACTATCCCCGCATTTTTTAACGATTCGCGTATCGCTCCGGCGATCACATCTTTTACCGCCTGACCCCGACGAAATCGAACCTCCGTTTTGGCAGGATGAACATTAACATCGATCTCCTCAAAGGGAACTCTAAGAAACAGAAAAGCAACCGGGTAAACACCGTGCGGGAGAACCGAGCGGAATCCTTCGAGCAATCCTCCGGCGATGATCTTGTCGCGAACAAAGCGGCCGTTGATAAAGAAATACTGCGAATCGCGTGTCGTCCTGCGCTCGCGGGGTGCCGACACAAAACCCTCGATCGATGCGATGAACTCTCGTCCTCCTGTTACAGGAAGCAGACTCTCAATCATATTTCCGCCGAATAGCTGATAGGCTCGTTCGCGGAGATCCTTTGCAGGTGAAACACGGATCGTTTCGCGTCCGTTATTTGTAAGTGTGAAGGCTGCTTTAGGATTTGCCAGAGCGTAGTGCGTGACTGTATTTATAATGTGGTAATTTTCGGTTGCCTGAGACCGCATAAACTTGCGCCGCGCGGGTGTGTTAAAGAAAAGATCCGTGACGGTGATCGTTGTTCCGTTTGGACGTGCTGCTTCTTTAACATCGATCAGCTTTCCGCCTTCGATCCGAACTCTAGTTGCGGCTTCGTCAAATGGTTTGGTGATCAGTTCGACCTTCGCAACCGAAGCTATTGACGCCATCGCCTCTCCGCGAAAACCGAGAGTTTCGATCTTAGCAAGATCTTCAAGCGTACCGATCTTCGATGTCGCATGCCGTTCGAATGCAAGTATCGCGTCGTCTCTGACCATTCCTTCACCGTCATCGGTTACACGGATAAGGCGTCTTCCGCCGAGTTCGATCTGGATCTTTATGCGCTGCGCGTTTGCATCGAGCGAGTTTTCTATGAGCTCTTTTACGACTGATGAAGGGCGTTCGACAACTTCTCCGGCAGCGATCTGGTTTGATAGATTGTCAGATAATATTTTTATTCGGCTCATCGAGATTCGTATGAGTTTTCCTGTTTGCCCCTGATCGGACTTCTAATTTTTTGATTGCTTGTAATTCTAACAGAATATCAGAGAATAGTTTATCGGTCTGACCGGGTCATCAACCAGGCGGAATAAGTTGTTGAAGATATGGAAGAACTAAAAAAACGAATTCTCGAGCTTGAAACGATCTCAAAGGATCTCGACCCGCCGGAAACCGTCAGAAACGGCTACAACCGGCGCATAATGCAATATGCCGACGATTATCTTGGGCACCTGGAACGGTCGAAAGCGTTTTCAGGCGAAAAGGTTTGGGCGGAACGGTTTGCAATTGATGGAGAGGCAAGTCCGATCGGTGAATTGATCGATATCTTTTCGGAAGAAGTCGCTGAAAAGGGGATCAGACCTTCGTCCGGCGGACATCTGGGTTTTATTCCCGGCGGCGGGATCTATGCGTCTGCGCTTGCGGATTTTTTGGTCGATATCACAAATGAATACGCCGGGATCTATTTCTCATCGCCCGGCGCCGTTGAGATGGAACATGAACTTCTCAAATGGCTGAAAGCGATTTTCCGTTTTCCTGATCATGCGGTCGGCAATCTGACATCGGGCGGGTCGATCGCTACTCTGATTGCGTTCACGGCGGCACGCGACCGGCATCAGATCAAGTCTGAGAGGATCCCGAAGAGTGTGATCTATTTGAGCTCGCAGGTACATCATTGCGTGAACAAGGCGATCCGGATCATCGGATTGGAAGACGTTATTATTCGTCATATCAAACTCGACGCGAATTCAAGGATCGATGCCCGGGAATTCGGTGAGCAGGTTGATTCTGACCAGAGGGCCGGCCTGAATCCTTTTATGGTCGTCGCATCTGCCGGAACTACCGATACCGGCGCCGTTGATCCGCTTGAAGAGATCGGAAAAACTGCACGGGAAAACGGTTTGTGGTATCACATCGATGCCGCGTACGGTGGATTTTTTATTCTGACCGGGGAAAAGAAACACCTTTTTAGCGGGATCGAAATGGCGGATTCACTCGTCGTCGATCCGCACAAGGGATTATTTATGCCCTTCGGGATCGGTGCTGTACTCGTCAAAGATCGCGAGGCGGTTTTTCGTTCTCACCATTATACCGCAAACTACATGCAGGATTCTGTCGATCCAAACGCGCCGGTAAATCCGTCTGATGTCTCACCTGAACTTACAAAACATTTTCGTGCTCTGCGGATGTGGCTTCCGCTTAAACTTCACGGCATAAAACCATTTGCTGCATGTCTTGAAGAAAAGCTCTTTTTAACGCAGTATTTTCGAAAACGGCTCGTCGAGATCGGTTTTGAAACGGGTCCTGAACCCGATCTGTCGGTAAGCTATTTCTGGTTTCCGAGCCGCGGTGTCGATCAAGATCTTTTTAATGAAAGACTGATGAAATCGATCCACCGGGACGGACGCGTGTTCTTGAGTTCAACAAAGATCAACGGGAAATTTGTGATCCGGATGGCGATCCTGTCTTTCAGGACAAAACTGCGGACGATCGATCTGGCGATAGAAATGATCAATGAGGCGCGTATCGAGGTGGAAAAGGAGTTGGCGGCTGAACGATATTCTTAAACTGTGTTCACATCAGAAATACAGATCCGGTTTTCCAGACTGAATAAATAAAAGCCTCGGCTGCCGGTTTTGTCGTTGACATCGAATCCGGAATATACGGTTCCATAATGAGTATGATCGATTGAAATCCGTTTATCACAAAATGGAAAAATATGCAGGGCAAAAGGTTATCGGTTTTTACGCGGATCAGCGTTATTACCAGACTTAGAAACACGAGTGTAATAAGCGTCGCGTGGTCTCCCCAGTATTGCGGGAAGTGAACCGCAGCAAAGATCAAGGTAACAAAAAAAACTGCGGCCGGAACATTAAACGTCCTCTGAAAAGCCGAATATAAAACTCCGCGATAAACCACTTCTTCGACGATCGGCGCAGAAAAAGTAGCCATTATTGCAACCAGGAAAACCATCGCCCGCGAACTCCTGAGGATCTTCATCAGGTCGTTGTCCTGTTCTCCGAAGATCTGGGTCAAAGCAAACGCGAGACCAAGAACACTGATCAGAAGGAGGACGGCATGCCACCATTTGAATCCGCCCCATTCCCATCCAAGCATTTTCGTAAATGAATGCTTCCTGAATTGCGTGACTATCATCCAGGCAAGCAGAAGGGTGATAAGGTGTGCCGGAATAACGGCACCGATCTGAAGGAGCAGGGCGGTCGGATCTTTTGTGGAAAATTGAACTAACTGATCAGCGTCGGAAAAATTGATGTTTTGGCTCGCAAGGTACGGAACAAGAAACAAAATCGGAACAATCGCGATCAGCGCAAAACTCGCAGCCCAAAGGAGTATCGCCATCAGGCTTCCCCAGGGCGGGTTGTTCGGCGAAAAGGGCTGATCAATTTCTTCCGGTTTCGAAACCGGGACAAACGGAATTTCCGGGGTTTCTTGATTAATATTTTCCACGTCGAAAGTTTAGCTAAATAGTTGGATTCTGCCAAATTGAGATAATTACCGAATTGTTACGGGATGTCTTGAATAAAGTTTCAAAAAGCGATACGCTGTAATCCCGTGGAAGCACACGGGAAAAATCCACTACAAAATGTTGTTGCAGTAATTCCGGCGAGGTATTCATCTACGCGTCTGGAAGGTAAATTAATGCTGCCGATTGCCGGTAAACCATTGATCGTACACACTTTGCAGCAGGCAAAAAAGGCTTCGAATGTTTCCCGTGTGATCGTTGCGACGGACGACGTGCGTATTTTGCGCGCAGTTGGGGAAAGCGGAAATGAAGCTGTAATTACGTCTAGCGAACATCAATCTGGAAGTGACAGAATTGCTGAGGTGGCGGCTGCGCTTCCGGAAGGAACAATCGTCGTAAATGTGCAGGGCGATGAGCCGCTTATTTCGCCGCGTACGATCGAAAAAGCGGTCGACGCGATGTTCGGCGATGATTCTATTAGTATTGTGACCACGTGCGAAAAGATCACGGAAATTAAAGACGTTTTAGATCCGAATGTGGTCAAGGTGGTTTCGGATGAAAATGGAAACGCGCTGTATTTTTCGCGTTCACCGATCCCGTTTCCGCGCGATGCAGTGAATAAATTTGGCGATCTCGAAAGTGCCTTGCGAAGCGATGAGAATCTGGTCTCGATATTCCGGAAGCATACGGGATTGTATGTTTATAGAAGAGAATATCTTTTAAAGTTTACAAGCTTTTCGCAGACGAAATTTGAAATGATCGAGATGCTTGAGCAGCTTCGCGCGCTCGAGAATGGAGCTAAGATAAAAGTTGTCGAGTCGAATGAAAGTTCGATCGGCGTCGATACCAGGGAAGATTACGAAAACGTCAAGGAAGCGATCGAAAATCGAAAATAGGGAATTCGCAAATATTTATATATGGGTGACTGGATAGGATTATTATTTTTTGTTCTGGTAATTGCCGGAGTTTTGATCGGTTTAAAAACGCTCGGTAAATCAAAGGATAAAGTTAGAACCAGCGAAGAACACGAACGAGGACTGGATGAAGGCGGTTCGATGCTGACGGCGGGTGTCAACGCTTTGAACGGGATGTTAAACCCCGAAGCCGCAAAGGGCGAAAAAGCGGTTTCGGAAGTAAAGAAAGGAACTTATAACAAAAAGAAAGAAGACGGCAAGGGAATCGGCGAGGGTGATGAGGAGGAATAATGACTGAAAAACAGACAAAATACATATTTGTAACGGGCGGAGTGGTTTCGAGTTTGGGAAAAGGACTGGCGGCGAGTTCGATCGGGTGTCTTCTCGAGAGCCGCGGAGCAATGGTTTCTTTGATGAAACTCGATCCTTATATAAATGTCGATCCCGGAACGATGTCGCCTTTTCAGCACGGCGAAGTTTTTGTAACCGACGACGGTGCCGAAACCGATCTCGATCTTGGTCATTACGAACGCTTTACAAATGCCAAAATGTCGCAGGCGAATAACCGTACGAGCGGAGGCATCTATCTTTCAGTAATTGAAAAAGAACGCCGCGGTGATTATCTCGGTAAAACGATCCAGGTAATTCCCCACATTACGGACGAGATCAAGGATGCGATCCGTGCGGTTACGGAAAAGGAAAATCCTGATGTTCTGATCGTCGAGATCGGCGGAACAGTGGGCGATATCGAATCGTTGCCGTTTATGGAAGCTCTCCGCCAAATGGGAAATGAAGAGGGAAGAGGGAACGCGATATTTGTTCATGTCACCCTCGTTCCGTTTATCGCCGCAGCGGGCGAGCTGAAAACGAAACCGACCCAGCACAGCGTTCGTGAACTCCGTGAGATCGGGATCGCGCCGGATATTCTATTGTGCCGCAGCGATCGCCCGCTGCCGCTCGATCTCAGAAGAAAGATCGCGCAGTTCTGCAACGTTCAGGAACATGCCGTAATTTCTGCACTCGATGTCGATACGATCTACGCCGTACCGCTCGCTTTTCACGAGCAGGGGCTTGACGAACTTATCGTCAGCGAACTCGGACTTCAGGATAAGTTCTCTACCGCCGATCTCCGCGAATGGCGCAAGCTTGTGTCCACGATAAAAGAACCGAGTGAAGGCGAGGTAAAGATCGGTATCGTCGGAAAATACGTTGAGCTTGAAGATTCTTACAAATCCCTGCGCGAGGCGTTGACGCACGCCGGTGTGGCAAACGATCTCAGAACAAAGGTCGTTTGGATCGAATCTGAGAATCTTATGAAAGATAATTACGAAGAGCAGCTGCAGGATTTTGATGCGATACTCGTACCCGGCGGTTTTGGAAAACGGGGCGTGGCAGGAATGATCAGGGCCATCAAATATGCCCGAAAATCTGGAACTCCGTATTTTGGGATCTGTCTGGGAATGCAGACCGCATGTATCGAATTTGCGCAGAACGTTTGCGGTATGAAAGACGCCGATTCGACGGAGTTTAAAGAGGACGCTTCGATTCCTCTGATCTTCAAGCTTCGTGATCTCGTCGATGTTGAAGAGCTTGGCGGAACGATGCGGCTCGGATCGTGGGATTGTGATCTCAAGGAAGGCAGTCTCGCGAGTGAGATCTACGGCGGCGAACAACAGATCGCCGAACGCCACAGACACCGTTACGAATTTAATCCGGAATACAAAGAAAAACTTGAAAAGGCAGGGTTGGTATTCAGCGGAATTTCTCCGAATAAGAAGTTTGTAGAGATGATCGAATTGCCGAAAAGTGTCCATCCGTTTTTTGTCGGATGTCAGTTTCATCCTGAATACAGGTCAAAACCGCTTCGGGCCCATCCGCTGTTTGTCTCATTCGTAAAAGCTGCCTGGCAGAATCGTGTAAAAAGCGAGAATCTGAAAGATGATGTCACCCGGGAGAAGCCGGTCATCGCAGAAGTTGCCAATTCTGAAATAACGGAAAGCGCCAAAGCAGCCGGTGACGACGTCTGATTAATTTATCCGAAAACCCGTAAAATAAGCGCGAAAATGGTTTATTCCGAAATTTTGGTTTCAATTCGGAAAATCAAAATGCCGCGCTTATTTTTATTGGTCTTTTGAAAACCCGTTTTCTAAATTTTATTTCAAATATACACGCGTAAACATAAAACGAATTTCTGAAGTATAAGAACAGCAAGCACGTCTAATCCGCCTTCTAAAATAAAAATCAAAAACAACTAAAACGCATCTTTCAAAAGCGATTGAGGAACATAAGTTGCCCTCTTAAGCCGTGTACTTTTACAGCAAATATCAAATGTAAAAGCCCAGCTAGTCAATTTAATTGGAGGGAAAAAATGAAGAGAGTTTTACTTATATTGCTGACTTTGTGCTTTAGCGCAGCGTTGGCAGCGGCTCAATCAACAGCCGGACGTCTCTTAGGTTCAGTTTCCGGTCCTGACGGATTGCTGCCCGGCGTTACCGTTACGCTGACAGACAATCAGACAGGTGCGATCCGGACCACTGTAACCGGAAGCGACGGCGGTTATAAATTTGAGAGTGTAAGCTTTGGAACCTACACGGTGAAATTTAATGCCGACGGTTTCAAGACCTTTAACGCTCAAAATGTAAAGATCGAGACAAATCGCGAGTTTAGTCTCAGTCCGACGCTCGAACTTGGTGACGTCACAGCTGAAGTTACGATCCAGGCAGGTGCCGAGGTCGTTAATTCGACAAATGCTGAGCTCAGCGAAACGATCGATAAGCGAAGGATCATCGAACTTCCGATCAACGGACGAAATCCGCTTTCATTATTAAATCTGCAGGCGGGAGTCAACCGAACAAGCAGTTCGATCAGCGGACAACGATCGACAAGCGTTAACTACACCCGAGACGGTGTAAACGTTCAGGATCAATACATTCGGACAGGCGGATTCGTTGAAGATCTTCCGTCAGTTGATGACACGGCGGAGTTTACCGTTTCAACGCAGAACTCGAACGCGTCGCTGGGAAACGGCGGCTCGACGCAGGTTCAGTTTACAACACCGCGCGGCGGCGATGATTTTTCCGGCGCGCTATACTGGTACAACCGCAATTCGGCATTGTCGGCAAATGAGTTTGCCCGTAAAGCAAGCGGTCTTGACAGAGTTGCGCTAAACCGCAACCAGTTCGGCGGCAGCCTTGGCGGGCCGATGCCGCTTCCCGGATTTGGCGAAGGAACTCCGGTTCTGTTTAAGAACAAAGGAAACTTTTTTGTTAATTACGAGAGAGATCTGATCAATCAGACTTCTTCGGTTACAAATGTAGTTCTGCTTCAGCCGTACCGCGACGGATCATTTTCGTATCGCCGAGCTGATAACGGCGCGATCCAGACGGTAAATGTACTTTCGGGTGCAGGTTTGAACCTGGCACCGGCGGGAAATGCTGCTAACTTTACATCCGTCGGCGGAGCGATCGGCGTTGACCCGACGATTCAGGCCAGACTTCTTGGCCTGACGCCGTCAGTCGGGAACGACAACAACGTAACAACGCTTTCAAACGGTACCGCAGTTTCACAACGGCTGCTCGGTTCAGCCAGAAACAATACTGTTAGAGATGCGTTTACAATGCGGCTCGATTTCAATATCAATGACAATAACAATGTTTACTTTGTCCATAAGTGGCGAACCGAAACGATCGACCGGCCGGATGCGGACGTAGGTTTCGATCCGATTCCGTTTGTCGATCAAACCGCGACGACCCGTTCGTTTACGGTAAACTACAATGCATTTCTAGGTTCAAACGTAACAAACAATTTGACATTAGGTCTGAGGAAATCCAATCCGACGTTTAATGAATCGGCTGCTTTTCCGACCGATTTTGTATTGCGCGAATTGTCGCTTCCGTTCGGACTGACGTCTCCCGAACCAGCTTTCCAGAACCAGGGACGTGAGACGACTCAATATACGATCGCTGATAATGCTTCGGTCAGCTTTGGCAATCACACTTTCAGATTCGGTGCCGAAGCAAATCTGCTCGATATCGTATCTTTTGAGGAGTTCACAACCGTACCGGTTTGGCGGATCAGCAACGGTAACGCAAACACGCCTTCGTTGAATGCGGCGCTTTTCCCCGGCGGAATTGCCGGTGCCGATCTGACGAATGCACGGAATCTCCGTTATCTCCTTGGCGGTTTCGTCGAGCGCGGTGATGTTCAGGCAAACTTCCTTGGTACCGATCTCGGCCGTGTGATCGGTGCCCGGAATATCGATCCTTTTAAATACGGTATCTACGGACTCCATTTTCAGGATCAGTGGCGCGTACGTCCTGAGTTAACGCTGAACCTTGGTGTTCGCTGGGATTATTTCTCGCCGATCATCGGTGATGCGATCTATCTTGAACCGGATTTGAGCGGAGCGAACAATCTTGCCGAAGCCAAGGCTGCACTTTTGAATCCGGCGGGACAGTTTGTGATTGTCGGGACAACTGCCGGAAAGCCGGGTCAATATACAAAACCGGACTTGAACAACTTTGCACCGGTCCTCGGTTTTGCATACACTCCAAATCTTCGGGGTGGGTTCCTTGGCTCGCTGTTTGACGGAAAAACGACGCTTCGCGGCGGATTCCGGATGAGTACTGTTGACGACTCGAATATCCTTTCTCAAAACAATGCGGAAACCGCAAATGTCGGACTGGATTTCACCGGTTCGTTGGTGGATATAAATGCCCGGCTCAACAATTTGCCGGCAATCCCGATCCCGCCGATCAGAACGCTTCCGCTGAGTTTTGCGCAGGCAAACGCTGATGCGCCGACACCGACAAATACCATTTTCGGTAATGATCCGTTTATTCAGAACCAGCAAACAAAGGAATGGAATTTCGGTATCCAGCGGGAGATCGGATTTGATACGGTTATCGAAGCCAGATACGTTGGCGGTTACAGCAATCAGCTGTTCAGAGGTGAAGATCTTAATCAGATCGACATCAATGCCGGCGGATTCTTAACCGGATTCACGCAGGGCAGGGAAAACTGCCGTATCGCAGTAGAAGCGAGAGGTGATTTCATGCAGCTCGGCGCGTGTTCGGTTGCTGACATCGCAGGAACGGCCGGACTTGCAGGGCAGGCTCCGATAACAACCGGCGGAAATTCATTGACCGCGTTCAATACTGTCGCCTTTATTCGTGACTACTATGTCACGGGTGAGGTCGGTGAGTTTGCGCAAACCCTTATTTTGAATGGTCTCGATGATGTTCCGTTCAGGGCAAACCCCAATGGCGGAAATATCGATATACTTTCAAACTCGGGTGAGTATTCGTATAACGCAATGCAGCTTGAAATACGGCGCCGCTTTAGCGAAGGTTTAAGTTTTCAGGCTAACTATACATTCCAAAAGATACTGACGACCGTAGCCGATGACAGCCAGGCGCGCTTCAATACATTTTTGGATAACAACAACAAGCGTTTAGAGTATGCGCGTGCAAATTACGACCGTACTCACACCATCAACATCAATTCACAATATGACCTGCCTTTTGGAAACGGAAAGAAATTCCTGAACCAGGGCGGTATTGTGGACAAGATCTTTGGCGGCTGGACGCTCAATAACATCATGAATATCGGATCAGGTGCGCCGATCTCCATTAAGTTTACGCGTGGCACGCTAAACAGAGGGGGTCGATCCGGAGACGGAACTGCACTCACGGGTTTAACCCATGAACAGGTACGAGATCTGATCGGTCTTCGTGAAGTAAATGGAATTCGATATTATATCGATCCTTCAGTTATCGCTCCTGACGGAACCGCGCTTGGCGGCAATTTCGGTCAGACAGCGACGGCAAATTTCCCCGGACAGGTATTTTTTGCATCACGTCCTGGTGAAACCGGAAACCTTCCGCGTAACTTCATCAATGGTCCGTGGTATTGGTTCTGGGATATGGGATTGAGAAAAAATGTCCGTGTAAACGAGCGGTTGAGATTTCAGCTTCGGGCTGATGCATTCAACGTTTTGAACACGACATTCTTTGGTATCTCTGAGGCGCAGGCCGGAGCGATATTCAATGTCGAATCCGCAACATTTGGACAGGTCCCTGATTCTTATGATCGGGCGCCCCGAATCATGCAGTTAGGATTGAGGATTGAATTCTAACTAAACATTGATATCATTTTGGAATGTTTACGTTTAAGCAGGGTAAAAATTCCATTTGATGGGTCTGTTGGTCGAATGACCAACAGGCTCTTTTTTTTCACAGCGTCAGATGCTTGCAGGGTTTTTCAGATTTTCATTTATCCTGTTAAGATTTTGAATTCCCGGGTATCGTTAACAGAAATCAGGGAAATTTAATTTACAATTATTTATCTTAGGTCATCGCATATTTGTGAATTTTATTTATGAACTCATTTAATGTAAATGATGTGACGTTTGGAGACGGTAGGCTGACAATAATCGCCGGACCATGTGTTGTTGAGACGGAAAAGCATGCTCTTTTTATGGCTCAGGAGATCAATGATATTTGTAAATCTGTCGGACTTGATCATGTTTATAAATCGTCATTTGATAAAGCGAACCGAAGTTCTGCCGAAAGTTTTCGCGGCGGCGGAATGGAGTTCGGGCTTGAAGTTCTGGCACGGGTCAAAGAGGAGGTCGGCGTACCAGTGATCACCGATGTTCACGAAACTTGGCAGGTTGAGAAAACCGCAGAAGTTGCGGACATGCTTCAGATACCGGCTTTTTTATGCCGGCAGACGGATCTGTTGATCGAATCGGCGAGATCGGGAAAAGCCGTCAACGTTAAAAAAGGACAATTCCTCGCACCATGGGATGCGCGGAACATTGTTGATAAACTTCGCAGCGCGGGATGCGGGAAAATTCTCTTGACCGAACGAGGAGCGAGCTTTGGATATAATAATCTGGTTGTCGATCTGCGGTCGTTTCCGATCATGCGCGAATTCGGTGTGCCGGTGGTTTTTGATACCACGCATTCGCTTCAGCTGCCGGGCGGACTTGGGAAGGCGACTGATGGCCAGGCGCAATACATCGAACATTTTGCCCGTGCTGCGGTCGCCTGCGGAGTCGACTCGGTATTTATGGAGGTTCACGACGATCCGTCGAAAGCGCCGAGTGACGGACCGAATCAGCTGCCGCTCGGACGGCTGGAAAAACTGCTAAAAATGCTTAAGGAGATTCACGAGCTGATAAATCGGGATTAAGCGCCGGCGTGCTGTTAAGGCATCCTGAGTAACCGGAGAAACGTCAAAACCCCGGAAACTTCAATTCAACTTCATTCTTGTTTAAAGCTACAATTACTATATGAAAAAACTCATATTCTTTGGTTTTACCGGAATTCTCCTGTTTTCTGCGATCTCGGCATTTTCGCAGACGAGAATTCCAATCACCTGGGAGGTGATGAAATATGACATCACCGCGACGCTGCCGCATAACTTTTACACCGACCGCGATCTTGATGTGTCGGCTACACTGAATCTTAAGAATGTCAGCTCCGGTGCGTTTTCAAGAGTAACGCTGAGGCTGAGTGATCAGGCGGTGGTTTCGAGTGCGGCAGTAAACGGCGCGGCCGCCGATTTTAGCAAAGGTGAAGAAAGTATAGGAGGAAGCCGGAAACTGCAGCGAATTGTCGTGAGTGTGCCTTCGGTAGCGCCGAATTCCACATTTTCGGTAAGGGTCGTCTACAAGCTGAAAGTTCAGACTAATTCCGGCTTGAATTCTCTTTCATCGGTAGAGTCGCAGTTTCTGCCGATGTCATTTTGGTATCCAACGCCAAACAGCTGGTTCTTTTCAGGAGGAGCTGACTATGCTCCATTTAACTTGAAGGTATCGGGATTAGCCGGAACCACTCTGGTTTCTTCCGGGGTCGGTTCAGCCGACGCCTTTTCGCAAAATCTGAATGCGCAGCCGTTTTTTTTGACGGGGCAATTCGAAACACTTGAAGCAAACGGCGTAACGGTTTATATGCAGAAAGGAGCGGACGCCGCGGGTAAAGAAAGAGCCGCAGAGTTGGCCGGTCTGTTTTCAGAGGCAAATTCATTTGTTTCAACATTGAACGGAAGCGTCGAAAAGATTCCGATGAGAATCGTTGCCGTCAACCGAGGTGCTGGTTTTTCCGAGTCCGGAACAGTTTTAGTTGATGAAAGCGTGTTGAAACGGCAGAAGATAGATTCTCAAACCGCGATGATTCTCGCTGAGGCAGCTGCGAAAACCTGGTTGGGGAATATCGTTGAAGTGCAAGACGACGGATACGGCGTCATTCGTGAAGGACTTTCCAGGTATATTGCGACGCAGTTCATTGAAAAGAAGTTTGGAAAAGATATTGCAGATATCGAACGCCTCAGACAGCGTACCAGTTATGCCGCGATCGCAAACCGGGACGCCCCCCTGAATATTGTATCTCCGCTCGACGGTTACTATTTCACCGCAACCGCAAATAAAGGATCGATGATATGGAAGTTTCTTTCCCTGAATTTGAAAGATGAATTCTGGCAGCGGCTGAGAGCGCGAGCAGCAGACGGTAAGCTGAATATAGGAGAACTTCGTGATTCGTTTGCTGAATATAAAGACTATCTTGATTATATGATCGACAACAGTACGGCGATGAACCTGATGATCGGAGTTCCTCAGTCGTCTGGGAACCAAACAAAAGTGGCCTTAAGAAACATCAGCGAGATCGCCGCAAATGTAGATGTTATTGGTATCACGGCGAGCGGTCAGAAATTGGTTTCAAATGCTTCACTTTCTCCAAATGGCTTTGGCGAAGCGGTTTTCAGAAGTCCTGAAAAAATTGTCCGGGCGGAAGTCGATGCGGACAAGATCTATCCGCAGACGAATTATTCAGATGACGTAGCCCCGCGCGATATGGATGATAATGACCCTGTCCTCTTCATCAAGAAAGATTTTGACCGCCAGCGATTCGCGGACGCCGAAAAGAACGCAAAGATAGTATTGCGATCATATCCGCTTCTTGACGAGGCGCAGACTTTTCTCGGCAGGTCATTGCTCGCGCAGGATAAGATAACTGAAGCCGCGCGGATATTTAATCAAATACTTGATGATAAGCTTCCGACGCCGCAGAGCCTTGCATGGGCAAATGTCGGTTTGGGTGAAATTGCAGTAAAAACCGGCGACAAGGCGGCGGCCGAAAAGCATTTTAACGAAGCGCTTCGGACAGATGCAGATTACGGTGCTTCGCTGGCTGCAAGGACCGGGCGAAGTAAATTGAATCCTGCGATCTCCGTTGATCCCGCAGTCTCTGCGTTCTTTAAGGAATTTGATGCAGCTGTGATCGCTCACGATAAAGCGAGAATAGATTCGCTCGTAGGTGCGGGTGAGGTTACGCGGTTTGCCAGCAGTGTTGCCGGACAGGCGGAGCAATGGGCGACCCAGGTTCTTCGGGCTGACGCGGTAGATGCTGACAATCTG
>JAWKHO010000004.1:0-95000 GCA_041394785.1 Pyrinomonadaceae bacterium | reverse complement strand
CGAACTTGTAGTACCGGTGAAGATGCCGGTTTCCCGCATCAAGACGGAAAGACCCCGTGCACCTTTACTACAACTTGATAGTGATTTCGGGCAAATAATGCGCAGGATAGGTGGGAGGCTTTGATGTCAGGCTTTTGGGCTTGGCTGAGCCATTGGTGAGATACCACCCTTTGTTTGTCTGGACTCTAACCTCGAGCCGTTATCCGGTTCAGGGACATTATCAGGCGGGTAGTTTGACTGGGGCGGTCGCCTCCCAAAGAGTAACGGAGGCGCTCGAAGGTTGGCTCAGGCTGTTTGGAAATCAGCCGCAGAGTGTAAACGCATAAGCCAGCTTAACTGCGAGACATACACGTCGAGCAGGTACGAAAGTAGGAGTTAGTGATCCGGCGGTCGCTTATGGAAGTGCCGTCGCTCAACGGATAAAAGGTACGCCGGGGATAACAGGCTGATCCTGCCCAAGAGTTCACATCGACGGCAGGGTTTGGCACCTCGATGTCGGCTCATCACATCCTGGGGCTGAAGAAGGTCCCAAGGGTTCGGCTGTTCGCCGATTAAAGTGGTACGTGAGCTGGGTTCAGAACGTCGCGAGACAGTTCGGTCCCTATCTGGTGTGGGCGTAGCAGAATTGAAGGAATCTGTCCTTAGTACGAGAGGACCGGGATGGACTGACCTCTAGTGTACGAGTTATCGCGCCAGCGGTATTGCTCGGTAGCTATGTCGGGTATGGATAAACGCTGAATGCATCTAAGCGTGAAGCCGGACCTAAGATTAATTCTCCCAGTGAGACTCGTGGAAGACCACCACGTTGATAGGCTGGAGATATAAGTGCAGTAATGTATTTAGTTGACCAGTACTAATTGTCCCAAGGCTTGACCATAAAATTTGTTTGCGGACAAGTTTTATAGCCAAGACATACATAATGATCTTGTAATGATATCTAAACTAAATTTTGATTTTTCCGGTGGTTTTGTCGGTAGGGTCACACCCGTTCCCATCCCGAACACGGAAGTTAAGCCTACTAGAGCCGATGATATTGCATGGGAGACTGTGTGAGAAAGTAGGAAGTCGCCGGATTTAATTTTAAGAAGCCCGTTTACATTAATTGTAAGCGGGCTTTTTATCGTCTGGTCACATCAAATAAGGTACAATTGTCAAAGCGTGATAAACAGTGAAGGAAAGATTGACCGGTATTTTCAAACAGTCTCTTATATGGCGGCTGTTTGTAGTTTTGCCGCGCTATTTTCTTCCGGTGCGATCGGAATTCCGATCACACTTCTTACCGTATTGGCAGTGATCGCGGCCTGGAGCATTGAAGGGACAAAGTGGCAGTTGTCCGAGAAGATGGGATTGGGCGTGATAACGGGGCTTATACTGCTTTTCTTCATAGATCTGAAGTTTTCGCTTTTTGGATCCAGAACGATTGGGACAATTCCGATCGGTTCCTTAGGATGGCTTATTGCCTGTCTTTGTCTGGTCAAGCTTGTTCAGTTAAAAACCGACCGCGACTGGATCTTTATTTACATTATTTCCTTTTTTGAACTGCTGCTCGCCGCCGGACTGAGCATAAGTCCCTTGTTTGTCATCTATTTCCTCGGTTTTTTGATATTCGTCACATGTGCATTCATTTCGCTTGATATCAGGCGAACGCTCCGTGCCACAGAATCGGCAAGGAGAATAATACTTCCAAAAGGTGCGGCTGTCCGCGGTCCGGCGGAACCCGGGATCTCGATCCGTAAATTTTCATCTATCGGAATTTCATTGCTGATACTCATCGGGATCCTTGCCTTGCCTCTGTTTTATTTGTTCCCGCGGGACAGCGCCGGAGGTTTTGGAACTTCACTGACTGGAAATGCGATTTCCGGTTTTTCAGGCTCCGTTCGACTTGGTGAGATCGGGATCTTAAAGCAGAGCGATGAAGTCGTCATGCGTGTTAAGGTTGAAGGCGGATCTCTTCCCGAATCCGGTTTTTACTGGAAAGGGATTACGCTTGACCAATTCGATAACCGACGCTGGCGGAGATCTGACGTAATTCCGGCGGAAAGGCCGATCAGAGGTACTAATAACACGTTCAAAGTAAATGCAAAAATATTTGAGGGTGAAAATGTAACGCAAAAATTTTACCTTGAACCGATCGGTAATTCGACAATCTTCGCACTATCCAAACCGCTGGCACTACAGGGATATTTTCACACGATCCGAAAATCCGGTGACGATTCGTTAAGGTCCGACAAGGTCGGGTTTGAAAGAACCAATTACACGGTAGTTTCGGATCCTGCTGTTCCGCCGGTAAGCGTTCTGAGAAATGACACCGGCAGTAACGGCGGGGAATCACTTCGCTATCTGCAGCTCCCTGAAGATATCGACCCGAGGATCTCGAAGCTCGCTTCAGAGATCTCACGTAGATCAGATAAGCGAAACATATATGACATTTCCAAAACATTTGAGGGATATCTTCGCAGCGAGTTTGGGTATTCGCTGGAAATGAAGGCCTCGGGAGAACAGCCTTTATCGGATTTTCTGTTCAATGTGCGCGAGGGACATTGCGAGTATTTCGCTTCGGCTATGGCGATCATGCTTCGCACGCAGGGTATAGCAACGCGGATAGTAAACGGTTTTCAGCAAGGAGATTACAACGAATCTGCTGATATGTATGTTGTCCGCCAGCGCGATGCCCATTCGTGGGTTGAGGTGTATTTTCCGGAAACCAAAAGCTGGGTAAAGTTTGACCCGACGCCTTCAGCGGGCAGATACAGTGAATCTGCTGCAGCAACAGTTTGGGATAAATTCGGCAAGTACACCGAAGCGCTCGAGATGATCTGGATCCGCTATTTTGTAAGCTATGATTCGCAGGAGCAATCCGGACTGATCTCTTCACTAAAAGACAGCGGTTCACATTATAGTGAAAGCATCGGGCTGCTGTCGGATTCGATAAAAATTGAACTCGCATACTGGTGGGAAGAAGTGCGCGGGGATCATGGAACGCGTGCGAGCTTGATCGCGATCGGTTACGGTGCGGGGTATCTATTGGCAGTTGTGCTCGGGTTGGTAATTTTGCAAAGGCTTTTCATGAGGTTTAGAGAGTTTGCACTGTGGAGCAAATTGAAACACTGGCTGATGCGGAAGGATGAGAGCAAGATCGCGGTTGAATTCTACGAGCGAATGCAAAAAATCTTGAGAACGAATGGATTGACCAAAGATCCCGGACAGACTCCAACGGAATTTGCACTTGCGACAAAGCTTGAAGAAGCAAAGTTGATAACGAAAATGTATAATCGCGTGCGGTTTGGAGGAAAGGAACTTACAAGACCAGAGACGCAGGAGATAGAAAGATCGCTTGCGTCTCTGGCGTCCCTATTTATTAAAAAATAGGGTGAGGGTAGGACTTACTCATTTGTATCGGATCATCTTGCGGTATAACCCGAAATGAGTAATGCAGATTCCATCCCCCCATAAACTGTTGCAAGATTATATTGTTTACGAACGTTAAGTCCTTAAGAAATGTGAATTATTTTTAATTATTGTTAATTTACAAACATGTAGATTATGCAAAAACCATTGACATTAGAAAAATATAAGAAATCGGATGCCCTTGCGATAATTGTTTCAGTTGTCTCGGTAGGATTGCTCATCCTGGCCTCTCGCTTCAGTCAAGATGAAGATATTAAGATTGTTGACACTCTACGTACTGTTTCAATTGGACTTGTATCTTACTTTTTCCTTTTCTATCTCTTGAGGAATAGAATTTCAATTTTCCGGATCCCCGCTATTGTCTTGGTAGTTACTTGCGGTTCGGTGCTTTGGTATTTTCTCGGATTTGTTTTGGGGATTATCTTGGAACACGGATGGGCCGAAGTAATTTTCTTGAGTAACCTAGAATATCGGTTGGTACTGTTTTCGCTGTTTTTTATTTTGTTCGTACCATTCAACGTGTTCGTTACCGGAAGTTTTGTTTGCATTTTTAGATTTGTATTGGATATTTACAGAAAATGAAAAAAGTTGGATTTGTCAGTCTCGGCTGCCCGAAGAATCTTGTTGATTCCGAAGTAATGATGGGGCAGCTGAAAAACGCCGGATATGAGATCACAAATAGCGCGGATGATGCCGAAACGGTTGTCGTCAATACATGCGGGTTTATCGAGTCTGCGAAAGAAGAATCGATCGAGGCGATCCTTGAAGCCACTGATCTTAAATCAAAAGGGAAAGCGAAGAAAGTGATCGTTGCCGGCTGCCTCGTCGAGCGATACAGAGATGACCTGATAAAAGAGCTGCCGGAGGTGGATGCTTTTATCGGAACGAATCAGCTTGACCGGATCATTGACGCGGCAGAAAAAGATAAAGAGGACTTCAGCGAGATCGAGCTGACACCGATCGGAAACAAAACCGCGACGTATCTCTACGACGAGTACACTCCTCGTCTCCGCGCAACGGAATCACATACAGCATTTATAAAGATCGCTGAAGGCTGCGACAGACCGTGCGCATTTTGTTCGATCCCTTCAATGCGCGGCTCATTTCGCTCGCGCCGCTTCGGTTCGATTATGAAGGAAGCGCAGCATCTTGCGCAGCAGGGCGTAAAGGAGTTAGTCCTGATCGCGCAGGATTCCTCCCGCTATGGCGAAGATCTCGGTGACATTGACGGACTCGCGATACTGATCAATGAACTTTGCAAGATCGAAAAGATCGAATGGGTGCGCGTGATGTACACGTATCCGACGCATATTTCTGACGGTTTTCTTCAGGCGATCGCAAACAATGAAAAGGCGGTTAAGTATCTTGATATGCCGCTTCAACACGCTTCGAGAAATATGCTGAAAGCGATGAAGCGCGGAGGGACGCGTGAATCACTCGAACGGCTTATTAGTCGCGTTCGCGACAGTGTTCCGGGGATCGCGATCCGCACTACGTTTATAGTTGGGTATCCGGGCGAAACAGAAGATGATTTTGACGAATTGATGACATTTATAAAAAACTGCAGATTCGACAATGTTGGTGTTTTTACATATTCCGATGAAGAAGGAACGCCCGCCTACGAGCTCGGAAACAAAGTCCCGTTTGAAGTTGCAGAAGAAAGGCGAAAACTCCTTATGGAAGCTCAGGCGGAAATTTCGAAACAAAAGAATAAAGAGAAAGTTGGAGAAGTTTTCAGAGTCATGTTTGAGGGAGTTTCCGAGCAATCGGATCTTTTGTGGCAGGGTCGGCTTGAAGGGCAGGCTCAGGAGATCGACGGATTGGTTTTGATAAATGACGCGCCTGAAGATTTTCTTCCGATCTCGGGGAAACTGGTAAATGTAAAGATAACTGAAGCGCAGAGTTACGATCTTGTCGGCGAGATCGTTTGATCGTTACCCTTTTTTTATGTACGCATCTGATGAAACGGTCTTTGCCGCCGCGAGAATCTTCCGCGCTTCCGATCTTGAAAATGGTCCGATAACTACAGCCTGTAGACCGCTTCTGAGACCTGGAACATTATTGGTGTTTACTATTCGGGCAGGCAGACCTTTACTGCGGGCAAGTCTGAGACGCCTCTGAGCGTTTTGTGCATCCTGATACGAGCCGAGGATGACGTAATATTTTCCTTTTTCGGGCTGTGGCGATTCGGTTGGAGCGGGACTCGGTGTTTGGGTAGAGGTTGCCGTCGGAACCGGTTCAGGTTTTTCCTTATCTACTTTTGGAGTTCCCTTCTCAATAATCTTTTTTTGAGGCGTCGGAATTTCGTTCGTGTTCCGATTAGACACGTTTTCCGGAAGATCCAAATCCGATACCGTTAAACTTACGTCGTTTGAATTAACCGGCGTTTCGGGTTTATTTGATTCAGTCGTTTCAACCGGGTTGGAGCTAATTACGTATGTAATGCCGACAGCAGTTATGAGTAAAAGCAGACAAAGCAGTCCGACAGATAAATATGCGAATACCGGACTTACACCCTGTTTGATAATTTGAGGTTGGGAGTTTTCGCTTGATCCCGAGCTGATAACTTCCGTCTTTTCATCCGAATGATCAGAAGTTCTGTTTTCATAATCTATCTGTTCGGTGATCGCTTCCTGCGACAAAACCTCAGTTTTCCGTTCCGTCGGACGGATAATATTTTCGCTGGTTGATGCACTGCCCGCTGAAAAAAGAACCGCGCCGTCATCCAGACAAAAATTTAGTGTTTCGTCAGAATAACTGCGATCGCATTTTGGACATTTTCTCATATCTCAAAGAGTTATATTGGATCGACGCGCTGAAGGAGTTTACCTATTATAAACAATAAAATTGGTTTGACTAATAAATGACGAAACTGACCGACCTCCAATTTAAGTTTTTCAAATCTTCTTGGTGACTTTGCCTCTTTACGGAAACTTTTATTACCCCCAAAGCCCTAAATTTCAGAAGCTGATAGTGCGTGACCGTTTTCAACGATGGACCATCGGACACAACCCGTAATTACAATATCGACCCTGAAGTGCGCAGATTCTGTGTTGTTTCGAAATGCTGAAATAAAATCCGATATTGGGATTTTAGAAAATCCGGTCAGGGTTCTTCCGAAATTATGTTGACGCAAATATTCTGCTCATATAAACTCGCGAGAGTCATTTTAATATCAATTTCTTGTGTGAGGTAAATATGTTTCTAAAAACACGGTTGGGTTTGCTTACAATTATCGGAATTGTTTTACTTTTTCCTTCACTTTCTTTTGCTCAAAAAAACCTGGCGGAAGCTCTTCCTGATGTTGACGGGTGGAAAAAAGGCGAAGTTGTGAAATACGCAACGGAAGAACTCGGTTATAGTGTCGGATACCAGTCCGCAGAAGGGGGGACTGTGACGATATATTTTTATCATGGCGGTGTGAAAAATATACCAGACGGAGCCGACAACAGGATCGTAAAAGCGGAGCTCGAAAAGGCGGAAAGCGACATCATAGCCTATGGTGAAATGGGATACTATCAAAATGTAAAGAAAATGAGCAGCGGAATCGATATGCTTGGTCTGGAAAATGGCATTGTCGAGACGCAGCATGCAAATTTTGATATCGAGGTCCGCGGAGTAAAGATGACCTCAGATATATATCTGTTCGGGAAAGATAAATACTTTGTAAAGTTCAGGGCATCACGCCGGAAAGGTGACGGAATCACGCCAAATAAGGTTTTTGCGGACTTTATGGCAAAAATGGATGAATACTTTTCCGAATAGTTTTTCCCAATTTACGAAAAGACGGAAACAGTCTGGTTTCCGTCTTATTCTTTTTTTAAATACTTAGCTGCATTTAATTTGTAAGTTTGCCGTTCCATATGACCCAAACGAAAAAAAACAGAAGTATTGCCGACTATTTTGCGCTTGCGGTTTCAACCTGCGGAGTAGGGTATTTGCCTATTGCGCCGGGAACCTGGGGTTCTCTGGTCGGGGTTGGGATATATCTTCTCTATGCCAAGGCCGCAAATTATTCGAAGCTGTTTCTTCTGGATTCGGGTTGGGTTTATCAGCAGTACACTGCGATCCTTTACGCGAAAACCGGAATACTCCTTGCAGCGGTTTGTCTTTTGGGAATTTGGGCATCGAAGCGCGCTGTTGCGCTTTTCGGATCAAAAGATCCGCAGAAAATCGTTGTGGATGAAGTTATGGGTCAGCTTATCGTTTTCGCATTTGTCCCGTTTCAGATCTCAGTTTGGCTCGTGGCGGCAGGATTTGTTCTGTTTCGGGTGTTTGATATCTGGAAGCCTTATCCGGTTAGAAATGTCGAAGGTCTGCCGGACGGGATCGGTGTCTGCGCGGATGACATTGTCGCCGGTATTTACGGCGGCATCTGTTTGAGTGTTTTGTACGCGGTCAGCCTTGCGGTTTAAGGGACAAAAAAAGAACGTCAATAAATGACGCCTTTCTTAAGCTAAATGGTAGGGCGTGCAGGGATCGAACCTGCGACCCACGGATTAAGAGTCCGTTGCTCTACCAACTGAGCTAACACCCCAAATAGCGAGTTGGATTATAGCAACATTGACAGCCATTGTCCAAAATCCTCACTGGGCAAAAAGCCGTGGTTTTCCCGTTCCATATTTGGAATATCTCCTCTAAATAGAGAAAATAAAGATCAATGAAAGAATGTGCAAAATGCGGCATCTGTTATACCGACGATGTTGAGGTATGTCCGCAGGATGAAACAAAGATCCGGACTAGCATGCCCGGAGATCAGCTTCTCGCCGGCAGATATTTCCTGACACGTCGCCTCGGCCGCGGTGCGATGGGGCAGGTTTACCTCGCAAAAGACCGTAATCTCGGTACCCGGGAAGTGGCGGTAAAAACAGTCAGACAAGATGTTCTAAATAGTGAAGACCTGGCTGAGGGCGAGGCGATCGCGCGTTTTGAACGCGAAGCGATGTCGGCTGCTTCGATCCGTCATCCGCATATCGTAGACGTAACGGATTTTGGTGAATCCGAAGACGGGGTTTTTTATCTCGTCATGGAATATGTCGAGGGCGAAAGTCTTCACAAACTTCTCAGGCGTGAAGGAACACTTCCGATAAAACGGGCGATAAAGATCTTAAGGCAAATAGCAGACGGTGTTGACGCAGCCCATGAAGAAGGAATTCTTCACCGCGACCTCAAACCCGCAAACATCTTTATCATGCAGAAAGGCAAGAATAAGGATGTTTTTATAAAGGTCGGCGATTTCGGATTGGCAAAGATCGTAAATCAAACGGTCACCGACGTTAGTTCGAATGCCACTCCATCGTCACGCGGAATTATCGGCACACCGGAATTTATGGCGCCCGAACAGATGCAGCCGGAACTCGGCGTCGATGTCCGCGCCGACGTTTACGCACTCGGAACCATCGCCTATCTGATGCTCGGCGGGCGGACTCCATTTACCGGCGACCTGATGGAACTCGTCATGCAAAAGGTCATTCAGGATCCGCCGCCTCTGTCCGAACTTCGTTCAGATATTCCGAAAGACGTCGAACAGGTGATCATGAGCGCGATCGAACGCGAACCCGATAACCGCGCTTCATCGGTTTCGGATTGGATCTCCGCACTTGAAGACGCGGCCGAAGATGTCGGCGATAAAGCCGCGCCCGGCACTGCAAAATTGACGGTTTTGGCACCCGTCGGAGCCGAGGTCTATGTTGACGACGAACGAAAGGGGAGTATCGGGCGCTCGGGAAGACTTGTTTTAACGACTGTGCCGGCCGGTCAGCATATTCTGAGAGTGTCCCGAAAAGGCGAAAGAGATGATGAACGCGTGATCGAGATCCGCGAAGGCGGTGATGAGCAGGTGATCCAGGCGCAGCTGAGCCGCGCTCACAGTCCGCAAAGTCAGCCTACGTCTTCGCAGGGGGCGAGCAGTATCGGAGCGGCAAGTTCGTTGATGCCGGGAATTGTTGCGTGTAATCAGTGCGGATCACGGTTTGCCGAAGGCGTTCAGTTTTGCGGACGTTGCGGAAACAGGTCGTTCTCGCTGGTTAGTGAAGGTGAACAAAAAATGGGAAACGTCTGCCCGAGATGTTCGGCAGCGCTCCACCAGAATTCGAGATTTTGCGGCCGCTGCGGGTTAAACACTGCGCAGACGGCGAGTGCGGAGATCCGTTCACAAATGGCGCCGCCGCAGCCTTCAGCAAAACGATCCTGCGCAAACTGCGGTTCTGTTTTTGATCCCGGCGTAAAATTCTGCGGCCGCTGCGGCAGAGGGTTGTAGAACGGCGAAGGTTGTCTGGCTTTGATTCTAATTGATTATCAACTAAAATTGTCGGAACGGCGGAGATCGGTAAAATATCCACGAATTGTAATTTACAGGTATATTTCCGAAGGGTTTTATTTTTCAAAGGTTAAAGCGAGATGAAGATTTGTCCGAAATGTCAGAAAACATACACAGATAACACTTTGAATTTTTGTCTTGACGACGGATCGATCCTGAATCAGGCGAATGAAGGATTAGATGAACCGCCGCCTACTGTTATGATGCCGGGTGCGCCGGCAACTTCAGAGAATGATCAGTTTGGAACGGCCGCTGTAAAACCCGTTTGGGAAACCGCGCCGCAGTATCATCAGGTCGAACGTTCGGGTTCGAGGTCGTGGCTGTGGATCGTCGGAATTCTCGGCGGAATTGTCCTGCTTTGCGGCGGTGGGTTTGTCGGACTTATCGGGCTTGCTTCCTTTGCCGATGATGAGGAACCACCGAAGGTTGTTGAACGTAAGGAAGAGAAAGAACCGGAGACAAAAAAAGAAGAGCCTGCGCCGAAAGACACAAGAAAACTTGAATCTACGATTGATCTTTCAAAGTGGGACATCGCCGGAAATGAATGGGTGACGGCGAAGAAGACTGACGGGAATCTGGTATTGACCTCAAAGGATAAATATTACTACGTAGTCCTGACGAGAGGCGCAACAACACACGACGCATCTGTTGCCCTTACGCTGAAGAATATGTCAGGCGCGGCATCACCGCTCGGATACGGTCTGGTCGTACACAGTGATCCCGGTGAAGTTTTGGCGAAAGACTATGCCTTTCTGATCCGAACCGATACACAACAATACAGGATCGCGCGTCATAAAAATAAACGTGAAACGGCGATCCGCGGCTGGACGCGTTCTACGGCGATAAACAAAGGAACCGAGGAAAATGTCCTGGAAGTCCGGTGCGATGGAAAGGACATGAACTTTTATATAAACGGTGTCTTTATTCGAAAGGAGAAAGATTTTTCGGACTACCGGGAAGGTGTTGCCGGAATCTACACAAGCGGAGACGTCCCGATCGGATTCTCTAAGATAGAACACAGAAAATAACTGTCTGCATCATTTGCACATTATGAAAGTTTGCCCGAAATGTAACGAATCGTATACGGATGAATATCTAAACTTCTGTCTTGCCGATGGCGAACTTTTACTTGAAGCCGAAACTCAGGATGCGCCGCCGACGATAATGATGAATTCGGCGCGGGTAACCAACGACGGAAACTGGGGAAGCGGTTACGACCCGTCATCACAGCAGTCAAATAACCCGTTTCAAAACGATCCGTTCAATTCGCCGAATCAGCAAATTTATCAGCCGCCTTCAAACGCCATGGCGATGTCTTCCTCTCAGGATAAATCCCTGGCGACGATCTCGCTTGCTTTGGGAGCGGCCGGGTTTTTGCTTTTGTGCTGCTATTTGGGCGTTCCGTTTGGAGCCGCCGGGCTGATCACGGGTTTTATCGCGATTTCAAAGATAAATAAGGATCCTCAGGCTTATGCCGGAAAGGAGCTTGCGGTTATCGGTATGGTTCTGGGCGGATTGAGCATTGTGCTTTCCATGATCTGGATCATTTTAGTTATTTTGGGAAACATAGCATAAATGCGAGTAATCTTACGCGTAATCGCGGGACCACATACAGGACGCATATTTACGTTTGACCAGCACGATACCTTTCTCATCGGCCGGAGCGAAACTGCGAACTTCTGTCTGCCCGAGGACCGCTTTTTTTCCCGAAACCACTGTTTGCTTGAGATCGCTCCTCCGCAGATCTTTCTGCGCGATCTTGGATCTACGAACGGAACTTATGTAAACGGCCTGCGCGTTGATGCGATCCATCTTAAATCAGGCGACCGGATCCAGGGCGGTGAAACGGTACTCGAAGCCGAGGTCAACTCGGATTCCGGGTTTGGTGGAGCCGGCGACGCGCAGTCATTTCAGAACACGATCCCTTCAATAATAACTGTTGAATGTCTTAATTGCGGAACGCTTGCCGAGGCCGAGGCGTCACGTCCGGACACGCGTCTTTCGTTTTTATGCGAAACCTGCCGCGAAGCGTTAAAGAAAAACCCGCAGCCGATCCCGAATTATCAGATGATCCGGATCCTCGGACAAGGCGGAATGGGAAGCGTGATGCTTGCACGGTCTGTTAAAGACGGACGCGCGGTGGCGATAAAGACACTGCTGCCGGAAGTTGCGGTCAGTGATCAGTCTCTGAAGCGCTTTATGCGCGAGATCGAAGTTTCGGCAAGTCTGCAGCATCCGCACATTGTCAGCTATATCGAGCATGGTACGCATAACGGGATCGTCTATTTGGTCACTGAATATGTCAGCGGAATGGACGCATCCAAACTCGTCAAAGAACGCGGCGGAAGACTGAATTATCAGGAAGTCGTCAAAATAATTGAGCAGACACTCGCGGCGCTTGATTTTGCACACAAACTCGGCTTTATTCATCGCGACATCAAGGAACAGAATATTCTCGTAGACGGTACATTCCCGAATTCAGTTTCAAAGCTAACGGATTTCGGGCTGGCAAAAAGCTACAAGCAAACCGGTATGAGCGGCGTTACGATGGTTGGCGATGTTGCCGGAACGATCGCCTATATGCCGCCAGAACAGGTGCGCGACTTTAAAGAAGTGCGGCCTCCGTCAGACATTTATGCAACGGGGATGACGGCGTATTCGCTCCTCACAGGTTCGCATGCGCTGAATATTTCTCCGAAAGCGGGAATATCAGAAACGGTCAAAGCTATCTTTGAAAAACCGCTGATCCCGATCACATCAAGGATCAGCGATATTCCGCCGCAGGTCGCCGCCGTTATCGAGAAGTCGCTTGAGAAGGATGTCGAAAGACGATGGAGAACGGCGGGAGAAATGAGAGAAGCACTTCTTCGCGCGGTCGGATGGCAGTAGGGTTTATTTTCTTTTTAGTCCCAGAATACTTACAAAAAAACCAAAAAGAATCGTTTGAAAACTGAGTGCGATCAATACGGCGCCGGTAAAAAGAAAGTGCGTCTCGGTAACACTGCCGAACGCATAACCGACAATACCGAGCCCGAGAGATAGTATTCCCGCTGCCAGCGCAATAAACGATGCGATCAGACCGCGTTCGAGATTTACTACTTCAAAAAATCTGTCAAGGCGTTCGTCCCTTGGAAAGAGACTCTCATTTATCGCAAAAACTTTTGTAAAGACCGCAAATAAGATCGACTGATAACCGCAGAGTATAAATAATGTTGCGATGATAAAGTTCTGAGTCAAAAATCGATCGGCATAACCCGAAAAAGCGGTAAATCCCAAACCAAAAAATATCAGCCCGATCGCAGAGAACAAAATTCCGGGAAGCAGAAAAAGCCATCTCGGCGAATACATCAGAAAGAATCTCATCGTCCGCCAGCCGTCGCGGAAAGTGCGCATGTGCGAAGCGTGTGATTTCCGTCCGTCCGGGTGATGGGTGATCGGGACTTCAGCAATATTCGCCTTGAGCAGACCGGCTTTTATTATCATCTCCGGCGCAAACTCCATTCCCGTACAGCGCTGATCTAGCTTTTTATAAAGCTCACTCGTAAAACCGCGAAATCCGCAATAAACATCATGGATCTTCATATCAAACCAGCTTCTTACGAGTAGGGAAAAGAACGGATTGCCAAATCTGCGATGGAGGAACGACATCGATCCGCGCTTTATTTTTCCGCCACCCGAAGGAAACCGGCAGCCCTGGACAAGATCATATCCTTCCTGAAGTTTTGCGATAAATTTTGGCAATTCCGTAAAATCGTGGTTTTCGTCCGCATCTCCGATTATCACCCATTTTGCAGATGAAGCCGAGATCCCTCCCATCAGAGCGTTTCCGTATCCGGGTTCTTCAACGGTCACAACGCGGGCACCGTTTTCAAGTGCGATCTCGCGCGAGCGGTCGGTACTTCCATTATCGGCAACGATTATTTCGCCCGCCAGATCCGTTGTTTTGAGGGCTTCATTGGCTTTGACCAGACACACTTCCAGCGTGTCCTCTTCATTGAGGCAGGGAATTACAACTGAGAGCTCGATATTTTTTCCTGCGTCCATAAAACTATCAATTCTGCCCAGGATCAGGCGTATAATCCTGTGCCCAGCCAAGCAGACCGATCAAAACCCACAAATGGCGGGCGTTTTCGTAAGACCCGAAAAAGCCCTGATAAATAAAGGCCGAAACAAACGCAATTGCGAGTCCGGTCCGGATTATCTGATTCTCGCCTTCAAATCTAAAAAGCTGCGGCCCTTTTATCAGGTAAATACACAAAAACAGCAGCGCGAGAAAACCCGTGATTCCTGACTGTCCTGCGACATTTAACCACATCTGATGTGAATCCGTAAGATAGATATTTTCGCCTGACGGGAGTATATATCTAGTCCGCGCGACGTCGGTTTCGAGACCTTTTCCAAATACCGGATATCCCAGAAATGTGTTGACCGAATTCTCCCAGGCGATCAGCCTGACAGATGGCTCGAGAGACAAGTTCTGCAGACCAATACCGGAGTCGGGATCCGCAAGTTTCGGGTAGCCGACGGTCGAAACAAAAAATAATAAAGCCGCTGTCAATCCGATAGCAAGGCTCAGTTTTGAAAATAGTGCTTTTTCTTCTGATCTATTTTCAAAATAAAACCAGACGCCGGCTGCAAGCAATACACCGCCGATCCCGGGTGAGATCGTAAATGCGGTCGCGACCGTAAACAGAACTCCCGCCGCAATTATCAGCCATTTATTCAGCCAGCCGAATTTGAATGCGGCAAAAAGAAAGATCCAGCTTATCGTCAAATAATGACAAAGCATGTTCGGATTGAGAAAGAGACTCTGGATCCGCGGATAATTCCCAACCGGAAGTGTGCCATATTTCGAGAGCGTCAGCGTCAGCAGAAAACTTGACCTGTCGAAATAGAACAAAAATAGCGTGATCAAACTGACAAATGAAACGATCATTGAAGCGCCGATCCAAACCGTCGCGATCTTTTTTATGTCCTTTGTTTCCGAGATCCATAAAAACGTCAAAACGGAGATCCCGATCAGATAGAATTCACCGGCGAGTTTTATCGCACTTGTGCGCGGACTGACGCTGAAAACGGTGGACAGCGTCAGGGCTCCTGCATAAAAGATCAGCGGAATATAAAACCGATAAAATTTCGGCTTCTGCTTATTAGTTGCAAACTGAAAGACGAGTAACAGCAGTGCCGCGACGAAGGCAAGTTCCGAGAGAAAAACTCTTTGCCCGGAAACCGTAAAGTACAAAGGATTTACAAACGGAAGCGAAAAAATGAAAAGCAGAAATGCGAAATTTGTGATCTTTGTCAGCATTCGATATTCGCGCGGATCAAAATGTTGTCGTAACTTTTGAAAGCGAACGCGGTTTGTCAGGATCAAGTCCTTTCGCCGCCGAAAGCATCGCGACAAATAATTGTCCGGGAAGAATAAACGGGATCGGCGAAAGTATTTCGCTTATTTCCTTCGGCATAAGCAGCGAATTTGAACTTAATTTTGCGATCGCCGGATCGTTGGTGATCGATAAGCTGTCTGCATTTAACTCTCTGAGATTCTTCAAAAGTCGGATACTGCTTTCGCCGGTCACGCCTTTTGGCGCAAACATGAGGATCGGAAACCTTCTCTCGACGATCGCCAGCGGACCGTGAAAGAAATCTGCTGACGAAAAACGCTCGGCGACGACGTAACACGTTTCCATCAACTTAAGTGCGAGCTCAAATGAATTCCCGTAATTGTAGCCGCGTCCGACGACGACGCAGTTTTCCATAAACATATAGCGATCGACAAGTTCTTCGATCTGCGGTTTTATCGCCAGCGCCATTTCGCAATATGACGGGATCTTTTCGAGCTCGATCCTCTTCGATCCGCCCAAAAGTGCGTTTGCCAGCAGATAAAAATGGAGCATCTGGCCGGTGTATGTCTTGGTTGCGGCAACGGATTTTTCACGTCCGGCGTGGATCAGCAGCGTCTCATCGGCTGTTTTTGTTATCTGAGATTTGCTGTTATTCGTTATGCCGAGTGTAAAAGCTCCGGATCTTTTTGCCTTTTCCAGAACCTCATTGATATCCGCGCCTTCTCCGGACTGCGAAACGCCGACGACAAGAGCGTGGTCGAGACGCAGATTTGCTTTATAGAGCGTGTAAACAGACGGCGCGGCAAGCGAAACCGGAATTCCGGTCGTCGCTTCAAGCAGATATCTGCCAAAAAGGGCGGCATTGTCAGAACTTCCGCGGGCGGCAAGGACGATCAGGTTTATATCCCGATCCTTCAGAAACCGCCCGATCTTATTTAATTTCTTTTCTTCGGCTTTGATCGTTTTTTCCAGTACAGCCGGCTGCTGGGCGATTTCCTTTAACATTAATGACATAGATTATTCGGGTTCTCCATCGATTACTCTAACTTCCGCTTCAAGCTGTTTCGCGGTCTTAAACTCTTCCATTATCGAATTTATGATCCCGCCTGCCAGGATCACGAGCGCTGTTAAATATAACCACAGCATTAGAATTATTACCGCTCCGATCGAACCGTAGGTACGGTCGTAGGTATTAAAATATTCCAGATACGTTCTTAAACTGTTTGAGAGGATGAGCCACAAAACGATCCCGACGATCGCCCCGGGCGTGATCCAAAACCATCTGAATGGTTTACGGTCAGGAAGTACATTGTAAAGGAGTTCGAAAATAAACAGCAAAACCGCAAGCGTTATTATCCATTGAATAAATACAAGATAAAACGGTGACGGATCCGGAATTCCAATCGCGGAAAGCAGAAACGAAGCGAATTTCCAGCCGTAGAAAACGGCTCCGAGCGCCATTGTTATCAGCAGAGTCAGGAGCACCGTGAATATGATCGAGAGGAGTTTTGTTTTCCACCACGACCGCGATTCCTTAAAATCGAATACTGCGTTAAGCGCATTGCGGAGGCTGTCGATCCCGGCCGAAGCGGACCAGACGGCGACAAGCAGACCGATCGTAAGTTTTCCGCCGGTGCTGTTCTGGGTTGTCTCCTCGATCGTCGTCCTGACAAGATCATAAGCCGAATACGGCATTATTTGTTTCAGATAAAAGAATAGTTCGAGTTTAAAGTTGTCGGTAGCATCGAGAAAAATACCGAACAGGCTGACGAGAAACAACAGGAGAGGGAAAATCGCAAAGGAAAAATAAAATCCGACCTGCGCGGCGCGGCTGAAGATGTCGTCTTCAAAAGCCTTTTTGTAAAGTTTTGAAAAGAATATTTGGATAGAGGTATTTGCCACGGGTATATTCTGCCAAAGTTTTTTCGTAAACAGAAATTGAGGGACAAGTGTGGCCAAAGGTGGAAAAGTGGAAATGTGAAAAAGTGAAAAGGTGGAAAAGTGAAAAGGTGAAAAAGTGCAAAGGTGGAAGGGTGCGATGAATTTGCTAATCTGCCGGGTGCTGATTTTCAATATCCTGAGGACTCAAATCTTTCTTGCTGGTTTTTCTTCCTTTGCGCCTCTGCGCCTTTGCGGTAAACCTTCTCCGGCACAATCTACGAAGAATTTAAAGACAACAAAATTTAGCAAACTAAGCTGCATCCAGATTTGCATATTTTTCGATCAGTTTTTTCTGCCCGTATCCGGGAAAGCTGACGGTGAGTTTTACATTATCCCCGCTTCCTTCGCGGCGGAGAACGAGTCCTTTGCCGTATTTTGAATGACGGACATGCGCTCCGGGAAGGAATCTTCCTGCCGGCATCTTCGGGTTTGCGGGGCGTTCCTTTGAGGCAAATTCCTTGAGTTTTTCAAATCCCGATTTCTTCGGTTCGGGTTTTGCCGCAGGAGTTTCGGACTCTGTGTTTCCGGCTTTTCTGGTTTTAAAGAATTCGGAGATCGCGTCGGCGCTGTCATAAGTTTTGCCGGTGTAAGAGGCACGCGGTTTTTCTTCGCGGTTCTCTCCGCGCAGGGCTTTGGCGGCGTACACATTGTCTTGTACCGCCGAACTCTGTGCAAAACTCAGCCAGGAATTTCCGCGCGTCAGATCTTCGAGAAGCTCAAAAGGAAGTTCGTTTAGAAACTGCGAGGGCTCGGCGGCCATTTCTTCACCGTAAACCCGGCGACGCGTGGAATGCGTAACGTAAAGAGTTTGTTCGGCCCGCGTGATCGCAACGTAAGCGAGTCTTCGCTCTTCTTCAAGTTCTTTCGGGTCGTTGATGCTTCTGGCGTGCGGGAATATCCCGTCTTCGAGTCCGACCAGAAACACCACCGGAAATTCAAGCCCCTTTGCCGAATGCACGGTCAGAAGCGTGACCGGTGCATTGCTGTCAAAACGGTCAACCGCCGATGCAAGTGCGGCGTGATCGATAAACTCGCGTAAGCCTTCGGATTCTTCCTTGTCATAATCCACAGCGGCGTTTACGAGTTCTTCCAAATTGGCGAGTCTCGCCTGCGATTCTTCGGAGTTCTCGGATTTGAGCATCAGCGAATAGCCGGTGTTTTCGATGGCTGCGATGACGATATCGGAGACCGGTTTTTCCGATGCCGCACTTTCAGCGACCTGCTTCTGAAGACCTTCGAGAATTCCTTTGAAAAGTTTGAAAGACTTGACGGCGCGCGGCGTCAGATTGAGCGGACCTTCGTAAGCCGGATCGGTGATCGTACAGAGCGTTTCCCAAAGCGAGACACCGAGATCTTTTCCGCGGAAATTCAGTTCGTCGAGCGCTGCCTTTCCGAGACCGCGCGTCGGGGTGTTTATCACGCGGAGAAACGCCATGTCGTCAAAAGGATTCAGCGCGAGCTTCAAATACGCAACGATGTCGCGTACTTCCGCGCGTTCGTAAAACGAAAATCCCCCGACCATATTGTACGGAATTCGCATTTTTCGAAGAGCTTCCTCAAAAACACGCGACTGCGCATTCGTCCGGTACAAAACAGCGACTTTTGTTTTCGGATCCATACGCTGGTGATCATAGATCTTCGAGGCGACAAACTTTCCTTCATTGTCCGAATCGACGGCCTGAAAATAGAATATCTTTTCGCCTTCCGGATTTTCCGTCCAGAGTTTCTTTTCCTTCCGTCCGATATTGTTGCTGATAACAGCGTCAGCGGCATCAAGGATCTTTTGTGTCGAGCGGTAATTCTGTTCGAGCAAAACGGTTTTTGCCGATGGGAAATGTTTTTCAAAATCGAGAATATTTCTGATGTCGGCCTGGCGAAAACCGTAGATGCTTTGGGCGTCATCGCCGACAACGCAAATATTCTGCTGTTTTTCGGTGAGATATTTTACAAGCGCAAACTGGAGCGGATTTGTATCCTGATATTCATCGATCAAAATATATTTGTACAGATCGTTATACTTATTGCGGACGTCCGTCGATTTGCGCAGGAGACGCACGGTTTTTATCAGCAGGTCGTCGAAATCAAGGGCGTTTGCGCGCAGGAGACGTTCCTCATAGAGTTTGTACGCCCGGGCAAAAGCCGCCTTCCGCTCGTCGGAATATTCGATCTTTGAGGCGTACATATCGTAATCTTCACCGCGGTTTTTGGAATTGCTGATCGAATAAAGGATCTGCCGGGGCGGATATTGTTTCGGATCGAGCCCGAGATCTTTCAGGCAAGCTTTTATTACCTTTTGAGATTCGTCGGTGTCATAGATCGTAAAAGACCGCGCATATCCTTCATCGAGCGCTTCGATGTCTCTGCGAAGGATCCTCACACAAAGACTGTGAAACGTTGATATCAGCGGCGCAGAAGGAAGCTTTGCACCGGAAAGCAATTCGGTAACGCGTTCGCGCATTTCTCCGGCTGCTTTATTTGTAAATGTCACCGCCAGAATATTTCGCGGCGCGATATTTTTCTCCGCGATCAGATATGCAATTCGGACTGTGATGACGCGTGTTTTCCCGGAACCCGCGCCGGCAAGGACGAGCAGCGGGCCTTCGGTGGTTTCAACGGCTTCGCGCTGTTTCGGATTTAGTGAAGCTAGGATTTCCATCTATTATTTTATGATCTGCTGAATAGCCTTAAAATTCCGGTCTTTTGAATCGCCCATCAATTCGAAAAGCGCCATTTCGACACATGATGCAACTGCGCCGCCCGCCTGCATTTTTTTAAGACCGGTTTGTTTATTTTCTACATTTCTCGATCCTACCGCATCTTCGAGAATGTGAACATCAAAACCGGCGTCAAGCAGATCGTGGGCCGTTTGATTGACACAGATGTGAGTTTCGAGTCCGCAGATCAGAATTTGCTTTGCATTCAGCTCATCGAGTTTTTCAGTAAATTCAAGAGCGCCGCACGAACTGAACGCGGTTTTTTCGATCACTTCGGCTTCCGAGGGAAGAACAGATAGGATCTCGCCGGCCGTATGTCCAAGCCCCTTCGGATACTGCTCGGTTACGATCACGGGAATGCCGAGAGTGTCGAACCCCCTTACGGCGTTTGATATGTTCGCTGCGAGTTCTTCAAAATCAGGTATCGACCTTCGAAAAGCTTCCTGAAAATCGATCACAACGAGAACCGTTTTATTTTTATCGAGCATATTTGCGTGGGCCATCGATCAAACTTCCAACTGAGATTCCTTCTTTTGTTCTTCCTTCTTTCTTCTTCGTTCCTCTTCACGCTCGGCCATTTCTTTGTAATAGGTTTTGAAAAATAAGTATGTTGCTACAGAACAAAGGATCAGGATGAGGATCATCATTCCGGTAATAAAATAGATCTCGCCGAGAGCTGAATTTGCCATAACATCGATTCTAACGCGGGAGAATTATTTAATAAAGACGGCGGAGTTTTTTACAGGAAATTTCACCGGTAGCCGTAATTATTCCGAAAGCGCCGTCCGATTTCTTATCGTTTCAAATGGATTTAGTTACATCGAAAATTGATTTGAATCCTAAATACCTTTATCTTTTTGTAAAAAACTTAATTTAGAACGAAGCAATTTGAGGAGACCTATTATCGATGTCAGAAACCAGTGAAAGCAACGAGATCACAATCGAATCAGTACTGCATGAGAACAGGATATTTAACCCTTCGCCGGAGTTTTCGGCAAACGCCGATATCAAGAGTTTTGAAGAATACGAGACGATCTACGAAGAAGCGGCCAAAGATCCGGTCGCGTTTTGGGAGTCTGTAGCTGAAAATCTCCACTGGTTTAAGAAATGGCACACGGGTCTTGAATGGAACGAACCCCACGCCAAATGGTTTGTCGGCGGCCAGATAAATGTCGCCTATAATTGTTTGGACCGGCACCTTGAAACATGGCGAAAAAATAAAGCGGCGATCATCTGGGAAGGTGAACCCGAAGGCGAAACCCGGACACTGACATATCAGCAGCTTCATTCAGAAGTATCAAAATTTGCAAATTCGCTGAAAACACTCGGGATAAAAAAGGGTGACCGCGTCGCGATCTATATGCCGATGGTGCCCGAAGCGGCGATCGCGATGCTTGCCTGTGCAAGGATCGGAGCAACGCATACGGTTATTTTTGCGGGATTTTCGGCAGACTCGATAAGCGACCGCGTAAATGATTGCAGCTGTAAAGCGATAATAACTGCAGACGGTGGATATAGGCGCGGCAATATTCTCAAGCTGAAGGAAACGGTAGACAAAGCAGTTGAAAAGTGTCCGAGTGTAGAAAGTGTCGTAGTTTTGGAGCGAACGGGAACCGGCGTCGAGATGAAACAGGGACGCGATTACTGGTGGCACAGCCTGATGAACGATGCGTCCGATGTTTGCCCGGCGGAAGAACTCGATTCCGAACATCCCCTCTATATTCTCTACACATCCGGCACAACCGGAAAGCCAAAAGGAATTCTGCATACAACGGGCGGTTATCTCACTGGCGCCTATATCACAAGCAAGTGGGTTTTTGATCTAAAGGACGAAGATACATTTTGGTGTACGGCGGATGTCGGATGGGTAACCGGACATTCTTACGTTGTGTATGGCCCGATGGCAAACGGTGCGACCGTTATGATGTATGAAGGAGCTCCGAATTATCCGGACTTCGACCGGTTCTGGGATATTATCGAGCGTCATAAGGTGTCCATCCTTTATACGGCTCCGACTGCGATCCGCGCTTTTATCAAGTGGGGCGACCAATATCCCGATAAACATGATCTTTCCTCCCTCAGACTGCTCGGAACTGTGGGCGAACCAATCAATCCGGAAGCCTGGATGTGGTATCACAAAGTGATCGGCGGCGGGCGCTGTCCGATCGTCGATACATGGTGGCAAACCGAAACCGGTGCGATCATGATCTCACCGCTTCCGGGCGCGACACCGACGACGCCCGGAACAGCAACTAGGCCCTTTCCGGGGATCCTGATAGATATTCAGGATAAAGACGGAAATTCTCAGCCGGCAAATCAGGGCGGCTATTTGGTAGTTAAGCATCCGTTTCCGTCAATGCTCAGAACTATCTGGGGAGACGACGAGCGGTTCAAACAGCAATATTGGTCAGAAATCCCGCATGTTTATTTTGCGGGTGACGGAGCGAGGCGCGATGAACGCGGATATTTTTGGATAATGGGTCGGGTTGACGATGTGATAAATGTTTCCGGACACAGGCTTGGAACTGCTGAGATCGAATCAGCCCTTGTCTCTCATGACAAAGTAGCAGAGGCAGCCGTTGTCGGGCGCCCGGATGAAATAAAAGGACAGGGAATTGCGGCGTTCGTTACGCTCGATGATGGATTTGAAGGGAGCGATGAATTGAAAGCAGAACTGCGGGCGCACGTTGCAAATGAGATCGGGGCGCTCGCCAAGCCGGACGATATCAAGTTTACGGACGCGCTGCCAAAAACACGCAGCGGAAAAATAATGCGCCGGATCCTTCGCGAACTCGCCGCCGGAAACGAAGTCGCCGGAGATGTTACGACGCTCGAAGACATCGGGGTTTTGGAGAAACTTCGAAATGAGAGTGAGTGACAAGTGAAAAGTGACAGGTGACGAGTGACAGGTGACGAGTGACGAGTGACGAGTGCGGAACGTGTCCGCAGCGCGCGTCATCACGGGCTTCCGTGATAGATTTTAGCTGGAAGTGAAAAGTTACACTCTGCTGCGTTTTTTTCAATTCGCTGCGACCTTTGATGAATCGATGTTTTGTAAAAGCCCGCGAACCTGCTGGATACGAAAAAAGTAATAAGATAAAAAGAAAACTCCTATGAAAATGAAAAAAGTAACTCTCACGTTTGTATTTGTGTTCCTTACGATCGGAATGTCGCAAACGAAAGTCGCGGCAAAGGACACATGGACAAAAGTAAAAAGTAAAAATTTTACGCTGATCGGAAACGCGAGTGAAAAGAATATCGTTGAAGTTGCGACAAAGCTCGAACAATTCAGTTATGTTTTTGGACAACTCTTTCCCGAGATGAGTGCGAAATCTCCGATTCCGACTACGGTCGTAGTTTTTAAGAATGAGAATTCATTCAAAGACTATAAAAATATTAAGTGGGCTGCGGGATACTTTCAGCCGGGAAGCGATATAAATTATATTGCGCTCCATACCGGCGGAGAAAAGACATCTCTTTACTCAACCATCTTTCATGAATATATACATTTCCTTGTTAACAATAATATCGGAAAGTCGCGTATGCCGCCCTGGTTTAACGAAGGGATCGCCGAATACTACGATCGTTTTAAGATCGAAAAAGATCAGATCGTGACCCTCGGGGATATAAATTCAAATCACCTTCTATCACTCCAGCGTTCAAAACTTATCCCCCTTGATCAGTTTTTCAAGATCGATAGTTATTCACTTCACCAGCAGGGAAGTCACGGAGCAAACATATTTTATGCGCAGGCCTGGGCACTGATCCACTATCTGATCCAGGGAAATGATGGCGCGAGAAATTCTGAGCTTACGGATTTTCTTAACCGGATCGTAAATGGAGAAGAACCTGAGAAGGCGTTTCCGTTAGCTTTCAAAAGCGATTACGCAACGATGGAGAAAGAGCTTGAAAAATATGTACGACAAAATCGTTACAAAACCTCGCTCGCAACGTTTAAGGAAAAACTCCTGTTTGAAAACGATATGAAATCATTCCCGATGAGCGAATCGGAAGCAAACGCGAATCTTGGTGATCTCCTTTTTAACCTTCGCCGGTATGACGAGGCTGAGATCAAATTGAAAGAAGCGCTTAGCGTTGAACCACTCGACGGTATGTCAAACGCGACGATGGGAATGCTCAAAATGCGTCAGGAAAAATATTCTGAAGCGGAAAGTTATCTTGAAAAGGCCGTCAACGCGGAAAGCGTGAACTACAGGATCTATTATCAATACGGATATGTGCTCAGCCATGTATCCGAAGATTCGGGAGCAGATGCAGATTCCAGCGCCAGATGGGAAAAGGTGCGAAATGCGCTGAAAAAAGCGATTACTCTCAATCCTTCTTTCCCGGCAAGCTATGATCTGATGGCATATTTGAGTTTGAGAACCGGAGAAAATATCGATGACGGAATAGAGTATCTGAAGAAAGCCCTTCAGCTTTCACCGGGAAACCAGTCGTATATGCTGAATTTGGCAAACCTGTATTTACGAAAACGCGATATCGAAAAAGCACTGCCGATCGTTGAATCAGTCTATAAAACGTCCGACGAGGGTGCGCTGAGAAATTATGCCGCTCAGTTGCTGCAAAGTCTCAGGGATTATCAAAACCAGCTGGCAAAGGCAAAAGATGAGGGTTATGAGATCAGCCCGGATAGCGATCCGAGCATTCGGCTGGCCCGGCGCTCGAGCGACGATCCTGAAAAACAGCTCACTCCGGAAGAAGAGAAAGCGGCGGATCGGGATTTTCAAAATGAATCCATAAACCGAATGATGAGGGCGCCGGCGTCGGCCGATGAAAAACGGTTTCTCGGATATTTGTCCAAGATCGAATGTAAGGACGGTTTAATAACTTACACGATCAATAAGGACGGGGAACCGGTAAAGCTCGAGAGTAAAGATTTTGAATCTCTCGAATTAATGGCCTTTAAGCGTGAAATGACCGATCTCGAGGTTGGCTGTGATTCGATCAAAAAAGATACGATTGTAGTTGTAACGTACCGGTCTGCAGGCGGCGTAAGACCTGGTATTATCGGAAAGTTGATCGCGCTTGAATTTGTGCCGGAAGACTTTGTATTGCGCGAGAACTAATTCTCAAATACCTTTCGCACGTGCCTGTTCAGGATCGCGCGGAGGATAGAGTTAAAAGGTATCGAATTACGGACGCATCGCCCACGAAAAGCGATACCGGAGTAAGAATATGATCAAAACCGGATTTAACTTTCTCGTCCCGATTTGTTTAATACTATTGATCGGCCTGACCACAAATTACGGTCAGACGGGCGGTGTCAGAGCGAGCCAGAAAGCAAGCGTTTCGCAGCGTATTGCGACGACGGATGTAACGGTCGATTACAGCCGGCCGAGCTCTAAGGGACGGGTCTTGTTCGGGCCTGACGGGATCATTAAATTCGGAGCTATCTGGATGCCGGGCGCAAACGAAGCGAGTTTTATCAAACTCACCGGCGACGTTTATATAAATGACCAGCTGCTTCGCGCCGGAAGCTACAGTATCTGGACGATTCCCGGCAAAGACGAATGGACGATCATACTCAGCCGTGACTGGGAGCAGTGGCATACGCAATACCCGGGTGAGGATGAAGACGCTGCAAGATTTACCGTGAAACCCGGATCGGGTTCTCATACCGAGATGCTTACCTTTTACTTTCCGAATGTTACATCCGATTCGGCCCTGCTCAATCTGCATTGGGGTACAACTATCATATCGCTCTCGATGAGACTCGATAAGAAATAGCCAATTTCGGAGATTCAGTTTTTGAAAGTAGCGGAAAATCAAACCAAAACGCCTGTGCATATTCCGGATCTTATACCATCGCCGATCGGCAATTGACCATAATCCATCTTTACCGAATTTGGTTTTTATCTTTATGGTGAGAAGAAACCAAAGCGGTTGGGGTGATCATGGTATCCGCGAAATCTGCCAGCTGAAATAGTCGGTTTTGGTCTAAGGTCTTGAACTCTTTAACCTTACGGTTTAGCTTGTATAAAACTATCTTTTGCCTGATCAATTAGAACCGATGACAGATCTGCTGACCAAAACAAAAAACGATCCACCTCCCGGTGCGCTCAATCCGGCAAAAACAACGCGGATGCTGCTGCGATTGATCAGGGCGCTTGAGCCGATATCCCGGATCGAAATTGCACGACGGATAAAGGTAAACCGCAGCACGATCACGGAGATCGTCAGTCCGCTGATCAACGGCGGCATTATTCGCGAGGGCCCGATCCGCGCTGACGGTGTCAGCCGTCCTCTGGGACGTCCGCCGATCGGATTATCGCTCAATGATACGGATGATTTCTTTGTCGGACTAAATCTCGGCGTCCGCCGTTCGCAGCTTGGACTCTCGACGATCAACGGCGAAGTGCTCGCTGAAGAAGAATTCGAAACACCGACGGATCCCGCCAAAGCACTCGAAACCGCGCGAAACAGAATACGCGAATTATGCTCCGGAGTTGAGGACCGTACCTTGCGGGCGATCGGCATCAGCGTCCCGGGACCGACAGACGAATCACGCCGCAAACTTTTATACGCTCCGCATCTTGGTTGGTCAGGTATCGCGGTTGCTGACGAATTGGGTTTCGGCGAAGTGATCACCGTCGTCGAAAATGATTCAACCGCTGCGGCGATGTATGAATCGCGGTTAAAACTCCGCAATTCCGCAGAAAATTCATTAAACGATTTCATCCTCGTCAGATCCGGCACCGGAATCGGTGTCGGTCTTGTGATCGACGATGAAATTTACCGCGGAACCGGACGCGGAAGCGGATTCGCGGGTGAATTCGGCCATATGACCATTGTGGCCGGCGGCGAAGAATGTGTCTGCGGAAACCGCGGCTGCTGGGAAAAATATGCTTCCGCATCTACGGCGAGTGCAATTTATTCAAGGAGAGCATCGGTCGATCCGGATGCGGCGCCGCTGAAATTTGTTGACATCGTCGCGCTTGCCAATTCGGGTGACACGGTAGCGCAGGAGACGCTCGAAATGATCGGCGAGTACCTCGGCATCGGCATTGCAAACGCCATTATGGGTATCGGCGTAAATCAGGTGGTCGTCAGCGGCAGGTTGGTTTACGGTTGGAAATTTATCAGAGAGCCGCTTCATAACGCAGTCAGAAGAAGCATTGTCGGTAAGACCTCGCATTGGTCTGTCGAATGCGGCGAACCAAAAGGTTCGGCGATCGGCGGCGCACTCGAGATTGCCATCGAAGAATATATCGCAAGCGGTTTAACGATCTCACACGCCGAATCGGCAGCGACGTAAATGTAGCGCCACCGTCCCGGTGGCTGTGGCGAGAGCGTCTCGCTCTCTTCCCGCCATAACAAATTATGATGTCACCCGCGGCAAGATGCCGCAGACACAGCCGCCGGGACGGCGGCGCTACCGTTTTCGGCTGGCTTCATTTACACTCTTGCTTCCCTACTTAAAAGAAAGCGGCCGTGTTTCCGAAAAATCCCGAAGCCTGTATTTCAGAAGCTCCTTTGAGCTGACATTTTCAATTGTCATCTGCGCCTTTCCGTTTTGCGATATCTGAACCTGTCCCGGAGCCTGCCAGCTGATTCCGCCATCGGTCGAGATCTGCCCGATATAATCAAGTCCTTCGCCTGAAATAGTGCATGCTTCATTCCGGCAGTTGACCGAATCGATCTTCGGTCTTCTGACAAAAGTCTGCCTGATCGTATACCAATCGGATTCACCCCGTTTTGTGTCTTTTATCCGAAACTGAAGACGTCTGCCGGCGAGCATCTGCCGGTCATTGTCGCTCAAATTGAAAACGATCCTCATATTTAAGGAATCAAGAACCTCAAATCCGGTTTGAACAAACGGCGACTGCAGACCCTGTGCGTTTTCGATCTTTGTTTCGATCGAAATATTCTCTGTTTGAAATCCGTAATCGGTGATGGAAGTCTTGACCGGCACGGTAAGGACTTTGGTTTCGGCAGGAAGAACAGGATATTCGCTCAGCTCGCCCATTTTTTCAGCATCGTCGGTTTCAATGGTTTCGGCTTCGAGTTCCTTGCGCGAATCGCTTTCGATCGCCGGACGGGACGGCAGGACCGGAAATTCTTCCGGATATTTATAGCGGCGGTTTCCCTCGAGTTCCATCTCGATCAAAACATTTCTTTGAAGGATGAGATCACCCGGATCGCGAAAAGCGAAGGTTTTTATATTTGCCCCAACGCCCCCGGAACCGGCAACGGGCAGGGCAGTCTTGCCGTTTATACTTACCGAAGTTATCTGTCCGACATTTTCTCCGTCAAACGTAAACTCGCGGTCGCCTCTGTGAACGGTCAATTTTGTGATCCGTGGCGGGCCCGGAAACAAATTTACCGCGATATTATGCGGCTGCAGATTATTTCCAAATGCGCGGAGTTCGAGATTTCCGGGGCCCGGGCGGAAATGCGTAGTATCTATCTCAAACCACGCCTCGTTTCCGTTCTCTGTAAACCGCAGAGGATTTGAAGAATTTCCCGCGACAAATGTAAATTCGCCGCCAAACGAAGGTTTATATGTAATCGACTGCAGACAGCGGCAGTTTCCCAACGTATTTTTTATGACGATCCTTCTTCTTCCTCCGATATCGAATTCGCGCTGTGATTCCGCAGCGATCTCCCATTCGCCGCCGCCGGATATCGGGATAGAGAATTTCTCGCTTTCGATCCTGCTGAATCCGCGGGTTGCCGTGATCCTGGCTTCGAGATCCATCCGAACCTTTGGGAAAGATTCGATGTCCTGCGGAGTAATATTCAGCATCCATCCCGACAAACCCAGATTCTTGATCAGCGGAAACTCTTTTGAAAAACCGTTTCCGGCGCTCAGAACCAGTTTGAAATCTCTTGAAAACTGGTCGCGAAGCCAGTCAAACGAAAGATCCGTATTCTTCAGGATATTTTGTCCGACATGAAGACAAGGCTCCATCAAAGAAGGCACGGGGAGAATGATGTGTTCGGGATCGGGTTCGGCCTGCCATTTGTGAAGGACGATCGGAAATGCGCTGACAAAATCGCTGTCCGTCGGCGGCGTTTCGGCAAAGAGGCTTATCTTGTCCGGCGGCGGGATCGAAGAGAGTTCCTGCGACATATTCGGCGAAATGTACCCGGAATTATACTGGCTGTACTGATTATACTGGCCGTTTCTGTTTTGCAGGGTATTCGCCGATCGGGCCATTGTCGGCACGATCTTCAGCGGAGTTTTCTTCATGATCTTGAGGATGAGATCCGCCGCTGCGGCGGCGACATTTATCCAGTAAGCAAGCTGCGGGTATTTTTCGACAAGCTTTGTCGCGGCGAGAAGCCCGCCCTGCTGGAGTATCCGGCTGACGTTGAGGTCGAAGTCTTCGAGTTTTACATTTTTTGCAACACACTGCGCACGGCTGACAAAATCATTTGACTGAGCGTAATTTGTTCCGCCATTCCAGCACGAAGGAAGTGTAATATTGAAGCTCTGCGCGAGACGTTCGATCAGCTGATTTTGAATAAAGTCCGGACCGAAGGGACTCCCCGAACCATATCCGTAGTAACCGTTATAGCCCGAATAACCGTAATAGCTGCCGTACCCGTATGGATTTGCGGAGATAACACTCTGGAGTTCGTTGAGAAACAAACCGATCTGCGCATAAGCTCCGGCGATCTCGAGTGTTTTTTCCCCGATCTTTTGGATCTCGCCAAAGTTTTTTGAGAGAAATTTCTGGATCTTTTTTCTGTATTTTGTCTTCGGGTAAAGAAAGAAAACCGGCTGACTGTCATACGGAACCTTAAAAACATGTTCGCGATACCAGCCGTCGCGCTTAAAATTCACTTCGCGCGATACGGATTCGAGCTCGGCCTCGTTTCTCGAAGAATTTATAAAGGCGACAAGAAGTGTCCAGTCCCAAAGACTCTCATTCGGAAGGATCCCGTTTATCGGTTCATCGAGAAGCTTAACGCGCAGCAGATCATCTTTCTCAACCCGCGGAACAAGCGTGATCGGAAGCGGGATCTCGCCCGCCCGTTCAACCGTAATTTCGAGCCGGGCGATCTCCTGCTGAAACGCCCTTTCGCCCTGCGGCATGCCCTGATAATAAGGCTGATATGTTTGAGAGAAAACAAATACCGGAAGCGACAGTAAGATAATTACTAATGACAAGATCCTTGCCGGCACCTTTGCCCGACTTACTACCGAAAAATATCCGGAATTTTTAAAAAATGAATATGAGGAATCGATCGAATGATGGCTGTTCATTTTTGCTTCTCCTATTCGGAGAAACGAAAACCCAAAAAGACCTTAGATCTGAGAGTCACCCGGCGTGCGCGGTTCGCGGCCGTTCTGTTAAACCATTCCGAGCATTCCGCTAAACATCAGTAAAATGAGGCACTTGTGAAGGTTTCGCGTCGAAGATAAACCGAAAAACAGTTATCAAAGGCGCGTTTGCTTCGAATACGTCAAACGGCACTTCGTCTGTTGTGCGTAATCTTTAGCCGATGATCTTATTTGAAATTTCTACTTAAACAAAGAGAGACAGATCTTTTATAGTTTCCGCTATAATTGTGAGGGCTCTCTTTGACGATGATCACTAATATGGCAACGAACTTCGGCGGTGTCAAGATTTTCAGTAAATAAACTTTTATTTTTTGTCTTTGGGATCGATATTTGACAATAAATTTCGCGAGAAAGTTTTCTAGTCCGCAATTGAAAAAATGAATTATGTGCGCTGCTCATGTTCTTAAGTGGAATATGACCTGCAGATCATCGGGCAGCGGAACATGGCTGTACGGCTGGGATTATGAGAACCGTCCTTTGACATCGGCTGCCGATGGCATGATCACAGTCAGCTATCAATATGACGCTCTCGGCAGGAGGATAAAAAGAACAAGGGTGCGGATGTAACGAAATATACATACGACGGACTCGATGTAGTTCAGGATGATAATTCGGCGACCGGGATTACGCGTTATCAAAACGGACCTGGGATCGATAATAAACTCCGGATCGAAAAACCGGGCGGTGTGGAATACTTTCTGACCGATCATCTCGGAAGTACAAACGTTCTCGCCGATCATACCGGAACAATCACGTCTTCGGCGAATTACGATTCCTTCGGAAACCCGACCGGAAATCTCACAACCCGCTACCAATACACCGGAAGAGAACTCGATGCCGATATCGGTCTCTATTACTACAGAGCGCGCTGGTATGATTCGGAGATCGGAAGATTCATTTCTGAGGATCCGATCGGGTTTGAGGGAAAAGATGTAAATTTATTCAATTACGTTTACGGCAATCCGATCAAATTTTCTGATCCAACGGGGTTAGATGGTTTCGGAAACGACACCGCTGACTGGCTTGACGAACGGATTGAATTTGCCAGGAAGTATTATGAGCCTGACGAGCAAGATTGGTGGACACGAGGCGTTAACAACACTATTGCAGATCTTGCACGTGGTTTTTCGGATATCTTTAGACTGGGAAGTGGAATTGGATGTGCATTCTACAGTGAAAAGATGACCGGTTGGGAGCGAACCGGAGCGGTTGTTCACGATGGCTTGCGCGGACTGGCGGTTGCTGGAGCGGTTGGCGGAGGTTTATCGCGCGTTGCAAATGCCGCTAAGAGCGGTAAACCATTACTAACCGGGGCAGAAGTGGCAAGCTCTTCGAGTAATGCGGGCAAACCGATTTCCAATAAGGAGCTCGCCGAGGGTATAAAAGAATGGCTTGGAAAAGGTGCGCGCGTTGATAGAAAAAGCGGCTCAGATTTAAAATTGGTATCGGAGAATAACGAGAGGGCAATCAGATTCGATTTAGTAAAATCACATGGTGATAAGCCTCACGTAAACGTTGAACTTTGGAAAAAACGTAATCGCTGTCCAGGAGATAAGAGGATGACGAATGTGCGTAACGACCATGTTTACCCGTACTAGTTTTTGCGTAAACGAATAAAAGTGAACAGGTGACGAATATGGAGAATAGAGAATTACAGCAACTGGCGTCCGTGGCCATAGAACAAGATGATTATCCGCTTGCAATCGGCTATTTAATCGAAATAGTAACTGAAAACCCGGAATGGGAGCATGGTCAGGCATGCTACGATATCGCTGTCTGTTATGAGGAAACGGGAAACCTAAAAGAGGCCGGTGAATACTATAAAAAGGCTTTATCAATCGAACCGGCAAATTATCATTATTTGGGTGGTTATGCCTCGTTCCTCTTTCAATTCGGTGATTCGTCTGAAGCGTACGACCGTTACTTAGACTTGTATTCGATGGAGGAAAAATCCGGAGATAAAAAAGGGAGAGATGAGACGATCGTCGGTTTATACGAATTGGGGAAAAGAATCGGGCTGATGAAATCTGAGGTTGACGACTCGATAAATGAGCGGCTTTCAGGCTCAGGTTCGAAATGATCAATTCTGGCAACTTTTCGCATAGATTACATTAGGGGCTCCAGCAGCGCCAATTCGAATCGGATAGAGCTTTTTGGGAAGCAACCTATAAATCTTGCAATTGACCTGAATTAATAATAGAGAACATACAAAATGTAAGAAGCAATGGAGGTGAGATAATAGAGCGGTTTAAGAGACGGTATGGACAGCACACTTTACCGGGAAATCTAACAAACAGATGAGGTGATTAATGAAAAACCGCAGAATTCTATTAATAGGAGGCGTCTCAACGGTGAAAGGACGCATTAACGATGTAGGTTTGGTAATGAAGGAAATATGTGATGAGCTTGAACCTGCACTTACTCAAAATGGTTTCACCGATGCAGCTCCGTTTGAAACTGTCAGCCTTGTAATTCGGTTCGGAAAAACCGTCAATTTAACTCCAAATTTTGGACGAATCGATCACGCTAATGCTGAATTGCCTGTAGCCATTGAAATGGAATTAAGACTTCGTCGGGAACCGAGAGAAATGATAAAATATACTTTGACAAACTCCACAATTGACGTGCTCACAAGTGTTGCGAGTAAGTATAATTTACCTTCTGACTTTCTAGATGAATACCGATCTTTAAAACAATGATCTATCTTTCTATTCGGGTCGTCACCGTTGTAATGCCAAGTGATCTTTCTTGAAGTTGCGGTATTGTTTGAATGAATCGTATCGCGATCAATCAAATTATGACTAATATTTTGAATAAAAGATTAAACACTATTTCTAAAAATCAAGTATATATGAGACTTAAAGATCTTGGTTTTAGAAAGAATGGAGCAGTTTATTCTCGGGTGACGGGTGGTATAACGTGGCTAATTGAGGTTCAAAGAAGTCAGTGGAATGACCAATCTGAACTGCGGTTTACCCTCAACGTTGGAGTTTACGTGCCGGGCGTTTGGTCGACTTATGCGACTTACGAAGGGCAAAAATAGAGCCAGCCGACCCGCGTCTTCGCGATTGCAGCTGTAGCGTCGGATTGGAATGCTATTGCCTGAGCGAAAAGACATATGGTGGAAGCTGGCGATTGATGACAAAGTAGACTTCGACATTAAAATAGCCGAGGAACTGATTGACACTATCAATGACTTTGCGATTCCGTTTCTCAATAATTTTTCAAGTGCTGAGGATGTCGGCGACTTCTTGTCACTAGATCTTGGCGACCAGTATAAACAGATGGACCCTGGATTAAAATCTGTACGTCTCGCTTATTCATCAATCATCTTTTTTAATTTGGGAGAAAAGGATAAAGCAAAACAAATACTAGAAACCGCCGTGGAAACTGCAAAAGCCGAATCGTCGAATAGAGTTCCGTATGACGGACACATAGAAGAGCTCCGGACTCGACTTTTTGGGTAAGTTTTTGTTAGGTGCTATATAAAATTCGGGTGCTGATTACCTTCTCATCAGTTCAGTTAACAGGCTCAATAAAATCGGAGACTTTGTTAGACTAAACATTAAAAAAACGAAAAAAGAAAAAAGTGAGCCAGTTCAAACAAAACCGGCTCGCATCTTTCGGCAAGTTATACGACCGGAACATTTAACAAACTCACCGCAACAGGAAGTAAATCATTCGGTTATGATCCGAATGGAAATATGACTTCGAGATCATCGGGCGGCGGAACATGGCTGTACGGTTGCGATTATGAGAACCGTAGGGCATTTTCGGCAGATGAGATACGCACTGGAATTGTGAACCGAGTCACGATTGCGAATTTTGGATTGTCGTAATCGTATGCCTAATTTTTTGAAATTACCGGACATTTAATGTGCTACTTACAATTTTCCCAAAAAAACTTGACACGAACATTCGAAGTATCCTAATGTCTGAAAATCTCAATTAACTCACTTACCTGAAAAGCCGTGCTGGAGCCTCAATTATCTTCAGCGACCTTAAAATTCTCAGGTAAAAGTAAAAATACTCATGTTTTCCGTTGACGACAGATTCCGAAAATTTAAAAAAAAGTACGAATTCTCCGGGTGAGGACGCAGAAGAACTTGTCCGGAATTTTTTAGTATGCGGATCTTCTGCAGCGAGCGTTTTTTACAAGATTTAATTGAGCTTAGATCTTTTAGTTTTACAAGAATTCAGTAGTGTCCTGAGAGTGTGTTGTTTTGTCTTCTTTGCGGCTTTGGTTTTTGGCGGGAACTCTTTTTGTCCCGCAAAGCCGCAAAGTTCGCGAAGATTAGCTGCGAGTTTTCGTTCAAGCACACACTATCGGGACACAACCAAAAATTCAGTTTTTCTGATCAAGATGCTGCAGACATCTCTGCTGGGGTTGATCAGATGAAACCTGATAACTATTGCTTTGACAGAAATGGTTTTAAGTACGCGCATCGAACCGGTAAGCGGAACATAAACGACATCGGTTTTTGTCAAAAACGCAATAACCCACAAACTGCCGGGAATGACGAGAAAGCGAACGTTAATTTCGGATCGAAATACCGTATCGTTTTATCAGGATCTCACACGCAGTTTGGTTAAAGTTCTCACAATGGAAATATCTTCTTTCAGAAGAATTTTCACGCTTTAACAGATCGCCGTAGGAAAGCGGTCTAAACTCACCTTACAGGAGACACTCACATGTTTGTAAATAAAAATAAAACGGGGATATCAGCGATACTATTCATACTGGTGATCAGCGGAAGTTTTATCGTGCTGAGCCAGGGAAATCAGACAAAAAGCAGCGAAATTTCATCACCTTCGGGAATCAGGGAAAGACCGAAAGACCTCAGATTTCCGCCCGTCGATCCGCGGATGCAGGAACGAAGGGAAGAGCAGGACGTGCCGGGAGCGATACCGACCGATGTAACTTATCGGCAGATATTCAAACACCTCGCCGAACTCGAAACAAAGGCAGCGGATGAACAGCGAAAAGGACGTGACGGAAAGAAATTCCGCGACCTTTATAAAAAGATGGCCAGGCTTGATGAAAAACAAGCCCGGGCCCTGGACCGGATCGCCGAAAAAGCAAACAGGGAACTAAAGCAGTTTGACGACCGGGCAAAAGACATCGTCAAACAAATTCGCGCGCGAACACCGAACAGAAGACTCGAAGCGGGGCAAAAAGTGCCGCTTCCGCCTCAGGAGCTTTTTGATCTCGCCAAACAAAGACGCGAGATCACGATGAAAGCGGTAAAAGAACTGCGCGAGAATTTCGGTTCTGCGGGTTCGGTGAATTTTACAAAGTTTGTCAACGAAAAAGTTATCCCGGGGATCAGGAAAAAAGGAAACGGCGCGGAGATCCGCAATCCGAATGAAATACAAAAAGGAGGCAAAAGACAATGAGAATACTCAGCTTTCTTGCAGCGTTTGCCTTCTGCGCGCTGCTTTTTGTTTCAAATTCGTACGCCCAGTGTCAGGGGAATATCTATATAACTTCGCTGAGCTGGCAATCCGGAAATTCGGTTCAGGGTTTTACTTCAACCGAGCTCGATTATTGTGCCGGTCTTTATTATGACCCGGCAAACAACGGCACCTTTACGGAAAACTATGGAACCGGCAGCGCTATTCTCCGCACCGGTTATACCGAGGGCTACGGCGATTCGGTGCCGGCCGATCTCAATTTCATTTCGCTTGCACCGATCAGCAATGCGACCTATACAACAAGCGGAAATCATTTTGTGATCGCGTATTATCAGGTGTATGTGCCGGTCTATTACGGCTATTACTGGTATGATCCGTTCGGCTTCGGGTTCGAAGCAGGCGGGGGGTTCGAACAGCCGTATTATTCTCCGGATGACTACGGTTACTGGGGATATGCGACATACTGGCTTTCTAGTCCCCAGTATGTCGGGAATACATCGCACACAATTTCCTATACCGGTCAGACATTCTGTATGCCCGGACAGCAGTTTACATCTGCCGGCCAACCGTGTTCGAGTCTCCCCGGTTGCGAACAGGGGCTGCAGTTTAGTCAAACAGGGGATGTTTGTCCGAATTATGTGCCGCCGGGAGAGGCGCCGGAGGGAGTGGGAGTCGGGGTTTCAATCCAGGATCCGGTTCTTCGACCAAGCGGAACGAAAGGTTCACACAACACCATTGTTGCAGCTTGTATTTTTGGCGTAACAAATAAGGTGGGCTTGCCGGTTAAGTTAACCCTAAAACGCGTTGTTGTCGACGATGGTCATGTTGAGTCTTACCACGAAGGGGTCAGGCCACTCGGGAACTTTGGTAGAGCATCAGGTTTTACTGATTCCAGAGGTTGTTTTCAAACAACGTATAATCCCGAACACATTTCCGGACGATACAAAGTTACAGCAACGATCGCAGGCGTTTCCGGCAACCAGGATGCATTTGTACTCGTTAATTACTTAGTTCGAATTGAAAAGGGAACCAATTACCGACTTAATGGATCAAGCGATCCTCAAGACTGCGATTCACCTCAATGCACTTCAGATTATATGTCACAAAAAGACCGTCTGGCTCACCCGTCAAATCACTGGGTGGCTGCGCCTTCTTTGCCAGCTTTAATTAAAGTAGCTGATGACTACAAGAATCGATTTTATGGAAGCGGTTATATTTCACCTGCTGAAATGATTACGTTTAATGACGCAAGCCTTGCGTGGGGCGGAAAATTTGATGGAAAACTGAATTGGCGGAATAAGAGTTGGCATGATGAACATCGTGAAGGCTTGAATGTTGATGTCAAATCTCAAAATATTCCCGCGAACCGAGTCAATGATGTCAAGTCTATTGCAAATCAAAACGGCTTTGGCGTTTTACATCATGTACTATTAGCTCCGCATTTTCATTTTAGATGGGGATATTTGGTTAATTCGACCAGTAATTCAACATTACTCCAAAACGGTGTTGACCCAAGTTTGACTGCATTTGATGAGGTTCAGTTTACCCCTTCAGATCTCGCGAGTAATGCTGCCGAAGCGATATATGAAAGGCCGATTTCGCAAGAAGAATTCGAATCATGGGCACCAAGATTAGCGGGCGCGAAAAAGCAGGGTCCTTCGGCTTTTTTGCAGGAAGTCAAATCTTTTTATCAGCAGCTTTTCGGTTCACAAGAGTACATCTTAAGACAGAGAACCGATGCGGAATTTATTGAAGACGTATTTACCAGCCACTTTATCCGTGATCCTTCGGATCCGGAGGTAAGTTACTGGTTGAACTACTTGTCCACAATTGGTGGGGCCACCGATCCAGATTTGCTTGAAATTGCCCCTGGACGTGGTGGAAAAGGACGTAACACCACTCCAATTCTCAATCAGTCACAGCGGCGGCAGCAGTTCTTGAATTACTTTGAATCAACCCCCCAGTTTGTTGCTATGATTGGACGTGTCATTGACGACACGTATTTTGACTTGAATCAGTAGTTTCCGTATGCATTGAAAATCCGCTCTGAGTGAAGTCATTTTCACCTTGGAGCGGATTAGACTGAAAGTTTGATATGAGAGGTTAAAATGAAAACTATTCACTACATCGGTTCCATAATCGGTTTTTCGCTCTTATTTACACAAGTTTCACTTGGGCAAGGAAGTGTTCATGAACAAGCTAAATTTGAACGAGCGCGACTTCAAAAAAGTATGTTTGTGCTCAAACAGCCGGAAAAGGTGGACCGGACGTCTGAATATGGAACAAACTATGATCCAAAACCAATTGTTGTCGCGGTCGATCCGAAAACAGGCAAGTATGAATACAGATGGACCGGATTTGACGGAAAAGAAAAGGTAGTTGCTTACCAACGTGCCGATTCGATCGAGATGATTTCTCAAGCTCATATGGAGAAAGATATTAGCGGAATGTTTGTCTTTAGATATGAGGTTGAAATACTATCGTCCAGCCCAACATATTTTAGGAATTTTATTGTTCAAACCTTCGGCTCAAGTGCGGATAGCTCCGGTCACGATAAGGAAAAAATTATGATCGGTGAAATGTATCCGGTTGGAGATTTTGTCGAAGGGATTTGGCGGAATTGGGCATTTGTTGGAAACGCTGACGAAAGAGTAACTAGTGGGACCACGATAACATTTCAATTATCATCTGAAAGCCCTCCCGGAATCGTTGAGTGCCGGGCAGCCGGTGGTGAATTCGGAAGTATCGCCGCCGACGAAGAAATGCCAAGTGAACTCGAAAATGAGATACCGGTAAATCAAGATTTAGCCCGAGGTTACACAATCGGTCCGGATGAAAGGCTATTAAAATTCACCGACTCCGAAAAGTTCAAATACCTTCTGGAAAATCTCCCAAAATTTCTCGAAGCAGGATGGATGTCGGAAGGGACGGCAAAGAATTATGAAAATGTTCTAAAGAAAAACGATCAGAAAGAACTGCTCGCCAAGTCGGAAAAGGACTTTAAGGAGGAGTATATCTCAAGCGAAGTGTACGTTATTATCACAAGCCTTTTTCGCTGAATAAAAAAGGGCAATTAAGAGAGCGGGTTCGGATCAAATTAATCCGAACCCGCTCTCTACTTAAAAAATGGTACACCCGGCAAGATTCGAACTTGCGACCCTCTGATTCGAAGTCAGATACTCTATCCAGCTGAGCTACGGGTGCGTGCTTTGTAAAGTTTAGTTTGAAGCGGTTTTATTTGCAAACCGCGAAAAAAAGACTGAGGCTGTCTAAAAAAATGTAGCGCTGTCGTCTCGACGGCTGTCATGAGAGCGAGACGCTCTCATGACAGCTTAGCGATTAGTCGCACGAGCGGCGGCAAGATGCCGCAGCCACAGCCACCGGGACGGTGGCGCTACGCTTTTTAGACAGCCTCTTTTCTTTCCACTCTGGTCAATGGGAGTTATCTCGTATCATTATCATCACCGTCGTCATCATTTCCGGTTTTCATTTTTACGTCGGGATCTTTTTTATCTTTGTCTTTTTTCTGATCTTCTTCCTTTACTTCATTGACCTTTACGCCGTGGGTTTCAAACTCGGCAATGATCGCCCGGTAGTTACTCGAATCGAGTTTCATCACGGCAAACTGATCTTCCGTTTGAACGGTAAGCCAATGACTCTTTTTCTTGATGAACAAAAAGGGAAGTGCAAATATAAATCCAACCAGAAGGGCGGTCGCCACGGCGCCGCCAGCCGATAGCATCGGTTTTTTCGAATATGAATAATCCGCGATCTTAAGATCAGAAAACGCGAGGTTTTTATTGTGCTCTTTAAATTTCGACTTCTCGATCAAAACCTCAAATGTTTCCTTTTCGATCCTCAGAACGGCGTCGGTCTCTTTTGATTTCTTGCCGTCGGGGACAACGAGTTCGATATCGTAATCGGTGGCCAGCGCAAACGGGGTGGTTGCAACAAGTAAAGTGACGGTAAGAAATCCGGTCAGGAATCGTCGTTTCATTTAATACTCTCCTAAAAAGCGTGATATTCGTGAGTAAACCAAACGAATTCTAGGTTTAAGAAGTCTTAATTGCAACAAAAAAATGAGGCGGCTTTATGAAATGTAACGCCGCCGTCCCGGCGGCTGTCAGGAGAGCGTCTCGTTCTCATTCCGGCTTGGCGACTTATCGCAATACCGGCGGCAAGATGCCGCAGCCACGGCCACCGGGACGGTGGCGCTACAACTTACTTTCATGAATCAAGCTCGCGTCTTCCCGGAGGTTTAGGAAGCTTCGGACCGTCGTCATCCTCACCCGTTGCAGCAAGCATTTCCTTGATAGAGCCGACGGTCGAAAGTACATTTGACGTCTCGGTCGGCATAAAGATCACTTTCGAATTCTGCGACCGTGTCATATCGCGCAGCGAATCGATATAACGCGAAGTGATCAGATAGTTTGCCGTCTGTCCGGTGTCTCCGATCGACCGAGCGATCTGAGCGATCGCAGTGGCCTCTGCATCAGCGGCTTTCAAACGGGCCTGAGCGGCACCTTCGGCTTCAAGGATCGCCGATTGTTTCTGACCTTCGGCTCTCATCACGGCGGCTTGCTTTTCACCGTCTGCGCGGGCGATCGCGGCCTGCTTGTCACCTTCAGCCTGAAGGACCAACGCACGGCGGTTTCGTTCGGCGGTCATTTGTTTTTCCATCGTGATCCGCACATCTTCAGGCGGGTTGATATTTTTTACGTCAACGCGCGTTACCTTTACGCCCCATTTATCCGTCGCCTCATCGAGGATAAGCTGGAGTTTGCTGTTGATCTGATCACGCGAAGAAAGCGTATGATCGAGATCCATTTCGCCCATCACGGCGCGCATACCGGTGATCGTCAATTGAACCAGACCGCCGACCAGATCGGTAACTTCGTAAACGGCTTTTGCGGGATCCGTGATCTGCCAGTAAACAACAGAATCGACGTTGATCGTTACGTTATCCCGTGTAATAACGGGCTGCGGAGGAAGATCGATATACTGCTCGCGGAGATCGATAAATGTCAGTCCGGGCCGGTTGTTTGTCCAATAGATAGCCCGCGGCGCCTCAAAGAACGGAACGATCACGTTCAAACCGCTCGACGCTACCCGGCTGAATCTTCCGAGTCTCTCGATCAGCAGAACCGAAGACTGCGGAACGATCTTGATGGTTTTCCAGGCGACAGTCAGAAGCGCGATACCGAGAAACGCCATAATGAAAAAACCCAGCCCGAAAAGCTCGATTTGAAACAGAAGATAGGACGCAGACATATTTGACCTCCGGTAAATGTTTATTTGAAGCTAGAATATCATTATTCCGAATTTCCGTCTAAAGTATTAATATCGGGTAATTGAAAGGCAATCTAAAACATTTATAATGCAAATTTATGACCGTTAAATTTTCCGACATCGAGGACGCGCGAAGCGTTCTGGAAGGTGTGATCGCAAACACACCCGTCCTTCCGGACAACGCGCTTTCGGCAAAGATTGGAATTCCCGCTTATTCGAAAGCCGAATGTCTGCAGCGCAGCGGTTCGTTCAAGATCCGCGGTGCCTACAACAAGATCTCGCGTCTTACACCCGGCGAAAAAGAGCGGGGCGTGATCGCCGCCTCGGCCGGAAATCACGCTCAGGGTGTAGCGCTCGCGGCGGCACTTCACAATATCAGTTCAACGATCGTCGTACCAAAATACGCGCCGCTTACAAAGGTAAATGCAACAAGAAACTACGGAGCAGATGTGATCCTCGAAGGCGCCGGATTTGACGAAGCTGTGGCATATTCAAGAAAGCTTCAGGAGGAACGGAATCTTACCTATGTTCACGCCTTTGAAGATGAAAAAGTTATCGCCGGACAGGGGACGATCGGGATCGAGATCGCCCGTGATCTGCCGGACGCAACGGTTGTAGTCGTTCCGATCGGCGGCGGCGGGATCATATCGGGTACGGCGATCGCGATCAAGACTCTGCTGCCGAAGGCCCGTGTGATCGGGGTCGAGGCAAAGAATCTTGCTGTAATCAACGAATCGCTGCGAGCCGGGCAGCCGGTCGAAATGCCGTTTAAATCAACGATCGCTGACGGGATCGCGATAAAGCGTCCGGGCAGTATTTCACTTGAATTGATCAAAGAATATGTCGATGAAGTTGTAGAGGTGACGGAGGAGGAGATCGCTTATGGGATTTTCCACTGTGTTCAGAATAATCATCTTGTCGTAGAAGGTGCCGGTGCGGCGGGCGTAGCAGCAGTACTGGCAAACAAGATCGATCTCGGAAAAAATGATGTCGTTTGTTCCGTTCTCTGCGGAGGAAACATTGATGCGAATCTGCTTGCGCGAATTCTTGAACAGGTTTTGGTACGAGAAGGCAGATACATAATCGTAAAATCTCTTGTTGATGACAGACCCGGCGGATTGGCTCAAATGCTCAAGAAGGTTGCCGAGATCGGCGCAAATGTTATCGAGGTATTTCACCGGCGGGCTTTGTGGCTGGCTCCGTTTGGACGGGTTGGCGTGGAAATGCTGCTCGAGGTCAAGGATGAAGAACACGGGAAAGAGGTGATCGCCTATCTTGAAGAATCCGGCTATCAGATCCAGCGCGAGGAACAGGGAGGCTGGGAATAAAATGACTGGAAGCGGGTTTATTAAGATAAATCGGTACAGCAATTTAATATCTTTTAAGGAGAATTGAAATGAAGAACACAGGAAAATTGGCGTTTTTGCTGGCGATCGCTGTTTCATTTGCGGTTACAACTTTTGCTCAGGGCCCACAGATGGAGAAGAACGCATTAAAAGGCGTCCGTGCGGAAACGATGTCGCAGCTTGTTGCGGCTGAAAAGAAATTTATCGCTCTTGCCGAAGCCACGCCGCAGGATAAGTACGGCTGGCGGCCGGGAGAAGGCGTCAGATCTGTAAGCGAGGTCTTTATGCACGTGGCGGCGGCAAACTACGGTGTTTTAAGTGCGGCCGGGGTAAAACCGGAAGGCGTGACGATGGAAGAGATCAGGGGATTTGAAAAGATCACCGATAAAGCAAAGGTCGTTGAGGTCTTAAAGGCTTCGTTTGAACATGCCAGAAAAGGGATCAACGGTGTGAGCGACGATGATCTTGATAATTCGGTCAAACTCTTCGGCAGCGATTCGACCGTGAGGGGAGTTTTGATCGCGGTTGCGGTCCACTGTCATGAGCACCTTGGTCAATCGATCGCCTACGCGAGAACAACGGGAATCGTTCCTCCATGGTCAGTTAGATCCGGCGGCGGTCAATAAATGAATCAGTTTAAAAAGAAGAAAGAGGCTGTCTGAAAAGCCATCTTTTTGCCGTGAAGCGGCATACCGAAAGTAGCCAGATGTGAAACATCTGGAAAGATCAACGATTGGTTATAGCCCTGAAGGGGCGTAAGAAAGCAGTTCTTACGCCCCTTCAGGGCTTGATTTTTAACCAACACATTCCAGATGTTTCACATCTGGCTACTTTCTATTTGCGGTTTCACCGCTTAATTTGGACTTTTCAGACAGACTCTTTCTTCTTTTGCAGTAAAGCTCTATTTTCTTATCAGGTCTTCCGTGTAGAGTTCCTGATAAACCCGGTAATTTCCCATCACCTTATAAACATATTTCTTCGTTTCAGAAAAACCGACTTCCGAGGCAAATATTGCCGCTTCTTTCGGATTGCTGCGTGCCAGCCATCTGGCAGCGTTTGATTCTCCGCCGTTGTATGAAGCCGCGATCGCCTCATAAAGCCCGCCAAACTCATTTTTAAGCTCCGCAATATAGGCGCTTCCGATCGCGATATTGACATTCGGCCGGTAGAGGTCATCTGCCTTTACGTTGTAAAAACCCGCATCTTCATTAAATTTGAGCGCTGTGTCGATCGTCAGCTGAAGTAATCCGCGGGCGGCGGCCGGCGATTTGACGCCCGGGCGGAAACTGCTTTCCTGCTTCATTATTGCCAGTACAAACCGGGGATCGATCCCTTTTGTTTTTGAATAGCGGAGAAGTTCGCTGCGGAACGGCGCCGGATAACTTCTTGCAACCCGCTGACTTTGTGACCTCATAGCGCTTCTGCGGTATTCAACATTCCCGCCAAGTTCAGCAATTCGCTCGGTCGCCATGATTCCGTAATATGACGTCGGACTCAGCGAGATCGATACATAGACGCTCATCGCATCATTCTTTCTTCCGGAGTGTTCGAGGGCAAAACCCTTCAAATACTTGACTTCATCTTCATAGGCCATCGTTCCGCTAAAATTCCGGAGGCGGAGAAGTTCATCGGCTGCAGCAATTGCGGCGGACCAATTCTTTCGGTAAAGTTCCATTCGCAGGCGGGCATGAAGAGCATCGGTTTCAACGTCCATTCCGTCAAACCTTTTTCTTGCCTTATCTACCCAGAGATTTGCCTTATCGTATTCGCCCGCTTCGCGGTATGCATCGATGATGTTCAAAAATGAAGAAGCTATTCGTTTTCCGTAAGGAAACATCACGGTATACTGCTCATAAGTTTGTGCGGCTTCGAGATTTTTGCCGAGTCTTACGAAGCTCGCGCCCTTATATGCGAGTCCTTCCTGACCGTCTGCGGTGTTTGCGTGATCACGGATCAATTTATCAAACCAGAAGATCGATTGATCGTAATTTAGTTCCCACATATTCGAGCGTCCCATTCCAAAGAGCGCCTTCGGAACATTCGAATCATCAGGATATGCCGAAAGCACCTTTTGCCAGTGTTCGCGGGCTTCCGCGAAATGGCGGTTGGCCATGTAAACGTCAGCGCGGTACAGATGCTCACCGATGGTCAGCGTCCGAAGTGCTCCATCCGCATCACGGCTTTGGACATCTTTTTGGGTGACAGCCTGAAGAGCCGAATCGTTATAGCTTTGGGCCGATAGGGTGAAAGAAAAAGCGAGCGCGATAAAAATGGCAAATAAATGTTTCATAAAAATAGGGGATTTTTTGCGGGTTATAACCGGAATTTTAGACGGCAAAAATCTGAGTTGAGTTGCAGGATTTATAAAACCCGGGGATCGTTTATATCCGTTCTTAAAGCGGAATAACAAGAACAATAAACCATTATTGATGAAAAGTTAAGCAGACGGAAATCCGCATAATGTCTAAGTTGAGTGCAGCTGAAGAAAAATACGCAGTTAAACTTTGCGAACCCAGAGTGTTTGCGGGATAAAACGGTTCCTGCCGGGATGCAGAGTCGCAAAAAAGCCAAAACAGCACGCCGCAGAGACACCGCTGAACTTCAGAAAATAAAATCAACCTATCGTTTGCTCCAACAGTCTGATCCGAAGCCGGCGTCTTTCATTTATTTCATTTTGCCGTGATAATATCAAAACTAATTTTTACAGGATTTTGGAGCAATTATGAAGATAGCATTAAACGGTGCGACTACAATGCACGCCGATCTTGAAACGGATATTAAAGCGGCGGGCGAAGCCGGTTTTGATTTAATAGAAATATGGGCGGCAAAGCTGCGGGAGTTTTTGAAAACGAGATCAACCGATGACCTTAAAATGTTGATCAGAGAAGCGGATCTTGAGCCGTACAGCATTAATTCAATTGAGCACATCACCTTTCGCACGGAAGAAGATTATGAGGAGATCAAGGCCGAATGTGAAGAATTGTGCAGCATTGCGGGGAAGATAGGTTGTCCGTATGTGGTCGTTGTCCCGGGGAAACTGCCGGAAGATGCGGGAAAAGAGCAGATAATTGATGAATCGGTCAGGGTTCTGAATGAACTCGGAGATATCGCTGAAAAACACGGCGTTTCGCTTGCGTTTGAATTTTTAGGACAAACCGATTGTTCTGTTCAAACGCTCGACCTTTGTAATGAGATCGTTGAAAGGACCGGGCGCAAAAACATCGGAAATGTGATCGACACTTTTCATTTTTATGCCGGAAATTCAAGCTTTGAAGCGATCGAATCGATGAATCCCGAGAAGCTTTTTATTTTCCACATAAACGATGCCGAAGACCGTGCAAAAGAGGAACTTACCGACGCCCACCGGCTTTATCCCGGTGAAGGAATATTGCCGATAAAAGAAATAAAAGAGAAATTTGATCAGATCGGTTACGACAGAATGGTATCGATCGAGATCTTCCGTCCGGAATACTGGAATCAGGATCCTTTTGAAGTAGCAAAGAAGGCGAGACGTGCGACGATCGACGTTTTGGAACTTGAAAACTCCGCGGTCAGCGGAAGTCATTAGTGAAACTGTGGCTGCAGCTAATTTACGAATATATGGAAAACGTTAGAATCGGGATAATCGGGACGGGTTATATAGGAAATGTTCATGCGAGAATTTACGCGGGTATCGAAGGCGCCGAGATCGCCGCGCTGTATGACATCGTCCCGGAAAAAGCTGAACTAACATCGAGATCTGTCGGCGGAAAGGTATGCGGATCACGTGAGGAACTGTTTGAGAATTGTGATGCGGTTTTAGTATGTACACCGAATAAAACGCATATTGAGATCGCGACTGATGCCGTCAATCACGGGAAGCACGTCTTTTGCGAAAAGCCATTTGCGATCGGAACCGAAGATGCACGAAAACTTCTCGAATCTGCGAACAGCGGTAACGGCGTTTTTCAGGTAGGTCATAACCGGCGTTTTGCTCCGGTTTATGCAAAATTAAAAGAACTTCTTGCCGATGATGAGTCACATTCGGCGCATATCAAGATGAACCGGGGTGAACTGAAGAATCCGGTGTGGACCGGCGATGTCAACGTGACCGGCGGATTTCTTTATGAGACGACGATACATCTTTTTGACATGATCCGTTTTCAGTTTGGAGAGATCGAAGAACTCGTCGCATACGGTTCGCAGCACGAATATCCCGAACCTGACGAGTTCTCGATCATCTTTAAGTTCAACAGCGGGTTTCACTGTACTTTTGCATCGTCCTCAGACGCCAGCTGGCATTTTCCCTTTGAGCGGATCGAAGTGTTTTGCCATCACCGGACGATAATGACACAGGAAATGGAACATTTGATCGATTCCCGGGGAATGGACGCGAATTTTGAAACACTCTCCTATCACATGACCGAAAAGGAAGAACGATGGGGATATGTTCAGGAAGACAGGGAATTTATCAGGTCGATACAAGAAGGGATCGAACCGGCAGTTAGCGCATATGACGGTTTTAAATCGGTCGAACTCGTGGAATCAGTTTATAAAGCGATCAGAACCGGAGAGAAGATCCGGTTTCAGCCGCAGCCTTGAACTTTTCAGATGAAACCGCGTACGATTGTTTAGATAAAGAACTATTTTGAAAACATCATGATCACCTGCCAAAATTGCGGACATGCAAACACAGACAGCAGCAACTTTTGCCGATACTGCGGTATAAAGTTCTCGCCGCTCGGTGTTTCCCCCATTCCGCGGAGACAGCAAATACCGCAAAATCCTCCGCCATACGGGAAGGAGCAGCCGCGGCCGTATTCCTGGAAGACCGATGAATTTAATCTGCCGACCAAAACATCAGCCCGCAAAACCGAGCAGATTGGGAACGTTTTACAGCTTGATCAATTTCAGGAACCGATGTCTCCGGCGAATGCCCGGACTCAGCAGTATTCAATGCAGCATGCCGGTCAGGGACTAAATATGATCTCGCACGGCTACCGGTGTCCGAGATGTTCGACCCAGCTGCTTCCGCAAGTTACAAAAAAAGTTTCAGCAGCGGGTTGGGTGGTGTTTGCGGTTTTGCTGGTGACTTTTTTCCGCTGTTTTGTTAGGCTTCTTTATCAAAGAAGAAGTCAGCGTTTGTCCTGTCTGTAATGTTCAACTGAAGAAATAGCAACCCCGGTCTTTAGGGTTTTCGGTAGTAATATCCCTTCGGATGCTGGATCTTCACCTCGGGATTCGTACTCAAAACTTCAACTTTGTGATACCCCTTTTTCATGTGAGTAGAAAGGTACGTTAAAGCAAATTGACGGTTTAGCGCCATTGTCAGATCGCGGAAGAACGGATCGAATGAAACCGGCGTAAAAGAACCCTGAAAAAACGCCTTACCGCCCGTTTCGTTCGAAATACGGTTTAGCGAACCCTGTCCGTTGCCGATCAAAAGCCGGTTGCCGGTTTCAGTATAAGTTGCCGAGGAATAGAACGAGTAAACCGCAACACCGCGGCGTTGAGATTTTAAGATGGCGTTTTCAAGATCGTTGCTTAAACCGGGAGAAGAGTTTGAGAATCCGTTAGATACATCAAGACCGTCAGACAAAAGGAGAATCGCGCGGCGGCCCGTCGGAACACTGTCAAATCGCTTTAGTATATCGACGATACCGTCATAAGGACTCCTCGGTGCTACCGAATCACTGCTGACGACGATGCGAAGTGAATCGGCCGCGGCATCAAGATCCGTTGTAAACTTTTGCCTGATCTGCGGTGATCCTGAACGTAAGTAAGCTACCATTACCTTCGAACCGGCGGGAAGTTCCCGAATAAACTGTGCGAGATCTTTCAGCTGAAGATTGACATCAGAGCTCAGGTCGTCTTGGATGAGGATCGCCAGCGAGAGCGAGGTATTGCTGACACTCCGGATCGAAAGGATCGTTTGATCATCAGTATCTTCCTTTACGATTATCTGTCCTGCCTCAACAAATTCCTGCGCACGTCTTTCCTTTAATTCCTGATTTGTGAAGATCGAGATCGGGATCGTCATCACCCTGACGTCTTCCTGCCTGATATTCTCAGACCGCAATTCATCATCCTGTGCGGCCGCTGATGCGCCGAAAAAGGAGAGTGCTAACGAGATATTTATGATGCCGAAGAAAGTTTTTATCAACATACGCAGAAGTAGTGTTATGAATTCGCAAAGTCCGTATTTATATTAGGATACAACATTCTACAACAAACGCTTTGGTTTGTGATGCCGCGAGTTTGAATAAAGTTCGCGAAATATGTAGAGTAAACCCAAAATATGAGTGACCAGATCCAAAAATATGATGTGACAGGGAAGGATCTTGCAAAAGACAAAGGCCTCAAATACACGGCTCTGGCACTTCCTCCCGTACTGGCGATCGTCCCTTCGCTCACCCTGTTCGTAATGACTTTCCTGTTCGGGACCACACCGCCGCTTGCGTTCACATTTCTCTTTGCAAGCCTTGTTACATTTATCGGCGGACTGCTTGTTGGACTGGGAGGTTCGGCCGGAACGCTGTTATATCGTTCGAGATGGCTTTCTCAACTGCGCGAAAAAATTGCAGTCGACGGAATAAAAGCCGAGGAAGTGCGCTGGTTTACAAATGAACTGACAACCGAAGAAAAAAAGTCGCTTAAGGAGATCGAAGGAAAGAATCTTCTTCTCGCGGATGCATTTCGCGAAACCCTCGCTTCGCGTCTGACGGCCACCCGAATCGTAAAATCGACAACAAAAGAGCTGGTTTTGGCGAAGCGTCGAAAAAACAAATTGAAATATCTTAAAAGCGAACGACTCGAGGACTTTAAAGCCGAAGTTGAGAAAGATATTACAAATCTCTCCGGTATAAAGGCAGAGGCCGAAGAAATGAAAATTGAGGCGCAATCCCGTCTTCAAATGATCGAGGCGGCGTCACGCAGGGGAAGCGAACTCGCCGGTAACGAACTCGCGCTGAAAAAACTGTCGGCGCGGTCCGAACAGCTTCCGTTAGCGCTCGAAGCAGCAAAAATGGAAGATGATATGCGCCGGGAATTTCTTGAGGATATCGACAAGGAATTTAATGAACAAAATTAGGTCCGCGACGCCCAGTTTTTCAGCAGCTAGTTAACGTTTACCTTCAGTCGCCGGATTCCGGCAGCCTTTCCGGTAATCTCATCTACATTAACTACAATGCAGCAGATCCAAACGTCGCCCTTTGCGTGCGCGGCGCGTTTTGACGGAAATTTTGTAAATCTATCCTGAACGTCTTCTTTATTCATACCGATAACGCCCGCGTAGCTTCCTGTCATACCGAGATCGGTTACATACGCGGTTCCGCCGTCAAGGATTCGTTCGTCTGCGGTCGGAACATGCGTGTGTGTTCCGACAACGAGCGAAACGCGCCCGTCCAAAAACCAACCCATTGCATACTTCTCCGATGTCGCCTCGCAATGCATATCGACGATGCGGATCTTTACGTCATCCGGTATTGATTTAACCGCGCTATCGGCGATTCGAAACGGATCATCAACATTGGGAGCCATAAACACACGACCCAGAAGATTTAGCGCGGCAAATTTGAATCCGTTGATCTCGCCGACAAAAAGACCGCTGCCCGGGGTTTCGGGAGGATAGTTGGCAGGGCGGAGAAGGCGCTTGTTCTTTTTTATATACGGGATCACTTCCGACTTATCAAAAATATGGTTACCCGAGGTCATCAGGTCGATACCGCTTTCAAAAAGTTCATCAGCCAGTTCCGGAGTGATTGAAAAGCCGCCGGCAACATTTTCCGCGTTCATTACAGCAATATCGATCTCATTTTGCTCCCGGAGCTCGCTGATCTTTGAGAGGACCGCTTTTCTTCCGGGTCGGGCGACGACATCGCCGATCATAAGAATATTCATACACAATAATAAAAGGCAGGGAGAAATTGTGATCGCAAAAGAACTGTCACAATTTACAAACCTGCCGCATAAATTGAAAGGCGAAAGGAAACCGAATCAGCCGGTCGAGACAAATGAATTGAACCTGTATCAAACAGGTGGGTGGCTTTCTGTTCCATGGGAACATCAAAGCTGAATCCTATGGCATTCTTTAACCTGGAAAGACTGCACCGAAAAGCAGCATCAGCCTCCCGTTCATTCATTGTTGGCTCAATATATTGTTTGTCTTATCCCGAACTTATCAGAAAGTTCTTTCGCCTTCGTCGATTGTAGCATAGACAGAACCGGTAAACATAAAAAAGGAATATGAAGAAGGCCCTTCATATTCCTTTAAACGATCTATCGGGGACAAACTTACTGTTCGACGTCCAGTTCCTGCGGAACAGTTTCTTTCTGCTTGATAAAACGATCCAGCATATCGGCACATTCCGTGCTTCGCGAGGCGAGCTGCTGATCATTCAATTCCAGATCCGATTTCAGTCGGTGATACTCATCGGCGATATGAAGCGCGGCCAGGATCGCAACTTTCAGCGAATCAACCGTCAGCGTCCCTGAGGAAATGTCGCGCATTCTTTGGTCAACAAAATTTGCAAGGCTTTTTATATAGTCATTGTCGCCGTCAGACCTGATGTTATAGGTTTGGTTATAGATCTCAACGCGAATTGACTGGGCAGAATTCTCAACTGTGTCTTTGCCGTCGATCATATCTTTTATCCTCGCAATGCTTCACCAACTTCCGGTTCGATAACGGTTATCGCATCCAGCATAGCTTCGATCTTCAGCTGGATCGCATCCCGTTCGTTCATCAGACCGCTTACCTTTTCCTCAAGGCGGCTCCGCTCATTGTGCAGTCCGCTTACCTCCTGATGGAGTGCGGAAATTTCTGTCTCCAGTTTTTCTTTTTCTTCCCGCATCTTTTTCGCAAATTCGATCGTCAGATAGATCTTGTCTTCGAGGTGCGAAAATTTGTCCATTCCATTTAAACCGTTCATGTGTTTCTCCAACTATTTTTGTAAGCTGAAAATTGCTCCTGCTAATTATAAATGGTTTTTCCAAAAGTTCAAGTATTACTGTATATATTTTCCACTATCTTTGCTTAACACCTAAGTTTACCTCGAGCGCGCGAACGATCTGTTTATGTACTTTCTCAACTTCGTCTTCGGTAAGCGTACGCGAGTCTGATCGATACTGAATACGTATGGTTAAGGAACGTTCGTCATCGGGCAAACCCTGTCCTTCAAAAACGTCGGCAAATTCGATATTCCGGCACAATTCAAGCCCCATCTGTTCAATGGTTTGTTTTACTTCGTCAAAGCTGACCGTGCGTTTGATCTGAAGCGAAATATCTCTGGTAACGCCCGGAAAGACCGGGAGAGGGAAATAACTGCCGGGAAATTCGCCCAAACCGAGAATATGCTCGAGATCAATTTCGGCGGCATAAACCGGCTGTTTGAACTTATATGCAGCGCTGATCTCGTCGCTGAGCAAACCGGCGAAACCGACGCAGGTGTCACCCGAGAACAACTTTGCCGATTGACCGCTCCTGAAATGTCTCACGTCAGCACTCTCAAATCTCAACGGTTCTGAACCGATCGACGATATCGAAGCCTCAACCGCTCCTTTAAGGTCGAAGAAGTCCGACGCGCGATTGTTAAACCCTGTGCTTGCAATAAATGAATTGCCTGTAATAACAATTCCCATTAACTCGCGTTCGGCCGGAAGTTCCGACCCGGAACTCGGGTTTGAAAACACCTTTCCGATCTCATAAAGTTTGAGTGAACGGTTCTGATGATTAAAATTCACTTTGATCCCGCCGAGTAAACCCGGGAGCAGCGTCGGTCTCATCCTGCTTGAACCTTCAATTATCGGATCCTTGATCGATACAAAAGGATCTTCTTTTTCAAATGAAATGAGACCCGGAACTATCTCGAAAGTGTCGTCGAAGCGCTCGTCGATAAAGCTGTATGAAAGCGCTTCGTCGAAACCGATATTCCCCAGCGTTTGACGGAGTCTGCGTTTACGGAGTTCGTTCGGCTGATATTCGCCCGCTGACAGCGCGGAGGGAAGTTCTTCTCCTACTTTGTCGTATCCCGTAATTCTGACTACTTCTTCGACAAGATCTTCATCGATCGCGAGGTCATGACGCCATGTCGGACTTAAATACTTTGAGTCCCCGGCTTCCTCGATCCCAAGTTTTCCGAGGATCCTGGAGATCTCTTCGCGCTCAATTTCCAAACCGGAAAGCCGGCTTATTTCACTTTTAAGATCAGGCGCTACGATCTCGGACCGGCGAAAAGCAGTCGGGAAGACATCGACGAATTCTTCTGCAGTCCCGCCGGTCAGATCACAGATCAGCTCAGCGGCCCGATTCGAGGCGGCGACAAGATTTTCGATGTCAACACCGCGTTCAAAGTGATAACTGGCTTCAGTGGATAAACCAAGCGCGCGCGAGGTTTCGCGGATGTTGTCCCGGTCAAAATAGGCGACTTCGAGCAATATATCGGTGGTTTCTTCAGTTACTCCGGAATCAAAACCGCCCATCACGCCTCCGATCGCAGCCGGTTTACTGAGATCGCAAACAACAACCATTGAGCTGCTCAATTTTCTTTCGGTCTCGTCCAGCGTAATGATCTTTTCACCTGGCTCTGAGAGTCTGACGACGATCGCATTGCCGTCAAGCTTGTTGAGATCGAAGACGTGCATCGGCTGGCCGAGTTCGTGCATTACAAAATTTGAAATATCGGCCGCATTGTTTATCGAGCGTTCACCGATCGATTCAAGCCGGTCAGTCAACCATTTTGGTGAAGGTCCGATCTTAACGTTCCTGATAATTCGCGCGGTAAAACGATGGCAGAGTTCCGGACAATCGATTCTGACCAATGAAGAACTTTCCGTTAAGGGGAGATCTGTTCGGGAAGGCGGGATCTTTATGTTCTTATTCGAAAACGCCGAGATCTCACGGGCAACACCGAGATGAGATAAGCAGTCTCCGCGGTTTGAGGTAACTTCGATGTCAAAAATGTGATCATCGCCGTTTTGATGAATTCCGTCTAATTCAAGGCCGACAAGTGTCAGCTTTTCAGCAAGTTCCTGCGGCGGCAAATCTATGTCTATAAGCTCTTTAAGCCAGTTATAACTGATATTCATATACAGGTTTGATCATCCGGAAAATTTGCAAAAAGTACCGGGTAAAAATGAATAAAGGCATATCAAGATCAATCCAATCGATCAGAGACAGCCTTAAACCTATAAAAGATATATTTTTAGCCCGTTGGTTGCAACTTGGAGACAAGTTCCGAATACTTATCCTGTTGAATTTTATAGATCGGTTTTATTGCCTCATATTGTGACACGAGCGATTCGACCAGCAGATTCGCCTGATCGATGCGGTTTTCACGGACGGCAAGCATTAGATCCATACATGTATGCGGCAGCTGAACGGCACCCATGTTTGACGCGCTGCCTTTGAGTTTGTGAGCTTCCTGATCAACATTCACAAAGTCGGAGTTTTTCATCGCATCGCATAGCCGCTGAATCGAATTCTCGATATCACTTGAGAATAGTTCGAGACACTCGAGTGTGACATCTTCGCCGCAGGTTTCGGCTAGTTCGGTCAAACGCGTTTCAATGTGAAATGATTCGTCTGATTCCACTTCCTGTTCTGCGTCTCCCGGGTTCGCTCCATCGTTTTCCAACCTCATTTCCACCCACCGATGCAGGATGTTTTCAAGATCTTCGCGCTTGGTCGGTTTGCTGATGTAGTCGTCCATTCCGGCTTCTATACAGCGGTCGCGGTCTCCTTCGATCGCGTGTGCCGTGATCGCCACGACAGGAACCCTCGAACCGGTTTCGCGCTCGATCTCCCGCAGTTTCTTTGTTGCTTCGATGCCGTCAAGAACCGGCATCTGACAATCCATCAAGATCAGGGCATAATTTTCTTTTTTGACCGCATCGAGAACTTCCTCCCCGTTGTGTTTGATATCTACGGCGTATCCGAGTCTTTCAACCTGATTTCTGATCACTTTTTGATTTACCAAATTGTCTTCGGCAATCAGAATTCGTTTTCTCGAACGTCTTTGCGGGGCAGTTTTTTGACTTGCGGAGACGACGTTTCGTTTATCCCGACGCGCCGTCACAATTTCGGCTTTCTTATCCCTGACCGCGGCCGTGACGGAACCGACCTTCACCAGATCGGACAAATGTCCATAATATTCGGTTTGTCTGATCGGCTTGAAGAGATAGGAATCGATCAATTTTCCTTTTGAGCTTTTGATCAATTCGTGATCGTTGATCGAAGGCATCACGAGGATCTTTGTATTTCTGATCTGCGGCGTTTTGCGGATCCTCTTCGCGACCTCGATCCCGCTTGCATCCGGCATATTCAGATCGATCACTGCAATATCAAACGGATCACCATTTTCCGACGCAGTTTTGAGTATTGAAACCGCCTTTTCTCCCGACTCGGCTTCGTCCGCGATCGCGCCAAGCCATTTTGTCTGCTGCAGCAGTACCTTCCTGATCGAGTCATTGTCATCTACTATCAGAATTCTTTTATCAGATAAGTCGTCAAAAGACAGCGAGAAATCTTCTCCGGGTTCGGTTTCAAAATCCGCGGTAAAGAAGAAAGTCGCACCCTCGCCAGGTTTGCTTTTGACTCCGATCTCGCCGTTCATCATTTCAACCAACTGTTTTGAAATCGCGAGTCCGAGACCGGTGCCGCCGTATTTTCTGGTGATCGAATTGTCAGCCTGCGTGAATGCATCAAAAAGATACTTCTGAACATTTTCCGCAACACCGATTCCGGTGTCGGCGACCGAAAAATGCAGAGTGGCTGAATTGGAATCCGGATTCGCCGAGGAGAGTTTTACTCGTATAACGATCTCGCCTTTTTCCGTAAATTTGATCGAATTTGCTATCAGATTGGTCAAAACCTGCCGGAGTCTTCGCGGATCACCAAAGAGGGCGTCAGGCACGTCGTTCTGCACCAATAGCGCCACTTCGATACCCTGGCGGTGGGCAGGTTCGGCAAAAAGATCGAGGATCGATTCAAGAGTTTCGCGAAGATCAAAGCTGACGGTTTCCATGTTAAACTTACCGGCCTCGATCTTTGAAAAATCGAGTATGTCATTAACGATCGTCAGCAGTATCTCACCGCTTGTTTGGACCGACCTTACATAATCCCTTTGTTCATCATCGAGTTCCGTACTCATCAGGAGTTCGGCCAGTCCGATGATACCGTTCATCGGAGTCCGGATCTCATGCGACATGTTTGCAAGAAATTCCGATTTTAGGTTTGCCGTTTCAAGTGCCGCATCTCTTGCAGACGAAAGTTCGTTCTCAAGCCGTTTTTGTTTTGAAATATCACGTGCAACGGTTGAAAGATAGGCTACTTCACCTTTTTCATTCTTATGCGCAAGAATAAGTTGTGAAACGGGGATCTCGCGGCCGAGTTGGGTCTTTAGTGCTGTTTCACCGATCCATGAGCCGCGTTTGATCGCCGTCGGAATGCCTTCACGCTGGATAAGTTCGCCGGCCCATTTCGGATAGGCGCTGATCATCTTCATCGATGAAACGTCGGAAGATCTCTGAAGGCCGGTGATCTCTTTTCCGGCAGGATTAAGGTATCGGACTCCTCCGGTCATATCGGAAATGCCGATAAAGTCAGAAGAGGTTTCAAGAATATCGAGTATTCTGTTTTGCGTCTCCTTAAATTCTTCCTTTTCAGTAATATCGATACCGGTCGCCACCAGAAACTGACTTCCGTCCTCATCCGTTATTACCGAATTTCTCCACGAGATGAGGCGCGCATGTTCGTCTTTTGTGATCCAGTGGCTGACATAGTTTTGAATAAGCATATCGGAACCGATATTCCGGTGTCCGAGCTTTATTGAAGCCGCTTCCTCGGGTGAGAGAAGAACGTTCCAGAAGACGCGTCCTTTTATTTCTTCGAAAAGGTAACCGGAAGTTATCTCGCACGCGTGGTTAAACTTTACGATACGTCCTTCAAGATCGGTTACCATTACAAGCAGATTGCTTGCCTCAACAACGGTTGATACAAAATCCCGCTCACGCTTCAGCGCTTCTTCCGCGTGTTTTCGCTCGGTAACGTTTCTGATAATGTGCGAAGCGCCGATGATCTTCCCCTGCGCATCTCTCACCGGGTTATAGGTCGTTTCGTAAGCATGAAGGACCTCGTTTTCGTCGATGATCTCCTCATATGCATTAAATTGCTCGCCCGCTAAAGCACGGTCCCACAGCTGTTTTGATTTCGCTTGTTCTTCTGGTGAATCCTTCTGCGCCTCGATCAGATTTATCCCGATCCCGACATCGCGCCCGAAGAGCTGCATCGCTTCTTTCCGGTAGGCTTCGTTGTAACAGGTGATCTTATATTCTGTGTCGATCGCTGAAATAAGGTCCGTCGTACCTTCGATAACGCCGGTCAGACGGCTGTTGCTGCGGCTTAGTTCTTCGTTAACTTCATCGAGAATATTTTTAGTTTCCTGCCGCTTATCGATCTCTTGTTTTAGCGCGCGGTTTGACAGGATGATTGAACGCGTGTTGCGCCGCGACTGCTGAAGAAGATAGAGAGTCCAGCAAAGAAGGAGGGTAACGATAAACCCGATCGCGGTTGCGAGTTCAAACAGCTTCAGCCGGGATACCCAATACTGATTTCGTGAAATATGATTACCGAGCTGAACCGAAGTGTTAAAGGCATCGGAGATGATCGGAACACCCTGGCCGTTTGAGCCGATCAGGATCCCTATGCTTACAAGTGTAACTGCACTAATGAAGATAAGCGTCGCGAGCGTAAGTATATTAAAAAGCTTTTGAAGATTGGTCTTGGTCATCTATTGCTCTAAATATCTTGCATTGAAGGAGTTGCGGGATGTTAAATTAGTCGGGGATCGGCAGTTAGTCGGTCAAAAGTAAGCCTGGGTTCTAATACATGATTTGTCGGGGGAGGCTGGCGGTGTTTTGCAACCTTAAACAGTGTAAAACGAAACTGTAATGTTTGCAAGCTATTTTTTTGCAGCAGCGGGACTTAGAGGCTGGGAGATACTCCGGGAAGAAAACGGAAAAGATCAGTGGAACTGTTCGAGGAACCGGATGTCATTTTCAAACATCAGGCGAATATCATCGATCGAATACATAAGTGCGGCCATCCGCTCGAGGCCAAAACCGAATGCAAATCCCGAATAGACTTTGTGATCAACGCCGCATCCTTTCAGGACGTTTGGATGGACCATTCCGCATCCGCCGAGTTCGATCCATCCGGAACCGCGGCAGGTGCCGCATTTTCCGCCTTCAAACTCACCGCTGCCGCTGCATTTGAAGCATGAAAAATCAAATTCAGCGCTCGGTTCGGTAAAAGGGAAGTAGCTCGGTCGAAAACGCGTTCTTGTTTCTTTTCCGTACATCCGCCGCAGCCATTCGGTAACGGTGCCCTTAAGATGCGCCATATTGATGCCTTTATCCACACAAAGTCCCTCGATCTGATGAAACATCGGGGTATGTGTCTGATCCGGCGTATCGCGGCGAAAAACCTTGCCAGGTGCGATAATTCTCAGCGGAACACCGCGGCGTTCCATCGCACGGATTTGAACGGTCGAAGTCTGCGAACGAAGCGCAAATCCCTTGGTCGTATAAAAAGTATCTTGTGATTCCCGGGCGGGATGATTGGCCGGAATGTTAAGCGCGTCGAAATTGTAGTAATCGGTTTCGATCTCGCGGTCATCTTCGATCGCGTAACCCATTGAAACAAAAATATCTTCGATCTTTTGACGGAGAAGCGTGATCGGATGGATATGACCGGTTCGCGGACGGCGTCCGGGAAGTGTTACGTCGATCCGGTCTCTTTCGGTTTTTGCAGAGAGAATAAAAGATCTTAGCTTTTCATCGGCTTCTTCGATCGATGTTTCGATCTTTGTACCGATGCTTTGAACAAGTTTTCCAAATTCCGCGCGCTGTTCCGGTGCAACTGTTCCGATCAGTTTTTTTGCTCCGGAGAGCTCACTTTTTTTGCCCGTGTGTTTCACGCGCAATTCGGCGAGTTCCTTCTGAAGCTTTTCGGCCGCAGAAAGAGTCAACTCGCCAAATTCTGCCTTGCGGAAATTTACAAAGCGTGAAAATTCGGTTTTGAAAGAATCGAGTATTGATTCAACTTGTTTTTTTTCGTCCGACATTTCTTGGATCAGCTCAAAAACGGCAGCACAGACAAATTTGTGATCAAACTTGTCTGTGCGCTAAACCCCGCTTCATTGTCACGTTTGACTAGGCCGCGGCTTTTTCCTGATTGGCCAGTGCATCTTTTGCTTTTCCGGCGATCGTTTCAAACGCCTCCGGCTGTTTAACTGCAAGATCAGCAAGGATCTTTCTGTCGAGTTCGATCTCGGCAAGCTTCATTCCGTGCATAAACTGCGAATAACTCATTCCGTTCAGACGTGCAGCCGCGTTGATGCGGACGATCCAGAGTTTTCTGAAATCGCGTTTCTTCCGCTTACGTCCGACATAAGCATACTGAAGTCCTTTTTCAACCGATTCTTTGGCGGATCTGTAAAGTTTTGATTTTGTTCCGCGATAGCCTTTGGCTAAAGACAATATTTTTTTGCGTTTGTTCAAACGCTTATTTCCACGTTTTGCTCTTGGCATAATTCACTCCTCAATAAATGCTGCGAATCAAAAGCACAATGAATTCTCAAAATTCTGCACTCTTGATCAATGCTCATCTGATTACTTTCTTCCGTAAGGCAACATTTCTTCAACGAGTTTCTGATCTGCCTTAGCTATATATGTGTCGATATCGAGCTTTCTTTTTCTCTTCGTCGATTTCTTTGTCAAAATATGGCGTGCGTGCGATTTTCCGCGTTTAAACTTGCCCGAAGCAGTTTTGCGAAAACGCTTTTGAGCGCCCTTATGTGTTTTTAATTTTGGCATAATATTTAACCTACCTTATCTACTGATATTAAAAATTCTTTACTTATTTTCCTTTTTCGGAACGAGGATGATGAACATCTGATAACCTTCCATTTTCGGCGTAACTTCAACATCCGCAATATCTTCGAGGTCATCGCGAAGCCGCGCCAGAATATTTGCTCCGAGGTCTCTGTGAGACATCTCACGTCCGCGGAATGCGATCGTCGCGCGTACTTTATCTCCGTCTCCGATCCATCCGCGTGCGCGCTCCATACGATATTCATAATCGTGGTCGTCTGTCGCCGGACGGAATTTTATTTCTTTGACCGTAACCACCGTTTGTTTCTTCTTGGCTTCGGCTTTCTTCTTCTTCTCTTCGTAGAGGAATTTTCCGTAATCGATGATCCTGCACACCGGCGGTCTCGCCTTTGGTGCAATTTCGACAAGATCCAAACCCGCATCGCGCGCCATTTGGATCGCGTCGCGGGTATCCATTACGCCTACCTGTTCGCCGTCTTCATTGACAACCCTGACGGACGGGATCCTGATGCGCTCGTTTGTGCGATGCTCCGGACCTCTGAATCTCTTTCCTCGGTTTCTATTAAACTTTCTTCCTATTGTGCTACCTCCGTGGTCAATGCGCGGGTCTCTTTAAGTTTGCCGGCAAAACCAATAAATTCTTCGAGCGTAAATGCTCCCAGATCACCCCGCGTTCTGTCGCGGACCGTGACCGTATTATCCTCGAGTTCCTTATCGCCCAAGACGATCATCAACGGAACTTTGCTTATTGTTGCTTCACGGATCTTCGCACCGATTTTATCACTTCTATCGTTTAACTCAACACGAAAGCCAGATCGCTGGAGTTCCTGCGCAACCGATGACGCATATTCATTTATGCGGTCAGTGATCGGCAGAACCGAAATTTGAACCGGTGCCAGCCAAAACGGAAATGCTCCGGCAAAATGTTCGATCAATACGCCGAAAAACCGTTCGATCGAACCGAAGAGCGCCCTGTGGATCATAACCGGGCGGTGCGATTCGTTATCTTCGCCTTTATATTCAAGTCCGAATCTTTCAGGAAGATTGAAATCGATCTGGATCGTTCCGAGCTGCCAGGTTCTGCCGATCACGTCTTCGATCTTGATATCGATCTTCGGGCCGTAAAATGCGGCTTCACCTTCGATCCGTTCGTACGAGATATTTCGCGCATCGAGCGCCTCGGCCAGCTGCGATTCCGCGTTTGCCCAGTCTTCATCGTTGCCGAGATATTTTCCTTCTTTATCTCCGCCGCGGACCGAAAGTTCGAATTTTACCTTTTCAAATCCGTATGTGTTGAAGACCATCAGCGCGAAGTCCAGACATGCAGAAACTTCGGTATTTAACTGATCGGGTCTGACAAAAAGGTGTGCATCGTCAACCGTAAAACCGCGGACACGCATCAATCCCTGAAGCGTTCCAGAAAGTTCAGCGCGGTAAACCGTCCCCATCTCCGAATATCTCTGCGGCAGATCACGATATGAACGCGGACTCGATTTATAGATGCCGATATGAAAAGGGCAGTTCATCGGCTTGAGTCTGTATTCTTCGTCCTCGATCGTCGTCGGCGCATACATCGAATCCGAGTAATTCTGCTCGTGTCCGCTGATCATCCAGAGTTCGCGTTTTGCAATATGCGGAGTGTAAACAAAGCTATAACCCGTGCGCTGGAGTTCCTCTTTGAGGAAATTCTCCATTTCCATACGAACGATCCCGCCTTTAGGATGCCACAAGACGAGTCCTTTTCCGTATTCTTCCTGGATCGAAAAGAGATCGAGTTCCTGTCCGAGTTTTCTATGATCGCGTGCTTTTGCTTCTTCGCGCTGCTTGAGCCACGCATCCAGTTCTTCTTTTGAGAAAAACGCGGTTCCGTAGATCCGCTGCATCTGATCGCGCTCGGCGTCGCCTTTCCAATAGGCGCCGGAGATCGCGAGCAGCTTAAAAGCTTTGAGTTTTCCTGTGTGCGGAACGTGCGGGCCCAGACAAAAATCGATAAACGGGGAACCGTCGATGTAGTAAACACTCGCGTCTCCTTCAACCTTTTCATCGATCAGTTCGCATTTGAGCGGTTCATCGCGTCCTTTGAAAATATCGATGATCTCGGCCTTTTTCACGATGTCGCGGCGGTATTTCAGGTTCTGTTTCGCCATCTGCATCATCCGCTTTTCGATCTTCGGCAGATCGTCTTCCGAGAGAAGTTCGGGCGTGATCACATCGTAGAAAAAACCGTAACGCGGATCGTCGAGCAGCGCCGGACCGATGCCGAGTTTTGTTCCGGGATAAAGATCCAGAACCGCCGCAGCAAGCAGATGCGCGGTTGAATGCCGGAGCACTTCCAAACCGTCACGCGTATCCGGCAGGATAGCTTCGATCGAAAGCACTTCGTCTGAAACAGGGATCGCGCGGTCGAGATCATATTCCTCGCCGTTTACCTTTCCCGCCAGAGCCTTTTTTGAAGAGTCGCGGTCAAACGCTTTGATAGCGTCAAAAACCGATACCGAATCTTCAAAACTTCGGGATTCTTCACCGTATTTTAATTGTAACTTGCTCATTCTGTTAGTAATTCGTTATTCGCAATACGCAGTTCGATCCTGCTGCAACACAAAAATTTTGATTTGACGCTTAAGCCGCATCAAAATCAAACCGAATTACCAATTACGTATTACTAATTACTTACGTCCAACTACTTCAATTGATCTGATCTGATAAGAGCGACTTTGCTTTGCGCCGTAAATAATTACAGCGCTGGTTTTACGTGCTTAGAAGCACGTCGTAGTTGTTATCGAAATAGCAAAGTTCTTTTCCGGCATCTTATCAAATATATAGAAATTGGTAGTCAGTATCGGATTTGAACCGATGACCCCTACCCTGTCAAGGTAATGCTCTACCGCTGAGCTAACTGACTACATGTCGCTACAAAAAAGCGAACTAATAAAATGCCAAACAAAGTGTTCGGTGTCAAGTAAACACGGGGCGTCCGGCTCTGAAAAATCCGATAAAAAACCGCGCCCGCGATCGTTACTGTTCTATTACCGAATTTGTATGGAAATTAAATAATATCGCCTAAGCGCGCAATCCGGTATGCGATCCGATATTTCGTTTTGATCCGTCGATATTGCAGCGTTCGGATCTTTTTTTCAAATGTTTTGACTTTCAACGGGTTAGTTGCTAACTTTCTCTCACCGAAAAATTTAGAAAAGAGCAGAATTTTGGAGGAATATTTCTATGTCTCGAAAAGATTTTGATCGCGGTCTTGGTCTGTCAAAATTGCCAAAAGCGAAAACAGCGGAGATCGTTGTTCAGGAAGTGGATAATGAACTGCTGATTTACAATCTCACGACCAATGAAGCGCATCATTTAAATAAAACCGTGACAATGGTTTGGCGAAACTGTGACGGTACAACCACATTTGATGATATGGCCGAAGCCCTGAGCAGGGAATTAGGCGAAAAGGTAGAGGCTGATTTCGTCTTTGTTGCGATCAGCGAACTCGAAAAGATCGGTCTGTTGACTGAAAGCGTCGATGCAGATGCATGGGGAAAAATTTCACGCCGAAATGTCTTGTTCCGCTATGCGTTGCCGGCGCTGGCGATCCCGGTTGTCGTTTCGCTTGTTACGCCCGCATCGGCTCAGGTGCAGGGAAGCTGTTTGGGACAATTTGAACTCAATTGTCTGAATCCGGCGACGCCGTGCTGTCCGGGCCTGGTATGTACTCCACAGCAGCAGGGCGGAGTTGCCGCACCCGGGATCTGCGTTCCGGTTCAACAAAACCCGGTTTAAGATGAGTGAAACTTCTTATCTGGAGAAATTAGGATTATTCGCGATCGAGGATTTCCTTGATCGCGAATTTTGTACGCGGCTGACAAATTTTATCGAGAATGCCGAACAGCTTGAGACTCCTCTTGCGGAATACCGCAACGGCGAGAAACTCGATGAATCTGCAAACGTCAGACCAAAGGCCGTGGTGGATATGCCGCGGGAATTCCCGGACGAGATCCGCAGAAAGCTTGAGGAACTGGCTCCTCAGATCGAAAATTACTTCGGCGTTAAAACAAATTCCGTTCTGAATCCCTATGCGATCATTTATGACGAGGGAAGATTTACCGCAAAGCACGTAGACGCTGTTCATTCGGAAGGCGTCAGCCGGAGCACTTCGGACAAGAAGATCACGACGATCCTCTTTTTGAACGATGAATCGACTGAAACCGGCGACGGCGGATATGTCGGCGGAAAACTGACGTTTTACGGGTTGATCGGGAATGAGGCGTTTGAGAAATTCGGCTATCCGGTCGGCGGAAAGACGGGACTGCTGCTCGCCTTTCCAACCCACTTTCTTCACGAAGTTACGCCGGTTGTTTCCGGGATCCGGTACGTTATTTCATCCGGATATTACTAAAATGCTTTTCTAGTTCTGTTAGAAACTCGTTTTCTGAACCTTCTTGTGCATTTCGTTTACCTGCATTAGCGCCGCCGAGCCGTAAAGCTTTGTCATATCGTAAACAAAGATCCCTTCTTTTACGGTCGGATCCGTTTTGACGAGCGCCTCGGCATCTTCAAACGAAGTTACCGCAAAAATAAAGAGGCCGCGCTTCGGAGCGTCGTCTGAAAGGGGACCGGCAAAGACCAGTTTTCCTTCTTCGGCAAGCCGTTTCATATTTCCAAAATGACCGGCAAACAACTTATCACGCTGAGCCTTATCAGTGATCTTGCTGTCATTCGGACCGGTTTTGAGAACCACCATCACATAAGAACGCATCCCGTAGTCGTCCGCGCCGAGTTTTTTTGCCAGATCGGCGTCAAACTGCGCTTCACCTTCTGCTTTAACATTCTGTGCGTAAGCGCTTAGTGTAAATATGCTTAGAGCAATTCCTAAAATAATTGAAAGTCTGAATATTTTCATTTGTATTTCCTTTTGAATGTTCGTTTTGAAGTATTACGATATTAGACTATATTAGGTTTTCACCGCAATTAATTGGAAAAAAATGAATTAATTCCCGAAAGCTGCCGTTTGTCTGCCGGGAGATCTTATGAATTTTCAGATTTCAAAGGTTATCGAAATACTTTCGCAAACCCCGCGGACCCTCAAGAGCTTGCTTAAAGATCTCTCGGAAGAGCACGTCTATGCGCGAATTGATGAAGATTCCTGGAGTCCGTTTGATATCGTCGGGCATTTGATTCACGGTGAAGAGACCGATTGGATTGCGCGATCCGAAATAATTCTTTCCGGGGCTCAAGATGTAACTTTTGAGCCGTTTGACAGATTTGCGCAATATGAGATCTCAAAAGGAAAGACGCTCGGTGAACTGTTGGACAGATTTCAGATGCTTCGGGCCCGGAATATTGAAAAGCTTCGGTCCTGGGACCTGAGCGATAAACAGCTGGAACTAAAGGGATTACACCCGGATTTTGGCAAGGTAACACTTCGGCAGCTGCTGGCAACATGGATGGTTCACGATCTCAATCATATCCGCCAGATCGTAACCGTTCTGGCAAAGCAGCATGTTGACGGTGTCGGACCATGGAAAGAATACCTTTCGATCCTCAAAGACTGATTTTTGTATAAAACCTTATGAAACGTGAAATAAAAGCACCGACCGGAACAGAACTGACCTGCAAAAACTGGCTTTCCGAAGCCGCTTACCGCATGATCCAGAACAACTTAGACCCCGATGTGGCATTTGATCCGGATAATCTGATCGTTTACGGCGGCCGCGGAAAAGCGGCAAGAAACTGGGAATCTTATGATGCGATCCTTCAAAGTCTCAAAGATCTCGAAGCGGATGAAACGCTTCTGGTTCAATCGGGTAAGCCGGTCGCGGTTTTCAAGTCGCACACGGATGCTCCTAAAGTGTTGATAGCAAATACAAATATCGTCCCTCATTGGGCGACTCAGGAGCAGTTTGACAAGTACGAAAAGGAAGGGCTGATGATGTACGGCCAGATGACGGCGGGAAGCTGGATCTATATCGGAACACAGGGGATTTTGCAGGGCACGTATGAGACATTCGGCTCGCTTGCAAGGCTCGAAGGATGGGGAAATCTTGCCGGAAAATTTGTTTTGACCGCCGGATTGGGAGAAATGGGCGGTGCTCAGGCGCAGGCGATCACGTTTAACGGCGGTGTCGGACTTCTGGTCGAAGTTGACCCATGGAGGATCGAAAGAAGGCTGCAATTAAAGCAGATTGATGTGGCCGCAGAAAGTTTAGACGACGCTTTAGCTAAGGTCAGGCAAGCTGTTGAAAACAAAGAAGCAAAGTCGATCGCCCTTCTTGGCAATGCTGCTGAAGTTTTACCCGAACTCTTAAAGCGCGGCGTCATCCCAGACGTAGTCACCGATCAAACCTCCGCGCACGACGTCTTATACGGTTACATCCCCGCCGGTCTTTCTCTTAAAGCGTCTGCCGAATTGCGTACCGCGAACCCGCGAGAATACGAACAACGCGCGATGGATTCGATGGCGGCTCATGTCGAAGCCATGCTCGAATTTCAAAAACGCGGTTCGATCGTTTTTGATTACGGGAATAATCTCAGGCAGCGTGCTTTTGACAACGGTGTTTCAAACGCCTTTGATTACCCCGGTTTTGTCCCCGCCTATATCCGTCCGCTTTTCTGTGAAGGCAAAGGACCGTTTCGCTGGGTGGCTCTGAGCGGCGAAAAGGAAGATATTTACAAGACCGATGAAGCGATCATGAATCTCTTCCCCGAAGACGATCATTTGACGCGCTGGCTTGTGATGGCGCAGGAACAGGTTGAAGTTCAGGGGCTTCCGGCGAGGATCTGCTGGCTTGGCTACGGCGAACGCGCAAAAGCGGGTCTGAGATTAAACGAAATGGTCGCCAGCGGCGAACTCAAAGCGCCGATCGTCATCGGACGCGATCACCTCGATTGCGGAAGCGTCGCCAGTCCAAACCGCGAGACCGAAGCGATGAAAGACGGTTCGGACGCGATCGCCGATTGGGTTTATCTGAACGCAATGATCAACGCCGTTGGCGGTGCAACATGGGTCTCCCTTCACCACGGCGGCGGTGTCGGGATCGGCTACAGTTTGCACGCCGGCCAAGTAATAGTCGCCGACGGCACACCTGAAGCGGCGAAAAGGATCGAGAGAGTCTTAACCAGCGATCCGGGTATGGGCGTCGTCCGGCACGTTGACGCCGGATATGAAGAGGCGATCGAATTTGCCGGAAAGAACAACGTGAAAATTCCAATGAAATAAAGGAGCGCAGGCTGCCAGCCTGCAGCGTTTGCGAAGCAAACGAACTCCTCAGTCTACTACGAAGATGATCGCGACGGATTCGAACGCGGTGGCGTTCGCTGCAGGCTGGCAGCCTGCGTTCCGTTAAACCCGAATTTTGCGTTGTGTGGCATGTTGAAGTGCGGTGTGAATAATCGATTGACTTTACTGGGAATATTGATTTGAAAGATTTAATAAAACAAAAATAAAGTTATGAAAATTTTTTATTCTTGGCAATCTGATAAGCATATTGCGAACAATCTTAACCGGGGTTTTATCGAGAAAGCTCTTAATAATGCTGTAAAAGCAATTCAGATTGATGAAACTGTAGAAGTTGAGCCAGTTCTAGATAGAGATACTGTTGGGATTTCAGGAACACCGAGTATCCCACAAACAATACTTAAAAAAATTGATGAAAGTAGTGTATTTGTTTGCGACGTAACAATAATTAATTCGAATTCAAAATTTCGTGCAACTCCTAATCCAAATGTTTTATTTGAATTAGGGTATGCAATCAACAAACTGGGTTGGGAAAGAGTAATAATGGTTATGAACGAATCTTTTGGAGGAATACAAAAATTACCATTCGATTTAGAAAAAAGAAGGACAATGCTCTATAACCTTACAAAAACGGATAAAGAAAAGTTGCAAAAAAGAAAAAAACTGGAAAGTATGTTTGAATCTGCACTTAGGTTAATTATTCTAGAACAATCACGATCAATTGATTCGAAAAATCCTTTCAAGGTTTTAATTCATACTGACAGAAATTACGAAAGTGGAGAAATTGACGAGAATTATAATTTTAGGGTTGAAGTGCTGAATGATAGTGAAAATTCAATTGAGGATTATAGATTTGAAATTTTATTTCCAAATGATGTACTAAATCAAAATACGACTTATAGTGTTGAGGTTTCCGAAAGAAGAACCGAAAAGTATAGATTTTTTCGGGTTTTACCTTCGTATAGAAGAAATAAAATTCTTTATCCTCAAGATACGACGGATGTTTTTTCGATTGGGTTTTTTATCAATAACAGCTTCAAAAATAATCTAGCAATTCAACAAAAAGTGAAAATACAGATTTTTATTAAAGATAAATTGGTATCAACTATCGAGGATGAACTAATTAACTTTATTAAGCCTAATGATCGAGCTAAAACAATTTTGAGTGGGCATATTCCTGGAGGAAGATACATTGTTGATGGGAAAGTTGTTAATGCTTGGGGACAAGAGATTGAATAATACCAGAAATTTATTCAAGCTTTTAACCTAAAGTATAATTTATGCTCGGACCGTTACCGGTTTTTTTGATTAGATTCTTTAAATTAAATTCAGAGAGATTATTTTGACGGTTCGGCGAAAGTTTATACAGTAATTACAGTCACTATAATAAAAATGATCATTAAAATTCAGCTCTCAGCCTTTCGAAATGACGAAATAATTCTCTTAATTCCCGTCACAACCCCCACCGCGACCAGGCCTGCAATGATCCCATAAGCTACCTCTTTAACGATCGAAGGAATCTGCGGCAGAAGCTCATGCAAAAAGTGTATATTGTGACCAAAAATCCCTCCGGCGACGAGGATCAGGGCGACTGTGCCGACGATGGATAACAGCCGGATAACCTTTGGCAGCAGATTGACAAGAAATTGTCCGAATTTCGGGGCAAACCCTTTTTTTTCGGGCGAACCGATCAATTTGAATCCGACGTCGTCCATTCTGACGATAAGTGCTACGAGCCCGTAAACGCCGACCGTCGCGATCAGTGCTACGATGGAAACGGCAAGTATCTGAGTGGTCAGCGACCGGTCCAATACAGTCCCCAGCGCAATGATGACGATCTCAACCGACAGAATAAAATCGGTTGAAACTGCTGATTTTATTTTGGCTTTTTCTACCTCTTCGCTGTCTTCGGGATGCGGTTCTGTAACGGGATGAGAATGTTCGATTTCACCGCGGTGAAGGATCCAGTGCAGAATTTTTTCCATGCCCTCATACGCCAGATAGAATCCTCCGACGAGCAAAGCAAAGGTAATAATTGGCGGATAAATGACGTTTAATATAAATACCAGGGGAACGATGATGAGTTTGTTGATAAACGAACCTTTCGTGATCGCCCATAAAACGGGAAGTTCGCGCGAAGAAACAAAACCGGTCGCTTTTTCCGCGTTGACGGCGAGATCATCACCCAATATTCCGGCTGTCTTTTTTGTGGCGATCTTGCTGGCTAAAGCAACGTCGTCCATCAACATCGCAATATCGTCTAAAATTGCAAAAATACCTGATGCCATATTTATATCCGATCCGGGTCACCCGATACCCGGCAAATTCCTATTTTTTGTGCAAAAGAAAGTATAGATCTTAGCTTGTATTGTTTTATTAAACGAGGCGAAACTATTTAGCACTTATTAAACCTTTCCAAATTAATATACTTTTTAGCACGCTGAATATCCAATTGATGATTTGTCAGGGGTTATTTTTAATACAGTTGGACAAGGCTTCAGCAAGGGGAACGCAGGCTGCCAGCCTGCAACGTTTGCGCAGCAAACGAAGACCGCGGACAGGGGAACGCAATAATCTTTTAGGTTAGGAGTTGATAATGTTGGATGCAGGTTGGCAACCGGCGTTCCTTTTGCAAAGCAAACGAAAGATATTATGATGTATGCAATACTAAATTGACACTCAAAGCTCACTAACTTAGTTCGAACGCGTTGCGTTCGCTGCAGGCTGGCAGCCTGCGTTCTGGTAAATCTCACAAAACAATGAATAAAACACCTGCAAAGGGTTGGTATTCGCGCGGATACCTGCCTCATTTTGACAACAGATCGAGAACTCAGTTTATTACCTATCGTCTGGCTGATTCGCTGCCTCAGAGGATATTGAGAGGTCTTCGGTCCAGACTTGAACGAGAAAAGATTACCGACCGGGAACTGCTTATAAAAATTGACAAGTACTTGGATAAAGGACTTGGCGAATGTCACCTTGGTAAACCCGAAATTGCAATTATGGTTGAAGAGAATTTGCTCCACTTTGACGGTAAGAAATACAAACTTCATTCCTGGGTGATAATGCCGAATCACGTTCATCTTTTACTTACCCCAAAAGACCGCTATTCCCTTAGTGAGATCACTCACTCGGCAAAATCTTACAGTTCAAGCAAAGCAAATAAGATATTAAAACGCGAAGCACGTTTCTGGTTTCCCGAGGTTTTTGACCGTTATATTCGCGATGATGAACATTTTGAAAAGACATGGAAATATATTGAGCTGAATCCGGTTACGGCAGGGCTTTGTAAGCATCCTTATGATGGGAGATTTTCAAGCGCTTGGTGGCGGAAAAACAGGGGGGGTTAACGGAACGCCGGCTCTTCAGCGGAACGCAGGCTGCCAGCCTGCAGCGTTTGCAAAGCAAACGAAAACCGCGGATATTCTCGCAAGATCTGATTGAAGTTCGAAGCTGATTGGGTTGATTCGAACGCGTTGCGTTCGTTGCAGGCTGGCAGCCTGCGTTCCCCTTAAGAGCCTGCGTTCCTCGTGGCGCCTGCGTTCTTTGTACTGCTGGCGGATCTGTTGCATAGATCCGCCAACATTTATTAGAAAATTACTAACTTCACTAAGGATTAAAAACCAGCAGCAGATCTTCTTCGCAGAAATCGAATCTGGCGGGTTCCGAATGGCTGCCGTCTGCATATACGGCCTTGAACCATTGGACACATTGTTCATCGTTGGTCGATTCATCCCAGACAAGTCTTATTGTTTTACCTGGCGCGATGCCTGACCCGATCCTGAAATATTTCCACTCTTTCGCTCCCGGTTCGGCAACCAGCAACTGTTTGATCGTGATCCTTGTGTTGTTTTTAACTTTGAATTCAAAACTGTCCTGGGCGTATGTGGTCGAGTAGCTCAACATTACAAACGCCGCAAAGAGAAGTGCGATGCTTACAATTCGTTTCTGAAATTTCATGATGTTTTTCTCCGTTGGAATAATGTGTTTTGGGTCGATTTACCGACGACGGATCATCAGAGCAGCCGTAAAATATTTTGCTCTTGCAAATTGCTTCCAAAAAGTTTCGCCAAAATCAGAAGACGATGCCAATTTGTTAGTTGGTGCAAAAACTTCACCTGAACCTGAAGCCTTAGTTCCGGTAAACCGAGCAGGAAAAAGATCTTTAAATTCTCCTTTGATTATCTAAACGACGTAAATCGCAAAAAATTGTCACGGTTCTCAAACGGTTTTATCAGATCACTGAAAATACTTTTTTGTATTTAACAACCGAATCGCTCAGGCACTTTACAGGAGACAAGCCTCGCAACGCTCACGCCGTCGCAACGCTCACGCCGTCGCGGCGCGGCGATCTTTTTTGATCCGCCAGAACATTGCTGAAACAAAACCGCGCTAAGTTTTTTATTGACCCGGATTTTCGCCGACTGCTAAAATCTCATTACCGTCTTCTCACGACGGAATCCACTCCGATAACTCAAAAATCCTTATGAAATACAGATGTGAAAATTGCGATACGGTGAATTTTGCGCAGTATTCGAGCTGCACGAAGTGCAAAGCAAAACTCAATAAAACAAAGCCTTTTTTAGTAACGGGACAAACCGGTTCTACTTACGATCCTGACGATTCCGGTACATTTTTTTCGACAAAAAACATTGCGCTGCTGATCTGCGCTGCAGTGTTGGGCGGGGTTTTCTACTGGCAGTTCTTCTCCGAAACGCCGCTTAGCGAGGATGAAAAAGCGAGTATTGCACTAAATGAGCAGATAAAGAATATTCCTGATCCGACAAAGGAAGAAATACTTCAAGGTTGGAATGACCGCAACAAGACGCCCGAGCAGGTATTTGACCCGAAATTTGGAATGACCCAAAAAGAAGAGAACCGGCGGATGAAGCAAATGATCGACAATAGTAAGATCTCGGGTGCGCAGCGCGTTTATGAAATGAAACGGATGGAAGAAATGAGAACCGGTGCCCCTGCCGGGCCGCCTCCTGCGGTAAACTTAGGCGAAAAATTTGAAAGACGTATTCAGTACATAACGATCAGTGAACCCGGAATCACAACGGTTCAAAAGGACAGGTCATTTGGAAACTGTCCGACGATCAAGTTTAAGTATTTTGATTCCAGCGAACCGGAACTGAAACGGATCTGTTATAAACGCGAGGGCGACAAATGGGTTTACGATAAGAAAACCAATTCGGATAACGGGATCGGATAAGCGGATTTTACCGGAGCGCAGAGACTGGGAGCGCGGACATCCCTGTCCGCACGAACGCCCGGCGTTCGACCGCCCCGTTAACGACTGTAGCTTTTAGGCAGCAACAGATCGCATTCGCGATCTGGCGGACAGGGATGTCCGCGCTCCCAGTGTCCGCGCTCCTGTTTTTTCTACCTGTTTATGTGGTTTTAGAAAGTGCTGTCCGCGCTAGACTAAGCTATAGATCACAGTAGGGTAAATTTTGATATGAAAACAATTGCGGCAGCTTTTTTAACTATATTCTTGCTTCTAACCGTTTCGGCGCAGCAGAAAATGACGGACAGCGAGTTTGAAGGATTTAAGGGAAGCGTTAAATCCGTATCGATCGAAACGATGCCGTTGTCAGATCAGAGACTCAGAAATAAGAGATCGGTTTGGGAAAAGTGGACTTACGACACCAGCGGCAGAAAGATCGAAGAATATAATCCGCAGGGAAAATCTAAAATGGTATTTACGCACACCGGCGGCGTGAAAACATCGAAACTGATCGAACTCGAGGGAGAAAATTCCGGTACTCTGAATCTGAAATACACCTATGAATATGATGCGAATGGAAGGGTTAAAACCGAGCGCGAGGATCAGCTCGGAGACGGTTTAACTACGGTAAGGACGTTTAAGTACGATGAAAAAGGCCGGCTCATTGAAAAAACCGACAATGGTCCGGCATCTTTGACAAAGATCGTTTACAAGTACGACGCAAACGGCAATCTGATCGAACAGAACTACGACTCAAAAGGAAAAGGGGAATACGGAAGCGTCAGCAAAAGCCGAACAGTTTATATCGGATATAAACTGGATGCGGCGGGGAACTGGACCGAGCGTAAATCAACTGTCTTTTACGAAGGTGCAGATAAACCCTATGTCAGCATGGATTATCAGGTGTTTACATATCACTGATCGCGGGTCCGGAAAATTCAAAGATAATTTACACTTTTAAGAGCGGGGGAATTTTTCCGCTCTTTTTTTGTTCTCATATCGAAAAGACGAGTTTTGGATCAACCCGGAAATTACGCGAAAGATGCTTGCTGCAGTACGGGAGTTGGGAAACAAAACCCGTTCGCGTTTTTTTACGTAACTATACCCATATGAAAACTGCGGAAAGAGTATTAACGGCTGGTCTGGTGTATCTTTTGCTAACTGTAACAGCCTGCGGACAGCCGGCGAGCGGGAGAAAAACCGATATCGAACCGGCGCCAAAAAAACCGGAGCCATCTGGATATTCGATACTTTTTACAAAACAAAGAGACCGTACCGATAACATTTATCTGATCTCGAAAGAGGGAAAAACCATTCAGATCACGGATCACCCGAGTAAGGACAGCAGCGCGATCCTTTCGAAAGACGGAAGAAAAATGGTGTTTACGTCGGAAAGGGTCGGCTGGTGGAAGATCTGGCTGATGGACGCCGAGAAAAAGAGTTTTCTTCAGCTCACGGATGCCGGTCAGGCGGAATATGCACCCTTCTGGTCGCCCGATGCTGAAAGAATCGTGTTTGTTTCTGACAGAGACGGAAATTCCGAGATCTATGTGATGAATAGTGACGGAGGCGATCTTGAGAATCTTACCCGAAATAGTGAAACGGACACGATGCCTTTTTGGGGTTCGGATAATAAGATCTATTATTCTTCGAAGAAAGACGGGGTCTATCAGATCATGAAAATGAATCCCGACGGTTCCGAAAAAGCAGCAGTTACAACCGGCGCGGGTGATAAATACTACCCGCAGCTGTCTCCCGATGAAAAACAGATCCTTTTTTACGGCGAAAAAGACGGCAATCCGGAGATCTACATAATGAACGCCGAAAATGAAAGAGAGATCAAAAGACTCACCAACAATCCGTTAATGGATATCAGGCCAAGGTGGTCGCCGGACGGCAGGAAGATCGTTTTTGAAAGAGGAGATAAAAAGACGAATCAGCACATATTTATCATCGATGCCGACGGACAAAATGAAAGACAGCTGACGTTTGAAGATTATAATTATTCGCCGTCGTTTGTATCAAACGAATCTTTTCTCAAATAGCTTTTAAGAATACCGCAGCACCAATTCGATTCCTTCTTTTTGAGTGCAAAAGCCGGAGCGCGGACATCCCTGTCCGCAAGATCGCGAAAGCGATCTGAAATTCATGATCTTCTCTGGTTCTTAGCGGTGATTTCGAACGCTCTGCGTTCGTGCGGACAGGGATGTCCGCGCTCCAATTTTCGTGCGGACGGGAGAATTCGCGCTCCAGTGTGAGCGTTTTGGGATAAATCTACTCCGTCGTATAAACTATGCCGCAACGATCATCAATCCGGAGAAATATAATGAGAAGAATCAAAACTGCGGTTTTATCATTGTCGATCATCACCGTCATTACCGTTTTAGCGGCCGCGCAGGACCGCCACTACTATCAAACAGACTTTCCAAAAAAAGAGTTTGAAGCGCGAAGGGCAAAAATATTCGAATCGATCGGCAGTAATTCTATCGCTTTGATTCAGGGAAACCGCGGAGCCGGAGATTTTAATGTTTTTCGTCAAACAAATACTTTTTACTATTTGACGGGGATTGAAACGCCGCATGCATTTTTACTGCTCGACGGCCGAAACAAGCGAACAACGCTTTACCTGCCGCACCGCGACGAAGGACGTGAAAGAAGTGAAGGAAAAATGCTTTCCGCCGAAGACGAGGAGTTGATTAGGGTTCTCACCGGAATCGACAGTGTAAAAGCGACCGAAAAACTGTCTCTTGATCTTGTCGGGGGCCAGATGCGACCGCCCGCTCCGTTACTTTACACGCCGCAAAGTCCGGCAGAAACTGGAACTGACAGCCGCGACGAATTACTAAACGAACAGGCACGGATTTCTTCAAACCCGTGGGACGGACAACCTTCGCGTGAGGCAAGATTTAAGGAATTACTAAATCTGCGCGCTCCCCAATATGAAATTCGCGATCTTTCACCAATACTCGATTCGATGCGGCTGATAAAAAGCAAGAGAGAGATCGAAGTAATCAGAAAAGCGACAGAGATCGCGGGTTTGGCGATCATTGAAGCAATGCGTTCGACAAGGCCCGGCGTTTACGAATATCAGCTCGACGCGGCGGCAAAATACATTTTTTATCTTCACGGAGCCCGCGGAGACGGATATGCGTCGATCATCGGCGGCGGCACAAATGCTTTTCGGGGTCACTATTTTCAAAAGACCGACATGCTCAAAGACGGCGATCTGGTTCTGATGGATTACGCTCCCGATTATCGGTATTACACGAGTGATGTGACGCGGATGTGGCCCGTAAATGGTAAATATACACCGGCTCAGCGTGCGCTTACAGACTATATTCTTGCTTACCGCGATGCGCTCTTTAAATATATCCGGCCGGGTGTGACATCCGATTTTGTGCTCGATTCGGCAGCACGAGATATGGAGAAGTATCTTGAAGGAAAGACCTTTGCAAACGAAGCACACCTGAAGGCTGTTCGGGAAGGTTTAAAGTTCCGCGGCCATTTCCAGCATCCGGTCGGAATGGCGGTTCATGACGTTGGGCAGATCCGCGGAGTAAAACTGCGGCCGGGCATGGTGTTTACGATCGATCCGATGATATGGATCAGGGAAGAAGAGCTCTATATCAGGATCGAGGATATGGCGCTCGTGACGGAAGACGGGGTCGAGAATCTGAGCGCATTTGTTCCTTCGGGGATGGAAGAAATAGAAAAAACGATAGCAGAAGCCGGACTTACGGAATTCCGGCCGGCCGTTGAACTGCCGCTCAAAAAATAGGAGGAAATCTTTGAAACGGCCGTTGAGAGCATTTCGGTTCAAATTCATTTCGGCCGTTCACGATGACTTTCTATTCCGGTGGTACGCCCGACCACAGCACTTGTTCGATCATCCACTTATCTCCGTTTTTTGAAAGAAGCATATAGTCGATACCCCACCAGGCGGTGACTTTTACGGCAGCGATGTGGTTCATGACGTCCATTACCTCAACCTTTTTCGGCGCATCTTCCTTCGGAAATTTACCGGATTCCTTGACGCCTTTGGCATAGGCGAGCGCCTGTTCATAGGTCATCTGTCCGCCTTTTCCAAAATCATTTGTTCTTCGGTCAAAGCCGTAGCCAAACTTAAAGAGAGTCGGTTTGAGGCTGTTTGTCAGTTTTCCCGTATCGCCTTCATAGAAGCCCTCGATATAGCCCAAACCGGCTTTCATCGCACCCTGTTTGTCGGCATCGGTCGGCGACGCGGTTTTTGTCGGTCCTTCCCAGAGGATCTGACGGATCATCCATTTTCCGTCATTTTTGGCAAGCATGAGATAGTCAACTCCCCACCAGGCGGTCACTTTTGTGATCGCGATCTTGTCCGAAACCTCAAGGATCTCAACGCTTTTCGGCGCATCAGCTTTCGGAAAGTTTTTCTTTTCCTTTACGTCGGCCGCAAATTTCAAAGCCTGTTCAAATGACATTGATCCGGCGTGTTCATAAACTTCGGATCCCTGTTTTTTCCAGAAACCGAACTTGTTCATTTCAGGGATTAGACTTTCTGAAAGTTTTGAGCCGTCACCCTCGTAAAAACCCTCGATGTAATTCAGGGAAGCTTTTTTTACGGCGTCGGCGTCTGAATCAGTATTTGCAAGTGCCGCGGTCGTTAGCGAAAATACAAAAATTGCGATAAGTGAAAATGATTTGATCATTGTAGATGCTCCATTTGAAAAGCGTAAAAAATTAAAGTGATATACTGGAAAAAATATGCAGATCGTTTGCTGTAACCGGATCTTATCCGTTTACGCGGCAAAAGTAATAAAAGTTTTCTAAAATGTCTCCCGCCCGATCCGTTTTCCCGATTTCCGGTGCGAATCGAAAAAATAATTAACCTTTTACTGCTTGACTGCATCAAACGCGAAAACCGTCTGGATCAGTATAAAAACAGGAAAAAACCGATGAAAAGTAGGATCGTAATTGTTGGATTTATAATTCTGGGTCTCGTTTCTTTGGCCGCGGCGCAATCGGGAAGACGCGTCAAAACGGTTGCAACGCCGCAGCCGGTAGAAGATAACACCGTGAATGAACCGGGTTATTCTGAATCGTCTCCGAGCCGGGCGATACCGGTTTTTGCAAGATCAGGCGCACGGAAGTCTTCAAAGTCGAACAAAAAAGAAGAACCGAAGCGCGAGGAAGTTGAAGTTGTCGAAACGGCCGACGGAGAGACGGATGACGATATCATTACGGTTGAATCCGCGCTGATCACGGTGCCCGTCGCGGTCTACCGCCGAAACGGGATCTATGTATCGGGGCTGACAAAGGAAAATTTCAAGGTATTTGAAGACGGGGAAGAACAGGAGATCGAGTATTTCGGTGTCGCCGACAAACCTTTTACGGTGATAATGGTTATCGATATGAGTTCTTCGACGACGTATAAGATCGAAGAAATTCAGGCTGCGGCCCGTGCTTTTGTCGGACAATTAAAGCCGGATGACAGCGTGATGGTGATCATGTTTGATGAACGCGTCAGCGTTTTGACCGACCCGACGACCGACCGGAACGAAATAAACAAGGCGATAAACCGGACAAATTTTGGCGGCGGAACGTCGCTTTACGATGCTGTTGCAACTTCGCTCGGCAAGCGTCTGCGTCGGATAGAAGGGCGCAAAGCGATCGTACTCTTCACCGACGGCGTTGATACAACCTCCCGCCGCGCGAGCTATGAATCGACTCTGCGCGATGCCGATGAAGCGGATGCGATCGTCTTTCCGATCTATTACAACACGTTTTTGAACATGCGCGGGATCGGCGGCGGTGCCGGTCCGATGACCTCGATCCCTTCGGTCGGTGTGCCGGGAATGGGAACACAAATTCCGAAAGGTGCAAGAAGCGAAGATTATACGCTTGGCCGGCTGTATCTTGATGACCTTGCAACACTTACCGGCGGAAGAGTTTACAAACCCGATTCAAACGCGGCGTCGCTCAACGACGCATTTGAAGGTATCGCTGACGAACTCCGGACACAATACAATATCGGTTATTATCCGAGAGAAGTAGGGAAAAACGGTGAACGCAAACAGATCCGCGTCAGGGTTGACCGGCCGAATCTGGCGATTCGGGCGCGCGACAGCTATATTGTCGGCTCCGTAAAATAGACTATTTCAAAAACGGTGCGAGCGGGATCATATAGATCCTGCTCATTCCGTTTTCATACATAAAAACTTCCGCATCAAAATCTTCGATCGAATCAAATTTCTGAGGCTCGACCAGGCTCCGGCGGCTTGTAAAATAAAGCGTTTTTGTTTTCCAGTCGACAAATGGACAGAAATCCATCTGGTTTGAATTAAAATCCTTTCCCATATTCTTAGCCGTGCTCCAGTTTCCTTCGGCGTCGCGGTAGCTGATATACATGTCTCCGCTTCCAAGTCCGTCTTCCCGCTGATACCCGCCGAAGATCAGAAAAGATTCATCCGGCGCGATATAGGAATTGTATTCAAAGGATTCTGAGTTTATCGCCTCGCCCGGATCTGACGGGTCTTCATAATTTTTCCCATTCCATTTGCTCATAAGGATATCGGGTCTGTTCTTCGGGCCGAGAGGTTCGCGCGTAAAGTACATATTTTTGTTTGCGGCAAGCGATGGATAAAATTCATCTTTTTCCGAATTTACGGGAGCTCCGAGATTCTTCGGTGCAGACCAGCGCGCTTTCAGATTTGCACGGGTGACAAACCAGATATCAAAATCCTTTGGTTTACCGGAACCTGAAAGCGGACGGTTTGAAACAAAATAAAGCGTAAGACCGTCAGGCGCCAGGGCTGCTTCGAGATCCTTAAATTCGCCGGAAAACCCGGCCTTTTGCGGTTCGCCCCATTTGCCGTTTACTTTCTTCAGAACGGCGATCATCGATATCTCTTCGTTGAGGCTCTGGAGCGTGACATAAGCTTCCCGGCCGTCCGCCGTCATCGTAAAATCGCGGACCTTTGGATAAGCTGCTAAAACCTCGAGCGCAGGCTCAGCCTTTTGAGTAAACGCGGAAATCGAAAACACCAGCACCACAACGGCAGATAATACGAAGTATCGCATTATCTCTATATTTCTGAATAAGTTACGGATATTGTTTTTCATGCGAAGAATATACCAATTTTTGTCAATATTAAAAAACCAAAGCGCCGGTTTCGGAGTGCGGAGGCCGGAGCGCGGACATCCCTGTCCGCACGAACGCCCTGCGTTCGACCGCCTTGTAAACGGTTGTAGCGATTAGTCAGTATTAGATCGCATTCGCGATCTTGCGGACAGGGATGTCCGCGCTCCAGTTTCGCGCTCCAGTTTCGTGCTCCAGTTTTGTGCTCCGACGTTATTCCGGATTCTTTTTTATAAACGCCTCAAATTTTCTGCGCTCGGGATGACCGGGGACCTTTGAAAGAAAGATCCTGTATTCGGCTGCAGCCATTTTATTTGCACCGGCGAGTTGATAAAGATGCGCCAACTGCAGATGGACTTCCGCCATTCCGAGCGGATCAAGAGAGATCGCCTTATTCAATGCCTCGGCTCCCAAAGTTCCTTGCCGCGACTGCAGATACGCTTCGCCGAGAAGCTGGTAGATCCTCGCCGAGTTCGGGTCAAATTCAGCGGCCTGAAGCAGAACGGCGATGGCCGCTTCAAACTGTTTTTCGGCAATTCTGATGATGCCGACATTGATCCATGCCGGCATATAATCGATCTTTTGTTCGAGCGAACGGGTAAATGCTGCGACCGCTTCTTTATAAGACTTTTTCACCTGATAGACCGAGCCGAGTTTTGCCCAGGCGACATAATCCTGCGGGTCTTTTTGGACGATCTCGTTCAAATATCCGATCGCCTCTTTATGATTTTTTCTGCTTTCAGCTTCGGCGGTTTTTGTAGAGTTCGACGGTTTCGGGATTTGCGGGGCGCGAGTATTTTGCCGACATAACGCCGGGCGGGGCGGTTTTGTCCGTTTCGCCGGCATTGATCTCAAAGTCTTCGCGAAATTGCCCGTTTATGGCGGGCAAAGCTCTTCGCGTTACTTCGATCCCGTTTACCTCGATGATCAAAGTGCCGCCCGCAGTTCTCAGCCGGAAACAATAATTTCCGGTCCGGCTAACGCTGATCCGCTCTGCTCTTTGCTGACCACCTGAAAGCGAAATCGTGATATTTGGAAACTTCTCGCTTAAGAAGACCTTTTACGGAAATTCTCCCAAAGACATAAGGAATATGCGAAAAAGGAGAATCGAGGGTCGGGGAATTTCTCGATTCGGCACAAAATTCATCCGCCTGCGCATTGATGCTCACAGAAAAAACCGCGCAAAACAAAAAGAGAACCGCAGATTTTGATATGAAACTCATCTGGCTTGAAACCGAAATTTAAGATTGGACTAAAAGTTAAATCCGGGGAATTCCAAAGTCAAGAAAATTCCTGCAAAATGGAGCGCGGATATCCCTGTCTGCACGATTGCATATGCGATCTGATTTCACTGTGAGCTGTAGAGGTTGACAAGGCGGTCGAACGCCGGGCGTTCGTGCGGACAGGGATGTCCGCGCTCCGACGTAGGCTCTATGGGATCGATTTGCCGAAAGAATTTATTCAAAGTATTCTTATCCAAATCAAAATTTTCCGGGAGATAATTTATGAAAAAGGTTTTAGTTACTTTCTTAGCTGCATTATTTCTTTTTACGGTTTCTTGTAAGGATGAATCAAAGGTCGGGATGAAGCCCGGCGAAGAGCCGAAAACCAAGCGGGTTGCGCCGAAGATGACCGAGGAAGAACTCCTCGCCAAGGCAAAAGAGATCCACAAGAATGTGATCACGCTCGATACACACGATGATATCGATACCAAGAATTTTACCGAAGAAAGAACTACACGCAGGATCTTGAAAGCCAGGTAACTCTCCCGAAAATGAAAAAAGGCGGGCTCGATGTCGCGTGGTTTATTGTTTACACGGGCCAGGGTGAACTCGACGATGCCGGTTACAAAAAGGCTTATGATAATGCGATCGACAAGTTTGACGCGATCGACCGTTTGGTCACGAAAATCGCGCCAAACGATATCGAACTCGCGAAAACCTCGGAAGACGTCAGAAGAATTCATAAGGCAGGAAAACTCGTGGCGATGATCGGAGTTGAAAACGCCTATCCGCTCGGAAAGGATCTCGGACTGATAAAAACGTTTGCGGAACGCGGTGCCCGTTATATGTCGCTTGCGCACAACGGACACAGCCAGTTTGCCGATTCGAATACCGGCGAGAAAGACGGGAAATACCTCCACAACGGCCTTAGCGAAGAAGGGAAGAAAGCGGTTGCCGAACTCAACAAATGGGGAGTTATGATCGATATTTCGCATCCTTCAAAGGAAGCGATCAAACAGATGATCGAACTCTCAAAAGCGCCGGTGATCGCGTCTCATTCATCGGCCCGCGCGGTGGCGGATCATTCGCGGAATCTCGATGACGAGCAGCTCGGCTGGATCAAGAAGAACGGCGGTGTTGTCCAGGCGGTCGCGCTCGGAAGTTATGTCAATGTTGACAAAGCAAAAGCGATCAGCGACGCGCGGGACAAGGTTTATAAGGAATTTGCCGAAAAAGAGAAGTTTGAAAGGATGGAAAGAGAAGACGTCCAAAAACTTCCGGAAGCAGAGCAAAAAGCCTATATGGAGAAATTCAATGCCTTCCGCGAAAAGGCAAAACCGCTCGTCGAAGAAGCGACAAAGGATCTGCCGAAGGTCGACGTCAAGGACTTTGTAAATCACATTGATTATCTTGTCGAAAAACTCGGGATCGATCATGTCGGCATCGCATCGGATTTTGACGGCGGCGGCGGGATCGAGGGCTGGAACGACGCGTCCGAGACATTGAATGTGACGGTAGAACTCGTCAGACGCGGCTACACCGAAGAAGAGATCGGAAAGATCTGGAGCGGAAATCTGCTGCGGGTTCTCGATGAAGTGCAAAAGGTCGCCAAAGATCTGCAGGCAGCCGGCTAACTTGGGCGTACCAGGGAGCGCGGGCATGGAGCGCGGGTATGGAGCGCGGGCATCCCTGCCCGCACGATCATTGAAAATGATCGAACCCCTCCATCAATTAATAACTGAAAAGAAAAAGAGGCGGGCAAGGATGCCCGCACTCCGAATCAAGATGCTGTTTAACTCAGAGTAATTCAATGTCGAATTTGTGAAGCAGGCCGACTACATTTTGCCTCGAAAATTTTGCTTTTTTATCCGATTGTTCTCAGGATCAATTGAGAAGTTGCTTGATAAACTGAGGTCTGCTTTTTCAAGATTTGTATTTTCGAAGATCGAGCCGGAAAGATCGCAGTTTTCAAAGAATGAAGCTGTAAGATCGGTATTTGCAAAATCTGCTTCATGAATTTTGCAGCGAATGAATTTTGTATTTCTCAATGTCAGATCGCAAAATATCGAAGAAGATAATTGACAATCCTCGAAATTAAATGACATCAACAATTTATTACAGCTATCAAAACGGATCCCAAGCATTTTGCAGCTTTTAAATTCTACATCGTTAAAAACTGCACCTGTTACTCTGGCAAGACTCAGATCACAATTTTCAAATTCACATTCGATAAACTTAATTTCCGAAAGATCGGAACCCGAAAAGCAACAATCTTCAAAACGGCAGTTTTCATATTCGCCTGTTGTTAAGGGACTTATTGAGTAATCCGTTCCGGTAAATTGTTCGTCTTCGAAATATTCTCCACTCATATAGGTATAATTTTGGCCGGCTGAAAACGTCAAAAACGAGGCATTCCCAAACTCTTTATTCTTCTGTCAAGATCGGGATACTGACAATTTTTCGATCATTTTCAATGATCGAGCGGGCAGGGACGCCCGCGCTCCTTTTGCGGCTATTCCTCGTCGGTGAAGACGATCGTGTAGATCATAAAAACGCCGCCGGTTACCGCCGCGAGAAAGAGTATCAAAGCCAGTGCGGGATAACCGGCGATCTGGACCGAAGTTTCGATATTCATCAGCATCGAGGCGCCGATTATCAAAGCGGCGAGAACAAGCCCCATGGCGATCCGGTTTGCCACCTTTTGAAAACCGACCATCAGAGTCTTTTCGTCGATCGCATCCACTTCCACCTTTAATTTGTTATTAGCGATAGTATCGAGGATTTTGTTGAGACTCGGCGGAATATTTTCGGCGAGCTGTTTTAATTCGATCGCGCTGCTCAAAACGGCGCCCGGCGATGCTTTTTCCGTGACGCGGTCGCTGACGATCGATGCGGCGTGTTTACGGATCGAAGCATTCGGATCAAATTCCGGATCGAGTTTGTAAACCGCCCTGTCCAGATTCAACAGCGTTTTTGCAACCATCGTAAATTCCGGCGGCAAACGAAATCCGCAGTCTGCCGAAATTTTGGTGATCTCGAGCACCACCTTTCCGGCGTTCAGTTTTGCCAGATTTGTCTCGATATGTGAGACGACGAGATCGGCGATCGAATTCTCGAATTCCTTTTTATCAAAATCTTCTTTTTCCTCACCCATTTTTCGGGCGGTATGAGCGACATCATCACCGCGTCCCTCGCTGATCGAAAGAAGAAGATCGAGCAGATTGTCACGGAAGCCCGACGATAACCTTCCCGTCATTCCAAGATCGAGCAACGCGATCTGGCCGGACTTTGTAATAAATATATTTCCTGGATGCGGGTCGGCGTGGAAAAAGCCGTCAGCGAGGATCTGATGGATATAGGCATGAAACACCTCGTCGGCAAGCGATTTCCGGTCGATCTCGAGCAGCGCGAGTTCGCTAAGATCGGTTACCTTCTTACCGTCAATAAAGTCCATCGTCAAAACACGCGATGTCGTATAATCCTGAACCGGCAGGGGGACGATGATGTTTTCAAAATCCTTAAGATTTTTATTGAGGATGATCAGACTCGATGCTTCGCGCGTGTAATCGAGCTCGTTCATCAGACTTTTGCGAAGCTGGACAAGCGTGTTTTGAAACTCGTAACGTTTTCCGAGCTTTGTTTTTGAATCGATCAGCGCGGCGATCTCGTCGAGCGCTTCAAGGTCGTGATAGACCTCTTCGCGGATCCCCGGCCGCTGTACTTTTACGACCACGCGTTTTCCGTCACGAAGTTTCGCCCGATGGACCTGACCGATCGATGCGGCGGCGGCGGGTTCGGATTCAAAATCCGAGAATGCTTTTGAGAGACGGACGCCGAGTTCTTCCGCAACTATCTTTTCGACCTCGCCAAAAGAAAAAGGCTCGACGTTATCCTGAAGCCGTTCGAGAGCTTTCAGATATTCAGCGGGAAAAATATCGGCACGCGTAGAGAGAAGCTGCCCCAGTTTTATAAACGTACTTCCGAGATCTTCTAGATCTTTTGCAAATTCACCGGCTTTTGCGGTTTCTTCCTCCGAAAGTTCCTGATCTTCCGCAAGCGCGCCGCTCATCCCCGCTTGTTTTACAAGGTCAGAGCGCCCGTATTTCACCAAAAGCATCGTTATGTCTTTGTATCTTTTTACGTTTTCAATTCTTTCGGTGATATTCATAACTTGGTGCTTCCTGCAGTTTTATTTTTCGGACTCTGATTCGACGCGCCGGAAATCGAGATCCTGAAAATCGAAGCTGAAATCGATATTCGGTGAAATCCCTTTCATCTTTATCGTTTGAGCTTTTCCTTCTTCATCAAGACCGAAGATCGCAAATGCATCGGCGTTCATTGCCTGATATTCCCATTTTATGGCAAAGGCGTTTGCTTTGTAATACATCATCTCTCCGTTTAATTTCGGCGAACGATAAGACTTGAACCAAAGCTTGCCGTTCTTCATAAAAACCTCGGCTTTTCCAAACCAATTGTCCTGATAAACACCGATATAGTCTTCCGGTTTGATATGACCGCTTTTTGCGTTTTTGACGGTTTCCCAAACTTTTGCGGTTACTTCGTCGCGTTCATTTCGCGCGCTCAGATTTTTTGCGTATCGGTCGATCCATCCGAAGTCGTCGAGTCCCAGATAGCTGTCAACGATCGTGTTTGAAACGGCAGAAAAGACACCGCCGCCGCCGGGTTCGGTATTTGTCAGAACAACCACCCCAAGCCCGAGATCCGGAATCAGAATCGTCCTCGAAAGCATTCCGGGAAGACCGCCCGTGTGCGAGACGCTCAGATTTCCTCTGATATCCGTCAGCCCCCAGCCGAGACCGTAACCTGCAAAATGTGAATTGTAACGGGGATTTCGTCCGACCGACGTCACCGTGTGGATCGACCACATATCGCTCTGCCTCGCTTCCGAGAACAGCTGCTTTTCGAGCTTATCGCCGTATTTTCCTTTGTTTAACTGAACGAGCATCCATTTGCTCAGATCAGCGACGTTTGAATAGATCGATCCGGCCGCGCCATTCAGCTTCTGCGAATCGAATTCGTAGTGCGGAACAGTGCGGAGCCTGCCGTTTTCTGTCGAGTGAGGTGCAGCAAGATTGCTGCGGTTTTTCATATCGCTTAAAACCGCGTAGGTGTTGTTCATCCCGATCGGTTTTAAGACGCGGTTTGTGACAAAAACTTCCCATGGTGTTCCGGTGACACGTTTTATTATTTCGCCGGCCACAAAGTACAAAACATTGTCGTAATCAAATTTTGTCCGAAGTGCAGATTGCGGCTTAAAGTGCTGAAAATTTGTCAGAACATCCTTCATCGAAAAATCGGCGCCGTCCGGAAAAAACATCAGATCTCCGGCTCCAAGTCCCAAACCGCTGCGGTGTGTCAGAAGATCCTCGATCGTAAAATTCTGCGTAACGTAGTCGTTATACATCGTAAATTCGGGTATATGATCGACTACCTTGTCCTGCCAGGATATTTTTCCTTCATCTACCAGGATCGCAAGCGCGGCGGCGGTAAAAGCTTTTGTGTTTGACGCGATGGCAAATTCCGTATTTTCATCGACCTTTTCTTTTGTCTCGACCGATCTCACTCCGTAGCCTTTTGCATGGATCACCTTGCCGTCTTTGACGATCGCCACCGAAGCGCCCGCGACATTTAACTTTTCAAGAGCATCGTTGACGAGTTTATCGACCTCTGCCGAAGTCATCTGCGAACTTGCCGGAACGACGGCGGTTAAGACGATCAGGACATATAGAAATAATTTAAATTTGGTCATAACGTATTTTTCGGTTTTTTCAGATTAATTTTATTCGGATTCCTTAAATTGTTTTTCGACCCTGCGATCCGGCACGAGCCACATTATTGCTACTACAACATAGAGAGCGCACCCGATCCATTGATTGACAAATGCCAGCGATATTCCGGCAATATACAAAAGAGGAGATATTTTTCCTTTGAGGTCATTGCCAACAGCTTTGGCAAGTATCGAGTCGTTTCCGTGAATATTTACTATCAGGTTTTGCAGGATCCAGTAAGCGATCGCCGCCATCAGCAAAACGAATCCATAGAGTGCGACAGGTATCGCTGCAAAATGATTTTCGCCCATCCATCCTGTGACAAAAGGAACGAGAGACAGCCAAAAGAGTAAGTGGAGATTTGCCCAAAGTACGCCTCCGCTTACTTTTTCCACCGTTTGCATCATGTGATGATGGTTATTCCAGTATATTCCCAGATATACAAAACTCAGAACATAACTGAGAAAAACAGGGAAGAGCGGCCGAAGAGAACCAAAATCAGTTCCGTGCGGAACCTTTAATTCGAGGACCATTATCGTGATAATGATCGCGAGTACCCCGTCGCTGAATGCTTCTAATCTTCCTTTCTTCATAGGTAGAGTCTTGAAATATTCTTGCCGGCGGATGTCAGATAACTATTTGTCAGATCCGCCGTCATACACGAATGAACCGGGATTATAAACAGTTCGTCTCCGATCCCGTATTTTGAGATCTTCTCTGCCGGAACGGTTATCACACCGTGTTCCTGAGAAAGGCTCTTTACGTGCATTCCGGGGATCTCACGCCCCCAGGCATCGCCGTTTTTTTCCACTATCCGGCCGAAGATCGTCCGGCCTTTTTCGTCTTCCAATCGGTCTTTTGAAAAATGAACTCCTCCGCCGTAGATCACCAGTTCATTTCGCTCGCGGTGAATCGCCACAACCGGACAGAGCATCGCCACGGCGACCTGATCCAGATCACACGCACCGATACAAACCTGGGTCAGATCGTAAAATACAAAATTGCCGGGACGGATCTCGTCGACCCCGGAGAAGTCTTCCGCCAGGCTGCATGTCGGAGTATCTCCGATCGAGATAATAAGATCCGGATACTTTTCGCCGTAACGTGATCTGAGCTCGGCCATGATCTTAAGACTCGTATCATGGATCTCCAAAACTTCTTCTATCGAGCGGACGTCATAAGAATGTCCGGCGTGAGTCAAAAAACCTTTGAAACTAATGAGTTCGCCGTTTTCGATCTCTTTAAGGATCGCATCGATCAATTCCGAGTCTTCAGGGTCAACGCCGGTTCGGTGATAGCCGACATCGATCTTGATAAATGCTCCGATCTTCTGCGAAAGGTGTCCGTTTAAGAATGAAGCAGTCTCAACGGATTCGACCAGCAGATTCAGATTCACGCTTTCGGCAAGCGAATTTATAGCGTCGATCTCCAGAATATTTGCCGGGAAAGCGACCGTGATATCGTCCCAATCTTCTGCAAAATAGTTTGCCATTTTAAGCGACGAAACGGTTATCTTGTTTACGCCTTGTTCTTTGAACCATCGCCCGATCCCGAGCGACTGATGCGTTTTAAAGTGCGGACGAAAATCGAGACCGTGCCGGCGCGCTTTTTCGCACATCATGCTTATATTTTTCCGGCACTTTTCCTCGTCCAAAATTAATGTCGGTTTTGTTATCATTTGATTTTTATAAGTGTTGTGAGAATTCTAACCGCAAGCAAAACCTACGTCAAAACAGTCGATCAACAAGCCCGGTTATTTTACCTTTTGGTAGCCGGCCCAGTTTCCGGAGCCGTCGAATTTCCAGTTTTGAGGAGGCTTTTCGATCTCGAAAAGACGGAAATGTTCGGTTTCGTAAACCGGCTCCATTTCAGCCGGGATCAAAACATTGCGCCGCGTTAAGCGATACTTGTCTGCGTCAGACATAAGACCGGTTTCGGCTTCATCCGACGGCACTCCGGTATTTTCCTCACCTTCGACGGGAACGAGGATGAAAACCCGGTCATATTTCTCCAGATCATTTTTGTTAAACGATGTGATCAGCGTGGATTTTGTCTTAAAAAACCAGTTGCAGATCTCAGTCACACCGTACTTTGTAATGATCAGATCGCCCGAAGAAAACTTTTGTTTTTCGGCAAGGGCGGTAATCTCTTTGTAAACGGCTGCGTGATTTCCATTGCGCATGACTGCGCCCATAACCTCGCCAAAAGTCATTACGAGTAAACAGAGAGAAAGAGCTGCCGGCAATAATAAATTCACCCATTGGCGTTCGGAATATTTCAGATAAAAACCGAGAATAAATATCACAGGGATGATCAGGAATAGTATCAGTCTCGGGATAACGTCTGTGTCGATTATGGGAGCTCCAATAAAGTAGCAGAAGATTATGTTTGCAAGCCAAAAGATCTTGTCGGCTTTTGGCATTTCGGAAATACGGTTTCGATAAATCCTGTATAAGAAATAAATGATCAGAATCGGAAATACGATCGCAGCAAAAACCTGAAGTTTTTCGCTCCAATCGGATCCGGAAAACAAAAGTCCGAGCAGGGAATTTGTCACGCTGCTTTTTATAAAAACAAAAATGCGACCGAATCTTGCGGGATCAAACAGATAGACAGCCGAAAGAGAACCGGCGGAAAACAAAACGATCGCGGAAACCGCTAATCCTGTTTTTCTGACGTCTCTTTCTGTCAGAAAAAGCGCAGCCGCCAGTGCAATTCCGAATAACCCGGCAGCGATCAGAGTTCCTAAATGGGTCAGGACTATTAAAACCGCGATCACAATGATCAGACCGATTTTTGCCGGCGATGATCGCTTTAGCGCTGAATAAGCTGAGGTCAAAAGAGCAGTAAACAAAAGCAGACCAAGTGCATTTTTCTGCAGAAGTTCCGGCATGTGTGTCAGGGACAGGGGCAGAAACGCACCGGAAAAAACGAGAAGCCAGTGGCGGAATCTGAGAGTCTGTCCGGCGTTAAGGGATTTAAGAAAAGCAAAAACGGGAAGCGCTGTGAGAGCCGGAACAACGGACATGACAAGCCTCGTCGAATTAACGACGGCGAATTCCGTGCCCGCGCCGAAAAATATCATGATCCGCGCAATTAGCGCGTAAAAATAAAACAGAAGCGGCAAGTCGCCAAACGGCATCGAGCCGTTTTCGAGGATTCCGCGAACTTCGACAAAATAATAGTAAGTATGGTTAAACCAGCCGGCGAATTCCGGACGTCCGATCCAGATAGTGAAAACGCGGACCAGAATTCCTGCGGCAATGATCGCCGCAAGGAGGATTTTCTCTCTGTTGTTTCGAAACATTTCTAACAGTTACGGTGTGTTGGTTAAAATGTTCCGATTAAAATCTTTTGGATCAGGACTTCGGGGGAGATTGTGTCAGCAGCCCGACTCTTCCTGACGGACGAGCTGCTGACACGGCCGCTTTGCTGATCGATCATGACCAGTCGTTTCATGCCGCTTCCAATTTTTTAATGTCGTATTTCTTCATCTTCATAAAGGCTTCCATAACTCTTCCTGCTCTTTCCGGATCGCTCATCAGTTTCGGCAGTATCTTCGGGACTATTTGCCATGAGACGCCGTACTTGTCATTAAGCCAGCCGCACATGCTCTCTTTACCTTCCTCCGTAAATGTATCCCAGAAACGGTCCACCTCCGCCTGATCTTCGCACATCACGCTCAGGGAGATTCCTTCGTTAAAAGCAAAGTCGTGTTCCATACCGCTTTCCATCAGCATGAATTTGCAGCCGTCGAGACTGAACTGCGCGTGTTTTACAGAACCCGGTTTGTTCGGCGCTTCATTCTCTCCGTAAAGCAGAATTCCGTCGATCGATGAATTCTCAAAAACCTTTGTGTAGAAATTTACGGCTTCTTCGCCTTTGCCGAACTGTTCGCCGACGAAGAGAAAACAAGGCGTTACTCTCTGTCCGACATCGGAAACATCGCCAAGTGAAAACTGCCATGAAACTCCGAATCTATCCTCGATAAATCCGTATCTTTCGCTCCATTCGTATTTATCGAGCCCCATCATGATCTTGCCGTCGCGCGAAAACTCGTTCCAGATCCCGTTGATCTCTTCTTCGGAGTCGCAAATATAAAAGAATGAGATCGACGGGTTCTTTGTAAACGCAGGACCGCCGTTCAGACCCAAAAAATCATATCCATCAATTGAAAACTCCGAGGTCATCACGGTTCCTTCTTCGCGTCCGTGTCTGTCATAACCCGCATTTCCGTAGCGGGTAATCTTGTTGACTTTTGTATTTTTCAGCGTCGAAGCGTAGAAATTTGCGGCGTCTTCCGCCTGATCGTCAAACCATAAACAGGGCGTAATTTTTTGTTCTATCGGCATCGTTAATTCTCCTGAATGTTTTCAGCGTATTTTTTAAAGTTATCGAGGATCGCCTGCCAGCCGCTCTTCTGCATTTCCAGTGGATTCTGATCCTCGGGTTCAAAGGTTTCGGTTATCTTTATTCCGGCGTCCGATGGTTCGAAGATGACGCTTACTTTTCTGTTGTCATCAAGCGTGTAATCGATGCGCTCATTTTTCCCGACGGTTGTGTAGGTGCCTCCAAAATCGAAGCCGAAGCTTCCGTCTTTTGCTTCCATTCGAAACGAAAACTTGCCGCCGGTTCTCAGGTCGTTTTCGGCCGCTGTCGTATGCCAATCGTCTGACGGGGAATTCCATTTCTTTATATGATCCGCGCCGGTCCAGGTTTCCCAAACCTTATCCATTTGTGCGTCTACGATCGTTTCAATAGTTATCGGGTTTTTATCATTTGTCATTTTTATTTCTCCTTTATATGAAGGGTCGAGCGGTACGAGACATCGCACGTCGCTGTCGCCCTCGTAAATCTCGAGGCAATATCCGTTTGGATCAATTCCTTCAAAGTCTAAAAGCTTTTGAAAGGTCAGACCGATCTTCGGAATGTCGGCCATAAAATCCGGAATAAATTCGCTGATATACCCGCCCTTGCGGATCACAAAAGCTTCGAGTCCCAATTCTTCCGCTTCACCCTCGTACGATTCTTCCAGGCCGGCGCGATAGATTATTTTACCCGGTTCTTCCGGATAAGAGATCCCGAAACATCTCCGTTCGCCGGCAGAAGCTGCTTTTGTGTGAATCTCCCGGTGAGCGGCTTCCACGCCGTCCGGAAAAGATTCGGCTCGTAAACAAATTGTTCGAATGTCATTTTCTATTTCAAATTTTTCCATTTTTGCTTCCTTCTTTTGGCTGAACGTGCCTTTTAATTATCTTTATCCGATTCGCACAATTTTGCAGTATCAATATCAGCATGCCGGTTTCTTTTAATTCTTGCCCCAGCTATCTGCGAATTCCTGAGATAGATAAAACTTAACAAAATAACGCGAAACCGGCGCTGTGCGAATGCGACTACTTAAGGGGTTTATTGCGACAAACTCATACAAATGGATATATCGCCCAATCATATTTTAATGACTGTTATAGTTTGATGTGATTTTGTAAGGATAAAAATGATCCTGTTATTTCAGATTTGAAACAAATCGGGTTTTCCTGCGAAAGCATTTTCGCCGGTTATTTTAAGGATCTTCGCTTCGGGTTCTGACAAAGTTTTTCAAGGTAGTTTTTCAACATTCTTTTTTAGATCGATCAGGATCTTTTCTACATTCGTTTTCATACTCGATTGCAAAACGGCAAACAGCGATCGCCAGAATATGTTTCCGCCGACCATTTTATCTTCCTGCGTGACAATAGTTTTTTCTCCGTTTCCTCTGAAGGTTACTCTGACGTCGTCTCCCATGACCTCGTTCTCAAGGCGGAAAGCAAAAACCTCCTGCGGTTTCAATTCAGTGATCGTTTGCGTCATTACGATCTCGCGTCCGTCTTCGTCAAAAGTCATCCTGAATTTGCTGCCAACTTCAGTGCGGGCACCTTTGATAGTTTCGATCTTTCGCAAACTATCGATCCATTCACCCGCCTTACTTTCATCGGTAAAATATGCCCAAACCACTTCGACGGGTTTATCGATTTCGACCTCGCTTTTCGCTTCGATATTCGGAAAGATCAAGCCCATTGCAAAAAACGCCGCGACGAGCAACAAAACGATAAAAATTCCGACAACCAGTATTTTTTTAATGATTTTCATGGCCAATTTTTCCTTAAAGTATTTCAAACCAGATTCTTAATCAACGATCATCATCCGATGCCCGTCGCAGTCTCTGACAATAAACTCCCGGCCGTACGAACGACGTGCTATCTCCTGAATGATATCTGCATCGTTTTGTTTCAGCTCGTCAAAATATTCGTCGATCTCCGGTACCCAGATCACAAAATCCGGTGTTCCTTTTCTGATCGATTCATTTGTATTGACCGATCCGCCATCCGATTTGCCGAAGTGGACTTCAAACCCATCCCGCGAAACCATCGCGTAAACCGGAGGATCGCCGAAATAATTGATACCTGAAAATCCTAAAACGTCGCGGTAGTATTCCGCTGTTTTTACAACGTCATCTACAACGATCTGCGGTGCGATCCCGATAAATTTTGCCTTTTCCATTTTTTGATTCGTGTCGCTGATATTTTCTTTCTGAAGAGTCTAAGCGAACAAACATTTAAACCGAAATACAAAAAGGCCGTTAACCACCGGCAATGAGCGCGGTAATTAACAGCCATCGGTAACTGTTTCAATATGGAAGATGCGATCGAGATCTATTTCGGAAGTTTCGGATAGGGTTCACCCTTTTTCGGCACGCGCGCCGCGGCTGCTTTTCCTTCAGGAGTTGACCAGGGGATTCCGTAAAAGATCCCCGCTTCGGGCATCGGCAGCGAGCGCTCGTCGATCGAACTCGTCGCCGGGATCTCAACGTCGATCAGATAAGTCTTACCCAAAAGATTGACGTTGCCGTTTTGCTGTTCCGGATGCGGGACGATCTCCCCGTCCGCGCCGACCTCAAAGCGGAAGATTCGAAGAATTTCTCCGTTGTCCATCATCTTGCATTCCCATTTGCCCGGGGTTTCGGAGACGTTCGTGAAATTAGAATCGCGTTTGCCGAGTGTTAAAGGCAGTTTTGCCGTGATGTATGAAAACGTGATGTTTTCGGTAAATTTTACGGCGTCTCTTCTGCCTTCTCCGGCTTCACCCCATTCGCCATCCTGATTTGTCAAATTCGAACCGAGCCCGTCGTCGTTCAGTTTTAAGTTTTGACCGTTGACCGAACAGCGCAGATAGTCTTTTGAAGTTGGTCTTTTGCCTGAGACGATCGGCAGATAGATGTACAGATTGCTTGCTCTGTTAGGGTTGAACGTGTCATATAAACCGGTTCCCGGCCCTATCTGACGATAATTTCCGCTTCCGGCGTGCATTACGCCAACGGCGGCTTCCGCGTAGCGCTGGATATAATAATCAGCCACTCCCGGATATTCATTACCTTTAAACCCTCTCATCTGGTCAAACTTGTGGATGTCGATCTTATATTTACGCGCAAGTTTTTCCTCATCCGTATTGCCGTCAATATAGTAGATCTCAACGTCATGCCATCCGAGCGTAGTAAAAGCTTTCGGAGGATCTGCACACGTTCCTTTTGTCGAGAGAAAATCATCAACAGGCGGGATTGATTTATTGCCGGTCAAATACGGATCTTTATCTTTTCGATAAATGTAACTCTTGCAGATTATCTTGCCGATCTCCCGGCCATCTTTTTTTACGACCATCCGAAAAGCACTATTCTGCGGAAAGGTCCCCATCAGTCGCAGATATGCCGAGAGTTTCCAGCCGACATCGACGTCGCCCGTATTGCGCGGGTTGCGTCCTTTAACCGGCTCGGCATTAAAAAAGGTAAAGCCGTCGTCCATCACGAATTGGCGGTTGTAAGATTCGGGGTTAACTGAAACCGCTTTCGACGGAATCTTGTTTTCAACCGACGCCGGCTGATTGTTTGGCTCACTTGTCTCATTTGAAACACCTGAATTTTCAGATTTCGGCTGTTCGATCTTTGGAACTTTGACCTTTGGGATCCTGACCGGAAATTGGGCAAAGGCGTTTGCCGATCCTAATAAAAAAAACGCGATTGTGCAGGTGATGATATTTTTCATTTTTCCAACCTCTTAAGCTTTTGAAATAAAAATCAAGTTAGAATTCGTGTTGAGCCAATAGCCCAAAATTCGTATTTAGTCGGTGAAACCGACGTTATATTTATGGCCCACGGTGCAAACCGTGGGAACGGTTTGCACCATTTGTCAAAGCCATTGAAAATGGCGGCATATTTTATGTCGCGGTTATTCAACCGCTTGAGATAACTCTGAATCCCGAACCCATAACTCGTGTTATGGGCTACAAATATGTTGCCGTTTTCAACGGCTTGACTTGAATCATTTTTCATTTTCCATTATTCACTGCCTACGGCACCGGATACGGTTTACCTTTATTGGGAACGCGCTGCGCGGCAGCCTTTCCTTCGGGCGTTGTCCACGGAATTCCGTAGAAAAATCCCGCGTCTGGCTGTGGCAAAAGGCGTTGGTCAAGTGTGCTTCCGCCTTCGGGGATACCTACTTCGACCATCGTCTCGTTATCCCCAAAGTAAACGTTGCCGCTTTGCTGTTCGGGATGCGGTGTGATCTTTCCGTCGCCCGCAATTTCAAAACTGAATGTGCGATAAACCGTCCGGTCACCGTTGCCCATGATCCGGCATTCCCATTTGCCAGGATTTTTAGACGGATCGTAAAAATACGTGTCGTTGCCGTTGATCGCCAGCGGAAGTTCAGAATTTTTGCGGACAAAAGAAATCGGGTCCTTGAAACCGCTCGGGTTTTTTCCCGGAACCGTCATCACGGCATAAGCAAGCGAATCGAATTTGCCCGGTATTCCCGGATTATTGAATTCGATCGGCTGACCGTTGGCATTGCAGCGCAGGAACGGCGAAAATCCGAATTGTTTATCTAGTTCCTGGTCGCGCACGTGAAATGTGTGCAAGGTCAGTCGTCCGGTTGAAGCGACCGATATGTAGCCGACTGCGGCATCGGCGTGGCGTTGAGCGTAATAATCCGCCGGAGCGTCTTTGAATTTTGCAGCCCGGTGAACGTCGATCTTGAGTTTGCGAAGCAGACTTTCATCGCCTGAATCCCCGTCGATAAAATAGACTTCAACCTCAAAGATCCCCGTGCCTGCAACATACTTTTTGTTGTCAAAACATCGCTGCGTTTTCTTTCGTGTATTGAGTTCGCAGCGGTGTGAATAGACTTCCTTACCGGATTTCCTGATCGAATAGCGAATGCCGCTTCGGCCGGGAACTTCGCCGAGTACTGTTAATTGAGGTTCCGGATACCAGCCAATGTCTTTGTGGTTTTGTGTAAACGCTTCGAGAACAAAGTTTGTCGCCGCATCATTAAGTACGATCTTGCCGGCGCGCATATTTTGAGCCGCGTCGTCAGGTCCGATTGATCTCCCCGAGTCCACTGTTGCTTTTGTTTTCTCGA